>JAWLHQ010000011.1:0-155042 GCA_041690215.1 Rhodothermales bacterium
GGGGCTCGGGGTATCGGGTATTCCTGAGCGCGGCTGACATCCTCCTGCCTTGCTCCGCTGGACGCGTTCGCAAGGCTGTCCTCCTTCAAAGGAGGATTTGGTTTTAGTGGCTTGTGTGTTCGAAGGAGGATTTTGGTGAAGCAGGACCGGATGGGTGGACGTGGATTCAGGGCGGGGGATGTGACGAAAGCGACACGTTGTGTAACATGGTGTGTCGCTATGTTTTTTCGTGACTTGAGGGTTACTCTATACGCAATTGACAGTGGCACAAGGAATCGATATCATCGTAGTCAACAGGTCAGCCAGAGCATGCCGCGTATGCCGTTCCGCGGGAAGGCCGGGCAGCCCTGGCGCGACGATCGACGTCTGTACCCTGTAATGAGCGCGCCATTGTCTAGCGCGTCAATCTTGCTTTCCGGCGGAGGTACGAATCCATGTCGTTGCTCAGTTTTCTCATCCTGCTTCCCCAGGAAGCAGTGGCGGCTGGGGATGGAGGGGCCGTCAACGAGCTCGTGCGCCGGTTCAACGAGGGCGGCTTCTACATGTGGCCGATCTTGATCTCGTTCATCATCGGTCTGGCGATTGCGTTCGAGCGCATCATTACGCTCAATCTAGCGGACATCAACACGAAGAAATTCGTTACGTCTGTGCGCCAGGCTTTGCGGGAGGGAGGTGTTCCAGCGGCAGAGGCCGTCGCTGTAAAGACACGCGGCCCCGTTGCGACCGTGTTTCAAGCCGGGCTTTCCAGGCACGGAGAAGGGATCGAAGCGGTCGAGAAGGCCGTGGTTTCGTACGGGGCTATCGAGATGGCGTTTCTGGAGCGGGGTCTCGTGTGGCTCTCGCTCTTCATCAGTGTAGCCCCTCTGTTCGGCTTTCTCGGGACGGTCGTAGGGATGGTTGAAGCGTTCGATGCGATCGAGCGGGCAGGAGATATTTCCGCGACGCTCGTGGCGCGCGGCATCAAGATCGCCCTTCTTACGACGGTATTCGGTTTGATTGCGGCGATCACGCTTCAGTTCTTCTACAACTATGCGGTGTCGAAGGTCGATCGCATCGTCGCAGATATGGAAGAAGCCAGTGTGGAACTCGTAGACGCCCTCGTGCTGCATCAGGTCAAGTCGGTCATCAAGACGCCAGCGGACGTCAAGGGCGACATCGTACCCGTTGCGGACCCTTTGACCGCGGATGCGGCGACGCGGCCCGGAAATACCGCCTGACCGGTTCCGGGTTTCATTGCTCCCGAGGGACACGCCCGGAGGGCACCCATCTACTTTGCAATCCGCTATGGAAATGCTCGTCTATATCGGTCTGTATGTCTGTTTCACCCTGATCGTTCTGGGCGTCCTGACCGTGCTCGGGTTTGGCATTCGTGGCTTGCAGGATGGAAAGGTGAGCCTGCTCTCCGCAGCCACTGTTGGTGCGCCGTTCGTTCTGGCCCTGTTGCTGAGCCTGATTTTCGGGGACCTGGTGAAAGGAGCCATCATTGCGTGTATAGTGATTTTCGGCCTCGCCCTGGTCGCTGTCATGGTAAACAGCATTCGTGGGTTCATCACGTAAGTAGAGCAGCGATTGGCTTGCAGCGCGAGCTGGTCCTGGAAGGCCGACCTTACCGGCACTACTCCGGCATTTGCGGAGGCGGATCGTATGGCAGGATTACTCAAGCGACGGAAGCGTCATACCGCGGAGATTCCGACGGCATCCATGGCAGACGTCGCATTTCTACTTCTGATCTTCTTTCTCGCGGTCACGACGATCGACGTGGATCAGGGCATCCTGATGCAGTTGCCTCCAAAGCTAGAGGACGAGGCGCAGCCTCCCCCGGTCGAGGAGCGGAACCTGCTCAAGGTCTATCTAAACGGCCAGGGGCAGTTGCTGGTAGAGGATGCCCCGTTTTCGGTGGGCGATCTGCGGGAGGAGGTAAAGAAGCACGTGTTGAACAGGGGGCAGTTGCCAAACTACTCCGAGAGCCCGAATCAGGCCGTCGTTTCGATCAAGACAGAGCGAGGCACCCGGTACGATGCCTATATCGCCGTGCTGGACGAGGTGTGGATGGCGTACCGGGAAATGTGGGATGCGGAGGCACGCGCGCGCGGGTATGCGCATTATGACGCTTTCCGCGCGACGTACGGGTCCGAAAACGAGATTCATGCAGCCATCAGGCCCAATATCTCCATCGCCGAGCCCGATGCAATCGACGCGGACGATAGCGGCGGTTCGTAATGCAGTGCCATCGTTCGCGTGCCGGCCGTCCAGCACGTGATCCGTGGACGTACAGAGTCATGGCAATTCATTACAAACGAAAGGCGAAGACGAAGCAGGAGATCCCGACAGCGTCCCTGCCGGACATCATCTTTCTCCTGCTCATCTTCTTCATGGTCAGCACCGTCATGCGTGAGCAGGACGTGCAGGTGCGGACGATATTGCCCGAGGCTGAGGCTCTCACGAAGATCGATCAGAAGCGGCTCGTATCGCACGTCTATATCGGGCCGCGCAGGCTGGCGGATGATGCCGTGGGGGAATCCATGGTCCAGATCGACGATGCCCTCATCACGGATATCACAAGCATCCGTGCCATCATGACCCGGCTGATCACCACGCAGCCGAACCTCATCGTTTCCATGCGCGTGGACGAAGGCTCCGGAATGGGAGTGGTCAGTGATGTGCAGCAGGAACTGCGTGAGGCGGGCGCCTTGCGTATCAGCTATTCCAGCCGCCGCGAGGGCTCCGGCCTATGATCGTTTCAGAATATCCGGACTGTTGAAAAGTTGGATAAGCCCGGTGCCTGAGCCCGCCTTCCTCGAACATTCGCCGTGTTCGGCAGTCAGTGTGCGATGGACCAGATTGCCTGCATCCTGCGGGGCAGCTTATCGCACATGGAGGTAGTACCATGCCGTATACCATTACGCTATTGCCGGGAGATGGGATCGGGCCGGAGGTGACGGAAGCCACAGTTCAGGTACTCGAGGCAACCGGTGTCGCATTTACCTGGGAACGCTTCGAGGACATCGGTGCCGCTGCAATTTCCGAGTACGGCACGCCGCTGCCGGACCACGTACTGGATTCCATTCGCCGGAACCGGGTAGCGCTAAAAGGGCCGATCACGACGCCCATCGGCACGGGATTCAAGAGTGTGAACGTGTCGCTGCGACAGCGGCTCGATCTCTATGCGAATGTGCGCCCCTGCAGCTCGCTACCTGGCATTCCCTCACCGTTCCGGGATGTGGACCTTGTCATCTTCCGTGAGAACACGGAAGATCTTTATTCGGGCATCGAGACCTACGACGAGCGGCTGGAGATTGCCGACTCGGTGGCGCGTATCACGCGGCGGAGTTCGGAGCGTATCATTCGCTTCGCCTTTGAATGGGCACGCCGGCAAGGGCTGAAGAAGATGACGCTGGCGCACAAGGCCAACATCCTCAAGGTCTCGCACGGCATGTTTCTCCGGATCGGGCAGGAGATCGCCGGGGACTATCCCGATATCGAGTTCAACGACCGGATCATCGACAACCTGTGCATGCAACTCGTGATCCGGCCCACGCAGTTCGAGGGGATTGTTACGACCAACCTGTTCGGCGATATCATCAGCGATCTGGCTGCGGGGCTGGTAGGGGGGCTGGGCGTCGTGGCCGGCGCCAACATCGGCGATGATTGCGCGGTTTTCGAAGCCGTCCACGGTAGCGCGCCCGACATTGCCGGACAGAACCGGGCGAACCCGACCGCACTCATTCGCTCGGGCGAGATGATGTTGCGTCACCTGGGAGAGACCGAAGCGGCCGATGCGTTGAAGCAGGTTCTTTATGATACCTTCGCGGAAGGGAAGTACCTTACAGCCGATCTTGGCGGCGATTGCTCGACCAGCGAGTTCGCTGACGTGATTGCCGAGCGTCTACAGGCCCGGGTCGCTGTGTGAACGGCCCGGCTCTCTGGCTTATCGTATCGGGTGTAGACAGCGTATGATCCAACGCATCCAGTCCATTTACCTACTCATCGGAGCGCTTGCGCTCGTATCACTTGCATTCTTCGACTCACTCTGGCTCGGACCTGCGGCTGAAGAACAAGACTGGTTTGCGCCCGCCATGCTGGTTGCGGCAGGCCTGCCAGCTCTCATCGGGTTGATTTCCATTTTTCTCTACAAGGATCGTAAACGGCAGCGGAAGGTCGTACGTGTGGCCGAGGTGCTGGCGGTGATCTGTCTGGCTGTTCTCGCGGTCGGGCTCTATCTTGGCGGTTTATTTGAGTCTGAACCCGAGGGCTGGTCTTCAGCGGACTTCGTCCTGCTTCTCGTGCCGGTCATCGCCTTCATCATGTTTTTCATGGCGGGGCGGGCCATCGACCGAGATATCGCGCTCATCCGCTCGATGGACCGGCTCCGTTAACGGTCTAAGGGGGACGTATTTCTCCCGGAGGAGACACCCGTGCAAGACGGCAGAACTGACGTAGCGGTACGCACGGATGTGCCGGGGCGTGACGTCCAAGCCGGTGTAGCGAGGCCTCCGCTGGTATACCCCATCCTGGCGTTCGGCCTGGTCAGCTTCGCCAGCAGCGCCATTCTCATCCGTTATGCGCACGAGGCGCCCGGCGTGACGATAGCGGTCTGGCGCACGCTACTCTCGGTCGTTTTGCTTTTGCCGGTGGTTGCGCTCCACCGCAAGCGGGAGCGGTATCGGTTTTCGCGGCGCGATTTCCTGCTCATGCTAGGGGCAGGTGTGCTGCTCGCGCTGCATTTCATCATGTGGATCGAATCGCTGTACTACACCTCCGTGGCGAGCGCGACGGTGCTCGTGACGACGAGCCCGGTGTTTTCAGCGGTGCTGGGATATGTGTTGCTGGGGGAACGCATCAGCCGAGGCGATATTGCGGGTGTGCTGCTGGCGACATTCGGGGCCGCTCTGATCGGGTGGGGGGACGCCTCACAGGAGGGCACGGATTCTCTTTTCGGCAATGCGCTGGCACTGGCCGCCGCAGTCGTATTCAGTCTTTATCTCATCATCGGTCGTGTGGTGCGGCAGCAGGCGACGTGGCTGGGGTATGTGTTTCCGCTGTACTGCGTCGTAACCGTGCTCATCCTGGCGTTTGCGTTGGTTCGGGAGACGCCCCTTCTAGGGTTCAGTCCGGCTTTCTATGGCCTCTGCCTGATCATGGCCATCGGGCCGCAGCTTCTGGGACACGGCTCATTCAATTATGCCATCCGGTATTTTTCGGCAGCGCTGCTGGGGCTGCTCACGCTGCTCGAACCCGTCGGGGCGACCATCATGGCCTATTTCCTGTTCGACGAGGTACCGGGGTGGATGGCCCGCGTAGGCATCCTGACCGTGCTGGCCTCCGTGGCGTTCGTCGTCGCGAGGGATCAGCACCGGAAGTACCGCGGGCGCGTGGTGAAGGCGGATGCGGAAGGTCTGCGTGACGACGTGTAGCGGACGCGGCAGCGCTACGGCGTCCTCCGTCTCTACGGTATCGAATCGGGGCGAATCGGCGACTACGGATTCGGCGGCAGGCGAAAATTTTCTGGCGGAAGGTCGCTGAAACGATGGCGGCCACGCACGAAGTAGTCGATGACGATGTTGCCCTCATAGGGGGGCAGGACGTGGCGTTCGGACGGTGTGGGGCGATCGGCATCGAACAGCGCGCTCATCTTGTGCGCGCTGGCGTAGGCGCGGAGGATCGCAGCGGCTTCCCGAGGACGGCCAGTCAAGACAGCCCGCGCTATCGCAAGGCCGTCCTGAGCCACGCGTTTGCGGAAGGTGGTAGGCCAGTGTGCCGGGGGCAGGTTCTTGTAGAGCAGTAAGAGGTTGTTGCGGAAGTTGAGGTAGGTCTTGCGCGGATCGTGGCCGGGGAGAGAGGCGCCGCCGATGTGGTAGACCTCACTGGAAGGCACGACCCGGATGCGGTAGCCATGCCGTTGCAAGCGCCAACACAGGTCGATCTCCTCCATGTGCATGACAAAGCGTTCATCGAAGAGGCCGACCTCGTCCAACGCGGAGCGGCGCAGGAGGATGGCGGCACCGCTCGCCCAGAAGATGTCGCGGGCATCATCGTACTGGCCTTCATCTGATTCCATCGTCGAGAAGATGCGGCCCCGCATGAAGGGATAGCCCAGGGCGTCCAGGAAACCGCCCGATGCACCGGCGTACTCGAAGCGGTCGCGGTGGTCGTACTGGAGTAGTTTGGGTTGCACGGCAGCCACGGAGGCATCCGATTCCATGGCATCGACCAACGGCCGGAGCCAGTCTGGCGGAACCTCTACGTCGTTATTGAGGAAGAGAATGTACGTGCCGGTGGCGTGCGGGACGGCCTCATTGTTGCCCTTGCAAAAGGCCCAGTTCTCCGGGTGGCGTACAATACGGATGCCGGGATACGTGGCCGATACCCACTCCGCGGAGCCATCCGTAGAAGCATTGTCGGCCAGGATGATCTCGAAATCCGGGTATCTGGTAGCTACGACAGATGGAAGGCATTTTTTGAGCAGGGGTAATGCATTCCACGTGACAATGATGATGGATACCCTGGGTGAGGCGTTCATACCGACCGGTTACTTTACCAGCGAGAGGCGTATTGACAGGAAGCGGGAATTTTGGTCGGAGTACCGAACGCTTTGATAGCTTGTGGGTTCGTATTTTCCTGCCATGACATCGAATCGCTCTCATATGAACCGTACCCGGCTCCTGTACGTTATTCCGCTCGTGCTGAGTCTAAACGGCTCTGCCGTTCTGGGAGGCTGCTCGGCGTTCGAACCGGGGCAGGTGAGTGTGCCCGACAGTACCTTGGTGGAGATCCTGGTCGATTTACACATCGCCGGGGCCCGGGAACGGCTCGGCTACGAAGGACCGGATGGCATACGGGATTCCATCCTGGTGCAGCATGGCGTCGATGAGGAGGCGTTCCGTGCCTCCCTCGACTATTATGTCGAGGATTCCCGGGCATATGTCATTCTGTACCGAGAGGTGCTGGACCGCATCGTGGCGGAGCAGAGCCGGATGGGAGAGCAGTTGAGACGGCAATGGAAACCGGATTCGACCGTTTCCGCCATTGCCGAATAGGTCAGGTACGGGTCAGGTTACTGCTCCCGCCTTCTGGGGCGGACAATCCAGGTCGGTTGAGGAACCTGCGTTGCACCCGGTGTGCCGGTTAGTGACCATCTCCGTTTCGGGAGAACGAGCCGTCCGATACGGCGAAGCCGTAGGTTACGGATACGGTGAGATTAGCGCGGAGCCGGTTGATGTGCCGCTGGAGGTGCGGCGAGAAGTACGTCCCATACTGCTCCCATACTCCGGAATGCTCCACACGCCGGGGATTCCATGGCGGCCAAAGCAGTTGCATTCATTCCAGTCCGCGGAACAGGCTACAGTTCTCGATTACAAGCTGCCGGACGAGCCAGAGATGCAAGATGGCTGGAGCTCTATAGGACTACTCCTGGAGGGGATCGAAAGGCAGATGATGGCGGGAAGAAGCCTCAAGCCTACACGCCTCAACCGCGCCCGCAGGTATTGAGAGCTGCCAGAGCGTACAAAGCATTCCGGCGATAGCCATAACTCACCGGTTGCTCAGTCAGTGGGATTCGTTACGCCTTCATTCGGCACCTACGGGCACAAAAAAGGCTCAAATCTGTGTGATTTGAGCCTTTTTGAGGTGTGGAGCCACGGGGATTCGAACCCCGGACCTCTACAATGCCATTGTAGCGCTCTACCAACTGAGCTATGACCCCGTTGTGATAGGGCGAGCAAAATACGTCGTTCGCCGATTGACCTGCAACCTCGTTGCGGGTGCTGAGCATCCTTCCACCAAGTATTCATACCGGAAGTTCCCTTCGGGAGGTGCGGATGAGCGGATTCTTTATGATCTTAAGGCGCGGTTTGACGCTGCTGTTTCATTTTTAGCATCGCATTGAATGGCTTTTCATTCGGATAGACCGGTACATGTATTCAAGTTTGGCGGATCGTCCGTCGCGTCGGGTGAGCGTATCCAGCGGGTTGTCGAACTGGTGCGAGCAGAGCCCGAGGTTGCCCGCAAGGTCGTCGTCGTTTCCGCCATGGGCGGAGTTACGGACAAGCTGCTCACGATGATCAACCAGGCTATTGCCCGGACGGGCGACCACCGCAGGACGCTGGAAGAAGTTGGGCAACGGCACGCGGAGGCGCTCCGGATGCTGGTGCGTCCGGAAGAGCAAAAGGCCATTCGCGCGGAACTGGACCTTCGCTGGCGCGAGCTGGGCGAGTTGCTCGATGGCGTATCGCTGCTTCGTGAATGCACGCTCCGCACGAGGGACGCGATCATCGGCATGGGAGAACGGGCTTCGGCGCCACTGGTCGCTGCCGCATTCCGGGCGGCCGGGCTCGATGCGACGGTGCTGGATGCCACGCAACTCATCCGTACAGATTCTTCGTTCGGAGAGGCGAACGTGCTCTTCGATGAGACCAACACCCTCATTCAGCAGGCGTTTGAATCCATACCGCCGGATCAGATCGCTGTGGTGACCGGCTTCATCGCTTCTACGGACCGGGGTGTTCTGACGACACTGGGGCGATCGGGGAGCGATTACACGGCCACCATCGTTGCGGGGGCGTTGCATGCGGAGCGCGTCATTATCTGGACGGACGTGGACGGGGTGCTCTCCGCCGATCCTCGTCTGGTGCCCGAGGCCTTTCCGCTTTCCACGTTGAGTTACCGGGAAGCTGCCGAACTGGCCTATTTCGGTGCGAAGGTGTTGCATCCTCGCACAATGAGGCCGCTGCAGGAGCGTGAGATCCCGCTGCAGATCAAGAACACGCTGAACCCCTCTGCGCCGGGTACGCTCATTACGGTCGATTCGCCACAGGTGGAGGGCCGCGTGAAGGCGGTCACGACGATCCGGGACGTGGCGGTCGTGATACTGGAAGGGCGGGGGATGATCGGCGTGCCGGGTATCTCGGCGCGTTGTTTCGGTGCACTGGCGGCGGACAACATCAACGTGCTCATGATCTCGCAGGCATCCAGCGAGCAGAGCATCTGCATCGTGGTGCGCGAGGATGATGCCAGCAGGGCCGTCGCGCTCATCCGGCATGCATTCGAACTGGAACTGGCCCGAGGCGACATCAGCAGCGTCCGGGCCGAAACCGAGTGTGCGGTCGTTTCTGCCGTGGGCGATCACATTCTCCAGCGGCCCGGACTTGCCGGACAGATGTTCTCTACGCTGGGACGCTGTGGCGTCAATGTCCTGGCCATTGCGCAGGGCGCGTCGGAGACGAATATCTCTGCGGTCGTGTGGGACGCCGACGTACGGCAGGCCGTGAGGGCGTTGCACGAGGCCTTTGCCCTGGAGCGCGACCGGGTTCACGTCTTCCTTATCGGGACGGGCGTGATCGGGAAGACGATGCTCGGGATGCTGATCGAACAGGCGCCCGTGCTGCTGGATAGGATGCGGCTCAACCTCCAGCTCGTCGGCATCGCAAACACGAGGCAGATGATCTGGGACGTCGAGGGCATTCCCTGGCCGGAGGCGCTGGACCGGCTGCAACGTTCCAATGAGCCGAAGGACCTGGATACCATCATCAGTCACCTCGTGGACAGCCATCTGGAGCGCCTGATTGTCGTCGATGCGACGGCATCGGACGAGGTGGCGCTACGCTATCCGGATCTGCTGGATCACAGCATCGCCGTGATCACGCCGAACAAGCGGGCTAATACGCAGGGGCAACCCTTCTACGACCGGCTACAACGGACGGCTATTCGTCGCAAGGTCCCCTATTTCTACGAGACGACCGTGGGCGCCGGATTGCCGGTCATCTCCACGCTGCGTGACCTCATCCGCTCAGGCGACCGTATTCTCAAGATTGAAGGGGTTTTCTCCGGCACGCTTGCGTTCATATTCAACAGCCTCTCCGAGGGGCGCAAGTTCTCCGAGATCGTACGTGCTGCGCGGGAGCACGGATACACCGAACCCGATCCGCGTGACGATCTCCAGGGCGAGGACGTCGCGCGCAAGCTGCTCATTCTCGCGCGTGAGAAGGGGCTCCGTGTGGAGCGCTCGAGTGTTGCCGTGGAGTCGCTCGTTCCGACACAATTACTGGACGTTTCCGTAGCGGAGTTCATGGACCGGCTGGAAGAGGTTGACGACGACTGGGCGGAGCGTGTTGAGATTGCTCGGGCGGAAGGGCTCAAGCTGCAGTATATCGGTTTGATAGAGGAAGACCGCTTGAGCGTTCGCGTCCGGCCCGTCGGCATCGAATCGCCGTTCTATCACCTGCGCGGCAGCGACAACATGGTTGTGTTCACGACGGAGCGCTACCGTACGAACCCGCTCGTGGTGCAGGGACCGGGGGCGGGGCCGGTCGTTACGGCTGCAGGTATTCTGGCCGATCTGATCAAGGCTGCAGAGCTGGTATCCTGACGCTACACGTTTTCAACAAAGGCACAACCTGCTATGGTGTGTTCGGGCGTTTGCGTGTTATCGTGGCATATCGTCCTCAAACTCCTGAAGACTTGAACTTTATCTAGTTTATGCATATTGCACTCGTGGGTACCGGGCAGATGGGGCAGGCGATCGAGCGTATCGCGGCCGAGCGGGGGCACATGGTCGTGGCTCGATTCAACTCCTCTAATCCGCTGCTCGGAGCATCAGGACCGGATGCACTCAATGGGGCAGAGGTGGTGATTGACTTCTCTCTGCCGGAACTGGCTTTACCTCACATCGAGCGGTACTGTGCATGGGGGCAGCCTGCAGTGATCGGTACGACTGGCTGGTATGATAACCTGGATGAGGTGCGAAAACAGGTGGACCAGGCGAAGGCCTCCATCCTTTATGCTCCGAACTTCTCGTTCGGCGTGGCCATCCTGGTGCAGGCTCTGCGGGGCATCATGCCGCTGCTGGAGCGGTTGCCCGAATACGACGTCTACGTGCACGAAATCCATCATATTCGAAAGGTGGATAGTCCGAGCGGGACAGCACTTCAGCTTGCCAGCATCATCAAGGATGGGCTTTCGAGGAAGAGCCGGATCGAAACGGAGACGCAGCATGGGCGCATCGACAGCGAGGCCCTGCATGTGACGTCAACCCGGGTGGGAAACGTCATCGGGCACCATACCGTTGGTCTGGATAGCCCGTTCGATGAGGTTGCGCTGGTCCACGATGCAAAGAACCGGCAGGGATTCGCCTTCGGGGCTGTGAAGGCAGCCGAGTGGTTGCCGGGTCACACGGGCTTGTTCAGCCTGGAGGATATCCTGGCCGACTGGCTTCAGTAAACGGTATGTGAGCGATATTATATACTTGATAAACACACAGGAAGGGAGATAGGGACATGGTAACGAGAGGACTCTTCAGAGGAACGGCGCCGGCGCTGGTGACACCGTTCACGACGGACGGGGAGTTGGATCTGGCTGCATTCCGCGGCCTCATCGACTGGCAGATCGAGGGTGGAGTAGAGGGGCTCGTCGTACTCGGTACGACCGGCGAGAATGCGACGGTATGGCCCGAAGAGCGGCGCCGTATCGTGGAGACCGCCATCGAGCATACGGCAGGCCGGGTGCCCGTCATCATCGGGACCGGCAACAACTCCACGAGTGAGAGCATCGTGTTCTCGAAGGAAGCCGCCAGTGCCGGGGCGGACGGGCTACTGGTCGTCGGTCCGTACTACAACAAGCCGACTCAGGCGGGTTTCCGCGCGCACGTGGCCGCAATTGCCGATGCAACGGACTGCCCGATCATCGTCTATAACGTGCCGGGCCGGACGTCATTCAATTGCAAGGCAGAGACGATGCTTCAGATCGCCGAGGAGGTGCCTTCGGTCGTAGGCGTCAAGGAAGCATCCGGTGACCTTGCACAGATTTCCGATATTCTCGCCCATCGTCCGGAACGCCTGGCCGTGTATTCCGGCGACGATGAAATGACGTTGCCGCTCATCGCACTCGGTGCGGACGGGGTGATCTCCGTCCTCGCCAATGCATTGCCGGATGTGTTCGACGAGCTGGTGCAGGCAGCGCTGGCGGGTGAGTTCGAGACGGCGCGGCGCTTGCATTTCAGGTTGCTTCCTGCCATGCGAGCCTGCTTCTTGGAGACGAATCCGATTCCGATCAAGACGGTGCTCGGCGCCATGGGCCGCATGGAGTCCACGATGCGGTTGCCGCTCGTTCCCATGTCCGAGGAGAACAGGCAGAAGGTGCTGAACATCTTCGCCGAGTATACAGCGGTAAAGGCCTGAGCGTATTTGGCTTGCGGCGGAGTAGAAGCACCGGCGCATGCCGATGTGAGGTGCACGGCCGCCCGGAGCTTAAAGCCTTCGGGAGAATTCGACCGGTTACGCTCATCTAGTCACGAAAGAGCCGATCTACCATCTGGATCGCCGCCGGGGCCTGCGGGCTTCGGCGGCTGATGCTTTTGGAGCCCGTGTAAAGACAAGAGCCCGGCATCCCCACTATGCCGGGCCGAAAAGAGGTGGGCCTATCCGCTGACCGGAGAAATGCCTGGAGGTGCAGCGGGTGACGGCGACAGGATACGTCCGATACGCTACGGTAACGTTAGCCGAGGTTTACCAAACGGTTGTCCCACACTATTCGTAGGCTCTGCAGGTGTCGGAAACCGGGGCAATGGAGCCCGTCATCATACTTGACTTGCCGGGAATGGGGTAGAACAGAGCGGCAATGAGGAGAAGGCTGTATCACGATTCGGTATGCCTTGGCCCTGATGAGGGCTGCTACCCCACCTTGTTCTACATCATATTTGCAGCATTGTCACATGTGGGGGGCGTGATGCGAGAAAGTGGGTACGAGGAGATTGTAACGCTTCTGACAAAGACATGTGAGCCGTTACAATTGCGTGTACATTTTTGATTTTCAAGGGTACAAGTAAAAAGCAGGTACGCTGTGTCCCTGTAATTCTTGTATCAGATATCATTTTATATAACCGGAGTGCGTGCTATGGCTTCCAACATGTTCATGCCCAAGGGGCTCCCGCTCCTGAGCGACGCGGCCCTTAAGAAGACAATGGTAGAATATGGCAAGTCTTATGCCGCTCTGGCACACAGCGTGTTCCCCAGTGCCTCTCGACTTCGCAAAGAGATTGGTCTTGCCATGCTGGCCATCGAGCAGGAGCTTGCGGCTCGCGGTATTCCCGCGCCGGTGGTAGATCATGATGCGTTGATGGGGGCTTCATCTGCGCTCGTTCAGGAGACGACAGAGCCTATCGCCAAGCGTACGAACGCAGTAGCCTGATACGGAGAGCTGTGTGCCGCTCGTTTGCGGCATGTGATAGATCCTATTCGAAACCAGGAGCCCAGGTCTACTACTCCGCGTGTGCGAGCGGGGGATAGTAGACCTGGGCTCTCTGCTTTAAAGGCGAAGGAAGGTGGGACCGACGCCCGGTCCTGCATTCAGATACTCTCTTCCGGCTGGTCTTCCCGTTCACTGAGTCTCCTGTGCCGGATGTCGACGCCGTCCACCAGGAAGACAACGCCTTCGGCGATGTTCTTGGCATGGTCGGCGATGCGTTCCACGGCTTTGCTCATCGCAATGAGATAGACGACGGCCTCGGCATGTTCGGGATTTTCGCGGCAGATTTGAACGAGGCTCCGGAGGGTCTCCTTGTAGAGCTGGTCCACCTGCTTGTCCTTCGGGAGTACTTTGCGCGCGAGGAGGCGGTCGCGTTTGATGAAAGCATCCTGGACATCGTGCAGGATGGAGCGAGCCACGTCCGCCATTTCGAGCAGAGGGGTACGCTTGACGAGGTGCCCGAAGTCGGCTATGTGGCGCGTATTCTTGGCAAGGTTCTTCGCGTTATCCCCGATACGCTCCAGGTCCGAGTTGATCTTGACCGCTGTAATCAGCAGCCTGAGGTCCATGGCCACCGGGGTAAACAGCGCCAGGATACGCTCACACTGGTGGTCGATCATCAACTCCATCGCGTCGACTTCATCGTCGCGACGGCGCACCATCTCGGCCAGTTCCAGATCACAGGATGTGACGGCATTGATCGCATCCGCGAGCTGCTCATCGACCAGGTTCGACATTTCGATGAGCAGGTTGCGCAGGCGCATCAGCTCGTCATCCAGGTGGCGGTGCATGGACATGAAGAAGACCTCTTAACGACAGTATAGACTCGACGACAGATGGGGGTTAGCCGAAGCGGCCGGTAATATAATCTTCCGTCCGCTGGTTTCGAGGACGCGTGAACAGGGCTTCCGTCTCGCTCATTTCTACGAGTTCGCCAAGATAAAAGAAAGCCGTCGTATCGCTGACCCGGGAAGCCTGCTGCATGTTGTGTGTCACTATGATAATCGTGTAACGCGACTTGAGATCCCGGATCGTCTCTTCCAGCTTGGCCGTGGCGATGGGGTCGAGGGCGCTTGCAGGCTCGTCCATCAAAATGACGTCCGGTTGAACGGCCAGCGTACGGGCGATGCAAAGCCGCTGCTGCTGTCCACCGCTGAGCCCGTAGGCGTTGTCATGGAGACGATCCTTTACCTCATCCCACAGGGCGGCCTGGCGGAGACAACGCTCGACGAGTTCGTCCTTGTCTCCTTTGTACCCATTGATAGCTGCACCCCAGATGACGTTCTGATAGATGGTTTTGGGAAAGGGGTTCGGTTTCTGGAATACCATCCCGATGCGCCGCCGGACCATGACGGGATCCGCATTCTGGTAGATGTTGCGCCCGTCGATCAGAACTTCACCCTCGATGTGGGAATTGGGTACGAGGTCGTTCATCCGGTTGAGGCAACGTAGAAACGTGCTCTTTCCACAGCCGGAAGGTCCGATGAAGGCGGTTACCTCGTTGGCTTTGATGCTCATGGAGATGTTCCTGAGCACCTGTTTCGTGCCATACCAGAAGTTCAGGTTGTTTACCTGGATCTTGGCTTTCGCGGAGTCGCGAACGGGGGACGGTGGTGGGGACCCATTCCCAGGCTTTTCGATGAGGCGAGGGGAGACGGTGGAGTCGTGCTCCAGTTCCCTCGCCTCCTTCTTTACCGTCTCCGTCGTTGACGTTCGATCCGCCATATACTGGCTCCTTAACGTTGATTGTTCTTAACAGCCGTCGATTTAACGCGGCCGGTACTTCTCGAAGTAGTTACGCAGCAGGATGGCCGTCAGATTCATGATCATCAGGATGATCATCAGCACGATGATGGCGCCTGCTGCGAGCGAGCGAAAATCCGCCTGCGGGCGTGCGGTCCAGTCGAAGATCTGGATTGGCAAGACAGTGAACTCGTCCAGTACCGATCCGGGCAGGAACGCCACGAAGCTGAGTGCTCCAATCATGATGAGCGGAGCCGTTTCGCCAATGGCGCGGCTAAGCGAGAGAATCACGCCTGTGAGGATGCCCGGAGCAGCAATAGGAAGCAGGTGACTCCAGATCACCTGCGACCGAGTGGCCCCTAACGCGTATGCGCTCTCGCGGATCCCCTGGGGAACGGAGCGGAGCGCCTCTTGTGTGCTGATGATGATGACCGGGAGGATGAGCAGTCCCATCGTGAGTGCGCCCGCCAGCAGACTCCGTCCGAGGGAGAGGTACCGCACGAAGAACGCCAGCCCCAGGATACCGTAGATCACGGAGGGTACGCCTGCGAGGTTGGCGATGTTCACCTGGACGAGGTGGAAGAACCGGTTCCGGGGAGCATACTCTTCCAGATACACGGCGGAGGCGATACCGACCGGCACGGCGATGAGCGCCGTCAGGACCATCATCCAGAGTGATCCGACGATGGCCGATTTGATGCCTGCAGCCTGCGGGCGGCGGGAAGGATAGCTCGTCAGGAAATCCCAATCCAGCCAGGGAAGGCCTGACACGAGGATGTCGACGATTAGCGTGACCAGGACGATGATACTGAAGAGCGTGGCCAGGAAGAAGATCGTCCCGAGGATCAAGCCCAGCCGATGCCTGCTCTGCAGGCGTTCGCTGAAATCTGGGCTCTGAAATGAGGTCTCTGTGGTCTGCATCAGTAGCGCTCCTGAAATCTACGAATGAGCGCGGTAGCCGCGAGATTCATGGCGAGCGTCATGAGGAAGAGGAGCATCGCAACGGCGAAAATGCTCTGGTATACGACCGTCCCCTGGGCGACATCTCCCATGCTGATCTGTACGATATAGGCCGTCATGGTCTGCACCGAAGCGCGCGGATCGAGCGTAAGGACCGGCGTGGATCCGGCAGCAAGCGTGACGATCATCGTTTCGCCAACGGCACGGCTGATGGCCAGAATGAAACTGGCGATGATGCCGCTGAGTGCGCCGGGCACGAGGATGCGCAATGTGACCTCGATCTTTGTCGCCCCGAGGGCGTAGGCTCCTTCCGCCATGGAACGAGGCACGGCCCGGAGCGCATCCTCGCTCAGCGAGGCGACCATCGGAATGATCATGATGCCGACGACGATACCGGCACTGAGCGCATTATAGATGTTCAGTCCCGGAACGATGCCCTGCAGGATCGGCGTGACGAAGGTGAGCGCGAAGTAGCCATAGACAACCGTAGGCACACCGGCGAGTAGTTCGAGGCCGGGCTTCAGCCAGGTGCGCAGCCGAGAGGGAGCATACTCGCTGATATAGATCGCACTCGCAAGGCCCAGGGGAATGGCCACAACCGCAGCGATAATCGTGATGAGCAGCGTGCCCGTTACCAGAGGCCATATTCCGAAATGTTTCTCCAGAAATTGCGGCGTCCACCGGGTTTCCGTGAAGAACTCGGTCAACGACACGTCGGTAAAGAATCTAGCCGTCTCATAGACGAGTATGGCCGCGATAGCCAGTGTCGTCAGAATACTGATGATGGCACACGCACCGAGGAGAAACGCAATGAAGCGTTCTCGGGGACTACGGTAGATGTTCTCGGTCAGGTCCAGGTCAACCGGCGGCGTTCGTTCCAGCTGATCGGGCTCCATGCTGACGAGCGGATTCTGCTGTTGTGCGAGATCCATGGTAATAGGCAGGGGCCGGGAGCTCCCGGCCCCTTATTGTATTCAGAGCGATCCGAACTTACTGTGCTGCGGTGGTATCTGCTTCAGAGGCGCCTTCTTCACGCCGGAACAGATCCTCGATTCTCACGCCCGCTTCAGAGCCCTGGAACAGCGATCCAGTCTTGTTTTCCCGGAAACGCTGAAGAGCAAGCTGATAGGCTTCGTCGGAGAGCGGTACGTAGCCGACCTCCTGCGTCAGGACCGGGGCATTCTCGATGTAGAACTCGACGAATGCACGGATAGTGGAATCCTGCGCACTGGCGGAATTTACGTAGATAAACTCCGGACGCGCGAGAGGTTGATACTGGCCGTTCCGTACTGTTTCCGTGCTGGGTTTGATGCAGCCTTCTCCGTTAGCCGGATTGCCATCATCGATACCCAGCAGTTTCAGCCGGTCCTGGTTGTTATCATAGTAGGCATATCCAAAGAAACCGAGCGCATTTCGGTCGCCTGCTACGCCCTGGACCAGGACGTTGTCATCTTCGCTGGCCGTAAAGTCTGTCCGGCTGGCTCCTTCTTCTCCCACGACGGCTGCCGTGAAATAGTCGTAGGTGCCGCTGGCCGTACCGGCACCATACAGGTTGATCGGCTGATTCGGGAAGGTGGGTCGGATATCATTCCAGGAATCGACCTGGCTGCCCGGCTCCCATATGGCTTTCAGTTCCTCAATGGTGAGGCAATCTACCCAATCGGCCTGCGGGTTTACGACGACGGCCAGACCGTCGTAGGCTACGGGGATCTCGATGAACTCGATGCCGGCTTGCGCAGCCTGTTCGGCTTCGCTCGGTTTGATCGGGCGGGATGCATTGCTGATGTCGATTTCACCACGAGTGAACTTGGCGAATCCACCTCCCGTGCCGCTGACACCTACGGTTACCTGAACCCCGGGATTTTCCAGCATGAATTCCTCCGCTACGGCTTCCGTGATGGGGTAGACCGTACTGGAGCCATCAATGCGGACGGCTCCGCGAAGCCCGTTTTCGCCTCCCTGCCTGTTTCCGCCATCGCCGCAGCCGGAAGTGGCGACGGCCATAGCGGTGAGGCACCAGATCATGTAAGAAAGTTTGGCTGCTTTCATTTCAGTCGTTGCGTGATTGGATGAAATCGCATCTAATGGTCTGGGTACATACGGCGGGGAAGTCAGAACTCGAACTCCAGAGTAAACCGGCCGGTCAGGTCTACCTCATCCAGATCGTCTTGCTTTCTGAGGAAGGCATTCGGAATGAACCGAACCAGTGGATGTGGCCGGAAGGCCAGGCCTGCAATGGCATAGATTTCTCCATCCCGATCCGAGTCTCTCCACACCACGCGGTCAACGCGTCCAACGATGCCCCACTGAGGAGAAAACCAGCCCGATGCAAAGGTGCTGATACCCGCAGCTTGCTCCGATCCCTCGCTGGTTC
Organism: Rhodothermales bacterium; assembly: GCA_041690215.1. Classification (GTDB taxonomy): domain Bacteria; phylum Bacteroidota; class Rhodothermia; order Rhodothermales; family DASSAV01; genus DASSAV01. Next base: position 18,314 of record JAWLHQ010000011.1, read on the forward strand.
GAACACCGGTCTGGCGTATGAACGTTTCGACACCCGCTCGTACCTTTGCGGTGACATAGCCCGCGAATGCCGATGCGCCATACATGTCTGGATCGGGTTCCTGGAGTTTGCCGTAGTCGCCTCCAAGCGTCAGCACGAACCGCTCACCAGGGCGGGCGACAAGCTGCCCGTACACACGTTTGCCGCGGTACGTCTCCGGGCGGAAGGAATTATTATTGGCAAACATCACGGCGTAGCTCAACCGATCTTCTCCCAGGATCACGCCATCTGCCCGGATACCCATATCGCGAGACGATACGAATCCGAACAGGTCGAGAACGGTCTTTTCGAGACTTCTGTAGTCCCATACATTTTCCGTGACTCCGAAAACTGGAGGCGACGTGATACCGAAGCGCAGGCTGTGGCTCGGGTTCCAGGCCCAATACAGGTAAAGATCTTTTACGAAGGTGTGGATATCGGAGTCGTTCGCTTCGAGCCGAGCGAATGCGAAGATGTCCTCGGAGAACGTATGGCGAGCTGAAAGATTGAGCCGGCGGTACGTAAACCCATTCTGGCCTTCGAGGTTGTCCTGGACTGCGGCGAAGTTATAGTAGTAGTCCAGAAAGGCCTGTCCGCCGATGTCCGTCCGGCTCTGTGCCTGGCTTGGTTCATCACACAAGAGGGAGATGCAAGCGAGAAGAATTAGAACTCTAGAGATGCAAGGCAACGATCGTCCTACCTGGACCATAGAACAAAAAGCTAGGTGATTCTCTGCGTCCTGAGATTATGCGAGTGTTAAGGATTCGTAATGTAGTGGTAAATAGTGATGTGGGACGGTGAAGACGTGTTGTGAAATTCCGGAAGTAGTGTGTAATGGGCGGAGCGATTGCCGCCGGAGGCGCGTGTATGCATAGGAAGCTATCTTCGATACGGAACACGGTTTGTGGAGGAGGGCCGAGGTGCAGAGGACGGATCCGCCTACCGGCACCGCAGGAGGAGTAGCCATGTTCGTATGCGTTTGCTAATCTATGGGCTGTAGGGCGTGCATGACTCCGCCGACAGCCGATACCTCACTAATTCGAAAGCTCAGATGGGAACGGAATGACCTTTGAGAATAAGTCCCGGAAGCTTCCGATTCATTTCGCGGTAAACTTTTCGCCAGCCCTCGAGACGCTTATCACTGAGAGGAAGGTGGATGTCGATTTGATCAAGTGCCCCGACTGGCCCGATCTCATAGCCCGAGCCCGAGTTTACCGACCCGTCTGTATACACTTCCCCATCTCCGCCGGCAGGCTCGATGGAACGGGCGTAGATCTAGATGTGGTTGACGAACTGTTTCATGCTACAGATACGCCGCACGTCAATGTACATCTCGATCCACAAATCGGGTCGCATCGAGCCGGGGAGCCTCACTGGCATGACGTACTGGAGCGAACGACCAGGGATATCAGCCAGCTGGAGCGCCGGTTCGGCGCATCGCGAGTCGTTGTTGAGAACGTACCATTCTGGGCGAACAAGGATCTGAATCCGCGGCTTGCCGCAGAACCCTGGTTCATTCGTAAAGTCATCGAAGAGACAGGTGCGAGTCTCTTGCTGGATCTATCCCACGCGCGCATCGCTGCTCAGTCCATCGGGATGGATGAGCGCCAGTACGTCTCGGAGTTGCCGGTCGACCGGCTCCGCGAACTTCACGTTACCGGTCTTGGAGTACGAGACGGCTGGTTACGGGATCACCTGCCCATGCAAGAAGCGGACTGGAGCTTCTTCGATTGGGCCATGGACAACATCCGGCAGGGAAACTGGGCCCGACCTCGGATCGTCGCCTTCGAGTACGGAGGCGTCGGCGAGCGTTTCGAATGGCGTACAGATCCGGCGGTGCTGGCTACGCAAGTACCGCGGCTCTATGAGGCCGTACGGCACCTTCGGATTCCAGAATCCATATCGGATGCCGCTTAGGCCAGCCATTCTTCCGAGGTTCCGGAGTCGACCGGCGATGGCGAGCCGGTTCGTTTCAGAGTGCCGCTTCCTGTGTTTCGGGGAAGGAGTGCCGGTCGAGGTTCATGGCGCGGACGATCCGTTGGAGGAAATCTTCCGCACTGTCCATGCTGAGGGAGAACACTTCACCGCGCTGGTAAAAGATCACCCGGGATCCGGCGGTTTCATAGCTGTCGATGAGGCCGTCCTGGCAAACGAGGTCAAGCATCTCATCGAGCGAGTAGGCCGTAGATGAGTCCATCCTTATGCAGGTTGGTCAGACAAGCAGACGCACGAAGATACGGGCCATGTCTGGATGGAGAAACTGAATATGTCGTAAAGTTATCAACACTCTCCACCTGGCAGATCGTCAAGGCGGATCGTTGCCCGGATACATACAGGCGTGCGGCACGGCTGATGTGTCGTTTTCCGTCCTGTGCGAGCCGTATCGTAACGTTCCTTCTACCGTAGGCGCTCACGTGCGCATTCATTCCGGATGCCAGGCACCAAGCACGTCCGGGCGTGTTACATTGCACGAAGCGTATCCGCCAGAAAGCTCCAGGCGGGTGATGCGAGGCAGGTGCCTTCCTCGCATCACCCGCGATTCAGATACCGCCATGGGACCTCGAATACCGGGTATTCACCACGTCACCGCCATTGCCGGGGCTGCGCAGTCCAATGTGGATTTTTACACCGGCTTCCTCGGGCTGCGGCTCGTCAAACGGACGGTCAATTTCGATGATCCGGAGACTTACCACCTGTATTACGGCGATGAACTGGGCAGGCCGGGCAGTATCCTGACGTTCTTTCCCTGGCCAGATGCATTCCAGGGGAAAAGCGGGATGGGGATGGCATCGAGCGTAACATTCGCTATTCCGCCCGGGGCAGTCGATTACTGGATGGGCCGCTTTGCCGATGAGGGCAGGCCTTTCGATGCGCCAGTGATCCGATTCGGTCGGCCGGTAATCGTCTTCGAGGATCCGGACGGGCTTCAGATCGAACTCACCGAGGAGCCGGAGATTCCTTCGGAAATCGAATCCCTGAGTGGCTGGACCAGTCCCGTACCGGAGGAAGCCGCCATCCGCCATTTTCACAGCGTAACACTCGGGATTGCTAATCCCGAGTTGACCATAAGGCTTCTGGAAGATACGTTCGGGTATCGAATGGTAGCTGAGGAGGGGGGACGGTTGCGGTTCAGTTCTGCTCCGGGGCAACCGGGGCACCTCATCGACCTGGTCCGGCCGGATCCCCTTATGTACGGGCGAATGGGGAAAGGGGTAATTCATCACATCGCCTTCCGGGCGAAGGATGACGAGGAACAGGCGTACTGGCAGGAACAGCTCCGATCTCGCGGATTCAGCGTCACGCCTGTGCGAGATCGTCAGTATTTTCGGTCCATCTACTTCCGTGAACCCGGCGGCGTGCTCTTCGAGATCGCGACGGACGTGCCGGGATTCACCCGAGATGAGGCGCCGGACAAACTGGGGAGCAGCCTCAAGCTGCCGGAGTGGCTCGAACCCCGCCGGGAATCTCTCCAGAAGCGTTTGCCCGAACTAAACGTACCGAATGTCTCCATAAGCGTAGGCCGTCCGTAATGTCGACTACATCCGAAACGATCCGTAACACCTGGGGGCCGCACCAGGGTGAGCCGGTCCTTGCCACTGGGGCGCCGTTACGGCGTGCGCGGGCGGCCGTGATTATGCTTCACGGACGCGGCGCGTCGGCGGAGGATATTTTGAATCTTGCCGACGAGTTTGCGTATGAGGACATTGCCTATCTGGCGCCTCAAGCTGCCGGGCACTCGTGGTATCCGTACAGTTTCCTCGCACCGCTGGAGCAGAACGAGCCGGGCCTTTCATCCGCTTTACTGGCTGTGGCGGAAACGCGACAGCGTGTGGAGCAGGCGGGGCTACCGGCCGAGCGGACCGTGCTCCTGGGGTTCTCGCAGGGGGCGTGCCTGGCCCTGGAATTTGCTGTACGGAATGCCCGCCGTTATGGAGGCGTGGTAGGCTTGAGCGGCGGCCTGATAGGTCCGGATACGACACCCCGCGACTATGAAGGGACGTTCGACGGGACGCCCGTCATTCTCGGCTGCAGCGATACCGACCCGCATATTCCCGTAGCGCGCGTCCATGAGACGGCGGAGGTATTCGTCCGGATGGGAGCGGCGGTGACGGAGCGTATCTATCCAGGCCTGTCCCACACGGTCAACCAGGATGAGATCCAACTCGTAAGAAAACTCCTGGAATCGATCTCGTAGTACCTGCCTGGCTACAGGCACAGGCGGCTGCTCCGTTTTGCGCTCTACCCCGTCCGCAGGTCACGAAACGGTGCTCTACACGTCCCACGGGACGGTTTCTACACGTGTAAACGTCACGTTCCTCTACCCACCCACATCAGATCATCGCGTACCGTGCCTTTTGAGGACAGGGTCTATATCGGGACGTCCGGCTGGCATTATGCGCACTGGAAAGGGCCGTTCTACCCGGAGGGTAGTTTGCCGGGAGGCTACCTGGCCTTCTACGTCGAGCGCTTTCGAACGGTCGAGATCAACAATTCCTTTTACAAGCTGCCGTCCCTCGAAACGATGGAAGCGTGGCGTGACGCTGTACCGGAACACTTCGTCTTCGCCGTGAAGGCGAGCCGGTTCATCACGCATATGAAGAAACTGAAGGACCCGGAGCAGCCGCTGCGCAACTTCTACGAGCGTGTAGCAGGGCTGGGGACGAAATGTGGTCCCATCTTATTTCAGCTCCCTCCACGATGGCGCTTCAACCCGGAACGACTCGAGTATTTTCTGGGCTGTCTTTCCGATCGATTCCGGCATGCCTTTGAGTTTCGCGATCCGAGCTGGTATGACCCACGCGCCATCGACCTGCTCGAACGGTATGGAACTGCGTTCTGCATTTATGATCTGGCCGGGCATACGTCACCTATCCTGACCACGGCACCCTTCGTTTATGTGCGATTACACGGGCCGGGTGGCGCATACCAGGGCTCGTACCCGGAGGAAATCCTCGCCGAGTGGGCTATGCGCTTCGAGAGATGGTCGAACGAGCAACGGGAGGTCTACTGCTACTTCGATAACGATCAGGCCGGATATGCCGCGTTGAATGCGCTTCAGCTTCAGGAGATGATGAGATTACAGCCGGCGTCCGCGGGACCTCCGGGGTGATAGAAGGCCACGGGTTCAGTCCAGACGATCGGCTTCTCTGATGGCCTCGTCCAGCACCTGCCTGTGTTCCAGCACGGGTTGGAATACGTCGCCTCGTTTCCGAAGGCGGCGGGGTATGGTCTCAATGGTAAAATCGGCCGGGGCTACCCCGGATTTCACGTCCGCCCAGGAAAGCGGGGTCGATACGGTGGCACCCGGTCTCGGACGCACGGAGTACGGGGCAACGACGGACTTGCCGCGGGCATTCTGGAGGTGATCCACGTATATCTGATCCTCATTGCGATGCTCGATCGAACGTTCCAGCGTGGCCAGAGCCGGGTTTTCGCGCACGACGATTTTAGCCAGCCGTTCCGCAAAAGCTGCTGCCACATCGAAGGTGTAGCGGCTGGCGATCGGCACGTAGACGTGTATGCCCCGTGAGCCAGACGTTTTGGCGTAGCCATCCAGTCCCACCCGTGCCAGCACATCCCTGATACCGAGCGCGAGTTCGCAGATCTGTTTGAATGCTACGCGCTGGCCGGGATCAAGGTCGAACACGATCCAGTCGGGGCGGTCGAGGTGTTCTGTCCGGCTGTGCCAGGGATGCCGCTCGATGGTACCGAGGTTCGAGAGGTAGAGCAGCGTGGCCTCGTTGTTGCACAGGATGTAGTCGATATCCCGGCCCTCTTCCGTTTCCAGCCGGACGGTATCCACGTAATCCGGTACATTGCCCGCTTCATGTTGGAAGAAGGATCCCTTCGTTATCCCGTTCGGAAAGCGCTTGAGAATCAACGGCCTGTGCTCCAGGTAGGGAAGGATGGTTTCCGCAACCAGGTGGTAATAGCGGATCAGGTCGCCCTTCGTGAAACCAGACTCCGGCCAGTAGACCTTGTCGAGGTGGGTGAGAGAAACGGTGCCGGAAGGCGTGGACACGTTCCGAGCACCTGTGAGGCGAGATTCGAGGAGGGAGGAGGCAGGTGCCGGTGCATCCGAATCGGGGTGCGCATCGGGCTGGCCTTTCTGCCGGGCAGGCGTCCTTTTCTTGCCACGAGTTGACATTTGCCCGGTAGCGCGTTGTCCCTTGCCTGCATCCGTTCCCATATTGCCACCATGCTCCTACGATGCATTCTTCACTATCTCACGCGGGGGTATGCCGAACGGTTCTCCGCAGTATAAGCCGGGCTCCGCCACAGTGGCCGTTATTGCATGATCAGCTTTCGAGATTGCACGCGCGAGGTCGATGTGAGAGAGCATCTCCAGCGGCTGCGCATGCTCGCACGGGCCTACGATTCGGAATCGCTGCTGGTGGAGGCCGGTATGCTGGAGCAGGCCGTTATCGATGCGATCTGCACGCGAGAGGACGGTTGGGGAGGCGTCCAGGTGCTGTTTCGAGATCTGCTTCTGACCGCAGGGCGGATTTACGTGGCGGACTGCGATGCGGAGACGGCGCGTTCTGAATGGAATGCCGTTTTGCCCCTTCTGGATACCCTCGGAAGGGCAGATTTGCCGCATCAGGTGACGGCGCGGGTTCCAGAAGGGTATTTGCATTATGCGCTGGACCCTCGCGATTACGCACGCGCCGCTCGTACGTACGTGCGCGATGCCGGCGGACAGCGAGCAAGACGGGCTGTCGTTATCGGGGTTCGGAGCATCGGGACGAGCCTGTCGGGCGTCGTTGCTGCCGTGACCGGAAGCCACCTGACACTCACGCTCCGCCCGAGGGGGGAATCCGGCGGGCGCTACATAGCGGCGGATGCCGTACTCATGTCACGCCTGCGGACATGGGCGGCGGAGGAACGGGACATGCTCATCGTAGATGAAGGACCCGGGGCTACCGGAGAGACGCTGTACTGCATAGGTCAGTGGCTGCGGCACCTCGGTATACCGGACTCCCGGATCATGCTTTTCCCGAGCCATACGGGGGGGATGGGGCTGGCACCGCCGGAACGCAGAGACTGGTTTGCTACGCAAGTGAAGTTTCCTCCGCCGGCAGACGGTGAACGCCTGAACCGTGTGGCGCAAGCCTTCGGTTTTTCTGCCATCGAAAGCCTTTCCGGAGGCCTCTGGCGCCGCATCATACCCGGAGGGGCGTCGGTCTCCGCCAATGTCAATCACGAGCGGCTGAAGTACCGTGCCCGGGATGCTCGCGGCGATACGTACGTGCTTCGCTACGCGGGGATTGGCGTGTGCGGACAGGAAGTGTTTGAGCGGGCATGCAGCCTGGCTTTGCTCGGTGTCGGTCCGGACGTGGCCGGGTTTCAGCAGGGGTTTATGGCCTACAGATGGCAGGAGGGGACTGTAAGCGCACGGGTGCCGGCGCCCGGATCCGCTTTTACGCGGGCAGTAGGCGGTTACCTTCGGGCACGCTGGAACCGATTTGGTACGGGAAAGGCTGCCGTTCCGGCATCCTTGATTCCGGCACTCCGCGAGAATGCCTGCGAGGCCCTGGGAGCCGATCCACCCGGATTGGCGGATGCCGTCCGGAAGCTCGAGACGTTGCCCGAACGTGAGGCCGTCATTGCCGATGCCCGCATGCAGCCGGTGGAGTGGGTCGAGACAGCGCGAGGCTACATGAAGGTAGATGCGTGGGATCACGGGGACGGGATACGGTTGCCCGGTCCGGTCGATCCTGCCTGGGATTATGCTGCGGCAGCTGTGGAGTTCGGCTGGGGCGAGTCGGACATGGCGGCGGTTCTGGATCGGCTTTCACTGCCGGAGTCGAGCCGCCACGAACTACAGGCGGCGATCGCTGCGTACCGTGCGCCGTATGCCGCCTGTTGCCTGGGAGAGGCCGACATAGCGGCCCGGGAGGTGCAAGACGAACGCGACCGGCGGCTACTCGAGCATGAAACGCAACGGTACCGAAAGGCGTTGAAACGCGAATTGCACTGCGTTCGGGCTGTCACGTGTTGACGCCCGATCCGTATGTGCAGGAATGAGGGATAACGTCCTGCGGGGTTGATTATCCACGTCCGAGGGGGGACATTGCGGAGCATCCTGCCCTACCAGAGGGCGTATGCAAGAGCCGTGAGGCAATCGGTTCGTTCGTGGCATATGCTCATGGACGAGTCTTGACATATAAAATCGAGGACGAGTTTTGTCGACGCAAGTAGCCCTGCCTGATGCACATGCCGTAGATAGCGACGCCGTTCTGAGAGGGGATAGAGCCGCGTTCGAGGACCTCGTCCGGCAGGAAAGTCCACGCCTGTACCGGGTGATCCTGCGCATTCTGCATGACGAGGATGAGGCAAAGAGCATCATGCAGGAGACCTTTCTACAGGCGTATAAAGGACTTGAAACATTCAGGGGCGAATCGAAACTAACGACATGGCTTTACGGGATCGGAATCAATCTGGCCCGTGCGGCGCTTCGGAAGCGGCAGCGGCTACAATCGCTGGGTGACGAGGAACTGGATCGCCTCCAGCCGGCGTTCCATCGTGGAATGTACGCCGAGCCCTACGAGCCCTGGAGCCCCGAGAAGCTGGCCGAGGTTCAGGACCGGAAGAGTCTCGTGCATAAGGCTATCGAACAATTACCGGAGCAGTACCGGACGGTGCTGGTGCTGCGCGATATCGAAGAGTGGTCGACGGAGGAAACGGCAAAGATGCTCTCGATCAGCGAAGGCGCGGTCCGCGTTCGTCTGCACCGGGCCAGACAGGCCCTCCGCGCCTTGCTCGACCCGTATTTCAAGAGGTGATCTGAGCATGCTTAACGAACCCCGTCAACGTTCCCCGCTGTGTTGCAGAGAGGTCAACGCGTTTCTCGTGGCGTATGGGGAGAACACACTTGAAGAAAGCCTGCGCAAGCGCTTTGAAGAGCATCTGGCGCACTGCGCCCGATGTAAGTGCTACCTGGATCAGTACACGACGACCATCGCGCTGGTGAAGGAGTCGGGGCAGGAAGAACATCCGACTCCGCCCGAGGAACTCATTCAGCTTACCCTGTCGTTCCTGCGTGAACAGCTGGGAGAGGATCCCGGTACGGGTGGATGTGGCTGCAGGTGATCTGGTTCAGTACTGGACTTTAAAGAGAACGGCAAGCTGCTCCCGGACGTGCCACCACCAGGGGCGCTTGCGCCATTCCTCGAGCGTGATTTCCTTGCACTGCTTCACATCCTCGAAGAAGATTCGTTCGACTTCTGCTGCAAGGACCGGATCGGAAATGCCGATCACGTTCTCCTGGTTCATCATGACGGATCGGATGTCCACATTGGCCGATCCAACAACGGTCCACTGCCCATCTATCACCATGTGCTTGGCATGCATCATGGTCGGCTGATACTCGTAGATGCGTACACCGGCTTCCAGGTATTTCTGGTAGAAGTAGTGTGAGGACCACCGGACGAGCTGGTTGTCCGTGTGTTTGCTCGGGACCATGATCTGCACGTCAATGCCGGCTCTGGCTTTCTCTCTGAGCACCCGGCGTATGTGCCGGTCGGGCGTGAAATAGGCGTTCGCAATGAGGATCCGTTTGTGCGCCGAATACAGCGTGAACCATAAAAAATGCAGCAACGGTTGCACCTCCGTACTCGGAGCGGAGGCGACCCCGACGTGCAACACGTGCGGATTTGGCAGGGGATCTTCGTCTGGAGGATAGTACGCCGGTCCTGAGAGCACCTCACCCTTTACGTTCATCCAGAGACTGACGAATGCGGATTGAAGCGAGCGTGCCATCGGGCCGGTCACTTCGATCATCGTATCGCGCCAATGATGCGGATCCTGCGCATGGCCGAGCCACTGGTCGGCGATTGTGATGCCTCCCGTATAGGCGATCCGGCCATCAATCACGAAGGCACGGCGGTGGTTTCTTCGCTCGATATGGATGATCTCGCGGAAAATCAGCGGGGAGAACACGGCGGATTGCCCGCCAGCCTCATGCAACTCTTTGATCTTTTTACGGGGCGCAAAGAAACTGCCGATGCCATCCATCATGATCCGCACCTCAACACCGCGGCGTGCGCAATCGATCAGGGCATCCAGTACCTGGGTGCTCAACACACCTTTCTTCCAGATATAGGTCATGATATGGACGCTGTGGCGGGCAGAGCGGATGGCGTCCATCAATGCCGGGTAAAATTCGTCTCCATTGTTGAGCATCCTGGCTGTGCCCCCGCGGTACATAGGCGCACCCATGGCGTTGGCGAGCGCCTCTACGAATTCGGGGGATCCCGGCTCTGACCGGGACGCGCTTGTATGCGGGGCAGCCATCTCACTCCCGAATGCGGATAGCATCTTCAGGAGCTGAATAGCAGTCGCGTATACTCCGATAAAGAAGAAGACCCAGACGTACCAGGGGGCGGACGCTATCACATCCATAAACTACTGGTGGCCTTAGCGGTGCAGGAGGTGGTAAAGCTGCTGGAGCACGTGAACGCGATGATAGATAAATCAGCGGTAGAGCACCACATCCGCCATGATCGGCTGATGGTCGGAGCCTTTTCCGCGCAGGGGTAGAATACGCGTTGATTCAGCGCCGCGCACCATGAAGTAATCGAGGCGAGGTAGGAGCCGGCGCCGCTCGTCGCGGAACACGTTCACGAAACCAGCCTCATAGAAGAGGTGAAGGCTGATTTCGAATGCCTGGGTGAAGAAAGTATTGAAGTCCCCGCCCACGATGACCACGTCGTCACCGCGAGAGTCGATAATGCTGAGCAGGTGGCGCGCCTGTTTGTACCGTCCTTCGGGTAAGGCACGGTTTTCGAAATGGACATTATAGACTCCGACTCGCGTACCATCCTCCATAGCGATTTGCGTATACAGGGCCACCCGCCGTACCACGGAAGTGGATGATGATTTGCGGCCGAAACGAAATCGGATAGGAGGGAGGAGGTAGGCGGTCGCTTCGATATAGGGGAGTTTAGAGAAGGTGAGTTGCCCGACGCTCGTCGGACCCCGCGCGTCGGACGGAGGCATCATAATGTGCATCGGCTCGTAGATCTCGAAATAGCCGTCCAACTCTTCGAGATCGGGGAAACCGGAAAGCTCGTAGACGGGGGCCTCCTGCATGAGGATGACATGCGGTTCATGCGTGCGCACGAACCGCGTCAGGGATCCTGCGATGTCTTCCGGGCGGTTATTCCGATACACATTCCAGGAGAGGACCCGTAACGTGCGAAGGTCGGACGGCGCAAGTTCGTCTACATCGCGGGGCCTGTAAACGATAGGATCTTTGTGCGCCGGGTTCATCGTGCAGGCGAGGTGTAGTGTCCTTGCGGGCTTTACGGTGCACTACACGAGCGGGGCCGATCCAGTCTTCTCGAAGCGATCTTTTACGATCACGATCAACTGCTCGCGCTCCATGATCCGGATGTGTTCCACGGCTTCCAGGCTCGGGATGCCCAGGTGGTCTGCTGCCGCCATGAGGTCATCAAACGTGAACGCATCCGGGAGCGCGCCGAAGAGCGCCATCCCACGCAATGGAAAGTCCGTCAGCCAGTCGTCATACACGTCCGCAGCATCGGTCGTACTCATGGCAGTTCAGGCTCCTTACTACTCTTCCGAATCAATAGCGAAATATAGGGAGCCCCGTGTGACAGCCTTGTGTCGCGTACGTTACCTCGATGGAAAGTCAGCGTAGTCGTGCTCGGAAAGCTCCGGGTTTTTCTGGATCCGTTACGTATGTCTCCAGGAGGGGCCGTTCGAGGTGTCATTCGGCCTGTTGAGGAGGCCTGAACAGCGCACGGTCGAGCCCGAAGAGGAGGAGGCCGATGCTGCCGAATACCGCAAGGGAGAGGGTGGGGCGCCAGATCACCAGTCCGCCGATCACGCCCAGCACGCCCCCGAGATACTTGATATAATTGAGTTGCTCGTTGGCGGAGTTCTTTAGCAGCGTTTCGAGCTGCTGTTCATCGTACTGGCGCATGTTGCTGAGAATCATATCGTAGACGTCCAGATTCTCAACGAGCCCCAGTACACCTCGTGTGACCCATGCCTCGATCTCTTCGCTCCGCGCCTCTATTTTCTCCGGCACGCGGTCCAGGAGATGATCCAGCCCGTCGAGGGCGCCGTCGAGGGAAGTGGGGATCTCGCGTATCGCCCGTTCGATCCGGCGCTGGAAGTCCGCCTCGTTGATATAGCGATACGCTTTGAGGGCAAGCCCGCCGAGTCCCTGTCCGGCGTGCTGTTCCAGCCGCTCCACCGTATAGGCGATGAGCTTACGCCGGACGTCTTCCGAGGCCAGCACCTCGTTGACGTATTCCGCGGCGAGACGCTTGATGTCACGCCTGAAGTCGGGGTCCTCCAGTACACCCCGCGTTACGGAGAGCGCCAGTTCGCGGTAGCGGGGTATGACCTGGCTCTCTTCGATTTTCTGTTTGATGATCCGTTCGTTAATGAGCTCTTCCGAGACGGCTTTTGCCAGCCGGTAGATCACGCGCTCACGCTGGGCGGGTATGAGGCCCTGCCCGAAGATGGGGCGTTTCTGACGCGGGTGGAAGAGCATCGCGATGGCCAGCGCGTTCGTCAGGAAACCGATCAGACCACTGACGGACAGGATGCGCAGCAGTCCCTGCAATTCGAGTGTGTAGCCGAAGGCGCTTACGGTGACACCATCGAAGTCCCAGAAGAAGGAGAGGGCAAAGACGGTGGCCAATAGAATCGGGATAGCCCGCAGGATGGGCAACAAGTGGGCATACGAGCCCGACAGAACCGGCGGCGGTTCTGTGCCACGCTCTCGCGGAGGCGTAGGAGGGAGGTGCCTCCGGATGTAATAGGACAGCAACGCGCGCAGATCGCGAACTCTGGCGACCGTCATCGCGCGCGCTTCCGGAATCGATTGGGCCTGCTGTGCGTTGCTTTCGGAACCGGCATCCGGATAGACGGAGGGTGTTTCATCCCCCGTATCCTTTCGTTCAGGTTCTGATGTGTTCGGCCTCTCCGGCATAGTTCTTCGTACTCGATCCAACCGGTGGCGGCGTAGCGTGGGCATGTGTTGCTCAAACAGCCTGCTGCGAAAAGCCGAGCCGGTCGGCGCGGGCTTGCATGCCGGCGATCACATTGGCGATATGCTCGTCAAGAGGAATACCGAGTTCATCCGCACCCGTCTGGATGTCCTCACGGCTAACTGCCGCGGCAAAGGTCTTGTCCTTCAGCTTTTTCTTGACAGACTTTACCGACAGGTCTTTGAGTCCGTTCGGGCGAACGTACGCGATGGCTGTGATGAGTCCGGAGAGTTCATCTACCGCAAACAGTGTTTTGGCCAGCCGTGTCCGACGTGGAACACCGGAGTATTGCGCATGTCCCAGGATGGCCTCACGTACTTCTTCGGGATAGCCTAATTCCTCCAGGGCTTTCACACCGACGAACGGGTGCTCGTCCGGGGAGGGGTGGCGCTCGTAATCCATGTCATGCAGGAGCCCGGTCATACGCCAGAGATCCACGTCCTCGCCGAACGTACGCGCATAATGCTCCATGGATGCCTCTACAGCGTAAGCGTGCCGCCGAAGGCTCTCCGATTGCGTCCACTCGTGAAAGAGATTCAGGGCGTCATCATAGGAAGGCATAGTCTGTACGGCTTTGATCCAAACCAAAGCATTCCTGGCTAAAACACGTCGACCAGTCTCAACTCGCGGAGGTAGCGTGAGGGATTCCGTTGTATATCCTGTACGAGCTGATTCAGGTTCTGCGTGAGACCGACCATTTCTTCGTACAGGACGGGATCATTGATCAACATACCCAGCGTCCCCTCACCCTGATCGATCTTCAGAATGATCCGGTCCAGGCTATTCTGTGTGGTTTCCAGGGTGGCCAGGTTGCTATTGAGCCGTCTCAAGGTCGTATTGAGGCCATAGACGGTCTGGGCGAGCGAATCCTGGTTTTCCGCGGTGAAGCGGCTTAGAGAACTGGTGAACGTCTCTAGTTCCGTTACGATGGTTCGTATGCGCGCCTGTTCCGCGCGGAGGAGGTTGTTGATCTCTTCCGTGGTTCCGCGAAGGGCGGCGAACGTAGCCCGGATATCGCTATTTTGATCCGTCAGGAGCCGGTTTACTTCCGAAAGGGTCTGGTTCGCTTGTCCGCCCAACTGGTCCGCTACTCGCCCGATGCCCTCGAAACTCGTTTCTGCTTCTGCAAAGGCGGATTGCACCTGGTTAATGGCAGGCTCCACTTCGTTGAGCGATCTGTTCAGGGTGAGCAGGAGGGTATCCGCACGGCTCAGCAGCCCCGGAGCACGTTCGGAGAGTTCGCTTAGCATGCCGGTCTTCCGGCTCGGAAGGAAACTGCCTTCTTCGATAGGAGGGTTTTGCGGCGGGCCCGGTACGACTTCCAGACGGACATCGCCCAGCGCGGAGAAGCCCGAAAGCTCCGTGTATGATCCCGTCGGTAGCTTTACGTCGTTGTTGACGTGAAACTTCACGATGACACTGTTGGCGTTTTCAGACAGCCTCACGTCATCCACCGTGCCAACCCCTACGCCGCTGATCTCAACGACGGAGCCCTGGATGAGCCCGCCAGCGTCAGAAAACTCCGTATATAACTCGTACGTGCCTCCGAACAGTGGTATGTTTTCGAAGTAACGGACTCCAAGGATAAAGATGATGGCGGCAAGTATGATGGCTATGCCGACCTTTAGTTCATTGCCGTATCTCATTCAGAGACTGGTGGTGCTTTGGGTGCAGTTGCGTGTATGTAATTAAGGGAGCTCGGGTATACCGCTCAGGAGAAGTTCGCCGTGGGCGACGGGTTGCCGATCTGATACTCGTTCGCTTTGACGAAGGATAGCAGTACTTCGTCATCAGCGTGGTGTAAGTCCTCAACGGTACCCGTCCACCGGATCTCACCTTCGTGGATGAAAGCTATCCTATCGGCAATCGTCAGCACGGAATGCATATCGTGCGTGATGACGACCGAGGTTACCGGCAACTGCTGGTCCAGCCTGCGGATGAGTTCGTCGATCGTGTTGGACGTTTCCGGGTCGAGGCCGCTCGTCGGTTCGTCGTAAAGAATGTAGCGAGGCTCCAGCGCGATGGCCCGCGCGAGCGCCACACGTTTCTGCATGCCTCCTGAGAGTTCGGAGGGGCGTTTCGGCCCTACATCCGGCAAATTCACGAGTTCGAGGCATTCGTGTACGCGATCTCGGATTTCGGCTTCGCTCTTGGTCCCGAAGGTGCGCAGAGGGAATGCCACGTTATCAAACGAGGTCATGGAGTCGAAGAGGGCTCCGCCCTGGAAGAGTACGCCGAACTCCTTCCGGATCTCGCGCAGATCCTTGTACTTTGCCTTATTGATGTCGATGCCATCTACGATGATCTGCCCCTCATCCGGTTTCAGGAGTCCGATGAGGTGCTTGAGAAGCACGCTCTTGCCAGAACCCGAACGACCAATGATGACCATTGTGTCTCGCTCGTGGATATCCAGAGAGACACCCTTCAGGACCGGTTTGCCGGCGAAGCTCTTGTATACGTTTTGAATCTTAATCATACTCGTAAGCCGCCCGTGTAACAGCTTATAGTAACAGCGTCGCGAGCAGCAGGTCAGCAAAGAGGATGTACACGCAACTCAACACGGCAGCCTGTGTGGTGCTTTTGCCGACGCCCTCCGCGCCGCCTATCGTGTAATACCCTTTATAGCAGGAAATGGATGTTATGATGAACCCGAACGTTACCGACTTTATGATGCCGAAGTACGCGCTGAAAGGTTCAAAGAACTCCCGGGCTCCATTCATAAATTCCCCGATGGTGAGATAGCCGCCAAGATGGGCGGCTACCACCCCGCCACCGATGCCGATGAAGCAGGCCATGACGTAGAGCATCGGGAGCATGATCATCCCCGCCAGCACCCGCGGAAGCACGAGGTAACTCACCGAGTTCAGGCCCATCGATTCCAGCGCATCGATCTGCTCCGATACACGCATCGTCCCAAGTTCGGCCGCAATACGGGCACCCACTCGGCCCGCCAGGATGAATCCGGTTACTACGACGCCCAGTTCCAGAATCATCGATGGCGCTACGATAGAACCGATGATGGACTTCGGGATCAGCGGCGAAACAAGCTGGTAAGCCGTCTGCACCGTCGTCACAGCGCCGGAGAACGCGGCTGCAAGCATGACGATGGGCAGCGAGTCAATCCCGATCACGACCATCTGGTTGACCAGATTTTTGCGATAGGTACTGAACTCCGTTATCGACGTGAACGCGTGAAAAAGCAAAAGGCTATAGCGGCCTAGCTCGCGCGCCGGGGCGAGTAGCCGTTGTGTCAGGGCAGCAGCCATTCACTAGAAGATTGCAATCTTTGGGGCGTACGATACGCCGGAGCATGTACGCGCGTGGTGAAACGTAAGATGCCTTTGAAGATGAAGACTTGGTTATGAATGTCACAACCCGTTCATATTCAGTCTCTGGTGCGACACATGTCTGTCATAGCAATGCGTTAGATTTCATCTTTTAGATCAAAGCCGCCGGAAGCAGGTAGCAAGTAGCCCCAAAATGGCGAAAATAAAAACAAGATACGTTTGTCAGGTATGCGGACACGAATCACCGCAATGGTTGGGGAAGTGCCCGAGTTGTGAGGCCTGGAACAGTTTCGTCGAAGAAGTGCCTTCCTCTCCGGTAAAGGCGCGCGTCCCGGCGATGAGCCGAAACGGCGGGCCCTCCGTGCGCCCGCTGGCACTAGAAGACGTGGAGCTGGGCGAAGAAACGCGCCTCCGTACGGGAGTAGCGGAGTTCGACCGTGTCATGGGGGGCGGGATCATGCATGGCTCGCTCAGCCTCATCGCCGGTGATCCGGGGATTGGGAAGAGCACGCTCATGACGGAACTGGGCCGGTATCTGCCGGACCGCCGTATTCTCTATGTGACCGGCGAAGAATCTCCCCGGCAAGTCAAGTTACGCGCCCAGCGACTGGGCGTCGATTCCCGGCACTTCATCCTCTTCGCGGAAACCAATGTCGAGGAAATCATTGCGGCTGCTCAGGAAACGGAGCCGGACGTAATGATCGTGGACTCCATCCAGACGATCTTTCGTCCGGACGTACAGAGTGCGCCGGGATCGGTCAGTCAGGTTCGTGAAAGTGCTGCGGCGCTGCTCCAGGTGACGAAGAGTATGGATTTCTCCACCTTCCTGATCGGTCATGTCACGAAAGAAGGCACCATTGCCGGTCCGCGCGTGCTGGAGCACATGGTGGATACGGTGCTCTACTTCGAGGGCGAACGGCACCATGCCTATCGTATTCTGCGTGCGGTAAAGAACCGCTTCGGATCGACCAACGAAATCGGTGTGTTCGAGATGCGGGACGTAGGCTTACGCGAGGTGGCCAATCCCAGCGAAATCTTTCTCTCCGAACGTAGTTATGGCATCAGTGGATCTACGGTCGTGTGCTCGCTGGAAGGAACGCGGCCCGTCCTCGTGGAGATTCAGGCACTCGTCACGCCGACCTCCTACAGCACACCTCAACGGACGGCCACCGGGTTCGATTCCCGTCGTCTCCAGATGCTGCTCGCCGTGCTGGAGAAACGGGAAGGGCTCCGTCTCTCCATCAACGATGTTTTCGTCAACGTGGCGGGTGGGGTGCGCCTCGAAGAGCCTGCCGTCGATCTGGGCGTCATCGTTGCGGTAGCCTCGTCCTTCCGCGACGTGCCGACGGACACGAAGACCGTTCTCATCGGTGAAGTGGGGCTGGGCGGCGAGATCAGGACGGTCAGCCAACTCGAACCCCGCCTCAAGGAAGCCTCGAAACTGGGATTCGAACGTGCCATCGTACCGAAGAACAACCTGAAGGGCCTTGCTACGCCGCCGGGTATCGAAGTGACCGGCGTGAGCCGTCTGCATGAGGTGCTGGATCTGGTGCTTTGAGGTTACGGTCCGGGTGTCATGTTGCCCAAGGGATACACCTGTTGACAGGCATGACCTACGATTCTCAAAAGCACCACCGCAGAAGCGTCCGGCTGAAGGATTGTGATTACAGCCGTCCCGGATGGTATTTCGTGACCATCTGTGTGCAGGATCATATCTGCATTCTGGGAGAAATTGCCGATAGTATCATGCACAGGAACGTATTCGGCGATATGGTGCAGGCGTGCTGGAATAATTTACCCATCCATTATCCCCAAGTTGTGCCGGATGCGTTCGTGGTAATGCCAAACCACGTGCATGGAATAATCGGGCTAGTGGACAGTGGCGAAGTAGGAGCCGGTATCACTATGCCATTGAATCGTAGGGGTTTGATTAATTAAACCCCTACGATGTACCGATCAACCAATGATCCGATCGAGAGTGATAACCCGGACAGGTGGATTCTCATGAGGAATCCCAAACCCATATAGGGTAAAATCATTCGGGGATATAAAGCCCGAGTAACGCATTCGATCCGGTAGGCCGGGTGCCGCAATTTCGCCTGGCAACGTAATTACTACGAACACATCATCCGTAACGGCCGCGAACTGCACCACAGCCGGCGCTACATTCTCGATAACCCGCTTCGCTGGCGGTACGACGGCCTCAATCCCGATGCGTCATAGCCTCAGAACCACCGCCGGGCCTTTCTGGCCGTGATGATCTCCGTGTTCATGCCGACCCAGTGCAGGCTTCCGTTGTATCGCCCGTGCTCCATCTTGACGCACTTATCCATGACGACTTTCAGCCCACCCCGTTCGGCGATTTCCGCGGCTTCCATGTTGATGATGCGGAGCTGGAGCCAGAGCGTCTTCGCGCCGATCTCGACCGCCTGCCGGGCGATCTCCGGCGTATCGTAGGCCGGCCTGAACACGTCCACGAGATCCACGCGAATGTCTTTCGGGATGCTCAGCAGATCTGGATAGGCTTTTTCTCCGAGTATCTCATCCAGTCCCGGATTGACCGGGATGATCCGGTAGCCTTCGTATTGCAGGTACGTTGCTACGAAGTGGCTCGCCTTCTGCGGGTTGGACGAAAGCCCGACGATAGCGATCGTCTTCGATTCGCGGAGCACGTCGCGGATCAGGCCCGGGTTCTGGTATGTGGCGCGGAGTTCCGGGCTGAGCGAAGAGTTCAGCGTGATATCGCATGAAAGGCCTGATCCAGGTCCCATATCAAATCCTCAAGCGTTTCGAGTCCGATGGAAAGACGAATCAAGTTCGGCGTCACGCCTGCCGCGACGAGTTCCTCGTCGGAAAGCTGCTGGTGCGTGGTCGATGCCGGGTGAATGACGAGGCTGCGCACGTCGCCGACGTTCGCGAGGTGAGAGAACAGTTGCAGTGCCTGAATGAACGCCTTGCCTGCTGCTCGTGCGTCCTGCTTTCCGGACTTCAAGCCGAAGGAAAATACGGCTCCGGGGCCTTTGGGCAGGTACTTCTGGGAAAGCTCGTAATACGGGTTGTCGGGCAGGCCTGCATAGGCGACCCACTCCACCATCGGGTGTTCGTTCAGGTAGGCGGCGATGGCCCGCGCATTCTGAACGTGCCGGTCCATACGGACGGAGAGCGTCTCGAGTCCCTGGATCAGCAGGAAGGCGTTGAACGGGGAGAGGCTGGCGCCCGTATCGCGCAACGTTTCTGCCCGGGCTTTCATGAGAAAACCATAGTGCCCGAACGTATCGTAGAAACGGAGATCATGGTAGGAAGGCGAGGGGGCCGAGATGGTGGGGTAGCGGCTGTAATCGAATTTGCCAGCTTCCACGACGGCTCCCGCGATAGCTGCGCCATGCCCGCCGATGAACTTCGTAGCGGAGTGGATGACGATGTCCGCACCCCAGTCGATGGGGCGGCACAGGTAAGGCGTGGCAAAGGTATTGTCTATGACGAGCGGAATGCGCCGTGACTTCGCCAGTTCGGCGAGCTTCTCGATATCGAGGATGCTTCCTTTCGGATTCCCGACGGTTTCCCCGTACAGCAGCTTCGTTTTCGGGGTGATGGCCTGCTCCCACGCATCCAGGTCAGCGGGATCGACGAAGCGGGTCGTTACCGACAGCTTCTTCATCGTGTGGACGAGCTGCGTGTAGGTGCCGCCGTACAGATGGGACGAGGCCAGGATCTCATCACCGGGTTGCAGCAGGGTCATGAACGTCAGGAACTGGGCTGCCATACCGCTGGCGGTAGCCACGGCACCTGTGCCGTTCTCCAGGGAAGCAAGCCGCTCCTCGAATACGGCCGTCGTGGGATTGTTGATACGGGTGTAGATGTTTCCGTACTGCTTCAGCTCGAACAGCTGTGCCGCATAATCCGGGTCGTCGAATACGTACGACGTCGTCTGGTAGATCGGGACGGCACGTGCTCCGGTTACCGCATCCGGTACGTGTCCGGCATGGAGCATGCGTGTCTCAAAGCCAAACGTACGGCGTGCGGCATGCCCGTTGGACGAGGCATTATTCGTAGGAGTAGGTTGGGGCGATTCCATTATGATGAGGCTGCATAGACAAGTAGGGGACCCGAACGCATCGCGGCAGGGCGTGTTTCAGCTTCTTCTTTCCAATAGCCACCTGATCCGGTCAATCCGGGTTCACGTGCCCGTTCGAACTTGACGGCGCTTGATGTGTTATCTGTCGAGCCCGTTACAATTTTGCCGGAACGAACGAAAAATCCTTCTCCCGTGAGCACAATAAGAGCGCGGGCAGGCACGTTAACAGAGAGAGTGGCCGCTGGAGCCGCCTCCGAGGTGTACAAGCTTCAACCGGATGCAGTTACCTGACGAGCAGCTCGTAGCTGCTTATCTCGATCATGGAGACCAGCGTGCGTTCCGCACTCTCGTGGAGCGTCATCAGGAGCGGATCTTTGGCTATCTGCTGGGCATGGTGCGTGATCGCGAGACGGCTAACGACCTGTTTCAAGAGACGTTTCTTCGCGTAATCGCAGCCATGCAGCGGCAGCGTGGAAGCTACACGATGCAGGATCGGTGGCTGGCCTGGGTGATGCGTATTGCCCGGAATGCTGCGCTCGATCATCTGCGAAGCCAGAAAAAATGGGTGGATGTATCGGTCGAAGATGACGACGGGGCCTCATTCTGGGATCTGCTTCCGGACGATGCGCCTGCTATAGATGAGGAATTGCACCGGCTTGAGCGGATGGACTGGCTGGAGGAGTGTATTCAACGCCTCCCGCCCGAACAGCGTGAGGTGCTGCTGCTTCGCCATGAGGCGGAGTTGACGTTCCGGGAGATTGCCGGCCTCACGAATTGTTCGATCAATACGGCGCTCGGGCGGATGCGGTATGCGTTGCTGAATCTGCGCCGGATCATAGCGTCATCAAAAAAAAAGCCACTGGCCGAGATAGTCGAAGCGTAGAAGATACAGTCTGATAGGCCATGGATAACAGGTTGAACATACTCCGTCACCTCTACCGCGATGAGGACTCGGGGCAGCTCTCGAGCCTGATCGAGGAGGATGATGCGTTACGCCGGGAGTATCAGGCGCTCAGCGAGATCAAATACCATCTCGATCAGCGGCCCAGGCAACGGCCCGATCCGCTCGTGCTCGATGCGATTTTTGCGGCGGTGGCTGAAACCGATCGAGGCCGTGTGGTGCGGAAGGACCGTCCGGCAAAGCGTCCGTCAGGACGCCCGCGTACACGTACCGCACGCCTCGTCAGTGCCATGCTGGCACTCGTGGTAGCGATGGGTATCGGACTGGGGTATTTCCTGCGTGTGGAGGCTCCGGTTTCTTCGAATCTGGTTTCGTCCACGACTGTCGCTGAACCCGAGGCGGCTGCACCGCTCGCCGTAGTGCCCGAACAGCAGACGCCAGTCGAGGATATGGCTGCACCGCCTTCCGTTTCTCAAGAGGTTGCTGTTACGCAGTCCTTTGCGCCTGACGCCGGGACTCCGGTTCCTGCGAGGATGCGTGATGCAGCAGTGGAGCGTGCCCCGGCACTGGCCGAGCAACGGAGCCCTGCTTCCACAGCCCGCGAGCAGCGGAAACCCACCCCCGTAGCACTCGAATGGGACGCATCGGATGAGGTCCGGCGGCTCCACCAGCGCATCGGCCTCATCGAATCGCGGAGCACCGGTACGTCCTGGGATGCGATACCGGTGCGAGTGGATGTACTACGGCAGCTGGACGGGGGAGCGGCGGGTGTTCGTCCCGCAACGCAGATGTCTACAGACTGGGATTTTTAAGCTATACAGGTTGATCTACCATGCTTGACCGTATCGAGTCATTGAACCGGCTATCCAGAATGGTTCTGTTGTGTGGGCTCGTTCTGTTGGTGAGCGCAGCCGGTCGGCAGAGCCAGGCACAGTCCCTCCGGATGCTGCAGGTGCAGGATGGAACCGTCTATATCGATGGGAAGCAGGTACCGGCGGATCAACTACCGGCTTCACTGGACCTCACGGGGTTGACGCTGCAATTTCAGTTCGTAGGTGATATCGAGCCCGTCATTGCTCTGGGAGACCGGTTTTACCGGGTCGCTGGTGAACAGCTTCTGGAAGTGAGTGAAGCAGAGCGGACGGCTATGCCTCTCGGCCTGATGCTAGGCACGGGTGCAGACCCATCGCCGATGTTTCCCGAACCGTTCTCGGCATCGCTGGCTGTACCGTTTGTGACGCCTTCCGTAGGGCTGGACGGGGCTATGGCAGAGAACGATGTGACCGCCGTGGGGCAGGAGATTCTTCTGGCTCAGGCCAATGCGCTGGAGCAACTCGTGGAAGAAATCGAACGGCAGAACCGGATCAAGGGGGCTCTGATGAAAGAGGGCATGCTGCGATCCACGCGTATCGGTCCGGCTCCGCTTCTCCAGCAACCGATGCAGGGGATGAGCACGTGGGAAGCCGCACTCATGGCCGAGAAGTTACGATTCCAGGCAGAGCGTCTGGCGCTGGCTGCACGCCAGTTACCTCAGATCGAAATCAGGAGCTACCTCGAAGAAGTGCAGCAGCACGATGCCGAACTCTACAACCGGCTCCTGCGTGAGCAGCTGCTGGAAGAGGAATCGCATTATCTCGCTGCACAGGTCCAGCAGGCATCGAACAGTCAGGAACGTGCCATGCACATAGAGGCGCTGCGCAACAAACTCGAAGAGATTTTCGAGCTCAAGCAAGAGAACCGGCGCAGAGAAATCGAACAGCTACAAGCTCAACTCGATGAATTGCAGTATCGCCTCGATGAACGCGAGCGCCTGCATCAGCGCATCATCGAGAACCGCATCCAGGAGTTGACGAGCCTGCCTGCCAGAATGAACTAATACTGCCCACCTCAAGCTTTACTTGAGCGTTTCTGGCAGTTGAATGATCACATCGGATACGGTCATACGAGGAATACCATGAAAACGTATGCATTCGTGACTGGATTGGTTCGGTCGTTGCTAGGCATTGCCTGTTGCAGCCTGTTGCTCGCCGGACCCGTGTATGCGCAGGATCGGAATGACGAGTCTGGCGCATCGGGGCGTACCACCATCATCATCGAGGAGGATGGCCGCGTCATCGTGAATGGCGAAGAGGTAGAACGGGGTGCCAGTGGCGTGCTACGGTTCGATAACGGAGGTGCCGGCGTCGTCATCGTGCATCCCGAACGTCGTGCCCGCATCCGGGCGTCCGGTGGTCCGGTGCGTCATTTCAGGATAGACGGGGAGGGGGCATTCGGAGAGGATATCGTTGAGGATATACGCATCATGACGGACAAGCTCCCTCTGGAATCGATCCCCTTCGATAGATTCGAGCCACTCCTGGGGGAGGCCGCGTTCATCGCCCGTGAGAGTGCGGAAGTGATAAAACTGGAGCGGGAAGCTCGTGAACTGGCGCGGAAAGCCCGTCGGGCGGAAGGAGCAGAGCGCGAGCAACTGGAGCAGGAACTTCGAGCCAAACTCATGGAAACGCTCGACGCCAAGCTGGAAGCGCGCAGCGAACGCATCGAACGTCTGGAGGAGCACTTACAGGAGGAGCGCAACATCCTCGACGCGCGTCGAAACTCTCGGGAGGAGATCGTCAGCCGTCGGCTTCGTGAATTGCTCGGAGAAGACGACTTGCTGGACTGGTGATCGGTTTTCCCGTACGGTGTTTGTCTGCAAGAAACCGGCTCTGCACCGTCCGCAGGGCCGGTTTTTTTCTTGTTTACACCGGCTGGCGGTCTACTTTTTGCACCAGGGTGTCCTGCGATTGAATCGTAGATACCAGGCCATGAATTCGGGTAAGAATTGCCATAGCCGGAGCAATTCTGCCTCGTACCAACCTATGCGTTTACGTAAGGCTCATCTGTGTAGGTCTCGCTGGAAACGGGCATGGATCGTTGTAGCGGGTTTCACCATGTTTTCGGCAACGGCAGTACAAGCCGGTTCGCTCCTGGAACGGGTGACATTTGTAGAGCGGGACGGCGGGTATGGGTATATCGTACGGTTCCATACCGATGGACCTGTCGCTGCATACCGTGAGCCGCAGATCCTGGAGGGCGGTGTCGTCGAGATCGTGTTGCAGGACGTGCAACGGGCACCCGGATTCAGCTATGAAGCTCCGCATGGTCCGGTATATAGCGTCGACGCCATCCCTATGGAGGGGGATGTGGCCGTGCGTATTCAGCTGCACGGTGTACTTCCGTTCTCGGTCAGGGCATACCGTGCAGAGGAATCATCGGACCTCATGTTAGACCTGACCTATCTCGGCGGTAGCTCCACTCTGGCACAGGATCACAGTGTACCGGTTCATGTAGTTTCTAAAAGTGGTTCCACTACCAAGCCTTCGCAACGCTGGAAGCTCGATACCGTCGTCATCGATGCGGGGCATGGGGGCAGAGATACCGGTGCCGCCGCTCATGGTGTTCGCGAAAAGGATGTCACGCTGGCTGTAGCGCTCCGTCTTGGCAGGCTCATCGAAGAGCGGCTGGGTTGCACCGTCGTGTACACGCGTGACCGGGACCAGTTCGTGGAACTGCGCAAGCGGGGCCAGATTGCGAACGAATCCGGCGGCAAGCTCTTCGTCTCCCTTCATGCCAACGCCGCATCCAACAGTACGGCTCGCGGTACGGAGACCTATTTCCTCGGCATGCATAAGACGGAAGCCGCACGGCGTGTCATGGACCGGGAAAACAGCGTGGTTGCGTTCGAGAGCGACCCGGACCAGTACCAGCGTTTCGACGAAAGCAGCTTGATTCTGCATGTACTGGCGCAGAGCGCCTATATGCGCAAGAGTGAAGAACTGGCCGGGCTCGTCGAAGCCGCCCTGCAGGAACGAGCGGGGCGGACGAGTCGAGGCGTCAAGCAGGCCGGTTTTTACGTCCTGTGGAGTGCATCCATGCCTTCCATCCTTGTCGAACTAGGATTTATTACGAATAGGAGCGAAGCGGCGTTTCTGGCGAGCAAATACGGGCAGGACGACCTGGCAAGTGCTATCTTTCAGGCAATCCGTGATTTCAAGGAGCAGTATGAGCGAGAGATCGACCTTGCAGAGGTGAGATAGCCCGCTGGTACGCCAACCGCACAATATGAAAGAAGCGAATACACTCGTCGGTAATTCTCCGGTACTGGCCAGCGCCGTCCGCAACATTCCCGACTGGCCCAAGCCTGGAGTGCAATTCAAGGATATCACGCCGATTCTTGTCGATCCCGCTCTGATGGCGCAAGCCGTAGAAGCACTGGCTGCTCCATTCGAAAATGAGGGCATCACGAAGGTCGTGGCCATCGAGGCTCGGGGGTTCATTCTGGGGGCGGCTCTAGCGCAGCATCTCGGAGCGGGATTTGTGCCCGTGCGAAAGAAGGGCAAACTGCCGTATCGAACGGTCTCTGCCAGCTACTCGCTCGAGTACGGCACCGATACGATCGAAATGCACGTCGATGCCATTGCGCCACATGATCGGGTGCTCATCCACGACGACGTGATCGCTACAGGTGGTACTGCGGTTGCCACCTATCAACTCGCCAGTCAGATGGGGGCTGATGTAGTGGGGATGGCTTTCCTGATCGAACTCGGATTTCTGAACGGGCGGCAGTTGCTGGACAGTAATCTGAGAATACACTCGGTTCTGCATTTCTGAACCGTGCCCTGTCACGATGACGCGTAAGGTCTACGCTGGTACCCGGCATGCCCTGACGCTTCACGTCTTATCGAATCACACAGGTCGTAGTAAACACATGAAGATGAACAAGCGCCTCGTCGCTCTGGTGGTGGGAGTAGTCCTGCTCGTTGCCGTACCGGGATGCGATTCCGCTCAGGAGTCCGACATCGTCACGCTGCCTGTCCAGGAGTCTTTTACGCTGGAGTTCAATGGAGCAGCTCTCGATCCCGTTAAACAAGCAAACGTGCACTCAGCGCCCGAGACGCTTAGTGGCAATCTATCCGGCTTCAGTAAGGAGGCGATCATAACAGGCGGGATCGCCAGGATTCAGGTAGAGCGTGTGCAGCCGCCGGGCGCTACCCTGAGTGACATCATGGATGGTCAGCTGACCGTCTACCTCGAAGGGACCGGTGCGGGTAGAGCCGTCCAGATCGGCCAGATCGACTCCGTTACGGACGTGACCTCGTTGAGTATACCCATCGCCATCGACGGGCAGATTGCCCCACTTCTCAAGGCGCCGGAGTATCGGGTCGCACTCAAATTCACGCCGGCCGAAACCACGCCGGAAGCAACCATACGCCTCAGGGTTGAAGTCGATTTCGAGGTTACCTTCGAGGGGCCTTGATCCGCACGGCTCCGAGATGAGAGGAGGCGGAATCGGGGCTTCGATGGCGCAATAGTCGGCCGCAAGGGTGGCCCTGTTCTGGTGGTCCACGCCTCACGTGAACCACCAGAACAGCCGGAAACGCTCATCCTGGAGCAGGTGATAACGATGATCTGGTAGGGTTGTATACCTTACCGGACGGCGATGCACGAGATTTCTACACGTGCTCCGCGGGGCAGGGCAGCGACCTGCATCGCGTCACGGGCAGGGGGGAAGGCGCTAAAGTAACGGGCGTAGATCTCGTTGACCTGGGCATAATCATTGATGTCTGCCAGGTAGACGCTGCAACGGACGACGTTCTGGTAGTCGAATCCGGCGGCGCGAAGTACGGCTCCGAGATTTTCGAGTACACGTTCAGTCTCGGCCTCGATCCCGCCCGTTATCATGCCGCCTGTTTTCGGATCAATGGCGATCTGGCCGGAGCAGTAGAGGGTGTCCCCAACAAGAACGGCCTGGCTATATGGGCCTATGGCGGCGGGTGCTTGCTGTGTCTTGATTCTCGTCCGCTCGATGACAGCCGGCTTCTCGTGGTGGCTCATAAAAAGACTTGGGATTACGGAGTTTACTCGCTACGAATATTCCCTTTACGCAACCAGAATCAAAACGAATAATCTTCAAAGACGCTTGTAATCCCTGTGTTCGGGAATGGAAGAGAAGCGGTCCGAAGGCTGATCTTATACGGAAAACTTCATGTACGAAGCCTACCACGGCAAGCAACTACACGGTGAAAACGTATGGATCTGGGACTACAGGATCGGGTAGCTCTTATCGCAGGATCGAGTAGTGGGCTCGGTCTTGCTTCAGCCATCGAACTCGCTCGGGAGGGGTGCCGCGTCGCGCTCTGTTCCCGGCATGAGGAACGGATCAACGCGGCTGCAGATGTGGTGCGGGCGGAGGCTGGCGTCAGTGATCCTGGCAACGTGCTTCCTATTGTGTGCGACGTGACCGATGAGCAGCAGGTTCAGCAGGCCATCGAGCGCACGGTTTCGCACTTTGGGAAGCTAGAGATTCTCATCACGAATGCAGGCGGACCTCCTGCGGGTTTTATCGATGATCTGAGCAC
The DNA here is from genome assembly GCA_041690215.1 of Rhodothermales bacterium. Taxonomy (GTDB): domain Bacteria; phylum Bacteroidota; class Rhodothermia; order Rhodothermales; family DASSAV01; genus DASSAV01. The sequence continues at coordinate 46,024 of JAWLHQ010000011.1, forward strand.
CGAGCAGTGGCGGTCGGCCATTGAGCTAAACCTGATGAGCACGATCAACCTGTGCCGTCACGCCCTGCCGCATATCCGCGAAGCGGTCCGCCAGGAGGACGGGCTCGGGCGCATCCTGATGATAACGTCCGTATCCGCTAAACAGCCGATCCCGAATCTAATGCTATCCAACACGGCGCGTGCGGGTGTACAGGGCTTCGCAAAAAGCCTCGCCGAGCAACTGGGGCCAGACGGTATCACCGTGAACACGATCCTGCCGGGGTACACCCGCACGGATCGGCTGGAGAACCTCTCGCAATCCATTCAGAAGCAAACTGGAAAGACCCTGGAACAGGTAGAAGAAGCATGGGCCGCCGGTACAGCACTCAAGCGAATTGGTTTGCCCGAGGAGTTTGCCGCCGCCGTGGCCTTCCTGGCGAGCAAGCGGGCCAGTTTTATAACCGGTGTGGCCTTGCCTGTGGATGGCGGAACGGCAAAAGGGCTCCTGTAGCACGGAGATACTCGGTGCCGATCGAGTCCGGCGCGAGACATGGCACAGGTCTGCTGACGCGTCGCCTGCGGAACGCCGCTTTGCTCCAACCGTTCAACGGCGCTCATTGCTGGTGAAAACAAGCGTCTGGCAGGTCGGAAACGGAAATGAGTAAGCTCGGGCGAGTGCTGGTTGCGATGAGCGGGGGAGTGGATTCCTCCGTTACGGCCGTGCTGCTGCGGGAGCAGGGCTACGAAGTCGTCGGCATTACGATGAAGACGTGGGACTATGCATCCAGTGGCGGACGGTCGGGAAAAGAAGTCGGCTGCTGTTCCCTTGAGTCTATGAACGACGCGCGTTCCGTCGCGCTCACATACGACTTCACTCACTTCATCGTAGACATTCGCGAGGAATTCGGGGACTGGGTCATCGAGCGCTTCACCTCCGAATACCTTGCCGGACGTACGCCGAATCCGTGTGTTCTCTGCAATACGCACATCAAGTGGGCTGCGCTGCTCCGGCGTGCAGACGATCTCGGGTGTGAGTTCATCGCTACGGGCCACTATGCAAGGCTCCGGCACGATGAGGTGCTGGACCGAGTGGTGCTCATGAAGGGGTTGGACACCCGTAAGGACCAGAGTTACGCTCTCTGGGGGCTCCCACAGCACCATCTCGCGCGCTCCATCTTCCCACTCGGGACCTATACGAAGCCGGAAATCCGCCAGATGGCCGCTGACTTCGGCCTGCTCCGTGTCGCGAACAAGCCGGACTCCTACGAGATCTGCTTCGTGCCGGATAACGACTACCGGCGTTTTCTGAAGGACCGGGTACCGGGGTTAGGTGAGCAGGTGCAAGGTGGTCCATTCGTTCTGAAAGATGGGACCGTAGTAGGCCATCACGAGGGATATCCCTTCTATACCATCGGCCAGCGACATGGCCTTGGACTGGCGATGGGCTACCCGGCTTACGTGACGCATATCGATGCTGCGACGAACACCATAACCGTAGGTCCCAGGGAAGAACTGCTTCAGCAGACCCTGGTTGCGCGGCAGTTGAATCTGATCAAGTACCCGGATCTACGTGAGGAGCGCCCTGCCGTCGGGAAAGTGCGCTATAAGGATGAAGGGGAGCAGTGTCTCGTATGGCAGAGTGGCGAAGATGAACTCCGGGTGGCCTTTGCGCAGGAGCGCCGCGCGATAACTCCCGGCCAGTCGCTCGTGCTCTATGAGGGGGACGACGTCCTGGGCGGTGGCTGGATCCACGAGGTAGGCCGGCCCTACGAGGAGGCCGACCCCGGTGCGTCCACGGTCTCGTATACGCAATCCTGAGTATCCGTCGCACCTACGGACAGCCTTCGCTGACCTGGCACACTGGAAGCATTGACGGCTTCAGGCCACAGCCGATTCCGGATCGACGAATTCAATCTCGCACATGGCATGGAGACGCGATGTGGTGCGCGTGAACTTCTCCGCGATCCCTTTCTCGAGTGTGCTGTGCACGTCAGAGGGACGGAGCCAGGCGTCTGGAGGAGTTTCCGACGTGAAGTAGAGTACCGGCGGGGCAGGCATCTGGTAGAGGTCATCGACCACGCGCAAGAGCCGGAGGGCGTCGTTGGCATCCTGAATCCGGATGTCCGCCAAGTACAGCGTATCGTAGCCTGCCAGGCGCTGCACGAGGCGGGTATGTTCCGTTGATATGGAACTCGCGAGGAAGGCCTCGAACTCCATCCAGTACTTCTTTCGGTGGTCCGCCTCGTAGCTCCGGCGCATGGCGAGGCGCGTCACAGATGGATCGCCCACCCAGGCGAAGCCGGGCTTGCTCAGACGCCTGCGGTAATCATCTCCGCCGACGAAGACCACCTTGTATTGCTTACGAAACTCCTCATTGAGAAACCGGCGGAACCGATCGTTACCGTATTCGGCGGACAAGAACTTTTCCGGTTCGACGTTGCTCGTTGCGAGCAACACGACCCCCGAAGCCTCGAGTGCTTTCAGGGCTACGATCAGGCGGGCTTCGTTCGCAGGATCGTCCAACTCGATCTCATCCAGGCAGAGTACCTGGTAGGTTCTGGCCAGGCGCCGTGCGAATGCTTCCGGATGTTCAGGGATGCGGAAGAACTCGCTGGAATGCAGAAACGCGCAGGGGATATCCGGTTGTAGCGCATGATACATGCTGGATAACAGGTGCGTCTTACCTGTTCCAACCGGTCCCACGAGGTACAGTCCTTTCCAGTTCGGCGCAGCAGAGCGGCTGAACAGGGTTTTCACCTTCCTCCGCAAGCCAGTGGGGCGTTTCCGGATATACTCCACGAAGTCCCGAGCATCTTCTAGTGCCTTGAACTGGCTGGATTCCTGGATTTTATAGGTATCGAACGTGGCGGACGAAAAACGATCGGGAAGGTGCATTCCTGTACAAAAAGGAAAAGGCTAGCAATGGGAGACTACATCCGGAATGGACGATCCTATTACAACGGCGGGCCTAAAGGGACGGAGCCGGTAATACGTTTTACGGTATACCTCAATGTACCCTGTTTACAGGGCCTGTCCGATTAGAAACGTGAGTGTAAAGCTCCTGTTTGCTAAAGTTTCCGTTTCAAACCATTTACAGTCCTGTCCTAACTGATTGTTTAAGCTTAGGTAGAGGGCTACCCACCCCAGGTAGTCCTCTAACAGATTCAGGGGATATCATGAGTTGGTACTGCGTAGATATCACGGAGGATAGCGAGCTTGGTGGAGATTACCACCGGCTGTGCCGAAAATTCCAGCAGGCATTCATTGCCGCTGGAGCGCCTCCGGATATGGCACTTTTCGCCCAGATAACATCGCAAGATAGTGTCCGGAAGGTGTACTTCTCGCCAGGCAGCCTTCGATACGTAAAGCCACTCATCGATGCCCATCAAGGAAAAGCGTGTGTTGGACCGGACAGAACGACGGTGACACTCGTTTTTGGGGTACCGGATGCGGGCTGGTCGCTCTTGAGTGAGGCGGAAACGGAAGCCGGTAATGGAACGGACGAGGCATATTCTGTGTCTTATTCGGTATCGGAAGAAGTGGCTCCGGTACGAATAGTACGGCCAGTAGCTGTGGCTTCATAAGCGAAAAACATGCATCGCATAACGTAGATAAGTAGTCAGGTTTTCGCCTATACTTATGATCAGGGGCTGTCTCCTGAGCCCGTCCATGTAATGCAATTCAGTGATGGAGGATCATTTAGTGAAGAGGATTAACTCGGCAGGCTTCAATGCACAGCCTCTCACATCCGATAAATCCAGCATGAAACCTTCATTTACTGACACACTCATTATGCGTGAAAATAACGATCGGACCACGGGGCAGCGCCTACTCGTTGTCGAGGATGATCCCCAACTAAGTACCGGTCTGCTGCTTTATCTGGAATCTCAAGGCTATGACGTTACACTTGAGAACGAGGGTACGAAAGGACTTCAGCAGGCGGTTGCCCTGCCGGGCTTCGATCTCCTCGTTTTAGACGCCAAGCTTCCCGGTATCAGCGGCTTTGATATTCTGCGTGAAGTCAGATCGCGGGGTGTTCATACACCTGTTCTGATGCTGACTGGTCTCGGCGCGCACGAGGATAAGATGCGCGGCTTCGAACTCGGTGCAGACGACTATATCACAAAGCCGTTCTCCACGGAGGAACTGCTGGCCCGGGTGCAGGCCATTTTGCGCCGGAGTTCATCCAATCCGGAAGAACCCGGGGGGGTATTCCAGGTCGGGGGACTGACGGTGGACCTCGACAATGAAAAGGTCACCCGTGACGGACAGCCTGTAGAACTGACGGATCTCGAGTTCCGTTTGCTACGCTACCTCATCTTGCATAGAGGGCGTACCGTATCTCGGAAACAACTGCTCCGCGACGTGTGGGAACTGCCCAGCGACGTGGAGACTCGTACCATTGACCGCCATGTGAACGCGCTCCGGAAGGTGATGGACGGGGAGGATGAAGAGACGTGGCCCATCCAGAGCGTCTACGGTATCGGGTACAAACTGGTGGGCGCCGAACGCATCACGCCCTGACGGGACCCCTGATCGTATCTGATCGATATTAGATCAGAAAAAGCGCGGGGCACGGATCCGCTCGAATTCGTGTCTACGCGCTTTTTTCTGGGCGCTCCGGGGCGTTCATCGTGTTTGCCTCTGGCGTGTACCGTTTGTCTCGAATGCTTCTCATGCACTCGGTCCTGGCGAGTCGCGGCATTCCGGAGACCGGATTCGATGCTGTCCGCGGGGCAGGGATATGTAGCCTATAGTACTCGGATGTAGCGTTGGGTCATGAGACTGAAGGGATGTCGCTCGTGGGCTCCGGATAATCTTCGGATATGAGGATGATCTCGAGTGGATTGATGCGGCCTTGAGGCGTGAACGAACGCCCCACGAGGTATCCAAGCAAAAATGCAACGAGACCAGCGAGCAGCCAGAACCACCAGTGACGGTAAAGCGGCCGCCGTTGAGTTTCTACCATAACGTATCAAACAGTGAAGGCGAAAGCATGCGCCTGTGCAGGGGCTCAGGTACTGAGCGGCTGCATAATAATAAAAAAGGGCCATCAACGATGGCCCTACTCGCATTCTGGTGTTACGTTGGATGAGACGTACGCAGGATGCATGCGTTCCCGAGATTCATCTCGCGGGTCGCGCCCCATTCAAGAGCGGACCCTGTGACTCCAGTGCGGCACCAGGATTCGAGTGTGCTGGACGGGTCCGCGACTCGCCCGTGAATACAAGCGGCGTTGTACCCGCTTGGGTTCTGGTGATGGTGGTAGAATCGGCAGCGGCGGGTTCGGGTCGGGAGGTGGAGGGGGTTCGTCCGAACCTTTGTCGTTGCTCTTCTTCATCATCCTGATCGCGTAGATGCCGACCAGGAACGGCATAGCGCCAATGACAAGGACTATAATTTCAAACATCGCTGTAGAAGTCTCATTTTGTAGGGGTTCGGAGTTTGTATTCGACAGCGAAGAGGGAGGATTCTCGGGGGTTGTTTCGTTCTTCTAACGATTGGATGAGCTATTGCATCTTATCGGAGAAGTAATACGAAGCACACATTCTTGCGAACACATCTTCACATGGGGGCTGTGGCCGGGCGGCTGGAGGGGTCGCTTCAGATACGGAGGGTGTGCCGGCTCGGAAAGGCTTCGAGGAGGTGCGAAGCAGCCGTATCCCGTTACTCCTTTACTCAGGGGGTGACGTCGTGCTCAGAAGGGACCTGACCGGTATCATCTGGATGGGGCGGGCACATACGTCCCTGTCCCTTCGCTGCAATGGATCTCCTATCTCACCGGGTCGGTATGCGCAGCGGAGATGCGATTCCCTTCGACGAGCATATCGGGCACGGCCCTGTAGCACGAGTGTCAGAAAGGCCTGGCCGGCAGGCAAGCCTTACGGGATTCGGAACGCGGTAAGAGGTCTGCCACCCGCCTCATTTTCGAGGTTCACGGCGGTTACGGCGTGCCATTCCGGGGCATGAGCAGCAGGCACCGCGTACGTTGCCGGATGCCGTGGCACGCATCGCCATGAAATAGGAAAGAGTCCGGAAGAAGTGGTTACACGGGGGGCGAAACGTATCTGAGATCGTCCGCCGCGAGCACAGAGGCGCTTCCGCCCGGAGGCGGATCGTTCGTCTCGTGACACGAGTCGATGAACGAGATGATCACGAGGATCGTCGCGATCGCGAGGACAACAGTAATGATTCTTCCTTTCGGCATAAGGCCAGCATACTGGTGTGTGGCCCTATGGTAGCCCCGCTCGCCATGCGGAGTTGCAGGCAGGCGGGGCATTTCACTAGATCATTACTCCACTTCGCGTACGGCGCATGAGGAGTAGAACACGAGGATCATTTCCCGTATAAGACTTCCACGAGCACGTCGCCCACCTGCTGCAGGCTGGCCGCGCTGACTTTGTCCGGCGTGTCCTGCGTGGTATGCCAGTAGGCAGGAAATGGGGTCTGGATGAGGTCGATGACCGGAATGCCGCGCCTCAGGAAGGGGATGTGGTCATCGTATACCGCCAGGCCACGCTCCTGGACGAAGGCATCCGCTCCTACCCGTTGAGCAGCCTGCCAAACCCGGTTTACGAGGGCTGGTGCATTCGTTGCGGAATACACTTCCTGCGGGATGCGGAGGTTTGCATCGCCGACCATGTCGACCAGAATGCCGTATGCGGGGCGGTAGCCGCCGCTGTTTGCCACGAAGTAATCGGACCCAAGGGCGAAGGGGACCACGACGCGGACTGTGTCGCCATCTTGATACTCTTCTCCGATATCCTCCAGGTCGAAGAAGATGATGTCCACGCCCTCATCGGGCGGATGCTGCTTGAAGATCCGAGCCATTTCGAGGAGCACTGCGACACCGGAGGCGCCGTCGTTCGCGCCGGGAACGGGCTGCGTCCGTTTGGCCGGATCCGGATCCTGGTCCGCAACGGGGCGGGTATCCCAGTGCGCGGCCAGCATCACCCGCTGCTTTGCATTCAGGTTGAACGAAGCCATGATGTTCGTTCCCTGATAGACCCGGGAGGAGTCTTCCGGATGCTGGAACGTGAACGACTGTTCGGCAACCCGCTCGCTGTACTTCCGGAGCTCTTCGACGAGGAACTGGCGCGTCCGGTCGTGCGCCTCCGAGCCCGGCACACGCGGCCCGAACTCGACCTGGCGGATGACATCCTCATAGGCACGTGTGCCGTCGAAGTCAGGTTTTACATCTCGCATGAGCAACCAGAGGACGATACCGCCGGCGATCAGAACCGCGGCAACGACGATCCACCTGAGATTGGACTGGAGAAATGAATGCGAACCACTTTGCCGGGCTCGGGCGGCACGACGGGACTTTCCCTGGGCGCGTCCGGTGCTGCGGCGAGGTGCTTTCGTGCTGGTGCTCTGGCTCATTGTCGATGTACTCCCGATCCAAAATCGAAAAACGTTACCTGTTGTGCGTTCTGAGATAGGTAGACTCCTGAAAGGCGTGCCTGTACTCATCCAGCAATTTCACACCCAGCTTCGGGCGGACGCGCCCGGCGCGGACGTTTTGCAAAATGAGATCGTTCATGCGCCGCTCCAGGTCGTTCGAAAAGTACTGGACCTGAGCGAGTTGCTCCTCGACGGTCGCTCCCGAGAGGATTTTTTCGATGTAGAAGTTACCGGGCTCCTCCGGGTCGGCATAGACATGGGCTTCGGTGACGCGTCCGAAGAGGTTATGCATGTCACCCATGATATCTTGATACGCGCCGTGCAGGAAGCAGCCCAGGTAATACGGTTCGCCCGGACGCAGTGCGTGTAGTTCCAGGTGACGTTTGTCTTGCTCCGGTGAGATGAATCGCTTCACCTGGCCGTCCGAGTCGCACGTGAGATCGACTAGCGTGCCCCGGTTGAGCGGAGGTTCATCCAGGCGGTGCAGCGGCATGATCGGGAAACGCTGACCGATGGCCCAGTAATCCGCCAGAGACCGGAAGATGGAGAAGTTGCACAGGTAGTGATCCGCCAGTTGCGGACCGATCCGTGCCAGTGTTTCCGGCAATGCGTCCGGACTGTACGGCTGAAGCAGGTCGTTTATTCGCCCGCAAGCAGACCAGTACAGCCGCTCCGCATACGCCTTCTGTTCCAGTTCCAGTTCGCCCCGCCGGAATAGTAGGACAATCTGGTCGCGGAGGTTATTCAGTGTTCGATACGACTTTTCGAGGGCATCCAGGTTTGCTTCATCCTCGCCGATGGTGTCATGTATGTAGGCCAGCGCCTGCAGGACGGGATGTTCTGCTCCGGTGCTGAGTGCACCGTCGGCGCTGCCCTTGGTTCGTGCATTGACGACCTCTACGACAAGGATGGAATGGAATGCCGCCACAGCACGCCCGCTTTCGGAGACGATGACCGGATGCGGTACTTTTTCCTCATCACAGACATCCCTCATAGCCTCGATTACGGTGCGGGTGTAGTCGTCCAGCGTATAGTTGATGGTGCCGAGTGCATCCGGGTTGCCGGCCTCATAGCTCACGCCGAGACCGCCACCGATATCCACATACTGAAGGGGAAATCCTCGCCGGAGGAGCCGGGCGTAGATGCGCCCGGCCTCCTCCACCGCCTGCCGAACGTTTTGCAGATCAGCGATCTGGCTGCCCAGGTGAAAATGGAGCAGCTTGAAGGCGGCGGGGTGTTCTTCATCGCGAAGCTCGTCCACGAGCTTGAGTAGTTCCGAAAGGGAGATGCCGAATTTCGACGTCTCTCCGCCGGACTCGGACCAGAGGCCGGCTCCCGCTGTGGAGAGGCGAATGCGCACGCCGAACTGAGTCGGCACACCCATGTCGCGTGCTTCTTGTAGCAGCATGCCATACTCCTCGTAGCGTTCGAGGACGGGGAGGATGTTCTTGCCGAGTTGTTGTCCGGCGAGCATGAGGCGCATCATGACGGCATCCTTGCAGCCGTTGCAGACGAGCAGCATGCTGTCGGTTTCGAGATAGGGGAGGGCGGCGACGAGTTCCGCCTTGGAACCGCACTCCAGGCCGAAGTTGTACGGTTTCCCGGCCTCTACGATCTCCTCGACCACTTCCCGAAGCTGGTTGACTTTGATCGGGAAGACGCCCTGGTAGACGTTCTCGTATCCGGTATCGCGGATCGCTTTGCGAAACGATTCGTTGATGCGGATGACACGTGTCTTGAGCAGGTCCTGCAGGCGGATGAGTGCCGGAAAGCGAACTCCGAGCGCCTTCAAGGCGTCGACGACCTCGTAGAGATCGATGGCGAGGCCGCTATCCGAGAGCGGTCTCGCCGCGACATGCCCAAGCTCATTGACAAAGAAATAGCCGTTGCCCCAGTCGGGTACGTGGTAGAGGGCGTCTGCCTGTTGTGGCGTCCACGCGCCGTTCCAGTCCGCAATGGACGTGCGTGAAATCCCCGCTTCGATGTGTTCAGTCAATCGTCGTTTCGGTGTGGGTGGGGTAAGCGTTGTCAGTCCGGTTTTCCGGCGGGTGCGGAACGCTTAGTAGGGCGTGGTGTTTCGCGAATCATCGTTGCATACCGGACTTGCTGAGAACTCATATACTCGGTTCTCGGAGCATGTACCGGAGAAGATGCGCTACAGGGGCGCCACGCGGCACTGACTCGTTACCTGGAATCCGGGTTTCGCGGTAATCCGGATTCGGCATGGGTGCTCATACCGGTGTGCCGTTGATCCTCTTTGTCGGCTCGTGTTGCCGAGTGCGCCTGCTTTAAGCTGCCCGACACCAGACTGGCGAATGTTACAGCGCCCAGGGTGTCCGGTACGTTTTCGAGACGAAGTCGTTGGCTTCGGGATCCTCGATGACCACCTCATTCGCGGCATCCCAGTTGATCCGCCGCCCGGTGCGGAAGGCGACATTGCCGAGCATCGTAGCAGAACTGGCCCGGTGACCGGATTCGATATCGGAAATCGGGCGGGTACGGGCTTTGACGGCTTCAAGGAAATCGTGCATATGCTGGGCGTGTGCATTCCCATTGCCTTCCACTACTTCCGGCTTCAGGTCGCTCCCGTTTTCCGGGATGATCTCATACCGGCTGCGGTCCACGATGAGGGTGCCGTTCGTGCCGTGGAACGCGATGCCATAGCCACGCCCTTCCAGCGGATTCGCGTTCAGGAAACGCGTTTCATATGCGACCACGAAGCCGGGGTATTCATATGTGGCGACCATAGTATCCGGGGTCTCGCGGTTATCCCGGATGTGTAGCTTGCCACCGACGGCAGTGATGGAGCGGGGAGCCTCTACGTCCATAGCCCAGTGCACGATATCGAAGTGATGCGTGCCCCAGTCCGTGATATTGCCACCGGCATAGTCCCAGAACCAGCGCCAGTGTTCATACCGGTTGGGATTGTAGGTCGCCTGCGGAGCCGGTCCTAGCCACATATCCCAGTCGAGTCCGGCGGGCGGCGGGCCATCCGGGTCCATGCCGATGCCATCCGGGTAGTTGTTGCCGTAGTTCCAGGTCCGGATGAACGAGATAGGACCGAGTGCACCGCTTCGGACGACGTCGCGGACGCGCTGGTAGAGTTCCGCCGTGCGCTGCTGCGTACCGACCTGCACGATGCGGTCGTAACGGTTTGTAGCCTCTACCATGGCGCGGCCTTCGGCGATCGTGAGTGCGATCGGCTTTTCCACATACACATCTTTGCCGGCTTCCATAGCGAGGATGGCCTGTAAGGCGTGCCAGTGGTCGGGCGAGGCAACGACAAAGGCATCGACATCGCTGCGTTCGAGCAGCTGCCGGAAATCTTTGTGCGTGGCAGCTTGCGGCGCCTTTTCACGGGCTTTTGCGAGCCGTTCCTCGTACACGTCCGAGAGTGCGGTCACCTGCGCATTCTCCAGCTTGAGCAGGTTGTTCAAGTGCCCGCCGCCCATACCACCGACGCCGATCACACCGACTCCGACACGTTCGTTAGAGCCGATGATACGTGCGTAACTGGCAGCGGGTGAGAAGAGGGCAGCCGAGGTACCGGCAGCTATCGTTTTGAGGAAGGTGCGGCGGGAGGCGGAAGCGTGCGGCATGGCGGATCTGAGACTGGTTCCCGGAAGAAGATCCCAGTGCAAGAAACGAGCAACGATGGTAAGCTGCAAGCGCTTCCGGGAGAAGTTTGTCTACGGGAGGACGAGTCTCGATGGATGAGCAGGGCAGGCTTGAATGGTTCATCTGGTATGTCCTTCATCTGTCATTCCGAACTTGTCGCATAGGCGTCAAGGAAATGGTCCATAGTCCTAGTTTGATCTGATTTTGGCCTTTACGGGGGTGCTCACGCCAGCGGGTAGGTAGTTCTTCAGGTTGAGCTGCCTGGATTTACTTTGTCGGTCGCTCCGCTCGCGTCCGCCTTCGCGGGAATGACGTTGAGGGGGAGGTTTTGGTTTGCTCGGGGCATCGGGTATTCCTGGGCGGTGTAACATCCTCCTGCCTTGCTCCGCTGGACGCGTTCGCAAGGCTGTCCTCCTTCAAAGGAAGATTTTGTTTTAGCGGCCCGTGTCCAAAGAGGATTTTTCTGGCAGGGTCAGATGAGTGGGCATGACCTGCCCATACGAGAGGAGTGGACGTATCGGCGGTATGTTCCTACACGGGCGGCTTGGGATGTGGGGCATCGGTGCTCGTGGTAAGCTTCGTAGGAGCCGGTCAGGTTGTGTTGACTGGATACTCGGTCGGGGTCGGGCATGACGTTGTGGGGGAGGTTGAGGTGGAGGTGTGCCGGATTGCTGCTTGTGAGGATTCTAATGAGCTTCATTGACGCGCATGCGGTCGGGGCGGGGCATGACGTTGTGGGGGCGATTGTGCTGATGGGGGGAAGGTTGAGCATTGAAGTATGCCGTATCGCCCTGTTTGGAGGAGTTAACGGGCTTTCTTGATGTCTATGCGAACTTGTCGGGGACACGAGGCAGAGCTGACGGTCGTAGCAGTCCCATACATGAGCACAGCAGTGCTGTGTTGTGGGGTTCTCCGGCTCCGCTCAGAATGACACATGCGGGGAGGAGCGGTATACAGGTGGCTTCATGTTCCGCTGAACGTATCACGGTGGACACTTTTCTACGGGGCAGGTTGTCTTTGTGCGGGCTTGGCGTTCGGGCGGTGATCGGGCCGAGGTCGGACGGCGATGCAGGGCAGGTGCTAAGACGGAGAACTCGAGGTGAAAAGCGCCTGTGGCTGAACCCTCCTGCGCCGGGCCTGGTTGTTGGATATGCTGGAACGCACGTCTGGCCGTGAAGTCGGGGGGCGTTTCGGATAGGGGGGGAGGTCTCGGCTGGTCGCTATGCGTGCGGAGGGGACTCCGGTGGCGATGTGGTTCATACTGGCCCGCTACCTGCGGCGGGTTCCAGTTTTCCTTGCGTCCCCAACCCGATTCGGGAGGTTGCCATGAACACATACGAATTGAACGGCTGGTTCGATAAAGTAGATACACGTATCACGACATGGATGGCGCGTTACGGGATCGTTCTCCTTCGCGTTGCGCTCGGCATCGTCTTCATCTGGTTCGGTGCTCTGAAGCTCTTTCCCGGCTGGAGCCCGGCTGAAGATCTGGTGCGGGCGACGGTGCCTTTTCTGCCCGGCGAGGTCTTCTTGCCGCTGCTGGCCATCTGGGAAATCCTGATCGGGCTGGGATTTCTTACGGGCCGTGCCCTGCGCTTGACGATCCTCTTGCTCTTCCTGCAGATGCCGGGCACGCTATCTCCGATTCTCCTGCTGCCGGACCGGGTCTTTACGTCAATCCCGTTCGGGCTTACGATAGAGGGGCAGTACATCGTCAAGAACCTGGTGCTGATCACCGCGGCGCTCGTCATTGGCGCTACCGTTCGCGGTGTAAGGCCGGTCCGCCAGGCGGCTCATTCCTGAGCAGGTCTCCTTTGCAGAATCGCCCCGGTTCCGTGGCGCCGATTATGCTATCTTGAAGTCCGTCTGGCAGCATTGAAATGGACCTACTTCTCCCGTTACTGGAGGTGGCCTGCCAGGGCTGGAGGGTGTGTATCAGGCTGGTGGCTTGCGCGACACCCTACCACCCAGAGGGTACCCGGTTTACGCGACCACTCCCTCAAGGGAGCGGTCGGGCGCTCTCCAGACGACATCTCAGTCCCTCACGTTTCCTCACCAACTCCATCCCGAAGCACTCATGACCTTTCTTTTCCACGCGCATTCCGGTTTTCGGTACCTCGTTCTCCTGGCAGGAGTCATTGCGCTACTGGTATTCGCATATGGTGTGATAACGAAACGGCCCATCGGCGCGGCGCGCGGCCTGAATGCGGCGTTCGTCGGTTTGCTCGATCTTCAGGTTCTGCTGGGGATCATCCTTCTTTTCACGTGGCCGTTCTATGGCGCGTTGATGGGGCACCTGACCATGATGGTGGTGGCCGTGGTTACGGCGCACATAGCGTCCGTCTGGGCCCGGCGTACGTCCGATGAGCGTCGCGCGCTCGTGATCCGGCTGGCGGGCGTCGTGTTGACCCTGCTCTTCATCGTGCTCGGCATCCTCGCTATCGGCCGCAGCATCGTCTGATCCACGTCGCAGCAGCGGCACGGCGACGTGCACCGTGCCGCTGCAATGGCGACGGGCATTCAGTGATTGGTCCCGGAGCTTATCAGGCCCTGTTATTCGACACTTAGTCGTCAACCAGAAGTGCGGTCCCGGTATCGACGTCCGGTGCCACTGAAAACCGGGTCGAAGCTACCGGCCCGAGCGGATTCTGTTTCGCCGTTTCCGGACGCCGAATTTTTTCGATTGCATTCGCATATCCATGTCCGAAAATGGCCGGAATCATGCTCTGTCATGGGTTATACTGGCGCCATGACACAGGACATCACCGCACTCTATCACGCCTTTTCCGCTCGTGACCCCCGTTTCGACGGGGTGATCTACATGGGTGTTACCTCTACGGGCATCTATTGCCGCCCGGTCTGTACGGCCCGGATGCCGAAGATGGAGCACTGCCGCTTCTTCGGCAGCGCCGAGGCGGCAGAGAAGGCCTCGTTTCGGCCATGCCTGCGCTGCAGGCCGGAGCTGGCGCCGGGCAACGCGCCGGTGGATGATGCCCATCGCATTGCCAGCCTGATCGCCTCCCGCATCGGAGAGGGGATGCTGGAGGGTGAGGCGGGATTGGAAGCTATTGCCGCACAGTTCGAACTCAGCTCCCGGCAGATCCGGCGCATCGTCCAGCAGGAGTTCGGTGTTTCGCCGATGGAACTGGTACGGACCCGTCGCCTTCTGCTCGCCAAACAGCTGCTGACCGAAACGACACTTCCCGTCATCGAGGTCGCATACGCCAGCGGGTTTTCGAGTCTCCGCCGTTTCAACGACGCATTCAGGCGTCACTACGGTATGCCGCCCAGCCGCCTGCGTAAGGAAGTGGGCGGCACAGCGAGCCGGAGTGCTTCTCACGAAACCCTCGCGCTTCAATTGACCTACCGTCCCCCGTTCGATTGGCCGGGCATGTTGGCCTTCATGGCCACGCGGGCAATGTGGGGTGTGGAGTGGGTGTATGAGGATGCGTATTTCCGCACGGTCCGGCTCGGTGGCCGTTCCGGCTGGATTCACGTCCGTCATGCGCCGGAGAGAAACGCCCTCCTGGTTGAAATCACCCATTCGCTCGTGCCCGTCTTGCCGGCGCTACTGGGGCGGTTGCGCCATCTATTCGACCTGAGTGCGCGGCCTGACGTCATTGCAGCGCACCTCGAACGGGATGCGCTGCTGGCAGAGGCCGTTGCCCGGAATCCGGGGCTTCGTGTTCCCGGTGCGTTCGACGGCTTCGAGATGGCCGTACGCGCCATTCTCGGCCAGCAGGTCACGGTGAAGGCGGCAACGACCCTGGCAGGCCGTTTCGTGGAGGCATTTGGTGAGCCGATCGAAACGCCGTATCCGGCGCTTTCGCGCCTGTGCCCGACCCCTCAGCGGATTGCGGCGGTGGACGTTTCTGATCTGGCGAAACTGGGTATCATCCAGACGCGAGCGCGGAGCATCATCGCGCTGGCGGGGGAGGTCACCAGCGGCCGCTTGAAGCTGGAGGCGGGTGCTCATCCCGACGCTATGATGAAGCAACTCGTGGCGTTGCCCGGGATCGGTGCATGGACGGCTAGTTACATCGCCATGCGTGCCTTGCGCTGGCCGGACGCCTTTCCGAAGGAGGATATCGCCCTGCGGAATAATCTCGGCGGTGTGACGGCCGCTCAGGCGGAAGCCCTGTCACAGGCATGGCGGCCCTGGCGGAGCTACGCCACCCTGCACCTCTGGCAGCACCCGGTTCGGAACGGCGTCAGCCCATCAGTCCGGACCATGCTACCAGTGACGTGAGGACGTGAAACATGGCGTGGGAGATCATCGCGGCTTCCAGGCTGAACCGCCAGTAGAGCCACCCGAAGACCATCCCGGCCAGGCCGTTCAGAAGGAGTGTGCGCAGCACGAGCATGGTGGTCAGCGGGGCCGCGGCGGCCACCGAGCCCAGATGTCCGACACCGAAGAGTAGAGCCGCGAGTGTGATGGCGGTCCACATGACCGGGGGGCGGGGCAGCGAGCGCCCGCGTTGTACAAAGAGCCAGCATAGCCAGGCGAGGAAGGTCATGAGTCCCCACCGCATCAGGATCTCCTCCGTAATGCCTCCATAGAGCGTGCCCATGATCAGGTACCAGAAGGGGCGGTCTCCGGTAACGGACAGGGATTGCGCTGCTTCGCCGGCGAGCGGCAGCAAGAGGGCGTCCAGGATGATGATGGCCAGGCCGAGGACGATACCCGAAAGGAGGGCGGGCCTGAGGTCGTGCCGGATTTCATGCAGGGCAGACCGGTACCCGCTTGCGGTACTGGCCACGCGCGAGGTGAGCCCCAGCTTCGGAGCGAGCCAGATCCCCATGACAACCGACGCTGCCAGGAGAACGGTGGGCTGGATGAGCGAGAGCGCAACGAGTACACTGAAGGGTGTATCCGCGGGAATGAGGCCTGCGGGGAGTTGTTGGAGCGATCGGGCTATGAACGGAATGAGCGAGAGCGTACCGATGAAGCCCGGGATGAAGAGGGCGAGCGCCGCACGCCAGAAGCGAAGCCGGGGAGAGGAGTCGCCCGCATCAGAGGATCGATCTGCCGTCTGTGGGTGCTTTTCCATGTGAGGCTGTGAGGCGTTCGGGCGTTTCTTCTTCCGGAGGACTCCCTGCTACGAACGTGCGCGTGAAACGGACAGGCCAGCGTGCTCTTTGCCAGAGCGGCGTGTCAGCCGGGCAGTTGTTTCATGTCCACCGCACGCCAGAAGTACCAGCTGGCCACGCTGCGGTACGGGCGCCAGCGTTCCCCGGCCTCCAGGAGGGACGCCGCAGAGGGCAGCGTGTCGCCGCCGTACGCGAGCATGTAGCCTTTGCGGACGCCCAGGTCGGTTACCGGCAACACATCGGGGCGTCCCAGGCTGAAGATGAGCAGCATCTCTACCGTCCAGGGGCCGATACCCCGGACCTGCGTCAGATGTCGGATGATCTCCTCATTGCTCATGGTACGGATCTCGTCGAGTGAAGGGAGGGCTCCATCGAGCACCTTACTGGCGAGGTCCCTGGCGGCGGCCATTTTGTTGCGAGACAGTCCCGCTGCGCGGAGGCTTTCGTCGGTCAGGGCGAGTATGGTTTCCGGGCGGATCGGACCGCCGCCCGCAAGGGCTTCGACGCGGCCGTAGATCGTGGCCGCTGCCTTGCCCGAGAGTTGCTGGTAGACGATGGAACGAAGCAACGGCTGGAACACGTCCTCGATGGGGCGAAGCTGCAGGGTGAACGGCCCTGCCTGTTCGATCACGCGCGCGAGGTGCGGATCGGCGCTTGCAAGGTGGTTGACGGCCTGATCCGGGTCGTAGGAGAGGCCATGCGTAGACGGCAGGGCGGGTGAGCGTGCGGGCATCTGCGGGATGAGCGTGTGTAAACGAGATGTAGCGATAATCCGGAAGGAAGAACGAGGGGGCTGGTTCAGTAGATCCCAGGGACGGCGGCTACACGATGCCGAGTAGATCCAGCAGCGCCCGGATGACGACGTAGATCAGGGCGAGCATCAGCACGATGACCAGGGCCAGTACGAGGCCTATCGTGATGAAGTAGCGCCGGTTGGAAGCGACCCGGTAGGTCTCCGGGGCGGCATGGGCTTTCAGCAGGGCAATGTTGCGCAGGTTGGCCTTGAACACGGCATCGAACAGGTCGCCGATGAACGGGATGGCACCGAGGATTGTTTCGATGAGGACGTTCAGGATCATACGGAAGAGCGTGGCGGGGCGTGCGCCCAGGCGGGCTGCTTCCAGGATGATGTACGAAGAGAGCACCAGCGTCGTGGCGTCGCCAATGCCCGGAATGAGGCCGATCAGTGCATCATACCCGATGCGGTAGCCAATCCCCGGAATCCGGATAGAGGCATCGAGGAGGTAGCTGAGGCGTTCGATGCGCTGGAGCAGGGGATCGTCCTGAGCGATCTTCGACGCGGCTTTCTTGGCCATCTGAATAGTCGATGCGGTGATGGAAGAACGGGCAGGGGGCATGCCAGGTCGTTACCGATGTTACGAAGGGACAGTGCCGGAAGAGGGGTGCGGTTGCAACGAGGTCGTTTAGATACGAGCGGATCGGCAAATCGTTACGAGGCATACGCTCTAAAAAAAGAACGGGGGAAGCCGGTCTGCGTGTGCTCGGATACCTCTCAGTCCATCAGGGTACGGGCCGTTCACCGTGGCCATCTCGTACAGGGTAAAGCGCGTGATGTCTGGACTGGTGTTGATCACGTTTGTCGTCAGTTGCTTGCTGGCGAGTATTCACCTCAACGTGAGGATGCTCAAGTTCTTGAGGGCCATCCCACGTAGCCGCTGGCTATCGTTTGCAGGCGGTGTCTCCGTGGCTTTCGTCTTTGTCAACATCCTGCCCTCTTTGAGTATAGGCCAGGTGATCCTGCAAGAGGAAGCGGCAGGGATAACACCGAGGAGGTTTGAGAAACACGCTTATCTGGTCGCACTCGTGGGACTGCTGGCTTTCTACGGAGTCGGGCGACTGGTACGGACGTTCCGCCGGCGGGCAAGGGAAAAGCGGAAGGGCAGCCCGGCGGCTATTTACTGGATTCGCACCGGTTCTTTCGCCCTGTACAATGTGATCATTGGCTACCTGCTGTTACGTCGCGAGATAGCTGGTTTCTGGAGTCTTGCACTCTATTCCATCGCTCTGGGGTTGCACTTCGTGGTGAACGATTTCGGACTCTGGTTGGATAACAGGCATCTGTATCAGATCTCCGGTCGGTGGATTCTCGCCCTGGCCATCCTGGCCGGGTGGACGCTGAGTCTGATCACTTCCGTGAGCGACTCACTCGTTGCGTTCCTGTTCGCGTTTCTGGCCGGGGGTATCATCATGAACGTGCTGAACGAGGAGATGCCGGAGGAGCGAGAAAGCTCATTCTGGGCACTGGTACTCGGATGTGCCACGTTCGTGATCTTCGAATTCTTCGGATGAGGTGGCGGGAGGTGTGACGAGGCCGTTTCGGTACGGCGGCGGTGGCAAAACGTTACGAACCGGACTCCGGAGCCGTGAACAGGAGGTGGTGGCTCGCGTGTGCTCCTTAGCGGTCCGCTACAACCTGCTGCTGCTCCGGTCGCGCGGGCGAGAGCTCTCCACGTAGTTCAGCATAACACGACAGCATCGAAGTGGTCTGGATTACGCTGATCGTTAGTCTTTTCCTGGCGGTCATTCATATCCATGCGGAGAAGCTCCGGCACCTCCGGAAGATCTCGCACAACCGCTGGTTATCGCTGGCCGGCGGCGTATCCGTGGCCTTCGTATTCGTCGATATCCTCCCCCTGCTGAGCGAGGGAGAAGCCATGTTTCTGGAGCGTGTTGCACGGGGAGAACGAGAGGGGTTCAAAGATCACGCCTATCTCGTCGCGCTGCTCGGTCTGGTGGTCTTCTACGGGCTCGAGCAATTCGTGCTTACGTCCCATCTCCGGAAGCAGGGGAGGAGTGAGGACGTCCCGGCAGGTGTATTCTGGGCCCACCTCGGTCTCTTCGCTCTGTACAACTTCATCATCGGCTATCTGCTGGTGCACCGGCACGAACGCGGTGCATGGAGCCTCGCAACGTACTCACTCGCTGTTGGCCTGCATTCTGTCGTGAGCGATTTCGGATTGCGGAAGCATCAGGAGCACCTGTTTCACGTATCCGGGCGGTGGATGCTTGCACTGGCGCTCATCGCCGGATGGGCGTTTAGCATCATCGCGGACCTGAGTGAGCCGGTCGTCATCTTCTTTTACGCGTTTCTGGCCGGGGGCCTCATCATGAGTGTGCTGAAGGAAGAGTTGCCGAGGGAGCGAGAGAACTCGTTCTGGGCTTTCGTACTTGGCTGCGCCATCTATGCCGTACTCGTGATCCTGACCTGATGCGCCAGAAGCGACACGAAGGTGTACCGATCACCGCAGTGTATCTTCGCCGCTTCCGGAGGTTAGACTGCTGCGCGGTTGGGAATATTGCATCGGTCGTCAGAGTATCCCTGCAACCATACGAGGTATCCATGCTGCGCACACTGTATATCGGACTACGTTATGGCGCGTATATGCGGAGCGAACACGGCCTCAACGCACTAGCCGAGGTGCTCGTATCCAGATTGGTGGGTGACATGATCAAGGGTGCGGGTCCCATCAACCAGTTCAATGCCAACCTGCGGAATGAACGATCTCACCTGCTCCAATCTTCCAAGCGCCACCCAGTGTCCACGCTTCCGGCGGCAGATCCTGGTGTGCTGCGGAGCCGGTTCCTGCTAGGTATCGTTACGCTGCTCGCCATCGCCGCCACGGCCTTCCTGCTTTACTTTACCAGCCTGGTCGACTATGTGGGTGCGGGTGTACCGGCCGATCTGAGCGTGAAGATAGCCGCGGGGCTGCTGGCGGCGGCGCTCACGGGAAGCGGGATGTACGTCTGTGAGCGCATGGTCGAGATCGCCCGTGCACCACGCACCGATGCCGTGCAGGGCGGCGACCTCCTGCGATTCGTCGTCTGGGCGGGACTGCTCGTAGCGGTTCAGGTCGTGGTTTTCACCATCATGGCGGGCGATCTGAGGAGCACACATACTCCGGCAGAAACGGCTCTTCAGTACGGGATGGCGCTCGCCGGTGTGCTGTTGCCCGTGCTGGGCGGATTCCTGCTCATGGACGTCGTGCAGTCGGGGACCGGGTACCGGATGCTCCGGGCGCAGCAGCGGATCGAAGATCGGATGGTGGAGATCGATGCCATGCTGGAGCGCAACGACGCATCGTGGCGTGCGGCCGTTCGCGCCCGGGCGGTCGGTTACTGGAAGGAGTTGCAGACGTTCAAGCTCTATAAAGGGATCTACGATGCCCGGCGGGGCCACACGCAAGAGCCCCTAAAGGCGTTTGCCGTTTCGTTTGCCGCATTCGAACGGGAAGCGGAACGGCGGTTCCGGAACGATCCGGCTGAAGCGCTCGAAACCCTGATCCCGATTGGTGACGGTCTCGTCGATTCAAACTTCCGCCCGTTCCCGGTCGCGACCAGACCTGTTCAGCGGGCGATTGCACCGGAGCATGCCGAGGCCCAGCTGATGGCGCCGGTCATGTAAAGGGCGATCATGGTATTTCGTCGGAAAGGTTCGGTCTTCCTGGAGGCAGGAGGGCCGAGCCTTTCGGCGTTATTGGGGGGAGCGGGCGGGTTGTGCTGCCTGGATGCCCGGTCTGGGCTGGGCATGACGTTGGGGGGAGGACATGCTTTCGTGTAGGCTGTCCGGTATTGCTTGCCGTGTGCGGAGAGACTCGTGGCGTATTTGGAGCGTAGCGGTAGTGCTGACCGTTGTAAACATCCCCCTGCCTTGCTCCGCTGGACGCGTCGCAAGGCTGTCCCCCTTCGAAGGGGGATTTTCTCTTGGCTCGGATGATAGTAAATCCTGAAGGTTGTGCTGCCTGGATTTACTTTGTCGGTCGCTTCGCTCGCGTCCGCCTTCGCGGGAATGACGTTAAGGGGAGGGGGTGAGGTGAAAAGGAGCCGGATTGCTCTGTTTGAAAGAGTTAAAAGGGCTTCTTTGACGCGTATGCGGTTGGGGGCGGGGATGGCGTTGCCGGATGCTCCTGGATCACGTTCAGCGTGTTCTGAAGAGGGAGGCGATTGTGCCTACTACGGCGGTGTAGAGGGATGAGCCTAGCCACATTACCGTTAGCAAGGACAGGCCGCGTGCGCCGGATTGGGCGACGAGAAAGAGGATCAGCAGGCCGTTTTGTAGGAGGGCGATGACGAAGCTGCCGATGAATGCCTGTTGCGGGAGGATGAGGAGCGTCTCCCGCTCGTTGGCGGGGAAGAGTCCGACCAGGAAGCCGACGAGTGTTTTGACGAAGGCCTGGATGCCCCACGTGTTGTAGAGGGCGTCCATCAGGATACCGAAGGCAAATCCGGATATGGCACCGACACGGCGGCCATACCGGAGCCCCAGCCAGGCTACGAACAGCAGAACGGCGTCCGGATAGGCGCCCCAGAGTTTCAGCCGTCCGAGCACGAGGTACTGCAGGGCCACAATCAGCAATCCCGATAGGGCATAACGAACGATGAGGGGCATCGAGACACGGACGGGTGATGGTGCGGCAGGAAAAATTCGCGTTGCCAATGTACCACCTGTTGGATGGTGGCAAACGGTATCCGGCGTGTGCCCGGGCCACACGGCGCCCCGGGCACACAACGATGAAGTGGGGCAGGCGGCAGCCGTTGGACTCAGCAGGTCAAGTGGATGCGCCCTTCGTAACAGTCCGGACGATTTGATCTATCGTCTGTGTAATCTGGTAGGAGGGGCCTGTGAAGTGGTTGGCGAACACGGCGAAGGCGATCGGGTGGCCGTTGGCTCCTATCGTGTAGCCGCTCAGCGTGCGCACAAACTCCAGCGAACCCGTTTTGGCCTGCACCGGCATGCCTCCCAGGCGGCCGCGCAGCGTCGATCGTACTTCGCCCCCCTGCGCAAGCGAACTGATGAACGGCTCGCGTTGCGGATGCGTCGCCATATAGTGGAGCAGTTCGACCATGGCGCGGGGGGTGATCAGGTCCTTCCGTGAGAGGCCGGATCCGTCCCGGATCGAGATGGACGGGTCGGATACACCGGCACGGGCGAGGAGGGCCTTGACGCGGCGCTCCCCACCGGCTGCCGATCCGCCGTAGGCCATCGTACGGAACACCTGCTCCGCGTAGAAATTGTTGCTCTCCTTGTTCAGAACGGAGATGATCTGGGCGAGTGGGGGGGAGAAGTGGACGAACAATAGCTGTGCCTTGTCGTAGTCGGGCGGCTCTGGCAGATCGTCGATGTCCACGAGTTCGCCGTCCACTTCGATGCCGGCCTGCCGCAGGTATTGCTGGAAGCTGTGGAGTGCGTAGGTCGTCGGGTTTGCGACGGGCATCGAGATGGTGCTCTGGTAGGAGCGCGGGAGTGAGCCCGTCAGTGTAATCACGTCATCGAAGCCGCGCTGGATATTGAGCGCCCATCCGCGGCGGCGGCTGCTCGTCGTGGCCAGGTTCCTGATTCTGAGGTAGTCGGCTATCGTGGTTCTGACTTCGGGGGGCGAGCCGACGGGGCCCGAGGTGAACTGGACATCGATCACGTTGTCGCGATAGGAGAGTCCTCCTGCGCTCACGCCCAGGGATCGGCTGGACTGGTTCGTGATGTAGTCGATGTCCCATCCTTCGGCGTACGGTCTGTCGTCGAACACATCATCATCGCCAATGATGCGGCCCTGGATCTGCGTAACGCCGATCTGTTTCAGGGCCTGGGCCCACTGGCGTAAGGGATCTTGTCCACCCATCTCGATGGAGCCCAACGTGGGATCACCCGAGCCTTGAATGACCAGATCGCCATCCAGGACGGATCCCCGAACTTTGCCGATGAAGTGCAGCTTGGTCTGGTACCGGAAGTCGGCTCCGAGTGCATCCAGAGCGGCTGCCGTCGTGAGGAGTTTCTGGTTCGAGGCGGGCATGAAGGCTTTTTCTCCGTTGCGGTTGTACAGCACTTCGCCCGTGTGCAGATCTTTGATGTAAATGCCCCACGTCGTCGCACTCGATGCGGGGCCTTCCATGATCTGATCGATTTGCTGCGTCAGCGCTGCAGGGGGCTTCGCTCCGAGCGTCAGGCAGAGCAGTGCGAGGAGCAACGCCTGTGCCGGACGGCCCGTCCAGAACGTAGCAGACGGGAAGCGGGAAGGACTTTGCGCGTTCATGGGTGTGGTGGACTACGGTATACTTCTTCGGGTACTGCTAAAATAGCACTGCAAACCGGATGGAACGAAATGTATCATCCGGACCGTCTTCCAGGCGTCCGTGCTCGCCGGTTTATACGAGGAACATCCCTGCGTGAGCCTGGTTTTCAGCATCGTTACGCCCGATTTGCGCATCTTTTTGCCTCATGAACAAACGTCCTACATCCCGACGCCCGCGCACGGCCGGCTATAAAGGCACCATGGTTTTCGGGCGCCGCAACTACCTTCTGCTCCTCATCGGTGTCGCGCTCATCGCCATCGGGTTTATCATCATGCGCGTCGAAAACGAGGTCGACGGCGTGATCTCGCTCTACGTTGCTCCGCTGCTCCTGCTTGCCGGATACCTTGAAGTGGCCTATGCCATTCTCTGGCGTCCGAAGGAGGTCGTAGAAAGCTAGCCGGTTGCCGGTTCGGCTACCTCTCACATTCGGAGCCGTTTTCTGAACTGCTGGAAGCGGAGCTGGTCCTGCCGCCGGGACGAGAGAGGTGGTTTCGGGTTTTTCCTTCTGGGTTGCGGGTTGCCAGCGGCGGGGTTGTGCCGTGTTTCGGGCGCCGATGGCACAGATGGCACACCGATCACGGGGTTTTCTTCGGGTATGCCGTCGCCGAAGGGAGATGCCGGATCGAGGGTGGAGGGTGAGGGCGCAGCACGCTGCGCCCCTACGGCATGGGTGGCCTGTGCGGCATGATCGGCATGGCTCTGTGGTGGCAGGGGTGGACGGTCGGCTCTGGCCTGGGTCCATCCGGCTCTGTGTTTGAGCCAGAAGAAGAGGGCACGCAGGTAGCGGGGATCGTCTGCTGCTTTCATGGCGCATGCATAGGCGAGGTCTTCGGCTTGGGCGATGGCTCCGGATTCGGCTTCTTCGACGGCCTGTGCGAAGGTGGGATCGGCCTTGATCCAGTTGTAGAGGGTGCGTCGTCCTACGCGGGCGCTGTGGCAGGCGGCAGTGCGAGAGGTGCCTCGGGCGAGGCTGGCGAGGATGGCCTGTTGCCGGGGAGAGAAGGTGGGTGTAGCAGGAGTGGGTGTTTGCATGGTGACCTCCTTGTTTTCAGAACAAGGTAGGAGGCCGGAGGCAGCGTGTCGAGGTTATTCTTATAACCCACATATGTGGGGTGGGGCGGTCAGCAGTCGGCAAAAATCAGGAAGGGGCAGCGGTCTGGAGGAAGCAAGCTAGTGAAGTGGGGAACACCCTCAGTCGCTTGCGCGACCGCTCCCTCGAGGGAGCGGTTGGGCTTTGCCGGATGGTGCCGTGGTAGAAGTCTTTCAGGTTGTACTGGCTGGATGCCCGGTCGGGGCCGGGCATGACGATGGGGGGAGGACATGCTTTCGTGTAGGCTGTCCGGTATTCCTTGCCGTGCCGGAGAGACTCGTGGCGTATTTGGAGTGTAGCGGTAGTCCTGACCGCTGTAAACATCCCCCTGCCTTGCTCCGCTGGACGCGTCGCAAGGCTGTCCCCCTTCGAAGGGGGATTTTCTCTTGGCTCGGATGATAGTAAATCCTGAAGGTTGTGTTGACTGGATTTACTGCGTCGGTCGCTCCGCTCGCGTCCAATCGAGTTGGGAATGACGTTAAGGGGAAGCTTGAGCTTTGAAGTACGCCGTATCGCTCTGTTTGAAGGAACTAACGGGCTTTCTTGACGCGCATGCGTCTTCGCGGGGATTCGCGGGGGCAGGCTCTTATCCAGGGAGGGCATCTCGATTCTCAATCTGTTGCCGGATTGATGTATCGAAGCATCATCATCGTGTCCCTGCGGGTGGGGAGGGGCGGCGGCGATCAAGGCCCGGCAGCGGTGTTTGTCAGCGTGTACCGAAGGGTGTGGTTGGATGGGGGCGTTTCCTTCCGGGGAGGCGGTGCCCGGGAGTTGTGAGCCTGAGGGCCCGTTCGGTATGGCACGCGAGCATGTGGGCCTTGCAATTCTGTATTCCGGAGACCTGCGCACTTCGGCCGTCGGGCATCTATTTACCGCTCAGTACAGGCGCATATCTATCTCGTGGCATTCGACTGGCAGGTTGTCTTTTCATGTTCATTTGCGGTGTGTGTACGGGTTTCCCTGACGTAGGGGGTGTGGCTCGACCTACGTGCGGGGTGTGGCGCTGATTACAGAGTCAGGCGGGGGTTGCCGTCAAGGTGGACGCGGGCTTCTGTCTAAACTGCCTCCAAGACGTTTCGACGAACCTGGGCGGGCGTGCCCGCTCCGTTATTTCGATTGGAGGCCACGACATGACGACTCACAAGATGCTGCTCGGCCTGACCCTCATTGCTGCGTTCCTTGCGGTCGGTTGGACCCGCGTCAAGGATTCGACCCGGTACACCTTCACCGCCGAGAGCACGATGCATGTGGAAGGCACCTCTTCGCTGCACGCCTGGAAGGCCGACGTGAAGGCCCTGACCGGCTCGATGGAGATCACCGGCGGTGGTCTGTTGGCGGGCGGAACCCTTTCCAGGGGCAACCTGACGGTTGCGGTATCGGACCTGGATTGCGACAACGGTACGATGAACAAGAAGATGCTCGAGGCGCTGAAGGCCTCGGCGCATAAGGCGATCACCTTCGACGTGGTGAGCGCTCGTCTGGCCGGTACCCCGAGTGGAAACGCATTCCAGCTCGTCACACAGGGCCATCTGACCCTGGCCGGTGTGAAGAAGCCGGTCGAGATCACGTTGAACGGGCAGCAGCTTGAGAACGGTGCGCTTCGCCTCAAGGGCAGCTACGCGCTGTTGATGAGCGACTTCAACATCAAGCCGCCCACGGCGATGATGGGCGCGCTCAAAACCGGGAATGAAGTGACCATCCACTTTGACCTGGTCGCCGTGGAAGCGCCGGCCATCTAACCCCTTCGTGTACGCCTACACGAATCGTTCGTGCAGGCGGTACCCTTCCATGCCGCTTGGGGAGGAGAGCCATGAGAACCGCGTTCATTCCTGTCATACTCTTCGTAACGATCACGTGGGCGTTTCAGCGGGCCGAGGCGCAGGAGGTCTACGTACTCACGCCGGACAGCCGGCTCCGCATCGAGGGCACCTCTACGGTGGACGACTTTACCTGCGAGGCGGAGGACATCAGGGGCAAGGGCCGTCTGGATCAGGAGCAGGCAGCAGCCCCGGGTGACCGTACCCGATCCGGTACTGCCGTCGTGGAATTGATCGTGCCGGTCCGTTCCTTCGATTGCGGCAAGGCACGCATGAACCGGGACATGCAGAACGCTCTCCGGGCGGACCTGTACCCGAACATCGAGTTCTGGCTGGAGCACGTCGAGGTGACGGGTGCCGGTGTCGGGGGAAGCGCGTACGACCTGCGGGTTACGGGCTGGCTGAACCTGGCCGGTGCGGAGCGCAACGTGACGATCGAGGTGCGCGGTTCGGTTCTTCCCGGCGGTATCCTGCGCGCACAGGGGGCGCTGAACCTGCTCATGACCGATTTCGGCATCACACCGCCCACAGCCTTGCTCGGGCTCGTGCGGGCGCACGACCGGATCACCGTGGCTTTTGATCTCTACGGTGTACGTGAAGGTATGGTGCACGCGGCGCGTTAGGGGCGCACGAGCGGAGCAGGAACGGCGCGGGGCCTGCACCCCCGCGCCGTTTTTTGTTTGCTGCTTCTGCACCGTTACGCAGCAGGGCGCAGGGCTTTCCCTTACGTGGCCTGTGAGGGACCTCTCACAGGACAGCCGGTGTCGCTCCCTACACAGCGGGGCTCGGTTTTCTCTCGTGACAGTCAGGGGGAGAGCCGTCAAGGCGTGGTCCGGAGGGGGCGTTATTTGGCTGCAGCAGGCTGAGGTAAGGACGCCGGCTCAGCGCGGCGTGGCTCCACCTGCACGGGAGTGCTTACACGATTTCCTCACCTAGACGGGATACATCACCATGAGACGCTCGCTTACAATTCTTATAGCTGCTCTATTCTTCTTCACAGCGGCGCCCGTACGTGCCCAGTTCTCTCCGATTCAGAACCCCGATCCGGACGAGCGTACGGCGACCACTCCGGAGGACGAACCGGTGGGTGGCGATGAAGAGGAGGCCATCGATCTTCCGAAGATCTACCTCGGCCTTCAGAGCTCGATCGTATTTCAGTCGCTCGAACAGAAGAACAGCGCCGGGACGCTGGAAGACCTTGCGCCGGGCTTCCAGAACGCGGTCGGTAACATCAATGTACGTGCGGAGCTCTTCCCGGGCGGTAACGTCGGCGTGGATATTTTCCTCTCATCGAAGCACCACGAGGAGATGTACGGCTATCAGGGCTACTTCCTGATGACACAACTGCCTGGCTGGATGAAGCTGGGATCGTTCAATGATTTCTTCGCCGAGCACCTCGAGGTCAAGGGCGGCCAGTTTACCATCGGTTATGGCGACGGGCATCTGTATCAGTCCGTCAACGGTGATGTGTTGAACAACGAACTCATCGGCAATGCCATCGTGCGTCCGGCGCTGACGACTCTCGGCGCGGAAGCGGCGTTCACGTACGGTCCGGCCCGGCTGCTCGCCGGTATCTCCAACGGGACGACCAGCGGCAGCACGGCGCGCGGCAACGGCGTCGCCGTTCACGGCAAGCTGACCGTCTTCCCGGTCGCGCCGCTACGCGTATCGCTCTCCGGCTACCGGGTGGATCAGTCCGCCAACGGCAACGGCTACAACCCGGTGACGGCACGGTCGGAAGGCACGAAGTCGTACCTGTATCAGGGCGGCGACCGCGCCGGGTCCCGGTACAACATCTGGGGAAGCGACGACGGCGGCGAGATCTTCCTGGGCAAGGGCGAGGACGAGACGGCCGTTCAGCTGGACGCCCGCCTCGACCTGGGCCGCGTGCTGCTCTACGGGGCGGCCGGATACAACCGGGACGCCGACAACAACGGGCTCTCGCACGGTGAGGACGGCATCCTCGGGACGGCGGACGACGCCGAGAACGGCGACCCTGTGGACGAGTGGATGTACTACATGGGCACGGTGCGCGTGAACCTTACGGACTGGCTCTACCTGGCCGGGCGCTATAGCGTAGCCGACGCGCTGACCCTCGAATATTTCGATCCAGCGACCCAGACGATCCTGGAACGTGAAACGGGTCTGGCCCGCAGGGTGCAGCTCGGCGCCGGGTTCCGGCTCTACGAGGGGATCGTAGTGAAGGCCGAATACGTGAAGCAGACGACGAGCGGATTCTCGGAGGGCTTCCGTAACGGTGGTACCGACCTGGGCCTGAACCCCGAATTCAGCGGGTTCTCGGTCGAAACGGCCGTCCGGTTCTAGCCAGTTGGTGAGGGTTGTTCCGATGAGGCAGGGGAGCTCTACGGCTCCCCTGCTTCGTTCTGTACGGGCGGGAGCGAACCGGTTCTGCCGCCGGGGTTACGCCTGTAAGAGGGCCATCGTCTCGGCTACGCTGGTCGTCGGGTTCCGGCAGACGTAATCGCGGCAGATGTAGGCGGTAGCCTTGCCGTCGATGGGGTGCTGGGCTTCTACGAAGGGGGCGAGCCGGAACAATTCGGCCGGGGGGCTTTCGGCGGGGCGGAAGAGCACCACCTTGTTGGGGATGTAGACGGAGCGGACGGTGCGGAGCAGCGCGTCGGTATCTTCGTAGCCGGGATGGCCCACGATGACCACCTCTCGTGACGGGCCGAGGGCGAATTCCAGTCCCATCAGGAATGCCGTGAAGACCGAGGGTGAGTGCCGGACCTGTGCGGCGGCCCACCGGATGAGCCGGTCGGCCTTCTGTTCATACTCCGTGTTACCGGTAATCCGGCTCAAGCGGACCAGGCTGAGCAGCGCCACCGAGTTTCCGGACGGGGTTGCGCCGTCGTAAAGTTCCTTCTGGCGGGCGATGAGTTGCTCGCCGTCGTCGGGGCTGAAGAAGAAGCCGCCGTTTTCGTCATCCCAGAAGTGTTTGATGAGCGTGTCGGTCAGGGCGACCGCTTTCTCCAGCAGATCGATGCGGAACGTGGCCTCGTACAGTTCGAGCAGGCCCCAGATGAAGAACGCGTAGTCGTCCACATTGGCCTGGATGCCCGCCTCGCGCTGCCGGTAGCGGTGCAGCAGGCGGCCTTCCGCCACGTGCAGGTCCTTCAGGATGAAGTCGGCGGCATGCGCGGCGGCGCGGCTGTACGCCGGTTCATCGAAGACCTGCGCGGCTTTGGCGAGGGCGGCGATCATCAGCCCGTTCCAGTCGGTGAGGATCTTGTCGTCCTTTCCGGGGCGGGGGCGCTGCTCGCGTACGGCGAACAGCTTGCGCCGCGCCACCTCCAGGCGTTTACGCAGGTTTGCTTCATCCATGCCCAGGTCCGCGGCGACCTCCTGGAAGGAGCGGCCCAGGTACAGGATGTTTTCGCCCGTCTTCTGCCGGGTGGCCTCTTCCTCGAAGTTGCCGTCCTGCCGGACGTTGTAGGTCTGGATCACCAGATTGGCGTCCTCGGGATCGAGCACCTGGCGCAGTTCATCGTAGGTCCACACGTAGAACTTGCCTTCGCGCCCTTCGCTATCGGCGTCTTCGGCGGAGTAGAACGCGCCTTCGGGAGACGTCATGTCGCGCAGGACATAGGTGAACACTTCCCGGGCTGTTTCCGCGTAGAGCGGGTTGCCCGTGACCTGGTACGCCTCCGTATAGGCCATTGCCAGCAGGGCCTGGTCGTACAGCATCTTCTCAAAGTGTGGCAGGATCCATCTGGCGTCCGTGGAATAGCGGTGGAAGCCGAAGCCGATCTGGTCGAAGATGCCGCCCCAGCGCATGTGGTCGAGTGTAGTCTGTACCATGCGGCGCGCCTTCTCGTCGCCGGTGCGTTTCCAGTAGCGCAGCAGGAAGAGCAGGTTGTGGGGGGTAGGGAACTTGGGCGCCGTGGCGAAGCCGCCATAGTGCGGGTCGAAGCGGCCTTCCAGCTCCCGGAAAGCGGCCTGGAGCGTATCGGCGGTGAGCGTGGCTCCGTCCGCCCGGACGCCGGCGGCCTGGCGAAGCAGGTCGGTGACGTGCTGCGCGGAGTTCAACACGTCCTCCCGTTGCCGACGCCAGACCTCCTCGATGCGCGGCACGAGATCCATCATCCCGATGCGGCCGTGCCGGGATGTTTTCGGGACGTACGTGGTGGCGTAGAACGGCTCCTTTTCGGGCGTCATGATCACGGTCAGCGGCCAGCCGCCCTGGCCCGTCATCATCTGGCACACGGTCATGTAGAGGCCGTCGATGTCGGGCCGCTCTTCGCGGTCCACCTTGATGGAGACGAACGCGTCGTTCATGAGCCGGGCGACCTCCTCATCCTCGAACGACTCGTGCGCCATGACGTGGCACCAGTGGCAGGTGGAGTAGCCGATGGAGAGGAACACGGGCTTATCCTCCCGGCGGGCTTTCTCAAACGCCTCTTCACCCCAGGGATACCAGTCGACGGGGTTGTTTTTGTGTTGGAGCAGGTAGGGGCTTTGCTCGCGGGCGAGCCTGTTTTCGTGGTTCATTTGAGGTACGGGTGAATGAGACGGGTGCAATCCTACCTACGCAGGAACGGGGTGGTTGGGTTCATCGCCGGGCCGACCCGTTGCAATACGGTACGCGTGCCGGCGCGCAGCGTAGTGGAATGTCCGTCCTCATTGGATGAGTAGATCGGTCGTGTTCGGGTCATCGGGTATGCTCACCAAGTGTCATCCCGAGCATGTCGAGGGATCCCATATACCGGCACGACAGTGCTCGTTTGTGGGATTCTTCGACTTTCCTTCGGACAGTCGCCTGTGGCTCGTGTCGCTGCGCTCCGCTCAGAATGACACATGCGAGGAGGAGCAGTATGCATATGGCCTCTATACTCCGCTCAGCCTACCACGATGGACATACCAGCAGGTGCAGGGCCGTAAAAGAGAGGGGTGAGCTTCGCGGTCATTGACTTTGTGGCTGTAATTGTGGATTTAGTGACAGGTGTGCCGCATTTCGCTCGCACGTACCGGATTCATGGGAGGAACACAACGTGGAAGAGACCCTGAAAGCCACGCTCCAGCCTATCGATTACGCCGACTTCGCACGCCTTCACGGCCTGGAGGTGGCCACCGTCCGGGCGGTCTGCGAGGTCGAGGCGGCCGGGTCCGGTTTCCTCGAGGATGGGCGGCCGAAGATCCTCTTCGAGGGGCACGTCTTCTGGAAGCAGCTGAAGAAGTATGGTGTGGACCCGGCGCCCTATGCGGCGCAGGACCGGTATGGCTCTGTGCTGTATGCCAGGTGGACGCGGAAGCACTACAAGGGAGGCGCGGGCGAGTACGACCGGCTCGCGCTCGCCAGGGAGATCCACGAGGACGCCGCCCTGTGTTCCGCCTCGTGGGGGCTGTTCCAGATCATGGGATACCATTACGATCGGCTCGGGTACGAGAGCGTCCGGGAGTTCGTGCGCCTGCACGAGGAGTCGGCCAGGGGCCATCTGGAGGCGTTCGGACGATTCCTCGAAGCCTACAACCTGGATGGTCTCCTGCGTCGGAACGAGTGGGCCCGGTTTGCGGAGCGGTACAACGGTCCGGGCTACCGGGAGAACCGGTACGACGTAAAGCTGGCCGATGCGTACCGGAAGTTCAAGCAACAGGAGGAAGTCGTGGCCGTCGACCGCGACCTGGACCAGCCGACCGGTACGGTTCCGACGGCGTGACCGTTGCTTCCGGGGAATGCGTGTGAAAGGCGGCGGGAAGAGAAAGGAATGAACTCAGCGGCGTCTGGCCGGTTCAAGGGGCATTTCGCGCACCCCTTTCCATGTGAATGAAGCCCATCGCTTTAGCGCGGCTGAGCGTCGTCGTCAGCGTTTTCGTTCTGGCTCTGAAATATGTAGCCTATCGGTTGACAGGCTCCGTATCGCTTTACTCGGACGCACTCGAGTCTACCGTCAATGTGGCGGCGGCCGGGGTAGCGCTCTTGGCCATCCGCCTGGCCGCCCGTCCGCCAGACATCAACCACCCCTACGGACATACGAAGGCCGAATACTTTTCGGCGGTCATCGAAGGGGCGCTCATCCTGTTTGCCGCCGTCGAGATCGTGCGCTCGGCCGGGTTGCGCCTCGCCGAGCCAGTCGCGTTGTCGAATCTCACATCCGGCCTGGCCATCTCCGCCGCGGCGACGGTGTTGAACGCCGTTACCGCATCCTATCTCATTCGTAACGGGCGGCGGCAACGCTCACCCGCGCTGGTGGCCGACGGGCGGCACCTCATGGCGGACGTCATCACGACGGTAGGGGTGTTGGCCGGCGTAGGGCTGGCGGGCCTGACCGGCTGGTGGATTCTGGATCCGGCACTGGCCTTCATCGTGGCGGTCAACATTCTGTGGGTAGGATACCGGCTCCTGCGGGAGTCCGTGGGCGGGCTCATGGACGAGAGCCCGTCGGACCGGGAGATGGAGTCCATCCAGAAGATCATCGTTGACCAAATGCAGGGCGCTCTGGAGGCACATGCGCTCCGCGCCCGCCATGCCGGACGGTACGTCTTCATCGAGTTTCACCTGGTGGTGCCCAGGGAGATGAGTGTCGGGATGTCGCATGCGATCTGCGACCGGATCGAGGAGGCCTTGCACGAGCAGATCCCCGGCAGCGTCGTCACTATCCACGTGGAGCCGCCTGAAAAAGCCAAGCATCAGGGGACGGTCGTTCGCCTGGGGGCCTAGTGGAATGTCCAGCCTCATGGGATGAGTAGGTCGGACCTGCCCGGGGCATCGGGTATGCTCACTGGGTGTCATCCGAATCTGTTTACTTCGTGAACCGGAGGCTACGGGTTCTCAATGTGAATGTAACCGGGTGCAAGGAGATGCTGAACGACCCTTCGACAGGCTCAGGGCATGGTTCTGCATGACCTATTCTGTTCGGCAGAGATGCTGAAATCGAGGATTCACGCCAGTAAACAAGTTCAGCATGACCTATTCTGAGGGGAGGAAATGTCCTGAGCGTGGTGCTGTCTGGTGGGATTTCTTCGACCGTCGGCTCCGCCTCGTGTCTTCGGCTACGGCCCTGGCGGGCCTCCGCTCAAGATGCACGTGCGGGCTCCATACTTCGCTCAGCCTGTCACCATGGACCCTGCTACCAGGCTTCGGTGATCGTATGAGTGTGGCGCACAGGTATCTGCGTGAGATACGGGTTTTTGACACCCTCCGGCCCTTCGGGCCCCCTCCCTCGAGGGAGGGGTTTGAGGAGCGGTCTCATCGAGGGGGGAGGTGCGTATCGGTCGGGGCTGGTCCGGGCCGGTGCTCGATCGTCTATAAACAGCTTGCACCTTTTCGGGCGGTCTCTTTCCTTGTGACGATTCCTCGTGGGTAGAGGGGTCTGTGTGTAGAGGAAAAGCTCCGGGTGGTCCACCATGAGGCTGAGCAGCCCGCACCTTGCCGCGTGTATCGTTGCGCTCCTTCTCTGGATGGCGGCAGGATGGACTGCCGCTTCGGCGCAGGATACGGCGACGCTTTCGGGGTCGGTGGTGGATACGATCACGGGGCAACCGCTGGCCGGGGCCAGCATCTTCGCCGGGCACACGAGCCGGGGTGTGATCGCAGATACGAATGGGACGTACCGGATCGAACAGGTGCCGCCCGGCTCGTACGAACTGGTGGCCTCCATGGTGGGCTACGCGCCCCGGGTCATCCAGGTCGAGGCAGTAGCCGCAGCCGTTCTCAACACCGATTTTCGGCTCCAGCCAGCTGTTCATGAGATCGACAGCATGGTGGTCGTCGGGGAACGGTCTCGCCGGTGGGAGCGAAACCTCGCACGGTTCACAAGGCTGTTCATCGGAACCACACCGAACGCGGAGGCGACCCGGATTCTCAATCCGAACGTCCTGCGGTTTCAGGACAGGGGAGGAGTGCTCGTCGCCGAAGCAGTCGAGCCGTTGCGGATCGAGAATGACGCGCTGGGATACCGGCTCACCTTCGTCCTGGTAGAGTTTCGCGCCCGGCGGAATGACGTGACCTTCTGGGGGTATCCTTACTTCGAGGAGATGGAGGCGCGCAGCGAGGAGGAGACGCTTCGCTGGAAGGAGAACCGGGAGAATACGTATCGCGGCTCATTCCGCCACATTCTCCGTGCCCTGGCAAGCGATCGCCTGGAAGAGGAAGGTTTCGTGGTCCGGGAGGCACGGCGTCCCGGTGTCACGGGATCGCCGATGCACCTGAGGGCCCGCCGGATCATCACGCCTACCTCGCGGCCGTACGAATACATCCTCGCGTTCGACCGCTCCCTGCACGTAACGTACACGGAGGCATCCAGGGAGCACAGCCGCTCCTTCTGGCGCAGTCTCTGGCGCAACGATCCCTCCCCGACGCAGACGTCCTGGCTCACGTTGACGTCGGAGCGTGTTCTGGTGAATGAACGGGGGTATGTCTACCCCACGAACGCCGTCCTGCTGTCCGGCACCATGGGAGAGGACCGGATCGCGGACCAACTGCCGCACGAGTACGTGCCGGAGCACCCTGCCACGCGTGAGTCCGATGACTGGGAGCAGGTGGAATGGATCGTGGGTGAGACGATCGCTCGTCCGAGCGCGGCCTATGCCTGGGTACAGCCGCTCATCGAAGAAAAGGACTGGGGTGCGATCAGCCGTCTGACGAGCGCCATCCTGGAGCGAGATCCTGCCGACCTGGAGGCACGCTACTACCGCGCCGTTGCGTGCCGGGAGGCGGGAATCATCCGGACGCTCTTCGGGGGCAACCAGTGGGCACGTAGCACGGACGACTTCGAGGCCATTCTGGCCGTGGATTCTTCGTATCAGGATGTACTCTACCAGTACGCGCTGCTCAAACGGTACGCATGGCGGTACATCGACGCGCTCGAGATCGGGAACGCGCAGGTGTTTGCGAAGCCCGGAAGCCGCCTGATGCGGTTTGCCTTGCTCGACCTGTACCGCCATGCCGCGTTGTTCGGCGACCCGGGCGAGTTGACCGCCTGGCTGGAGGCACACCCGTCCAGTTTCGCCGCGTACGCCAGGGCGGAACTGCTGCGCAGGTCCGGCGACCTGGAGATGGCGGCGAGTCTGCACCGGCGGCTGGCGGAGCGGATGCTGAAACACCCGCCCATCTTTCCCATGCAGGCGATCTACCTCGCCCTCGCGCGGATACATTACGCGCAGGATGAGCCGGAAGACGCCGAGGCCCTCGTGGAGCGCGCGATTGCCGAGATCACGCGCGCCGAAGATGCCGCCGTCGTGTTCAACGATTTCAAGTACGTGTTCAGCCCGGAAGAGCTGGAGCGATACCAGGCACTGGAACGCCCGGGGGAATACCGCGAGTTCTTCCGCGTCTTCTGGACCGGGCGCGACCCCACGCCTGCGCAGGCCGCCAACGTGCGCCTGGCCGAACACTACCGTCGCCTCCTGGTGGCCGAGCAGGAGCACCTCTATCCTGGCTTCCGGCACTGGCACAACAATCCGGACCGCACGGCGTCACTGGAGTTTCCTTCGACGTACCGGTTGAGCGAGGTGTTCAATGACAAGGGCGCGATCTTCATCCGCCACGGGGAGCCTGCCGACCGTGTCCTGACTGTGGGGGGCATGGACGAACCTGACGTGGAGTCCTGGCGCTACAACCGTCCTGCCATGGATTTTCATTTCACACGGGCAGGGGCCGTGGAGAACGGGTGGCGCCTGACGCCGGAAGTGTACGGCAGGGCCCTCGCCAGCCTCGAGGAATGGGGCTTCCCGTACCGGTGGGGGAATCCAGGCGATATGGCCGACTCGTCCCGCCGGTACGTCATGCTGGCCCTCACGACGGACCGGCATACCTGGCCGGATGATCTGGTCCCGATAGACATTCCGCTCCTATCGACCGCATTCCGCGGCGAGGGCGGGCGCACGCGCATGGAGTACGCGTATGCCCTGCCGCTCGGAGCGCTTTCCCGCCATGCCGATACGGGCGATACCCTGGACGTTGAGGTCGGCGTGATCCTGCATGACCGGCGCTGGACGCCCGCCGCGTGGCAGACGGATACGAAACACCTCGCGGCGAAGCCGTCCGACCGGAAGGCTGCCGTGGTGGATCAACTCCACCTGCACGTGATGCCGGATTCTTACCGTGTCGCCCTCCACGCACGCTCGCTCACGACAAGCCACCTCGGCGGTTACCGCTTTGCCGAGCACGTGCCGGACCTTTCCGGACCGGGCCTTCGCATGAGCGGCATCCTGCCTGCCTACGCCATCGGCCCGGCCCGTGAGGGCAGTCGCCCTGATCGGGGCGGGCTCCACGTGGACGTCAACCCGTTCCGGACCTTCTCCGTCGAACAGCCCGTCTTCGTCTACTTCGAGGTCTACGGCCTGACACGAGGCGCGGACGACCTCACGCACTACGGCATCCGGTATACGCTCAGGCAGGAAGGGCGGAGAGGGCTCTTCGGCAGACGCCGCGAGGGCATAGCGCTCACGCTGGAGATCGAAGGGTCCGGCTCCGAAGCCGACCCGGTGGAGTACGCCGAGATCGACGTAAGCCGCGTCAGTCCCGGGGACTACCAGCTGGAAATTACCGTGACCGACCTGTTGACCGGTGCAGCCACATCACAATCCCGCGCGCTCAAGCTGACCCGCTGATGCGGCGCACCAGATTCTCCGCCTTCTCCAGGCGCTGCGCTTCCCCCTTCGATCTCCACACCGTGCTTCCTCTTATGCGCTGTGTTCATCGCGTAGCGTGGAAGAGCGCGACCGGAGGTACTGCTCTCCGGCGATACGTTTGATCTCCTCCAGCATGAACTCACAGACAGGCCGGCTGTAGTTGCCGTCCGCCGCCAGCGTGGCTTCCGGAAGGCTGATGCTGAACCGCCCCGAGCGTTCTTCGACCCCGGCCTCGACCTGGTACATGTTGCCGCCGACATTGACGATCCGGTAGTGGCCCTCCAGCAGGGTACCGTCCGGTAGTGTGAATCGGAGTGTGCGCCGGGGCTGCTCATCTCCCGGCATCACTTGCGACTGGCTGGTATCCACTGCTATCCTAATGGCCTGTTCGATCGGCGTTTGTTCGGCGAAGTATTTCCGTATACGCTCGAACAGAGCCTCTGTAGCCGTCATGGCCTTTTCTTTTCGTTCCTCCGCAAGCTGGTCCATGTCTCCCTCCCCCGAGCTAGGTGTATCCTACCTCATCTACTGCCCTGGATCCTGTGAATAGATGAGCCCCGTGTATGGTCCTATCGAAATTTCCGCGCTGGCAGGCAGGCCGTCGTACGATCTGGCTTCTGCTTCGACATCTCTCGCTTCGTAGTCCGTAAAGTCCTCGCTGTACAGCTTCGAGGCGCTGTTGAACCGGATGCGCCAGATTCCGGATGCAGGGAAGCCTACCCGGTATGCGTCATGCGCACGGTTAGCAAAGTTGACGACGATCAAGGTGCTGTCTCCCGGACCGCCCTGATCCCACCGTTGCATCGTCAGGAGCTTGAGGTCGTTGTTCAGGTGGTAGACCTCGGCGCCCTGGCCCATCAAGCCGCGGGTCACTCCGTCTGCATTGCGGCGAAGCCGGATCAGGTCTCGGTAGAGGCGGTAGATGCCCGGCATCTGCGCCAGCCGGGTCCAGTCCAGCGGTTCCGTGTCCCGGAACCACTCGGTTTCCAGCAACTCCTGTCCCTGGAAAAGCATGGGGATGCCGGGCGACGTAAGTACGAGTGTCGCGCCCAGCGTGGAGCGCTTTTTCGATTCCCAGCTTTCAGCGTGCTGCCGGTTGATTTCGTACGCCACCCGGGCCTTACCGTTGGCGACTTCATCGTGGCTCTCGGTGTAGATGATGCGGCGGAATGCATCCTCGCCGTACCGGTTGAGCAGGGCGTCACGCACGACCATGAGGTCCCGTGCTTCGTCCTCCGGGGCGATGATGGCTTCCCGGATCGGGTGGACGAACTTCGCGTCCCACTGCGTCCCGAAGCCCAGACCGCCCTCGCTGACCGGCTGCGTCACGCACGCGTCGTCCTGTAGATCTTCTGCGATCATGAGCTTGCCCGGGCGGGTCTCCTGGACTTCCCGGTTGATCTCCTGCATCAGCGAGTACCCGTCCGGAAGTTCCGTGCCGGGCTCCTTGAAGAAGCCCTTATACCGGATGAACACCGTGCCGTCCCACCGGAGCCCGTCCAGCCGGTACTCATCCAGCCACATCATGACGTTATCCCGGATGTACCGGCGGACCTCGGGGCGGCCGTAGTCCGGTCGGGTCAATCCCCACGGCGTTTCCGCACGGTGGTCGTTGTAGAAGTAGATGCCGCCTCCTTGACCTTCGTACCAGCCGTCGAATCGCCACAGATCCAGGTCGCTCGGCCCGAAGTGGTTGTACACCACATCCAGGATCACGGCGATTCCCCGCTTGTGGGCCTCGCGGATGAACTCCTTGAAGGCGCGGGGGCCGCCGTAGGCACTTTCCACCGCATACGTGAAGGAGGGGTTGTATCCCCACGAGAAGTCTCCGGCGAACTCCGCCAGCGGCATGATTTCGACCGCGTTGATCCCGAGGTCTTTGAGGTAGTCGAGCTTGTTGATGCTCATCCGCAGATTGCCCGGCCCCTTCGGGTTCATGTCATTGAACGTGCCGATGTGCATCTCGTAGAGAACGAGTTCGTTCCAGGGGGGCAGTTGGAACGCGTCTCCTTCCCAATCGAAGGCCGTGGGGTCGTGTACGACCGATCTGCCGACCGAGTTCGTCATCTGGCGGGCGTAGGGATCGGCGCGTTCCAGTACCTGGTCATCGTTGATGATCACATACGCGTATTCATCTCCCACCCCTGCGCCCTCGACGTCTGCCGACCAGTACCCGTTCTCCTCCGGCGCAAGCGGGTTGCCATCTTTCGACCACCCGTTGAAAGGCCCCATCACGAACACCTTCTCTGCGAAGGGCGCCCAGACGCGGAATACCGTACCTCCATCGTACGGAATGGCGCCCATGCCGCCGTGCTGAGAAGGGGTGGGCGCGGGCGGACGGTCGGTTCCGGATTCCAGCGGATTGCCCGTACTTCCGGCAGGGGGGATTGGGACGTCGCGCGTTGCGATGGCCTCGTGGCTGGCAACTCTGGTCATCTATAACAGGTTGTAACGTTTGCGTTTATGCGAGGTGTGCAGACGGTTCAACGGTATGTTCGCCGGAAAAGTCCATATCTACTCGCCAGCGGTTGTAACACCGGTGGGAAATTGGGTACTTGCTACGCTTCTATAGGCCGGTGCGCTGTCCGGCTTACAGCCTGTATGCACTTCGGCGTTGCAACCGTACCGGTATTCCTATGAAACCTGGCACCCCGGCATAGCGATGAAGGCCCCCGCTGCACTATACTCCGCTGAATACAACCCATTTCGACCTATATGGACTTTCTTTCTGATCCGCAGGCCTGGATCGCGCTCGGCACGCTGACGGCGCTCGAAATCGTACTCGGCATCGATAACATCGTCGTCATTTCGTTGCTGACCTCCAAGTTGCCGGAGCACCAGCAGCGGGCGGCGCGGCTCGTTGGCCTGGGTCTGGCGCTCGGCGTGCGCGTCCTCCTGCTGCTTTCCCTGACGTGGCTGATGGGCCTCACGACACCGCTCTTCGAGGTGTTCACGCGGGAAGTTTCGGGACGCGACCTCATCCTTCTGCTCGGCGGCCTCTTCCTGATCGGCAAGAGCACCTATGAGATCCACGAAAAGCTGGAGGGCGAGGAGCATGACGCCGGTGCGGCTGGTCGGATCGTTTCCTTCCACAGCGTGATCATCCAGATCATCCTGATGGACATTGTCTTCTCCCTCGACTCCGTGATCACGGCCATCGGCATGGCGGATCAGATCTGGGTCATGGTGACGGCCGTCGTGGTCGCGATCATCATCATGATGCTCTCCGTCGGGAAAATCTCCGACTTCATCAACCGGCATCCGACGGTGCAGATGCTGGCTTTCAGCTTCCTCCTGCTCATCGGCGTCATGCTCGTTGCGGAGGGCTTCCACCAGCATATCCCGAAGGGCTACATCTACTCAGCCATGGCGTTCTCGGTCTTCGTGGAAGTGCTCAACCTGCGCTCCACGCGCAAAGGCAAGCCCGTCGAACTCCGCCATCCCCGCGAGGAACGCATCCTCGAACGCGTCACCGAACCACCTGAGAGAGAGTAGCGGGCTGTCAAGCCTCGTTGGATGAGCAGGTCGGGACATCTGGTAGATCTACCAGATGTCAATCGAGCCTGTCGAGGACACGAGGCGGAGTCGATTATCGAAGAAATCCCGCCGATCCGTAACAAGGGTATTCTTCACCTGGAAAGAGTTGAAGGATAGCATGGCTCTCAGCACGCGTGATGCAGGGCTCAGAACGTGTCCTGCTGAACTCGATTCAGCATCTTGTAAAACAGGCCACCTGTAATTTGCAATGAGATCCCGTAACCTCCGGTTCACGCAGTAAACGAGTTCGGGATGACACTTGGGGACATTTCAATGATGGATGGAGGTCATTTGGATAGCAGATGGAGGGCATGTCAGTTGTCCTTCCGTGCGTTCCTTGCTCATCCTATCACGATCGACATGCCGCTGGCCATCGTGCTGAAATTATAGATTTTGGATCGTGGAGCGGCATGCGGCGAAACAATCCGGAATCCGCGGTCTAGAATCCGGCTATGGAACTTCTTACCGAGGATTTTTTCGCCCGCGACACCCTCACCGTCGCCCCCGACCTCATCGGTAAGCTGCTCGTCCACGAGCGCCCCTCGGGGGAGAGGATCGTGGGGCGTATCGTGGAGACAGAGGCCTATACGCAGGACGATCCTGCCTTTCACGGGTGGGGCATCGTGGACCGGGCAACCGGTCTCATCAAGCCGGAGGGGAGGGGATACGACCTTTTCGGCAGGCCCGGCAAGGCATACGTTTACCTCTGCTATGGCTGGTACTGGCTCCTGAACGTCGTCACGGAGCCGGAGGGCAGGGGAGGGGCCGTGCTCATTCGCGCCGTGGAGCCGCTGGAAGGCGAGGCGTTCATCCGGGAGCGCCGGGAAGGGATTCGCAAGCGCACGGACCTCACCAGTGGTCCCGGCAAGCTCACCCAGGCGTTCGATATCGACGACCGGTTTCACAACCGGATGCTGACACAGCCGCCGCTCTACCTGGCCGCTCCCGAACAGGAGCAGGCGTGGCCCATCGCCGTCAGCTCTCGCATCGGCATCACGCGGGGCGTCGAGTTCAAGTGGCGCTATTTCATCCAGGGTAATCCCTTCGTGTCGCCCGGCACCCCCAGCGACATCGTCATGCGCCGCAAGCTCGAACGCAAGTTGCAACGCCCCTAGATTCAGTGCCGCCAGGGTTACTCGATGCCGGTTTCCTTCGGCAGAGAGGCACCATGTTGTGTCTCGGCATCACAGGGAAGCCCGCGCACGATGAATATTTCCTCGCGTGCTGTACTTTCCAGGCATACGAAAGCCTTACGGGACACCCCTATGTCTGCGATGGATATGCAACACATCCCCCCTGGCCGCAAGACGAGGGTTACGCTGGTTGCGCTCTGTGCGACGTTGATGCTGGCCGGTGCAATACCGTCGTTCGCGCAGAATGGTAGTGTGGAGCCGGATCAGCCCCTTGCGTGGCCCTCCATCGGATCGGAACAGAAACCGTGGGCGCGCTGGTGGTGGATGGGCAGCGCCGTCGATACGGCTAACCTTCGGCTGAATCTGGAAGCGCTTTCTGCAGCCGGCATCGGCGGTGTCGAGGTTACACCTATCTACGGCGTGAGCGGGGAGGAGCACCGCTTCATCGACTTCTTCACGCCTGAGTGGAATCGGATGCTCCGGTTCGCAGCCGGTGTGGCGCGCGGGCTCGGGATGCAGTTGGACATGCCGCCGGGGTCGGGCTGGCGGACCGGCGGCCCGTTCGTCAGCCCGGAGAACGCCAACATGTCGCTGGTGATCGACGTGGATACGGTGAAGGGCGGGCAGGTGTGGCAGCGCGCATCCGGCGAAGCCCGGCTAGAGGCGGCCACGGCGCTGGCCGAAGGCGGGCAGCGTTCCGACCTGCGGCAGCGTATCAGTACGGACGGCGCGATTGCATGGACCGCGCCGGATGCGGAGTGGATCGTCATCTCGGCGGAGAGCAGGCCCTCGGGTGAGAAGGTGAAGCGGCCCGGTCCCGGCGGCGCCGGGTACACCATCGACCCCTTCTCCGCGGCTTCTGTGGACGCCTTCTTCGAGGCGTTCGATGTCCGGACCGGCGAGATCGCTCCCGGCACCGTCCGTGCCTGGTTTCACGACTCCTTCGAGTACACGGGGGACGGCTCGGTCGATCTCTTCGAGACGTTCCACCGGCTGCGCGGCTACGATCTGGCGGATCATCTGCCTGCGCTCGCAGGCTACGGCGATCCCGATGAGGTGGCGCGTGTCAAATCGGATTACCGGGAAACGCTCTCGGACATGCTCCGGGCGAACTTCCTCGACCGCTTTACCGCGTGGGCGCACCGGCGCGGCGGTATCAGCCGCAACCAGGCGCATGGCTCTCCCGGCAACCTGCTGGACATCTATGCCGCGTCCGACATCCCCGAAACCGAGGTCTTCGGTCCGCTCGGCGGTGCCGACAGTGACCCGCTCATCAGCAAGTTCGCCAGTTCGGCGGCGCACGTGAGCGGCAGGCCGCTCGTCTCGGCAGAGACGGGCACCTGGCTGGAAGAACACTTCACCGTCTCGCTGGACCTGCTCAAGCAGGTAGTAGACCAGCTGTTCGTGAGCGGTGTGAACCACGTCCTTTACCACGGCACCACGTACTCACCCCGCGACGCCGCCTGGCCGGGCTGGCTATTCTACGCCTCGTCGCAGGTCAATCCGCGCAACCCGATCTGGCGCGACCTCCCGGCCCTCAA
The DNA here is from genome assembly GCA_041690215.1 of Rhodothermales bacterium. Lineage (GTDB taxonomy): Bacteria > Bacteroidota > Rhodothermia > Rhodothermales > DASSAV01 > DASSAV01. Next base: position 88,910 of record JAWLHQ010000011.1, read on the forward strand.
CGCCTACATCGCCCGGACGCAGGCCGTCCTGCAATCCGGCCGGCCCTCGAACGACGTCCTGCTCTACTGGCCCGTGTACGACAACTGGCACGACCCGGACGGTCTGCGCATGTCCTTCGCCATCCACAATCCCCGCTGGTTCCATGCCAAGCCGGTCTCCGGCGTTGCCCGCACGCTGTGGGAGAGCGGGTACGGCTTCGACTACGTCTCGGACCGCCAGGTCTCCACACTCGAGGCCGATGCAGCCGGGCGTATCGCGGCTCCCGGTGCCACGTACCAGACCATCGTAGTCCCGCAGACCACGCACATGCCGCTCGAGACGATGCAGGCGCTCATCGAGCTGGCGGAAGCCGGCGCTACCGTCATTCTGGACGGCGGCCTGCCGTCGGACGTGCCCGGTCTGGCCGATCTGGCAGAACGCCGGGCGCAATTCAGGGCCTTGCTCGTCCCGCTGCGGTTCGAGACCGTCTCGGAGGACGTGCGTGAAGCCAGGCGTGGACGCGGGCGCATCCTGACCGGCAACTCGCTGAGTGCTCTGCTCGGTGCCGCGGGCGTCCGCCGCGAGGCCCTGGTCGATCACGAGGGCCTGCGCTTCATCCGGCGTGCCCGAACGGGTGGATACGACTACTTCATCTCGCACGCGGGTTCGGCTCCCTTCGACGGCTGGCTGCCCCTGGCCGTCCCGGCTTCCGCCGCCGGGTTGATGGACCCGGCCACGGGTCGGACGGGCCTCGCGCAGGTCCGCGGGGAGGGAGGGGAGACCGCAGAGGTGTACGTCCAGCTACAGCCCGGCGCATCCATCATCGTCCGCACGTTCGATGCCCCTATCGATGCTCCGGCGTGGCGTTACATCAGGCCAGACGGTCCGCCCGTCGAACTGGCGGGCACATGGAATGTCACCTTCCTGGAGGGCGGCCCCGAACTGCCGCTGCCGTTCGATACGGATACGCCGGCCTCGTGGACGGACGCCGGAGGGGAGGCCGAGCGCTTCGCGGGCACTGCTCGTTATACGCTTCGCTTCGATGCGCCCGGCGATGCGGAGAGCTACTTGCTGGACCTCGGGAGGGTAGCCGAGAGTGCGCGCGTCCGGCTGAACGGGCGCGACCTGGGTACGCTGTTCGCCCGCCCCTTCCAGGTGGAAACCGGCCCCCTCAAGCCCACCGGCAACGTGCTGGAGATCGACGTCACCAACCTAGCTGCGAACCGCATCCGCGACCTCGATCGCCGCCAGGTCCCCTGGAAAATCTTCCACGACATCAACTTCGTCAACCTCGACTACAAACCCTTCGATGCCTCCGACTGGCCTGTCCGCCCGTCTGGATTGCTCGGCCCCGTGACCTTGACGCCGCTGCGGTGATGTTCGGCAACGGACTGGCTGTCCGCTAGTGTGGGAGAAGTAGAGCGGTGGTTTATGTGTTCCGCTTCCGGTCCTCGGCCTGAATCCTCTCGAATAGCTCCTCCAGCGTTTCGTCGCCCAGAAACATCTCTCGCTCGGCTGTATAGTCTCCATGACCAGTCGTAAATTGACTTAGAAACCGGAGTGCGCCGACGACACCGAGCTCCCGGACCAGCGCTGCATGTCCGTCCCGGTTAATCTCATGTAGGGGCCGCATCTGAACAGTCATGGACGGGAAGATTTAGTGTAAGAGGATGACGAGTTCGAGTGGTGATACGACGGAAACGTCAATAGTATCCGCTGCCTTACCTTTCCGGAGCAACCGATCATCCGTTGTACAGAAGTAGTCGACTTTCGCTTCAACGGCGGAGGCGAGGTGGAGCGAGTCGAACCGCTTTATCCCCAGCGACTCGTATTGCTTCGCACGTCGTAAAATATCAGGGGTTGCGGGGACATACGAACGGGCGAGATTGAGCACGTCGTTCACGTGATCATGCCGATCGGGGTGCGGGCACTGCAGGTTTTCAACGTGGTGGACGCCTGAGACAACGAGATCGAGTGTCCCCGCTTCACACAGAGCAAGCAGGCCGAGTACAGCCTCCGTTTCCGCACGAATGCGAAGTTGCGTCTGATCATCAAGCGGGCGTTGAATCGCGCAGTTATCAAGGTACACTCTCATACCCGCAAGCTACAAATAGGGCGCTGCACCTGCACTCAGCGTCCAGGAACGCACAGCGGCCAATCTAAATGGCTCAGAAGCAGGGCCCCGAGACACTGTTGCTATATAGATCTCGTGAACTCCTTGAGCTTCACAAGGAGATAAGTCATCATGCAAGCCGACAACCCAACCGAGAAGCTGATTGCTACTTGGCTTACCAAACTGTGAGCATCGAAGTAGACCTCGACAGGTCTGGCAAAACGCGAGAAGTGCACACCCTTTAGCTCCGAGAGTGTCGGTAACGGGTCCATCATCCAATGGACTACCATGAGCAGAATGAAGCCGTAGATGATCATGTGACTGATGGATGTCCCGCTGCTCAGGGGCGCTTCTTCGGATGGGGGCTTCTGAATACCGGTTGTCCGTGGATGCGTCGCCTGATCAGTCAGCTCACCCAGGGTGTCATTCCTTCGTTCTCTGATCGACGGTTTCCTTCTCACGCTGGGCCTCATCTGTATACCATGCAAAGAGTGGAATTCCAAGGTAGCAAACGTGGAACAGTTTTGTATAGCAAGCGACGTAAACTTCTGTAATCTCTACTTGAAGCTTTCCATCATCCCCCGAAACCGCACTGCGTCCGGGATCATCGTCATGTTGTTGAAAAACACGTACGATGGCCGGTCCTCGGGCAGGAGGTCGAGTAAGTCTCGCAGTTCGTCGTCCCGGTAGGTGTACTGGTATCCGCCGATGCCGTGCAGCCGGAAATAGCACCGGTCCGGCGTGACAGTCTGTTGCGCGAAGGGATCGACCGTATGCCACAAGTCCAGCTCCTCGCATAGTTCTTCGACCAGATCGGGGGGCCAGTCCCCGCGCGGCTCCCAGCAGAAGTTCAGGCCGTCGCGCTCCACCGTGCCGAAGAAGTGGCGCATGTTTTCGATGTGGAGCGGGGTGGGGCGGAAGCGGGCGGGGCACTGGAACAGGACGGTCCGGGCGCCGAGCGCCTTCGCGCACGCCCGCGTTTCTTCCCACGCTTCCAATACGATCCGGCTCGGGCGGAAGGAACCCGTCTCGGCTCTGTCTTCCGGTGAGAGCGTCCGCTTCAGCCGCCGGTAGGTCGGACTGGACGACGCGTGCGTGATGAGTTGCCACGCTTTCAGCGTGAACTCGAAGTCCGGCGGTGCCTCCGCCCGCCAGGCCTCCAGGGTGGAGGCCGGCGGCGGATCGTAGAACGTATGCTGCACCTCGATGGCGCGGAGCTGCGCGTAGTACACCTCCCGCGACCGCCGGAATCCGCAGCTTCCGATGCGGACGAGCGCAGGATCTACAGACATCGTGTAGCGATGGGCCGGGCTACGGCTTCAGCGTACCTCTCTCTAACGTCACCTGTCCGTCTACTACGCCTCCGTGCATTTCTGGAAAGCGGGCAGCCGACCGCTGATAGCCGACAACCCTTAATTGAGCGGCGTGATGCGGATATTGCGGAAACGTGCCCGGCTGTCCGCGCCCCACGAGCCTTCGCCGCCGTGGACCTGGAGGCCGATGTAGCCTTCATGCGGATAGCGCTCCTGCGTATCCTGGAAGTCGAGGGTCTGCGTGCCGTTGACCCAGGCCTGGATGTGTGCCGGCTGTCCTTCGATCCGCGCGCGCAGGGTGTTCCACTCGCCTTCGCGGATCAGTTCACGCCAGCCCTCATACTGCGCGAGGAAATCGCCCGCTGCAGGGGCATAGAGGCTTCCAACCGACCCGTCGTCCCGGTAGTCGATCGTGATCTGGTAGCCCATCCCATCCTCACGGGTCCGGAGGAAGAGGCCGGAGTCTACCGGGTAGTCCGGCATGAACTCCAGTTCAATCTCGAAATCCGAGTAGGTGCCGTCCGTCCCGAGCAGGCCGCCGGTATGGTCCGTATCCTGGTTGGCGACGAGCGCGCCGTCCTCTACCGTCCAGATGCCTCCACGTCCGCCGTGTACGGCCTTCAGGCTCCAGCCGTTCAGGGTGTTGCCGTCGAAGAGTGATTGGGCGCTTGCCGCTGGCGCAGCTTCAGGCTGTGCGGTGTCCGGCGCATCGGAGCATCCGAAATAGAGCAGGGCGACGAGGAGGGGAAGTACTTTCTTCATAGCCGACTTATGTGTGATGGGCTGGTGAACAAGAGGTGGCAGTGCATGCCATAACGTACAGAATGTAGGCACCGACCGTCACACTGGCAAAGAGGTGAGGCCGGAAACCGGTTCCCCGGGAAAAAGACAGCCCACGCCAAAGCGTGAGTGCGCGATCCGCTGTCTTCCCGGGGTATCCTGATGAACTGGGATGGCATGTGGTTAGGCAGAAACTTACCTCATGCATCACTCCCGGCTCCGACTGCATATCTATCAAGGAACATCTACATAGTCCTGAAATCTATCACTTCGGCTTATCCTGAGGCACCAACCCACCCCACCAACGCCATGTCAGGTCGGGGCAGAATAGGCATCAAGGAGTACGTTAACTCCTTCAATCATAGCAATCCGGCTCATGTTTATCTTAACCCTTCCTTCAACGTCATTCCCGACTCCGATCGCATGCGCGTCAAGGAAAAGACGTAGAGCACTGGTTTAGTCTGATTTCGGCCTTAAGGAGGTGAATACGCCAGCGGGGATAGGCAGCCCTGTTGGTTGTGCTGCCTGGATTTACTTCGTCGGTCGCTCCGCTCGCGTCCGCCTTCGCGGGCATGACGTGGTTGGGAGGTTTTTGGTTTGCTCAGGGCATCGGGTATTGCTTTGCGGGGCTGACATCCTCCTGCCTTGCTCCGCTGGACGCGTTCGCAAGGCTGTCCTCCTTCGAAGGAGGATTTTGGTGAGGCAGGATCGGATGGGTGGACGTGTGTGCAGGCAGGGTCAGATGAGTGGGCATGACCTGCCCGTACGAGAGGAGTGGACGCACGGGCAGTATGTCCCTACACGGGCAGTATGTCCCTACACGGGCGGGTAAGGTCAGTTACGAGCGTGACTTCTTCCTTTTACATGACGAAGGATCACGAGCAGTCACGCCCTGTACTACCCTGAGAACCATTCGAGGGGGCTGCCGATAGGTCTCACACGTGCGGGAACTGCGGATTCCAGGCGACTTCCCACAGGAAGCCGTCCGGATCGGCAAAATAGCCGGAGTAACCACCCCAGTCGGCACGCTTACCCGGTTTGACGATCCGCCCGCCATTCGAGGCGACGTGGTCCAGCAGGCGGTTCACTTCCGCTTCCGAACGCACGTTGTGCGCCAGGGAGAATCCGGGGAACCCGCTTCCTTCGGCTGGAACGCCGGCATCAGCCGCCAGCTCTTCGCGAGGGAAGAGGGATAACCACGTGCGCCCGAGTTCGAAGAACGCGACGGAAGGCGGCGTGGGGATCTGCGGCAGGCCCAGTACGTCCCGGTAAAACCGGGTGGATCGTTCCAGGTCGCTAACACCGAGGGTGACGAGGCTGAGACGAGGTTCCATGCAGACGAAAGAGTGTGTGATGTTCTATCGGTAGAGTGGGGGTACGCCGAGTCTCCGGATGGAGACTCAGACGGCGGCAGCGGCATAGCGCGCCAGAATATAGGCCCAGCCCTGTGGCGAGTCCATGCCTTCCCGGTACAGGGCCGCTTCCTCGCCGTGCTTTTCGAAATGCCGGTGCTCCAGGTTTACCCGCGCACGTGCCGGACCCTCGGCCGTAAAGCGGACCTCCACCTCGCTTGCCTTCTCCGGGTTCGGTTCCGGCACCCGGCGGGGACTGATCTGCCACAGAAAGACGATCCGTTGCGGCGGTTTCCAGACGAGCACGCGGCCCCAGTCGCATCGGAAACCGTGCGGCCCGATTTCGAAGCACATCCCGCCCTCCCGGGGCTCGATCCCGATACGCTCCAGCACGTCTCCGGACCACGTGTATGCGTGCGGCCACCATGCGCCGATCCCCGCCGTAAACACGTCGAATGCACGCTCGGCGGAAATCGGCACCGTCACGCTGTGCCGGATATGAGCTTCGGTCCGGGAATCGGTCTGCTGGGGCATGGTATCGAGTACATGCAGGGTGAGTCACACGGTCTCGGACGTGCGCCCGTTTCGCGCAAGAACGGCGCTATCTCCAGGAAAACCCCTGAACCGGGCGATATGCCGTCCCGGTACGATGGTTCGTTCCGATCGGGCAGGAAAATAAGGCTTCTGCCCCGCGTACACCACGGCTTTCGGCAGACACGCGCTCGCGAGAGAGCACCCCGGAACGTCACCCGGTTTCTGCCATCGGCATTTCATGCATGGGGTGGTTCTGGACGAAGGTTGCAGCGTTTCGTTGCCGCGTCGTTACAAAGAACACGAGCGAATGTGAAGGGCCATGGTGTAGGTTCGTCGTGGAAAGCAACGGAACGGTTTGTTGGATCTTTTTCAGTGGTTCGTGCGAGCATGGATGTTCTTCTTCCGGTAATACCCATCATCGCTTTCGGGATCCTGGCGCTTCTGTTGCCTCGTCTGAACCTTCCGTGGACCGTTTATGTCGCTTACCTCGTGGCGAGCGCCCTTTTCTTCCTGGGAATGGCCTTCGTTGAAGGTCCCGACGACCTGTACCCGAATCTGTTCTTTGCGGCTCTGGCCATAGGGTTTGCCATTCGTCACTACCGTATCCGCACCGCGCACAGCGCCGGGCCTCATTTCAACCGGTGAGCCGGACAGGCAGGCCAACCGGCATTTTCAGTCATCTCGGTGCGTTCCAGCCGGCGCGCGGGGTCCAGATCGATGAAGGGATGGCTGACGTGGTTCATGTCACGGGATGCAGGGACAGGCGGTACCCGATGGGGTGAGGACGGGGTGGGGCAGGTGATAGGGGTTCGCAGAGTTTTCCTTCAGGATTCCGGTTCCTGGGTACAGCTATCGCACACCATCCGGTAACGCACGAAGGAGATACCACGCCGCTCGACCATCTCGATCTCCACGACTCGAAAGCCCGCCCGTTCGAATACCGGACGGCTGATCGCGCTCGCTTCGGTATGGAGCCGCCCGATCCCGCGCTGCCGGGCAAGATCCCGTACGGCTGCCAGGAGCGCGGTTGCGATCCCGCGCCGCATGCGGTCGCTCCGTACGTATAGCGCCGTAACGTGTCCGTCCGGCGCCAGCCCGGTGAACCCGACCGGCCCGGTCTCATCTTCGGCGACGAGTGACCAGGGCTCCAGGACGAACCTCCGGAAATGCTCCGCCTCATCCGCGAAAGCCGCCCACACCTCCACCTGCTCTTCCGAGTAGGCGGAGGGACCTGCCGAGCGCACGGCCTCCGCGTACAGCGACGCGAGAGCGGGCAGATCGGCGGGTGTGGCCTTCCGGATGATCATCGCAGCGCCCCGCGCAGCGGTGAGGCATCAAGATGAATAGGATGAGCAGCGCATGGGGGCACGTGTATACCGCTCCGTACCCACGTGTCATTCTGAGCGAAGGCCCTTGGCCGTAGTCGAAGAATGACACGTGGTGAGCATATCCGATGACCCGAACACGACCGTTCTACTCATCCAGCGAGGCTTAACGCTCCGTCAGGGTAGTGGGCGGATCATGATGTTCTTGTAGTAGACCTTGCTCTGCGGATCGTGCCCCTGCAGAGCAATGGTCCCGCTGGAGAGCACTCGCTCTTTCATCCCGTCTGGCCGCTCGACGTTGTCCGGCTCCGTGTAGTCCACCAGCTGCTTTCCGTTCACGGAGATCTTGATGTTCTTGCCGTTGACGATGATGTGATAGGTCATCCACTCGCCGTCTTTTGCCGGTGCCTCGCGGACGTCGCTGATGGCGTACAGACCGCCCGTCCGGCGCCAGTCGGTGTGGCTGTTGTTCACCTGCACTTCGTAGCCCTTGCTGGGCCACCCGTCGGCCTGGTAGGTCGTGTGGAAGTAGATGCCGGAGTTCGAACCCGGCGTCGTCATCGCGTCCAGCTTCAACTCGAAGTTCTTGAAGCTGGCATTGCCATCCGGCCCGACGTAGTACAGGTGCGCCCGCTCCCCGGCCACCACGATCATGCCGTCCTGTACGCTGAACGTCTCCGGGCTGTCGGTGCTCGACTTCCACCCGTTCAGCGATTTACCGTCGAAAAGTGTGATCCAGCCATCTGATGACTGTGCGCCCGCCGGTGTGGAAAGCGCTACCGAAAACAGAGCCACAAGGAAAAGCCACCCGATCCGTTTCATAAGACACCTCCTGTTTTAATGCTCGTGTAAAGTCTCCGAATATCCCGAACATTCTCCAACCCCTTATCTGTCGTCTTCATCCCCCACGTGCTCCTTATCACCCATACTTCCTACAATCCCTGCCCCTGCACCGTAAACGGCACGACGAGCGCCGTGCGGTCCCATAGCAGCTGCAATTCGCCGCCGCCTCCGGTTTCTTCTACTGCAATCGTGAACAGTTCAACCGGCTCGGGAAGCTCACGAGCGGTCATGGGGACACGTCCCAGGTCCCGATCCTCGTTGTAGGTGGTGCCGCCCTGGCCGGTCTGGCGATTGACGATGAGTGTTCCGCCTCCGGGTTCAGGGATCGTGAAGAGGGTGTAGGTGCCCGCTGGAACGGTCAGGTCACCCAGCTTCAGGGTCCGGTTCGTGGTGAAATGCGTGGCCTGGTTCGCGCCCGTGCGCCAAACCTCGCCCCAGGGCACGAGCGCACCGAAGATCTCGCGTCCGCGCTTTGCCGGCCGGCCGTAATCCACCGTGATGGTCGCACCGCTCACCTGTGCAGTCGTTTCGCCACGTCCTGAAAGGGCTCCGAATGGCATGCCTGCCGCATCTGCCGCGGCGAAACGGGCGGCGATGGCCTCGATATCCACCTCCGAAGCCGGTACCCGCGTCACGATCAGCTTCCGGGTGGTAGCTCCGGCGTCCAGTTTGAGCAGCCGCCCCTCATCATCCACGTCGACCGCCATCGTCCCGCGGAACGGATGGGTGGCCGTCATGGCGCCTTCGCTGGTCCGGCGAACCACGAAGGGCAGCGATCCGCGCCCGGTAAAGAGATCCTGAGTGACACTGTCCTGCCCGGATGCATGCGCTCGCATCAGCATCAGATCGAAGGGCCAGTGGATCATGTCCAGAAACGGCAGCATCTGCCCGTGCCCGGCAATGGCTCGGGTTTCCGTCTGCCCGTTCTCCGTAACCGTCACCTTGAGGCTGTCGCCTTCGATCACGTAGGTCTCTTCGACCAGCAGATCGGCGTTTCCGGGAGATCCAGGTTCCCGTATTTCGGTTTCCATGTGTTGGAAGGCACCTTCGGCGCCCAGATTCAGCCGGTAGCGCTGCACGGTCGTGCGGGGGGTACGCAGGACGACCGTCGCCTCCATGCCCTGCGGCGTGTGCTCGAACACCTCGACGGCCAGCGTATCCTGCCCGAGCAGCGTGACGAAGGCGGCCTGATCGGGATTCGTGTTGGATGAGGCGGACGAACAGGCCGCCAGTCCGGCCACTATGCATACGAGCAGTAAGCAGTGAATCGGCTTCATGGCTTCTCTCATGTTTGGGGATCAGCGGTCAGCTATCGGCAGTCAGCGATCAGCTTGTATCCGTAAAAGGTTCAAACTTTCAATCCATTCGTCACTTACGGAGCCTGCCCTGAGGTGTCGGGGTCACTCCTTCCACGGCACTTCCGGTGCGCGGTAAAAGTTGATGCCCATCGCGGTCCAGCGGGGAGCCTGGGCGCCGAGGCGAACACGATACTCTTCCCAGGTGCGTCCGGCGGCAGGCGACCAGCCGATCTCGGCCACCCCGGCCAGCCGCGGGAACGCCATATACTGGATGTCGGCCAGCTTCCCGAGTGTTTCGGCCCACAGCGGCGCTTCGACGCCCTGAATGGCGGATTCCGGCACGTCCGGTAATCGTTCGGCAGGGTCCCACTCGTAGGCGTCGCGCACGTCGCTATACCCGGCCCAGGTCAGCCCCAGGGCCGTCGTGCTGTCGTATTTCATGTCCAGGTAGATGTGGTCCGCCGGGGAGAGGATCACCGTGGCGCCCGAAGCGACGGCTTCCGCGATGCCTTCCAGCGAGCCCCGGGGCCGCCAGTGCTGGATGATGGTGGTGGGCAGCAGCCGCGCATGCGCGATCTCGTCCCAGCCGACCGCACGCTTCCCGTTCGCCCGTACGATCTCCTGCGCGCGCTCGATGAATCCGTTGTATTGCTCCTGCGTGAGCTTCATCACCTCGTCGCCGCCGATGTGGAAATACGGCCCGGCCGTAATGGCCCCGATTTCCCGCACGATATCGTCCACGAATTTGTACGTGATCTCTTTGTCCACGCACAGCGTGCTGAAGCCGACCTCGATGCCGGTGTACAGGGGCGGGGCGGTGCCATCGCAGTTCAGTTCCGGATAGGAGGCCAGGGCCGCGTTCGTATGGCCCGGTAAGTCGATTTCCGGCACGATGGTGATGAACCGGTCCTGGGCATACTGGTTCAGTTCACGGTATTCATCCCGCGTGTAGTAGCCGCCCGGCCCGCCGCCGACCTCCGTGCTGCCGCCGTACTGGGCCAGCCGGGGCCACGAAGGCACCTCGATCCGCCAGCCCTGGTCGTCGGCCAGATGTAAATGCAGCCGGTTCATCTTGTACAGGGCCATCGCGTCGATGTAAGCCTTCACGTCTTCCGGTCCGAAGAAATGCCGCGCGACGTCCAGCATCGCTCCCCGCCAGGCGAAGCGCGGCTGGTCCACAATATGCACCGCCGGGATTTCCATGTGCGGAGTGATTGCCGCCGCGTATTCGACGGCGGGTGGCAGGAGTTGCCGCAGGGTCTGTACGCCGTAGAACAACCCTGCTGGCTGCTGCGCCGAGATGGTCACGCGCTCCGGCGTGACGGTCAGTTCGTAGCCTTCCGCGCCGAGCGACCTGTCCGCGCCCCGCATCGTCAAAACGATGCTTCCCGCCGGGATCGCGCCTGCGGCTTCCGCCACGCGCGGCGTCGTTTCGACGGTGTTGCCGATCAACCCGGCCAGAAACCGCCCGATCCGCGCCGCCTCGGCATTGCCGGGGTCGACCAGAATGGTCGTGGAGGGCGTCACGGTGAACGTTCCCGACCCGGTAAATGCTGCGGATACGGGCCGGGGTATGATGCTCAGCGTACGCTGCGTGGGCTGCGTCGCAGGCTGTTGCGCCCGCTCACTGCTGCGGCACGCCGCCAGGGTGAACGCGGCCAGAAGTACGACGGTGAACGTGCGGGAGAGGGGAGACCGCCCCCGTATCGGAAAACAAAGTGAACGCATGGGCCGGAATCGGGCTGACCGTAACATCTCCTCGCGTGAAGCGCTGCGAGAAGCCATACCGGGGCAGGGAACAGGAAAGTAAACCCCGGCCGCGTGGGATACAAGGCGATCCGGCGAATGCCCGGCTGCGGCTCCTACTGGTATATCCCTCGTGATAGGCTGAGCGGCGTATAGTGGCCGCACGTATACCGCTCCTCCCCGCACGTGTCATCCTGAGCGGAGCAAAGCGGAGCCGAAGGATCCCACCAGACAGCACCACGCTCAAGACATATCCTCTCCTCAGAATAGGCCATGCTGAACTTGTTTACTGGCGTGAAGCTGCGATTTCAGCATCTCATGGGAAGGGCTATCTGCCAGATGAGCAGAGATCCCGTAACCTCCGGTTCACGTAGTAAACAAGTTCGGGATGACATACCCCAGTACGGGGATGACTGATGGTGGGCATACCCGATGACCCGAACCCGACCGGGCTACTCATCCCATGAAGCCGGACATTCCACTACATCTTTTCCCAGTCCCAGATCGCGTAGGCCGATGCCTGGTCCACTTTATGCCCGCACTGCTTCAGGGTGAGCAGGATGTTGCCCCGGTGGTGGCTCTCGTGTGAGATGAAGTAGCCGAGGTACGGGATCACGCCTTTCTTCAGGGGCCGGGCCTTCCCGCTGCCGGTGATACACCGCTCGAAGAACGTTTCCAGGCGTTCGCTCGACACCTGCAGGTGCCCTTTCAGCGTTTCCTTATCCGGCTCCTCATACGTGTCGAACTGGTACAGGCCATCGGCCAGGTCGCCGGACCGGTTTTTCAGGTGTGACACCCGCACGTTGTGCATGTGGGCGAACTGCCGCACAACGTTTCGCCCGCCCCGTGGCGATAGCGTACACCGCATGCCTTCATTGCTGATCCGGTCGATGAGAAAGAGGTTGATCCGGTTGTTCGTTCGCCACGCCTCTAACACTTCTTCCAGTACGTTTTCCATATCGCCGCAATCAGAAAAGGATTTCGATGGGAGAGGCCCGTGATTCTTCAGGAACCGGCGCCCCGCACGTATTCGGAAGGGGACACCCCTACCAGCGCTTTGAAGTCCTTGATGAAATGCGCTTGGTCGAAATAGCCGAGTTCTAGCGCCAGTTTTGGCCAGTCCACGTTCGGTCCTCTCGCGTTCAGCTGCTCGGTCGCCTCATGGAGCCGGTAGCGCTGAATGACCCACTTCGGACTCACGCCCACGTACCGGCTGAACGTCCGCTGCAGCCACCGCTTGCCGACGCCGAGCCGCGCCGCGAGGTCGTCGACCTTCCCGATGGCGCGGTCGGCCATGATGGAATAGACGATTTCACCGACCACCGTGGCCGCGTCGTCCTGCTCCGGAAGCCGCTCGCGCAGGAAGCGCTCGGCGCACGCCACCATCTCCGTGCGGTCCGGCAGCGACAGGATCTCCCGCTCCAGCTGCTCGCCCTCCGCCCCGAAGAACGCCCCTATGGGAAAGGTGTGGTCCGTCAATTCCGATACCGGCCGCTTCGCGAACGGATAGAAGCCGCCCGGCCTGAACTTGATGCCAAACACCCGCCCTGCGCCTTCCAGGCGGCGTGAGAACTTCCCCCGCATCACCCCCACGACCTCCGACCGGTCCTGCTCGAACACTACGTGGATGGAAGGGTGGGGGAGTGTCTCCGTAACGTAGGGCTCCTGCCCGCGCAGATCCCACTCCACGATCCAGTAATGCTCCACGAACGGAGCAACGTCCGGCGCGGGGGCATGCCGGGAGAGTTGAAAATGCCTCTTGCCCGCCTCGGGCCGCAGGATCCCGCGCGGCTTACCAACGTCAGGTTTCTCCATGCTCGAGCATTCAACGGCGGTGCCGCTCTCCTGTCGCGTTTTTACAAGACCGGCCACCACTCTGCCGTATAACTTTGCCGCCGTTCGAATTATAACGTATCACGAACGAGAACGGATAGACCCAATCTACCAAACCATGAGTACACACGCGACCGGCGGATACGAGACCAGGACTTGGGATGAACGGACCCTGGATGGCGAGAAGTGGGACTGGAATGCCTGGGGCCAGAATCCGACGCTGGTGCTCACTCGCGCCAGTGTTACAAACACCTTCCAGGGTGGCATCGAAGGAGAGGGGACAGCGGAGTATCTCATGACGTACCGCCCCGACGGCGCCTGCACCTATATCGGGTACGAGCGGATCGATGGCCGTGTCGGCGGGCGCTCGGGCAGCTTCGTCATCCAGCATGCCGGAACCTTCGAAGGGGGCAGGCTCACAGCCGATTGGACCGTCGTGCCTGGCTCCGGCACGGGCGATCTGAGCGGGATGAAGGGGAAGGGTGGTTTCGTCTGGAACGGTGAGCACGGCGTGCCGACACCCTATACGCTGGATTATTCGTTCGAGTAATGCACGGGCAGCGGGCACCGGGGGCGTAACGGATCGGTTGCGGATCAGGACGGGCGGGCATGGCGTAGGATCGGGGCTGTATGTCGCACGTGAGACCGGGCACATCCCCGACCTCACGGCTGGAAAGACCCGTCCTAGCCCTGAATGCCCCATCCGGCTTTACGCTCCAACGTTACGACCCCATCTCCCCACAACCGGCAGCCGGAGACGCCGTCACCAGCCGATACACCGCTTCCGGGCACGCAAGTATCGGTACTGGCGCGACTCTCGGAACGTATACAGGCCATCGATCCCGGACTGACCCGGGTGCATTCGGCGACGCAGTCGCTCCTGGCACTCATCATAGGTGGTGGCGCAGCCGTTGGATTCCTCACAGCCATCGGGCAGCCGGCGCAGGTCGGAGCGCTTGGCGGTATGGTCGCCCTGATGGGTGCGAACCTGGTGCAGGGGCCGACACCCCGGGCCAAGTTGAAGCGGATCGGAAACCTTGCAGTGGCGGCTGTCCTGAGCGCCGTCACCGCCGCTGTGCTCAGTGTCTGGCCGTTTCTGAGCTATGCGGGCTTCCTGGCCATCATGGCCGTGGCCGTCTGGATACAGCGCTGGGGGCAGGCCTACATGGGGGTCGGCATGATCGTCTTCATCGCGCACTTCAACACGCTGTTCCTTCGCGTGAGTCCGGCGCAGATTCCCTGGCTGATCCCTTCGATGCTGCTTGGATTCATCGGACTGGCGCTGGTCACTCTTGTCCTCTTACCCGACCGGGCCCGTACACGCGTCCGCCGGATGGTGCCGGGATTCCGTGCGCGTATCCTTCGTTTCGTCGATCTGGTCCGCGAAGGAACGGAACGCGGTGATCCGGACCGGATGGTGCGGGCCCTCGTAGATGCCGCAGGGGACATACAGGAAACGGCGCTGCTCATCGATACGGCATTCGAGAACCCGGTGGCGCGATCAGGGGTAGCCGATCCCCGCCGGCTACGGGATCACGCCTTCGCCGCCGAAGTCCTGGCGGATCACCTGGCTGCCGTCGCCGTGAGGACGCTGCGCGAAGGCGATGACGCCGCCCGCGAGATCCTGCTCCGGCAACTCCGGTCCGTTTCCTTGAGATCCAGCAGTACGATGCAGCGTCCCCCCACGAACGCGGATCTCATGCCGCCGCACCCCGCGATTTCGGTGAATCGCGTCGCGGACCTCTTGAAGCGGCTCGGGCGCGCGTTGGCATCGGTGGAGTCGGCGGCGCGCCCGCCGGGCCCTGCCGATCTCGCCCTGCAGCAGGCCTGGCCCGTGTCGGAAGAGACCAATGGGGCATCCCGCTCAACCGCGGAGAGCGAAGCTGACCGCGTGAGCCGGGCCCGCCGGAAAACGGTGCAGGTCACGCTGGCCGGCGCGCTCAGCATCGCCCTGGGCATGTGGCTGTCGGCTGCCTACTGGTATTTCGCCGTACTCGGCGCCTTCTTCACCCTGGCGACCACCTCATCGCGCGCCGCGAGTGTGCGCCGGGCCGTGGATCGAATCCTTGGGACGGCCGTCGGTGTGGCGGGCGGTGTCGGACTCGCCGCGCTCCTGGCAGGCTCGACCGGCGCGGAACTGGTCGTCATCGCCGCGCTCGCATTCATCGCGTTCTGGTCCTTCAAAGGCTCCTACATGGTGATGGTCTTTCTCTTCACCGCGCTGGTCGCCCTGGTGTACGACATGATGGGGATCTATTCCGTGCAGGTGCTCCTCGTCCGCCTGTGGGAGACCCTCATCGGGGCCGGCTTCGGCGCATTGGTGGCCTTCCTGGTTCTGCCCGTATCGACCCGCAGTTCGCTGGATGAACACCTCGCGACGTCGCTCGAAGCCCTGGACGGGCTCCTGGGCGCGCTGGACCCACGAAGCGCCGCGCCGGCCACGCACGAAACGGTCTATAGCCGCATCCGGGAACTCGACCGCGCCGTCTCTGCCTTCCGGGAGGCCGGGAAGCCGCTCGCATCGGGCCTCCCGGTCCGCTTCGCCCGCGAAGCCCTGCGCGATATCCTGCTCATGTCGTCGCTCCGGTTCCGTGCCCACGATCTCGCCACAGCAGCCACCGGCACCGATGGCCTGGTTCGTCCCGTGGAGCCGGAGGCCGTTCCGACGCTGGATGCCGTACGCCGCCGCGCCGCGTCGATACGCCTGCAGATCGATCAGGAGGAAGCGTCGCGCCACCTGCCTCCCGTCACGGATGCGGACGACCGGGCACTGGCCGCCGCGCCCGGTCGTACCGGCGATGCTCTCCGCGCCATCTACGAACGCCTGGAATCCTTTGCCGAATCCCGCGCCCTCGCCGCCGAAGCCGATCCCACGCCTACCGACACCTGACGCGGCGGTTCAGAGCCGGTCGTCGAACGGGGCCGGAAAAGCATCTCCTATCTCGACGGTGCCCATCTCGGGGTGCGCCGGATTGATGAGGTAGTTGTACTCCTGTGGGACGACCACACTCGGCACCCGCAGCACGAGCGACCGTTCCTCCTCCAGCCACCGGTCGCCGAAATGCTGGGAGACATGCGTGTAAGGCCGCGCATCCCAGCCATTCGGGAGGTCGGCGTCGTGCACCTCGACCTGCGAGGCGTCGAACGTCGCGGGAATGCACAGGTACTCCCGCAGGCGGCTGCGCTTGTTGGCCTGGACCAGCAATTCCAACAGGGCAAGTGAGACGGACCCTGCCGTATAGACCAGGCGTCGTCCCTTGCTGTTGAACCGGCCTCCCAGGATCTCCGCGCCGATGCCCGAGAAGGCATCCGCTGCATACTTCGGGTCTACGATGCGCCAGACCGTGATCTGTGCCACGTTCCCGCTCAAACCGTGATGCCGTGTTCGATCTGGCGGAGTACACGCTCCACCAGTTTGGCTCCCGGCTCCGTCCGGGCTACTTCCAGCGGCACCTGGTCACCGAGCGCGTAGTTTGGTTCTTTCATCCATTCGCGGGCATCGTCCGTACTGCCGAGCACGTCCGCCGCGATCTCTGTCAGCCGGGCCACTCGGTACGCTCGCTCCGATTCATCCGGAGGCAGCCGGTGTTCTTTTTTGCGCCGCGTCAGCGTGCGGGGGGAGATCATGACGGCATGGGCCAGTTCTTGGTTGGATAGATCCAGCCGGTTCTGAATCGTATAGAGCACCCCGACGGGCAATCCCTCGGCCACGCGCCCCGCCGCCGTCGGAAGATCCCAGTCGGCGTAATGCTCCCCGTACCGGACGGTTTTCTTTGACCTGTCTTTCGCCCCTGTCGCCCGCGCTTTCGATCTGGTGTCTGGCTGCTTCGGCATGGCCCTGGTCTCCTTCTAGCAATATGGCATTGTATGGTACGCCATTTGGCTTTGGTACTCAAGGGATGCCTTTAAGTTTTTCACTCGACATGCCGCCCCGACGTGTCGAGGCCCTCGAATACCAGCCCCGACCGGGCATCCAGGCAGCACAACCTGAAGAGCTTCTAAAACAGCGCCATCAGCCAAAGCCCAACCGCTCCCTCGAGGGAGCAGTCGCGTAAGCCGGGAATCCTCTGGGCGGTAGGGTGTTCACTAATTCGTCAACCTGAAAAACATCCTCTGCCTCTGATGGGCCACCTTCCTCACAGAGTACTACCATACTTCAATGCTCGATCCTGCAGTGCCTACCGGCTCCCTCGCAATTCCTCCTCCACCCGCTCTGCTAGAAACAGCTTCATCAACGACTGATACGGCACATCTCGCTTATTCGCCAGCACCTTGATCTCCTCCAACAAATGCTCTGGTAGCCGCAGCGAGATCGTCTTCGTTGAAGGCTTCAGCTTCGATAGCGTAACCGAACGCGCCCCGGACCAGTCTATGTAGTCCGCCGAATCCACTTTCTCCCAGAACGCCCGCTCCTCGTCCTCGGAAGCAAACTTAGGAATCCGCTTAGCCATCATATACCTCGCGTATTGCTTTACTGATATCTCTCATAGGCCAGTCGCTCCCGCCGGCTCATGTCTCGCGCCGAAATCATACGGATGAGCGTACCTCTCAGCGTGAACACCAGGAAGAGTTTTCGATCAGCATTCGTGCGGCCCAGCGCGTAAAAACGTGGTTCCTCTCTGGAATGCTTCACATCCTCAGCGGCCACGAGAGGCCGGTTAAAGAAGGCTTGCTCACACTCGGCAATCGTCACCCGATGAGAGATCCAGTTCTTATCGCGATTTCCCTCATCCCACTGAAAGCCCTCCGCCTGACCTAAACGTTCGTAGAGATTCATATCCAGTTGTATATGAGGAAAATATACATCCGGAAAACTAGGAAAGTTCTTTACCCCACACCGCCACCCAGTCGGCCGCTGCCCTTTTTCCCAGTTTTGCTGACCGCTGATAGCTGACAGCTGACCGTCCCACCACACATATGTAGGTTATCAGAATAACCTCGACACGCTCCGCCTCACGTCCTACCTTCCCCTCGTCATTCTTCATTTCCCCAGCCCCCAACCGGCAGCGAAGGGGCACACCGCCGGCGTACACTCCTCTCCCTGTACAACCTCGTCCAACCGACCCCGACGGACATGCCCACCCGCCTGAAATCCGATTACAGGTGGCACCTCCATGCTACCGGTGCCCCCGTTTCAACACCCTCCAGCACCAGACCACGTAGGGGCGTGCGGCCGCACGTCCCTACACAACCCCATCACGAACACCAATATCCCCGAATGCCCCAGAATCACCCGAATACACGAACACCCGAATCCACACCCGTTCGGCAAACCGTACGGAACTGTGCAATCTGTGCCATCCGTTATTGCAAGAGTGAACAAATCTGTAAGATTCGTTACAATTCGGATACACCTCGCGTCCTTCTCCGATTCTTCGCTACCTCCGGGCTGCCTCGAATCCTTCACCTACAGCTCGCGTTATCGTAATTTGGCCGTTCTTGGCTAACTGACTCTGCAATTTCCGCCGACAGGCGCTTCGACCTGAACCGATGTCCTCGATCAAAACATCCGAGCAAATCCGGTCCGACTTCCTGGAATTCTTCCGCGAAAAGGGGCATGAGATCGTGCCGAGCGCCTCGCTCGTGCCGCACAACGATCCCACGCTGCTGTTCACCAACGCGGGGATGAACCAGTTCAAAGATGTCTTCCTCGGAACCGGCTCGCGCCCCTACAACCGTGCTGCCGACACCCAGAAGTGCCTCCGCGTATCCGGCAAGCATAACGACCTCGAAGAGGTGGGCCACGATACCTACCACCACACCTTCTTCGAGATGCTCGGCAACTGGAGCTTCGGTGACTACTTCAAGAAGGACGCCATCCGCTGGGCCTGGGAACTGCTCGTCGAACGCTGGGGCCTTCCGCCGGATCGCCTCTACGCGACCGTCCACGAAGGCGATGTCAGGCTCGGCCTGGAGCCGGATACCGAGGCTGCCGAGTTCTGGAAGTCGGAGACGGGGATTGATCCCGACCACATCAAGTACTGTTCTTCGAAGGACAACTTCTGGATGATGGGCGATACCGGCCCCTGCGGACCGTGCTCGGAGATCCACATCGATCTCCGACCCGATGAGGAGCGGCAGCGGGTGCCCGGTATCGACCTCGTCAACGAGGACGATCCCCGGGTGATGGAGATCTGGAACCTCGTCTTCATCCAGTACAACGCGCAGTTGGATGGCTCGCTCGAACTGCTCAAGGCGCGTCATGTCGATACCGGCATGGGCTTCGAGCGTATCGTCGCTGTGCTTCAGGGCAAGAGCAGCAACTACGACACCGACCTCTTCGCCCCGATCCTTCAGCGCATCGCCGAGCTCACCCCACGTGCGGAGATCAGGGGCTACGATGCCATCGAGGTGAAAAACGAGATCGAGCACGAGCGCATCCGGATCGCCATGCGCGTCGTCGCGGACCACATCCGCACCATCGCCTTCGCGACGGCGGACGGAGCCTCGCCGGGCAACACGGGGCGGGGCTACGTCATCCGCCGCATCCTTCGCCGTGCCGTCCGCTACGGCTACCAGACGCTGGGCTTCCGTGAGCCCTTCCTGTACAAGCTCGTGGAGCCGCTCGTTGGGAAAATGGGAGCGTCCTTCCCCGAGCTCGACCGGAATCGTGAGTTCATCGAGCGGGTCATCCGCGCCGAGGAGGAGAACTTCCTGGAAACGCTCGGCACGGGCATCTCCTTCTTCGAGCGCATCGTGCCCTACCTGAAGGAGATCTCCGGAACGGAGGAGATGAGCGAAAACGGGGAGGTGAGGGAGGCTCTGAGCGAGCTCAAATCGGACCGCCAGACGCTCGACCTGTTGCAGAAAGCCTACGCGGGCGCCTCTGAGGAAAACCTGCTCGACCGCTTCTCCGAAGCAGCCGCACAGCGCGTCATGCCCGGTGAAGTAGCCTTTCTCTTGCACGACACCTACGGCTTCCCCATTGACCTCACGCAACTCATGGCGCGTGAGGAAGGGCTGGGTGTGGACATGGAAGGCTATAATACACTCATGAGCCAGCAACGGGACCGCGCCCGTACGGCGGCGCGCTTCCGTGTGGACATGTCCAGAGGCAGCGAGTGGCAGGAAATCAGTCCGGGCGAGGACTCGGAATTCGTCGGCTATGATACGACCGAGGTGACCAACGCCCGCGTCCGCGCCGTTCGCGCGCTCGGGGAGGGGGATGAACGGCAGTTCCAGATCCTCCTTGACCAGACTCCCTTCTACGGCGAGAGCGGGGGACAGGTCGGAGATACGGGTACGTTGCTCATCGGCGGTGAGGAAATCCGGGTGCTCGATACGCAGAAGCAGCAGACGCACGTCATTCACGTCGTAGACCGCCTGCCTGCCGAACTCGACGGCGGGGTGGTCGCCCGCGTGGATGTGGGCCGCCGTGAGCGGATCAAGAAGCACCACACGGCTACGCACCTCCTGCATGCCGTGCTGCGGCAGATCCTCGGCACACACGTCCAGCAGAAAGGCTCGCTCGTCGCGCCGGACCGCCTGCGGTTCGACTTCAGCCACTACGAGCGGGTGCTGCCCGTCCAGCTCCGGGAAGTCGAACGGCTCGTCAACGATGCCATCCAGCGTAACATTCCGAAACAAGAGGAACGCCACGTGCCCCTCGAGGAGGCGATGCGGCGCGGCGCGATGGCGCTCTTCGGCGAGAAATACGGCGACTTCGTGCGTGTCATCACGTTCGATCCGGACTTCTCCGTCGAACTCTGCGGCGGCACACACGTCAATGCGACCGGCGAGATCGGTCTGTTCCACTTCGTTTCGGAGTCGTCCGTCGCAGCGGGTGTCCGCCGGGTTGAAGCCGTGACCGGTCACGACGCCCTCGATCTCATCAACCGCGAGATCGACGAGTTGGACCGCGTCCGAGGCTACTTCAAGTCGCTCGCTCGCCCGGTCGATGAAGAGATCGCCGATCTCCTGGCGCAGCAGAAAGCACTGGAAAAGGAGCTACAGGCGCTTCGCCAGCAGCAGCTGGCAGGCGAGCTCGACCGCATCATCGCGCAGGCGCAGCAGGTCGGTAACATCCGGCTCGTCGTGGGCCGCGTCAACCCGGCGGACATGGATGCCCTCCGCGATCTCGGCCAGACGCTCAGTGAACGCCTCGGTCCGGGCTCGGTCGGTATTCTCGGCACCGTGGATCCTGCGGGAGAAAAGGTCTACCTCGTCGCCACCGTCGCCGACGATCTGCTGAAATCGACGAACCTCAAGGCCGGCAATCTGGTAGGCGCGCTGGCAAAGAAGGTAGGAGGCGGGGGAGGAGGCCGTCCGAACCTCGCCACGGCTGGTGGCAAGCGTCCCGAGCACCTCGACGAGGCGCTGGCCTCTGCCGTAGAGGTGCTGCGCGATATGCTAAGCTGATGCCTTTCGGGGGCGTGCCCCCGCACGCCCCTGCAGCTCTCATGCCCTGGCCGAAGCTTGAACCGGTACGGCTGCAGGCGTGGTAGACGGCTGGTGTGTCGGCGAGAAATGCAGACGGCAGCGCGGCTCGTAGGATTCCTTTGCGCCTACGAGCAGGCGCTGGCCATCCGGCACGAGGCGCTGCGAGTGGTTGGCGGGCGCCCCGCAAACCATGCATACCGCATGGAGCTTCGTGACGTACTCCGCCACGGCGAGCAGCTGCGGGATCGGTTCGAACGGGTGGCCCAGGTAGTCCTGGTCCAGACCCGCCACGATGACGCGCTTCCCCTGCCCGGCAAGCTGCTGCACGACTTCCAGCAGGCCGGGCCCGAAGAAATGTGCCTCATCGATCCCCACCACGTCGGCATGGCTCGCCAGCAGGATGATCTGAGAGGGCGTATCGACCGGGGTAGAGGGGATGGCCGTCTCGTCGTGGGAGACGACCTCCGTCTCGCTGTACCGCGTATCGATGCTGGGTTTGAAAATCTCTACGTGCTGCCGGGCAATGCGAGCCCGGCGAAGCCGCCGGATCAACTCCTCGGTCTTTCCGCTGAACATAGAGCCGCAGATGACCTCGATCCAGCCTAACTTGCTCTGCCCGTTATAGACGTGCGGCTCCATAATGACGACGAGAAAAAAGGGAATGGTGAATACGAGTGGCGGTAGACGGGTGGTAAGCGAAGTTCGCAGGCGGGTTCGTTCTTTTTACGACCACCCACGGACCACAAACCACGAACGCTCTATTATATGACCCCGGCACTGCTGGCTTCAACCCAGCCCGTTTCACCATTTGGCAGACGCACGTACAACCACCCATTCTCCTCGCCTTCGATGGTCAGGAGAGCGCCCCCGTGGATGATGACGTTCGGAACGCCACCCTGCGCCGGGGCGGGCATCAGGGATGCCTGTTCCGTGATCACCACGGCCCGTCTGGAATACGTCGGGGCGATGGACGCGGCGAAGGCCGTCACCAGCAGGAGAACACTCAGGCAGCCGGTCGCCATAAGGGTGCGACGAAGCCATGGTGCACGGTTTGCCGTGAGGAGACGGTAACCCAGCAGAGCCGCGGCGGTGACATAGAGCAGGAGACCGGTCCAGAAGAGCGTAGAGATCCCGACCGTTTTTCTGAGCATTCGCCACCAGGTGATCCAGTACGGCTCTGGGAGAGCGGTGAACCGGTCGGCTGTACTCGCGCGGGCAATCTCGAGATCGTGGCGGAGGGTAGGATCTTCGGGCAAGAGGCGACGGGCCTTCTCGTAATGAAGAATGGCCTGTCCCAACTGATCCAGCCGGAAGTACGCGCTGCCCATGTTATGGTACAGGGCGCCACTTGCGTAGCCGGCGGACAGCGCGGCCTGATACGCGTCGAGTGCACCCTGGTAGTCGCCCTGGTGAAAGAGCTGGTTACCCTTCTCGAAGGCGCTCGCAGCCTGGGCCCGACTGATGCCGTCGGAGGCGTGCGCAGGAAGAGCCACCCACAATACCACCAGCGCAAAGATGAACAGCATAGGGCTGACACGATACATCATCTATCCATCGATCAATCGTGAATCGTGCTGGGGGAAGCGTGCGCGGCTAGATGGTCGATGTCTGCGATCAGGGCTTCCGCGCGGGTGAGCGCTGTCTGCATAGCTTCGCGATCCAGAGGACCGGGGGCAAACCGGGCCCGGTCGCATTCATCCAGGAGACTTTGCAGGTCGCCGATGCGCGTTTCGGAGAGGCCGCGCGCCGCAAGCATTTCGCGCAGGCTCTGGCGGGTCAGGCCGCGCTCCGGAACGTTCAGGCGATTGCCGAGGAAACCCAGCACGGCCCGGTCTACTTCCTCGTAGAAGGCGCGGGGATCCTCACGGTGTGCCAGGTTTGCGGCGTGCTTGAGGTGGCGCCGCGCAACCGGGTGTGCGCGGCGGCTGCGCGCGAACGTTTCATCCGTGGTCATACGCTTTCGGTGCCGCTGGAACACAACAGCACCGCCGAGCGCGGCGAGCGGAAGCAGCAGGGCCGCATAGGCCCATCCATTGCGATGCAGGGGCGTCCGGTTCAGGTCGATCCACTCGCCCGGAACGGCTATGATGCCGGCGATGTCGTCCACCGGCAACTCCGAAACCACCGCTTCGTTCGCCAGATTTTCAGGGGCGCCGGTGACCTCCACTTCAATCGGTCGATCGGTCAGCGTTTCATAACGCCCCGTCTTTGGATCGAGGTAGGTAAAGGCAACCGGTGGGATCTCGAAATGTCCATTGGTACGAGGGACCAGCACGTAAGTGAACGTACGCGTACCCTGGATCTGTGTGGCCCTCCGGTTGATGTTCGTGCTGGACTGAGGCGGATACTGCTCGAATGCTCCGGGCGGACGAAGGTCGGGTGCGGTCAACGTCGTCAGGTTGCCGGTGCCGGAGATTCGAACCGAAATTTCCAGTGGATCGCCCGCTGTCAGGTCCGTACGGCCTACGTCCACGTTCATGCGGAAGTCGCCGACTGCACCGCTGAAGGTAGGTGGCGCACCGGGGGGAAGGGGCTGTACGTCGATCGTTACGGGAGGCGACTCGAGTTCGAGCGTCTCGACATCCCCTCCAAGAGAAAAGAATCGATCCCACGCCGAACCGGCGTACGGGGTATACGCCTCCGTCTCGATGCGTAGGGGCTCGATCGTAAGCCGTCCGGTGCGCGTCGGGAAGAGGGCGACCCGCTTGAGGACGATAGAGTTGTACCGGAGACCGTTCTGCACCGTGACCTCCGGAATCGGGCGTGTCTCGATGTCCAGGTCCTCACGCCAGAACCCATCGGCATCCCAGGAGTCGGCCAGACGGCTCTGGCGAAGCTGGATGCCGTACCGGAAGAACAGCCGGTATTCGAGGGTGATCTGTTGGTTGGGATAAGCGGTCCGGGTGGACGGGATCGCCCGGATGAAGAGATCCTGGCTCGTGAACGATGGTTCGTCGTCTCCTCCCGGCGTGCCGGGCGGATTGCCGCGTGCCGATGGAGAACGCTGTGACTGCTGGAGCACGGTCAGATGGATCGGCTCCGTACGTATCCGCCGGCCATCCACCGTTATTTCGGCGGCATCGATGCGCGCCTGACCGGCACGGGTGGGACGGTAGGTCCAGTGAAAGGAGAGCGACTGGCTGATGACGCCGTTGATGATGGAAGCCCGCCGGGTTGTGCTCGGGCTGGCATGGACCAGCGACAGACCTTCCGTAGCAGGGGGACTCGGCGTAACGATGTTGGGGAGGGAAGTGCCTTCCACTTCCAGCGTGTATATGACATGCTCGCCCATCGCCACCGTCGTTTTCTCAACCGTCGCCCGCACGGCGACGTCCTGCGCAGCAACGGGCCGTACGAATATTCCGACGAGTATTACCGCAACCAGGAAAGCTCGGGCGGCCGTGAAGGTCTGGCTACAAATGCGGAGTGAACGGCACACAGTGAGAAAATGCTAGGTTGGCATGGTGCGGGACATGCACAGGCATGTGTCCCACTGGTACAACGAATGAAAATTACGGAGGTTAAACGTGGGACGCTCTTTTTACCTCTATCCCATCCTTTTCGCACTGGCGATCGGATTGACGGGATGCGAACTCATCGGGGACATTTTCAAGACGGGTGTATGGATCGGTGTCATTCTCGTCCTGGTCATCCTGGGTCTCATCGTCTGGATTGTGCGGGCCGTCAGGAAAAAGATCCGATAGCCGCCACGTTCATATGCACGACGTAAACTGCGTAATACCTTCGCCTCTGTAGTTTTCAAGCCTCTCGTCAGCGGACCACAAAAGGTGGACCACCGCTACCAGTCTTTCTCTACGTCCTGGGGACGCGCTCTCTGTTTCTGGACCTCACGCAAGAGCCGTTCTTCGTCTCCTTGCAGAGCCTGCAGGATGCGTTCCGCCTGTTCACGGCTGAGATTGCCCGGATCAGCTTGCTGGTCCTCACCGGGTTGCTGCTGTTCCTGTTCGTTCTGAGGTCGCTCCTGCTGATCGCCTTCGCTCTGCTGGCTATCTTCGCCGGATTGATTTTGCTGCGGATCCTGTCCTTCGTTCTGGTCCTGCGGTTCGTTCTGCTGTCCCGAGTTGTTTTCAGAATTCTGGTCCTGTTGCTCGTCCTGGTTCTGTCCGTTTCCCTGTTGTTGCTGCTGTTGCTGTTCGTCCAGCTTGCGCTTGACGAACTCGTAATTGAACCGGGCATCCTCGTTGCGCGAATCAGCCAGCAACGCATTCCGGTATTGCTCTAGGGCTTCTTCCAGTGATTCCTCTCCGTACGCGGCATTTCCGGCATTATAGAGTGCCCGGCTTCGCTCGGCATCCGACCCTGCTGCGAGGGCTGCTTCCTGGAAGACCTTTCGTGCTTCGTCGAACTGCCCCATCCGGTAGAGTGCACTGCCCAGATTGTTCAGCAGGCCATACCGGGCCGCCGATTGTGCGTCGCCCAGGGAGGCCAGGCCCTGCCGGTACGCTTCGGCGGCTTCGGCGTACTTGCCTTCAGCGTACAGCGTGTTTCCCTTGCGGCCATCGCCGGGGCCGTCCGGGAGAAGGAAGGCGAGGAGGCTGATAAGGAGAAGGCGAAAAAGCATCGGGAAGAAGAGACGGTAAGCTGGGCATTCGAGGAGATCCTGGCCACCTAATCCGGCCTGGTATGCGTTCGATGAACCGCTGGCTGCCGGGTAGCCGAACGCCTGTGAATTACGTCATCACGGGTTCTGGAGTTGCTTGTTTACGCTGTGCTGGGATCAGGCGTTCTATTACGAGCAGGAGAAGACCAAGCGCCAGAGGCCATTGATACTGCTCCTGGTATTCCTCGAACTGTTCCGTGCTGAGTTCCGTTCGCTCCAACCGCTCCAGGGCAGGGACGATCTGGGCCAGGGAACTGGAGGTACGTCCGATGCGGAAATAAGCACCTTCGCGAGCCAGGGTTTTCAGTGCGGCTTCTTCAAGACGTGTCTGCACGATCTGTCCATCCCGATCCCGCTTATACGTACTGAACCCGTTCACCGTCATGGGGATCGGCGCACCGGCCGTTTCGCCGACGCCGGCGGTATACACGGCGAATCCGGCTGAGCGGGCCTGATGCAACACATCCTCTATGCCACCGGTATGGTTCTCACCATCGGAAACGATGAGCAGAACGCGGGTGCGTTGCACATCGGGTTTGTCTCCGGGTTTTTTGAGCGCGTGCACGGCGGTCCGTACGGCTGCCTCGAAGTTCGTTCCCGGCGTGGAGATCAGGGAAGGCTCGGCCACGTCGAGGAAGAGGCGAAGGGCGTTGTAATCCGTCGTCAGGGGGCATTGGATGAAAGCGTCACCACTGAAGATGACGAGACCGACGCGGTCTCCCCGGAGTTCGTTCAGCAGCTTCTTGATCTCGTTCTTTGCTCGTTCGAGGCGGCTGGGTGCGACATCCTGGGCCAGCATGGATGTGGACACGTCGAGCGCGATCACGATATCGATGCCTTCGCGTTTCACTTCCTTGAGCTTCGTACCGAACCGGGGACCGGCCAGGGCCAGGGCCATGAAAAAGACCCCGAGCGTAGCAATGGCCGCTTTCCAGCGGCGCCTGCGGGGGCTGATGCCCTCAGAGAGGCGTGTGATCAGCGGGACATCCCCGAAACGCCGCAGGGTGCGCCGCCGCTGCCATGCAGCCCACGCAAACAAGCCCGCTGCTACGGGTACGGCGATAAGTGCGATGAGATATGTGGGGTGTAGCCACTGCATGCGCTCACATTGCGTTCGGCGTTTTCCTCAGGAAGATATGGCAGGACAGCATGCCAAAACGCAGCTGTACGTACCCGAGCAACGAGGGCAGGTCGCCACAGGAATGTGTCATCCGTTCAGGTGATCGAGAGGCTTACATGTCGGGAGGATCCGTTCCTCGCCTGATCTTCCGCTCTATTCAAGTCTTCAGTGAGGGTTGTGTTTCTCTATGGTTCAGGACGGCGATTAGTGGAGATGTGCCACACACGTTTTCACTAATCCGTTCATGCAGAGTCCGGTTTCCTGCGGTAGGATAGCGCTATTGTTGCAGGGTGGCTTATATTTGCTAGATCATGTGTGTTCCATTCCGTAATCTGAGATCCTGGTCGGATTAGGTATCCATACCGCCAGGGAACTGGTTCGTAGTTGTA
The DNA here is from genome assembly GCA_041690215.1 of Rhodothermales bacterium. GTDB lineage: Bacteria > Bacteroidota > Rhodothermia > Rhodothermales > DASSAV01 > DASSAV01. The sequence goes on from JAWLHQ010000011.1 coordinate 116,536, forward strand.
ACGGAGATGAGGGCGGAGATAGTGTGGGGAGGTCACGGGGAGGGGTGGACGGGGAGGTTCTTCCCGCTTGCTACACCTCCATCATGGTCGTATCACGTCGTTATCGTGTCAGGGTGGAAGTCGGATAGGTACGATGGCATGGAGGATTCCATGGGACACTGGCCAGAATGCTTGCTAACACGGTTTGCCGCCGCTGGTGCGCCGTTCCTGGAGGGCATGCTATCGGCAGGGTGTATGGCGAGCGCCGCGCGTTCGAGTCTGTTCGATCCACATTCGGATGGCTTTCAGAATGGAGGTTCACAGGAAGGGGAGGTGATCCGCATCGATGGAGCCGAACCATCCGGTGCCGTCGTTCGGCTAGAACCGGGATCGCATGTAGCGATGAGCGGAGAGGATGGACGCTTTCAGTTGAACGGTATAGCGTCCGAGACCTATACGCATTACGTTTCGAATGAAGGGTTCGGGGCGGATTCCAGTACGGTGGAGGTTCAACCGGGAGCGGTGGCGCAGATCATAGGCCAGGCGGACGCTCTTTCCATCAACTCCGACGAGTCGGTACGTGCAGGCCACATCGGCTGTCACGCGTCGCAGACCAACCCGCACGTGCATGATGCCCGGGCAAGGGCGGATGGTCCTGACGGCGGCTTCGGCCTGGATTCGGTGTGGATGGAAATTTCTCAGGCGAACTATACGGGTGGACTCGACGTTACTACGACCTCATTACGTTTCAGGGCGTCCGTTGCCGCATCGGATCTGTCGCAGCCTGCGATGCACACGCTCATAAGGAAGAGCGTCTTGCTACATGCACGAGACAGAGCCGGTTTCGTGGTCAGCATGCCGGTTGCCATCGTTCGGGCCGTCGATCCGACCCCGGTGGCCGTCAGCCAGCACCTGACAACAGGAGGGGACGTCGAGTTCACGTGGCAGGCCGTAAGCCTACCGTATCCGTTCACGTACCGTGCAGGCGTGTATCGAATGCTTGGCGCAAACGTGCCGGAGATCTACTGCTCACAATCGAATCTTAATGAGAAGACTTCAAGCTTTCGCTTCGAAAACGCTCCGCCGGGGGATTATTTCTGGACGATATTTGTAGTAGACGAGTTCGGAAATAGGAGCCAGTCTGCTCCGGCTGGGTTTTCTGTGTCGTAGAGGGATTTTTGAAGTTTCGACATTAGATTGGAGATATCGGGCTGATGGGAGCATATCCGAGGTGATGATGCTCACTATGCTCCCGGCTCCCGGTACAGGGAGGGACCTTACGTGTTGATGATGCCGGAAAAAAATCGCAAGATGGAAATCCAGATAGACCATCCTCAGGCTTCGCTCGAAGCACTGTCGGAAATTGCATTCACGATCAATTCCATTCAGGAACCTGAAGCCCTGCTGGACAAGGTATTGGAGATTGCCATGTCCACCCTGGATGCTGAGCGGGGCCTCGTGCTCCTCACGTCGCCGAGCCGTCCCGAGGGGTTCGAGGTAAAGAACAGCCGGAATTTTACGCAGGAGCAGATCGGTAACCTGATTCGGATCTCGACGAGCGTCGTACATGAGGTGCTCCGTACTGGAGAGCCGGTGCTCGTTTATGAAGCGCTGCACGACGAGCGGTATCGGGAGACGGAAAGTATCATTCTGCAGCAGATCCAGTCGATTGCCTGTGTGCCGCTGCGAATCAAGAACAAACAGATCGGGGCTATCTACCTGGATAGCCTCACGAAACGAGGCCGGTTCACACGTGAAAACCTGCCTTTCCTGAATGCATTTGCGAGCCTTGCCGCCATCGCTATCGAGAACGCCCGCCTGAATCAGTCCATTCGCGACGAGAACCGGCGGCTGCGGCAGGAAATCCAGCGCGTACACGGTTTCGATGAGATTGTGGGGCAGAGCCCGAAGATGCGAGAAGTCTTCGACCTGATGTCCCGCGTCCTCGACACCGACGCGACGGTGCTCATCGAAGGCGAGAGTGGGACGGGGAAGGAACTGGTCGCCCGGGCCATCCACTACAACGGAGACCGGCGAGACAAACCGTTCGTGGCGCTCTTCTGCGGGTCGCTTCCGGAAAACCTGCTGGAGAGTGAACTGTTCGGCCATAAGAAGGGGGCCTTTACCGGCGCCGTTTCCGACAAGAAAGGCCTGTTCGAAGCCGCGGATGGTGGAACGATCTTTCTGGATGAGGTTGGGGACCTGAGCCCTGCCATCCAGACGTCACTGCTCCGAGTGCTCCAGGAAGGGGAGATCAAGCGAATCGGTGAAACGACCATCCGCACGGTTGATGTGCGTGTGGTCTCGGCTACCAACAAGCCGCTCAAGGAGCTCATCAAATCCGGAGAGTTCCGCGAAGATCTCTATTACCGCCTCAATACGATCTCGATCACGATGCCGCCCTTGCGGCAACGCCGTAGCGACATTCCGCTACTGGCGCACCATTTCCTGGATAAATACGCCGTCAAAAAGCGCGCTCACATACGTGGGTTTGAGCCGGAGGCCCTGGATGCTCTGACGGCCTACCCGTGGCCGGGCAATGTCCGAGAACTAGAGAACACGGTCGAGCGGGCCGTCGTATTGGCCCGGGGTGACATGATCACCAAAGCAGATCTGCGGCTCCCGGAAGGAGAGCAGGTCGATGTTTTCGAGCCGGGCATCACGCTGAAGGAAGCCGAGCGGAGACTGGTGACCCGGACGCTGGAAAGCAACGAAGGCAACATTTCAGAGACGGCACGCATGCTGGGGGTTTCCCGGCGCTGGCTGCATTATAAACTGAAAGAATGGGAGTCGCCCGAAGCATAGCGGGTGTCCAGCCATTTGCGGAGCTGTTCCAGGGGGCTACGACCACCGTCTTTAAGGGATACGAGCCGGCTCAGGATCGCTTCGTACTGCTGAAAGTGCTCCGGATGGAGTTCAGTGCCGACGAGGTCGTCGCCCGGCGCTTCGAGGAAGAGGCGCGCATGGCGGCACGGATCGAGCATCCGAACGTCGTCAAGGTGTACTCCTTCGGAAGCGACGAGGAGGGGACGTACATCATCGCGGAGTTCGTCGAAGGGATGAACCTGCGTGCCCTCATTGAAACCGGCAAGCTGCCGCCGGAACTGGCGGCTTACATCCTGCTTCAGGTAGCCTACGGGCTACAGGCTGCTCATGACCAGGGCATTCTCCATCGGGATATCAAGCCGGAGAACATTCTCATCTCGTACGAAGGGCAGGTCAAGCTGGCCGATTTCGGGATGGCCTCGTTCACGGAGTCGCTGGAGGATGCTGCCGAGATTCGCGGGACACTGGGCTATTTATCTCCCGAGCAGGTGCTGGGCGAACCTCTCGGTCCCTCGTCCGATCTGTTTTCGCTCGGAGCTACCTTCTACGAGATGTTGACGGGCCGGGCGGCCTTCGTGGGGGCCCAACTGGCGCAGATTTTTGACGCGATCGTCCACTATGATCCCGTGCCGTACCTGGAGGCAGATCGGGCAGCGCCGGGCGTACTTGTGCAGATCTGCCGTAAGCTGCTTGCGAAGAACCCGTCGGAACGGTACGCGGATACGGCCAAGCTCATCACTGACCTGCAGGCGAGCCTCGAGCCGCTGGGTGAGGCAGCCAGCCAGGCCGCACTTCATACCTTCCTGGAGTCGCCAACCGAGTATGTATCCCCTGGCCCCGAGCTATTCGAGCCGGTACCAGGGCTTTCTGGGGATGGTCATGCTCAGGCGCCGGCAGAGGCCGTCGTACGGACGGGACAGGTCTCGCCGAAGCATACAGGAAACAGGAAGCCTGTAGCGAAGAGACGCCGATTTCTGGCAGGAATTGCTGCTGTTGTCGTACTTCTGGCTGTAGTGGCCGGGGTATGGTTGGTCATGTCAGGTGCGGGATGGCGCGTTACCTTCATGCGGGAGGAGGTAGCGTCGAGTGATTCCATGCTGTCCGCACCAGACAGCCTCCTCCTGGCTGCGGAGCTGGAACGGCAGATCCTGATCGATTCGGTAGCTCAGGCTGAAGAAGCAGCGCGGATTCAGGCCCAAAACCGGCAACCCCAGTCGAGGCGCAATGCCAACCTGGAAGGCGACCTGCGGAACCCCGGCAAGCTTCTGGTGGACTGCAGCCCCTGGTGTTGGGTGTATGTCGATGATGTGTATGTAGGTGAAACCCCCATGATCGAGCCGGTCTCGATCCAGGCGGGAAAACGCCAGATCACGCTGCGTCACACACTATATCCGCCCGTTATCATATCTGCTGAAGTAAAACCCGGGGAAACCGAACAGCTAAAAATCATTCTGAACGAACATGTGGGGCATGTCACGATCCGTTTTAATCCACCCTCCGCTACTATATTCATAGATGGCACAGAGCGGGATCCAGCTTCGCTTCAAGAACCGATCCGGCTATCCCCAGGAACGCACCGGCTTGCAATAGTCGATGAAGAACTTGGGACTTATGAAACCGATATCGAGGTAAAGGCGGGAGAGACATTGCAGCTGGAGTATAATCTGGAGGAACTGCTCGAGTAGTACATTTTCTGCCAGTGGCAGGCCGTGGCCTGATAACGATTTCTATGATGATCCCTATGAGGTGCTGGGCGGCTCTGGCCGTGCTGGTAGGTATCGGATGGGGGCTTGCTCCCGGCGCCACATACGCGCAGCGGCCGGATTCCCTGGCGCGGCAGCCGGATTCCCTCGTCGTCGAACCTGATTCACAGGGCCAGCAACTTGATTCGCTCGATCTGGAGCCAGATTCCCTGACGCTGGAGCAGGACACGATCGGGGTAGACTCGTTGCTGGCGCAGATCAGAACGGCATACCAGCAGCTGGACTACGAGCAGGCGGAGGAGAGGGCCAGAGTTGCTCTTTCCCGGTACGATGAGCTTTCGTCGGAGCAACTCGTCGAGGTGCACACGATACTGGCAGTCGTAAACTATGCCGCGAACGAAACGGAAGAGGCTCGTCGCCATTTCGAGGCAGCCTTGATGTTTGATCCCGAACTGGGGTTGAATCCGGACCAGTTCTCACCCAAGATCGTGGCGTTCTTCAACGAGGTGAAAGGGGACATGCAACCGCCCCCGGAGCCGCAGCCAGTGGAACCGGAGATTCGCTATGTCACAGTTGTCGATCCTATTCCCGCGGCAGCCATACGGTCGATTGTGCTGCCGGGTTGGGGGCAGCTTTATAAAGGTCAACGCACAAAAGGCCGGGTTTTGATCGGCGCATGGGGTGTGACGGCAACGAGTCTGCTGGTATCGCAGGCGATCTACTCGCACTACGTTGGCCAGGAAAACGAGGCCGACACACCAAGAGATGCCCGTGATGCGTATGACCGGAAGAACACCTGGTTCAAGATCCGGAACAACGTCGCCCTCGTTGCCGGGGGAATCTGGCTCTACGGTTACCTCGATACCATCCTGTCGGATGCTCAGCCTACCATTCAGATCAATGAGCGAGCGACAGCAACCCTGCGCCCCGGCGTATCCTCACTTCGTCTCGATATACGCTTTTAGGCGAGTTTGCACGCCCCTCTGGCAATTGTTGCTGATATCCAACCGGCACGCCGGAGACGGAGGCAACCGAACAGGTAGACTGGTCTGATCCGTCCCGTCATTTCCCGGCTTCAGTTTCGGAGTTCGTGGGAATTATTTGCACGCACATGGTAAAATTTGTGCGAAGATATCTGTGTGGCCCTTACCGTTTGATTCTTTTTGAGAGGTTTAGGATAGTGGCAGTCATTTTGCGGAGGCACTGAGTAGTCGGTACAGCCAGCCACCTTCTCTATTCATGATGGGTCAGAATACCACTCTACGACGGTCGAGCGAGAGTCTGGCAGGTCGAGTCCTGGGCGACCTCGATATGCTCATAGATAACGCGCACGATTTCTTCGACAAGCTGGAGGAGATACCCTGGGTTTCCCTTCCCCTGCGTGCGTTGACTCATGCACGACTCGTGACCCATGAATGGCTGGCGAATCTGGTCCAGCATGCTGACTTCCGCGACCGCGCCCCACACGTTACCATCCGCGTGGAGCTGGAACACTCCCGCTTGCGGTTCATCGTCGACGACAACTCGACCGGATTCGATTTTTACGGGCAGTTGAAATCTCAGGCGGAGCAGCTCGGCGCGCTTCCGAACCGGGGCATGGGCTTGCTGATGATCGGAGCCTGTAGCGATGAGCTGGCATACCAGCGCTTACGTGCGCACTGGAACCGGCTCACCTTCACTGTAGGGGCAGGAGAGGATCCCTTGCTCGACATCCCGTTGCACGGGACGGTGTCAGGAGCCGCGAGTCGGGCGCATGTCGCTGCGGCCTGATTGCCGGCGCCTGCAGCGAGACATGAAGGAGCGCCTGAGAAGCAAAGGAGGGGTTTCTTCATCAATTCTGGATGTGTGGGGCAGCTTGTTTGTTGGATGAGTCTCTCAAAAGCGTTATTTTATTGGTCTTTTTAATCCCTGCTCCCGCCGGTTTGCGGGGGCTGTTGTATAACGCTTCCACAGGGAGACTATGGCAGAGCAAGCCAACACGTACGAACTCACGTACATTGTCAATGGCGTGCTGAGCGAGAACCAGACCAAGGAGGTCGTGGGTCGTATCAGCAAGTACATTGAAGAACACGGCGGCAATATCCTCGAAGTAGACGAATGGGGAACACGCCGTCTCGCCTATCCGATCCGGAAAAAGCGCAACGGGTACTATGTCAACATGTACTTCCGCGCACCCGGAGAGGTCATTGCGCGCCTGGAGCGCTCGTTGCAGATCGACGACGACATCCTGCGCTACCTCACGCTGAAGCTGGATTCGAAGATGCTGCGGCACTACGAGCAGCAGAAGAGCAGTGAAAAGCGTGCGCGAGCTCAGGAAATCGGCACGCTGGGCCGCGAGGACGACGAGGATTGAGCCTCGCATCTCACTTCAAACGGATAGGTATTCGACATGGCAGATACACGGCAGGAGACGACCGAGACGTTCGACACATCGAACATCGAGTACGTCGATTACAAAGACCTCGAACTGCTCAAGCGCTTCATCAACGAGCAGGGCAAGATTCTTCCACGCCGGATTACAGGCGCTTCCTCAAAGTTTCAGCGTCAGCTCACGCTCGCGGTGAAGCGCGCCCGGCACCTGGCCCTGCTTCCGTTCGTCGCCGATACGGTCCGATAAACGGTGGTGTTTGACTTTATCCGCAGCCGGTCCGATGGGCCGCGCTGCACTAGCGACATAGAGATATGAAGGTCATACTCATACAGGACGTCGAAAATCTGGGTAACCAGGGCGACGTCGTCACGGTGAAGGACGGATACGGGCGTAACTACCTCATTCCTCGCGGTCTGGCCCGCGTAGCCACCGCCGGGATGATCCGGGCGCACGAGGAGGAACTCCGCCAGGCTTCGAAGAAGCTCGCCGCTCAGCTTGAGGCCGCACAGGCAACCGCTCAGCGTCTGGAGAGCACCGAGGTAGTCATTCCGGTCCGAGTGGGCGAGGAAGGCCGTCTCTTCGGCTCGGTTACAGCCCAGCAGGTAGCGGATCAACTCGCGAGCCAGGGCATCGAAGTAGATCGCCGCAACATCACCCTCAGTGAGGATATTCGCCGGGTCGGTACGTACACGGCAGCGGTGAAGCTGCACCGTGATGTCACCGCACAGGTGAAGATAAACGTAGTTCCGGAATCAGGTGCTGTAGAAGCCTGAACGGACACGCCCGCTGGCAACTTTACAAGGGGATGCTCGTTACCGATTGGTATCGAACATCCCCTTTTGTGTTGGCGCATGCTACGCTAGCCGCTGTAGAAATTTTCCGACCACAAAGGTCCGGACCCGTGGCGTGCTGAGGGAAGAGATTGCGTATAAAGGGGTAGCGAAATGATGCACCTGTCTGCCTGATGTCGATGAAAGGGCTTCACTTTCTCAGACAAACCCTGTGCGTATGTTTGCCGGCCATTCTGATTGTACTGGCCGGATATCCTGCGACCTCCCATGCGCAGGAGCAACCCGTGGATTACGGGTTGCCGACCGATCACGTGAAATGGACGGTTACTGCGGATCCGGCGACGATACCACCTGGTGGTGATACGCGTGTGCACGTGCACGCCGAGATCGGAAAGGGATGGAAGATGTACGCGCTGGATTCACCGGCGGGTAGGCCGGTTGCAGTCAGGTTCGACGAACTGCCGCAGGGCCTGTCGCTCTCGGGCGCTGTGACGCAGCGAGAGCCGAAAGTGGGCTTCGACCCGAATTTCGGAAAGGACGTTCGCTACTTTGAGGGAAGCGCGGACCTGTATGCTACGCTGGCGGCGGCTGAGGAGATAACGCCTGGCGCACAGGAGGCCACGGGTTCAATCCAGTTCATGATCTGCAACGATAGCGTGTGTCTGCCGCCGACCCGCGTGCCCTTTACCCTGCCGATCACCGTTGCTGCGCTACAGGATACAGGCCGAAATACAGATGCTTCCGGGGCGGCGAACTCCAACTCGGGTGCAGGTGGAAGTGGTGGAACAGCAGGTATTGGAAGCCCCGAAGCAGTCACGGGGCGTGAGAAGGTGCCTGTCCCCGGTGCATCAGAGGAAAGCGCCGGTGCTCCTGCCGACCTTGCAGAGCAGAATGCATCGATCGTCCCCGAGGTCGATCTGGATGTGGCGCGTTCCGGTGGGATATGGGGCTTTCTGCTGCTGGCAGTGGGCGCAGGTATCGGGGCACTCCTGACTCCCTGCGTGTTTCCGATGATCCCGCTGACGGTTTCGTTCTTCACGCGGCACGCGGGTGAGCGCGGCGAAGCCGTACGCATGGCCGGTGTCTATGGTGCCGCTATCGTCCTGACGTTTACCGGTCTGGGCTTACTCATGGCGCTCCTGCTGGGGGCGGCCGGGGCGCAGACCATCGCGGCGAACCCGTGGATCAATCTGTTCATCGGGGTGGTCTTCGTGGTGTTCTCCCTGTCGTTGCTCGGACTGTTTGAGCTTCGTTTGCCGTCCGGTCTCGTGAACTACTTCAACCGCCAGGGTAACGAGCGGGGTGGCTACCTCGGTGTCATCTTCATGGGCCTTACACTCACCCTGGTATCTTTCTCATGCACGGCTCCGTTCGTAGGCGGTTTGCTCGCGGCGACGGTGCAGGGCGAGCGGCTGTACCCGGTAGCGGGTATGCTCGCATTCAGCCTTACGTTTGCCCTTCCGTTCATCGCATTCGCTCTGTTCCCGCGCGCGCTGAGCGTGTTGCCGAAGTCGGGTGCCTGGATGAATGCGGTGAAGGTCGTCCTCGGCTTTGTCGAACTGGCGGCAGCGCTCAAGTTTCTCTCCAACGCCGACCTGATCTGGGGCTGGAACTTGATCTCACGCCCGCTGGCGATCGCGGTTACGGCGGTCATCTTCTTCCTTGCCGGACTCTACCTGCTCGGAAAGCTTCCGCTCGCGCACGAGGAGGCGCCGGAACGGATCGGGGTAGGGCGGCTGCTGGCTGCCATAGGCTTCTTCGGGGTGGCGTTGTACATACTGCCGGGCCTGTTTGGAGCGCCGCTAAATAAACTGGACGCGTATCTACCGCCGCGTCAGGGCACGGACGTCAACCTGTTCGCTGCCATCCCTGGCGGGATGCTTGCGACCGGGGCAGGTCAGGGAGAAGATGTATGGTTCACGGATGATCTGGAAGGCGCATTCGCTGAAGCGGCACAAACGGCCAGGCCAGTATTCATCGACTTTACCGGATATACGTGCACGAATTGCCGGGAGATGGAAGCCAACGTGTTTACCCGCCCGGAGGTGCAGGAGCGTTTCCAGAATAACTTTGTGCTGGTTCGCCTCTACACGGACGGTCTGGAAAAGGGGAATACGTTTCAGCGGTACCAGCTTCAGACCACCGGCACTGTGGCTCTGCCGACCTATGCGATCGTAGATCCTACCGGAGAACGGCTCATCGCTCGCCTGACGGGTGTGGCTTCCCCCGCCGAATTCGTCGACTTCCTGGACAACGGGGCGAGCGCATTCCGGCAGCGCAGCCTGGCAGCATCCGGTTTTGGTCTTTAGAATGCGGATGTTGGGTCGTACGCGTTTGGTTTAGCAGACACATCCTTTAAGCTCGATCTGACGTACGTCCTGCAATTCCCCCTCATTGACTCCGCTCTTCGTGAATAGGCAGGAGGAGGGTAGGGCGGGTGGTGTGCTCAACGACTTCGCGGACGACACTACCGAGGAAGAATCGCTGCAACCGGCTTTGCCGGCGCTTACCCAGAATGATCATTCCCACATCCAGGTCATCGGCATCGGCAAGAATGACGCGGGCCGGATTGCCTTCACGGAGGGCGGCACGGATGGGAAGTGTAAAATGTGAGGTGAGGAACGTGTGGTATGCCCTGGCTGCAGCCTGGTCTAACTCTTGTTGCAGGTTAGGGTCATATACGGTGTATGGCGCATAACCCGTAAGGCCGGTCAGTGGATCGACAGGCACGACGGGTGTGGCCGGATAAGGCGATGTTACGTGAAGCACCAGCAACTCGGCATTCAGACGCCGAGCGAACTGCTCGACTTCCTGGATGAGCGAAGGAGGCTCGGAGAGATCGGCGGCAAAAAGGATATTCACGGTGGAGAGGGCTGCGTAGCCACCCCGGAGCAATTGACGTCATCGGCCGCAGCGGCAATCACTCCGGGATGGCGAGGAGGACAGGGGTGCTGTCACAATGGTTGATTCGGTTCCAGGCTGGTATCGGGGCGCATTCTAGTCGTGCTTGTACCGGAGGCCTGGGTGCCCGGGATGCGGACATCATACAGGGCAATTTTCGCCTCTCTGAATGCATGGCTGATGTCACTGCGGAGATTCCTCCAATCCGATTCTGCGGCACTATCCAGTCTGGCCAGTGTGCTGTCGAGTCTCGTGAGATGCTCCCTGAGAGCGGCAAGGTCCCGGTCGTATTCGGAACGTTCGGATTGGTCTACGCGATCGGCTTCATCTTCGACTCTGGAGACCTCCATATCGAGTTTCTGTTTTTCCTCCTGCACAGCTTTGCGGAACGTTTCTAGGTCGTTCGGCGCTTCCAGCCGTGCTTCGGTCAATCGTAAGTCGACGCTACGTAGCTCCTCCCAGACCTCGGCGCGAGCCCTGTCGTATTGTTCGCGGTTCGTGGCCTGCTCGATGTTAGCCCGGTGTGTATTGGCTTCCTGAAGATCTTCGCGTGCCTCCTGTACGTCGTCCTGAATGTCCTCGCGTGCTTCTGCCGGTGTTTCGGGCGATTGCGCCTGCGATTCCAGTGATGCAATCTCTTCGTTGAGATCGGAGATCCTGGAGTCGATAGACTGCATGGTTGCCTGTCGTTGCTGATTGGGCACGGCCACCTCTCTTTCGGGTCCTTCGGCTTCTGCACCGGTTTCCGTCCGCTGGCAGGCTGTGCTGATGCATGCAATCAGCATGGCTGAGAGTAGCACGTTCCACTTCATGATGACATCCTCCTCATCTTCGTAACAGCGGTAGGCCTCTTCACGAATGGCTGGTTGTACCATTCATGTCCATAAGCGGGTTGCAGGTATACGGGGCGTGTGCGTGCCCGCCGAAATAAGTAGGAGAGAACAGCAACCGAATAATCCACACCGCCCGGCAGGCAAGGATCGTTATTGCCGGTTTTAGGCCCGGCAAGAAAACATTACGATGCTACCAGAGGGGTATGGGCCTGTTCCAGGCCCCGGTAGTGATTAATGTGTAACCCGTCACAAGTCCGAGTAAGTCAGAGTGCGCCGCAAGCTAGATTAATGCACAGCTTTAAATAACCGGCTTATCCGAAAGCAGGAAGTGGGCGGCAAATGAGGCGGTATGCACGATGTAGCTGAGGCCGGTATGTTATGTTCTTTCCGGAAGCATGACCCTGATATGCGGAACTGGAGTGGGGCGTTCGGCGGGCGCGTTTGCAATAGCGTACCTGCGCTAGTGGATCGCAAGGGCAGGTGCAGCTAAAACCCATGTGAGAGGATTCGATCCGGCTAATGATTTTCGGGAATCGGTATGAGCAAGCCGGTGTGGTGACCAATGCCATATTGGAGGTAACTGAATGGAAGAAGAAATGATTTATGTTGCCGTCGTGGACGGCAAAGTATCCCATGTCTATTCGGATTTGCCGCTCCGATTTCGTGTGGTGGCCTGGGAACGGACGAATCCAGATTCGATTCGATTGAGCACCCACGAGCGGCCGAGCACGGAAAAGGATAAGTTGATCGCCGAGCTATTTCATCTGGTCAAGGACAATCCTTACGACGACAATCTGCTTAGCAGTCTGGAGAATTCTCCCGGCAGGCCGCACGGAAATCCGTAAAGCTACCCGTACATTCTTATAGCCTCATGTTGCCGGGGAGAGTGACGTATAGGCCGTTTTAACCGGAAGCGCCTGTCCGGATTGATCGTCCGGTTCATGAATCTTCCTTTATGACCGCCGCAACAGAGCATCGAGATCATCGTACGCGGTGCCGGTGCAGGGATTGTTGATCTACCAGCCCGCAGACACGTTGCCAGCGTACCATTCTCCCATTCTGTTGTGTGTACATCAGTAAAACGATTCGTCCTTTGCTTTCTCATCAGTTGGGCCACTGCAGGCGCGGCGGCGCAGACCTCTGAGGATACGATCCGCGAACTGGCCCTTCAGGCACTCTCCTATCCGGGGGCGCCACCGGGGGAAGTTGAGCTTTTACCCGGCACGTTGCCGGATTATTTCACGGTGCCTTTTGCCATGCCGGAGGGCGCCCGGCTTCTGGGAAGCCTGATTCGACCCTACGAAACCACGATTTTCTTGCAGACCGACACTTCCGCAGAGGAGGTGGCGCGATTCTATCATGACCACTTCCGTCAGGCAGGTTGGCGGACGCAGACATGGCCTCGATGGGGCTTCGTCTCAGCAGCGGAAGCCTATCCCAACCTGTACTGCTCACCAGCAGGAGGCAAATGGGTCAATGTCATGTCATCGAATCAGCGTGGAGAGTTGACTGATGTACGCCTGACGATCAATGGAATAGCGGGAGAGCGGACCCCTTGTGAGACCGACGCACTGTCTGATCGGCCGCTGGATTTGCCTCCGATGCCCCTTCTCACACTTCCGAGCAATATCTACGCGGCGAGCATCGGGTCGGGCAGTGGATTGACAGGTATGGACGAGGTTCAGGCCAGTGCAGCATTTCAGACGGACGAGAGCCTTTCGGAGCTGATGCAGCATTTCGCTCCACAACTGGAGCAGGCCGGATGGGAGCAGACGCAAGCAGGAGAGACCGGGCCGTTATTCTGGCGGACGTATGCCGTGCAAGATGATCGGGGCCGTGCCTGGCAGGGGCAGTTTGTCCTGACTCGTCTTCCGAATCAGGACCGTGTAACGGCTTTCGTGCTGGCAAGCAAGATGCCGTAAGTGGGAGAAGCTATGTGATTGCACAGGGCGGCTCGGGCACTTCCTGAGCCGCCCTGTGTGCTTTTGCAGGGCAACGTGCCGTATGCTGACAGGCGCAGCAATCCGGCTGTTGACTGATGAAATACCCGCCTTCGACATTTATGCTCAAACGAATCGTTCGGGCGAATCAAGAATAGAAGATCATGAATTCCCGCATCGACATGCTCATCGAGCGGCTTGGCCTGGAAGCTCACCCGGGGGGCGGCTTCTATCGCGAAGTCTTCCGCTCGGAAGCAAACGTTCATCCTGCAGACGGGCGGCCTATTCGTTCTGCGCTCACATCTATCTATTTTTTGCTGCCTCAGGGTACCTACAGCCGCTGGCACCGCGTCGCATCCGATGAGATCTGGCATTACTACGAAGGGGACTCGCTCGAGTTGGCCTGGATCAGCCCGGATTTCAGCGGTATACGCAGGCTCATTCTTGGCCCTTTGAACGACGTGAGCCAGCCCGTCCACGTCGTTCCGGAGGGATGCTGGCAAATGGCACGTCCACTGGGCAGCTATACCCTCACGGGCTGCACGGTCGGGCCCGGTTTCGATTTTGCCGATTTCCAGCTACTGGCCGACCACGCTGATGATAGCCGAGAACTTAGCCAGCGCTTCCCCGATGCGGCTGCCTTCCTATAGATCTATCCGGAATCGCGGGCTTCGGCCAGGTTCCCAAAGACCCGGTTTGCAAGATGATTACGCGCATTAACGGTGTCGTTGCAACCCGGAGAGCGAGGGAAGGGAACGGGGGAATCTGCCCTGCATTGTCATCTCTGGCTCAATGATGTACGGGAAGCCGAACACAACCACGGTGCGTGCCATGAATGCAAGGCAGTCCTGATCCGGCGGCTCGATGCCCGGACTCGAATCAGCCGTGTGGTTTTGGCGAAAGAGGCTGGAGGCAGCATCCATGAAGCTCGCATATTGTGCACGTACCGTTCTCAGAGCGGTAGTGCTCTTCACGCTCGTATCCTCGACCATCTCAGACGCGCAGGCTCAGTACTTCGGGCGGAATAAGGTTCAGCACGATGATTTCGATTTCAAATCCATCAGCACGGCGCATTACGATATCTATTTCTATCCCGAAGAAGAGCAAAAGGCAAGGGATGCCGCGCGCATGGCAGAGCGCTGGTACAGCATCCACTCGGCTACTTTCCTCCACAGCTATGATCGGAAGCCGATCATCTTCTACGCGAATGATGCGGACTTCCAACAGACTAACGTCATCGAAGGCGTAATCGGGCAGGGTGTTGGCGGTGTAACCGAGTCGCTTCTGGACCGCGTCGTCATGCCGTTTACCGGAGTATATGAGGAGACGGATCACGTACTCGGGCACGAACTCGTGCACACGTTCCAATACGACATCGTCCAGGGGCCTCTAGGCGGGGGGCTGCAGGGACTCAGCCGGGTGCCGCTGTGGCTCGTCGAAGGCATGGCGGAGTACCTCAGTGTCGGGCATTACGACCCTCATACGGCTATGTGGATGCGTGATGCGGTACTCCGAAACGATCTCCCCACTATCGACGACCTCAGCGATCCACGCTTCTTTCCCTACCGCTACGGGCAGGCCCTCATGGCCTTCATCGCAGGGCGTTACGGAGGGAACCGGGCCGTCGCAGATCTTTTCTCGAATGCGACCATCGGGGACCTCGATATGGCTTTCACGATGACTACGGGTCTGGATGCGGATTCGCTCTCGACCCTGTGGCACCGGGAATTACGATCGTTTTATACCCCCCTTCTTGCAGGTAGGGATCTCCCGGAGAGCGCAGGACGACGTGTGCTCGCGAAGGATGTCGATGCCGGTGATATGAATATCGCACCGGCGGTCAGTCCGGACGGGCGGTACGTTGCCTTCATATCTGAACGCGGCCTCTTCGACATTGGCATTTACCTGGCAGATACGCGGACGGGGAAAGTCATCAAGCGGCTAACGTCGCAGCGCACCAACCCGCACTTCGACGCCATACGGTTCATCAACTCTGCCGGTACGTGGTCTCCCGACGGACGCCGGTTTGCCTTCGTCACCTTTGCGGAAGGAGATAATCGGCTGGAAATTCTGGACGTGCAATCGGGAGATGTAGACCGGAACATCAAGATCAAGGGCGTCGGTGCATTTCAGAACCCGGCCTGGTCCCCGGATGGGCGCTACATTGCTTTTTCAGGCATAAACGGCGGGATCAGCGATCTGTACCTGTACGATGTCCGGGCCCGGACGGTACGGCAGCTTACCAGCGATCGGTACGCTGATATTCACCCCGATTGGTCGCCGGACGGGCGTACCCTCGTATGGGCCACCGATCGCGGACCCGATGGTACCAACTTCGAGACGCTTCAGTATGCCCCCATGCGGCTCGGATTCATGGACGTCGCTTCCGGCGACATTCGTGTATCGGTACCGTTTGAGAGGGCCAAGCACATCAATCCGCAGTTTGCTCCGGATGGGAGGAGCGTTTTCTTCATCTCCGATCCGGACGGGTTCAGCAATATCTACCGGATGGACATCGACTCCGGCGAGATGGCTCGGGTCACGAACGTCGCCACGGGCGTCAGCGGGATTACCGACCTCGCTCCGGCGCTGTCCGTTGCAGACGATACCGGTTTGATGATGTTCTCCGTGTTTAGCGACAATAACTACGCCGTATATGCACTAGATCAGGAGCAAACGGAGGGTATGCCTGTCACGCCCCCGGGAACCGCTCTGGCCGGGATGCTGCCTCCAGCGGTGCAGCAGGGCATGAATGGACTTGCCAGTGGAGGTATGCTGGAGTCGCTTCCGCCAGCCCCGCGAGGGGAAACAGGATTGGCGGAAGCCTATCGCGGTAAGTTGCGGCTGGCCGCCATAGGCCAGCCGAGTTTCGGTGTCGGTTATAGTTCCTGGTTTGGAGCAGGCATCGTGGGAGGGGTTTCATTCCTCTTCAGTGATCTGCTAGGTAACCACCTCCTTGGCATTACCGCGAGTGCGAATGGCACGCTCAAGGACATTGGCGGCCAGGCAGCCTATCTCAACCGGAAAGAACAACTGAACTGGGGTGGGCAGGTCAGCCATATTCCATATCTGACCGGCGGAACGATCACAGGATTTGATGATGCGGCCGGTATGCCGTTCTACGAACAGATCCTACAGCGGGTCTATGTGTCTTCAGCAGAGGGAATCGCGCAGTACCCCGTCACGACGACACGCCGCTTTGAAGGCGCCGTGCAATTCAGCCGCATTGCATCCGACGTGGACGTCACCCGTCTTTATGTTAACGAGTTCGGGCAGGTCGTTCGCCGGACGACGGGGAATATTGAGAATACTTTCGACCCCCTGTATCTCGTGAGTGGGTCCGGAGCTTACGTAGGAGACTATTCTTTCTTCGGGTTTACTTCCCCGATCTGGGGAGGGCGCTACCGCTTCGAGGCAGGATATACCGTCGGCACGCACAACTATGGCCTCGTAAGAGCCGACTACCGCAGGTACTTCTTCTTTAATCCCGTCACACTTGCACTAAGTGGATATCATATCGGGCGCTACGGTCTGCAAGATAACGAACTGGACGAGTTCTATCCGCTGAATCTCGGCTACAGTACGTACAACCTTCGCGGGGTTCATGGGTATGGCATCAACTCATTCGAAGCGGAGGAGTGCGCGGGTGAATCTATCGATGAATGTGAAGTACTGGATCGTGTCATCGGCGACCGTATAGCCATTGCTGCTGTGGAAATCCGCGTTCCGCTTCTCGGTACGCGTGAGTTTGGTCTGATCAACTTCCCCTTCCTGCCGACCGAACTTGCCGGTTTCTTCGATGCGGGGCTGGCATGGTCAGGCGGTGATCCTCCTGATTTCCGGTGGTCAACAGACTCGTCGGACGGCAACGTACCGGTATTCAGTACCGGTGTGGCGGCGCGTTTCAATCTCCTGGGTTATCTCGTCCTCGAAACGTTTTACGCCTATCCCTTCCAGCGCCCGGAAAAGAGAGGATACTTCGGGCTGGTGTTGATGCCGGGCTGGTAAACGGCTGCCTTACTGGAGACATAACAAAGGCTCTCGCGGGTATGATCGCCTGCGAGAGCCTTTGTTATGCGTATCCGTGGTCCATCGGCTATGGTGCGTCAGACGATTCTTTGTCCGGCAGCGATCCCTTACTGCTATTCGGTTGCGTCTGTAGTGCCGTCTTTCATGCCCCCGCCATCACGTATCTAACAACGGCGGCACGATTTGTGATTACTGTCACGAGGTAGTGACGCGCCGCTGCGACAGATCTCTTCTTCAGGCTCATGGCTTCGGAATTTTTCTTCCGAAACGTCAGAGACATGGGACCCCAATATGCAACGATGTCGTTATTTATATTGTACTAGCCGCGCCTTATTTATTAAGAATGCCCCCAGCCTGTAGCGCCATGCCCGACTTACGCTGCAATTCTTTCGTTCGCAACTGGCACGGTGTAGCCGCCGTACTCATGCTTACGAGTGTCAGCAGTTTTTCGTGTAGTCCGAACGTTGCGCAGCTCATCGGATTCGGAGGCGCCGGCTCGCCAGATGCAAAGGGGTATGCGGCGAGCAATTTGGAAGTGTTCGATACCGCATGGAAGCTCGTCGAGGAACGCTACTACGATCCCAATCACAGGGCAGTTAACTGGGAACAGATCCGCGAGACTTATCGCCAGCAGGCTGACACGGCTTCATCTGAGAAGAGCCTGTATGCCATCCTGGGCAGTATGATGTCTGTCTTGGAGGACGGACACACCCGAGTGGCAAGCCCGGAGGCGGTCTGGAGAGCAGAAGGACATATAGATGTCGGGCTGGGTGTGCGCGGGAAGTGGGTGGACGACCAGTTCGTGATTATGGAGGTCAGCCCGTATTCGCCTGCTGCCATAGCCGGTGTAAAGCCGGGGTGGATCCTCTCAAAGTGGGAAGATTTTCCCTTCGGTCAGTTCGTCGAGCGGAATGCTCAGTACCTCATTCGAGAGGGCGAGACCGTAAAGCTTGATTTTCTCGATGCCGAGGATAACGAGTATACGGTTCGTGTTACGGGCAGGTTTTTTCCTCGTACCGACCCGCAGATCGCCCGCAGGTTGGAGGGCGGAATGCTTTACCTTCGTTTCGACCACTTTTCGGATGAGTCTGCGGAGTGGTTTTCGAATGAGCTAGCCCGAAACCACGATGCTCCCGGGGTCATCATTGATCTTCGCAATAACCGGGGAGGTCAGTTGTCCGCTCTCCGGCAGATCCTGCGTAATTTCTACAGGAAAAATTATACGCTCGGCAGAGAGATTCATCGGGATGGTGGCGCGAGAGCCATTCGCCTAGCGGGTATGGGACGGCGGGCTTACCAGGGGAGTGTGGTTGTCCTGACAGATCACTCGAGCCAGAGTGCGGCTGAAGTGCTTGCCGCTGCGATGCAGGAATCCGGGCGTGGCGTTGTTGTCGGGCGCACAACGGCAGGAAATGTGCTGGTAAGCCATCGTAAGCCGCTGCCAGATGGGGGCGAGCTACGCATCAGCACGCGTGACTATGTAACGGCCGGCGGCCGCCGACTCGAGGGCCGGGGCGTCTCTCCGAACGTCCACGTTGAACCCAAACTCGAAGATCTGCGCAATCAGGTCGACCGCGACCTGGATACAGCCCTGTCACTTTTGAATTACATGGTCGATGTCGCTTCGAGAAAGGGGGGAAACGGCCGATGAGATAGACGTAAGTCTTTGAAACAGAGCCCGGCAGCAACCAAATCGCAAGATGCAGCCCGTGTATCCGATTTCGTAGAGCCTGAGATTCCATTGCTCGCTCATGTGAGGCGGTTGCGTGTAGACTAAGTCTGTTCGTCTCAGCACACGAAAGAAGGATTGCAAGGTATTTCGTGCTTGCGTAGCCGGCGCTGCATTATCCGTACCGCTCGTATTATCTTTCAGTGCGTCTCAATGCTACAGGCTGCTGAAAGCTGGTGCAGTCAGGCATCGACACTGCCGTGAGCTGCACATACAGGCACTGCATTCCTGCATCCTGACTGCTTAGCGGCGGAATGCGTCTTACGAAGTACACCGCACGCGGTCAGTTGACCCCTGGCTCATCGTTCAACGTCGAATATTCGTCATGTCTTCCTTTTCCGTGCCTCGCATAAAAGTGTGTTGCATTAGCAGTGTAGAAGAGGCATGGACCGCTATTCGGATTGGAGCTTCTGCGATCGGGCTCGCCTCGCTTATGCCGAACGGGGCGGGGCTTCCGGAAAAGAAGATCGCGGAGATAACTGCCTCCGTGCCGCCGCCCATAGGTACGTTTCTACTCACCAGCAAGCGGGCCGCTGGTGACGTAGTCGCACAACAGCGGCGGTGCCGGACGAACACGGTCCAGTTATGCAGCCGGCTCGAATCGGGTAGCTATGAAGAATTGCGCCGAGGCATGCCTGGAGTTTCTATTGTCCAGACGGTTTACGTCACGGATGAAACTGCTCTCCAGGAAGCCGTTCAGATCGCTCCCTATGTGGATGCACTGCTCCTGGAGTCAGGGAGCCAGGCGCTTACCGCCAGGGATACAGGGAGCGCAGGCCGTGCACGGGGCTTGAGAATCAGTCGTGCCATACGGGATCAGGTGGGCATCCCGATTTTTCTGGGCGGCGGACTAAAGGCAGAGCATGTCGCAGAGGCAATCCGGTACGTAGGCCCATTTGGTTTGGATGTGAGCAGCGGCGTGCGTACAGACGGCCGGTTGAGCGAACTCAAGCTAGCTGCCCTGTTTCGGGAAGTCCGACGGCATACGGAGTAACGCCACATAGCCGGACATACATTCAAAAACAAAACCTCCCGCTCAACTCTGTTGGCGGGAGGTTTTGTTTCTATCATGCGCATCCCCTGCTAGAGAGCGCAAAGTTACGCGTACGATTCCCCATCGTTCGTAGCATTACATCACACGGCAAAGTCCTCGAGCTTCTTGCCTTGCTCGAGCGCCTGTTCGAGCCAGCGAGGCTTACGTCCGCGTCCGGCCCAGGTATTTTCCGGATTATTCGGGTCGCGATACTTCACCTGTGCCTTTGATTTGGCTTTACCTTTCTGCGAGCTGACGAGTTCGTCCAGTGAAAGTCCGACCTCATCGGCTATGGAGCGAATTTTACGAATGGCCTCGTCTCTTTCTTGTTTGGTACGCCTGTCCAACTCCGCGAAGATTTTATCTTGGAGAGACAGGAGCTCCTTTCGACTCATCGAAGATAGATCCATTGGACGATCAGTTTGGGTGATTAAGGCGGAACGGCTCGACAATAGTAGCGTGTGTCAGGCCGGATTACTTCTGTTCGGCGGTAACAAGCCGAACTCAATGGTAAAAATAATGGCCCGATGGGCTGGAATCAAAACACCAGGAGCAGATATGGCCTGCATAAATCCATAGTTAGCCATTGGTCAGGGCAGGTAATGTTGATGCCATTAGCTTTCCATGTTGTTGTTTTTATGGGGTAAAAAGGATGTGGTGTATAACGCAGCCCGAGGAATGGAATGAATCAATTTTATTTGCAATTTATAAACCATCACAGCATATGGTAGGTGGATAGCCGGGATTTACTGGGGAACTATGAGTTGGGGGATAGAGAAGAGCGGAGGGTGGTAGACCATCATCAGCGTGGGTATTGAACGAGCATATTGCTCTGCAGGAGGAGTGGTCGGGGTATTCGCCGGGTGCATTCGATTCAACTTTAATAGCTGCCAAGATATCCCGTTCTGCGATGGCTATAAAACCTGCCATATAAAGCGGGGGGAACCAGGCGTGCTGCTTACCTGCAAATTCGATACCCCTGTTCAAAAGATCCGGGAGAGTCGGGTCAAACGATCCCATCAACGCCCATGGGTGTACGAAGCATATTCTTTTGGTAAGAAGGAATGGTAAAATTGTAATAACTATGCGAATCTCGGTGCATTACAGTAATATGGTTCACCCGAGTTCAGGTGGCATCGTGGTGAATTGGAGTCTTTCCATAATGAACGAAGTCGAGGCTGCCGGAATGTGTTATGCGCGTTGCCGTTGTCTGTAGAGACGGGGTGATGCGAAACGATGTGTTTTACCCGTGGTGCAACGGAACGGCAAATCGTATCTTGGCAAGCACTCGTCAAAAACCAGAGGCTAACTCCTGGCAGGGCACCATGAATACGCACCTTCTCACCACAGGAAGTTCTCTTTCAAGCCGCCGTTCGTTCATCAAACAGATCCCCGCCGGCCTGGGACTGGCAGCCGTTTCATTCGGCACACTGGCTGAGGCAATGGCGTCGGTCAAGCAGCGCCCGCCTGTAAAACCTCTCGGGATTGCGCTCGTTGGTCTGGGGTATTACAGCACCGATCTTCTTGCGCCTGCCCTTCAGGAGACGAAGAACGTTCGGCTTGCCGGTATTGTGACGGGGACGCCGGCTAAAGCGGCTGCCTGGAAGGCGAAATACGGGATTCCGGAGAAGAACATTTATTCGTACGAGACCTTCGACCGGATTGCGGATAACCCGGCTATCGACATCATTTACGTCGTGCTTCCAAACTCCATGCATGCGGAGTACACCATACGGGCATTTCAGGCGGGCAAACACGTCATCTGTGAAAAGCCAATGGCGCTATCGGTCCGTGAGTGTGCCAGCATGATCGAGGCAGCGGAGAAGGCAGGGAAGAAGTTTTCCATCGGCTATCGCATGCACTTCGAGCCGACGACGCAGGAGATCATGCGCATTGGCCGGGAGCAAGTCTATGGTCCCATCCGGCTCGTCACCGCAGGAGCAGGATACCGAGAAGGCCGTTCCGACCACTGGAAGTTGAAGAAGGCCTATGGTGGTGGGGCTATGATGGACATGGGCGTCTACTCACTCCAGGCGGCTCGCTACGCCACGGGTGAAGAGCCGATCGCTGTAACGGCTCAGACTTTCACGACGCGTCCCGACATGTTCAAGGAGGTAGACGAGACCACCCTGTTCCAGCTTGAATTCCCGAGTGGCGCCGTAGCCAGCCTGAGCACCAGCTTCGGCATGAATATGAATTACCTGCAGGTTACGGCACAGAACGGCTGGTACCGTCTCGACCCGTTCTCGTCTTACAGTGGCATTAAGGGCGAGTCCAAAGACGGCCCGCTCAATTATCCCGTCATCAACCAGCAGGCCGCACAGATGGACGAGTTTGCTCAAAATATCATCGACAATACGCCCGTACGCGTTCCAGGGGAGGAGGGGCTGAAGGACATGCGCGTCGTCGAGGCAATCTACCAATCGATCCGTACTGGCGAGAAGGTCACCCTGCCGCCGATTTCATGAGATGAGTACGTACTGCACCGCTGCGCCGGGCCACCCATTTCACGGTCCTTATCACGATACCGAATACGGTTTTCCGATACGTGACGATAACGCGCTTTTCGAACGGCTCGTTTTAGAAATCAATCAGGCGGGGCTTTCCTGGTTGACGGTGCTCAAAAAGCGGGAGGCGTTTCGGCGGGCGTTCGATGGCTTTGATATCGACACCGTGGCGAGCTATGGCGAGGCAGACCGTGCGCGTCTCCTGGCCGACGAAGGCATTATCCGCAATCGGCTGAAGGTGAATGCCGCCATCGAGAATGCGCGGCGCATTCAGGAAATTCGGAAGGACTACGGATCTTTTGCCAGCTGGATTGAGCACCATCATCCTCAAAGCAAGCAGGAATGGGTGAAGCTATTTAAAAGGACTTTTCTATTTACGGGTGGGGAGATCGTAGGGGAGTTTCTCATGAGTATCGGGTACTTGCCCGGTGCACACCACCCTTCCTGCCCTGTTTTCGAGCGTATTGCCTCGTTGAATCCACCCTGGAGCCGCGCTGGCGTATAAGCGCCATCCAGGGACAGGCCGTCCATTACGGTCCTTTACACATCTTGAGCATTACCATCTGTTTGTGCATGTGCTGCGCAAACGCTGAACTCCGTATCCAGCCAAGCCGTCAGGTATCAGCAGGTATACTGTTTTAGGCTGCAGCGTTCGTAACGAGCCCGTTCCGTATCAGAAGGAGAGGAGGGAGGGGTACGTGGATTGATGAATGTTGCGACCGGTGTCTTGCGTGTCCTTACCCGTGCGACACCATGTCGTTTCGTTCACAACAGGAGTTACGCTCGTATGACCAGGTACAAACTGCGAGGCACAGGTGCCGCCATGCTCATGCTGGCACCGCTGATTCTTAGCGCATGTGACAGCGCCACTTCGGATGGGGGCGTTACCGTCGTCGGTTGGGTAACGACAAATCTAACGTACGGACAATCGGGCAATGAGGTGGAAGGCGCCACGGTGACAGCCAAGATCGTGGCTGATAGTGGAGAGACCCAGGAACTGGAGGGTAGTGCTCAGACGGATGCCTCCGGGCGTTACACCCTCGATCTGGAAGGGATTACCGATGTGGTGTTGGTTACCGCTACGAACGACACTGATTTCACGTCAAAGACGCTCGTTTACATGGACGGCCGCTCATCGGTAACCGCGGGTCCGATTACGACAGAATCCGATGTGGAGGCAGAGGTTTATCTGGAAGCGAAGGGCCGGGATGACGAAGATGCCGTTACCCTGGCTGATGTGTCAGCCTACGTGACTAGCGAGGTCGCGGCGCGCGTTGAGGATGGCGATGCAACAGCCACCCAGGTTGCGGCTGCCATCCAGGCAGCTGCTGAAGCCGAAGCGGAATACATCCGAGAGGAAGTCGGCGATGAGATAGCCGACGAATTGGTCGTGATGGAGGGTGGTATCTATGCTGCACTTCAGGCTGAACTGTCCGAAGCCCAGAGCGCAGATGCCGCTGCTGAAGCTGTGGCGGAATTCGAAGCGGCACTCGCCCAGGCGTATGAGAAAGCGGGTGTCGCTGCCGATGTTGCTGCACAGGGGCAGCTTGCGGCGCGTGCCGCCTTGCTGAAAGCTTATAACAATATCGCGTCCGCATCGGTACGGTTCGAGTTGCGGAAGCGGGCTGAGGTGTTCGTGGCTCTTAGTACGGCGCATGCTATCGAAGCCTCGATGCGCGCTCACAATGCCGCCAGTGCGCAGGTCGAAGCCGTCGAACAAGCGGGAGAGATGCTCGTTGCGAGCATCCGAGCGGCTGCCGATGCAGAAGCCGTAGTCTCAGCCTATGCGAGCTACGAGGATGCGGTCAAGGAAGAGCTTGCTATTGAACTGGGTGTCGCGGTAGAGGTCCTCGACGCGGCTCAGAGCGGTGCAGGGCCGGCATTATCGGCTCTGAAGGCCGCAGTAGATGCCGCTCCCTCTGCAACCGCCATAGCCGAGCTATACGCTACGTTTTTTACAACCAGCCAGGCCACCATCGCGGAGTCTCTCGTCGATGAGGTGAACACCGAGCTAGCAGCCACAATCCTGGCTCTGTTACTGGTTCAATGAGGTGATATGCCGTTGAAAACAGGGTGCTGCTGGAAGACAGCAGCACCCTGTTTTATGTTCATTGCGAGTCTTGCGTAAAGCGCCACGTAGGGAGCGTAGAGGAGGGAGGTGAGCTTACGATCCGTTTCGGAGGACACGCAACTCAGATGATCTGAAGGTGCGGACGAACTTCGAGGGATACCACATCGCATCGGGGCGGTTGCGTCAGGCAGAAATACACGCATGCCGCGATATCCTCTGGTTTCAGCATCTCCAGGTGTGATTGCGCCTGGTGTTTTGCCTCATCCTGCATGTCCGTCATCTCGGTTGCCACCTTGCCGGGTTCGATTAACGTGACCTTGATGCCATCCTGGTTCACGGTCTTGCGCAGGGACTCGGAAAAACCCTGGATGGCTGCTTTCGTGGCCACGTACGTGCTGGCGTCGGGTTCGCGCAGGCTGGCACTCATGGAGCCGATGTTGACGATATGGCCGCTGCCGCGCTTCTTCATGCGGGCAACCGCTTCGCGAGCACAGATGAGATATCCGGCTACGTTCGTGCTTACGGCATAGCTAATGCTCTCCGGCGACTCCGTCTCAAAGCCCTCGCCATCCACAGCGGCATTGTTCACCAGAATATCGAGTTTTCCGAGTTCCTCATCGGCTTGTCGGAAGACCTTCCTGATATCCTCCAACCGCGATACATCCGCAACGAGTCCGCGAACATCGGGACTCGTATGGCTGAACTCATCAAGAGCTTCCTGCAATTCCCGCTCATGTCGCCCGAAGATGAGCACTCGTGCGCCGCGTGTGGCCAGGAGGCGCGCAATCGCACGGCCAATGCCGGTCGTCCCGCCGGTGACGATGACGGACTTATCCAACAAGGGCTGGAGTTCGTAGGGTGGGGTCTCGGGTTGCGCGTATTCTGGCATATCGGATTATCTACCTGTACTGATGGTCTGAATGGCAGTAGCCCGCATCGCTCAATGGTAATCAGGCCATCATCTCATTCAGGTGGTTTTGAGAGAGCCCTGAAGCGGACGTCTAGTCAATTAGCAGGGCGAAAGGATGTCGCTGTGGAAGGTCGGGGGCAGTGGTCTCTCCGAGCGGGTGTACGGCATCCGTTTCGTTGAACCAGATGTATTCATCGAACTGTTGCGGGAGCACTGCCCCGAAATAGTGGCTCTGCAGTTCCGTTTCGGGTCGGTAGATCACACCGATGGCGCGTTCCAGATGGGGTTCTGACAGCTCGGACCGGATATCGGGGTAGGTGGGGGTGCGTAGGTGGAGAAAGAAGTTCTGCACGCCGCTTTCGTGGCAGAGCCATTCGTAGCTCCGGTGATGAGACGGGCGTACCTGCTTGAATTCTACCTGGCCGCCCCATTCCGTAGCGGCCGCAACGATGCCCGTATGCGTACCGAATCCGATGATATACGCCAGATTGCCAAATTCTTTGCGGCAGAGATGGCCGATATTAAACTCTCCGCGCGCGTACATCTGAGTAGCTGTTGCATCCCCGATATGGGAATTGTGTGCCCATACAGCGACTTTCGAGCCCGGCCCGCGAAAATCCAGGAGCGCTTTCAGGGTCTCGAACATGTGCGTGTCCCGGAGATTCCAGCTTTCGGGTGAGCCATAGTACATGATGCGGTAGTACTGCTCTGCACTCGCGACGACCGCCGCATTCCGCTGGGCATCGAACAACCGATCTTTATTACCAGCGGAATGCTCTATGCGCTGCTTCAGGAGATCCTGAAGCATGGCAACCACCTCCTGTTCGCAGTCCCGGTGCCGCTGGCTGATCACGGCGCTCCCATAGAGAGCCGGATCAGCCTGGAAGGGAAGGAGACAGTTGTAGCGCTGCTGTGCTGTGCGGGCAAGATCCGGGTCTATTTCGTTGAGGTAGCGGAGGATTTCATGGATGGACGTGTAAAGGCTGTACATGTCCAGCCCGTAGAAGCCTACCTGCTCGTCATCTTCGACGCTTGCGTTGTGATTGCGCAGATCCTCCACGAACTCGAGTACCTCGTAATTGCGCCACATCCAGGAAGGAAACCGGTCGAATGCCTGCCAGCCGCGCTCCGGTCTCGGTTCGCGGTGCCGCACGTATTCGTCCACGTGCTCTGCATCCGGCCAATCCGCTTCGATGGCGATGATGTTGAACCCCTTCTGTTCGATGAGCGCCCGGGTGATCTTCTGCCGCATCCGGTAGAATTCGGATGTGCCGTGCGAAGCCTCGCCTATCAGGACGACGCGTGCGCGTCCGATTCGATCGAGTAGCCTGTCGAGGTCAGCGTCCGCGATGGAATCGAAGGGCTCGGCGGCCCGGCGGATCAGGGCTGCCCGCTCTGCCTGGCCACGGTAGACTCGGAGGGGTTCCCTCTGCTCCACGACGTCGTTTTCGTCGTGAAGATCGGGATTGGCCCGGACGACGTCTGTCGTGCTGGAGTGCAGGTGCTTCGTGAACCACTCGATGGCGAGATCCGCTACCGCATCCAGTGCACCCGGCTCTTCGAAAAGGTGTGTAGCTCCGGGCACGATGGCCAAGCGTTTCTCTGCGTTGATCTGTGCAAAGGCTTCCTCATTGAGTTCGATGACCTGAAAGTCGCGCCCACCAACGATCAGGAGAACAGGGGCCGCAACATGGTGAAGGGCCTCTCCGGCGAGATCGGGTCGCCCTCCGCGCGAGACGACAGCATACACACGACCTGGTCGATTCGCTGCGGCAATGATAGCAGCACCGCCTCCCGTGCTAGCTCCGAAGATACCCACGGGCATTCCTGACGTAACCTCGTGCCGCTCCAGCCAGTCCACGGCTCCGGCTAGCCGCCCGGCTAACAGGGGAATATCGAAACGGAGGTGGGCCGTAAACCGGTCGATGCGTTCCTCTTCAGCGGTAAGCAGGTCTATCAGCAGCGTGCCAAGCCCGGCTTCCTGAAGACGGCGCGCGACGTGCTGGTTACGCTTGCTGTGGCGACTGCTACCACTCCCATGTGCGAACAGCACGATTCCGCGCGCATGGTCAGGTACCACGAGGTTACCTTCCAGGGTGACGCCTTCCGTATCCACACGTACTGTTTCATCGAACCGGATTTCATTCTCAGCCATACCGGAGGGAATCTGTCATAGTGGACGTTCTGCCGTCAGGAGCGGACACCGCCCGAACTGATGCGCTCCCGCGCTCGATCGAGCAGATCAATGACCTCTTCATCCGTGGTCTGATCGAAGTTCTCGAACCATAGCCCGACTGCGTGGAAGGGCTTGGGGGTAGCGGCACAGATGACCTCATCAACTTCCGCTCGAAGCATTTCGGCGGTGTCGGCTGGACAGACACCGACGGCCAGAACGATCTTCCGAGGGCCCATCTGGCGGACCGCGCGCGCGGCGGCCAGTGCTGTTACGCCAGTTGCCAGGCCATCGTCCACGAGGATGACGGTCCTTCCACGTACGTCTGGTTCTCCGTCCCCCCGGTAGTCGTGTAAACGGCGCCGCATTTCTGCGCGTTCACGTTCGGCGACTTCATTGATCTCGGTACTCGTATAGCCGAGCATCTTGATCGCGTGTTCGTCCAGCAGGATCACGCCTCCGGGGGCTACGGCCCCGATGCCGAGTTCCGGTTGATTTGGGGCGCCTAGTTTGCGGGCAACGATGACGTCCATCGGAGCATCCAGCGCCTGCGCAATTTCATAGGCGACTACAACGCCGCCCCGCGGCAGGCCCAGCACGATGGGATTCTCCCCCCGGTATTTCTTCAGTTGTTTCGCGAGAACGCGTCCGGCCTCCCTGCGATCTCTGAATACCGGCCCGTCCATAAACCATCCCCCCTGAAAATTCCTCTGCAACTCGTCCCGATCACTTTAAGGTGTACATGTGGAGCAGGATATCGGTTCACGTCTGCCGCGCTGTAGATAGGTATCGAATGTCACCTTACTGTAACGGAGCCTCAGGACGGCGTTCAGAGGGAACTCGCAGGGGGGCAGAGAGGATACGAGTGCTTCTCAGATCAACGCCGGATGTCGGCGACTCAAATCAGACCCGAACCATGAGTGAACCTGAGCCGGTGCAAGGCGGACGTGATGCCTACCTGGCTAACGCTACAGAGACTTACGAAGTGGATCCATTCCGTAGCTCTGTAATGTTTAGTGTGAAGCATGCTGTTGGACACGTTACTGGCTCGTTCACGCGGGTGGAAGGCACGCTTCGATTCAATCCCAGCGATTTCGCTGCTACGGAGGCCCGGATCACGGTCGATGCACGCAGCATCGATACAGGTAATCCGGATCGGGATAAGCATCTCCGGTCGTCAGCCTTCCTGGCGGCGGAGCGCTATCCGGAGATATCCTTCGAAAGCACCCGGGCCGATCTCGTGGATGGTAACGTTTTTGAGATGCCAGGAAATCTAACCATGCACGGCAGAACGAATCCGGTAATGTTACAGGTAACATATCTAGGTATGGCCACCGTAGAGGATGGCGTCAAGCAGGCCGTGTTCGATGCTCGTGCGCACATAAGCCGGCGAGCGTTTGGAATGAGTTTGCCCAAGACACTTGAGCTCGGCAGCTTCCTTGTGAGCGATCGGATTGATCTGATCTTTGATATACACGCTTCGCAGCTGAACGCACCTCGATGAGCTTGCGCTGCGGCAGAACCCCGCAGCCACGGGATGCGTCTCTAGCGCAACCCCCTGTGCTGTGTCAGGCAATCCGATGGGGGCCATGGGCTCTGAGATGGCAGCTCGGGTTTTCAGCACGAAAGTAAGGCTACGACTTGCTCCCTTTGCAGCGGAACGCCATATTGCTGACCACGCACAAACGAGTACTTCGACATGAGTAGAGTCCCTGTTCAGGTTTTCCACCTTCTCATTGCTGACGACGAACCCGAAATTCGACAGGGTCTGAAGGACTTCTTCGAGTTGAATGGTTACCGGGTCACGACGGCTTCGGATGGTGAGGCGGCGCTTCAGCTAGTCGCAGCTGACAAAGGCATTCACCTGGCGCTTCTGGATGTGATGATGCCAAAGATGAACGGGTTTGATGTGCTTCGCAACATGCGGGCGCAGGGCCTCCACGTTCCGGTCCTGATGTTGACGGCCCGGGGTTCCCAGGAGGACATCTTGAGCGGATTCGGCCTGGGGGTGGACGACTACGTCGTCAAGCCATTCAGTGCGGAAGTGCTTGCACTGCGCGTGAAGGCGATCCTATCGCGCCGCCTCCCCGCCCATGAGAAGCCTATGGAGATTCACCGGATCGGAGATCTGGAGGTGAATTTCAGTTCTCACGAGGCGTACCGTGGTGATGAACTCGTCGAGCTCACTACTCAGGAATACGACCTGCTCCGCTATATGCTTGTCAATAAGGGCCGGACGCTCACGCGCGAACAGATCCTCCAGGATGTATGGGGACTCCCGCCCGACTTGATCACCCGTACCATTGACCGGCACATCGCTTCGTTGCGTAAGAAGGTCGAGCCGAATCCTGCGGCGCCGATCTTCATAGAGACGGTTTATGGCGTAGGATATCGCTTGCGTGAAAGGCAACTGGAACTGGAGGGCGATGCTCCCGAGATCGATCCGGCTCTGGGGATATCTCACTGATATGTAGTCCTGTGTTCGAAGGCTGCTTTCAAAACTCACCCGGTGGTGCATCAGATGGTGTGAGGAACCGATCGGTGTTCCGATGCTGATTCGCGGAGCCACTCACCCCTGCAGGCGCGGTATACCGGGGATGCGCTGGCGTTTTTTGGCCAGCCAGTTTATTTTTGCGGCAGGTTCGTGCCGTCTCGACTGAGAATTGAGGTGCCGGTACGGCTGGCGATCTGTTGACGGCAGAAGTATCACCCCCTAGCAAAACTTCTCCGCATTATGGACCGGATACGCACACTCGCCTTAAGTGTTAATGGCAGTTTTACTGCCAACTGGATCATCAGCCGTCGGATGGATCTGACATGGTTCATCGGCGGTGCACTGGCCGGTTATGCTCTGTTTTTCATGCACGCGGGGCTTGGCTGGGACATGGTGGGCATCTGGTTTCTCTGGGTCGTGTTACTGGATAGCCCGCACTTCTTCGGAACCATCAGCCGTACGTACTTTGATAAGCAGGAGTTCAAGCAGCGGAAGAAGCTTCTGACGTGGAGCCTGCTCTGGTTTCTGGCCGGCCCGGCAATGCTGTTGATCGGGTACGCGCTGTACGAGTTCGGCGTGGGCTTCTATGAGCTTCCGTGGAAAATCTTCCTGGTCTTTTTCGGCCTCTGGGCGTACTGGCACGTCGTGCGCCAGCACTACGGATTCCTTCGGTTATACCAGAAGAAGGGGGGCGAGAAGAACATCGTCGACCAGAAGCTCGATAGCGCGCTGCTGTACATGGGGCTGCTCCTGCCTTTTGTGGCATTTGTCATACGTCACCCCGAGGCGCGTGAGCAGTTGGGCTTTTCGCCAGCCGTTCCGCTTTATCCGGCCCTTCCGGAAGCCGGTCGGCTTGCCGCGCTATTCGATCTCGATTATCTGGCGGCACTATCGTGGGAGCACTGGATCGTTGCACTGACCGTTGCGACTGTCGGGACGCTTTCCATCGCGTATATCGTGCGGCAATTCGCCAGGGTGCGGCAGGGAGAAAAGGTAAACGGTACGAAAACGCTCTTTCTGCTCTCCGTCGTGCCGCTGCACGTGTATGTGTGCTATTCGGAAGCGGTGCTAACCGCCAGCCTTCTGGCGTTCTCAGCATTCGTGACCATCTTCCACGACCTCCAGTACCATGCTCTCATCTGGTTCCACCACCGCAACCGGTATCATAGGCCCGGTGTGGATAAGAAGCAGTTCGGTCTGGCTCCGAAGCTCTCGGAGAGCATGCTTACCTATGCGGCCTGTGCCATCGGTTTCGCGCTCATCTTTCGCCTCCTTGGTTGCACGCTGAACGTTCATCCGGGCTGTGCGCCATTTCTCATCACGAGTGAAATCCAGCTGTTCGGCAGCATCAACTCGGATGCACTACTGAAGGCGCTCCTGCTTGGCTTCCCGCTCCATCACTACTTTGTAGATCAGTACATCTGGAAGACGAGCAAGAGCAAGGAACTGCAGAAAGACCTGAAGCTGGATAACGCATAGACGATTGCAGATAGCGGACCGTCTGCTGCTGCATTGTCATCCGGCTACCACGAAAAGAGCCTACGGATCTGGAGCAAAAACGCCCAGGTTCGTAGGCTCTTCGTTTCGTAGATTCCTTCCGACGTATACGCCTGTCAGAACACGGCAGATGGTTGGCCGCCAGCGATCAGAGTTCTCATGAATCTTCGTCTCGTTGCAGCACTGATTCTGCTTCTCACGGTTGCGCCTGTCTGGGCACAACCCGTCCGCCTCATTTTTGACACGGATATGGGTAACGACGTGGATGATGCGCTGGCACTCGCCATGATTCACGCGCTGGAGAGCAGGGGAGAGGCGAAGCTACTTGCTGTCACTGTCACGAAGGACAATCCATGGGCGGCGCCGTACATCGATGCGGTGAATACTTTTTATGGCCGGGGAGATATCCCGATCGGGGTGGTGAAGGGCGGTAAAACCCCGGAAGACAATGGCATGATAAAGGTCCCGGTGGACCGCCGCCGGGCTGACGGCACCTACGTGTACCCACGTGATCTGACGGACGGAAGAGCGGCACCCGATGCGGTTGAGGTACTTCGCCGTACACTGGCCGCAGAGGAGGATGGTGCTGTCACGATGGTGCAGGTCGGTTTCAGTACGAATCTCGCCCGGTTACTCGATTCCGCACCCGACGCATATAGTCCGCTTGGAGGACGTGAGTTGGTCCGTCGCAAGGTGCGTCTTCTGTCTGTGATGGCCGGTGCTTTCCCGGAAGGTGATCCGGAGTACAACGTGAAAATCGATCTGGAATCGGCCCGGAAGCTGTTCGCCGAGTGGCCCACTCTCATCGTTGCGAGCGGGGTCGAGATCGGCGCATCCATACTGTACCCGGCTGCCAGCATCGAGCAGCACTATGCCTACGTTCCGGACCATCCTGTGGCTGATGCCTACCGCAACTATCTGCCGATGCCCTACGACCGACCCACCTGGGATCTGACATCCGTCCTGTATGCCGTTCGTCCGGATAAAGGCTATTTCGACCTTTCTCAATCCGGTACGATTCGTGTTCGCGAAGATGGCCGTACCTACCTGGAACCTTCACCCGAGGGGCTTCACCGCTACCTGAACGTGGATGATCCGCAGCGGGCACGCGTACTGGACACATTCGTCGCGTTATGCAGCCAGGCACCAGACCATGTGCATGGACGTTGAATGAAGGTGTATCATAACCTACCTTTCAGCGTACAGATCGAGTTAGGTGGTCTGCTAAGGGGCACCGGTTCATTCCGGGCTCAATTTTTTCCGGGTTCGATTCGGTCAGGTAAGCGTGGCGTCAGGTGGCTCTGGAAGGAGTCCGGTCCGAACGCTCAGGTATATCTGACGCTTGCAGTCCGCCAATAGCACACAACGATGAGGAGCATAATGGCGAAGGAGCAACCTGATACTACGATAGATCAATCCAAGCTCGAACGTGAGGCCAGGAAACGGGTCAAGGCGTTGCGCGACTTCTACGTACACCTGGCCACATTCGTAGTCATCAATGCGTTTCTCATTATCATAAACTTGATGACCTCGCCTGGCGATTTCTGGGCGATATGGCCGCTTCTGGGATGGGGTGTGGGGCTCGTATCGCACGGATTGAGCGTTCTCGAACTTGGCATCGGCAGTAAGGAATGGGAGGAGCGAAAGGTACGGGAATATATCCTCCAGCGCCAATCCGGACTGAGCCGGGCCGAAGTCGAACGTATCATGCGGGATGAACTCCGGGCCAGCCAGAAAGCTCTCCCGACTCCCTCCGAATGGGAACGGGTCCTGCGGCGTCTCGAACACCTGGAAGCGATCGTAACGAGTGAGGACTGGGACCGCGTGCGGGTACCTGAAGTAGAACATCCATCGCCGAAGTTGCAGATCGACGCCGAGCCGGAGTATCTGGAGGAAGAAGCTGCGCGCATCGCACGGCGGGTCAGGTGACGGAGACCACGATAGAGGGCAGGCCGATGCACGCGCGACGTCACGATGTTCCGTTCGATCCGTTCTACTTCGAAAAGGAGGCACGAGAGGGACGGAGCCTCTCTATCGGGCAAACTTTCCACCGTATCTACCAGACAAACCACTGGAGTGGGCGGGACTCGGTTTCGGGTGAGGGGGCTGGACGTGACCAGACACGGCGCATCGAGGCTGCGATTCCGGCTCTCATCTCGGATCTGGGCATTCGCACGCTGCTCGACGCCCCGTGCGGTGATTTCAGCTGGATGCAGTACGTAGATCTAGGGGAATGCCGGTATATCGGCGGAGATATCGTACCTGAACTTATCCAGCAGAATCGGGAACGCCACACAAGTGCGGCCCGGACGTTCACGGTACTCGACCTGACCTCTGATCCACTTCCGTCCGCCGACCTGATCCTGTGTCGCGATTGTCTGGTACACTTGTCATACGCGGATATTTTCAGCGCCCTCCGTAACATTGTGGCGAGCGGAACAGATTATTTGCTCACGACGACGTTCCCGGATTGTCCGGAGAATGAGGATATCACGACGGGTGACTGGCGGCTCTTGAATCTCGAACGCGCTCCGTTCAACTTTCCACCACCATCGTATCTCATCAATGAAGGCTGCACCGAAGGGAATGGGCGATTCCGTGATAAAAGCCTCGGATTATGGCGAGTGGCGGATTTGCAACTCGGTTGATATGGCCTGAACAGTAGAAGCCCCACCAGAGATTGATCTGGTGGGGCTTCCTGATTCTACAGACGGTTCGTGTCAGTTGCTGCTCAGGCGGTTTATCGCCCCGGCTTCGTGAGCGCCGTCAGAAACGTGCCACCGTCGTTGGCTAGTTTGACCCGGACGAGGAAAGATTCGCCCGCCTCGATCGAGTTGTACACGCGCTCGAAGTCGGCCAGATTGCGGACCGGTTGTCGATCCACCTCCGTGATGATCATGCCGGGGCGGAGTTTTGCCTCGCGGGAGGCCGCGCTATTCTGGTTGACATTGACGATAACCACTCCTCTGTCACTTTCTTTCAAGCCGAGGCGCTGCGCCCAGTTTGCATCGAGGTCGCTGAGCGAAAGCCCTAGCCCTTCCACGGCACGTTCGTCATTGGAGTCTTTGCGCCCGGAGCGGCTCGAAGAGCGGTTCTCTGCCTTTTCGGAGCCTCTGGCGCGACCCAACTCGACCGTGTACTGTTTCAGGTCACCTTCGCGGTTGACGACTACCCGCAGGCGATCCCCGGGCTTCTTCCCGCCGATGATCTGAGCCACCTGGCGATGGTCTGTGAGTTTCTTGCCGTCCAACTCAACGATCACGTCACCCGGTTCAAGGCCGGCCTTATCCGCAGCCGTTCCTTTCATGACATCCGCTACCAGCGCGGCGCCGCGCGGGAGATTCAGTGCCTTGATGAGAGCTTCTGAGGCCGGAGTGTATTGAATACCAAGCTGTGCGTGTTCAACGTAGCCGTTCTCGATGAGCTGCTCGGTAACGGATCTGACGGTGTTGACGGGAATGGCGAAGCCAATACCCTGGTAGCCGCCGGTACGCGAGATGATGGCTGTGTTGATCCCGATAAGGCGTCCCTGCAAGTCGACCAGCGGTCCTCCCGAGTTCCCCGGGTTGATCGCCGCATCGGTCTGGATGAAGGTCTGCACGCCCTCTGCACCCTGGGATAGCCGGCCCACGGCGCTGATGATACCCGCTGTTACCGTATTGCCCAGGTCAGCCGACAGGGGAGAGCCGAAAGCCATTACCCACTGTCCGACTTTCAGGTTGTCGGATGTGCCAAGTGAGATAGAAGGGAGATTATCGGCGTCGACCTTGATGACAGCCAGGTCCGTCTGGGGATCGGTGCCGATGATCTCGGCATCGTACGTAGATCCGTCCAGGAGCTTCACTTGAAGCTCATCGGCGCCTTCAACGACATGGTTGTTCGTTACGATGTAGCCGTCCGGCCGGATGATGGCACCCGATCCCATGCCTTGCCGGCGCTGTTCCGGCATCTGGAAGCGCGGGAAGCTAAAGAAATCCTCGAAGGGAGTGCCTTCAAACGGATTGCCTCGCATGGTGGGAGCCTGCGATACTTTCTCAGCGAAAATCTGAACGACGGTCGGGTTGACAGCCTCGGCCACGGCCGTATAGGCCATGTCCACGTCGGCCGCTGCACTCATCCGGTTCACGGTTGTTTCAGGCGGATCCGCATGGATGGCCGTATCAGTGTCATTGACCCAGTCGAGCGGATTGAAGCCGGCCGTCGTTGCCGCAACTCCCGGAATCAAAGAGGTGGCGAGCAGGGCCGAAATGGGTAGCTTGACTCTCATGGTATTACATATGGTGAGTGTAGTGCGGTTGTCCGGTAGTTCTACCCTACCGTGGGCGTCTCTGGAAGCCAGCTCAATCCTGGCACCCCTCACCCTCCATTTAAAACTGTTCTGGGGTGCGTGTTATTGTGCTGGCAACGCCCAGCACGTAAGCGCATTTCCCTGTGACTGGAGCACCTAAACGCAAGTAGTGGTTGCTAGTTGTGTCTAAAGTATTGCAATTTTGTCACATGGGGCGAATGGAGTAGAAGCAGTAACCGCTTCATGCAGGGTAACGCGCTGCGCCAAAAGCGCTACGAAACAAGTTCAACCGGGGCGATTGGCGTGCCTGATGCGAGGCGAAAGCGAACAGCCGTGCCATGCTGCAGGTGCCACAGCCTCGCGCTGAATCGCTACATGTGGCGCTGCCTTTTCCGGTGGAGGTGTACGCCCGCACGGGTGCAGTATTCGGGCTCTATCGACAACCCGATGCCCCGTGATCGACACACGTAAGCTTTTTCTGGCGCTGGCTCTGCTTTATCTCGTGGTTCTGGCCATGCCGGGATGCGGCCCGGCTACACGCAGAGCGCCGGATGTGCCGGCATTCTCGGAGAGGCGCTCAGAGGAGCGGGAGATCCGGGCCATGGCCAGGGAAGAGCGGTGTGTGCGTAGCGTTGTCCTGTACGTGGAAGGGGTCAGATAGCTACCTCGTTACAGGCTTCGGCACAGTAGCGGCATGCATCGGCGCAGACCTGAAAGGCGTCTCCTTCGAACCGGGAGCATTCTGTCGCGCTTGCTTCACACGCTTTTGCGGTGACCTCTGACAGTTCCGGGGTGAGTGCGGCATGCCTCATGATGAATCGCATCGTTAGCGTGCACAGGTCAGCCGTGTCCCGGCACGACCGGAGCAGCAGTTCGGCACCGGTTGACCTACAGGCAATGGTTGCAACGTACTCACAGGCCCGAACGGCCTCTTCACATGCTGTGACACAGTTTCGAAGCGAGAGGTCCATTTCCTGGAGGTTGATCCGTTCCATGTTGTACGTCCTTCCTGGTTGCCAGAGGATGCCTGTGGGCCAGTAGGTACGCACGGCGATTGCGCCCGTTCAGGGAAACGCGCCAGGAGTTATTACAATCGTGCAACGTACCTGCTATGTGGGATGTGCCTGTTTCTCCCGGTGTGGTTAGGGGCAGGTAGTAGCCGTGAAAAGGTGGCAGACTTCTATCTGCAAAAACGTCATTGCATTTCGGAGGGCTTGCAATATTTGCAGAAGTTGCAAGGGCAAACGTTTCAGCTACCCGGCGTTCGGGGCGTACTTCTCCGTTTTGGCGCAATACCGGTCCGTATTTGGCGCAGCACCAGTCAAGTGGCATTGAGTTTGAGAATCGGCACTTCCAGAACAATGAGCGTCACTTTTGCAGATCACCACGTGTACCGAAAGCTCGCAAGTCTGCATGTTTAACATGAAGGAGAGTACGGCTGCACGAAGGATCAGATCAGTCCGGCGGCATAGCGCTGGCAGCCGGAGGCAAGAGGACAGGACGGACATCGTACGGCTCCCGCCTGATCGAGACGTCCAGCTCATCAGCGAAAAACAGTTCGAGGCGGTTGTCCGCGGCCTCTCCAGGACGGAAACCAAGGAGGGGACGTTTTACTGGCGTGATGGCCATCCCTGGCAATTCGCCAGATCCGGACGCGAAGTAACTCTTCGTAACCGCCGCGATCACGCCCCCGTGCGCTATTACTATATCGCCTGAAGGTCAGGCAATACCTGGCATATTTCAACTCTAAGACCGGCGGCTCCGAAAGGAGCCGTCAACCACTTCATCAAATCACAGGAGGATCAACGTATGGCAAGCATCAAACCGCTGAGCGACCGTGTGGTCATCCGCCCCGCGCCTGCTGAAGAGAAAACCTCGTCCGGGCTCTACATCCCGGACACGGCGAAGGAGAAGCCGCAGAAGGGCACCGTAGTGGCTGTAGGCGAAGGCCGCTACGAGAACGGGACGAAGATCAACATGACCGTGAAAGAGGGAGACACCGTCCTCTATGGCAAGTACGCCGGTACGGAAATCACCCTCGACGGCGAGGAGGTGCTCATCGTTCGAGAGGCCGATATCCTTGGCGTGCTGCAGGGGTAAAAGGCGGGGAGAGGCGCTAGCCATCCCTGTCCGAGCACACACCGTGCTACGGTAGACATTCCAGAACTCAACCGACGAACAACCATTCTTGCTCAATCATAGCTATGTCAAAGCAGATCACGTTTGAATCGAGTGCTCGTGCCTCCCTTAAACGAGGCGTGGACACCCTGGCGAACGCGGTTAAAGTCACCCTTGGTCCGAAGGGTCGCAACGTCATCATCGAGAAGAAATTCGGTGCTCCCACGGTCACCAAGGACGGCGTGACCGTCGCCAAGGAGATCGAGCTCGAAGACAAGCTCGAGAACGTCGGTGCCCAGATGGTCAAGGAAGTC
>JAWLHQ010000012.1:0-100514 GCA_041690215.1 Rhodothermales bacterium
AGCCTACATCCGTGCGCTTTCTGCCCTGGAGAACCTCAAGCTGGACAACGAGGACCAGCAGATCGGGGTCCAGATCATCCGCCGCGCCCTCGAAGAGCCACTCCGTCAGATCGCCGCGAACGCCGGCCTGGAAGGCTCGATCGTGGTGCAGAAAGTGAAGGAAGGTAAGGACGACTTCGGCTTCAACGCCCGTACTGAAGAGTATGGCAACCTCATCAAGCAGGGTGTCATCGACCCGACGAAGGTGACGCGTACGGCTCTTCAGAACGCCGCGTCCGTATCCAGCCTCCTCCTCACGACGGAGGCTATCGTGGCCGACAAGCCGGAGGAGAAAAAGGCCGCACCCGCCATGCCGGGCGGCATGGGCGACATGGATTTCTAATCACATGCTCGCCGAGATCGGCACGGGGTGCTTCCAATCAGGAGGCACCCCGTTTTCATTTCATAGCTCGCCATTTGAGTGCAATCCTGCACGGCATACAGGGTTGGGTGCGCGGGAGTACCCCGGGCAGGCATCTTCCGGAAGGGGCGCTTTTCCCGGCGCGCCGGGAAGTCGATCCGTCACTTTCGGATCTGTGCTTGCGGGTGCAAGGATCGCTCTTTGCCGGATGTTTGTGCCCGTGGCAGGTGGCTTGACCGGTCTGAAAGAGACGTAGCAAAAAACTGGCTTAGTATTTGATTGTGGCCAAGTGGCGTGTTTTTAAAGAGTTTATTGGAAGTGCTGCCCTGGGTATCCAGGCTGCAATTGCCGTTCACGCGCCGGTTTTGCCCCTGCTCGACGACTTGAGAACAATGGATGCACGAAAGTGCACGGTTGTTACAATTCGATCTGCGATGCAGGACATCGTGAACATAGATGGGCGCGCGGGATCGCGTCGCAATGATCATAAAGCTCCTTCATTCCCATTCAAAGCCCTATTCGTCGCCGGGACTGATCCGGCGTTCCGGAGAGTTCATTCTCCCTGAACGTACCCGCCTGGTCTGGGTACTTCTCCTCGCCCTCTCTGCATCGGCTCTCGGTGCTCTGGAGCCTCTCGCACTGAAACATATTCTAGACGAGCTGAGCGGGGAACAGCGCATCCCCGTGTTCCTCACGGGCGTGGCGGGCCTCATCGCCCTGGAAGTCATACGTGCCATATTGAACGGCCGGTTGACGATACTGGGCTGGAAAGTGCGGATCGGAACGGACTACCGTGTGCGCGAGCGGGTTCTCAGTCGGCTTACAAGCCTGCCCATTGCCTATCACCGCAATGAAAGCGTCGGTGCAAGCATAAACAAGATCAATCAAGGCATCCAGGGATACCTGAATACGCTGTTCGAGGTCACACAGAACATTGTTCCGGCTGTCGTTTACCTGGCGCTCTCTCTTGTTGCTATGTTTCAGTTGGAGTGGCGGCTGAGTTTGATCGTGCTGGTGCTGACCCCGCTTCCAACGTTGCTTGGCATGTGGGCTGCGCGTGAGCAGGCGCAGCGTGAACGGGTGTTGCTCAATGCATGGAGTCGTCTGTACGGCCGCCTGAACGAGGTGCTTTCCGGTATTCTCACTGTGAAGGGCTTCGCGCAAGAGCAGCGCGAGCTGGACCGCTTCCTCAAAGGCACGCGTGAGGCCAACCGGGTTGTGCTCAAGGGGGTTCGTAGAGACACCATAAACGCCGGTGCGCGCGACTTCATTACCACGCTGGCGCGCATCGCGGCCATCGGGTATGGCGGTTACCTCATCCTGACTGGCCAGACATCTCTGGGTACCTTGTTTGCCTTCCTCGGCTACATACAGGGTCTCTTTGGTCCGGTACAGGGGCTTACCAACGTATATCAGACCGTGCGCAAGGGCGTGGTCGGTCTGGAAGCCATTTATGGAATCCTGGATCAGGAGGATGCCGTTGCAGACCGGCCCGGTGCAGTCGATCCCGGCACGTTGAGCGGTCGCGTCACGTTTCGGAACGTCCAGTTTGCCTACTCAGATGGCCGGCGGGTTCTGCACAACATCAATCTGGATGTGAAGCAGGGGGAAACGATAGCACTAGCCGGTCCGAGCGGATCTGGTAAATCGACCCTCGTTTCACTACTCCAGCGGCAGTACAATGTAACGGGCGGTGCGATCTACTTAGACGGAAAAGATATTCGCGACCTCCAGCTTCAGGCTATGCGGCGGCAGATCGGGGTAGTATTTCAGGACGTGCATCTCTTCGACGATACGATCCACGCCAACATCGCATACGGGGTCTCCGGTGCCACGCGGGAGCAGGTAGAAGCCGCTGCGCGTGCGGCGAATGCAGACGCGTTCATCCGGGAGCTTCCGGACGGATATGACACGTTCGTGGGAGAACGCGGCAATCGGCTTTCGGGAGGGCAGAAGCAGCGTATCGCCATCGCCCGAGCCTTCTTGCTCGATCCTCCTATTCTCATTCTGGATGAGGCGACTAGTGCGCTCGATGCCGAAAGCGAGTTTCTCGTACAGGAAGCACTACGTGCGCTGGCGAAGGGGCGGACTACCATCATTATCGCGCACCGGCTCTCCACCGTAATGGATGCGGATCGCATCGTGGTGCTCCGTAACGGGCGAATCGATGCGATCGGGCGCCACGAGGAGCTGGTTGCACAGGGAGGCTACTACGCGACACTGGTTCGTCATCAACTGGGCGGCCAGCTTCAGGAGACTCCGCTGGCGGCTCTGGCGGCCTGATTGAATCGGGCCAGGGGCGGTCGATAAGATTCCGCGACAGCCGGCCAGCCAATCCTGCGCTCCCCGGCCAGGTTTACCTGAATAGGCAGGATCTCTCGCCATGGGTGTATGGTTCGTTTGATTATATAGGTCGTAACACAACCGATACGAGTTAAACGAACTGGGAAGAAAGGTTTTAGTATGGCGGAAATGGAAGAATTCACGACAGTTGATATTCCGAGTAAGGACCAGCAAACGGATGAGCGGCACTGGAACGAAGGTCCCCCTCCTCCGGAGGTCAAGCAATTTCTCCAGGGCCCTCAGCGCAGAAAGTTCGAGTTCGCTCGCGCCGTTCGGATATTCTACGAGTTGATTCACGGCTTCCGTATTCTTCACTTCGTGGGGCCGTGCGTTACGGTATTCGGATCGGCCCGATTCACCGAGGATCACCGCTATTACAAGCTCGGGCGTGAGTTGGGAGCAGCCCTGGCCCGGGCCGGATTTACCGTGATGACCGGCGGGGGACCAGGCATCATGGAGGCTGCGAACCGCGGCGCCAGAGAGGTAGGGGGACGCTCGTTGGGTTGCAACATCACACTGCAACACGAGCAGGAGCCCAATCCCTACCTGGATAAGTGGATCACGTTCGAGCACTTCCCCGTCCGTAAACTCATGCTCATCAAGTACTCGTACGCGTTCATCGCAATGCCGGGTGGTTTCGGTACGCTGGATGAACTGTATGAGGTGGCGACCCTGATTCAGACCCAGAAGCTGAAGGATTTCCCGATTGTGCTGATGGGCACAGACTATTGGCAGCCGCTGGTCGAGTTTATGCGGACGAATATGCTTGCAGAGGGCACGATCGATTCGGACGATGTCGAACGTATGCTCCTAACCGATTCCGTTGAAGAGGCTGTCACGTTTGTCCGGGACACGGCGATGAGCCGGTTCGGAC
Source organism: Rhodothermales bacterium (assembly GCA_041690215.1). Lineage (GTDB taxonomy): Bacteria > Bacteroidota > Rhodothermia > Rhodothermales > DASSAV01 > DASSAV01. Next base: position 3,618 of record JAWLHQ010000012.1, read on the forward strand.
TCTCGTATGGCCCGAACGTGCAGCGGCGCTGGTATCTATTTGAGTAGTACCGGAGCGTGCATAACGGTGTGAGAGCGCGTACCTTTGCCTTTATATACGTGATCAGGCAGGGATACCATGTCCAGATATACCGCGCTCGCCGTGCTGATGATCGTGACCGTTTCACCTGATGCTGTGGCTCAGGCAGACTATATCCTCCACAATGCGCACATCTACACGGTAAACCGGGACCAGCCGATCGCCGGAGCGATGGCTGTGCGTGGCGAGCGTATTCTGGAGGTCGGTTCCGAACACGACATCCTTCAGGCCTACCCGCATGTGCCGCGTGTCGATGCCGGCGGGCGCACGGTCCTCCCCGGCCTCATCGATGCACATGTGCACCTGATGGGGCTCGGTATCGGTATGCTTCAGGTGGATCTAGCCGGTACGGCTTCTATAGATGAAGTCGTTGAACGGCTCAGAGCATTCGAGCGCACCCTTACACGGGGGGCCTGGCTTCAGGGGCGCGGGTGGGACCAGAACGACTGGCCAGGGCAGGCCTTTCCGACCCGTAGCGACCTCGATGCGGCATTTCCGGACCGGCCCGTGTGGCTCGTGCGGGTGGATGGGCATGCAGCCTGGGCAAACACCGCTGCGATAAAGTTCGTCGGTGAGGAGGTGCTCCGAGTGGCTCCCGATCCCGAAGGCGGCAAGATCGTTCGGGACGCACGGGGCAATCCCACCGGCGTGTTCGTGGATGCGGCGATGGGCATTGTCGGGCAACACATCCCGCCCCCTGGGCAGGAAGAATTGGAACAAGCCCTGCGTCTTGCCTTGCGTGAGACGGCTCGCTACGGTATTACCAGTGTCCATGATGCCGGGATAGATCTGAAGATGATCGACGTATACAGGCGGGCAATCGACGAAGGCTGGTTTCATCTGCGCCTGTACGGCATGATTAACGGCCGGGGTGCCACGCTCGATCACATCTGCGAGCATGGTCCCATCCGGGACTATGGGGGGCGGCTTGTGGTACGCTCCGTCAAGTATTACATCGATGGGGCGCTGGGTAGCCGGGGCGCCGCGCTTCTCGCAGCGTACTCCGATGACCCGGGCAATTCAGGCCTCCTGTTCCAGTCAGCCGAACGCTTCGTGACGGACGTTCAGCATGCGATTGAGTGCGGACTCCAGGTCAATACACATGCCATTGGTGATAGGGGTGTGCGTGTGGTGCTGGATGCATACGAACATGCCATGCGCAACGGGAATGCAGGGTCGGGGCGCCACCGGATCGAGCACGCACAGGTCGTCTCACTGGAGGACATTACGCGGTTTGCAAGGCTGGGCTTGATCGCGTCGATGCAGCCCACGCACGCAACGAGCGATATGTACTGGGCCGAAGATCGCCTCGGGCCGGAGCGCATCCGGGGAGCATATGCCTGGCGCCGCTTTCTGGATGCGGGCGTAACCGTGCCCTTCGGCTCCGATTTTCCGGTCGAGCAGGTTAACCCGTTTCTCGGATTCTATGCAGCCGTCACCCGGCAGGACCGGTCCGGGTGGCCGGAAGGAGGGTGGTACCCCGACCAGCGCTTGACTCGCGAAGAGGCCCTGCGCGCCTTTACCCTGGACGCTGCCTACGCAGCCTTCCAGGAGGACGAACTCGGCTCGCTAGAGCCGGGTAAGTACGCCGACTTCATCGTTCTGGATCGGGACGTCATGACGGTACCGGAAGCTGAGATCCCAGAGGTGAAGGTCATCGCTACCTACCTGAGTGGCAAGCCGGTCTATGGCGGGTTGTAGCGGAGGGCCCAGGGACTACGCGCCAGGACTTTACAACACAAGCGTTACCCATTCCCGGTCTTCACGGGCCGGCTCGGGTCCGTGATCCACTCACTCCACGAGCCGGGGTACAATCGAGCGCCGTGAAGACCGGCATGTTCCAGGGCGAGCAGGTTGTGGGCGGCGGTCACACCAGAGCCGCAGTAAACGATGGCCTGCGAGGGGGGCGCATGGCCAAGGATCGGCATGAAGCGGGCGCGCAGTTCTTCAGGGGAGCGGAAGATGCCGTCGGCATTCAGGTTTTCATTGAACGCAGCGCAGACCGCCCCGGGGATATGGCCTGCTACCGGGTCAATGGGTTCGATCTCGCCCCGGTAGCGTTCAGGTGCGCGTGCATCCAGAAGAGGGGTACGCCATACAGGTGCTTGCGCGACGTCGTCTACTGTCGCGATGAGTTCCGGACGGGGACGCGGGATAAACGTACGCGGGTACTTTTGCGCGGGACAATCTTCCTCCGGGTAGCCGGCGCGCCGCCAGGCAGGCCAGCCTCCGTCCAACACGGCCACGGCATTGTGCCCGAGCCAGCGCAGCAGCCACCACAGTCGCGCTGCTATGGAACCGCCTGCGTCGTCATAGGCAACGACCTGTACACCATCCGTAATTCCCCAGCGAGAAAACGTGTCAGTGAGCACCTCGACGGCGGGGAGGGGATGACGACCTGTTCTACCCGGAACGATTGGGCCCGAAAGGTCTTCGTCGAGATGAGCGTAGATGGCGCCGGGAATATGGGATGTCAGATAGTCCTCGCGTCCACGCTCGGTCCGATCCAGAGAAAAGCGACAGTCAATTACGATCCAGTCAGCGTCCCGGAGGTGAGTCAGGAGTTCATCGGGAGGAATGATCGTCGTATAGGCCATAGTACGCGCTCGTGTAAGCACCGGGGTAGGACCGGGCGAAGGGAATGGACGTGCCTGGTGATTTCCGTTAGCCTTATTTGAATGAAATAGCTATATAGAATACGAAATCGGCAGTGCTATCATTGGGGGTGATGACCCGTGCAGGTACGAGGTGTTACAGTTCCTTTGTGATAGAAGTGCTGATTGCGCTTTGTAGGGCGCTCTGGGATTTTACACTCCCTTCCACATGTACTCCTCCGCAAGCAGCCTACTTACAGACACGCTCGGGCGCAAGCACACGTATCTTCGCATCTCGGTTACCGAGCGGTGCAATCTACGCTGCCAGTATTGCATGCCGGAGGAGGGGATCAACCTGTCACCTCGGGATCACCTGCTTACGTTCGAAGAAATCGAGCGACTGGCTCGGGTATTCGTCAGCCACGGCGTGGACAAGATCCGATTGACCGGTGGGGAGCCTCTCCTGCGAAAGGGGATCGAGGATCTGGTGGAGCGCCTTGGAACCATCCCGGGGCTCCGTACGCTCGCGCTCACAACGAACGGGCTATTGCTAGAGAAAAAGCTCCCGCGTCTTCATGCTGCTGGCATGAACCTGTTGAATATCAGCCTGGATACCCTGCGGGCAGACCGGTTCGAGTTCATTACACGACGAAAGGGAATTCAGATTGTACTGGATGCCATCGATGCAGGCCTGAGCTATGGTTATGACCCGCTCAAGATCAATTGCGTCGTCATGCGGGAGATCAACGATGACGAACTGATCGATTTCGTTGCCTTGACGGAGGACAGGCTCATCGAGGTCCGTTTCATTGAATACATGCCGTTCGGCGGCAACGGATGGAGTGACGCGCAGTTCATCCCCTACACAGAGATGGTTCAGCAGATCGAGGCGCGCTACGGTCCGCTCGAACGGTTGCAGGATGGGCCAAACGACACGTCCAAGACGTACCGTGTACCCGGCTTCAAAGGGCGAGTTGGTTTCATCACGTCCATGAGCGAGCACTTCTGCTCTACGTGTAACCGGCTCCGTCTCACCGCTGACGGTAATCTGAAAGTGTGTCTGTTCGGGAATGCCGAGGTAAGCCTTCGGGACGCCCTGAGATCCGGGATTTCGGACGGGGATCTAGCTGGAATCATTCAGGCCGCCGTACAACGGAAGAAGCCGGCCCATGCCGGTATGTATGACCTCGTCCAGATGGAAAACCGGCCCATGATTTTAATCGGGGGGTGAATGTGATTGGTCCTCTGTTCTTGTGTGTGGTTCGTTGTTGGGGCGTTCATGCAGGACGCCGCCAGGACAATGTGCTGCTTACCCAGCCCTTCCAGCTTCTGTGAGTTCTGAACGATAATGGAATCATGAACAACAAACGGTGGATATACAGGAGCTTTTCCACATCCTTGCCGTTCGACCATTGCGCTGGTATTTTCAGCACGAACTAAATATGCATCCTTTAGGTTTGGAACACGTAGGAGATTTATGGCTGGGGAATCAACGCTGACCCATTTGAGCCCACAGGGCGGAGTGCGAATGGTGGACGTGTCCGGAAAGACGGTATCAGTCCGTACCGCGGTCGCTGCAGGGCGCGTGCTCCTGAACGACGAGGCATTTAACCTCGTTAAGGAGAATAGAATCCGTAAGGGTGACGTGCTATCGGTAGCGCAAGTGGCCGGTATTCTGGGCGCGAAACAGACGAGCAAGCTGATTCCGCTTTGCCATGACGTCTACGTAGAGGGGGTCGATATAGAGTTTACCTTGAACGAGGAGAATCGTGCTGTGGAGATTCGGGCCTATACCAAGAGTTTTGGCCCTACCGGTGTTGAAATGGAGGCATTGACCGCCGTATCCATCGCAGCGCTCACAGTCTACGATATGTGTAAATCCGTGTCGAAGGACATCGAAATCACCGATATCCGGCTTCTGGCCAAGACGGGGGGAGCGAGCGGGGATTACAGACGCGCCGAAGCAACTACACCGCAACGTTAAACACGTACGATTGAATGGAGGAAGTGACCCTCTTTTCCGGGCTGCTTGTCATCGGCCTGGTTATTCTCGCTCTTGCCCTGTTTCTGTATTTCATTCCGGTACGGCTGTGGCTGACCGCCTTCTTCTCTGGCGTGCGGCTTAACCTCGTTCGGGATCTGGTCGGGATGCGGCTTCGCAATGTGCCGCCGGCCGTCATCGTGAAGCCGCTCATCACCGCACACAAGGCAGGCATTCTGGTGGATACGGCGAAGCTGGAGGCGCACTACCTGGCGGGCGGCAACGTCCAGAAGGTGGTCAATGCACTCATTTCGGCCGACAAAGCGAATATCGACCTTACCTTCGAGCGGGCTACGGCCATCGATCTGGCAGGCCGTGACGTGTTCGAAGCGGTGCAGGTATCGGTGAACCCGAAAGTCATCGAAACGCCGCCGATTTCGGGTGTCGCCAAAGACGGCATTCAGGTGCGCGCCATCGCACGAGTCACCGTACGGGCCAACATCGATCGCCTGGTCGGCGGGGCAGGGGAAGAAACCATTATTGCTCGCGTTGGTGAGGGGATCGTCTCCACCATTGGCTCGTCCGATTCGCACGCCAATGTTCTGGAAAACCCGGACACCATTTCGAAGGTCGTACTCTCGAAAGGGCTGGATTCCGGAACCGCGTTCGAGATCCTTTCCATTGACATTGCGGATGTGGATGTGGGAGAGAACATCGGTGCGAAGCTTCAGACGGACCAGGCCGAAGCGGACCTCCAGGTTGCCCGTGCCCGTGCGGAGGAGCGCCGTGCCGCTGCGGTTGCACGCGAACAGGAGATGCGTGCCGCGGTTCAGGAGCAGCGTGCACGTGTAGTTGCTGCCGAGGCTGAGGTACCACTTGCCATCGCAGAAGCATTCCGCAACGGTCGTCTTGGCGTGATGGATTACTACAACATGCGTAACATCCAGGCCGATACGCGCATGCGAGAATCCATTGGCGGCGAGACAACAAGCACGTCACAGGCTAAGACGAGCTGATGGCTCGTCGCGTACCCTTGAACATTTCTTGGTAGGGGCACGGTAATCCGTGCCCCTATGGTTTTTACCAGCAGGTATGTCTGATCACAGTACGATAGGAGAGCGGATCGCGCAGGTTTCATGTTTCACGTCCCTTGGTGTGCTGAACACCACGCAACAGCTTGCCCAGGTATGCCTTGCCGGTATCGAGGGGGCTGATCCGGAGATCGTTGCCGAGGAGACGTTGTGCCTCGTAGCCCAGACGACGGCGCGGGCGGCTGAGGTGGGCCTGCGGGAGGAACCGGATGTAGCCGCGGCCGTCATCCCATCCATCTTGCAGTTGCCGTTCTCATACCACGATTACCTCATCGGAGGGGCTATCGTGGCACAGGAAGATACATCTCTGGTGGAGGCAAGCCGGGAGTCGTACGGACGTCTCCTGAAAAAGAGCGAGTTTTATGCGGCCCAGTTTCCTCCCAACCAGTTTCCCGGTGAGCGGGCGCTGGAAGAGAAGATGGAGTTCTGGATGGGCCGAATCAGCCCGCCTGGACTACCGGAAATGCCCGGTGCTCGCATGCGCAGGTTGGAGCTCGTCCCGATCCTTTTGACTCATCTCAAGCTAGTACTCGCCTTCGGACGGAAAGGACCGGGAGCGTAACGGCTATCGACGGTCAGGCGTATTCCGGTTTTACTTGCCGGTGAATTCTGCCTTTCGGCGCTCCAGAAAGGCAGATACCCCCGCCTGGAAATCCTCCGTATCGCAAAGCTGGCCGAAGAGGGCTGCTTCGTACCGGAGGCCGTCGCGGAGCGGGAGATCGCTCATTCGGATCGCATCCAACGCCATGCTGACTGCTAGCGGCGCCTTCGCGGCAATAGTGCGCACGTAGCCTTTCGCGGTCTCGATCAGTTCGTCAGCCGGAACGACTTTGTTGACCAGGCCAATCTCGTACGCGCGTTGGGCCGGTATGCGCTCTCCGGTTAGGATGAGTTCGGTAGCGATACCGCGGCCAACGATCCGGGGGAGCCGCTGAGTGCCGCCATAACCTGGAATGATGCCGAGGTTTACCTCCGGCTGGCCGAAAGTCGCGGTTTCAGAGGCGACGCGGAGGTGGCAGGCAAGGGCAAGTTCACAGCCTCCACCGAGGGCATACCCGTTCACGGCGGCCACGACCGGCTTCGGAAACTCCTCGATACGGTTGAAGATGGCCTGTCCTCGTAGGGCAAAGCGGTGGCCCTTCAGGGCGTTTAGCTTGGTAAACTGCCTGATATCCGCCCCCGCCACGAAGCTCTTCTCTCCGGCTCCGGTCAGAACCACTCCTTTGATACCTGAGTCCGAACGGGCCTGTTTGAATGCGGCATCCAGGTCGGAGAGAACCTGTACGCTCAGGGCATTGAGCTTATCCGGCTGGTTTATCGTAATGAGGACGATATTCTCGCCGTCAGGTTCGTAGCGGACAGTTTCCAGCTCCATTGGGTCGAACGTTTGGGGGTGATATGTTCGGCAGGTAAGGCGTTCGTAACACGCATGTCAGTCGTCGGCCTTTCCATCCTCCGAACGTTCCAACCTTTTAACGCGTGGACTGTGTAGACGTAGCGGCTCAGGTGCGAAGGCGTGTACGATCTCTGGAGAGGTCGTTCTGGTCCTCTGACTCGTATGAATCGATATCACTCAGAAGGTCCGCATTGCCGGAAAAGACGGACTCAAGCTCCACGACCGTCGCCTGGGTTTCTTCGACTTCGCTCAGGAGCGTATCGAGCTGGAAGGTAATCTCTTCCGGATTCCGAAGGGTCAGCGACTGTTCCTGGATGTACTTCGTGACATCTTCGATCGTCTCCAGCTGTGCCTCGATGATATCGTCGTTCTCGCGGCTTTTCTTGAAGCGTTCGAGGCGCTGCTCCAGGATCCGCAGGCGCCGCTGTTTGATGGCGGCTACACGCGGGGGGTCGTTCTGCATGCTGGCCCTCAACTCGGCGATGGACTGCAGAACCTCACTCTCTGCGGATGAATGCAACGAATGTTCGTACCGCTCTTTCTGATAGAGCAAGTTCAAGTAGGAATCGAGCAGGCCATCGATCTTCTTCAGATGGCTTTCTACGAGTCCCTGCGACGCATAGTTGAGCTTCCGGTAATTCATCGCAATGTCCTTCTCCAGCTTGCGGAGACGGACATAGCGCCGCTGGCTGTGCTTCGTGAGCAACTGAAAGATCTCCTTCTGAGACGGAGGTTTCGCACGTTCTGCCGCGTGCTGGCTTCTAACCAGCCGCTGAAACCGTTCCTGCCGGGGCACGATGCCCAGGTACATGAGTTCCACAGCCGCTGCGAGCACGAGAATGATGTTAAAGACAGCCTCGTTGCCGCTGAGGAAAAACGCCGTCAACATCGCCATGATCAAGAAGGCGAGATTGTACGGGTTCAGAAAGGCTTCTTTGGTGTAGTTAATCTCTGCGTCGCTCATGGACACGAACTTGAAAATGGTCTCGTATTAGCGTGTTCATGTGTTCAAGTCGCTGCATGAACCGTGCTTTCGAGTGGTCTGGGTTGGTTGATTGCCTAGGGCTTTCGTGAGACAAGCACACATAATTATCCGAACACGCTACACTCGCTAACTCTACTGCTTAATGCGGCCAATTGTTTTTTCGGGGAGGCGCCTCCCCTCTGATTCCGGGGCAGGAGCTGAGGAATGTTCCTTCGGTTTGCCGATCGTTTTCTCACTAGGCGCACGCTGATCTTCGGACGCGGCGGAAGGGGAGGACTCTGGAGTGGTCTCGGTGTCCAGTCCGGTCTCTTCCCGCATCCGGCGGACGAACTCCTGTGCCCGGGCCTTCCGTAGGGCTTCTTCCAGTTCCTCCATCTCGGCCTCTGCCTTTCGCGCCGATTCAGCATCCAGGGCCATGTCGACCCGCGCTTCCGTCACGGCTGCTTCACGAGTAAGGTGCTCCACAAGGCGATCATTCTCGTCCAGGAGATCTCGGGAGCCCTTCGTCATGTCGTCCAGCGCCTGTCTGGAACTGTGCATCCGGCGCACCCCTGCAAGCGTCTGCTTTAGCTCTTTCAGCTTACGCAGGTGCGCTTTCTCTGCCTCTTTCAGCCGTTCGAATTCTTCGCGTGTCATGACATCCTCAGCGCTTTACTCCGTACGCGTGCGTTCCTTGCCCAGCGTTTTCGAAGCCTCATCGAGTTCTTCCTCCGGCAACTCGACACGCCGCTGTTCGCGTTGTGGGGCCGGAGTCTCCATGCCCATTTCCAGCTTGAATTGCTTTACGAGTTCCTGGGCGCGGATCGTCTCAGCATCCTCCTCGATGCGCAATGCTTGCATGTCCACCGAATCGAGCGCCATCTCCATGCGAGCCTCATTACGGGCGGTCTGCTCGTTGATTCGGGTGATCATCTCATCATGCGTCTGATCGATACCGGCAACTTCGAACTGCTCCAGGGCATCGGCGACCTTAGCCTGCCACTTGGCGCGTTCGTGGGCACGGAGGGCTTCCTTCGCATCGCTAATCTTCCGCTCTCGTTCACGCATGAACGCCTTCTTGATCTGAAGGGCCTTGTCGTAGGCTGCTGAGGCGTATTTGAGCTGGTCCTTGGTGCGTGACAACGCATCGCGCGTCTTTTCCAGCTGGAGTGCGTATTGCTGGGCAATGTCGTCTCTACCGGCCTGGATAGCGGCTTTTACTTTGGACGTCAGAGATGCGATCTCGTGCTCGGAACGCTGTACTTCTTTCTGGAGCAGTACGACGTTCGCCTTCACGGTGGCGATGTTTTCGTTCATCTTCGGGACCTGATCGTTCAGTTCCCGGATGTTCTGCTCGAGAATCAGGCGAGGGTCTTCCATCGCGGAGATCGCTCCGCCGAATAAGGAGCGCAGAGCGCGCATGAATCGTTTCCAGACCGACATGGTAATGTTGCCTTGTGAGGTTTCGTGTTAGACGCTGCAGAAATATAGACGTTGTGGATCTCTAACGTGAATGTGTGTAGAAAGATGCGTAAGGGCGGATATCTGGCTCTATCTATCGATTTTTGACCGCGGATTCTGATGAGGTAGAGGTTGTCCAGCCCGCGGCCGAGTAGCGTTCCAGCAGGATAGAGCCGATAGGCGGGGGCGTAGCGGAGAAGCTGAAAGCACTCTGTATGGTGCGAACGTGCACAGCCACGCTATGCATGCGGTGGGTATAGATACGCGCCAGGATTTCGCCCGGCTCGACAGGATCGCCGGGACGCTTGGTGAGAACGATGCCTGCAGTAGGATCTACCGGGTCCTCTTTTTTGGTACGTCCTGCACCGAGCGCTACGGCAGTCTGTCCGAATATGAGGGCATCGATGTCAGCTACGTAGCCTGTCGCTGATTCTGGAGCACGGACCTCTATGGGATCGGGTATTCCGGGACGTGTTTTGCCCGGCTCCAGGATCGAGAGATCGCCACCCTGGGCCTCGATGAGGGCGGCAAAGGTGTCCAGTGCCGCGCCGGAGGTGATGGCCTGTTGGGCCAGTTTGCGGCCCTGTTCGGGACTTTCCGCGACACGCCCGAGATGGAGCATTTCACCGGCGAGGGCCAGTGTCAGTTCTGAGATATCAGGAATGACTTCTCCGCGGAGACAGTGGATGCTCTCTTCGACTTCCGGCCAGTTGCCGATGGCGTAGCCAAGCGGTACATCCATTGCCGTGAGCCAGGCGACGGTCTGCTTTCCGAAACGCTCCCCGATTTCCACCATTGTCTCGGTGAGGCGACGGGCATCGTTCCGCTCCTTCATAAAAGCGCCCCGCCCGCATTTTACGTCCAGCACCAGCGCATCGATGCCGGCAGCGAGTTTCTTGCTCATGATCGATGCCGCGATGAACGGGATGAACTCGACCGTGCCCGTAACGTCCCGGAGAGCGTACAGCTTCCGGTCTGCCGGAGCGATTTCATCCGTCTGGCCCATCATGACAAGGCCGATGCGTTCGAGTTGCCGGGCATATTCGTGGACCGAAAGGGCCACGCGGAAGCCGGGGATGGACTCCAGCTTGTCCAGCGTGCCACCGGTATACCCCAGACCACGCCCTGAAATCATCGGTACCGGCACGCCACACGCCGCAACCACCGGGGCCAACACCAGCGAGACCTTGTCGCCGACACCTCCCGTGGAATGCTTGTCTACCTTGGTGCCAGGTATGCCGGAGAGGTCGAGCACGTCACCGGAATAGAGCATCGCATCGGTGAGCGCCGACGTCTCGGCCTCATTCAGGCCACGCAGGAAGGCGGCCATGAGGAAGGCACTCATCTGGTAATCCGGTACGTCCCCGCGGGTATAGGAGAGGATCAGCGCTCGAATTTCATCCGGGCTGAGTGCGTTGCCGTCGCGTTTGCGGATGATGAGGTCGACGGGGAAGTTCACGGCTGAACGTGTAAGGTTGAAGGGGGGCGGACAGGAGCACGTGCAGGTTAGGAGGATGGCGGATTCCGATGGATTGAAGCAGGAGGTCCAGTTTCTGGAGCGGTCGGCGTGCCGCTTGACGTGCTGAACTCGGCAATCGGGAGGTAGAGGGTTACACGGCCGTAGCGGCTACGGGTATAGAGGAAGATAAGGACCGCACCCAGTAACATGGCCAGGACGCCTATGAGACCGGCTTCCGGCCCGAACGCGCCGCCCGTCCACAGATCCGGTCCCGCCTGGTCGGTAGCAATGATCTGAGCGGATAGGATAGATTCCATGCCGCTGACCGGGAAGCCGAAGAGAACGCCCTGCGCGAAGTTCCAGGTGATATGGAGACCGATGCAGGCCGCGAGCTTGCCCGTAAGAACGTACGGCAGCCCGAGCATAAGGCCCGCTAGCACGAGGTTGATGGTGCTGATCGTGGAGGCGTTCGGGTTGCTGGCGTGTGCCAGGCCGAACAAGGCCGACGAAATGAAGAAAGCCACCAGAATGGCTGCACGTGGACCAACGCGGGATAGGTTCAGACCTTCGGCGATATTGGTAAGGAGATATCCGCGTGAGAGCAGTTCCTCGTAGAACCCGATACTGATGAAGACGAGCAGCGCGGAGAGCAATGCCGAAAAGAAGGATTGCATCGGGGACCAGCTAACGAAGGTTCCCGTAACGACGACCCATCCCAGCGCGTATTCGACCAGGAAGATGATGCTCATGAGAGCGACGCCGAGCGCCAGTCCGAAGATGAAGTCCAGCCACCAGTCCCGCGTGAGGTGGAGTCCGAAATCTCGGAAACGGCGTCCGTCCAGGAATCGCGCTGCAATCCATGTAGCAAGGGTGACGACAACGAGGGCGGCCAGCGTGGATTCGAGCGGGGTTCGTACGACGCCCGGGATCAGGAAATTAAGTGCTAGGCCCAGCACGAGAATGAGTACAGACTGAAGGAGGATGCGCCAGAGTGCCCGGATCCGGTGCTCGGAGGAATTCCAGAACGGATTGATCATAGCAGCCGGCGAGATTGACGAGCCACGTTGCATCCTGCGCAACCAGTATACAACGAAAAAAGGCAACCCGCGGGTGCAGGTTGCCTTCTCGAGAAAAGACGTGTGCCGTGCTTACTGGGCGTTCTCGTTGGCCGCTTCCTTCTTACCGTAACGGCGCATGAACTTCTCGACGCGGCCGGCCGTGTCGACGTACTGACGGCGGCCTGTGTAGAAGGGATGGTTCGTCGAGTCAACCTCGGAGACGTAGTTATCCACGTTCATCGTGGTACGCATCTGGGTCACGGTGCCGTCCGCAAGGCGGACCTGGACAACCTTGTATTCGGGGTGGAGTCCTTCTTTCATAACACTACTATCGGAAACTATTGCTCTGGACGCAGTTCGGCTAAAGGAAACAAAAATACGATACTTCCCAGAGAGTTGCAAGTTTCGCAGGAAGGGGCTGTCCGTTACTGACCGTATACCTTATTGAGGGTCCAGGTGCTCCCAGAGCAGAATGACTCGTTGGCTGAAATCGCTCAGTCTCAAACAACGACACACATCTAACAGGCATCCCTTCAAGCCGTCTCTTCGGCGAGGAGCGCAAGGCTGTTGACGAAAGCTTCGGCTTCTTGGAGTATGTGCTCTGCCGCATCCTTCGTCATGGCGAAATCGAACCCATAATCGGCCATCTCCTGGAGATTGGCGGCATCGTTGAACGCAATGCCAGCACGCTCGGGCAACCGTCCGGTCGTCACATAGCTTTCTATGAAAGCCGTGCGCAGGCCATGGTTGCGGGGCAGCGTACGCCGGTTGCGGAGTAGGAGGGCCTGCGCCGCATAGAACATGGCAAAATAGGCGCGCGAAACGGTGGAGTCAAAGTCCTCGAGTTCCAGAAGCACGGCGGCGCTCTGGAGGTACTTCTGCGACTTCTTCAGCAGGCGGTCTATTTTCTCGTGGTTCATGGCGGTGCGGTTATTCTCCGAAATCTAGGATTCCCGCACCTGCCCGGATGCTACAAGTGGGTAATTACCAGTGTACTGCCGGGCAAGAATATGCCGGTGCGTATACCATATGCCAGTCGTTCGGAGAGGGTACACCTATAAAGAATCAGACTGCCTCCTTCCACAGGCATTCAGAATCCGACCGAAAATGTCCAGTCATGAGGACAACTGTACTCATGATCTCATGATGGTTAGGACGGGTCGATGCTACGTGCTTTGTAACATCACTGTCGCGAGGTGCGGTGTGACGTCCGGGCCTGGCTCATTTTGCTTTGAGGTGTTATCTGGTTGTTAATAATGATTATGTGCGGTGTGTTGGGCGGCGTGGACCGGTGATACGGACGCGCAGCTTGGCATGAGTGCCCAGCACCTCGTTGCCCCATTGCCATACGAGGGTCCGGAGTTTGTGTTCAATCTCGTGAGATGGTGGCATACAACTATAAACCGCTTTGCCACCAGGACTGATCTTCTCGAAGTAACAGGGACAACTCGATGAAACGCTCTCTGCGATACATCCCTGTTTTTTTCCTCGCCCTGATGCTTGCTGCGTGTGATTCTTCCGATCACGAGGGTAATGCCGAGGTATTCAGCTTCCCGATCCGGTTCGACGTCGATGATGCCGACCGGAATGACAACGTGCTTTCTCAGCAGTTCAATGTACCTGAGATTACGCCGGATGTCGTACGTCACGGTGCTGTCCTCGTGTACTTCAAGGAACAGGGCACCTGGACTGCGATGCCGTATACTTATGGAGTGGAGTCTGTGTCCGAGCCGCTCGTAGACTATACAGTGACGCTGGGCTATGCATTCGATACCCGGTTCCTGGAAGTCTTCTATGAGACGTCGGCTGATCCGAGAGATATTCCACTCCCCAGCAGCGTCGATATGAAAGTCGTTATCATCAATTCACTGCCTATAGGAAAGAATGCTATTGACCTTCGAGATTATGAAGCCGTGAAGCGGTATTACGGACTGGATGACTGACGAGAGTTGTGCTGTGGCGATGAAACCGGTGCCGAGTAAATCGGCACCGGCTTTTTTCCTGTCCCGGGTATAGAAGCGGGTTGAGTCGACCGATACTCAAGAAGTCGCGGTTCAGTCCACTTCAGCGAGTTCGTCGATGCAAGAGCGCAGGCAGCAACCTAACGAGAGCCCGTCCCGGAGGGTCGCTACACCACATCTTCGCCGGATCATTACTGAGTTCTATCGCACGACGCTTGACGAGTACGAGCGAGCCGGATACCCGTTCGGTATTACGGTGGAGGCGATGCTGATCTGGTTCGAATACGGCCAGGAGACCAGGCTGAACTAGCTCCGCAGTCGATCCGCTCCATCGTATCAGCATCCGCTTTCAACGTGGAGTATATTTCGGTGTGCATCCGTCGCTCCAGCGCAACATTCCCATCTTCTAGCGCTTGCGAAGTGCCAGTACATTACCGTTTATACTAGTCTGGATACCGTACGCTGAGCCAGGAGGCTTATCAAACACCCCCACAGCCTACCTGCGACATTATGGCCGAAACAGGTACAACACACATTCTATCTAGATTGACACGGCGGTTTGCATCCACCATAACCGTTGCGATCAGTTATCTGGCGGTCCTGTCCCTGAGCGCTTGTTCGGAAGCGTCGACAGGGAGGATGGCCTCCGATTCAACCTCGGTTTATGAGTACCGGTCCAGTGATGCCCCCGAGGGTACGGGTAAGTTCTACATGGGCCGGGAGATCGCTCCCGTTATGGGCCATATGGGTGTCGACTGGCTGGAACGTCCGTCTCGGGAGGTTCAAGAACTACCGAACCGCGTCGTTCATGCCCTGGACCTCGATTCTTCGGACGTCGTGGCTGATATCGGGGCAGGGACCGGGTACTTTACATTCCGCATCAGTCCGTACGTGCCGGAAGGGCGTGTTCTGGCCGTAGACATTCAACCCGAGATGCTGGACATCGTCCAGACGCGTATGGACGAAATGGGGATCGCGAACGTACAGCCGATCCTCGGAACGCCCCAGAATCCTCGCCTGCCCATCGATTCCGTGGATGTCGTGCTCATCGTGGATTCGTATCACGAGTTCTCGCATCCGTACGAGATGATGACCAACATCGTGAGGGGGTTGAAGCCCGGAGGACGGGTCGTACTGGTCGAGTATCGGGGTGAAGATCCCACCGTTCCCATCGATCCGCTGCACAAGATGACGGAAGCACAGGCCCGCGTGGAGATGGAAGCGATCGGGCTCGTCTGGAAGGATACGAAGAGCATCCTCCCGCAGCAGCACATCATGATCTTCGAGAAACCACAGCCGTAACGTGATGGAGCCGGTGGAATACCCCATCGACGGCATTCTGGATCTCCACGCGTTCGATCCACGGGACGTGAAGGATCTCGTGCCGGAGTACGTTCAGGCATGCCGCGCTCGCGGCATATTGCGCGTTCGGATCATCCACGGCAAAGGAAAGGGCGTGCTACGCCGTACCGTTCACGCCATTCTGGACAGGCTTCCCGAGGTCGAATCCTATGGTCTGGCCGCCGAAGATGCGAGCGGGTGGGGGGCTACCATCGTTCTACTCAGGCAGGTGTGAAACAGGATAGCGTGGTTCGTTGAGGAAAGGAACTCGGTGTCCCGTTCTCACCGGACCGTTTACATCCCTTTCCTGGAGCGGAAAGTGCGGCTCAGTAGGCGTGGCTATACACCGCCTGGTTGTAGCAGTGCGCGTGATCATGCACCACACAGGGCGCAAACTCGAACTCCAACGTCGAGTGCGAGATGTTGTAACGTGATGCAAGCAGATCCTTGATGGTGTGCTTGATCGCTTCCATATGTCTCATGTTGTCCGCATCGACCACGACGTGGGCTTCCAGCGCCAGGTGCGTCTCGTCCAGTTGCCAGACGTGAACGTGGTGCACGTCCAGCACTTGATCCACTTTTCCTACTTCGGCAACGAGTTCGTCCAGGTCCATCCCGCGAGGGGTGCTCTCCATGAGGATGTCCACCGTCTGCCGCAGCATGCCGTAGCTGTGGTAGAGAAGGTACAGCGAGATCCCGATGGTGAGCAGCGGGTCGAGGATATAGATCTCGAACTGAATGATGAAGAGGCCGCCCAGTACCACACCGACCGACGATACGGCGTCGCCGATGACGTGAAGAAAGGCGCTCCGGATATTGAGGTTGCCTTCCCGGTAGCGGAAGAGGAGAAATGCCGTCCCGATGTTCGCTGCCAGTCCGATCAGGGCGACCGTCATCATGACGGACCCATCTATGGACTGGGGATCCAGCAGGCGTTCAATGGCCTCTTTGACCAGGAATAGCGCGATGAGGACGAGCGTGACGAGATTTACGAACGCGCCGATGATTTCCGCCCGTCGGTATCCGAATGTCTTCCGCTGATTGGCATCGCGCTGGGAGATCCGCTGCGCCGCGTAGCTGATGCCGAGTGAAGTGGTGTCGCTAAAATTATGGAGCGCGTCAGAGATCAGGGCAAGACTGCCCGACAATATACCTCCGACGACCTCTGCTATCGTGATGACGAGGTTCAGGAGGACCGAAAAGAGGAGACGTCCGCCACCGGTGTTGCTATCGTGGTGTGAGTGACCGTAGTGGCCGTGATGATGATGCCCGCCCATGTACGTTGGTTACTAACTCCGCGTTGCGGAGTGGTACGGCGGGACGGACGTGATGATCCGGTACGCTTGAGATCTAGCGTACTCACACGCACGTACTACTGTTAGGCATTGCAGGCGGCGTCCTGCGGTGGCGCCAGGATATCGAGTAGTTCGATTTCAAAGGTGAGCGTGGCATTGTTGGGTAAGCCGACCAATATCCCTTTGTTTCCATAGCCCAGGTGCGGAGGAATAGTGAGCTTGCGTTTGCCGCCGACGCGCATCCCAGGCACACCTTTATCCCATCCCATAATAACCTGGTTCGCTCCAAGCTGAAATTGAAAAGGCCGGTTCCTGTCCACCGATGAATCGAATTTGGTTCCATTCTCCAGCCAGCCCGTGTAATGTACGCTCAGGCACTGGCCCTCAGCTGCAGTTTGGCCATCCCCGACGTCGAGATCTTCGATCTGAACGGCTGGCAATTCACTTCCCTTGCAAGTAGCACCCTCGGGGAGGTCAGCGATACCCAGAAGTTCAATCTCGTAAATGACAGTGGCATTCGGCGGGATTGGATCTTTGCCGGTATTACCATAAGCGAGGCCTGGAGGGATGATAAGCCTGCGCACCCCACCCACTCTCATCCCTCTAATACCCTTATGCCAGCCTTCTATTTCCTGGCCTACATTCAAGTGGAATCCGTATGATTTATTCTCGTCTATCGAGGAGCCAAATTTATGACCGTTTTCAAGCCAGCCTGTATAAAGCAAGGTGAGGCACTGACCCTCTTTCGCGGCCGGGCCCTGACCGACTACCCGATCTAAAACATCCAGTCCCTCTTCTTCAGTGGAGTCGCATGCGGTGAACGAGATGCTTGCGAAGACGATGGCGATCAGTACGAGTAGGGGAGACCTGTACATAAGGTGAATACGGAAGTAGTGCGGGGTATGGGATAGAAATTGGCGAAGGGAGAGCGATATATGCCACCTCGTGGTATTTGTTCGACCGTTCGCACTGCGTTTCAGACCGCTCACGCCCTTAGACTATCCGATACGGATCCATTCGATGTCCTCATGGCGGATGTGGATCGATCCATCCGGGTGAATGAACCGGTCGGCGCTGTCGGGAGGGAAGGAGAGCAGATCGAACGGAGCCGTGCGGTCCAGGCCATTCAGCGCAGCGTGAACCAGGTCGACATAAGGGTCGAGCCGGGTCGCCCATTTCGCCAGGGCAAAATGTGTATCGCGGTAGCGGCGGGCCAGCGATTCGATTTTGCTTCGTCCTACCTTGCCCGATTCACCCCAGAACAGGGGCTTCCCGTGTGCATCGAGCGAAACGACATCCGGTTTATACCGGTCGCCGATGGGCACTTCGATCATGAGGTCCGGGTATGTGGGGAGGTAGAGCGCCCACAGGAAAGCTTTCATCAGCACGTGTTCGCCGCTTTCCACGCTCCGCTTGATGAAAACGGCCTGCCTGCCGTGTGCTCTCAGCGTGATCTTTCGTCTCAGGAGGAGATCTGTACCCATACAACAGAAGAGCCGTCATTCCTGCCAGAATGACGGCCCTCTCGTGCATTTGTTCGAGTACGTTATTGCGCGGCGGCCTGGATACGCTCCAGATCGTTCACGCCGGCCTGTACGGCATCGGCTGAGTTGCGGAGCAACTGGCGCTCTTCTTCATTCAGGTCAACCTCGATGATTTCTTCTACACCATTACGGCCGAGGCGGACCGGAACGCCGATGAACATATCCTTGAGGCCGTACTGGCCAGTGAGCCACGCCGCACAGGGCACGACCCGGCCGGAATCCTTCACGATGGCTTCCACCATCTCTGCGGCAGCGGCACCCGGCGCATACCAGGCAGAGGTGCCCATCAGTTTGACGATCTCGCCGCCGCCGACTTTCGTGCGCTCGACGATTGCGTTGATACGCTCGGCATCCATGAGTTCTGGCAACGGAATACCGGCCACTGTCGTAAAGCGGGGGAGGGGAACCATCGTGTCGCCGTGGCCGCCCATGAGAAGGGCCTGGATGTCTCGCACGGAGACGCCCAGTTCCATGGCGATGAAGGCGCGGTAGCGTGCCGTGTCCAGCACACCGGCCATACCTACGACGCGCTGCCCCGGGAACCCGCTCGTGGTATAGGCGACGTAGGTCATCACATCGAGCGGGTTGGAAACGACGATGATAATGGAGTTCGGGCTCCGTTCGACGAACTGTTCGGTTACGGAGCGGACGATATCCGCATTCTTGCCGAGAAGGTCGTCCCGGCTCATACCGGGTTTACGAGCCAGACCGGCCGTGATCACGCAGATGTCCGATCCTGCCGTATCATCGTAACTGTTGGTGCCCGTGACACGAGTGTCGAAGAGGTGGATGGGGGCGGACTCCTGAATGTCGAGTGCCTTGCCCTGAGGCATGCCCTCGATGATGTCGATGAGCACGACCTCCTTCACCATGTCCTTACGTGCCACACACTCGGCGACGGTAGCGCCTACGTTTCCTGCCCCGATAACGGTTATTTTCATGTATGCTCCTCCAGAAGAGAGTAGGGATGCAGTGGGGGTGGTTGGCGAGGAAAAAAAAGAACGTGTTGAACCAGATCTGTCAATATTCTAACAAATCAATAACCAGATAGTCTACCCGATCAATGATTATTTACCTCATGCGGCATGGTCTCGCAGAACGTGCAGTACCCGGAAAGGAGGACGCAACGCGCCACCTTACCGAGCAGGGCAGATCAGAAGTAACACAGCTGGCGCAGGCGCTCGCGGAGGGGCTCTCCGGGCTGGATCATCTGTTCTCCAGTCCGTATCTGCGTGCCAGGCAGACGGCGGAACTCGTTGGGGCCGCTATCGGGGTGCCGGTCGAGGTGGATGCGCGCCTCGCGCCTGGATGTACGCTACATGGCATCGAGGAGATGCATACAGAGTATGGGGCTCCTATGCAGTTCCTAACCGTCGGGCACCAACCAGATGTCGGTTATCTCGTTGGAGCACTGACGGGCCGGTCCATCGCTATCCGAGAAGGAAGTCTCATCGTCATCGAAATCGAAGCCCCGGACTTGAAACCGGATAGTGGCGTGCTGCGAGAGGTCTTTACACCGGATCGGGCTGCAGATCTCGCAGATTATCTACGCAGCCGACAATGAGATAGGCTTTAGGATTATCACGGATTGACATACATTACACCCATTCCGGCTACCGGGGCCACAGGTCGTTATGTGAGGGTGAAATCGCCATGTAGCAGTGGATGAACTTTTTGGATCTGGATTTGCTGGGTCCATACCGCCCCCTGATGTATTGCAACTCTACACGTACCATGCTCGACATTCGCCCCACGTTTACTGCGTTGTTGCTCACGCTCATCCTGGCTGTACCTGCGTTGGCATCGCCTGTACCAGGAGCGGCATCTCGAATGCCGGCCCCTGCCGATCCTCCGCGTAATGTCATTCTGTTTGTTTCGGATGGGCTGGGCCCTGCGGGCGTAACGATGGCGCGTGATTACGTACGTGACGTGCTTGGCGGTACCGGACTGGCCCTCGATGAAATCCTTGTCGGCTCCGTTCACACCTATGCTACCGACAGTCGAATAACGGATTCCGCGGCAGGTGCCACAGCTTATGCCGCCGGAGTGAAAACCTATAACGGTGCCATCTCCGTGGACACTCTGCGTCGTCCATTGGGGACGATCCTGGAAGCAGCAGAGGGCAAAGGAATGGCAACCGGCCTTGTGGCTACGTGCCGGATCACACATGCCACGCCGGCTGCTTTCGCGGCTCACGTCCCGGATCGTGGTATGGAGAGCGAGATCGCTGCGCAGATGATGGAGCAGGACATCGACGTGATTCTTGGTGGTGGCCGGGAATTTTTCGTGACCGAGGGGGGGAAGCGTGAGGACGGACGCGACTTGCTCCAGGAAGCTCGGGCGAAAGGATACCAGGTCATTCACACCAGGAGCGAACTCGATGCCGTCCGCACGCCCGTACTCGGACTTTTTGCTTCCAGCCATATGGCGTATGAAATCGACCGCGATTCCGTGGCGCAGCCCAGTCTCGTCGAGATGATGCAGAAAGCCATTGATCTGCTGGATGATGATCCGGACGGATTCTTTCTCATGGTAGAGGGCAGCCGGATCGACCACGCGGCCCACGACAACGATGCGGCTGCACAGGTTCACGATATTCTGGCCTACGATAAGGCCATTGCAGCGGCGCTGGATTATGCACGCCGGCACGGTAACACGCTGATCGTGTCCGTTTCCGATCACGAAACCGGTGGTCTTTCGGTGGGCCGGGGTGGTACGTACCGCTGGGATCCCTTCATGCTCGCTCGCGTGCAGGCCTCGCGCGGCGTAATCGTCGATGCGCTGCAAAAGCAGGCTGTGGATCCGGTTCAGGTCATGAGCGAGTACACTGGCATTACGGATCTGACGGAAGAGGAGGAGACGATGCTACGGACTGCCGGTACGGATGCGAGGTTGCTCCACAAAGCGGTCGAACACATTGTCAGCACGCGTGCTTCCATTGGCTGGACGACCGGAGGACATACAGCCGTGGATGTAAACCTGTATGCGTTTGGTCCCGGCTCGGAGCGGTTTCGCGGTCATCACGACAACACCTACGTAGGGCAGGTCATTGCAGAGTTGCTGGGTCTCAACCTGGAAGCCGTGACAACGGAACTTCGCCAGCTCTCGTCGGCGGAGTAGAGCCCCGGTACAAGGGGCCGGGCGTGGGTGGGAAGGTGTAGTTGTATGGCAACCCCGATTTCAGAAGTTACTTTCGTCGTTGTTGATACCGAGACGACAGGTGTTTCGCCTGCCGATGGCCGTGTTATCGAAGTCGCAGCCATAAAGGTGCGAAACGGAAGGATCGAGGATCGTTTCTCGCAGCTCGTGAATCCGGAACGCTCCGTTCCACGCTATATCACGGAGCTTACGGGCATCACGACAGCGATGCTGTACAACCAGCCGACTGCCGCGGAGGTATTACCTCGTTTCCTCGAGTTTCTCGGTGACGGCGTACTCATCGGGCACAACCTGCTCTTCGACCGCCGTTTCCTCGATGCCGAGCTTATCCGCCTGAACCGACCCATCCTCACGAATCAGGGAGTGTGTACGGTCCGCCTCGCACGCCGGCTGTTGAGCGGTCTTCCGTCGAAAGGACTGAGCAGCGTCACGGATTTCTACAGGATCAAGATCGTCGGCCGGCATCGAGCGGCCGGCGATGCCGAAGCTACTGCCGAGGTGTTTCTGCGCTTTCTGGCTCAGCTTCGCACCGAGTACGGCATCGAGACGCTCGAACAACTGCTCTCCTTCCAGTTCAAGTCTTACAGCCGCCCCAGGCAGGAATCGAAGCACGTTCGCCGTATTCGCGAAGAAGTGTTGCCGGAGTTACCGGAGGCCCCCGGCGTGTACTTCATGCGGAACGGTAAGAACACGATCCTCTATATCGGGAAGGCCAAGGACCTGCGCGCCAGGGTGCGGAGCTACTTTGCAGGTATTGAGGGCCACACGCCGCGTTTGCGCCAGCTCATCGATAAGGTGCGTCGCATCACGTATACCGAGACCGATAGTGAGCTGAGTGCCTTACTACTTGAGTCGAAGCTCATCAAACAACACCAGCCTCAGTTCAACCGAGCGCAGCGCCGCTACCGGACCCGGCCTTTCATTCGGCTGGATGTGAATGAGGCGTTTCCGCGTGTCTCCGTCTCCTCCTATCTCCTAAATGATGGAGCCGAGTATTTCGGGCCGTTAGGGGGCAGGCGCCAGGCGGAACTGGTGATTGAGATCATCAACCGGTTCTTTCTGTTACGGGAGTGCGGCGATAACACATTCCGACGCCGTGAGCGGTGCTTCTATGCATCCATCGAGCGATGCAATGCACCCTGTATCGATGCCGATGCGGCCTCGCGGTACCCGGCAGAGGTTCAGCGAGTACGTGATTTCCTTTCGGGGCGAGACTCCGGCATCATCGATCGGATTCGTGAAGCCATGAAGCAATCCGCCGCTCGTTTGGAATTTGAGCAGGCGGCTGCATACCGGGACTGGATCGAGAGGCTGGAAGGTATGCTCGCAAAGCAGCAGTGCATTGCTGCGCCCGTGCTGGAGCATAATGCCGTGCTGGCACTGCCCGCAGCTGCTCCTGAGAACGTACAGCTTTACTTCATCCGATACGGACGTTTCAAAGAGACGATGGTGGTCTCGCGGGATCTGACTCAGGGGGAGGAATTTGAGGTACGCCGGCGGGTAATGAACCACTTCATCCTCTCACAAGAAGAGCCAGCGCGTTACCTTAAGACCGAGGTGGACGAGGTAAGCATTCTCGCGCACTGGATGTACGTCTACCGCAATACCGCCCGCAAGGTCACCTGGAATAGTGAAGGCGATCTGGGTGCCTTCATGGATAGGCTGCGGGTGGAAATAGAACGCCCGTGGAACGGTGTAGTGGATCAGCCGGATGAGGAGGAAGAGGTCATGCTGGATGAAGAATAGTGGTGGTAGATATCTGCACTACCACTGTGGGTGAAAATGGCCCTCCAGCATGTCATTGCCCTTTAAGTACGCGGAGGATCCGTTCATAGTCCTCTGATGTCAGAGAACCATTTGCCTGCAGTTCGTTTAGTGCACGCTCGATGGCCACGATGTCTGATCCAGAGGGCGTCTGCTGTGCATTCTTGGAGGGCCTGTCCATTTCGGCTGCCACCCCTCGGTGCAACGCCTCCCGGAGGAAACGCGCTATGTATTCCGCTGCATCCGCCCTGGCGGAGAAATCCAGAGTCAGTCTCACCGTAGCCCGTCCTCTGTTCACGTCAATGTTGACTTCGCGGCCTCCAAGCAGCTTTCGACGCGTATCGACGTGGACGATATCCTCGTAGCGCACGGTCTGTGCCGGTTCCAGGTTGTTGTTCTGGAAGACGAGCCGATCTGATGTGAAGACTGCCCCATCCTTGGCATTGCCGAGAAGTGTGGCGTCGTACAGGGCCAGAACTTCCTCGCGGTGCACGGACGTCGCGTAATCCCTCAATGCGTTCCGTAGCTTATCTGCAGGAATGTCCGGCAGCGTGTAAAGTCCCATTTTCGGAGCATGGGGGATAAACTCCAGGACGAGGTCTTTCATGGGGAAAGTCGCAGATGCTCCAGAAATGATGCGAGATACTTCAGCGGAGCGTTACGGTACGTGCTCGAGACAATATCGATAAAACCACGGAATCACGGCGGGCTTCCAACAAGGTGATTCTCCCTGTATACCGTGCATGAACCGTTTGTACACGGTGGATTAACGACGGGATGATAGCAAAAAGGCCCGGACGAGCCGGGCCTTCGTAATCAGGGGACCATTGCCGTGGGCTGAATTCCTGCTGATGGACCGAAGAATCCGCCCGTTATCTCGTATAGACCCGGAATAAGACCCAGGATGACGAGCAGGACGGCGCAGGCGACGATCACGGCAGCGGCAGGTGCCGGTACGGGGAATGTCGCATTGCGTACTTCGGCGGGCTGCTCCTCGGGCGAGCGCATATACATGACCCACAGGATCCGGAGATAGTAGGCAGCAGATACGGCACTCATCAGCACGCCGATGATCACCAGCCAGGTAAGTCCGGCCTGGATAGCCGGAGCAAACACGTAGAGTTTTGCGAAGAAGCCGGCGAGTGGTGGGAAGCCCATCAGGCTAAACATGAAGATGCCCATCGTTACACCGAGGAGCGGCTTGCGAAGGGCCACACCTGCGAGTGAATCCAGCGTCTGCTGGTGACCTTCCCGCCCATCCCACTCCAGCATAGCCATGACACCGAAGGTGCCGATGTTCATGAGGGAGTAGACCAGCAGATAAATGAGCGCGCCCGTGTATCCCTCGTTGGTGCCAGCGGCAAGTCCGACGAGCACGTAGCCTGCGTGGGCGATAGAGGAGTAAGCGAGCATCCGCTTCACGTTACGCTGTGCCAGGGCCAGTACGTTGCCGATAACCATCGTAGTCACGGCAATGACGGCCAGAACGAGGTTCCATCGTTCAGGAGGAAGCGCGTAGTAGAGCACCAGGATGAGGGACGCGAAGGCAGCGGCTTTCGACGACGTAGACATGTAGCCCGTTAACGTCGTCGGTGCACCCTGGTAGACGTCCGGTGTCCACATATGGAAGGGTACAGCGCTTACCTTGAAGAAGAATCCGATGAACAGCAGGCCGACGCCCGCCCAGAAGAGCACGTAGAGGCCCGATTGTTCGAGTCCGTCCGACAGCTGGGGCAGGTACATCGTGCCGGTAGCCGTATAGAGCAGGGCAATGCCGAAGAGGAAAAAGCCCGTTGAGAAGGCACCGAGCAGGAAATATTTCAGCGCACTTTCAATCGCACCTTCGTTGTCACGCACCAGACCCGTCAGGATGTACAGCGCGATGGACATGGTTTCCAGCCCTACGAAGATGGAGACCAGGTTGTTCGCCGTTCCCAGCATGATCATGCCAGCCGTGGCAAACATGATGAGGGCATACACCTCTCCGAACGGGTGCCGGATACGACGGAGATACGGCACGGAAAGGACGATGCTCATCAGAGCGCTGAGCATGATCACGATATTGACGAACGATGCGTAGCCGCCCGCTCGGATCATGCCGAAGAAGATCGCCTCCGAGGGATGGATCACGTTCAGGGCTTCCCATACGATCCCGATCCCCAGTGAAGCCGCAGCTACCCATGGGATCGACTTGGAGTCGTTGCTAAACGCGTCCCACACAACGAGCACGAGCCCCATCACCGTAACCAGGATGATGGAGAGGCCGGGCCACATGTCCGACAGGACGCTCCCAAATAGCTCAGTGGATTCCATTCTTATGTATGCTGTAATCGCGCGTAGATCTTGAAACGAAAATAATGCTACAAACTGCCGCCCAGCACATTCTCTATGGCGGTCGCCAGCTTGACGTCCAGTTCAGTCACACGATTTCCTGCATCGTGTGTCGTCAGAGAAATACTTACGCGGTTGTAGACATTGGTCAGTTCCGGATGGTGATTCAGTGCTTCGGCACAGAAAGCGATGCGTACGATAAAGCCGATAGCTTCGCGAAAATCACCAAACTCGAACGTCTTCTGCAGCCGTTCGCTGCCGTAATTCCAGCCGGGAAGGGTACTCAAGGCATCCCGAATTTGAGCTTCGTTCAGGGGCTCACGCATGGCATTGGGCAGCGACGTTAGTGGGGTATGATCCAACCGCTGAAGAAGATGACGTAGATGATGAAGTAAATCGGGATGAGAATCGGGAGCGAGTACTTCCAGAGATACGTCACAAAGGAAGGAGTCTCGACCCCGTTACTCTCTGCGATCGCCTTCACCATGAAGTTGGGCGCATTACCAATGTACGTCAGGGCTCCGAAAAAGACTGCGGCTATGGAGATAGCCTGCAGGTAGAACCATGTATCGGGATGCGCCATGAGCGGCTCCGCAAAGGATCGTACGGCAGCAGGATCGTTTACGTCCAGGCTGAACTTACCCATAGCCGCCGAAACGAAATTGAGGTAGGTGGGCGCGTTATCCAGGATGCCCGACAAGATGCCTGTAGCCCAGTAGAACGTGCCCACGCCCAGGGCATCCGCGTTGTCCGCAGCGAAGACGCCGATGAGCTGGAGGGCGGGTTGCATCGTTGCAAAAATACCCAGGAACAGCCACGCAACCTCTCGAATGGGTTCAAAGGTGAACTCGTTGCGCTGAAGCGCCTCCTTGTTTCCGAAACGGTAGGCCATAAACGCGACGGACAACATGATCAGCTCGCGGATTCCGAAGGGTACGTGCCACATCTCGCGCAGATTGGGCACCCCCGCAATCACGTTCGGGTCGAGGAATACGGAAATGATGATAAGGGATACCCAGAGCAGATTGCCCGTCCCGATTACTTGAACCGTTTTGGCGTTTGGGTCGGGTTCAGGTCCGGCCTCCTTGTTGCGTGAGTCAATGATGAAGAAGATCGCAAGGAGGAGCAGCGTGGTAGGGAGCCAGATGTACCAGATATGCGTGAGGGTCCAGAAAAAGGGCACGCCACGCAGAAAACCGAGGAAGAGTGGGGGATCGCCAATGGGAGTTAGCGCACCGCCTATGTTCGCCACCAGGAAGATGAAGAAAACGATGTGGTAGGGTCTGATGCGCTTCCCGTTCAGGCGCATGAAACTCCGAATGAACAGCATGGCCGCACCGGTGGTCGCGATGAAGTTCGCGACGACAGAGGCTACGAAAAGCAGGATCGAGTTGGTGAGTGCCGTTCCTCGCGCATTGATCTGGAGAAAAATGCCACTAGCAGCGATGAATAGCGACGCCACGAGCGCGATGAACGAGATGTACTCGTCGATGGCGTGAATGATCGGCGAGAACGCGTCGAGCGCGAAGATGTAGTACAGGGCGACAATCAGGCCCAGCGCCACCGAATACTTCGGATAATGATGGTGCCAGTGTTGCGGGTAGAAGAGGGGGCCGGTCGCAATCATCACGAGCAGGATAGCGAACGGCAGAACCAGCCAGACGGGCGGGGTGGGGCCGTGGTCAGCTTCCGCTTGCTCCGCCTGTGCTGCCTGCGCCTGGGCCTGAGCGGCTGGTTCAGCGGTCTCCTGGGCAAGTTGTACCGTCGAAGCTGGGCTAGGAGCAGCAGCCGTCGCGTACGCCTGTTCGGCTGCGAACAGGTGAATCAGACCAAGCGCGACTACGAACAGGAGTACCGTAACGTACCCCGGGGGAGAGTGGAACGATATAGGTCGTGTCAACTGCATGCTTGCGATTGCCGCCGGCGGTCATGCGCACGGCACACCTTGTTTAAGGGTGGACGTTGCTCGCTTCGTGATGAACTGGTGTCGTCGGGGGAGCGGGCGCGTGCTGCTCCACGGCGCCGGCCATGCGCTTGTTTTCCACGGTCTCCAGAATGAAGCGCGCAGAGGGCTCGCTAATGGCCAGGAAGGGGCGCGGCCAGAAGCCCATCAGGAACATCAAGACGACGAGCGGGAGGAGGAGTCCTACTTCACGGAAGTTGAGATCACGCATGGCCTCGTTGGCCTCGCCGTTGACCGGGCCGAAGAACATGCGGTATAGCAGCCAGAGCAGGTACACAGCGGCCAGAATAACACCGGTCGTTGCCAGGGCAATGAGTACCGGATAGCCGATCACCGGGCTCGCGAAAGAGCCGAGGAGGATCAAGAACTCGCCCACGAATCCGTTGAGGCCGGGAAGGCCCGCCGAAGCCAGCACCGAGAATACCATGAAGAACGTCAACATGGGCACCACACGGGCGATACCGCCGTAGTCGGCCATAAGGCGGGTGTGCCGGCGCTCATATAACATACCGATGATCAAGAAGAGCGCCCCGGTCGAGATCCCGTGGTTGATCATCTGGATGATGGAGCCCTGGAGTGCTTCTGCGGTGAACGCAAAAATACCCAGCACAACGAAACCAAGGTGGCTGACGGATGAATAGGCGATAAGCTTCTTGGCATCCGGCTGTACCCGCGAAACGAGTGCTCCGTAGATGATGCCAATGACGGCTAGAACCGCGAACAGGAGAGCATACTTCTGGGCTGCATCGGGGAAAAGGGGGAGACAGAAGCGGACGAGCCCGTAGGTACCCATCTTGAGCAGCACGCCTGCCAGGATGACCGAGCCGCCGGTAGGAGCCTGCACGTGGGCATCCGGAAGCCAGGTGTGAAGCGGAAAAAGGGGTACCTTGATCGCGAAGGCCAGCGCAAACAGAAGGAAGAGCCACGTTTGCGTACCCATCGGTATGTCGAAAAGGAGCAGCTTGTACCAGTCGGTCGTGAACACGCCTCCGTTGACCACGTCACCTGCCGCAAAGCCCAGGTAGATGATGGCGACGAGCATGAGCAGCGAGCCTACGAGCGTGTAGATCACGAACTTTGCCGCCGCATAGATGCGATTTTCGCCGCCCCAGATCCCGATGATGAAGTACATCGGGATGAGCGTGAGTTCGAAGAAGATGTAGAAGAGGATCAGGTCAAGCGACGTAAAGACACCCGTTACGCCGGCCTGAAGAATCAGCAGCAGCGTGTAGTACCCGCGCTCCTGGGCGTGAATGTACGTCCAGGAGGATAGCACGACGATGGGACCGATCAATGTCGTGAGCAGGACCAGAAGAAGACTCAGGCCATCTACCCCCACGAAATATTTCACATCGAGGCCCGGTAGCCACCGAAAGACTTCGGCAAACTGTGGCTTGCTTGGATCGAGCGCCGCATCGAAGCCGGTAAGGAGCAGAATCGAAATAAAAAACGTGATCGTCGTCGTGAGCAGCGCTACCCACTTCACCGCGCGCGTCGTGGGGACCAGCATGGCTACCAGCGCCCCGATGAGCGGTAGGAAAATGATCGTGGAGATAAGGGGAAAGGGCATATCGATTAGTCAGTAATACGCTCGTTTCGTTCGCTGTTGTCCGCCGATATCCGTTCTGCTAGCGCTCGTTCAGGACTATCGATGACGGACAGTGGGCTATTACACGAAAAGAATCAGCGCCACGACTACCACCACACCGAGCACGATTGCCAGTGCGTAGTTCTGGACGAAACCAGTCTGAATGACGCGCAGGCCACGCCCTATGGCGTAGGTGAGCTTGGCGATACCGTTCACAGAGCCGTCCACGACGTTCTGGTCGAAAGGAGCCAGGCCCTTGTACGAGCCGCCGATGACGGGATCGACGACGGCTTTGTCATAGGCTTCATCCCAGTAGTACTTCTGCGACCACCAGCGGTACAACGCGCCGAAGCGTTCGCGGATAACGCCATCGTAGGCGAGCCCCTGCTTTCCGTAACGGGACCACGCGAACAGAACGCCGGCCACAGCGATGAGGGCGCCCAGAACCAGCAGCAGGATTTCGATGAGGAGCAGGTTGTCTCCATGCGGACTGACAGCGGCTTCCGCAACCGGTCCGCCGTATTCCGCTCCCAGCCAGTGGTGAATCCAGCTGCTAACTCCAAGCAAACGCTCTACCACGGCA
This sequence comes from Rhodothermales bacterium, assembly GCA_041690215.1. Classification (GTDB taxonomy): domain Bacteria; phylum Bacteroidota; class Rhodothermia; order Rhodothermales; family DASSAV01; genus DASSAV01. The sequence continues at coordinate 33,229 of JAWLHQ010000012.1, forward strand.
GGAACGCCCAGGAAACCACCGATGGTCGCCAGGAATGCCAGAACGACAAGGGGGATAGTCATGGTAACCGGCGATTCGTGCGGATGGACCTGGTCAGCATGTGGCCAGCGCTCTTTTCCCAGGAAGGTGAGCACGTAGCAGCGCGTCATGTAGAAGGCCGTAAGGAAGGCCGTGATAATGCCGACGCCCCACACGAACCAGGCATAGCCGTGCTTGTCGACCCCATACTCGAACGCTTTCCAGAGGATTTCGTCCTTTGAGAAATAGCCTGAGAGGAAGGGAATGCCGGCGATGGCGAGTGTCGCGATCAGGAAGGTCCACTTCGTCGTGGGCATATATTTGCCGAGGCCGCCCATGGTCCGCATGTCCTGTGCATCGAACGGCCCGTCGTAGGGGAGCGGATTGTTGCGGGTCGGGTGCTGATGGGCCTCGCTGTCGAGGGGCGTTTCCGGGTCGCCATGTCCGGGGATGAGGCCCCGGTGCTGCAAATCGTGCTCGACGTGGTGCATCGCATGGATCACGCTGCCCGAGCCGAGGAAGAGGCAGGCCTTGAAGAACGCGTGTGTCATCACGTGGAAGATCGACACGAAGAACGCGCCGACTCCGGCTGCCATGAACATGAACCCGAGCTGCGATACCGTGGAATATGCGAGTACTTTCTTGATGTCGTTCTGCGTAATCGCGATGGTCGCCGCCATGATAGCCGTGAGGGCGCCTACGATGCCGATCACGGCCATGATCGCCGGAGCCTGAAGAACCAGCGGTGAAAGACGCGCGAGCAGGTAGAGACCGGACGTCACCATGGTGGCGGCGTGGATGAGGGCCGAAACGGGCGTCGGGCCGGCCATGGCGTCCGGCAACCACACGAACAGGGGAATCTGCGCGCTCTTGCCGGTGGCTCCGATGAACAGGAGCAACACCACCCAGCTGACCACGGTCGTGGAGAGCTGAGGTCCTTCCGAGAGCACCGTGCCGAAATCCAGTCCGCCGGTGTACTTGAAGAGGATGAACATCGCCAGGAGGAAGGCAGCGTCGCCTACGCGGTTGACGATGAACGCTTTGTTGGCCGCCTGGACGTTCTGACGTTCCTGGTACCAGAACCCGATGAGCAGGTACGAGCACAGGCCCACGCCCTCCCAGCCGAGGAACAGCACGACGAGGTTATCCGCCAGCACGAGGTTGAGCATGGCGAAAATGAAGAGGTTCAGGTACGCGAAGAACTTCCAGAATCCCCTGTCGCCATGCATGTAGCCGATGGAGTACAGATGGATGAGCGAGCCGACGCCTGTTACGATGAGCGTCATCAGGATCGAGAGCTGGTCGATCCGATACGCGAAATCAAGGCTCAGATTTCCGGCCGCCATCCAGGTGTAGATCTTCGCTATGGCAGGCTCTGGATGCCCCTGCAGACCAAAGAACAGGTACACCGCCAGGACGAACGGGATGGCTACGACGGTCGTGCCGACCGCGCCGATGATGCCCTCCTTGCGTAGTCCCGGAATGAACAGGCCGACGAGGCCGTTGAAGATCGCTCCGGCTAGCGGCAAGAGCAGAATGAGTTGGACGAGGAACTCGGTGTTTTCCATTATCAAAAGACTGCCAACTGCGAGCAGTCAGCTATCCGCTTGAATGAAAGCTGACTGCTTATAGTTGATGGCTGACTGCTACCGCCCTATGGCTAGTTTTTGAACAGGTTGAATTCGTTGATGTCCACCGTCAGTTTATTGCGGAATATCGCTATCACGATGGCAAGCCCAACGGCTGCTTCGGCCGCTGCAACGGCCATGACGAAGAACACGAGAATCTGGCCGGATACATCGCCAAAGGCCTGACTGGCGGATACCAGCGTAAGATTCACGGCATTCAGCATGAGCTCGACGGACATGAGGATCACGATCACGTTCCGGCGGAGCAGCACGCCGAGCACGCCGATCACAAACAGCACGGCACTGAGTGCGAGATACCAGTTGAGCGAATAAGAGAGATCCATGAGGGCTGCGGAAACTGTGACGGCCGGGATGCAGGCTATGGGAGAAACGTGGGGTCGATCAGATGAACCTCCGTTTGGCCAGCATGACTGCTCCGATCGTGGCCACGAGAAGCAGGATGCCGATCATCTCAAACGGTAGCATGTACGTCGTGAACAGATCCATAGCAATGGCTTTCGCCGTGCCAGTTGCGGCCGCCTGTTCCGGTGAGGCTGCAGCAGGAATAACGTTGAAACCCTCCGCTATGACGTACACGGCCTGCGCGAGAACCAGAGCGCCTAACACGAGCGCCAGCGCATAGCTCCAGCGGAACTGCTGAGGACGCGGCATTTCTGCAAGGTTCAGGAGCATGATCACGAACAAAAAAAGCACCATGATGGCGCCCGCGTAGACCAGAACCTGGATGACGGCTATGAACTGCGCATTCAGCGTGAGATACAGTCCTGCGATACAGAACAGGTTTAATACCAGCAGTAACGCACTGTTGACCGGGTTACGCGCAATGATCATCCCCAGTGCAGCGGCTACGGCACCGATCGCGAGGATGAAGAATAAAAAAGGTGCGATCATGAAAAGGGTAGAGTGGTCCTACGAAATTGGCACGTTTCGGCGCCAGCGTCCGAATTTGCAGCGTGCCAAGTTAGCCAAATCGAAAGGCACGGGCAAGGAAAGCCTCCATAAAGCCCACGTGAAGATCCGGTGCGTCGGAAAGACCTGAGCGGGAACACGGAGGTAAAAACGGTAGCCTGTTCCGTAGAGACGGCGGCGAGGGCTCGTTATTGCGGGGCATGGGCGCCCTGGCTATGCATTTTATTGCATACAAATTCTAGCTCTAACTCATTCATGCGGTTGAAAATGGTTCCTGGGGACGTACATTTACAGACTCCGGGTTGTAGACCGTGGCATGCCCCCAACCGCCACCCGGTTTCTACGCATCACCCAATATAGTTGCTAATCATGACGAGGTTTGTTCGCATAACTCTGATCGTGTTTGTGGCTTTCGGAGTTGCCGGTTCACTCCAGCACACGGAAGCTCAGATCGTCAAACGTCTGAGGGATCGTGCCAAGGCGAAAGTCGAAGAAAAAATCGGCCAGAAACAAGATGAGGCCATAGACAATCTTTTTGACGGCCGCGCTGCCAACGCAGATGACGATGTCGATACTCCGCAGAGCAATCCCGCTGCTGTCGAGAGCACTGCTATCGAAAGTGCTGCTGTCGAGAGCCCGGCCAGCTCCACTGAGGCGACCGGGGGGGACGTGCAAAAGCTGAAACCCGGAGAAGGGGCCTGGGCCAACTACGACTTCGTTCCCGGCGAGCGCCCGATCTACGTCAATGATTTCATGCAGGACCGCGTGGGCAACTTCCCGCAGCGCATGGAATTCAGGAGCGGCAATATGCAACTTGTCGAATGGAACGGGAAGCGCTGGCTGAGTGCGGAAGGTGGCGAGTTGTACATCAATCTTTCGGAATCACTCCCGGAACGCTTCACAATGGAATTCGATCTGGCGGGCTCTGGCAATGGAATGGAGATCGGCTTCTCCTCCGATGAACACAACCAGAGTCACCAGATTCAAATCGGCGATTACTACGCCCGGCTTAGGTCTGGCCTGGTGGACGCGCGCGGTGACCTGCGAGTGAATACCGCTGAGGAGCCCGTCAGGATTAGCATTTCATTCGATGGTCAGTACGTTAAGCTGTATGCTAACGAGTATCGGGCGCTAAACGTGCCCAACGCGAACCTCGGCCGGAGCAATCGGATCTACATGAACTTGAACGGGTGGAGCGCTGACGATCCGCGCATGATCGCCGATATTCGCGTCATGGCAGGCGGAACTCCCATGTACGACGCGCTGATCGCAGAGGGGCGCTTCGCTACCCAGGGCATTCTCTTCGATACCGGTAGTGATGTCATCCGTCCTGAATCCACGCCGACACTCAAAGAGATCGGTGAGATGCTGAAACAACATGCTGACCTCCGGCTTCGCATCGAGGGGCACACGGATGATGTGGGTGACGATGCCGCCAACCAGCGTTTGAGCGAAAGGCGTGCGGCTGCCGTGAAAGCGTTCTTGCAGGAGACCTACCAGATTGATGCCGCCCGCCTGGAGGCACAGGGTTTTGGTGAGACGCAGCCGGTCGCTCCAAACGATACACCGGAAGGTCGCCAGCAGAACCGCCGTGTGGAACTGGTCAAACTATAAGCGTCCAGGTTGCTGGTGCTGAATAGGGAACGGGGCAACGTCTGGCGAAACACGCATTCCCCCTCGTTCTTCCGGGCTGTCTGTGGCGCTACATGCTTCGGGCAGCCCGGTTCGTTTGTATGTGAATAGAATACGCTTTTTATATAGCTATTCGTTGTTGCTGAATCCTTGTTTTGTATTCGCTTATGCCGGATCGGAGGACAAAACCTGCTGTAACGTGCGCGGGTTCTCGAAAACCTATCTGTCGTAAAGCTCGTTATTAGGCCCGGGTCGGGCCGCCTGAGCTGTCCGACGGATCCCTATTCACCCTAGTTCAGAAGGAGGAATCATGGCCTATACTCTTCCCGATCTGCCTTACCCCAAAGACGCACTGGAGCCGTACATCGATGCCCAGACGATGGAGATTCACCACGACCGGCACCATGCAGCGTACGTCAACAATCTGAACGCCGCCCTGGAGAAGCACCCTGAGCTTCCGAGCAAGTCGATCGAAGACCTGCTGCGTGACATCAATAGCATTCCAGAGGATATCCGTACGGCTGTACGGAACAACGGGGGTGGTCATGCCAACCACTCGCTCTTCTGGACGATCATGTCACCTAACGGCGGCGGTACGCCATCCGGAGCGCTCGCGCAGGATATCGACAGCACCTTCGGTTCGTTCGAGGCGTTCAAAGAGCAGTTCTCCAACGCTGCAAAGGGCCAGTTCGGCAGTGGCTGGGCGTGGCTCAGTCTGGACCAGAACGGCAAGCTGCATGTTACCAGCACGCCGAACCAGGACAGCCCCTACATGATGGGCCATACCCCGATCCTGGGCCTCGATGTGTGGGAGCATGCCTACTACCTCAAGTACCAGAACAAGCGCCCGGATTACATCGAAGCGTGGTGGAACGTGGTCAACTGGGAGCAGGTCTCCAAGAACTACGAAGCCGCGAAGCGCTGAACGTCGATGTTTGGTTAGTCCGGCGAGTTGGGAGGGTAGCGGCTGTAGTGCCGCTACCCTCTTTTCATACCGAGTATTCCGCAAACCCGCTCCAGCATCCTATCTTCTTTCCGCCTTTCGGATCGACTCGTGCAGCTTCCTCCCGACATATCGTATCGCATTGTATCTCTGGGTGAACTGCCTCGGTCGGGGTGGGAGATGCTGCTCTCCGAAGAGGAATTGGAACGCCTCGCGCACTTTGGCTCGATGCAGCGGAAACGGCAGTTCCTGGCAGGTAGAATCGCAGCACGCACCCTGCTGGCCGAACGGTTGGCTGTACCTCCGGCCGAGGTGCCGCTTACCGTGGCAACGGACGGGGCGGTTGATGTCGACGGTACACCGTTTCACGTCTCTATTTCTCATGCGGGTGAGTATGCAGTAGCCGCCATCGCCTTGCGGCCGGTCGGAGTAGATATCGAGCGTGTCGTACCCCGCCATCCGGATCTGCATCGCCGCTTTCTGAACGATGCCGAACGGACTCACCTCGACGAGTTGAATCTGGATCGGGATCACGCCTATATCCTGTCCTGGGCGATCAAAGAAGCCGTCCTGAAAGGGCGCCGGACCGGCTTTCGGTGTTCTCCAAAGCGCCTCAACCTCACGATTAGCCCGGCAGAACAATCCGCAATGGTCCGTGTAGAGGGTGAGAAGCCCTGGTCAACCTCTTTCGAATGGATCGACGGGTATTGCCTGGCCATAGCGTTTCAACAAGCATAGCTGTAGCCAGCCACTGCCTGAAATGTCAACCCGGTTGCCGTACCGTTACACGTGGACGGTAGCACGTGACGCATACGCCGTGTAATTAAAGCCAAGCCTGTACTGAGTTTGAAGGCTGATGGTCCTTCTTCGCTCTGCAGTGGAGTAACAACGCCATGTCCACCGCCTCCTATAAACCTGAGAATCAGATCCGTTTCGTCACGGCAGCCAGCCTGTTTGATGGGCACGATGCGGCCATCAACATCATGCGCCGCATCCTCCAGAGCAGTGGAGCAGAAGTCATCCACCTGGGCCACAATCGCTCCGTACGGGACATCGTGGACACGGCCATTCAGGAGGATGTGCAGGGGATCGCGGTTTCGTCCTATCAGGGCGGCCACATGGAGTATTTCAAGTACATGTACGATCTCCTGCAAGAACGTGGGGCGGGCCACATCAAGATCTTCGGGGGTGGAGGTGGGGTCATCGTGCCGGAGGAGATCGCAGAACTCGAAGCCTACGGCATCACCAAGATCTTCTCTCCTGAGGATGGGTTGCGCCTCGGCCTTCAGGGCATGATCGATTACATGCTCGAGCAGTGCGACTTCCCGATTCTGGATGCTGGCCGTTCGATTTTGGACTCATCTGACACACGCGATCCGGCGGTTGTGGCGCGCCGCTTGTCACTGGCCGAGAACCGGACGAAAACTCCGGTTCCGATCGAGGCTGCACAAACCGAGCTTGATTCAGGAGAGGTGCACCTGGAGGCGGGTGGCGATGGTAGCCCCGGTGAACCGGGCCGCGCTCACCAATCCCAACCTCAGGATCTAACATCTAAAATCCCAACCCTTGGTATCACCGGAACGGGTGGTGCCGGGAAATCCACGCTGACGGATGAGATCGTCCGTCGATTTCTGAACGACTTCCCGAAATTAGAGATCGCCATCCTGTCCGTCGATCCCACACGGCTTAAAACAGGCGGGGCGTTACTGGGTGACCGTATTCGCATGAACGCCATCTACGGCGAACACGCCGACCGCGTGTATATGCGGTCTTTCGCTACACGGCAGGCACATCGGAGCACGTCGGCAGCCTTGCGGGAGAGCATCGACGTGTGCCGGGCCGCTGGGTTCGATCTCATCATCGTCGAAACGGCAGGCATCGGGCAGAGCGACTCCGAGATCTCCGAACTGGCCGACCTTTCGATCTATGTCATGACGCACGACTACGGTGCCCCAACCCAGTTGGAAAAGATCGGGATGCTGGATACCGCCGACTTCGTCGTTCTAAACAAGTTCGAAAAGCGCGGCAGCAAGGACGCCTTGCGTGATGTCCGTAAGCAGGTACAGCGCAACCGGGGGGTATGGGACGCAAAACCGGAGGACATGCCGGTATTCCCCACCATGGCTTCGCACTTCAATGATCCTGGTGTCACCCGGCTCTACTTGGCGCTTCTCGAGGAGCTTAACAGCCGTTTCGGGCTCGACTTGCATTCCCGTCTTTATACGCTGGACGGATTGCCCGAGGAGAGTCCGGAGGCCCTGGCCATCATCCCGCCAGGACGGCAGCGTTACCTGGGCGAAATCGTTGAGACGAACCGTGCGTATCGGGCGTATGTTGAAGAGCAGATCGAAGTGGCTCGGAAGTGGGGGCAGGCTGTGGGCGCAAGACAGCAGGTGGTGGAATGGGGGCCGGAGGATAGGGAGCAGATTGAAAGCCGGCTGGACCAGATGGCGCGCTACTGGTGGGAACGCCTCGATGCCCGAAGCCGCAATATTCTCGAAAACTGGGATAGACTGGCCGAAGCGTACCGGAAGGAGGAATACACCTACGTAGTCCGCGGTCGTGAGATCAGCGTGCCGCTTTTTTCTGAAACCCTCTCCGGCACGAAGATCCCGCGTGTGGCGTTGCCGAAGACAAAGGACCCCGGCGAACGGTTACGCTTCGCACTTCTGGAGAATCTGCCCGGGTACTATCCCTATACGGCCGGTGTTTTTCCTTTCAAGCGGGAGAACGAGGATCCGACCCGGATGTTTGCCGGGGAGGGTAGCCCTGAACGCACCAACCGCCGCTTTCATCTGGTCTCCAGCGGCATGTCGGCGAAACGCCTCTCCACTGCCTTCGATTCCGTCACGCTGTATGGATTCGATCCGGATGAACGTCCGGATGTTTACGGGAAGGTGGGCAATGCAGGCGTCTCCATCTGCACGCTCGATGACATGAAGAAGCTCTATTCGGGCTTCAATCTGTGCGATCCTGCGACATCGGTGTCGATGACGATCAATGGCCCCGCCCCGATGCTCCTGGCGATGTTCATGAATACCGCCATCGATCAGCAGGTAGAATCGTATCTGCGTGAACAGGGGCGGTGGGACGAGGCGGAGCGGAGCATCAAAGAGAAGTTACATGGCGAATGCCCGGTCTATACGCCGTTCGGTCCGAGTGGTCGCGCCGAAGGGCTGCCCTCAGGACACGACGGCACCGGCCTGGGTCTCCTCGGCACGAGCGGTAGCCAGCTCGTGGAATGGGGCTTGTTGGATCGAGACACCTACGAGCAGATCAAGGAGAAAACCCTGAGTACGGTCCGAGGAACGGTGCAGGCGGACATCCTCAAGGAGGACCAGGCCCAAAACACCTGCATCTTCTCGACAGAGTTTGCTTTGCGTCTGATGGGGGATATCCAGCAGTATTTCATTGAGCATAATGTTCGGAATTACTACTCGGTATCCATTTCCGGCTATCACATTGCCGAGGCCGGCGCCAACCCCATCTCGCAACTTGCCTTCACGCTTGCCAACGGATTCACCTACGTCGAGTATTACCTGAGCCGCGGTCTGGACGTGGATGCGTTCGCGCCCAACCTGTCGTTTTTCTTCTCCAATGGCATGGATGCCGAATACAGCGTCCTCGGGCGGGTAGCACGCCGCATCTGGGCCGTTGCCATGCGCGAACGGTACCATGCCAACGAGCGCAGCCAGAAGTTGAAATACCATATCCAGACGTCCGGGCGGAGCCTGCACGCGCGCGAGATTCAGTTCAATGATATTCGCACGACCCTTCAGGCTCTCCTGGCGATCTACGATAACTGCAATTCCCTCCATACGAACGCCTACGACGAGGCTATCACGACGCCTACCGAGGAGAGCGTTCGTCGCGCCCTGGCCATCCAACTCATTATCAATCGGGAACTGGGCCTGGCTAAGAATGAAAATCCGCTCCAGGGTGCATTCATCATTGAAGAACTGACGGACCTCGTCGAAGAAGCGGTGCTCAAAGAATTCGAGCGGATCGATGAACGCGGTGGCGTGCTTGGTGCAATGGAATCCATGTACCAGCGCGGCAAGATTCAGGAAGAATCGATTTACTATGAACATAAGAAGCACACCGGCGAGGTACCCGTCATCGGTGTGAATACGTTCCGGTCCGATTCGGAAGGAGACATGGAGGCCAGGCCGGTCCAACTCATGCGCTCGACCGAGGACGAAAAGCGGCAGCAGATTCGGAATCTACGCGCGTTTCAGAAGCGCAATCGGGATGCCGCCGGTCCGGCGCTACAACGCTTGCAGGAGTGCGCTCGCCGGGGTGAGAACGTCTTTTCCGAACTCATGGAAACCGTAAAGGTCTGTTCGCTGGGGCAGATTACGCAGGCGCTCTTCGAAGTTGGCGGCCAGTATCGCAGGAGTATGTGAGAGGGCCTCTCGAATCAGCAAATGATCGTCGGCCTCGGACCATCCTGCTGGCCGCTGACCACGACGTGTAGACGGCTGATCGCCCCTCATACACGTATCAAGAACGGCTATGCGTGCAACATGTGCGTTATTCAGGCCCGTTCCGTGGGAATGCTGAGATCTAATCTATAAGCCGGTCATATCAAAGGCAGGGTCGAAAGCGATTACACCTTAGATATAGATACGGCAATGGAAGCTTTTAACATATTTACCTTCCTGCTATGCGCCCTTGCGGTGCTACCAGTTCTCCTCGTCTTCCGCATCATTGCAATGGAGACGCATAAGCGCCAGGTCAGCGTCTTGGAGGATTATGCCGCGTGGGCCGTGCAGGATAGCGGACGAGAACATGAAACCAGGGCGGAGACCGACGACCATGCTTTCGAGCGCACCCATCGACATCTGACAGCCACTGCGCGCTGCGAAGTGGATCGTGCGCTGAAGCTCAGTGTTCCACAATTCGCTGGAAAGGCGGTTTCTTGCTCCGTAAACCCGAATACGTTCGAGTATACGATCAAGCGCCATAAGGGTGCGGTTCGGCAGGAAGCGCTCAATATGGGTGGCTTTGCGCAGGTCCCGCTCCTTCTGTACGACCGATCGGGCAATTGCTTCACCGTACATCGGCGGCTTTGCCTGAACTGAAGTTGTTCAAAGGATGAAGGTTGGCGTTGTGTCACTTCCTGTCGGGATTTGTCCGGCGCCCAACCTTCGACGTTCCTGTCTCAACTACGTAACCTGTCACCCTGTTTGGTCATGCCTGCACTCATAGACTTACTCGCCCGGTATCTGACCGGCGATACTGTCAGACACCTCAGTGACCAGGTCGGTGGAGACTTCACCAGTACCCAGAAGGCCATAGCAGCCGCTATCCCGCTGCTCATCGGCGGGCTCGCACGTGATGCGAATAGTTCGCAGAACCGTGCGCAGGCGCTGCAACAGGCGCTCGAAAAGGATCACGATGGCAGTCTGCTCGATTCGCTCGATGACCTGCTGGACCGGTCGGCAGGCGGTCGCTCACTGATGGATGCAGCAAGTGGGTATGTCGGCGGATATGAGATCGACCGCCGTGCGGCTGATGGAGAAGGGATCCTCCGACATATTCTGGGAGACCGGCGTCCCGCCGTGGAAAATGGCATCAGCCGTGCCAGTGAACTGGATGTGCGAAAAGTCGCGTTGCTCATGCCCATCCTGGCCACCATCGTGATGAGCGCGTTAGGGCGTATGCAGCGAGAGCAGAATCTGGATCCTGACGGCATCGCCAGGCTGCTCAACCGCGAACGTGCCCAGGTTGAACGCGAGAGACCGGGAGTGAAGAGCGGTGGGCTCATGGACTATCTGGACAGCGACGATGATGGCGAGGTGATTGAGCAGGTCGAACAGATCAGCGCCATCTTTCGCGAGCGGCCGATTCAGGTATGGGCGACAGGCGGCTAGCCGGCTCCTTGATTGTGGCGATCCGTCCGGTCGCGGGGTGGAACGGTGAGGTAGGAGGTCGGGCGGAATGCCACCGGGGCGGCGGAGACAGCACACAGGTTGTCTCCGCCGTTCTTTTTTGTATACCAGTATTTCCCTATTAAACCGCAGCTTCCCGGTATTGGGAAAAGCCTGTCGTTCTGGCCATGTATGATCGGGAGTACATGCGGATCAACGCATGCATGCATTCGTTGATGAAAGCCTGATTTTATCGTGTGCTTCCGTGTCAGATCCATCCCTTCTCGACCTCCTACACCGCTCCGGTACCGTTCTTCTGGATACGGCACGCCCGGATGCGGAGAATACAAAAAGCCTGCTGTTTGCGAACCCCGTACGGGTGCTGAGAGCCGAGCGGCAGGAAGATGTCGTTCCTTTGTTGGACGCCATAGACCTTGCCGTGCATGAAGGTTTCCACGTTGCAGGCTTTCTGGCATACGAGGCTGCTGGGGCCTTCCTTCAGGTCAACCTGGACTACCAGGGCAAACTGTTAGGGTGGTTCGGTGTGTATGACCGTCCTCATGTACTCACATCGGAGGAAACGGAACAGCTTTTTGCGGAGGTTCGGGAAGAAGGACGCATCGCTGGCAACCCTGTTTTCGATTACGCGCGTGAGGGATATGCCCGTAAGCTGGCGGCCATAAAACACCATATCCGAGAGGGAGACGTCTATCAGATCAACTTCACCGGCCGATTCCGCTTCGCATACGAAGGCACGCCGCTCGGTGTGTACCGCTCCATCCGGGAGCGGCAACGCGTTCCGTTTGCTGCTTATATCGATACGGGTGAGCAGTATGTGCTCTCGTTTTCGCCCGAGTTGTTCTTTCGCCGCGAAGGACAGCGCATCCTCACGCAACCGATGAAAGGGACCATTCGCAGAGGCAGGACGCTGGCAGAGGATGAACAATTGGCGGACTGGCTGGCTAAGGACGCGAAAAGCAGGGCGGAAAACCTCATGATCGTGGACCTGCTCCGCAACGATTTCTCCATGTGTTGCCGGAACGGATCCGTTCACGTTCCTTCATTGTTCGCGACGCACCGGTATGAAACACTCATACAGATGACCTCGACAGTTGAGGGATGTTTGAAGCCGGATATAGGCTACGCCGATCTCTTTCAAGCGTTATTCCCCTGTGGGTCGGTAACCGGCGCTCCGAAGCTGCGGGCCATGCAACGCATCCGCCAGTTGGAAGAGGGGCCGCGCGGGGTGTATTGCGGAGCCGTGGGATATGCCGCTCCGGATCGGCATGCCGTCTTCAACGTCGCAATACGCACGCTAGAACTTCAGGATGGAAGCGGAACGATGGGAGTAGGAAGCGGTGTCGTCGCGGACTCTGACACAGATGCGGAATATGAGGAATGCCTCTTGAAAGCCCGGTTCCTTACGGGCACCGCTCAACCTGAATGGGATCCTTCCACACGCGACTTCGAACTTATCGAGACGATGCTCTGGCGTGGAGGGGGCATTCCACTACTCGATTTGCATCTGGAGCGGCTGTACGGTTCGGCGCAATACTTCGGTATTCCCTATCAGGAGCAGGAAATCCTGGCGCACATCCAGCGGGAAACGGAGGCGCTGACCGGCGATAATCCTCATAAAGTGCGACTCACGCTGAGCCGCACAGGCAAGGTGCATATCACGGTTTCCGAGGTACAGGTACCCTCACCCGGGCTCCGGCGCGCGAAGATTTCCACGAAGCGAGTAGATTTCGGCAATGTGTTCGTCTATCATAAGACGACCCAGCGCAGCCTGTATGAAGAGGAGTACCGGCAGGCTGTCTCAGAAGGGTACGACGAAGTGCTGTTTTTGAATGAACGTGGCGAGATGACAGAGGGATCGAGGACCAATCTCTTCGTCCAACGAGGCGGTATCCTGTTTACACCACCCGTCTCATCCGGCCTCCTGGCCGGTGTCTACCGCAAGCACGTGCTCGATACCCACCCGGAAGCAGTGGAACGAGTCCTGTACCTGGAGGACGTGTATGAGGCAGACAAATGCTATGTGTGCAATGCTGTCTGGGGACTCGTGGAAATCAGATTCGATCCAACTGCTGAATAGTACAGATCCCAGGTGTAAAAGAACGCATCGACAGGGTCCCGATAACCGACGCTCGGTTTTGGTTTATCGTATGTTGCCCCCACCAGGTTTGAATCATTCTTTGTTCACCCTATGAGTTCTTCTGCCATCGCAGATCGCATCCGTGCGCTTATCGATCACACCCCGCCGTTCGACAGGCTGCCGGAGGACCAGCGTGCCGGTTTGCTAACCGACATTTCAGTCGAATACTACAGTACGGGGGAAGTCATCATCGAGCAGGGCAGTTCGTCGCATAAAGGGCTGTACATCGTCGAGTCCGGAACGGTCCGCCTCATGGATGTCGAGAACCAGCGTCTGCTCGATAAATGCGGGGAGGGCGATTTCTTCGGCTCGTTCGGCCTCATCAAGGGTGGCGTGTCTATCTATGAGGCGAAAGCCGTAGAGCCGACCGTGTGTGCGTTGCTCAAGGCCAGCCGCTTCCACGAGATTCTCGATAAGAACGAGGATATCGCAGCGTTTTTCGAAAGCGACATCAAGCGGTACGTCCGCAGAATGGATAAGCAGGTGGATGTCACGGGTGCCCACTTGCTGTTCAATCGCCGGCTTCATCAACTCGTGCATCGCGAGCCGGTTACGTGCTCCCTGCGGACTACGGCACGGCAGGCCGCTCAACTCATGCGCCGCGAGCGTGTCGGCTCCGTCGTCGTAGTGGAGGAGGGGCGGGTTGCGGGAATCGTAACTACGCGCGACCTGTGTGATCGGCTGGTTGCGCAGGGGCTCTCACCCGAAGTGCCCGTCACAGCCATCATGTCCACTCCGGTCATTACGATCGAGCCCGAGGCTTCTCTTTTCGATGCGATGATGACCATGATCAACAGCCGCATCAATCGGCTCATCATCACGGATAGGGAAGGTGATCAGGAGAAGGTAGCCGGCATTCTCACAGATAGGGACATCGCCCACTACCGTGGCCAGGATCCCATCGCCACGATCGATCACATCCTGTATGCCCAATCCGTCGCCGAACTCGTAAGCATCCGTGCCGATACGAACGAGCAGATGTGGCGACTGTACCGCCAGGGTCTTCAGGCAGATATGATCAACCGGATCATGTCCGTCTTCTATGACCGTCTTGTCGTGCGCATCCTGGAGCTGGCTGAACAGGATCTCCGTATGAAGCACGGGAGCATGCACGTGGACCTTCCTTGGGCGTGGGTACGCGTCGGCAGTGGCGGCCGCCGCGAAATGGTGCTGAACTCACAGCAGGCCAACATGCTCATTCATGCGAATCCTGAGTCGGAAGAACAGGCGAAACGGGCTCAGACCTGGTTCAGTCTGATTGCAACCCGGGTAAACGAGGGCTTGCAGGCGTGTGGATTCACGCAGAGTGTACACGTCGCCCGTGATCCGCGCTGGCGAAAGTCGCTCCGCGAATGGAAACGCACCTACCGGGAGTGGATCCTTGAAGCCGATTCGGAGAAACTAAAGGACGGCTCCATCTTCTTCGACCTACGTGTCATCTACGGGCAGAAGGGGCTGGTCGAGGAACTCAAGGCGGACATCGTCGATGCGCTCAATATCCAGGCGATGGACCCTGACCGTACTTTCCTGCAGATCATGGCCACGAATGCACTGGAACACAAGCCACCGCTCAACTTTTTTCGGAGGTTTGTGGTGGAGCGGTCCGGCGGGCATCGTCACACGATCAATATTCGGGACCGCGGTACCCTGCCTGTCGTCGAGGCGGCTCGTATTCTCGCTCTGGAGCTACGGTATCTGGAGTCGACCAACACCGTCGATCGCCTTCAGTATGCCGCTCAAGCGATACCGGAGCTGTCCAGGGTTCTGGAGGAAACCCTGGAAGCATACCGTTTCCTGGTAGACTTCAGGCTGGAAGAACAGCTCCGCGCCTTTGATTCCGGCGAGGAGCCGAGTAACTATATCGACCCCTATGCGCTCCCCAGGCTCCAGCAGAACCTGATCCGAAATAGCTTTTCTACGGTTCTGGAGCTCCAGGAGAGCATCGCACACCGCTATCATCTCGCCAAAAAGCGGCTCATCTAATGTGGTATGATGCTGTGATCTATCCGTAGTGGAAAATAGGGGTCGACTTTACATCCCAGATTTTGGATTTTGGGCAGGAATACTAACGTGGCAGAATGTAAGGGCTTTCAGAGAGCGACTCCTCTCGACGAAGCCTGCAAAATGCTTCGCTTCCGGTGTCTTATCATCCAAGTTGAATCCGTACCTCAACATCTGACTCTGTAATATGGCCGATCAACTTACCGCAGCCTATTCCGGTGTAAGCCGGGTTTATGAGGCTCCCGAATCCTTCAAGTCGCGCTCACACATCCGCTCATTCGAGGAGTACCAAGCGATGTACCGTCGTTCCATCGAGGATCCTGAAGGGTTCTGGCGTGAGATGGCGGATCGCGTCGACTGGTTTGAGCCGTTTCATACGGTGAAGAACGTTTCGTTCGCAAGTAAGGACCTTTATATCCGCTGGTATGAGGGTGGAAAGCTGAACGCGTCCTATAACTGCGTCGATCGCCACCTTGCAGACCGGGGCGACGTAACGGCGCTCATCTTTGAACCCGACGATCCGAATGAGGAGCCGCGCCATATCACCTACCGCGAGCTCCATGAAGAGGTCTGCCGCTTCGCGAACGTGCTGAAAAAGCACGGCGTTCGGAAAGGAGACCGGGTAACCATCTACCTGCCGATGATCCCCGAGGCCGTATACAGCATGCTCGCCTGTGCCCGCATCGGCGCCATTCACTCGGTCGTCTTCGGCGGCTTCTCGCCGGACTCGCTTGCGGATCGTATCCTGGACGGAGAGTCGGCCTGCCTCATCACGGCAGATGAGGGACTCCGCGGCGGGCGAATCGTCTCGCTCAAGAAAAACGCCGATAAAGCGCTCGAGCGCTGTCCGGGCGTAACCTCCGTGCTTGTCGTTAAGCGGACGGGTGGAGACGTCGATTGGGTGGAGGGGCGCGACTACTGGTATCACGAGGAGCGTGAAACCGTCAGCGCTGAATGTGAACCCGAGTCGATGGATGCGGAGGATCCGCTATTCATCCTGTACACCTCCGGCTCGACCGGTAAGCCCAAGGGTGTGCTGCATACGACCGGCGGCTATCTCGTCTACGCGTCGCTCACGCACGAACTCGTATTCGACTACCACCCGGGTGATGTGTACTGGTGCACAGCCGACGTGGGATGGGTTACCGGACATTCGTACATCGTGTACGGACCGCTTGCCAACGGCGCTACGCAGGTCCTCTTCGAGGGGGTGCCGACCTACCCGGATGCCTCCCGGTTCTGGCAGGTGGTCGACCGTCACGGAGTCAACATTTTCTACACGGCGCCCACTGCGATCCGTGCACTCATGCGCGAGGGGGATGCGTACGTGAAAAAAGCAAGCCGTCAGTCTCTGCAGCTTCTCGGAACGGTTGGGGAGCCGATCAACCCTGAGGCCTGGCGTTGGTACCACGATGTGGTTGGGGAGGGGCGTTGCCCCGTGGTGGACACGTGGTGGCAGACGGAGACGGGCGGCATCATGATCACGCCGCTACCCGGCGCCATCCCGCAGAAACCCGGTTCTGCCACGCTGCCCTTCTTCGGCGTCGAACCACAGGTGTTGGACGCGCAGGGCAACGTACTGGAAGGCGAAGCACAAGGTGTGCTGGTCATGGCGGACTCCTGGCCCGGCCAGATGCGCACCGTCTATAAGGACCATGAGCGGTTTATCCAGACCTACTTCTCTCAGTACGAAGGCAAGTACTACACCGGCGATGGCTGCCGCAGGGACGAGGATGGGTATTACTGGATCACGGGCCGGGTGGATGACGTGCTCAACGTCTCCGGCCATCGCATCGGCACCGCCGAGATTGAAAGTGCGCTCGTAGCACACCCGAAAGTCTCAGAGGCTGCCGTTGTCGGCTACCCGCACCACATCAAAGGGCAGGGGATCTATTGCTACGTTACCCTCATTGCGGGAGAACAGCCGTCCGATGCATTGCACGATGAACTCGTGCAATGGGTACGCGAGCACATTGGCCCCATTGCCAAACCGGATCAGCTTCAGTTTACCCACGGACTTCCCAAGACCCGTTCGGGCAAGATCATGCGCCGTATTCTTCGCAAGATCGCTGCAAACGAGTACCAAGATCTGGGGGATACGAGCACCCTGGCTGATCCCAGTGTCGTGGAGGATCTCATCGAGCATCGGCAGAATCGGTAAACGTGCTTCACCTCCGAAGACAAGCATGTCATCGCTGAACGCGAAGGGTCTCTCCCGGGCGGGAAAAAGAATCCACCCGGGAGAGCCCTCCGCCCGCGACCTCTTTCAGAGGGATCGTTCCACATCCACATACTCGGGTAACCCTCTCTGGCTTCTATGAACCGAGACGACATGCTCCGGCGGATTCAGGAGAAGCCGGATGGCTGGGACATCATTGTCATCGGAGGAGGCGCTACAGGTCTCGGTGTCGCACTCGATGCGGCTTCGCGGGGCTACCAGACGCTGCTCCTGGAACGTGCGGACTTCGCGAAGGCTACGTCCAGTCGCAGCACGAAACTCATCCACGGCGGAGTACGCTATCTCCAACAGGGTAACGTCTCGCTCGTCTTCGAAGCACTACGGGAACGAGGCCTGCTGCTCCAGAACGCGCCCCACATTGTCCACAACCTCTCGTTCGTTGTTCCGCTATACGACTGGTGGGAGGGCCCATTCTACGGTATCGGTCTGAAGGTGTACGACCGGCTGGCAGGTAAACTGGGGCTGGGGCATTCGCGCAGGCTCTCCCGGGAGGATACACTGGCTCACATTCCCACTGTGGAGCCGGAGGGGCTTCGCGGCGGTGTCATTTATCACGACGGTCAGTTTGATGATGCTCGGCTGGCCGTCACCCTGGCTCGTACCGCTGCCGACATGGAGGCCGTTCTCCTGAACTACGCCGATGTGACTTCGCTCTTGAAGCAGAATGGCCGGGTCGTAGGCGTAAAGGTTCATGAACTGGAGTCGGGGGATGTGCTGGACCTTCGCGCTCGTGTCGTCATCAACGCCACCGGTGTCTTCGTCGATACCGTCCGGCACATGGACGAAGCGGAAGCCGATTCCATCATCACACCGAGTCAGGGCGTTCATATCGTTCTCGATAGGAGTTTCCTCCCGGGCGATAGCGCCATCATGGTTCCACGGACGGATGATGGACGTGTTCTCTTTGCCGTCCCCTGGCACGACCGGGTGGTGGTGGGCACCACGGATACACCCGTGAACGAAGCGGTAGAAGAACCCCGGCCCTTCCCCGACGAGATCGAGTTTCTCCTGGAGCACGCCGCTCGTTATCTGACCCGGAATCCGGGGCCGGAAGATATCCTCAGCGCCTTTGCCGGATTGCGGCCCCTCGTCTCATCCGGAGGCAGCAAGAGCACCGCTGCGATTTCGCGCGATCATGTGCTGCTCATCTCAGACTCCGGCCTCATTACGATCACGGGGGGGAAGTGGACCACCTACCGCAAGATGGCCGAGGACACTGTGAACGCGGCAGTGGAGGTCGGTGGACTGGAGGATCGCAGCTGTATGACGCCTGCTCTACACCTGCGAGGCTGGCAACCTCAGAGTACATCCGGACATTTCAGTGTATACGGGTCGGACACCGAACAACTGCGCCTTCTGTTGAAGGAAGGGCAGGGCTGGGACCAGCTTCTGCATCCGCAACTTCCCTATTATCGTGGTGAGGTCGTCTGGGCCGTGCGCTACGAGATGGCGCGTACGGTAGAAGACGTACTTGCCCGGCGCACCCGTGCGTTGCTCCTGAACGCGCGAGCAAGTAGCGAGGCGGCGCCGGAAGTCGCTGTCTTGATGGCTCGGGAACTGGGGCGCACCATTGCCTGGGAAGAGCAGCAGGTGGCCGAGTACAGCGCGCTTGCCGCTCGGTACATGATCTCCCATTGAGCGAGTCCGGCGCTGCTCACCGGGCTATCAAGGTCTGCCTGATCGAGCAACACCGGAAAAAACGAAACCCACGGTTGTAGGATACGTGTTCTTTCCTACAACCGTGGGCTTATCGTACGTCTCAGCCGCGTGCTGTACACAGGCTCAGTTCGCAGGTGTGGACGGGGCCGAGGCAGAGGCCAGGGCCGGAGTGTTCGTGTGGGTGGGCGCGTTCATCACCTGCAAGAGGGAGTCACGCACTTCGGCGAAACGCTGCCGGTGTGCTTCGGGAATTGGTTCTGCAGAAGGAGGAGACTCTTTCGAGGGGTCTACTTGTTTTCCATTCTTCCAGAACCGGTAGCAAACGTGTGGGCCGGTCGCCAGGCCTGTGCTTCCGACGTACCCGATGGTCTGTCCCTGTTTGACACGCGTACCGGGCCGCATGCCGGAAGCGATCTTCGACATGTGCAGGTATTGCGTCGTGTACGTCTGGTTGTGCTTGACCTTTACGTAATTCCCGTTCCCGCGTGAATATCCGGCTTCCACCACGACACCGTCACCGGTTGTCATGATCGGCGTACCCGTGGGGGCCGCATAATCGGTACCCAGGTGCGCCTTATAGCGCTTCTGGACCGGATGAAAACGGCGTAGGCTGTAACGCGAGGTGATCCGGGAGAACTTGACCGGAGACTTCAGGAATGCCTTCCGAAGGCTCTCTCCGTTCTCGTCGTAATACCCCGAGGCCTCACCTTCCTCATAAAGGAAGGCCGAGAAATCCTTGCCTTCGTGGGTGATCGTGGCGGCGAGGATGTCGCCCACGCCGACCCACTCACGGTCTACAGCCTGGTCTTCGTAGACCACAGCGAACTTATCGCCCTTCTGGATACGGTAAAAATCGATCTGCCACTGAAAGACTTCGACGAGCTTCGCCGCAATGATAGGATCAGCTCCGCTATCGATGATGCTGCCATACAGCGATCCGTCGATGGTACCCGAAATCGTACGCCGAGTAACCGTCACCGGCCGGCTCCTGGTTGCCACCTGCCCGGACTCAGTGAGACCAATCACGACGTAGTTGATCTTGTCCGGTTGGTAGACGAAATACATGGGCTGGTCGCCCTTCTTGTAGACGCGGTACGCCTTTCCTACCTGAAGCGAACCAACGTCGAAGGTGCCTTTGATCCGCTCGACGAGCGCATGGATTTCTTCCGACGTAAGGCCGTGCGTCGTGAGGATCTCGGAGAGCGTCTGGTTGCGCCGTATGGTGCCGTCTGTGTGGGAAAATCCTTTTTGTTCGATGCCGAACTGGTCGACAGCCGGGGGAGGTGGGGGGGCAGGTTCAGGGATATGGGCTGTCTGTGCGGTGTGGGAGGGGTCGGCGTGGGCTATGATGAAGCTAACCGCGACGGCAATCAATCCAACAACACAAATAGTTTTTACAAACGTCCTGATCCGCATGATTCCGTTGCTTCGACGAGGATAAAGAAATTTAACGAGCCGGTGGAGTAGGTGATGTAAAGCAGAGACCAGCTTGCTGTCCGCAGAGTCGGAGAGAAGCATATTGTGACGAACCCGTAACCTGCGGAAAAAACGAAACCAGCGGTCCGATTGCAACAAGTAAGATTGTAAACAACGTGAAGCTTTCAGGCTCTGGTCCGTCCCCCTGCTACATGCGGCTAGCTATATCGACACGTTCGAGCGAGTCTTAAACGGGAGGTATGGATATGCGCTAAGAATCTGGAGTTACCCCGAGGCCTGGATCGGTGGGGAGGTGGATCTGGCCCTGCACGAGCTTCATGCCGGAAAAAGGATCGCGCACGAGATCGATATTTCCATCCAGATCGGCAAAATCGACGAGAGGAGCCAGATGGGCGGCAGCCGTTATGGCTACCGAACTTTCGATCATGCATCCCAGCATGACAGAGAGGCCGAGCGCGCGCGCCAGTTCGATCATACGCCTGGCTCCTCGAATGCCGCCCGTTTTGGTGAGCTTGATGTTGATGCCGTCAATAGAATCGGCTAGCGCCAGCACGTCTGCTGGCTGCTGTATACTCTCGTCTGCGATGAGCGTCGGGTGTTCCGGCGGTAAAGAGGCACGGAGCCGCCGCCAGCTTTCATGATCGCCTGCTGCGATGGGCTGCTCCACGAAGAGGACGCCCAGGTCACCCAGCCTCGGGATGAGCATCACGGCCTCCTCGACCGACCACGATCCGTTCGCGTCTACACAAACCTGAGCGCGTGTCTCTTCCCGTACGGTCCGCACGATCTGCTCATCTCGTTCCAGGCTGCCACTGCCGAGCTTCAGCTTCAGGAGCGGGAGGTCGGCTACGGACCGGGCGCGCGTTCGCAACGCATCTAACGTTTCAGGAATGCTCAGCGTGATGGAACTCACAGGGGCGGAGGCCGGATTGAGCCCCCAGAGCTGGTAGAGGGGAAAGCCGAGAGTTCGGCCCCAGTGATCGTGGAGGGCGATATCCGCCGCGGCACGCGCAGGTGCAGGGCCGGGAGGGAGCAGGTCGAGTGCGTCCTCCAGGTAAAACGCTCCATTTCCCAGGAGCCGGTCGGCATCGAGTCCTTGCAAGTAGGCAAGCACCTCGTCTATACGGTATGCATAGTAAGGGGGCAGCGCCCCTTCACCGACCCCGTCGCCGATACGGACCAGCACATTTTCGCGAACCGTGCTGCTCCCATACGCAATGCGGAAAGGTGTTCTGAGATGGAGTGTAAGTGGCTCTGCTATGATGGGCACAGCGGTGAGTTGGATTCTACGTTTTTGAGACAGGTAAGCCTTTACGGCCCCGGGCTTGCGGATCCTTACCAGCGAAACGGGCACAATCTAACGAGAAAGCCCCTGCTCATGAGAGGAGGGGCTTTCTCGTTAAACAGGATGCGGGGTTGCTTACGGTTTTGTTAGTGCCGTTACGGTGACTCCGAGGTTGTTAGGCTGTATGATCCGCAAAAGGAACGATGAACCCGACTTGACATTGCTGTACACCCGGTTGAACTCGCTTACGCTGGTGACAGGCTTCCGGTCCGCTTCCGTGATGATCATGCCCGGGCGCAGGCCGGCTTCTCGGTATGCATCGCTGGCCGGGTTGACGTCCGTAATCATGATCCCGCGTACGTCGGCGTCGAGTTGATATCGGTTTGCGATTTGTGGCGTGATATCGCTGAGCGCAATGCCGAGCTCTTCCATCATACGGCCCTGCTGCGGCTCTTCCGGGGCCGGGGATTCTGACCTCCTTTGAGCTGTCTGCTCATTATTGGACGCCGCCCCGAGTGTGACATTGACTGTGCTGACGTCGCCTTCTCTGTTGATCGTCAACGAGACGCGCTCGCCAGGGCGCAGGCTGCCGATGATCTGCGATACCTGGAGATGGTTCGTCAGATCAGTTCCGTTGATGCTCACGATGGCGTCGCCTGCCCGGAGTCCTGCCCGGTCGGCGGCGGAGCCGGGTACGACTTCGGCGATCACGGCTGCTCCGCGGGGCAGATTCAGTGCTCGGATCAGCGATTCGGAGGCGGGGCCGTACCGCACGCCGAGTTGAGCACGCTCTACCCGTCCCGTCTCAATCAACTGCTCGACGACGTTCTGGACCGTACTGACGGGGATCGCAAAGCCAATACCCTGATATCCACCCGTACGCGTGAAGATGGCCGTATTGATACCAATGAGTCGGCCGCGCAAATCCACGAGCGGCCCTCCGGAGTTGCCGGGATTGATCGCCGCGTCCGTCTGGATATAGTTCTGAACGCCCACCTCGCCCTGAGCATGCAAACGTCCCAGCGCACTCACAATGCCGGCCGTTACCGTATTGCTGAGTTCCGGATCGAGCGGTGAGCCAAAGGCCATCACCCACTCTCCGGTCCGTAGTGTCTCGGATTCACCCATCGTGATATAAGGGAGACCCGTGGCCTCAATCTTGATGACCGCAATGTCGCTGTACGAGTCGCTCCCTACGACTTCGGCATCGTACTCTGTGCCATCGAACAGCTTGACGATCAGTTCGTCAGCGCCTTCGACGACGTGGTTGTTGGTAACGATGTAGCCATCCGAACGAACGATGGCGCCCGAACCGAGTCCGGCCTGAGGTGTGCCGGGCCCGGGGGGAATCTCACCGAATGGTCCGCCGAAGAAATCCTCGAAGGGCGTGCCCTCGAAGGGATTGCGGCCCCGGCTCTGCTGCGGGTCCACGCTGCGCTCGGACCGGATCTGGACGACTGTCGGGTTCACGGCTTCAGCAACCGCGGTGAAAGCATCCTGGAGATCCATCGCTGCCTTGACGCGCGACTCGTCGATCTCCGTCCCGCCTTTCAACAGCTCTCCCTCCACCAGGTCACCGAAGGTGTTTGCGCCCACCGTGGCGAACATCACTCCTGCAACGAACATTGCGGCAAGGAATGCAGCCGCTGATAGTTTACCTTTCGCGCTCATAGTCAATGTAGTTGATACCTGACGAGGATGCGGTGCCGTTTCAGCAGCCGGAACCACGAAACGAGGTATACGGCGTAGCCGTTCGCATCTCACACTGTACTCATTTCCCGGCGTAAGGTTACAACGTGCAATCACCGCACTCTGGTATATACGCGCCCGGCTCCAGGTGGGACGATGCCGTAATCTCACTCACACTATATCGGAGTAACGCGCTGGCGTTTCACCGCAGGCGACAACGTTACGAGCATCGACCAGTTTCGTTTTCATTGCCCCGGAATACCCGGCTCTGTCATATCCCGCACGTTCAGATACCGGTCCAGTTCTTCGTCGCTGAGCAGGCCCATCTCCTTGACGACTTCTCGCACGGACTTGCGCTCCGAAGCAGCCTTCTTGGCAACCTGTGCAGCACGGTCGTAGCCGATCGCGCGGTTGAGTGCCGTCGCGATGGCCGGGTTACGTTCCAGAAGCTCCCGGCACCGTTCCCGGTCGGCCTGAATGCCCTCGAGGCACTTGGTCCGGAAAGCGTCACAGCCATTGGCTAGGATCGTAACACTCTCCAGCATGGCGTGAGCCATCACCGGCATCATGACGTTCAATTCGAAGTTGCTGTGCTGTCCGCCGATGGTAATGGTGGTGTGGTTGCCCATGACACGGGCGCAAACCATCATCATCGCCTCGCTCATCACCGGGTTCACCTTGCCCGGCATGATGGAGGAGCCTGGTTGTAGCGAGGGGAGCTGGATCTCGGCCAGCCCGCTCGTCGGGCCGCTGCTCAAGTGGCGGATATCGTTGACGATCTTCATCAGGGAGACGGCCAGGGTGTTCAGCACGCCTGACACCATCACGTATCCATCCTTGGCAGACTGGGCTTCGAAGTGGTTTTCCGCCTCACGGAACGGGAGTTTGGTCGTCTCGCTGATGAGGTTGATCGCCATGGCCGGAAACTCGGGATGTACGTTGATGCCCGTTCCCACCGCCGTACCGCCGAGCGCCAGTTCCGCCAGTTCATGCGAGCCCCCGCGGAGCCGGACGATATTGTGCCGGATTTGCGTGGCATAGCCGGCAAACTCCTGGCCCAGGCGCACCGGTGTGGCATCCATCAGGTGCGTACGTCCGCTCTTCAGTACGTCGTCAAATTCCTCAGCCTTCGCTTCGAGGGCCTCCTGAAAACGCGTCAGGGCAGGGATCAACTCGCGCTCGATGGCCAGCCGGGCGGCTACGTGCATCGCCGTCGGAATCACGTCGTTGGACGACTGTGACATGTTCACGTCGTCGTTCGGATGTACCAATTTGCTCCCCGGGTCGCCGCCGAGGTTCTCGGAAGCAAGGTTCGCCAGCACCTCGTTGGCGTTCATGTTGGTTGATGTGCCGCTGCCCGTCTGGAAAATGTCGAGCGGGAATTGGTCGTCCAGTTCGCCGTCGATCATGCGCTGTGCTGCCGCTACGATGGCGTCGGCTTTCCGGGCATCCAGCAAACCGAGAGCATGGTTAGCGCGGGCCGCCGCCAGTTTGATGATCCCCAGCGCCTCAATGAAGCGGCGGGGGAAACGCAAATCACTGATCGGGAAGTTTTCGACAGCACGCTGCGTCTGCGCGCCATACAACGCCGTGGCGGGTACGCGTACCTCGCCCAGAGAATCTCTTTCTATACGGTAGTCAGCCATGGGGGATGGAAAGTTTACTGGTTAATGCACGCAAAAAGCCGTGTTCCAGGGTTCATGGGCTCGCGTGTTCACGTATTCGGGTATTAAATGAAGGGGGCCTTGTTGTACGAATACCTGAACACTTGAATACCCGAACACCTGAACACATCAACATACGAACTCACGCGAAGCCAGCCCGAATGTACAGGTTTCCACAGGTGCCGGTGGACCTGTATCGTCACGATTTCACTAAAAAGCAAATCAGTTTACGCTAACGCGCGGGCATACTGGCATGGCCTGATTTCGTAGCTTGGCTATGATCGCTCATGTGTTCACCTTGCTTAAACCCGAATGGTAATTCTGGAAACCGTCAAAGACATGCAGGCCCACGCCGAACGGGCGCGCCTGGATGGAAGACGACTCTGCCTCGTGCCGACCATGGGGGCTCTGCATGCCGGTCATATGAGGCTCGTCGAGGAGGCCAAGGATAGAGGGGACCATGTGACGGTTTCTATCTTTGTCAATCCGACGCAATTCGGCCCGGGAGAGGACTTCGATCGTTATCCGCGTCCTCTGGATAAGGATATCACCCTGCTCGATCGGGCGGGCGGGGTGGACGTCGTCTTCGTTCCGTCGGTCGAAGAGATGTATCCGGGGGCAACCGAACAGGATGCTCCCCGCGTCTGGGTTGACGTGGAAGGACTTGACCGGCATTTGCTGGGTCCACTGCGTCCCGGGCATTTTAGAGGGGTTACCACCGTCGTAGCCAAGCTCTTTCTCGCCTGCAAGCCACACGTTGCCGTCTTTGGCCTCAAGGATGCGCAGCAATTTGTCATCGTCAGGCGGATGGTTGAGGATCTTCACTTTGACATCGAACTGGTCGGGGTGCCTACGGTGCGTGAGGCGGACGGGTTGGCGCTCTCTTCCCGGAACGTATACCTGAGTGAAACGGAACGAGAACAGGCCGTCGCACTCTCGATGGCGGTCACGGCTGCCGAACGGCTGGTGCGGGCGGGGGAACAGCGCGTAGCGCCTCTTGTTGAAGCGATGCGTCAGATGTTGACGCAGGCGGTCGATGGGCACATCGATTACGCTGACGTGGTAGATGCACGCTCGCTCCGCCCCGTCGACACACTCGAACCAGGCCAGGAGATACTCGTTGCCGTAGCTATGAGTTTTGGAAAAACCCGGCTCATCGACAGTGCGTTTGTCCAGGTGCCGGCCTGATATAGTTCCTGGTCTTTATCGCCGGACGTATGACCCTTACGATGTTTCGCGCCAAGCTGCATCGGCTCCACGTGACCGAAGCAGACCTGTACTACGAAGGCTCCATCACGATCGATGCTGAACTCCTCGGAGCTTCTGGTATCCTGGCCTACGAAAAAGTCCAGGTCGTGAACGTGAATAACGGTGCACGCCTGGAAACCTATACCATCCCTGGCGAACCCGGCAGCCGTATCGTTTGCATGAATGGTCCTGCCGCGCGCCTTGCAATGAAGGGCGACGAAGTCATCGTGATCTCGTATGCTCAGATGACGCCCGAAGAAGCACGTGCGCACCGGCCACGTGTCGTCCTCGTCGATGAATACAATAACCCGATAGAAATTATCGATCTCCGAGTGACGGCGGACGCAGGCGCAGCTCCGGAAGATCTACCTGCCGAGATGCACGAGGCGTGATGACGCCTGTGTTGATGCGAAGGGGTGCTGTTCTTATGGCACCCCTTTTTTTGTTGAGTACGATATCGTTCAAAGCGGTCAGAGGTTATACGGGATCACCTGGCGTGTCTATCTGCTGTCCGGCGCATCGTTGTCCTACCGGGTAGTAGAAGAATACATGCTCAGCAAGGTCTGGAGTAGCGCGACACAGGGCGTAGACGCGCTACCGATTGAGATAGAAACGAACGTCGCCTCCGGGCTGCCGGCTTACACGGTGGTGGGTCTGCCCGATGGCGCGGTAAGGGAGAGCTACGACCGTATTCGTGCCGCCCTGAACAATTCATCGTTGCCGTTCCCCCGCGGTGTCATCACTATCAACCTGGCTCCCGCCGACGTGAAGAAGGAGGGCGCGGCGTTCGATCTTCCGCTAGCCGTCGGATTGATGGCCTCCAGCGGCGACCTTATTCCGCAAGGCACGCTCAACGAATTGTTCATCATGGGCGAACTGGCGCTCGACGGCAAAGTGCGCTCGGTTCGGGGTGTGCTCCCCATGGCCATCCGCGCTCGGAGTGAAGGGAGGCGTGGGGTCGTCGTTCCGGCGGAAAATGCAGCCGAAGCCGCTGTCGTGGACGGCCTGGACGTGTATCCCGTCGAGCATATCAAGGATGCGTTCAACTTGTTGACGGGAAGGGGTGGCGCTCCTGCCGTATTCAGCCGCGATATTGAAGCGCTTCTTGAAGAAACCCGGCAGTACGATACGGACTTTGCCGATGTGCGAGGGCAGGAAAACGTGAAACGCGCCATCGAGGTCGCTGCAGCCGGAGGCCATAACGTCCTGCTCGTCGGGCCGCCTGGCGCGGGAAAGACGATGCTGGCACGGCGGTTACCGACCGTATTGCCGCCGCTCTCGCTGGATGAAGCCCTTGAAACGACGAAGATTCATTCCGTAGGCGGCAAGCTTCGTGATGGAAAGGGGCTGGTTGCTACGCGCCCATTCCGCGCTCCTCATCATACGATCTCCGACGCAGGTCTCTGCGGAGGCGGCGCAAACCCTTCTCCGGGGGAGATCTCGCTCGCGCACAACGGGGTGCTGTTCCTGGATGAACTGCCCGAGTTCAAACGGCAGGTGCTGGAAGTGCTTCGCCAGCCGCTGGAGGAAGGTCGTATCACCATCAGCCGGGCCCGGTTCTCCGTGGAGTACCCGGCTAAATTCATGCTTGTCGCGTCGATGAATCCGTGCCCCTGCGGCCACCTCAACGATCCCGTGCGCCAGTGTGTGTGTGCCCCTGCTGCCGTACAGCGCTACCTCTCACGCGTCAGCGGGCCGCTCATGGATCGCATCGATCTACACATCGAGGTTACTCCCGTTCCGTTCGATGAATTGAACAGGAGAGGGGATAGCGAGCCATCGGCCAGTGTACGCGCACGCGTGGTTCGGGCGAGAGCGATTCAAGCCGATCGGTTCAAAGGGCAGGAAGGCATACACTGCAATGCCCAGATGAACTCCCGACAGGTACGTCGTTACTGCGCGTTGGATGCTGCTGGCCAGAGTCTCATGAAGCTCGCCATCCAGCGTCTGGGTCTCAGCGCCCGCGCCTACGACCGCATCCTGAAGGTCTCCCGTACTATCGCCGATCTGAGCGGCGCTGCAACCATCCAGCCCGAGCACGTCTCCGAAGCCATCCAGTACCGCTCGCTCGACCGCAGCTGGTGGCACGGATGATCGGGCAACCAATCCGGGTTTCCTGGCTAAATGCTGGATTACCGGAATCTCTTTCCAGCCATTACCCCACACTTCCACCTCGTCATTCCAAACCACGTCACCCTGATACATTTCGTGATCATAGGTAGTGGTTCGCCGTTGCAAAAGTGCTTTTCTTCCCCTATTTATCATGACTGCGGGAAAGGAAAGCACGTGGGTTCGACGTAGCCCGCTCGAGCGTTCCGGAGTTGCCCGGCCTAACTGTGCCAGGATGACCGGGAGCAGGTTCGCTGTAAGCGCTATCCTTTCTGCTGTATGTATACGTTAGGTTCACCATCAACAGCGAAGGATATCGTGTATACATCGCTACGGAAGCCCTGGATCGCATTTGTACTGGGTAGTTTCCTCTGGATGGCTTTTCAGCCTGCACACGCACCGGGGTACGATAATTCCCTTCCCGAGATCAGTGTGCCGCCAGGGTTTACCGTCGAGCATCTCTACAGCCCCATGACGGCCGACAGCAGTTCATGGGTATCGTTGGCGATGGATGGCAAGGGGCGTCTCCTCGCGTCCGACCAGTACGGATCGCTCTACCGCATTACGCCGCCGCCCATCGGTGAGGATCCGGCCAACACACAGGTCGAGAAGATGGATATCAAGATCGGTCACGCAAACGGGCTGCTCTGGGCATTCAACAGCCTCTACGTGATGGTCAACAGCGGGAAGGGGATCGATGGGAAAGGCAGCGGCCTCTATCGTGTCCTCGACACGGACGGAGACGACCAGTTTGATGAAATTCGTTTGCTGCGACGTTTCGAAGGGGAGGGCGAGCATGGCCCTCACGGGATTGTCCTCGGGCCTGACAGTACGACCCTCTATCTTCTCGGCGGCAACCATACAGACCTTCCGGATCCATTCAATCCACTCGTACCGCCCGGTTGGCAGGAGGACGGGCTATTCCCCTCCATCAAGGACCCGCGCGGGCACGCAATCGACCGGATGGCGCCCGGAGGCTGGATTGCTCGGACGGACTCAACCGGATCTAATTGGGAGTTGTTCGCCGTCGGCTTCCGTAATACCTACGATATGGCCTTCAATGCCGACGGTGAGTTGTTTGCGTTCGATTCGGACATGGAATGGGACCTGGGCATGCCCTGGTACCGGCCCATCCGTGTGGTTCACGTCACAAGCGGCGGCGAGTACGGCTGGCGTACCGGTTCTGGGAAGTGGCCTGCCTACTACCCGGATAATTTGCCGCCGATAACCAACCTCGGGCAGGGATCGCCCACCGGTGTCGTCATGGCTCGGGATGCGGCGTTCCCGCAGCGCTATCAGCACGGCATGTTCGTGTTTGACTGGAGCTTCGGCACCATTTACTGGATCGATCTTCAGCCCAACGGGGCAAGCTATACTGGCAATGCGGAAGAATTCCTGACTGGTGTGCCGCTTCCCCTCACCGATGGGGTCATCGGCAAGGACGGTGCCCTCTACTTCACGACGGGGGGACGACGGCTGGATTCGCACCTCTACCGGGTTTACTACTCGGGCGAGGGGGAAACCAGTCCCGCTCCGCTGCGCACCGATGCGCCACTTGAGCGGACACTGCGCCGGCGGCTCGAAGCCTTCCACGGCAAGCAGGATCCGGCCGCAATAGATGAGGCCTGGCCGCATCTGAATCACCCCGACCGGTTCGTTCGCTATGCCGCGCGTGTCGCGATCGAGCATCAGCCCGTGAATACATGGGCTAGCCGGGTCTTTACCGAACCCGATCCCGTCAGGCGTATCCAGGGCGCAATCGCCCTGGCTCGACAGGGCGAGGCTGCTCACAAGGAGAACCTCCTGAAGGCCCTTTTCGAGATCGACTATGCCACGCTCGATGCGTCGCAGCAACTCGACCTGATTCGGGCCTACGGGCTCACGTTCATCCGGATGGGAGCCCCGTCAGAGGCATGGCGGACGCGCATTGCGGCAATGCTGGATGCCCACTACCCGGCCGATCAGGAATTCCACAACCGGGAACTCAGCCGTATCCTCGCCTATCTCGAAGCGCCCGAAGCGATCGAGAAAACCCTCACGCTGCTCGAAAGCTATGCGGATGGGGGGCAGGCGCAGCTGCTTTCGAAAAACACGATTGCCCGTAGTAAAGATTATGGGCCGGTCATCGCCCGCATGCTGGAAAATGCGCCACAGCCCCAGGAGATCGCTTATGCGCATCACCTGAGCTACGTGAAGACAGGGTGGACGCGGGCTCAGCGCGAACGCTATTTCCGCTGGTTCTTTGAAGCGCTTTCGCGGAGCGGTGGGGAGAGCTATAAAGGATTTCTGGACGCCATCCGGTCCATCGCTATCGAGAACCTGCCGGAAGAGGATAAGGAGGCGCTGGCCGAGCTTACCGGTACGTTCACGAGCGGTACCAGTGTCAACCTGGCCGATCTTCCCCAGCCCATGGGGCCTGGTCGGATGTGGAACATCGGTGAGGTGCAGAGGCTGATGTGGGAGCAAATGGAAGACGAGCCGCGCGACTTCGAGCAGGGGAAACGCATGTATGCGGCCGCATTGTGCCAGGCATGTCATGCGATGCAGGGCGTCGGCGGTAACATCGGACCGGATCTGACGCAGGTGGGGACGCGCTTCTCGCGTGACGACGTGCTCCATGCCATCTTCTCGCCCAGTGCCATCATTTCCGACCAGTATGCCGCTACGGTTCTTACCCTGGCCGACGGCAGCACGGTAGTTGGGCGCATCGTTAGCGAGAACGATCGGGAAGTCAGGCTCAACCAGAACCCGTTCGATGCGGAACAGACGGTCACCGTACTCAAAGCGGATATCCAGTCGAGGGAAGCATCCCCCGTCTCCATCATGCCGCCTCGCCTCCTGGATCGCCTGAACGAGAAGGAAGTGCTTGACCTGATGGCATACTTGCTCTCCGGTGGAGACCCCTCGCACGAATACTTCGCTCCCAAGGTGTCGCAGTCGACGCAAAGTAGTCTTGGACAGTAACACGCCCGGAGCATCACACATCTCGGAGTGCATATCAGCATCAGGGAGCCCCGGTTCTGCTCCGCAAACGCGTTGAGTCCCGGAATGCGCGGCGTTCCGGCCGCCATTCCGGGACCCGGTGGCCCGCACGGTGCAATCGCCCCGGTTCACGTGTCTGCTTGTTTCGTACGTAATCATCAACAGAAGACGAAAGACCCATGCACCTCGCCATTCACAACTGGATGAAGGTTGA
Organism: Rhodothermales bacterium; assembly: GCA_041690215.1. Taxonomy (GTDB): domain Bacteria; phylum Bacteroidota; class Rhodothermia; order Rhodothermales; family DASSAV01; genus DASSAV01. The sequence continues at coordinate 64,938 of JAWLHQ010000012.1, forward strand.
GCCGATCGATGTGACGATTCGGCGTCTTGCCCGGTACGGCTATCACGGCATCGAGATCAGTGGCGAACCCCATAAGTGGGATACGAAAACGGTACGCAAGCTCCTGGCCGAAAACGGCGTAACCTGCTGGGGTTCGGTGACGCTGATGCTTGAGGACCGCAACCTGCTGGCCAGGGATGAGGCGCAGCGGGCTAAGTCGGTTCAGTACGTTAAGGATTGTATCACGATGGTCAAGGAACTGGATGGCCGGGTGATCTCTGTCGTACCGGGTACGGTCGGTAAAGTCGTACCGGATGCCACGCCCGAAGAAGAGTGGAAGTGGGCGGTCGAGGGCATGAAAGAGATCTACGACCACGCGCAGAAATCCGGCGTACGCATCGGCATCGAGCCGATCAACCGGTTCGAGACCTATTTCATCAATCGCGGCGCGCAGGCCCTCGCGCTGGCGAAGGAGGTCGGCCCCGAGTGTGGTGTGTGCCTGGATGTCTTTCACATGAACATCGAGGAGGCGGACATGTTTGCCACCATTCGGGAGGTCGGGGACCGTCTGGTGAACTTCCACGTGGCTGACAATAACCGCATGGCTCCGGGCATGGGGCGCTTCGATTGGGCCCGGATCTTCGAAACGGTTCGGGCCGTCGGGTACGATGGCGCCATCTCGCTTGAGTTTTGTCCGCCCCTGGACCGCACGCCTGCCAACCCGTATCCGGATGCGGTGGACCCGAACCCCGAAGGCATTTCGGACGCGGAACGCAAGTTCCTGGAGGATCATGGCAGCAACGTGATCAGCGCATCCTTCTACGAACGGCTCGTGGAGCAGTCAGTGCGTGCGCTGGCGCCGTACGTAACGCCGAATACTCCGGTTCGGGTAGCCTCGGCAGCGTGAGCAGTCCGATCATGGCGGGCACGATTCCGCAACGCCTCACGTGGGCGGTGGAGGTACTTGCCGTTGAGCCCGGCGATCAGGTGCTCGAGATTGGCTGCGGGCACGGTGCGGCCGTGGCGCTCATCGGTGAGCGGCTGGTCGATGGCACGATCACAGCCATCGATCGGTCGCAGAAGATGGTCGATGCCACGGTGGTAAGGAATCGTGCGCATATCGCTTCAGGCAAAGCAGCCGTATTCGCCACCGAATTGGCAAGAGCGGACTTTGGAGGCCGGCAGTTCAATAAGGTGTTCGCCGTCAACGTGAACCTCTTCTGGACGAGGCCAGCCCCTGAGTTGAACCTCATCCGGGATATCCTGGCTCCCGGAGGGGTGCTTTACCTGTTCTATCAGCCGCCGTCCGCCGCGAAGGTGCATGATACGGCCCTGCGAGTAAGAAGGAACCTGGAGTCGCATGGCTTCAAGGTGTCGCAGGAGCTACGTGCGGACCTGAAGGGTGGGGCGGCTGTGTGCCTCGTTTCGGGCCCGGAGCAGGTATAATGCCCTGGGGGCGAGGCAGCTTCTCTATTATCTTTTAGCAGATCCAGGCCTGGAAGGCTTACATGCAAGACAAAGAAACTGTAACAGCGGAGATGGTGAATGGCGGCACGCCCGTGGCGGATAGCCGGATTGCTGATGTAGAGGCATACTGGCTCCGCTGTCCCATACCGATTGAAAAACAGCACGTATCCGACTTCGGTCGCCTCGAGCACTTTGACATGACGCTCGTCGTCGTCACGACGGAAGACGGGCGGCGAGGGTACGGGGAAGCCAAAGCCGCGGTCGGTAGTGCGGGCGCCTGCGCATCACTGGTGGCTTGCATCCGGCACGAACTACGCCCCTTCCTCATTGGTCAGGACGTGCGGAATATCACGCGATTATGGGAGCTGATGTACAATGGCACGCGTGGTCATTACGCGCTTGAACGGGGGAGAGGGTTTCCCATCCTCGGGCGTCGCGGGCTTACTATCTCTGCCATGAGCGGTGTCGACATGGCGCTCTGGGACTTGCTGGGCAAGTCGTTGAACGTACCGGTTGTGCAACTCCTGGGAGGCGCGTGCCGGGACGAGATGCCGGCCTACGCCAGCGGGGGCTGGGCGAATGCGGAGCGCATCGGTGAGCAGTTGGCCGGTTATACCGCGCACGGATTCAAGGCCGTGAAGATGCGTGTCGGTGTGATGGACGGCGATGTGGAGACCAGCGCCGCGCGTGTTCGTGCGGCGCGTGAGTACCTCGGACCGGATATCGAGATCATGGTCGATGCACACGGGACGTTCAGCGTGCCGGAAGCGAAACGGTTCTGCCGTCTGGTCGAAGATTGCGGCCTGTACTGGTTCGAGGAACCGGTTAACTCGGATAACCGGCAGGGCATGGCGGAGGTGCGGGCAGCGACGAGCATTCCCATCGCCGCCGGCGAGAGCGAGTTTACCCGCTTCGACATCCGCGACCTGATCGAAGCACGTGCCCTCGATGTGGTGCAGCCGGACACCGCTATCATCGGGGGCATTACCGAGACGGTTCGTGTAGCGCAACTCGCGCATACCTACGGTCTGGCGCTGGCGCCGCATCTGTGGGGCTCGGCCTTCTCCTTCATGGCCGGATTACACGTCGCCTTCGCGAGTCCCGCGGCTACCATCCTGGAGTTCTCCCTGGGTGGTAATCCGATGCTACACGACTTGGTCGAGGAGCGCATTGCTGCCGAAAACGGCTCCATGCGTGTGCCGGAGCGGCCCGGGCTGGGCGTGACGCCCCGTCAAGCGTTCATAGATGAGTTCAACGTACCTGTCTGAGTGAAGTACACAATGGCAAACATCAAGAAAATCAACCACGTCACCCTGATCGTAAAGAATCTCGAAGAAGCGTGCCGGTTCTACGAGGACGAGTTCGGCCTGGAACCGCTGCCGGCTTTCAAGTTCGACTATCCCACGCAGTTTTACCGCCTCACCGACGATCAACAGCTGCACCTTACCGAGTGGGAGGACGACTACTCGTTCCGGGGGCATGTCTGCTTCCAGGTGGAGGATTTCAACTCCGTCTTCTATCGCATGCGCGAACTGGGCAGGATCGACACGAGACCCTGGGGGCGTGTGCGGCGGCTGCCTGACGGTGCCATGCAGATGTTCGTCCGCGATCCCTCCGGCAACCTCCTCGAAATCTCTGCACCTCCCAGTGTACCGGTGGATGATGCGATCTTCGAGGATGCGGAGTTCGTCGATAAAGGCCCGAGCATTTACGTTTCGAACCGGGGCGATTCGCGTGGCTTGATGAGCGAAACGGCCACCTTGTATCACGGCAATACCACGGTGGAAGCGTGACCATCCTGTTGCTCGAAACGCTGCATCCGGAGGCACAGGACCGGCTCGCGTCTGCCGGCCGGGTCATTCTTGCTGAGGATCCCGAGGAAGCCGTTGCCGTCGCGCAGCGTGAATCTGTAGTTGCGATCATGACGCGCGGTCGGGGGCAGGTACGGCGACCGCTCATCGAGGCCTCACCTCGCCTGCGTCTGATTGCGCGCCCCGGCATCGGATTGGACAACGTGGATGTGGCCGCTGCGACAGAACGTGGCGTAATGGTCATGAATGCGCCGGGGAGCACCACCATTGCAGTGGCCGAGCAGACGCTTCTGCTGATGTCCGCGCTGGTGCGAGGACTGTATCCCAGTGCGCACGCGGTGAAGTCCGGCAATTGGGAGATCCGCCGGCAATACGCAGGAGACGACCTCGCGGGAAAACGTCTGGGCCTCGTCGGCATGGGGCAGATCGCGCGCCGTGTGGCGCATCTGGCTTCAGCCTACGACATGGAGGTGGTCTACTGGAGCCGGGTGAAAAAGGAGGTGCCGTTCTCCTATGTGCCGCTGACCGAGCTCCTGGCTGGTTCCGATATCGTCAGTCTGCATCTGGCCCTCACGCCCGAAACGCGCCACATCATCGGGCGCGACGAGCTGGCGCAGATGAAACCGGGTGCGTTTCTGATCAACACGGCCCGTGGCGCCGTCGTCGATCAGGCTGCCGTCCTGGAGGCGCTCGATAACAGACGGCTCGCCGGCTTCGCGTCGGATGTGCTGGACCCGGAGCCGCCCGCCCCGGACGACCCGATCCTGGCACACGAGCGAACCCTCATCACGCCTCATACGGGTGCTCTCACGAGCGCGACCTATCGCGCCATGTGCCTCCGGACGGTAGATAACGTCCTCGCTGCCCTGCGGGGCGACCCCGTAGAGCCGGGCTGCATAGCGAATGAAAAAGAACTGGGGCTATCCCGAAAGGCCGTCGAACTGTAACTCCTGGCCTCGACTACGTAAGATCGATGAGGCATCCCGGAACGCATGCCGATGATGCGTTCCGGGATGCCGGTATCCCATGCTTGCCTGGCCGCAGGTATCCTGATCCACCTGTACTACATGCTGTGAGATCGCCTGAACGTGCAGGCCGGCTCATACGTTCGAGGAACCGCTGACCTCTACTGAAAACCCGGGATCCGTGTGCCATTTGTGCCACGCTTTAACTGGATTCTAGTAATGTGGCCCACCCGTAGAGGTGTGATCCATCACGCTCGCAGAGCGACTCATCACGGGTCGGCGCGTTCGTGATGTCGTCTGCAACACATATGAACGTGTGCCATTTGTGCCATTCTTCCCATGCAGAGTCGGCTCTGACCTGCTTGGATTACGCGTTCCTCGATTGTATCATCTCGGTTTGGAAACGGTTCAAAACTGTGCAAAGTGTGCCATCGAGGCAGCCGGTAGCCGTCCTCTGAGGACCCGTGCCCGGAAAGCAGCGGTCCCTTTCGTTCCCCCATCACCTCATCAGGACATGCTCCGTTCACATGTTGCACTCTGCGCGTCTGTACAGCGTGGGGTGCCAGTAATCGCAAGAGGCCGATTATGGTCCTTCCGGAGGGGCATCCAGTAGCACGGCGGCATACTGCCGCTTGTATTCACGCGGCGTCACGCCGGTAATCGACTTGAATTGCCGGTTGAAGTTCGAAAGGGCACGGTAGCCGCATTCATAAGCGATCTGGCTCACGCTCAGGCCTTCCTCAACCATTAGCTTACATGCATAGCCGATACGTAGCTCGGCGATGAACTGGGACAACGACTTGTTCGTGCGCTCCTTGAAGTAACGGCAGAACGCCGTCGGCGCCATATTGGCGATGGATGCGACCTCATCGAGACGAATGGTCTGTGTGAAATGGCCCATCAGAAAAGCGTACACCCGTTCCATGCGCTCCTGGTCTACCGGACGCAAGGGGGTGGGGAGTCCGAGACGGGAAAGGACCGTGTATTCGTCCGAAAGGGAGAGCGTGTGCAGGATATGAAGTAGCCCGAGCACGCTCTCGAATCCTGTTGTGCCCGCGAGAGCCTGCACCCGTTCACCTACCTGCTCCCGGGTCTGCCCGTAGAATTCCAGTCCGCGGTGCGAGCGATCCAGCAGTTGCTTGATCTTCAAGCTCTCCTGTGTTTCCAGCAACTGTTCGGCCAGAATGACATCCCGAAAGTAGACGACAATGCCGCGGGTCGAGAGATTGCTGTCCTTCTCGAAATAGGGGGCGTCGCTGCGCCAGACGTGCGGGAGGTTAGGGCCCGTCAGCACGAGATCGCCCGGCCCGAATCGCTGCATATGATCCCCAATGAAGCGTGTGCCGGTCCCTTCGAGGACGATGAAGAGCTGGTATTCGGGATGAAAGTGCCAATGCGGATCGAAATACGGGTCTCGCAGGTCCCGCACGAGCAATGCATGGAAAGCAGGGATGGCGGCCTTGGAGATCATGGCTGACTCGATTAGCAGGGTACAGGTGCCAGGTTGCTAACATATAGTCAGAATCCGACAAGAAACACGAGGATTCCGGCTGATACATGCGACTTATTACAACAGTAAGGAAGCGCTTCCCGATCCTTCTGAATAGGCGTGCCACATAGAGCACGGCCTCACCCGGAATATAATCGATACACCATGGCAGGAAAGATCAAGGCCGCCGTGGTGGGGCTTGGCTTCGCAGCCAAGTTCAGTCCCATCTGCCCAGGGTATCCCGGTACGGAAATGCGCGTGAGTTGCCGGCGCAATGGGAAGAAGCTACCCCGGGGATTTGCTCGCCCGAACGTGGACACGCTTGGAGACGGCTGGCCATAAGCGATTCGTTTTCCTCCTTAGCGGACACGCGTTGAGGCAATGCGCAGGCCCTCCATCCTTGCGTACCTCCTGCCTGTCGTTTACAGTCCCTCTCACCCCATATCACCCTGAGCTATGGAAAACCCAGCAACTGTACGGCAACACGCTGGCACAATATGGCTGTTGAAAGCGCTTTCGGTCGTAGCCGTTCTCATGTTGATAGCCGGGCCCGCACACGCCCAGCACCAGGTTACGGGACTCGTCACATCGGCTGATGAGGGTGCGCCACTGCCGGCTGTCACGGTATCCGCCAAAGGCACGACCATCGGCACTACCACCGATCTCGAGGGCCGCTACACCCTGAACGTGCCCAGCCCGACCGACACGCTTGTGTTCTCGTTCATCGGGTATGAAACGCAGGAGGTCCCGATTGCAAACCACTCCGTCGTGGACGTTGTGCTGGTGACGAGCATTGAAGCCTTGGACGAGGTCGTTGTAGTAGGATACGGGACGCAGCGGAAAGTAAACCTCACAGGCGCAGTGGCATCCGTCTCGGCTGAGGAGATGTCCGAGCTTCCGGTCCCGACGGTGACGCACGCGCTGCAGGGAATGGCGCCGGGCATCCAGCTACTCGATGGCGGTAACCGTCCGGGGCGCAACGAATTGGACCTGCTGATTCGGGGGCAAGGTACCCTGGGCCGCGGCAATGATGCAGGCAACGCTGCTGCCGCCCGGCCATTGGTACTGATCGATGGGCTGGAGGGCAACCTGGCCACCGTCGACATGGACGATGTGGAGAGCATCTCTGTGCTGAAGGACGCGGCGTCGGCGGCGATTTATGGCTCGCGCGCTGCGAATGGCGTGATCCTGGTTACTACGAAACGCGGGAGGGCACTGGACCGGCCGCAGATCACGTACAATGGGTACATGGGGATACAGGACATCACGGCATGGCCCGAGCGGGTGGACACGGAGACTCACATGCGGCTCGCAAACCTGGCCCGATCGAACTACATGCAGTGGTGTCTGGATGGGCGAAATCCGAACGTCCCCGTCGATCAGTGCGAATCCTACCCCAACTACCAGCCACGATACTCCGAGGAGTACATCCAGAATACCATAGCCGGGACGGATCCGGATGCTTACCCGGACAACGAGTGGGTTAACGCGATCTTCAGCCCGGCGCCGATTCAGGAGCACTCACTGCGGGTTACCGGCGGGAGCATGTCGGCTCGCTATGCCCTTTCCATGAACTACATGGAGGAGGGGGGCATGATGGCGAATACCGGCATGAACCGATACGGCGTTCGGCTCAATACCGACTTCCAGCCGTCGGAGAGGTTGAGTGCCGGGGTGGACGTCTCGGGAAGCCGTCGGTGGGATATCGTCCCCGCGGAGGATTGGGCATCAACGTTTTACATCGTTCATGACACGCCACCGACGCGGAAGACACGCTATTCCGACGGAACCTACGGATTGAATCTGTTCGGCCGTAGCCCGCTGGCCTCTGCCGAGATCAGCGGTGATGAGCAGCGGGTGTTCTGGGAGGGTACCCTCACCGGCCGACTGAACTACGACATCCTGCCCGGCTGGGCACAGATCCAGGCACTCGCGTCCTTCGGTTACAGTAACATGGACTGGAAGCGGTTCGTGACGGATCCCAACTACATCGAGGAGTATCCGGACGAAGGGTACTATTGGGGCCCCAACTTCGGTGAGAACCGGTCCAACACGGAGGTCCGAACCACGCTCCGGGCGCTGATCGACTACGGTCACATCTTTCGGGACGCGCACGACATCTCAGGCGTGATCGGCTACGAACAGATCGACAATGAATTCGAGGAGTTTCGCGCCTGGCGGGATCAGTTCTACAACAATGACCTGCGCCGGTTGAATCTGGGCAATGCTGTTAATGATGGGAATATGGGATATGGCAGCGAGTGGGCGCTGCGTTCGGTGTTCGGGCGGCTCAACTACGCGCTGCTGGGTCGTTACCTGTTCGAGTTCAACGCCCGCTACGACGGCTCGAGCCGGTTCGCCGAAGGCCATCGGTACGGATTCTTCCCGTCGCTCTCAGCAGGCTGGCGCATCTCCGAGGAGCCGTTCTTCAACGTCGGCTGGGTGGACGAACTGAAGCTGCGTGCCTCCTGGGGCCAGCTGGGCAACCAGGATGTGCCCCTGTACTCGTATTACGCGTCCATAGACCTGGGAATCCCCTACTACCTGGGCAACACCAGCGGCCTGCAGGCCGTAGGTGGTGCCGCTACGGCCCTTGTCAACGAGGAGTTGTCATGGGAGACGACCACAGTCATCGACGCCGGATTTGACGCAGCATTCCTCCAGGGCCGCCTGACCCTGGAGGGTGACATCTACAAGCGGCGTACTCGGGACATTCTCCTGCCCGTTCCGATTCCTGACATGGTCGGTCTGAATGCGCCCTACCAGAACGCGGGGGTCGTTGAGAATAAAGGATGGGAACTGGCCATCGGCTGGCGGGATGATCTGGGTGGATTCAACTACGGGATCAACTTCAATCTGTCCGACAACCGGAACAAGGTCATCGACCTGGTCGACACGGGCCCGTATATCCTGGGCGGCGGCCTCGGAGGCTACGTGATTCAGGAAGGCACGCCGATCAACGCGTGGTACGGCTGGGAGGCCGAAGGCCTGTTCAGTTCCTACGAGCAGATCGACTCCCATGCACAACCCGCCGGCCAGGAGACGCACCTGGGCGACATCATCTTCAAGGATCAGAACAACGATGGGATCATCAACGACGCGGATCGGGTGGTGATCGGCGATCCGAACCCGCGCTACATCTTCGGCCTGAACATCAACCTGGGCTGGAGAAGCTTCGATGCCAGCCTGTTCCTGCAGGGCGTAGGCAAGCGAGACCAGTATCTGGGTCTCGGCTTCGCCCAGGGACCGGTATGGGAAAACTACACGTCGAGGTGGCACCTGGACTACTGGACGCCGGAAAACCAGGATGCCCGGCACCCGGCGTACTACTCCAACTACAACCGGAACTACTACTCGACAAACTCCTGGTGGATCTTGGACGGGAGCTTCGCGAAGCTGCGCAACGTCCAGCTCGGCTATACGCTGCCGGAGAGCCTTATCGAACGCATTGGGGCGCAGCGCCTGCGGCTGTATGTCACCGGAAAGAACCTGTGGATGAAGAATAACCTCGGTATCAACCTGGATCCGGAGTATCCGTGGACCACAGGCGACTACTATCCGCAAACCAAGGTGATCAGCATCGGCGCCAACATCAGCTTCTAAAGGGAACGACAGCCATGAATAGACTATCTATATGCGTTCTGATCCTCGGCGCCGCCCTCACAGTCACCGGGTGTGGCGATGAGTTCCTCACGACGGTACCGACGGACGAAGTATCATCAGGGAATTTCTGGACCTCCAGGCGCGATTTCGATACGGCACTCAACGCCGCCTACGAGCGGATGCTGGGTGTCGACCTGAACCCCATGTATTTCGACGGTGCCACGGAGATCGGTTACTCCCACGCCGACTGGGTGCGCCAGCACGAGTACGTGATGGGGCGCGCCGACGCGCTGTCCGGCTGGTCGGCCGGCATGTGGGCACAGATCTATACCGGAATCAGCCGCACCAACGAGATTCTTGCACAGCTTGAGGCTGTGGGAGACGAGGTGCTCTCGGAGGATGCCGCCGATGAGATCCGTGGACAGGCGCTCTTCCTGCGCGGCTACTACTATCACGAACTGCTGTGGATGTTCGGCGGCGTCCCGATCTTCACGCGCGTCCCGACCGTGCAGGAAGCGCGGGAGGTAAGCCGTGCTTCGGAGGAGGATGTGTACGACCAGATCATGGCGGACCTCTCGGAGGCTGCGAGCCTGTTGCCAACCGGTTGGCCCGAAAACCAGTACGGCCGCGCCACCCGTGGCGCCGCACTGGGCTACCAGGCCCGAACTGCCCTGTACGAGGCAAGCCGGCAAGAATACCATGAGGGCAATATGGCCCGGGCCATGGAGCTATACCGCGTCGCGGCTGAGAAAGCCAGAGCGGTGATGGATCTCAATGAGTACAGCCTGCACCCCGACTTCCGGAAACTCTTCACCTATGCGGGGGAGCAAAGTGACGAGATCATATTCGACTACCAGAAGGTCGCCGGGCAGAACGGCTGGTGGGCTTGGCTGGGATTCGCGCCCAGTTCCATGGGCAGCAACGTCGACGTGGAGCCGACACGGGAGTTGGTGGACCGGTTCCCCATGGCCGATGGCCTGCCCATAGACGAGTCGCCCCTCTACGATCCGTCTCCGCCACGTATCGTGTACGATAGCAACGGCAATCCCACAGTCGAGACGCTGGGCATGTACGCCAACCGCGACCCGCGATTCTACGGCACGGTCCTGTTCCCGGGCGGTGAGTTCAATGGGGTTATTTATAACTCGTATCCCCCGTGCAGTGGCGGGGCGCCCGCGGGTTACTGCAGCCCGACGTCCGACCGGATCCTGCTTACAGACTACAATAACACGTACACCGGCTACATCGCCATGAAGTACGTGGACCCACAGGACCAGGCGGCTCCGGATAATAGCGGGCTCAACATCATCAAGATGCGCTACGCCGACATCCTGCTGATGTACGCAGAGGCAAAGGCTGAGCTTGGAGAACTGGACGCGTCGGTAAACGCAGTGCTCGAGGAGATCCGCGGTAGAGTGAATCTGCCGATGCCCGTCGACGTCACAGCGATGTCGCAGGAGGAGGCCATCGAGTTTATTCGCAACGAGCGGACGATCGAACTGGCCTGGGAGGGCCTGCACCTGGCGGACATTCGCCGGTGGGCGACCGCCGAGGATGTATTGAATGGCCCCGTTCACGGGATCGACATTGCAGTGGGCGGCGGCAGGTTTGAGCCGGTGCCGGGCCAGCACGTACGGTCGTTTGCTGCGCCGCGGGATTACCTGTGGCCCATCCCGGCGGATGAGCGAAGCCTGAACCCCAACCTGGCGCAAAATCCAGGTTACTGACCCATGATGGGGAGGGGAAGTCACACTCGGCACGGTAGCGGCAGACCGCTTCCTGCCTGCCTTGATGGCGTTACGGTTTCCCTTTCCAGGACGATGAAAACAGGAAGCTCCGGTTGGATGGCCGGCATGGATCGAAGGAGGGCTCTCGCAGATCGCGTACGATCAGCACGAGAATCGCGACATCCGAGACCATGATTGCTTCGATTAGCGGGAGAAGGATTGTATCTTGCTAAGATACAGTCAGAAGCTGGCAAAAAACACGGAGATTCCGGATTGTACATGCAGCTAATTGCAGGCTGAGGAAAGCGCTTTCAACCTCCCGAAGCGCAGTGTCGCGTGACATCTCCTCGCCCGAATCCATAACCAGATAGCCACACGGAGAGACACCATGGCAAAGATCAAAGTCGCCGTTGTAGGGCTTGGCTTCGGTGCCGAGTTTCTACCCATCTACCAGCGTCACCCCGATACGGAACTCTGGGCCGTTTGCCAGCGCAACGAAACCAGCCTGAACGAAATCGCAGATCGCTTCGGGGTGGATCGCCGGTTCACGAGCTTCGAAGCGCTGTTGAAGGAGCCGGAACTGGACGCCGTCCACATCAACACGCCCATTGCCGCTCACGCGCCGATGTCGCTGGCCGCACTCAATGCCGGGAAACACACGGCCTGTACGGTTCCGATGGCAACGACCGTCGAGGAGTGTCTCCAGATCGTGGAGGCCGAGCGGCGCAGTGGAAAGAAGTACATGATGATGGAAACGGCCGTCTATACCCGTGAATTTCTGTACGCGCGCGAGCTGGTCACCTCTGGCAAGCTGGGCCGCATCCAGTTCCTGCGCGGCTCGCATCAGCAGAACATGGGACTACCCGGCTGGCCGGAATACTGGTACGGTTTCCCGCCCATGCACTACGCCACCCACGCCGTGGGTCCACTGCTGAGTCTCTCTGGAGCGCAGGCTGAATCCGTGGTCTGCTTCGGGTCAGGACGTATTCGAGACGACTATGCCGCCAGGTACGGCTCGCCGTTCGCCGTCGAGACGGCGCTGGTGAAGCTAAAGGATTCCGACCTCGCCTGTGAAGTCACGCGCTCACTGTTCGACACGATCCGGCAGTACCGGGAGAGCTTTGATGTCTACGGCACGGAACGCTCCTTTGAATGGGAGCAGACCATCGGAGATGGCCCTGTAGTCTACTCTGGATTCGAGGATGCCGAGCGGATCGAAGTGCCTGATTACGGCCATCTGCTCCCGAAGGAGATTGCCCCCTTCACGAAGGCCGGGGTCTACAGTGAGGAGAACGAGCATACGTCGTTCATCCAGGGCGGCGGCCACGGTGGTTCGCATCCGCACCTGGTGCACGAATTCATATCCGCCATCGTCGAAGACCGTCCCGCGGCAGTCGATGCGCCCACGGCGGCTAACTGGACGATGACCGGCATCTGCGCGCATGAATCCGCTATGCTGGGCGGCGAGCGTGTCCACATTCCGGACGTAACGTCCTATGCTACACCGGCTGTACGACCTGCCACATCAGGACAGGCGAGTGACCGTACTGTCAGCGCCTGATAGCAAGCCAGGGTTCAGCAAACGGAAACATTCAAGGTAATGCCATGCGAATCGGGATCAGTACGTGGGTATGGACTTCCCCGGCAACGACTGCTGTCCTCGAACGACTCATTCCGCACATCGCGGCGATGGGGTACGATGCGGTCGAGATTCCCGTCGAGGGAGAAGATCAGTTCGATGTAGACCGGGTGCGAGACCTGATCGAAGCGCACGGATTGGCTGTCTACGTGTGTGCTGTGATCGGACCCGGGCGTGATCTACTTCTTCCGGACGAGTATGAGAACGGCATGGCATATCTTCGGATGTGTATCGACGTGGCCCGGCGGCTGGGGGCGCCCACAGACGCCGGGCCGCTGTACTCGGCTGTCGGGCGTTGCTGGCAGGCTACGCCTGCCGAGCGCGCTAACGACGTGGAGCGCCTCGCCGGACGGCTTCGCGTGCTCGGCGACTACGCCGCCGAACGCGGGGTGGCGCTCGGTCTCGAACCGCTCAACCGGTTCGAGACGAGCTTCCTGAATACGGTGCAACAGGCTCTCGAGCTAGTGAATCGTATTGATCATCCTGCAGTTGGGTTGAGCCTGGATCTTTTCCATATGGGCATTGAGGAGAAGAGTCCCGCCGATGCACTACGGACGGCGGGCCGTTACCTCAAGAATGTGCAGGTTGCCGAGAACGATCGGGGGACACCGGGAACAGGACACCTGCCCTGGACTGATGTCGCCCGGGCGCTCGAAGATATCGGGTACACCGGACCGGTCATCATTGAGACGTTTTCCAATACCGTCGAAGCCATCGCCCGTGCGGCGGCTATCTGGCGGCCTCTCGCGCCGGACTCGGATACGCTCGCGAAAGACGGCCTGCGCTTCCTTCGAGGATTGTTTGCCGAAGAACCCTTACTTGACCAAACCATACGCATACCATGAAATGCATACGTGATGCTCGGATTGCGTTCCTGCATCATGCCTTTATGTTCTGCAAGCCTTCGTTCGCACGGCATGTCGCGGGTATCGTCGCGCTGATACTCTGTAGCCTCCCCGGACTTGCGGTCGGGCAAGAGCCGACCGGTGTATTACCCCGGCCCGCGGCGGAGGGACGGCCTATTCAGGTGCTCTTCCTCGGGCATCCGAGCGAACACCACAACTCGGCGGCGTACTTCCCGATGCTTGCGGCTCCGCTGGCCCTGGATGGGATTCAACTCACCTATGAAGATGATCCCGCCCTGGCGCTCACGCCCGAACGGCTGCAGCACTATGATGCCCTGCTTATCTACGCCAACCACGAGCGGATCACCCCTGCTCAGGAAAAGGCGCTGCTCGATTTCGTGGCCAGTGGGAAGGGATTCGTTCCCATTCACTCCGCCTCATACTGCTTCCTCAACTCGGATGCGTACGTCGATCTCGTCGGGGCGCAGTTTGCGACACACGGCGCCGGCGAGTTCACGGCGGAGATCGTCCGCGCCGACCATCCGGCCCTCGAAGGTGTAACCTCGTTCACGACGTGGGATGAGACGTACGTGCATACCCGGCATAATCCCGATCGCATCGTTCTGATGGAGCGAGTGGATGAGAACGGGCGGGAGCCCTACACCTGGGTACGGACGCACGGGAACGGGCGCATCTTCTATACGGCCTTCGGCCACGACGAGCGTACGTGGAGCAATCCCGGCTTCCAGAAACTGGTCAGGCAGGGTATCCTCTGGGCCGTAGGCGATGAGGTCCGGGCGTCGTGGGAGCGCCTCGACATGCCTGAGCTTACCTACGTTGATGCCAAGTTGCCCAATTACGAGCGGCGCGATCCTCCCCCAAAGTATCAGTATCCGCTCAGCGCCGAAGAGTCTCAGAAACTTATCAGCGTGCCTGCTGAATTCCAGCTAGAACTCTTCGCGGCGGAGCCGGACATCGTCAACCCCGTTACGATGGCGTTCGACGAACGCGGACGCCTCTGGATCGTGGAGACGGTAGATTACCCCAACGAAGTCCGGTCCGGTGAGCAGGGCGACGACCGGATCAAGATCCTCGAAGATACCGATGGGGATGGCCGCGCCGACAAGTTCACGGTCTTTGCAGAAGGCCTCAACATCCCGACGAGCCTCACGTTCGCCAACGGAGGCGTCATCGTTGCCCAGGCGCCTGATTTCCTGTTCTTGAAGGATACCGATGGCGATGATCGGGCAGACGTACGAGAGGTATTGATGACGGGATGGGGTACGTTCGATACCCACGCGGGCCCTTCGAACCTGCAATATGGGCCGGATAACTACATCTGGGGAAGCGTCGGCTACTCCGGGTTCAAAGGAACCGTCGACGGGCAGGCGCTGGAGTTCTCTCAGGGGTTCTTCCGCTTTCGGCCGGACGGCACCGGGTTCGAGTACCTGACCCGCACCAGTAACAACACGTGGGGACTCGGA
This sequence comes from Rhodothermales bacterium, assembly GCA_041690215.1. Classification (GTDB taxonomy): domain Bacteria; phylum Bacteroidota; class Rhodothermia; order Rhodothermales; family DASSAV01; genus DASSAV01. The sequence goes on from JAWLHQ010000012.1 coordinate 79,947, forward strand.
TTCTCGGAAACGTTCGACGTGTTCGGCTCTACCGCGAACAACGCGCCGAGCTGGTATATGGCGATCCCGAACCAGAAGTTCAGCGGCCTCAAGGGGATCACGCGTCCTATCGGATCGGGTGGAATTGCGGACTTCTATGCCATGCACCCGATCACACCCAACATCCGGCAGGTGGATGTGTTCGGCGGCTATACCGCTGCAGCGGGACATTACCTGTATACCGCCCGAGCCTTTCCGCAGGAGTACTGGAACCGCGCCGTCCTCATCAACGAGCCCACGGGTAAGCTGATCGGGCTGGGCTTCCTGGAGAAGGACGGCGCAGGGTTCGTCACGAAGGACGGCTGGACGCTGCTCGCCAGCGCCGATGAGTGGGTTGCTCCCGTCCACGCGCAGGTCGGTCCGGACGGAGCCGTGTGGGTGCTGGACTGGTATGACTTCATCGTCCAGCACAATCCCACGCCGGAAGGCTTCGAAACCGGTGAGGGCAATGCGTATGTGACGGACCTTCGGGATAAGGAGCGAGGACGGATCTACCGCATTGTCTACAAGAATGCCCCGCGATCCGCGCCGCTCTCGCTGAGTAAAGAGGATCCCGATGGGCTGGTAGAAGCGCTGAAGAACGATAATATGCTCTGGCGCCTGACCGCCCAGCGGCTTCTGGTAGAGCGAGGCGAAACGGATGTGGTACCCGCGCTGATTGCGCTGGTTGAGGACAACTCGGTGGATGCTCTCGGCTTGAACGGTGCAGCATTCCATGCCCTCTGGACGTTGAAAGGCCTGGGCGTTCTCGATAATGCGAATGGGGCAGCGTATCAGGCCGCGGTTCGTGCGCTGCGCCATCCGGCAGCGGGCGTCCGCAAAGCGGCAGTTCAGGTGCTGCCTCGAACGGAGTCTACGCGAGAGGCACTCCTCGAAGCCGGGCTGCTTTCGGATTCCGATCTCCATACCCGCCTGGCTGCGGTGCTCGCCCTCTCCGAAATGCCTGCTTCGCAGGAGGTTGGGAGACGACTTTACGAGATGAGCGGCGATCGGGAGGTCTATGAGGATCGATGGCTCAGCCGGGCGGTCTATGTCGCAGCCGCAGCACATGCGGACGGCTTCCTGGAGGCCTACCGGGCCGATCCAGGGGCGATGGACGTCAATGCCTTGTCGGCGTCGCTCCGCCTATCGGAAGAACGCCCGTCCTGGGAAACGTTAGGGCAAGAGGAACTTGCCGGTCTGCCCACCATGACCCTTCCGGGCCGGTGGGAAGAACAGGGGTTGGAAGATCTGGATGGCTACGTCTGGTACATGACCATCGTTGAAGGCTCTACGTCCGGCGCAACGCTCCACCTGGGTGCTATCGACGACAATGACGAGACGTGGGTGAACGGTGTGCAAGTCGGGGCCACGAGAGGCTACGATAAGATGCGCACGTACGAGGTACCCGGTTCCGTATGGCGCCGCGGACCGAACGTGATCGCCGTGCGGGTTCACGATACGAGTGGTGGAGGCGGCTTCCACGGAGAGCCCGACTCCATGCGCGTGGTAGAGACCGGTGGAAACACCATTTCGCTGGCCGGTTCGTGGCATTACCGGGTCGAGCGAAATACGCGGCAGTTGGAAGCTGGCTATTCGCAGCCGGGAGAGTTGGCAGCCCACTTCGCCTACCACTACGGGGGATACAGCAATGCCGGAGAGCAAACGGCAGTCGAACAGCAAAAGCCCGACCAGGTCATAGAGATACGAGCAGTCCGGCAGCAACTCGCCTTTGATGTGAAGGAAGTATCCGTCCGCCCGGGCACGCTCGTCGAGTTCGTCTTCACGAACGATGACTTGATGCAGCATAACCTCGTGCTCGGACGGCAGGGATCGCTCGAACGTATCGGTGAGGCTGCCGACGACCTGGCGACGAGGCCTTCGGGGGCCACGCAGCAATATATCCCGGCCATCCAGGAGGTCATTACTGCCACCCCCCTCGTGGATCCGGGCCAGACCGTACGGCTCCTCTTCAGAGCACCTCAGGATCCGGGCGACTACCCCTACGTATGCACGTTCCCCGGACACTGGCGCGTGATGAATGGCATCCTGAAAGTCAGCTCGGAGGATCAGTCAGGGACGGAATAAGAAACCATGTGATACAAAAAGTCCGCAGCCGGCAATAGAACACGTCGGCTGCGGACTTTTTGTATCTAGAGGACAAACTCATCGAAGCCACATGGGGGCGCGGGCCATGCCCATCAGCCCGGCAAGCTCCTGACCGTAGCCGTCCAGCCTGACCCAGGTAAGGTAAAGAGACCGGGATAGCAGAGTAGGAGGGAGGTAGCAATGTCCTTTCAGGCTCTATCGAGCGACAAGGGCATACGGTCTACATGACCAGCAGGTTCTGCCAGGTACCCTGTCAAACTCCGGGATGAGAGGGGCCATCGTCGAGGCGATTCCACCTGAACGGCACTATGCTCTCAGCATATCGCCCTATCCTGACTTTTCTGTCGGAAAAAACAAACACGCCCCGGTCGTCGGAGAGACCGGGGCGCGTTCGTTAAAGAGCGTCTGTTAAGTGACTGCTGAGCACTTACTGTGCAGCGGTCGCAAGGAACTCGATCAGGTCGCGCATCTCGCGACGGGTAAGCACGGTGCCCATCGGAGGCATGCTGGAGGGTGCGCTATTACGCTCCGCAATCTCCGATTTCGCGATATTCCGGGCCTCACCCGAGACGGTCAGAAGCGTCAGTTGGGTTTCCGCTTCTTCACGGAGCGTTCCGCTGATGGTCTGACCGTCGCGGAGCGTCACGGAAACCGTTCCATACCCCGGTGAGATCTGTGCGCTGGGGTCAGCCAGTGATTCCACCAGATGCTCGCGGGTAGTGCGGGCGCCGATGTTGGTCAGGTCCGGTCCCACCTCTCCGCCACGTCCACCCACGGCATGGCAGCGGATACATTGAGCCCCGGGGTGCTGGTAGAAGATCCGGCCTCCACGCCGGGCGTCGCCTCCTCTCAATACTTCACGATAGGAAGCGATCAGATCGCCTTCAGGCTTGGAGGCCTGATACTGGGCGACTTTGGCTTTTACCGGTTCCGCCTGGCTTTTCTCAGCGGCTTCAAGGACGTCTAGCTGAATCTCGGGCTGGATATCTCCAGCAATGAGTTGATCCATCAACCCGCTCAGCACTTCCTGAGAGCGAGGACCTTGTAGCGTACCGAGGGTAGCCAGTGCGGTCTGTCGCTCCGGAATGGTGCCGCGCGTCAGTACCAGAGAGAGCATGTCGGCTAACGTAGCCTCTGGCATATCCAGCGATGGGATCAGTTCCAGTGCGGCCATGCGGACCGTGCCATCACGGTCGACCAGTGCCGCGCGTATGGCGCCTTCCAGCCGTGTGTCTCCCATCCTGTTGAGTGCCTGCAGCGCTGCGATGCGTACGTCGGGCGAAGCATCCCGCTCGACGAGGGCGAGCAAGGGCTCGGCAGCAGCCTCATAGTGGAGGCGGCCTGCCGTTTCTGCCGCCGCTGTTTTGATGGTAGCGGAGCCACCCGTCAGCAGAGGCTCGATGATGGTTGCGATGGCCTGACGCGCACCGGCGGGGTCACGTTCGACCTTTCCACGCCACCGGCCGTCTACGCGGTCGAGAACCGAGGGCTTCGGCCAGACGCCAAGCGAGGCCAGAGCCTCGGCACGCAACTGCTCTGGTGCGCCCGTGCGCGCGGCATAGTCGGCCACTACCTGAGCGTTTTCAGGTGTTCCAAGGCGCAGGTTGGCGTTGATAGCCCGCCGGATCAGGGCCTCATTTGTGAACTGGGTATCCTTGAGGAGGTCTGCCAGAGCAGGAATGGCCTCTTCAATGGAGTTGTCGTCGTTGATGGCGCGAGCGGCTTCGGTGACGATGTATTCGTCCTCGTCCTCCAGGAACCGGGCAACGCCGGGGTGCTCCATACGCCGGAGCGCTACCACCGCCGCGATACGAACGGCGCGGGAGGGGTGCTCGGCCAGCGCGACGATGGGTTCGGCCTTTCCGATGCGGGCCAGCGCTAGCGAGCCTGCGTGGCGCAGGTACGCGTCCTCATCGTTGTTCGCCTGCAGCATGTCGATGATTGGCTGGATAGCAGGTTCATGGCCGATTCGGCCCAGTGCCTGGGCAGCGAAGAAGCGCGGGCGGGCTTCTGCATCCTTGAGCAGCGGAATGAGAGCATCAGCTGAGGGAGCATATGCTGCATCTCCGAGCACTTTGGCCGTCTGAGCGCGGATTTCAGGATCGGCGTCCGAGAGGAAGGCGACCAGAGGCTCGGCAAATTTCTGGTCTTTCCGGGCAAGCTGTCCGAGCCCCCAGATACCGTGGATACGGCCAAGTTGATGGTCCTGCTGCTGAACGGCGGCCAGCAGCGCGGTTGCACCTGCCTCACCGCGGTTCACAAGGGCGAACTGTGCCTTCATGCGAACACGCTGATCGGCGTGGTGAAGTAGATCCTGGAGGTCCGTCTCATTGCGATTGCTAAAGTCCTCGGCCAGCAGGCGCTGCGTCTCGGCACGTATGGCAGCAAAGGAGGAATCCGTGTCATCCAGCTTCCAGATACGGCCCCGGTCTTTGGCGCCCCAGCCTTCGACCCAGTCGGCAAAGTAGAGCGCGCCATCCGGACCGAATGCAAGCCCTGTTGCTAGCGGGCCCCGTACGACGTCCTTTTCCTCAACCAGTTCGAAGGTTGCGCCCTTCGGCTTGAGTGTAAAGGCACTGATACGCGTGCGCGTCGATCCGACGAACTCGGCGACGAAGAAGTGATTCTTCCACCGCTCGCTCAGTGCCGTACCGGGGTTGTAGACCATGCCGGCAGGTCCTGCATTGTAGGCCGCGACGGGAGGCGTGATGAAGGCCGCTTGTCCTTCGAAGCGGGGCTTATAAAGCCCCTCGTCCATCCAGACCTTATATGTGTTATTGTCGGGGTCGATGTATTTCCCGAACTGCCAGTTGATGCGCCAGCCAGTATCCGAACCGTCCGTGAGATATACGATGCGCTCGTGTTCACCCGCGTGGTCGCCGTCGTTGTCCACGCCGATGAGGTTGCCATAGTCGTCGAACGTGAACTCGTGGACGTTGCGGTTGCCGAATGAGAACACTTCGAAATCGCTTCCGTCAGGGTTGGCACGGAAGATGGCGCCCCGGTGCGGGTTCTCCCAGCGCTTGCCATTGGCATCGACGATGTTAGAGCCGATGTCTCCGATGTTCCAGTAGATCTTTCCGTCCGGTCCCATCATCTGTCCGGACATGCCGTGCGCGCCGAACCCGATGTGCGTCTGGAATCCGTGAACAAGCGACTTCATCACGTCGGCCACGCCGTCGCCATCCTTGTCGACGATGCGCCAGAGGTCGGGCGCTACGCCAAGGTAGACGGTATCGCCATCTACCATAAGGCCGCCGGCAACATCGGAAACTTCCGTATTGAAGCCTTCGACGAACAGACGGGATTCATTGGCAAACCCATCTCCGTCGGTATCTTCGAGGCGGTAAATCTGCTCCTTCTCGACCAGGAGGTCCCGCCAGTCGCGAGAGCCGTCGCCGTTCATGTCCTCGAGGAACGTGTTTTCGGCACTGCGTTCCGGCGCAAGTTCTCGCTTCAAAAAAGCGCGGCGGTCTTCCACCGTCTCGAACCCGATGACCTCGATCATCCAGTTCTGATGACCACGGATGTCGAATTCGGAGTTACGGATGCGATTACTACGGATATAATAGAGTCTTCCCTGGTTGTCGATGTCGATAGCGACCGGGTCCTGAACGAGCTGTTCGGGCGCCCAGAGTTGCAGGTTCAGGCCATCTGCTAGTTCGATGGGAAGTTCGTTCATTACCTGCTGGGCACTCTGCCGGGCCTCCTCAGGAGAGAGTGTCAACACAGCCTGGTTGTGTGGAGGGATTCGGATGCCTTCATCGTCATCGCGAGAACATCCGGCCAGGCCGATCACAGCAGCGATCAGCAAGATCGGTCCTGAAAACGGTAAGTACTTCGGAAGCATGTTGCAGTTGGGATGGAGTGTTGCAGAACGTAGTTGCGGACGTATGGACGATTTTCCCTCCGGCTCTGAGGTCCCTATAGCCTCAACGCTAACATCGGGTATTCAGCCCAACACAGTATTTTAATAAAAGTTGGCGACAATACAAGCCGTGCATTGCATCAAATCCGAACTTGAAGAGGCATTGCGTGTTATCTCAGAATTGAGTATCTGTCCAACCACCTGGAGCGATTCCGTACAGGAGCACAAGCAGTTACATGGCGAAACGAGTACGATTGAGTGACATCGCAGAGCGTTTGAACCTGTCGGTTGTCAGTGTTTCCAAAGCCCTGCGGAATCACCCGGATATCTCCACAGAGACTCGGGACCTCATCCGAAAAACGGCTCGAGAGATGGGGTATCTGCCTAATCATCTGGCGCGTTCGCTTTCTTCGAAACGGTCCAATACGCTGGGTGTCGTCATTCCGAGAATTGCCCATTCCTTTTTTGCGGCGGTGCTGGAGGGTATCTATGAACGGGCACGTGAGTACGACCAGCGTATCGTTCTGACGATCTCACACGAGAGTGCGCAGATGGAGCAGCAGAACATCGAAATGCTTCTCGGTATGCATGTCGACGGTCTGCTGGTTTCGGTTTCACAGGAGCCGGATGCCGATCATGCCATCTACCACCGCATCAAGGATCTCGGAGTACCTCTGGTTTTTTTCGACCGGAGTGTAGAGGGGCTTGGCTTCAGCAGTGTCACGGTAGACGACTACCAGGGTGCATTCAACGCGGTTGAATATGCAATCAGGGAAGGCTACCGGAAGTTCGCTCACATCGCCGGATATGCGCATACGAACATCGGGCGCGATCGGCGCCGGGGGTATGAAGACGCGCTGCGGAAGTACAACATTCCCGTCTACGATAAGTGGATCCTCGAAGGTGGCTTTGGTGAGAAGGATGGTGCCGGAGCACTTCAGAAAATTCTGAGCCAGGAGGAATTGCCAGAGGTGATTTTTTCGGCGTCCTTCGCAGCGGGGTTGGGTGTTTATGCGGCCATGCGTGAGGCCGATCCTGACCTTATCAATCGAATCCGGCTCATCACCTTTGGCGATAGTGAGTTCAATCGCTTCTTTCCGTACAATCACATTTTCGTACACCAGCCGGGGCGTGAAATGGGGCGTCAGTCGGTATCGCTGCTTCTGGACGAGATCAATAATCCCACTACTTCCTCGCCGGTACACATCATCCTGGATACGCCTATTGTCACTCCGGCCTTGCCCCTGGATACGAAGGTCCGGTGGCGTTCCGTGCCTGTGGCTTCAAACGGGGCCATGGAGATTGTTGACTGATTGGTTCTGGCTGTCAGGTGGAGGGGTGCCATATCGGCATCCATCTCATCGTGGAAGTGCATCTCCGGTTGCAGGCTTCTCTATGTTTCGGAGATAAACATGACACAGACCGAGACTCAGCCACGTGATATGCCTCCAGTTGCACGTAGCGGCTCTTTCACGCTGGGTAGCGACCTTGTCGTGTACCGCCTGGGGTTTGGAGCGATGCAGTTGCCCGGACCGGGTGTATGGGGGCCGCCCAGAGATCATGCAGAGGCGCTACGCGTGTTGCGGCGGGTCGTCGATCTGGGTATCAACTTTATTGATACCGCGGACTCGTATGGACCGTACGTATCGGAAGAGCTTATCGCTGAGGCGCTTCATCCATACCCGTCACATCTGGTCATCGCCACAAAAGGCGGCCTGGTACGCCCTGGCCCAGGTCTGTGGCAGTCTAACGGCCGGCCCGAGCATTTGCGGCAAGCCTGCGAGGGGAGTTTGAAGCGATTGAAGCTGGAGTGCATCGACCTGTATCAGCTTCATCGTATCGATCCAGAGGTGCCCGTCGAAGATCAGATCGGGACTCTGCTTGATTTACAGCGCGCAGGGAAGATTCGGTACATCGGTTTATCCGAGGTAAGCATTCCGGATATCGTACGCGTGCGAGAGATGACGGACATCATATCCGTCCAGAATCGATACAATCTGGTCGATAGGCGCTCGGAAGAGGTGCTCGACTATTGCGAGCGAGAGGGAATCGGATTCATCCCCTGGCGCCCGCTTGCTATAGGGAACCTTGCCGACGAGGGTGGCCTGCTGGTACAGGTGGCAAAGCGACTGAATGCCACACCGGTGCAGGTGGCCCTGGCCTGGCTGCTCAAACGCTCACCGGTTATGTTGCCTATTCCCGGTACCTCCAGGGTCGGGCACCTGGAAGAGAACGTCGAGGCGGCAGGGCTCGAACTGACGGAGGAGGAATACGAAGGGCTCCTTGCGCTAACGGGTAAACCGTAGTCTGAGCAGGCACCACGTAAAGAAATCCTGAAGAACCGAGCCGAGGTCGAAACTTTTTGCCAGTATTCGGGATACATGCATACTCTCCGGCACAGCCTGTTGGAGTTCTGCTTCCGTAGCTCAGTTGGTAGAGCAGCTGACTCTTAATCAGCGGGTCCAAGGTTCGAGTCCTTGCGGAAGCACTGAAAAACGGCCTCTGCGATATCGCAGAAGCCGTTTTTTGTCTACTGTAAGCCCGGCTTGCATCATACCGCCTCACGGAAGTCGAACATCGCATACTCCAGAGCACGCGCCTGATCGATGGACATGACGGCGTTGTGGCGCTGGTAGCATGCTGTCGTCGTCTCCTGCTTTGATACCACGGCCGGCGGGATGCCTGTAAGGAAGCACGTCCGCATGATGCTGAGATCGAGCAGGAATGAATCGGACAATCCTGCATCGCCACACTTCCGTATCCGATGGGCAAGTCGCTTTGGGAAAAGGAACTCAGGACCGACTGCCAGGAGCGCGAACCAGCCGAGTAGCGACCGCAGGTAGTGTCGGTGCTACCTAGATACGGAGTAGGGCAGGCTGAGGTCGCCGGAGAGTATGTTGTAGACCTCATATACGCCGAGCATCGGGCGGGACTCGTCTGACGTATTCAGCTCCATGTAGGCCGTTACGGCGTCGAAATTAAAATCCGTTCTGTTGTTTACCCGAAACGCAGGTACGAGCACCCGCAGTGTTTTTCCGCGGAGCACAACCGCGTGCCCGGGCGAATCCATGTACATGGGCAGGCCGGGGTTCGTGGGAGGGAGCACCACGCTGGTGTCTTCCTTTCTGAACTCCTGCACAGCCAGATTGCCCGGTACGCGCTCGTCGGGTACGAGGACGACCCAGTGGGTGTGGAAAACAACCCCGTCGTTCTCGTAGTCTCGATCCGAGTTCTCGTCCCAAAGCGGAGTATCATCGAAGTCGGGATGGGACGTGACTGCCAGGGCCACCACGCCTTCGGTCTCGCTGAAGCCGATATCCGTGGAGGAGAGGTTCGTAGGAAAAACGTAGCCGAGGACGGGCGCGCCGTCCATACTTCCCTTCGCCCGTGGGACCGTGTTCCCGGCCGTGCCCTGCACATCCAGTTCAAAAACGAGGAGGTCAAGGTCCTCCAGATAGCGGATTCCGGCGTCCGTGATTTCTAGATCATCAGTCTTCGTGAGCGGATTCACCTGCTGACCTTGGCCGTACGCAAGATGTGCCTCTGCAACATTCAGGAGCATGATGCAGCAGAGGAGATTCAGGGAGGAAAGTTTAGCATTCATAGCTTGTAGTTGCTTTCAGATCATCGCCTGTGTCTGCTTTTCAGATCGCCCTGACTTGCATCGTAGTTGATGCGCGTTATCTGCCACTCCATAGCATCGTTGTAAGGGCGCTTTGTAAAACGCGGGTCTCGATCGACGTCTGACGGTGGGAGTTCGATGCGGGTCGATATATCTTTGTGGTTACTCCTGTCTTGATTATGTATGCAGCGACTATCGTTATGTTGCTGCGGGTGGTGCGGCTTACGCAGGGAACGGCACATTGTAGACGTCTTTAGTTTTTAGTTCTGGGCATCTGACCTGTTCTACAGCACATGCTATGGTGACTCAGCTCCTTGAACATCAGGGCAAGCCCAGAGAGACATCGTTGTGGATTCGGCTGTTCTTGTGAGCTTTAGATGATCTTATGTCAATGGGAGAGACGTGACGAGCATACTGGGTAAGGGTTTTCAGGGGTGTTAGCGCACTCACCACTGGTTTTTCTGCTCTGTCAGGCGTAATTAGAAAGCGTTGAGGCGGGGGCGGCGGTTCTCTCGGCATCGACCGGGCGTTCTTGCCCGGTTCCTTCTCCAGTTAGTTTCCTTGTACCGTGATGCGTCACCGAAATCATTTCGTTGCCCTGTTTATGCTGGCTATAGCGGCCCTGGTTGCTATTCGAATGAGTGACGAGGCGGATGAGGACTGGCCGGTCTATCTCGGTGATAAAGCAGCCAGCCACTATTCTGGGCTGACGCAGATCAACAAACAGAATGTGGGTGAGCTTCAAGTTGCCTGGACCTACAGTACGGGAGACTTGCCGGAGGGAGATCGGTCGCAGATCCAGTGCAATCCGATCGTCGTGGACGGCGTATTGTATGGAACGTCGCCCCGGCTGAAACTTTTTGCCCTGGATGCAGCGACCGGTACGGAGAAGTGGACGTTTGATCCATTCTCCGTTAGTGAGGCCTCCGAAGTTGCGATCTGGGCCGGTGTCAACCGGGGTGTCGTGTACTGGAAGGATGGGCGTGACAGGCGGATTTTGTTCACGGCAGGCAACTATCTGTTTGCCGTGGATGCGACGTCGGGCCAGCTCATTTCTGGTTTCGGTGAGAATGGAAGGGTGGACTTGCGAAAGGGGCTCGGCTGGGAGGATATCGGCGGTCGGTTCGTGCTTTCCAATACACCGGGCGTTATTTACAAGAACCTGCTCATTCTCGGGATGCGTCTATCGGAGGGCCCGGATGCCGCACCCGGCCCCGTACGGGCCTACGACGTTCGAACAGGAGAGCTAACCTGGACGTTCAATACGATCCCCCGACCCGGCGAGTACGGGTACGATACATGGCCGAAAGATGCCTGGAAGACGGTCGGTGGTGCGAATGCCTGGACAGGGATGACCGTCGATGAGGAGCGAGGGCTGGTTTTCGTTCCGACCGGTTCTGCCGCATTCGACTTTTATGGCGGCAACCGCCATGGTCAGAACCTTTTTGCGAACAGCCTGCTCGCATTGAATGCAGAGACGGGCGAGCGGGTATGGCACTTCCAGTTCGTCCACCATGATATCTGGGATCGAGACCTGCCGGCTTCGCCCAATCTCGTTACGATCAATCGTGACGGTAGGCGGATCGATGCCGTCGCGCAGATCACGAAGTCCGGTCATGTCTTCGTGTTCGATCGCGAGACCGGAGAACCGATCTTCCCGATAGAGGAGGTGCCCGTCCCACCATCTACGATTCCCGGGGAGCAGGCATGGCCTACGCAGCCGTTGCCTGTGAAACCTGCTCCCTTTTCCCGGCAGCGGCTCGACGAAGAGACAGTTACCGATCTTTCGCCGGAATCCCGCGCGTATGTGCTGGAGCAACTCAGAAAATTCCGCTCGGATGGTCAGTTCGTTCCACCCAGTTTCGAAGGAAGCATCATCTTTCCCGGGCTGGATGGAGGAGGCGAGTGGGGAGGCGCGGCGTTCGATCCGGCTTCTGGTATGCTGTACGTCAACGGCAACGAAATGGCCTGGATCCTGAGACTGGAGCCCGTCGAGCAGTCGGGTGAAAGGATGGTCTCAGTGGGCGAGGATCTGTTCCTCCGCAATTGCGCCCAGTGTCATGGAACGGATCGGAGCGGGGATGAGGCGGGCCAGTACCCGTCTTTGCTCATGGTGCAGGAAAAATTCCAACAGGCCGAGGTGATGCAACTCCTGCAAACGGGGCGCGGGTTCATGCCGTCCTTTCAGCAACTCTCCGAAGACGAGCGTAGCGCCATTGTGAACTTCCTCTTCGGGGTTCACGAAGAGATGAAAGAGCCCGTGGGAGGCGACGAGGATGGCGGAGCACATCCCATACCTGTGCTGCCGTACGTATTCGGAGGCTACGAACGCTTTCTCGACCCCGACGGATACCCGGCGGTCAAGCCACCCTGGGGAACCCTCAATGCGATCGACTTGAACAGGGGGGAAATCGCGTGGACGGTACCGCTTGGAGAGTTGCCGGAGTTGACCGCGAAGGGCATTCCCCCCACCGGGACGGAGAACTACGGCGGTCCGGTCGTCACGGCTGGGGGGCTCGTCTTCATAGGAGCTACCAAGGACGAGATGTTCCGTGCCTTCGACAAGGACACCGGCGAAGTGCTGTGGGAGACGAAGCTGCCCGCTGGAGGTTACGCCACGCCCAGCACGTACATGGTGGATGGCCGGCAATATGTCGTCATTGCTGCCGGGGGCGGCAAAATGGGGACGAAATCCGGAGATACCTACGTCGCATTCGCACTCCCTGAATGACGAAGCGGCTAGTTCGAACGCCGGACTGAGTGAGTCATTCAGCGTGGTGATACCGCAATCGTCCAGGCAGTGATGCCGTTCGCCGCTACATCCACGGCGGTGATCAGTTGAAGCTTATGGCCTGTTGGTCTATAACCGTCACGTCCTGTACGGCGAACCACCCTTCGCCTGCCGCATCTTCCTGCAGATGCGGGCTCTGGTAGCCTTCGATATTCGTCACGTAAACGAGGTCCTTCTTTATCCCGCCACCTACATCCACTTTTGCCGAGAAGTCGCTCACGGTACCCTCGATCACACCAAGCATAATGCCTTGCCGGTCGTAGAGGTGGACACGAACACGTTTGCCAATCAGGTTGTAGGACATAATCTTTCGATCACAAGATGGATTACATCTAGTGCTGCACCATACGCCGGATAGTGGTCTGTTGTTCAGGTGGCCTCACATCTGCATGCCTGCGCAGGTTGCACGGAGTTGCTGGTGCTCTGTTGCGTTGCGGGGCGTGTCGTTACGCTCCTGAAGGTCAGCCTGCGAGCAGGTTGTGTAGAGATTCTACCCTTCATCCCGGGTTTCGACTGCATTACGAGCAGGCCCGCCAGGATGAGCATCGTCGCGACCGCGATACCGGTCGTCAGGGGTTCTTCGAGGATCACGTGCCCCAGCCATAGCGCGAGCACCGGGTTTACGTACATGTAGGTGGAGACGAACGCGACGGGAAGGTGCCTCAAGGCATACAGGTAAGCGACGTACGCGACGATGGATCCTGCGAGTACAAGGTACACAAAAGCCACGATACTCCGTGGTTCAACGGTAGCCGGAATACGCTCGCCCGTGAGCAAACCGGCGACGAGGAGGAACACCCCTCCGAAGATCATCTGACGTGCGGCCACGTGCGTCCCACCATCTTCAGGGGTGTTTTTGCGTGTATAGATGGATCCGGCGGACCATGACAGTCCGGAAAGGAGCACGGCGCCGATGGCCCAGAGATAGTCTGTGCGAAAACTGCCGGGCGGCTGTTCCGAGGCAATGACGATGATACCACCGAGCCCGCAGAGCAGGCCCAGGATACTGCGCCATGAGAGGCGTTCTCCTCCTTTCGACGCGGCCTCGAAGAGGACCAGCCAGAACGGAGTGGCGGCAACGAGCAGTGCGGCAAAGCCGCTCGGAATCCACTGTTGCGACCAGATCACCACGCCAACACCCAGTGACAGGATGGCTATGCCGGCCAGTCCAAGCTTAAAGGATACCTTCGGAGCGGGTGTACCGCCTTTGCGGAAGTGTAGAAAGCCGGTCAGGATCAATCCTGCCGTCAGATAACGGAATCCTCCGAAGAGCAAAGGCGGCATCGATTGGATGCCGATGCCGTTGGCGAGGAACGTAGTTCCCCAGATTATACATACGGCTGCCCAGGCTGCATAGGCACGCACGTTACTTATGTTGCGCAAGCCAGCGACCGTGAACAGCGAGTGCCTGCCTTCCAAAGCAAAACCTCCACGTCAGTACAGGTGAGCGATCTCGTTTGTATCGCATCAAGTGTACATTCACGGGAGATTGCGTAACAGATACAGAATCTATAAGTTTGACCATAACAGTTGGCCGTAACATGCTCGGAGACCATGGTCCATGGCAACGGTACATGCCGTAGAAGGTGACTTTCTGTATGAGGAGATTGCCAGTCAGGTTGCGACGTTAATCAATGACGCTACCCTGAAACCAGGCGAGCGCATCCCGTCTGTCAGGCAGATGAGTGCCGAACGGGGGGTGAGTATATCTACCGTGCTTCAGGCGTACCGTCTGTTGGAAGATCGCGGATTGATCGAGGCGCGGCCTCAGTCAGGCTACTACGTGAGGAAGCGGCTACAGGAGCGTGTAATCGTCCCGGAATGTTCACAGCCGCCGCGGTCAAGTACACCGGTTAGTGTGACGTCGCTCATCCTGGACGTATACGAGCGGGTGAACCATCCGGATTACGTTCCATTCGGGGCGGCTGTACCGAGCCCGGAACTGCTGCCGACAGAGGAACTGAGCAGGGCTATGGCACGGGTAGCGCGGCGTGAGGCGGCCGATACCATGACCTACCTTCTCTCGCAGGGCAGCCCGAAACTGCGCGAAGCCATTGCACGGCGCACGCTACTCTGGGGCGGTCAGTTCAACCGGGACGACGTGATCGTCACGTCCGGGTGTACGGAGGCACTGGCGCTGGGGTTGCGCACGGTGGCCCGTCCCGGTGATACCATCGCTATCGAATCACCCACCTACTTCGGTGTGTTGCAGCTCATCGATAGCCTGGGCATGAAGGCGCTGGAATTTCCTACGGACCCAACCAGCGGGGTCAGGCTGGACGAACTGGAACGCGTGCTCAAGGCGGGCGGTGTCCGTGCGTGCCTATTCGCACCGAACTTCAATAATCCCCTGGGCAGCCTCATGCCGGATGAGCGCAAGGAGGCGCTCGTCGAGATGCTCGCGCGGTACGGTATTCCGCTCATCGAAGATGATCTGTATGGCGATCTCTACTTCGGGGTGTCTCGTCCCATGCCTGCCAAAGCATTCGACAAGGCAGGCATGGTACTGTACTGCGGTTCGTTCTCCAAGACGATCTCGCCCGGATACCGGATCGGCTGGATCATACCCGGACGCTTCCTGCAGGACGTAAAGCGGCTCAAATACGCCAGCACCATCTCCTCTTCCTCACCCGCGCAGTACGCCATCGCGTCCTATCTGGAAGGAAGCGGGTACGAGCGGCACCTGCGCCGTCTTCGGGGTGCCGTCGAGAGGGGCATTGCTCATGCGACGGATGCGGTATGCCGCTATTTCCCAGAAGGGACACGAGTAACGCGCCCACAGGGCGGATTTGTATTATGGGTTGAACTGCCGGAGCGTGTAGATGCCGTACAGCTCTTCCACGAGGCGCTCCGCGCACACATCACAATTGCCCCGGGGCCGATCTTTTCTGCATCCGGCTCTTTTACCCACTTCATCCGGCTCAACTGCGGTCATCCCTGGTCGGACCGAATGGAACAGGCCCTGGAGCAGATCGGGCAGATCGCGTACCGGATGCTGCGAGAATGATCTGGTCCGGTCTCTCGAATCATAGATTGTCTTCCACGTATTTCCTATTCGTATGGCCAGCCTCAACGCCGAGCGTTTTTTGAACGCCTTCAATGCTATCGAGAAGTACCTGCGCTTGAACCGGCAGGGTGGTGGCTATGACGGCTTCAGAAACCTGGTCAGGCAGGCCGCTCCGAGGAATTCGGCGATACGCCGGTACCAGCGCGACCTGGAGCAGCTGGCCGAGTTGCGCAACGCCATCGTACACAACGGGTATGAGGACGGACGGCCTATCGCAGATCCACGCGAGGATACCGTAGAACTCATCGAGCACATTGCCGCTACCATACTGGATCCACCGCGTGTGTATCCTCTCTTCAAGGCCAACGTGGCGACCATCTCGGTCGAGGACCCTATCAAGGCGGCCATCCAACTCATGCACCGGGCCGGGTTTGCACAGATTCCCGTTTTGCAGGACGGTCTGTTCCATGCGCTGCTGACGACGAATCACATTGTCCGCTGGCTGGGTGCGCAGGTCGAAGCGGGGCTGGCCGACCTGGACACGCCAGTTCTAGACGTCCTGCGTTTCAGCAAGCACCGGAAGAACTTCACATTCGTTCCGGTTACGGAGACGATCTTCGAGCTACTGGAAGCCTTCGAGGACTTTGAGCGCAGGGGGCAACGGCTGGATGCCGTGCTGATTACACGTTCGGGCAGCCCAACCGAGCGCATCGTCGGTATCGCCACCGTAGCCGACCTTCCCAGGGCGCTTCGTAGCCTGGCCATCCAGCCGGTTACGGATTGATCCGGTCCAGTACGCTCTCAATGGGAGCGCCTACCTCTCGCACGTTGCGGTAGTCCAGCCCGAGTAGTCTGGCGACGGTTCCGGCTACCTGGTTCTGGTAAAGCCGGTTACTATTTCTCACCTCACCCAGCGCAGGGGTGTCTGGCCCAAGAGCAGCGATCCAGATGGCATTGGCGCCCTCAATGTCTGCTCCATGGCTCGTCCATTTATTGCCCGTTCCACGTCCGTGGTCGGTTGTGATGATGAGGGTCGTTTTATTCCGGTAGTCCGGATCGGACTGGACCCATTCCCAGATGGACCGTATGAAGGCGTCCGTCTGATGGGCTGATTTCAGGTAGGCGTCGTAGTCGCCATCGTGGGCGAAGTCGTCCGTTTCGCCGTAGGCGATGTAGAGGAGGTTCGGGCGGTGTTTCTTCAGGTGCTCCATTGCATAGTGATGCGTGAAGGCATCGAAGCGGACCGAACTCCAGGGGCTGGGGATCTCCTGCTGTAGCTGGTTCAAGAACCGCTCCCGTTCAGTGAGATCATTTCCGCTTACCGGCTCGAACCCGGCATTCACGGGGATGCCGCTGCGTTCTTCGTTGATGATGTACGGGAAGACATCCCAGGAGCCGAAGGCCGCGACCTTGCCTTTGTATCGGGGTTGCTCGTGTACGAACTCCAGGACGGTCTTGTTGGGGTTATTCCGCTTGTCGTTGCTGTCGATCCGTTCGTCGTAGAAGCCTGTGAGGATCTCGTTGTATCCGGGGTAGGAGAACCAGTACGTGTTGGATACGTCCACCTCGCTACCCAGGAGCCGGTTGCCGTATAGCTGGCCCTGCCGGGCGACCACGCTCCAGAAGAACGGCATCAGCTTTTCGCGGCGAGCCGTGGGGGTGTCGGCCCAGAAGCGGTTCGTGAGGTCATCCGGATCGTTTACATACTTCTTTTCGCGGATGAGCGTGGAGTCGGCGCCGGTGAAGAGTTCCTGCCAGCGGAGTCCGTCGAATGTGATCAGAATGACGTTCTCGGTCTGGAGCGTCTGTGCCCGGGCGGTCAGAGGCAGCAGTGCGAGCAGAAGGATGAGAAGCCGTTTCATGGAGTCGGGATGGGAGAGGGTGATCTGTGAGTTACTCAGCGCTCAGTGGCTGTGATAGCTGATAAGGAATTGCCGCAGCCCGCCGAGGTCGTCGGTATTGAGCAGGTCTACTCCGGCGTCGTAAAGCTCCTTCCAGGCAGCGGGCGTGTCTGGCGTGGCCCAGAAGCGGATACGGCGGCCCTGGGCATGTGCCCGGTCCACGGTCTCACGCAGCCTGCGCCGGTCGGCATCGGGCAGGGGGCCGTCGCCGCGCCACGACGAAATGCTGTTCCAGTTGCTGCTCACGAGCGGGATGAAGCTCGGCGGGGCGGGGGGCGTGGCGTCCAGGTCTTCGAGGCGGCCATCGTAGGCGGCCAGCCGGGTACGTTCGGCGGCCATCATTTCCCGGGGGCGGTTGCCCGAGATGACTATGGTAACGGCGCCTTGTCGGACGGCCTCGCCCTCGAAGGACGTGAGCATGTCCGCGTAGTGTTGCAGCACGTCACGAAGTGCAGCATAGGTGGGTTCGGCATCCGACTTAAAGTCGATGAGCAGCAGGACGGGGGTGCCGTCCGGGTAGATACGGCCTCCACCGGATCGGAACCGCTGCATCAGCGGATCGAGATACAGGGCCTCCAGGGTGCGGTCCGCCCGCACGTCCTCGCGGTCGTGGGCTACGAGCAATTGCCCGTCGATGAGGTAGATATCCGCCTCGACGCTGGCGAAGCCGTGGTCCAGGGCGTCCAGCAGCGGGCGGTCGTGTTCGTAGTCGTTGTGGGCGTGTGCGCGTGTGAGTGCTACGGGCTGCGCCACAGCGGACGTTCCGAGCAGCCACGTAAGCGCAAGCACGACGGCCAGAGCGTACTTCATACCCATTCAAGTCAAGTCAGGAAGGAAACCACTGACAGTGTACGGATGCGTTGCTTTGCAGTCCAGCCTGCAAGCAACGCATCGTTATCGAAAAGGTATGCGTGCCGCCCCGGCTCTGCATTATCCGAGCGTTAACGAAGCGCACTCCGTCATATGCTCGGGACCTGTTGTGTCAGGCAGTGGATCGCGCCGAGGCCCCAGATCACGTCCGTGAAGTCGATCGGTACGACGCGCCGTTCCGGGAAGAGCCGCTGGAGGACGTCCTGCGCCTTTGCATCGTTCACGGCATCCCTGTAGGTGGGCAGGATAACAATGCCGTTTGCGATGTAGAAGTTGGCGTAGGAAGCGGGCATGCGCTCACCCTTGATGACGACGGGGGCGGGCATGGGCAGGGTGACGATGTTGAACGGCTTCCCATCCACGTTCGTCATGCTCCGGAGCATGCGCAGGTTTTCCTGGAGGATCGGGCCATTCTCGTCCGTCATGTCTTCCTCTACGACGGTGAGGATGGTGTCTTCAGACACGAACCGGGTGATGTCGTCCACGTGACCGTCGGTGTCATCACCGACGATGCCCTCTCCGAGCCAGAGGACTTTTTCCACGCCGAGGTAGGCGCGGAGGCGGGCTTCGATATCCTCGCGGGTGAGGTGCGGGTTGCGGTTCGGATTGAGCAGGCACTGCTCGGTCGTCAGGAGCACACCGGCGCCGTTGACGTCGATGGAGCCGCCCTCGAGGACGATGTCGCTCTCGAACCGGGGCACGCGCAGCAGATTCGCCATCTGCGCGGGGACGCGGTTGTCGTCATCCCAGGGCGGGTACTTGCCGCCCCAGCTGTTGAAGCCCCAGTCGGTTGCGGCCAGGCTGCGTCCGTGCTCATCGTCGCGCACGACGAAGATGGCGCCGTGGTCGCGTATCCAGGCGTCGTTGGTAGGGATGTGGTGCAGCCGCACGTTGCCGGTCACTCTCGCCTCGTTCAGCAACTCGCGTACGTGGCGCTCGTGGGCTTCGTCTCGGACGTTGATGTGGACGGTTTCATGCGGCGCCAGGGCCGCGACGCACCGGCACATGGTTGTCTCGACGCGGTCCAGTTCGTCCGGCCAGGTCTCGGTGTTGTGTGGCCAGGAGAGCCAGGTGGCCTGATGCGGCGCCCACTCGGCGGGCATGCGGTAGCCAAGCGCGGCCGGTGTTTCAGCGGGCGGCACGGGCAGGGTGTCGACAGACTTATTCATCGATGAAGCGGCGGGTGATCTCCTGATAGGCGTCAATACGGCGATCTCGGAAGAAGGGCCATTCGGTGCGAAGCGCGTCGATGCGGGAGAGGTCGAGATCCACGACCAGGATGGCTTCTTCGCTCACGGGTGCGCGGGCGATCACGGCGCCGTCCGGGCCGGCGACGAAGCTCTGGCCCCAGAATTCGATGCCGTCGGTTTCCTGTCCGTCCGGCGCGCCGGGAGCCGGCTCGAAGCCGGTACGGTTCACGGCGACCACATAGACGCCGTTCGATACGGCGTGGGCGCGCTGGGCAAGCTCCCACGATTCATGCTGCGCACTTCCGCGATCCTCTTTTTCCTCAGGCAGCCAGCCAATGGCGGTCGGGTAGAAGAGGATGTTCGCGCCCCGGAGGGCCGTCAGGCGGGCCGCTTCGGGGTACCACTGGTCCCAGCAGATGAGGGTGCCCACGGTGGCATGTTCGGTCTGGAATGCCTTGAACCCGAGATCGCCAGGAGTGAAGTAGAACTTCTCGTAGAAGAGCGGGTCGTCCGGGATGTGCATTTTCCGGTACTTGCCCACGTAGCCGCGCTTCCCATCCAGGATGGCGGCGGTGTTGTGGTAAAGGCCTTCCGCGCGCTTCTCGAAGAGGCTGATGATGAGGGCCACGTCGTACTCGGCGGCGAGGGCGGTGAAGGCTTCCGTCGATGGCCCCGGGATGGGCTCGGCCAGCCCGAAATGTCGGTGGTCTTCCGACTTGCAGAAGTAGCGCGACCGGAACAGCTCGGGCAGGCAGATGATCTGTGCGCCGTGCTCGGCCGCCTCCCGCGTCATGTCCAGCGCCTTGCGCAGGTTTTCACCGGGGTCCTCGGCACAACGCATCTGCACGAGGCCGACCTTGACCGTATTGAGTCCGGGCATTCTGTCCGTCACCGGTTCGTGTGATTCTGGTTGGGCATGTGGAAGGCCCCAAACACGGGAACGGGGCAGGGGTTCTGGCGGAGCATCGAACTTTGGGCGAAAAACGGTGGGAGTGGGGGATTGCGGATTTGAGGGGTGATTGTAACGGGGGTGTAACGAACTTTACAAATTTGAACGTGTCGTGGCGTGTGGATCGGGGGGAATGAATAATGGGTAATGAATAATGAGGGATGGGGTGAGCGGCTGGATGGCACAACGGAAGTACGAAGTACGAATGATGAAGTACGAGTGACGAGTGGATGGCACAGAATG
>JAWLHQ010000013.1:0-97979 GCA_041690215.1 Rhodothermales bacterium
TTCGCCTCGTCTTGATGGCCCATACGTAGTATGCATGGGTGGGAGGTGGCTGACATCCTCCTGCCTTGCTCCGCTGGACGCGTTCGCAAGGCTGTCCTCTTTACCTTCGGTCAGTCGCCTGGCGGCTCGTGTCGAAGGAGGATTTTGTTTTAGCAGTTCATATCGAAGGAGGAGTTTGTTTTAGCGGCCTTGGGTCGAAGGAGGATTTTGAAGCGTGTGCCGTGAAGAGGGCATGACATTGTTGGGGAGGGGTAAAGCTGGAATTGGGCCGGGATGCCCTGATTTGAGGGTGGAAGTATGTTTCCTTGACAGGCATGTGCATGCGTTCGGGCTGGCAGGCGGTTATGCGGCAGGTGAGGCGGGCAGTCTGCCGGGGCACTGGATGCGGTCTGACTGAGCACTACAAACCCAATTGAATCGTTATGGAGACGTATTACAAGCCGGAGCACCTCGCGAACTTTCCGGGGATCGCCGAGGGCAACAAGGAGCTTGCCGATGCTTTCTTTAGCTATTACGGCAAGGTGTTTCAGGATGGCGCTCTTACGGCCCGTGAGAAGGCCCTCATTGCGCTGGCCGTTTCGCACGCCGTGCAGTGCCCGTATTGCATCGAGGCCTACACGTCTGATTGTCTCCAGAAGGGCGCGGATATCGAGCAGATGACCGAGGCCGTCCACGTCGCGACGGCCATTCGCGGAGGTGCCTCGCTGGTCCATGGCATGCAGATGATGGACCACGCGAAGAAGATGGTGATGTGAGGGGGGAATGCGTAATGTGTACTGGGTAATGAGTACTAGGGACGTGGATTTAGAGCGGTGTTGCTCATTTTTAATTCATCATTGCCATGAAGGAGCTTATTCCTCTGGAGATCCTGTCTGAAGGCGACGGCGCCAGCCTGGTCGTGGAGGGGCCGCGTTCTACGACGAGCCTGCATGCGCGGCGGCTTCCGCTGGCGAGTCCGAAGGAACAGGTTCGCTCGCTCCATGCGGTGACGCTGCGGTCGGGGCCAACGGGTACGGGGCTCTTTCATGAGGATATCCGGGTATCCGGCTGGACGGAGTTGAAGCCGGCCCGGCTGGAGATTTTCCAGATCAATGTCGGCAAGCTGTGCAACATGACGTGCCGGCACTGTCACGTGGATGCGGGGCCGGACCGGACGGACGCCCTGATGGACCGCGAGACCGTGGACGCCTGCCTGCGCGCCATCGAGCGTTCCGGTGCGCATACGGTCGATATCACCGGCGGCGCGCCGGAATTGAATCCGCATTTCGAGTACTTAGTGGACGCGTGCGTCCGGCTCGGCAAGCATGTCATCGACCGGTGCAACCTGACCATCCTGACGACGCGCCGGTACGAGCACCTGCCGCGGTGGCTGGCCGAGCGGGGCGTGGAGGTGATGTGCTCGCTTCCGCATTACCGGAAGATGGGTACGGACTCCCAGCGGGGAGAGGGGACGTACGAGAAATCCATCCGGGCGTTACGGATGCTCAATGAGGCCGGATACGGAACGGGCGACCCGAGGCGGCAACTCAACCTCGTGACGAATCCGGTGGGCGCTTTCCTGGCGGGGAGCCAGGCGTCGCTGGAGGCGGAATGGAAAGCAGCGTTGTTGAAGAACTACGGCGTGACGTTCGACCGGCTTTATGCCCTGAACAACATGCCGATCTCGCGCTACCTGGAATGGCTGCTGGAGAAGGGTATGCTGGAGGCCTACCTGGAACGGCTCGTCAATGCCTTCAATCCGGCGACCGTTGCCGGGCTCATGTGCCGCAACACGCTCTCTGTCTCCTGGGATGGCCGCCTGTTCGACTGCGATTTCAACCAGCAACTCGAGATGGAGATGGCGTTACCCGGTGGCCGCCGCCCGCACGTCCGTGATTTTGATCCGGATGCCTGGCAGGAGCACGTCATCCGGACGGACCGGCATTGCTACGGTTGCACGGCTGGTGCGGGGAGTTCTTGTGGCGGTGCCATTGCTTGATTTCGGAAGGTGGCTGTTGGCGGGGAGGGCTGGCACAGGAAATTGCGGATTTCGGATTTCGGATTTTGGATTTCGGATTGCGGGAGGCGGGTGGATTGTGACGGGGGTGTACGAATCTTACGAAGTTGAACGGGGTGTTCGGGTGGTTTGGGGCACGAGCGGGCATTCGAAGTACGAAGTACGAATGACGAAGTACGAATGGGGATGGGCGCAGATGGCACACGGATGCATGTGTATGCGGTTGTGGGCTAGACCTGACAGGTTTTGGAAACCTGTCAGGTCTGGTGCTGTGTCCTTCGCCTCGTCTTGATGGCCCATACGTAGTATGAATGGGTGGGAGGTGGCTGACATCCTCCTGCCTTGCTCCGCTGGACGCGTTCGCAAGGCTGTTTTACCTTTGGTCAGTCGCCTGCGGCTCGTGTCGAAGGTGGGGGTTGTTCGGGCAGGGCGTGGCGGTGCCACGCCCCTACGGGATTGGGTGGCAGGAAGGTGTCATTGCGAGGAGGCTTTAGCCGAGGAAGCAATCTGGTTGGGAATGGCCATTCCTTACGAGATTGCCGCGCCTCCTGTGAGGGCATGCGATGACTCGGTGAGTTGGGCGTGGTGTTCGGGGGACGTGGCGGTGCTACGCCCTTACAGGTGTTGGGTGATACCGCGGGGGCTTGGGGGATATGGGAATTATATCGGGCTCCACGTGTGTATTATCGGGTGGTTGTGGAAGCCGGATCGGGGAGGCCTGCGAGGGCGTGTCGGATTTCGTCGGGCAGGCTTACCGGGCGTCCTTTTTGTACGTCTACCCATACCATTGTTGCCTTGCCGACGGCATACACGGTATCCGGGTCACCTTCCACGCGTATTTCGTAGTAGGTGTGGAAGCTGCTCCGGCCGGGTGGTTCAGACAGCATCGTGATTTCCAGGAGGGCGGGGTAGGTGATGGGGCGTTTATAGTCGCATTCTGCGTGCACGACCACCGGGCCGACACCCCGTTGCCAGTCCACGTTCAACGTCGCGAGCCAGTCCACCCGTGTCTGTTCGAAGTAGGTGAAATAGGTGGCGTTGTTGACGTGGCCGAAGGTGTCCTGGTCGATCCAGCGGACGGGGATGCGCGCGGTATGGATGTGACGGCGCTCGTTCATGGGCCGGGGCAACGTGCGTGAGGGGGATGTACGGAATCACAAGGTACGGACTACCGGGCTCCGGCCGGTACCGGTGAAACTCCTATTCGGTCCGAAGGGATGCCCTTACGGAGCCGGGGTTCCGGATGGCAGTCGAAGAGGCCGCACAATCTGGAGGCTGTCGTCGTTGCGGGCGGCGACGATGAGCCGTTCTCCGTTCTTGCGGCGCAGCACACCGAGATGGCGAATTTCTCCGGTGAGGTACAGGTTGCTTTCGACCGGCTGTACCGGGTCGAAGCCGCCCTTACCGTCGCCGCGGAGCAGTAGACCGTAGCTGGCGTCATACCGGCCTTCGGTGGGCGTTACGCCGGAGAAGTTGCCGGCGAGCAGAAGGTCCTCGTGACCGTCCCCATCGAAGTCGCCGGCCAGGATCGCGTAGACGGGGGCGAACTGGGCCTGTAAGGGTAGCGCGTGCACCTGAAACGTGCCGTCTCCCTGGTTTTTCAGGTACGCCGTCGCGAACGTGTGTGCTTCGTGCACGGTAGCGTCTTCAAGCAGGTTGGCCGAGAAGAGGTCCTCGACCCGGCTGGCTCCGTAATCGGCATAGGAGATCAGCTTGAGTCCGAGCGGCTGAATCTGGCGGATGAGTTGGTCGCGGGTGGCCATCGGGTAGCTCACGCCGCCTTTGTAGTACGTGAAGATGGGATCCAGCGTCCCGTTTCTATCGAAGTCCTTGACGAACAGCCGGGCAGGCTGCTCGGGCGTCGCTTTGGGCTTGGCGTTCAGACCGAGGTTGCCGGCGATGAGGTCCACGTCGCCGTCGCCGTCCATATCATGGGCGAGGAGGCTGTTCCACCAGCCGCTCGTCTGCCCGAGTCCGGCCTGCTCGGTGCGAGAGGTGAAGAAGCCGTCCTGCTGTTCGAAGATGGTAACCGGCATCCATTCGCCGACCAGGATGAGGTCGAGCCGCCCGTCGCCGTTGTAGTCGGCCCAGACGGCATCGGTGACCATGCCCGCCTGAGCCAGCTCTTTCGAACGGGCGAGCGTGACGTCGCGGAAGACGCCCCGGCCGTCGTTTTCCAGGAGGAAGCTCCGGGGCGTGTCGCCATACCGGGAGGGTACGACTCGTCCGCCTACGAACAGGTCCACGTCTCCATCGCCATCGAAGTCGGCGGGGGCTACGACGGAGCCGTTCACGAAGAAGTCGGGCAGGGCATCGAGGTCGCGCGTGAACCTGCCGGATCCGTCGTTCCGGTACAGGCGGCTTCGCAGCGCTTCGGTATTTCCCACGGCCTCATTCCCGCCGCTTACGACGAAGAGATCGAGATCGCCATCGCCGTCGGCATCGAAGAAGGCGGCGTCCACGTCTTCATAGAGGGTGTCGGCTGCCCACAGGGTCTCGTTGGAGGGTGAGAAGCTGCCGTCAGGCCGCTGGATCAGCAGGCTGCCGGGTGCTTTGCGGGCGCCGCCCACGTACAGGTCATCCAGGCCATCTCCGTTCACGTCGCCGATAGCCAGGGCCGGGCCTTCGCGGGAGAGCAGGTGAGGCATCAGCGGCTCCCGGTTGAAGTCGAAGTACGTGTTCTCGACGTGGCGGTAGGCTATGCCGAGGGCATCCGAAACGTCCGCAAAGAGTGGGGCGGGGGAGGCATCCGAGGGATAGGCGAACGTGCCGGAGGCCTCTTCCTGATCCAGTGTGATGGTCTGATTGGCCGGAACGCCGGTCAGGATCTGGTATCGGTGGTCGTTCCAGACGACGATGAGGGTATCTATCAAGTCTACCGCACCGAGCCCGAAGTGGATGCGAGGATCCACGGAAGACTGGAAGCCCCGGGCAGGCATCTGCTCGCGGAAGAGGACCTTGCCGTCGTGTTTCAGATAGAGCTTCGCGCCGATCCCTGCCGTATTGCTGCCTGAGCCTTTAAGCTGGACCGTCAGGTAGTGCCGGTCTTCCCGTGTTTCGGCGCGGTTTTCGAAGATGGAGGCGGGGGCATTGATGTTGTTGACGACGAGATCCAGGTCGCCGTCGTTATCGAGGTCGACGTACGCTGCGCCGCTGGCGAAGGCCATGTCATCCAGGCCCCAGGCGGCAGCCTGGTTCGTGAAGGTCAGGTCGCCGTTATTCCGGAAGGCATAGTTCGGCACCGGGACCTGCGGCATTTTCTGGAGGAGCGCCAGCACGTCGGGGCCGGATCGCTTGTTCATCGCGGCGACCACTTCCTGGTTGTTCCGGTACTCGATGAAGTCGAGGTCGTTCGGGCGGCGGTAGATGCCGTTCGTGACGAAGAGGTCGTTATAGCCGTCGTGGTCGAAGTCGGCGAAGAGGGCGGCCCAGCTCCAGTCGGTCGCTTCCACACCGGCCAACAGGGCGATGTCGCTGAACCGTCCGTGTCCCTGGTTGAGCTGGAGGACGTTGCGGGAGAGCTGGTGGTGGTAGCCCAGGCGGCGTTTGAAGTCGTAGAGGTCGTACGTGTCGCCCTCGTCCGCGGTCTTGAGCACGTCTTCCCGTTCGGGTAGCATGTCAAGGACGGCGAGGTCCGGGCGGCCGTCGTTGTTGATGTCGGCGGCGTCGGCGCCCATGGACGAGTAGCTGGTATGGGGCATGGCCTCGCGGATGACCTCCCGGAAGGTGCCGTCGCAGTTGTTGAGGTAGAGGTAGTCGTTTTCGTGGAAGTCGTTCGCGACGTAGATGTCCGGGCAGCCGTCGGTGTTCAGGTCGCTTACCATGACGCTGAGCCCATAGCCTACGACGCTCCCGTAGATACCGGCTTCTTCGCTGACATCGACGAACCGGCCTCCATCGTTGCGGAGCAGGCGGTCACCCGATCTGGGGTCGCGCACGGTGCGGATGCCGGCGTCCCGGTGCGTATCGACTCCGTGCACGGAGTGGTTCAGGATGTACACGTCGAGGTCACCGTCGCCGTCGTAGTCGAAGAACGCCGCGTGGGTGCCGTAGGCGGCGATGTCCAGCCCGTATTCAGCGGCGCGTTCGGTGAAGGTGCCGTCTCCATCGTTGATGAAGAGCTGGTTGCGGCCCTTGCGATCCAGGTAGCCGTCGACGACCGAGACGTAGATATCCACGTAGCCATCGCCATTCACGTCGGCCATGGTGACACCGGTTTTCCAGTTGCCCGTTCCGGCTACGCCCGCTCGTTCCGTGATGTCTTCGAACCGAAAGTTCCCTTTGTTCAGGTACAGCCTGTTCGAACCCAGGTTAGACGTGAAGTAGAGGTCCTGGAGGCCGTCGTTGTTCACGTCGCCTACGGCTACCCCGCCTCCGTCGTAATAGTAGAGGAAGTTCAGGATGTTGAAGGTGGCGTCATCGGGGACTTCGTTGATGAACGAGATGCCGGTTTCGCTTGCGGCGCGCTTGCGAAACAGGGTGTCCTCTTCAGCGGATCGGCAACCGGCCAGTCCGCATACGACGAGGAGCAAACAGGAGAGGTACTTCTGCATGAATCGAATCACTACGGAGCGGGCCGCTCGTGCTCCGGTCATCGGCGTCGGCCCGTAGCCAGAGCCCACCTACACCGGGACAGGTTTGTCGTTCAGGTACTCATGAAGGGCTGTAGGTTCTTGAATATACGCCCTTTATCGCTCGTTTCTATGATCTTGTGCCGACGTGTCTGTGGAGGTGATGCTTCTCGGATACGATCGTTATTCCTCATCGGGTGCGAACATCCTCCTGCCTTGCTCCGCTGGACGCGTTCGCAAGGCTGTCCTCTTTACCTTCGGTCAGTCGCCTGCGGCTCGTGTCGAAGGAGGATTTTTGGGCAGGGCGTGGCACCGGCATGCCCCGACAGAGAACGGGATCGTATGAGGATCAGGGGTTGGGAGCGGTGTTCGGTCGATGGGCAAAAAAGAAGGAGCCTCGCCATCCGGCGAGGCTCCTTACCTCATGCAAGCGGGACGCTGCTCAGTAACCAGGGTTCTGGGTCAGGGCTCCTTTCGAAGCGTCGATCTGCGACTGCGGAATGGGGAAGAGGTCGCGATAGGAGTCGCTTACCTCCTTGTGTTCCCAGGTGCCGCTGGTGAAGCGTCCGAACCGGATCAGGTCCTGGCGGCGCTTCGCCTCGCTGTGGAACTCACGCATGCGCTCGTCGAGCAGGAATTGATCCATGCCACCCGCGGCTTGTACATCCGCCATAGTGACGGGCTGCGGCGGATCGAAGGCGCGCTCGCGGACCTCGTTGATGAGGGGTAGCGCCGCTTCCGGCTGCCCCATCCGGTAGAGCGCTTCGGCCTTGATGAAATAGATCTCTGCCAGGCGGAAGAACGCATAGTCGTTCTGGAAGCCGCCGCTCGGGTCGTTGGGATCGACCGGCCATTTCAGCACGCGGATGCCGTTTGCTTCCGTCGCACCGGTGAGCGGGACCTCTTTCGTGAAGATGAGCGGATTGCCCTGGCGGTCCTTGGCGGGCTCGCCCGTGAACAGGTTGTACGCCTGGCCGATCAGGAACATCTCCTTGCGCTTGTCCGCATCGTCGAACGTGTCGTACGAGCTACCCAACGTCGCAAGGCCGTTGCAGCATCCCTGCGGGAACTGGTTGTAGTGGAGGATCTTCGAGTGGTAGCCGAACTCGGGTCCGCCCGAGGCCACGAACTGAACGGCGAAGATGATCTCCGGCGACGTATGGTTGTCAATCGCGAAGTTCTGGAAGTAGTCGCTGGCAAGCGCATACTCACCAGAGTTCAGGATCTCATCGGCCTGTGTGATGGCGTCCTGGTACCGAGGTTCTCCCGCGAAAACCTCAGCGTTGAGGTACATGTTGGCCAGGATCGCGCGTGCGGCTCCCTCCGTCACGCGTCCGCTGTTGGCATCACCCAGTTCCGACTGGGTCGGAAGGTCCGGAATCGACTCCAGAAGCTCCTTCTCGATGAAGTCGAAGACCTCTTTACGGGTGCTGTTCTTGGGCGGATTGAGCGGGTCCGTAACGGCCGTCGTCACGATGGGCACGTTGCCGTACATGTCCAGCAGGGTGTAATAGAAGAACGCGCGCAGCGTACGGAGCTCCGCCTTGAACTGGGCAGCGGATTGCAACTGGGTCGTAGAGTTTTCCAGGTTCTCCAGTACGACGTTGGCGCGGGCGATGCCGGTGTAGGCGTCGTTCCATGCGTTGTTCGCAGCCGGGTCCGTTGCCGTCCACGTATGCGTATGCAGACGCCGCCAGGCGCCGTTGTCGTCCCAGTCCGGTCCTCGCGTCGGGACGATGCCTTCGTCCGTGCTGACGACGCTGTTCCACCAGTACTGGCCGTTGGCAAGCGAACCAAGCTGGTTGTAGACGGGGACGACCGCTGCCAGGAATTCGTCCTCGGTCCTGTAGAACGTATCCGGTGTGACCGAGCTGAAGGTATCCGCGTCCAGGTCACAGCCAGCTATCACGAGTGTCGTGAACACCACCAGCAGCGAGGCTGCAAATGCGGGCCACCTGCTCATTCGATTAGATCTCATAACGTGTATATCTCGCATTTCGAGTAGTCCGTGCGGGGTGAGGTAGCCTCACCCCGGTACAGACAATGTTAGAAGCTGAGGTCGACGCCGAAGGTGAAGCTGCGCGGCTTCGGATAGTTCAGGTAGTCGACACCGAGGGCAGGCAGTGAGCCAGCGTTGTTCGTCCGGACTTCGGGGTCGAACCCGTCGTAGCCTGTGAGGACGAACAGGTTGCTGGCGCGTACGTACACGCGGGCCTGGCGCACCTGCGGGATGTTCGTGAACGTGTACCCGGCCGCAAGGTAGTCCAGGCGCAGGAAGGAACCGTCCTGGATCCAGCGCGAGGAGTAGACGGGTGATTCCGACAACTCCGTACCGTCGTTCAGCGCGCTACCCAGGAAGTTGTTGCCCGACTGCGCCAGGGTCTTGGCTGAGTAGGTGAGCGCGGTGTTGTTGAAGACGTCGGCACCCTGCACCCCACGGATGAAGGCGCTGAAGTCCCACTTCTTCCAGTTTACCCGTCCGGTGAGGCCGTAGGTAATGGCCGGCCACGGATTGCCGATGATCTGCCGGTCTTCGGTGGAGGGTTCCAGGGTCGTGCCGACGATCCGGTCACCGATGCCATCTCCGTCCGTGTCTTCGTAGTCCTGGAAGACCTGGTTGCCATCGCTATTGATCTCGAGGAAGACGGGACCATAGAAGGAAGCGACGGGGTAGCCCTCCATGATGATCTGGGACTGGACCCCTGTGAGGCCCGCACCGCTCACGGATCCGTAGACGATGCGATCCCGGCCACCGATGCTGACCACCTCGTTTTTGTTTGTGCTGAGGTTGGCGCTGAGGGTGACCGACAGGTCTTCTTTCTCGACCGCAATGCCTTCGAGCGAGAACTCGAGACCCTGGTTACGCATCTTGCCTACGTTCTCCATCCGGCTGGAGACGACGGCAGGCTGCGGGACGGGGATGCTGACGAGGAGGTTGTCGGTATCCTTCACGTAGTATTCGATCGAGCCGGTGAGACGGCCGTTAAAGAAGCCGTAGTCCAGGCCCGCGTTGAAGGTGGCCGTTTCTTCCCACTGCAGTCCGGGGTTGGCGAACTGGTTCGGTGCCACGCCGACCAGCACTTTCTGTCCGAAGACGGCCCGGAAGCCGGGGGCCAGCGTCTGGAGGGCGAGGTAGTTGCCGATCTCCTGGTTACCCGTTTCGCCATAGCCGGCGCGGAGTTTGAGGTCGGAGACCACTTCCGGGAGCGGCAGATCGCGGCTGAGCCGCCACGCAGCCGACACGGAGGGGAAGAGCCCCCAGCGCCGGTCGGCGCCGAACCGCGACGAACCGTCGCGCCGCAGGGAGGCGGAGAACAGGTACCGGCTATCGTAATCGTAGTTGATGCGGCCGAAGCCGGAGATCAGCTTGTTTTCATCCTTGTAGGAGTAGGGGATAAGTCCCTCGGCTGCACCGCCGCCCAGGTTGTTCCATTTCCAGTAGTCCGTGATGAAGTTCTCGGCGCTGGCGCCGAAGCCTTCATTGGTCCAGTCCTGGTAGGAGTAGCCGGCGACGATGGCGAGGTTGTGGTTGCCGAAGGAGTTGTCGTAGGTCGAGGTGAGTTCGACCAGCCGTGATCTGCGCTGCGCTTCATCCTGTTCGGCCCGACCGCCCTGGGGCGCGCCGAACGGTGAGTCTTTCGGGAAGTATGTGCGGCGGGTGGCTCCGGAGAGTTCGCCGCCGAAGTTACCCTGGATGGTCAGGTTATCCACGATATCGAAAGCCGCCGTGAAGTTGGCGATCGTACGGGAGCTTTCCGTGTAGTCGTCGATCTGGTACGCGGCCGCTACCGGGTTACGTGTCGAGTTGGAGTACTCGAAGAACGTACCGTCTTCGTTGTAGATCGGGTATGTCGGGTTGAACTTGACCATTCCTCCGAAGGCAGCCCCTTCAAAACCACCGGTAACCTCGTACGGGAAGTGATCGTCTTCGATGACCGCCGTGCTGAGGTTCAAGCCCAGCCGGAGCCGCCCGTTCAGGGACTGATTGTCTGCGTTGAACCGGGCCGTCAGGCGGGTCTGTCCCGAGCTGATGACAATGCCTTCCTGGGTCTCATAGCCGAGCGAGGCGCGGTACTGCGTGTTCTGCATACCGCCGGAGAGGGCGAGGCTATGCTGCTGTGAGACGGCCGTCCGCAAGATGGCGTCCTGCCAGTCGGTGTTGGCGTTGCCCAGTGAGGCCAACCGGTCCTCTGGAAGGGCGCCCAATTCGACCTGCTGCCGGATGAACTGGCGGTACTCGTCTCCGGTGAGGAGGTCCAGCTTGCGGGCAACGGACGAGCTCGAGATGGAGCCGCTGTAGTCGAGGCGTACCTGGCCGGACCGGCCGCTTTTCGTCGTGATCAGCACCACACCGTTGGCGCCGCGGGCGCCGTAAATGGCTGTGGCCGCCGCGTCCTTCAATACGTCCATCGACTCGATGTCGTTCGGGTTGAGGAAGCTTAGCGGGTTACGGGCCGCGCCATATCCGCCCGGCGCGATGCTGCTGTTGTCGATGGGTACGCCATCGACGACGTAGAGGGGGTCGTTGGAGGCGTTGATGGACGTGCCTCCACGAATACGGACCGTGGCGCCGGCGCCCGGTTCACCGTTGGTCCGGACGACCATCACGCCGGCTGCCCTGCCCTGGAGCAGTTCCTGCGGTGATGACGTGAGTCCGATGTCCGCCGGCGCGACTTCGACGGAGGCTACCGAGCCTGTCAATGCCTCGCGGCGCTGCGTACCGTAGCCGATGACGACGACCTCCTCCAACAACTCCAGATCCTCCGACAGTGCGATGTCGACCGTCGACCGACTGCCGACAGGCACTTCCTGGGTCTCATATCCTACATAGGAAAAGACGAGGATTGCATCATCTCCCGGAACGACCACACTGTAAGCCCCATCCAATCCTGTGATGGCGCCCGTCTGTGTGCCCTGGATGACGACGCTTACACCAGGGAGGGGGTCACCGGTCCCTGCATCGGTAACGGTACCGGTAACCGTTCGGGATTGGGCAACGGCCATTCCCGCACATCCGAAGATGAGCGCGATGGCCAGCAAACCTCTCTTCATGAAAGAGCGCATAGTTGTTTGTACTGGTGGTGTGAGAGAAGAATACTGCTACGTGCCGTACTAGCCACGCGTAAGCGCTTCTTCACCATAGGAAAGCGCTTACAATTGTTAAGATTACGTAATCGTCAGCGCCGGAGCAATGTGTGAAGGAACCGGAAAGTGACGAAAAAAAGCGGGTGTGTCCCAGAAGTCAGAGTGGCAGGGAGGAGGACGTTTCCACCCACACGGTAGGATGTTACGGGTGGTCCGTAGCAATTGCAACCGAGTGGCTGTATAGCATAGCTAATCCTCGTTTTTTTGTGGCTCAACAGGCGAAAAGGCGGGGTGAACGGTTGGCGGATGCATGATGGGTGCAGCCATCTTGCAAACGTTTGGCCGCAGCCTGCGATTTCTCTTTCTTACTGGTATGATCAGGTCGCCATACCCTATGTGTACGGCACAAGAACATGCTTCGCTCGGCGCTGAGCTGGGCACCGGCCTATCGAGATAGCGGTGCCATCGCCTGCCGATGCCCCGGCAGGTGTCGAAAGAGGTGCGCTGCTTGTGTGATGCGATTTTAGCGACCCCGTTTCGTGTGGATCAGAATGACTCCGTTTGCCCCTCGTGCTCCGTAGATAGCCGTGGCGGCGGCGTCTTTCAGAACGTCGATAGAGGAGATATCCCTGGGGTTGATGGCCCAGAGCGGGTTGCCCAGGCCGGGAGTCATCGGGATTCCATCGATGACGAAGAGCGGTTCGCTGCTGTTGTAAAATGAGTTCACGCCGCGGATGCGTATCTGTACCGTGCCGTTTGGAGATTCGATCACCTGAAGTCCTGCTACGCGGCCCTTTAGCACCTCGGCCAGCGTCGTCGCCGAGGAGCGCTCGATCTCATCGCTGGAAACAGAGGCTACGGAACTCGTCAAGTCCTGCCTGGCCTGGGTGCCGTAGCCGATGTCAACCTGCTCCGCTCCCGTTGCGGATGACGGGCTCGACTCGGATGCCTTCTTTGTTCCTGCGCAGCCCGCGATGAGTGCTACTCCGGCGAACATGCAGGCGGCCCCATGTAACGAGATGCACTGCTTCATGACAGACCTCCGTCTCCTGTTATGTCGAAGGTTTCACCTGGACGGGGGCTTCTCGCCTGTCATCGGGAGGCCGCCGAAGAGGTGTGCTTGAGCGTGGGTAAGGCGGCAGGGTACACAGCCACGGCAGTTAGTGAGTCGGTTGTGTGACTCTGTGTATTGGTTGCAATATTCGCTTAGAAAAGCAATGCCCAAGGAGTCCAGTGTTCAACTTTTTTTCGGGCCGCCTTTGCGTTCCGGCAGGACGTATTAGCTGGAAACGATGTGTGCAGGCACAACCAGCCGTTTCCGGTGTGCGTCGAGATGCGGATCGTACATCGAACGGGTCCGAGTATCAGAGGAGGCGGGTTGCGTCGGACGCGTCGGGCGAGCATTCTGATGGGAGTGTGAAGTTTTCATGGATCGGATCCGTTAGATGGTCGTTACTATGCCGTAGTCTAGTCTATCGGACCTAACCACGTATCCCGGCCATGTACGTCGCAGATATCTTGAAGCGGAAAGGAACGCAGGTAATTTCTATAGATGCTGCCGATCCCGTTTCGGTGGCTGTAGAGAAGCTGCACGCAAATCGTATCGGGGCGCTCGTCGTGGTGGACGGGAGCGGCCGTGTTGCCGGTATCATTTCCGAGCGGGATATCGTGCGAGGGCTCTCGGAACACGGGCCAGACGTTCTCGGGCAACGGGTCGACAGTCTCATGAGCAGAAAGCTGCACGTGTGTGCTCCTCAGGAAGAGATCCGGGATCTCATGGCTCGAATGACTCACAGCCGTATCCGTCATCTGCCGGTCATCGATAACGATCGACTCCTCGGCTTGATCAGCATTGGTGACGTGGTAAAGCACCGGCTCGACGAGGTGCAGACGGAGGCGATGGTCCTTCGGGATATCGTCATCAGCCGTTGAGTCGCTTCCGTACCCCGCATGCGTCGTCCTCCTTTGCTGACGTGTCAGCTGAGCAGGGTGAGGAAGAACACTCGCGTGTTGGGAGATCAATCGGATCGGGACTTCCGGATACGTTGAGGCTCCTCAGTGGCGTGAAGGTTTGTGGTGGACGTAATAGAAGTCCTTCAGGTTGTGCTGCCTGGATGCGGGAGCAGTGTACATCGGATTCCGTGCGGCTCACCGCATCGACCTCGATTGTGCGCCATGCTCCGGCGCACTTACCGGAGGTTTTAAACTTCCGCGTGGTTCGAATCCATCCATCGATGATCCTTCCGCTTGCGCTCGGATGGCTCTTATTATCGGCTATTTAGCCGCGTATGTGGACATGTGTCCACATCTGGCGCATAAGCCTGTTTTCTGATGCGCTATTAGTGTATACTTCATTATCCTGTGGTGCTCCTGCGCCGCCTTGAGATCGGCTAACATCTCCCTGCCACCACCGAGTACCCTATCCAGGGATTTCAGTATTACCAATCATCCGTGAGCAGGCAGTGGACATCAGTCGGTCTACGCTAGGAGAACTTGCCAGTCTTGCCATCGAGCGTGAGCTCATCAAGCACTTTACGTTCAGCAAGAGCAGCATCGATATCTCAATCGGGGATCTCAACATCAATTTATCGCCTGAGGATGCCCGGAAACTGCTGCAACTCATCATTGCGGGAGCAACGAGGGAGGCGCCGACACCGGGAAAAGAGCAAGCCGGATCTGACGAGTCCCACGCGGCATCGCCGGACATCCAGGTGCGAGAGGCCGTACTCCAGGAAGTGACAAAGGATACTGCTGCTGTTTTTCAGGAGGACAAGCCGCCGGTGCATGTGCAGGAGGCGCCTCAGGCAGACGCATACCAGAAGCGTGAGCTTTTCCGTGCGCCGCAGGTGAGCGTATCGCCGGACCAGCCTTACAACGCCACCCTGCTCAAGGAGGAAGTGCGGTCCGCCGACGGTCACGGCGGTACGGATGAAGGCGATGACGTCAGTGAGGAATACCTGGATTCCGTGCTCTCGTTTGCTCTCACAATGGGAATCATCGAAGGGTATACGAAGGATCGGGATTCGCGGACCGTTACCTTACGTACAGGTGCCACGACAACGGGCTTATCCTACTGGGAGACGCTGGAATACCTCACGAACAGTATGCTCTATGAACTTCGTCCTCGAACGGAGAGGTAGAGCACCTCAAACCCGCTATGGCAGACTGTGGAGCGGGCTCACCCATGCCGGGCCGGCACGGGTGAACACTCCCGCGCGGAGCGCTAGTGTTGCGGGACCAGCTTAATTCTGCGTCGTGTACTGACGGTATGTGCGCCAGATGCGAACGGCAGCTCTGGATCTTCCGAATGGGGCACCGTGCGCTCGATACGTTCCCAATGGCATGTTCACGCGTGCATTGAGCCGATTCAGTGCATGCGTGGCTTCGTAGAGCTGCTCAAAGAGGCGTTCCAGTGCCCGCCGTAGTTCATGAACGTCTTCCAGCCTCATGTCAGTCGTTGTCACCTTGCTGTGCAGGTTGCCGGGTGATCTTCTCGCCAGGCCACACAGGGATCTGCGATTCGTATAGAACGAGGCTCGGTTGATTGGCAGCATACGCCGGAACGGTGTCGTGTCCGTGTGCAGTTTGCGGGCTTATATCGCCCTTTTGATGGCACAGGCCCGGGTATTGCCTCGGATCCGTCCTGACGCGTCGTCCGCTCGTGCCGACCCCTCAATAGTGATGTACGAAGCCGAGCGGGAGGCGGCTCCGGACCGGTTTGTCGTGCGTGTTACCATCCTGCAACTCATCAGGAGTGGTTCGGGATGGGTCAGGCGTCCGGTTTTCTGAGGAGTTTGCCGACCTTTCCCTGCAGTACGGCGCGTTCGAAGGGTTTGACGATGTAGTCGTTCGCACCTGCCTCGATGGCTGCCAGCACGTCCTCCGGTCGGTTTCGCGCTGTCATCATGACGACCGGCGTATCGCGGTGGGGATCGGTTCCCCGAATATGCCGCAGGATATCGATTCCGCTGATATCCGGAAGCATCCAGTCCAGCAGGACGAGATCGAATTGCTTTTCTGCCAACAGGCTGAGCACCTGAGATCCGTTGTTGGCGACCGTGACGTTCTCGTGCCCGAGCTTGCGGACATGGTACTGGGCCAGATAAGCGATATTCCGATCGTCTTCAACGATGAGTATGTGCATGACTGGAGCCGGCTAGCAGAGAGCGAGTGATTCGTCTACCACGTCTACTGTTGCAGGACGAGATCGAGTAAGTGGATGAGTTTGGGGCGGAGATTCCTGCGATCCACGATGAAGTCGATAAAGCCGTGTTCCTCAAGGAACTCGGCCGTCTGAAAGCCAGGGGGGAGATCCTGGCCAATGGTTTCGCGAATGACGCGGGGGCCGGCAAATCCAATCAGCGCGCCCGGTTCTGCGAGGTTGAAGTCCCCCAGCATCGCAAAGGATGCGGTAACTCCTCCTGTGGTCGGGTTGGTCATGAGGGAAATATACGGCAAGCCCAGGTCAGCCAGCCGCGTCAGGTTTGCGCTCGTTTTCGCCATCTGCATGAGGCTGAGCGCCCCTTCCATCATGCGCGCGCCGCCACTTTGTGAGATAACCAGCAGGGGAGTGCGCTCATCACACGCACGCCGAATGGCCCGTGTGACGATCTCTCCCACAACAGAGCCCATGGAGCCGCCGATAAAGGAGAAATCGAGGGAGGCCGCCGAAAGGCGATGCCCGCCTACGGTACCCATCGCGGCACGCGCGGCATCGTTGAGCCCGGTCTTACGTGTCGCATCCTTCAGTCGACTGGTGTAGCTCTTACGATCCTCGAAGTGGAGGACATCCACGGAATGCAGATTCTGGTCGTACAGGTCGAACCGACCATCATCGAAGATGAGCTGGAAGTAGCCCAGGCTGCTCATGTTGAAGTGGTGGTTGCACTTCGGGCATACGAGGCTATTCTCTTCCAGCTCCCGGCGATTGAGGATCTCCGAGCAATTCGGGCACTTAATCCACTGGCCTTCCGGAACGTCATTCTGTTCGCTCAGGTTGGTCAGGATACCCTTCTTCTGTCGCTGAAACCAAGACATATAATCTATTTTGGATTTTGGAACTCAGATTCTGGGTTCCTATCCGGGAGGCTAAGGAGCCCAAATCTAGATTCCAAAATGGCTAAAATGGCAATCGTTCAAAAATGGAGCGTTCGCGTTTTTTTGCGACGAACTCTTTAAGATAAAACGGTTCGAAAGAGGCCGTATCTTCCTCCATTCCAAGCTCCAGCCGGTGGAGCCCCAGCCGGGCGACCCAGGCCGCGGAGGGAGGGTGGAGTGCAGGCTGCAGGAGGCGTACCCGGTGGGTATGCTGCTCTTCGAGTGCGGCCGCTGTTTTGGGCCCACCATCCCCCACGATCCATACCGTTCCAGAAGGCAGGTTACCGAACCATGCCGGAATGTCCTCCTCAATCAATGCGTTCGTCTCAGCGAGGCTTTCCAGGGTGCCGTCGGGACGAACCTCAGAGGCCGCGGCATACACCTCGTTCCGGCGTGCGTTCAGCGCTGCGCAAATGACGTCGCCTGGTCGGGCTACAGGCAGGACCGATGCGGCGAGTGCTTCGAGTGTCGGTACGCCAACCAGCTTGATGCCGAGCGCGACGGCCAACCCTTTTGCGGCACTCACCCCGATGCGCAGGCCTGTATAGGATCCCGGTCCCATCGAAACGGCCACCGCGTCCAGATCCGTTCTGGAGATGCCGCCGTAGTGCAGGGCATCTCGGATCAGGAGGACGAGATTTTCTGCGTGGGCACGTGGTCGGGCCAGGTTCAGGTCCACGGTAACATGGCTACCCTGGAGGAGCGCCACTCCACAGACGTCTGTAGCCGTTTCAATCGCGATCAGGTTCATGCGGTACGAATTGATCCGGGTTGTACGGTACGGACGTCGATCGTGTTCTCAGCGTCGATCGAGTCGTGGAGCAGAGCACAACGCGCATGGGATATAGAAACTGCATGCATAATGCCGCACCCGAGTAACATGACGGCGGCGCATACGTGACGAGCGTGGGACATCCTGCGATCCCAAAAGGGAGCCTCCGAGCCGGAAGCCAACGTCATTTCGGCCAAGCGGCGGGTGAACGTAAACGGCCGTACGGTACAACGTACCGCCAGCGGCCTGTATATCGTCCATCTGTCGTCAAAATATATACATATCGGCGGAATGTGACGGCCGCGGCGTGCTTCTTGATTATTTCGAGGCCCTGGTTATCTTAACCTTTGCGCCGGACCAGCGCGGTATTTCGGAGACGCGCTGGTCATCAATGGTACGTATGGTAGCGCTTTTTTGAGGTGTACAAGCATCCTTGACATGACAAGGTTAGAAACAGGCGGGGCGCCGGCTCGGATACGCTGACGAGAAGGCCGTCGGGGCAGGGCGTCTTTTTCAATAAACCGGGAGAAATACGGCGGGGCCATGCAGGTGCCGGCTGATACATGGAGGCGACGCTTATGAATGTCTACGACGCGGATCACATCAGGAACGTGGCCCTACTGGGTCATCAGGGTAGTGGCAAGACGATGCTTGCCGAGGCAATGCTCTTCGTCAGTGGGGCATTGAAGCGGATGGGATCGATCGAGGAGGGGAATACCATAAGCGACTACCATCCCAGTGAGAAGGACCGCCAGATGTCCGTTTTCGCCTCGCTACTCCACGCCGAGTGGAAGGGACACAAGATCAACATCATCGATACACCGGGCTATCCCGATTTCGTCGGGGAGGTCATTGCATCTCTGCGTGTAGCGGATGCAGCCATCTACGTCATGAACGGGGTGGAAGGTGTGCAGGTAGGTACGGAACTGGCCTGGACCTATGGGGCGACGATCGGAAAGCCGTCGATGTTCGTCATCAATCATATCGATCACGCACAGTCCGATTTTCGCGCACTCGTCGGGCAGATCCAGGAACGCTTTGGTCGGGGTGCTACGGTCGTTCAGTTTCCCGGTGGGGCGAGCGATACCATCATCGACGTGCTTCTGATGAAGCAGTTGACGTTCGGGAAGGACGGAACGGCGCAGGAGGGGGAGATCGATTCGAGCTTTGCCGAGGAGGCCGAGCGGTTGCACAACGAACTCATCGAGAGTATCGCCGAGAACGACGAAGGGCTCATGGAGCTCTACTTTGAGAAAGGCACCCTGACCGAAGATGAGATGCGCCAGGGGCTTCACGTCGCCATGCTCCAGCGCCAGCTGTTTCCCATCTTCATCACGAGCGCGACGGAGCTCACCGGCGTTTCCCGCCTCATGAGCTTCATCGACAACGTGCTCCCGTCACCTGCGGAGATGCCGCCTGCCGATACGGTGGACGGCCATCCGGTGACCGCCGATCCGTCGGCGCAGCCGGTTGCATTCGTATACAATACGATGTCCGAGGCGCACGTCGGCGATTATTCCTTCTTCCGTGTCTATTCCGGTACGCTCGAACAGGGAATGGATCTGGAAAATGCCCAGACGAACGCCATCGAGCGCCTGGGACCGCTCTATGCCATCAATGGACACGACCGGGATCCCGTACAGCGTATGGTGGCGGGGGATATCGGCGCTCTCGTGAAACTAAAGAACACGCACACGAACAATACACTACGCGCGAAAGGTTCGGACGTGGTCATCCGGCCCATCGAGTTTCCCGAGCCGCGCTACACGGTTGCCGTGGCTCCTGCCCGGGAAGGAGACGAGGACAAGCTGGCTCAGGGCCTCCATGCCATCCACGAGGAGGATCCCTCTATCGTCATCATCCACGACCAGAACCTGAAACAGCTCGTACTGGGAGGGCAGGGAGAACTGCATCTGGAGATCGTCAAATTCCGCCTGAAGAACCGTTTCGGTGTGGACGTGGAATATCACCGGCCCCGCGTGGCCTACCTCGAGACGGTACAGTCGTCTGCCCGAGCCTCCTATCGCCACAAGAAGCAGACGGGCGGTGCAGGGCAGTTTGCGGATATTTCGATGCTGGTAGAGCCATTAAACGGAGAGTTCAATCCGCCAGCGGACATCACCGTTCGAGGCAAAGTCGAACTCGAGACCGCATGGGGTTCGAAAGTCGAGTTCATCGATGCTATCGTGGGGGGCGTCATCGACATGCGCCGGTTCTTCGGCGCCATTCAGAAAGGTGTGCAGGAAGCTCTTCAGGACGGCCCCGTTGCCGGATATCCTGTAGGTGACGTGCGTGTCGTCATCTATGACGGCGGCATGCACCCTGTGGACTCCAACGAAAATGCCTTTAAGACGGCAGCTCGGATGTGTTTCCGCGATGCGTTCCGCCAAGCAAATCCGGTGCTACTCGAACCCATCTATAACCTCGAGGTGACAGTCCCCGGAGATTTTACCGGTGAGGTAATGGGCGACCTGAACACGCGTCGGGGCCGTATACAGGGCATCGAGTCGGAAGGGGTCTTTCAGAAGATTGTGGCCCAGGTACCGGAGGCAGAGCTGTACCGGTATTCCACATCCCTGCGCTCCATCACGCAGGGGCGCGGCATTCACCGTGCCACGTTCAGTCACTACGAGCCCATGCCGCGGCACGTGCAGGACAAGGTCGTCTCCGAGTCGACAGAGCTGGAGACCGCTTAGAGGGAGTGTGTTCACCGGGAAGGATTACAGGGGGCATGGCGCGCCATGCCCCCTGTTTTTTGTCATGCAGCCCGGACGCACGGTGGGTAGTGCCGCTCAGTTGTTCTGCGCACCGTCGGTGATCCATTGCCGGATCACGTTGATCTCCGCACTCGAAAGCGCAGGTCCAGTGAGTGGCATCTTGGCTCCTACGCTTGCATCTCCGATGATCTTCAGGTACAGGACGCTCTTCTCCGGGTCGCCGGGTTCGATCCGGTCCAGATCCGGGTTAGTGCCGGAGGGGACGTTGACGGTTTCGCTGTACGTCTTTCCCTGGCTCAGCTCCATGCCGTGGGGCGCGCCTGAACCTACATGGCATCCGGAGATCGCGCAGGAACGGTTGAAGATGTTAGCCTGGATGCTGCTGAGTGTCGGTACCAGTTCATCCTCATTCCCTCCGGGACCACCCGGTCCCACGGGATCTTCATCGTGTTCACAGCCTGGAGCAAAGAGCAGCACCGGTATGCACAGGGCCAGGATCCGAACGAGCGGGTTTTGCAGCTGTGTCATGGCTTTCAGAAGTTTAGGATTCGGAAAATGTTGAATCCGAGGCGCATATCACCGTCTCGAATGTCCAGGTCGCCGCCTCGCAGGTACTGGTCCGTCGCCAGGCCGACGGAGTTTGTGACCACGATCTGGAACACGTGTCCTCCCGTGGCGATCTCCAGCCCGCCGCCCCAAGTGTCGAACCGGTTGATGTTGCCGAACGTCCGTGTCCGGGTATAGCCCGAGAGGATGGGGATCCATTCGCCGACCAGTGCCAGGTTGCGGTAGAAGTTCCACCGTGTGCCGAGGCCGAGGGCGATCAATGGGTTTTCGCCTTCCTCTAGTTCGTCGGGGTTGAAGAGAATGCTCGGCACGGCGGCCAGGCCCAACCGCTCTCCGATTTCGCGCGTGAGGCTCACCTGCCCCGTGAACTTGAAGCGCTCCACATCGACATCGTCGCCGACATCTTCGGTAATCCAGTTCACGGTGCCCTGAAAGGCAGCGCCGATGGGCCACCCTCGTTTGCCTCCCTGGTGTGCCACGTTGTAGCGGGCCGAGATCTCCACATCATCTGCGGCGTTGCTCCGGGCCAAGGCTACCAACAGCCGGTCCGTGGGGGCATAACCCAGGCTCAGGTTGATGATGGCGCTGCCATCGAGGCCGAAGAAAGCGTCGTAGCCGTCGCTGATCTTTGGATTGAAGCGATGGCTGATGAGGAAGAGCCAGCTTCCTGCGTCGAGTGATCGCGTCGTCGGCAGGTTGATGACCTTCCAGCCGGTGAACGGGTAGGCCACTTCGGAGGCTGATGATTGCCGGCGCGTCGAGTCCACTTCCTGGATGCTGCTGATCCAGGCCTCGATCGTCTGCATTTCCTCCTCGGTGAGCCGGTTGCCCGTGAACGGCATCGGCGCGCCAATGATATCCGGGTGGCCCCGGATCTTCATGACGAGGTAGCTGTTTTCCGGGGCGCCCGGATTCACCCGCATGAGTTCGGGTCGCTCGGTACTCGCCTGGGCTACGGTGGAGGCATAGAACCGTCCGGGGCTCAGGTCCATGCCCATCTGGGGTACGGGGCCCGCGTGGCATCCGGACTGCACGCAGCTTCGCCCGAAGAGTTCGGCTACGCGGGCTTCCAGCTCTCGCTCGCTAAGCTGGCTCGGGTTCTGGCCTCTTGCACTACGTGGAATGGTGAAGGCAATGGTTAGAACGACGCTCAGCCAGAGCGCTACAGTACGTGAAGGGGAGGCAGGCAACGGGAAAGACATCATTGCAACTCACATGGGGCGAGCTTAGAGACAGGGTAGCCATCAGAAGTGGCGGGGCACGCAGTCGCACCAAGCAACCGCGTACGGATTCGCTCCAGGAAGCGGGGGAGGGAGGCGAACGTTGCATGGGAAGCCTCGCCCGGGTGTTGGGGTAGTTATTGGTTCGACTCCTGCCTGGTGCGAGGCATCATCGGAATCACATCCGTGGATCCAACGACTTGCGCGTGTCGAATCCGCAGGTGTGAAACGCTATGCGTCCCCGTTCTCACATGTACCTGAATCGGAGTTGGGTCTGCCTGCAAACTGGCCTGTGTCGATTACAGGGGGCCGGTCGGCGCACTCCTCGGCCCCTATTGCGCACATAAGTAGGGCGGTGAGTGTATGTTGGCACAAATGGTGTTGCAACGAATATGTGTTTCAAGGTATCTGGGTGGCTTACCAGCAGCAAGGCAAAACGAAATGCCCTGTGTTATTCAGGTGGGAGACTGTCCGCGGGCGGCAACATCCGGCTCCGATCGGCGTAGCCCTGTCCCATTCGTTTGCCGGATCGCGGTCGCAGACCTGGATCACCGATTACTGGCCTCCTCATGCCGATTTCGCCGAGACCTATGCCTTTTTACGAGATGCTCCCCTTCGTTGTCCTC
The DNA here is from genome assembly GCA_041690215.1 of Rhodothermales bacterium. Classification (GTDB taxonomy): domain Bacteria; phylum Bacteroidota; class Rhodothermia; order Rhodothermales; family DASSAV01; genus DASSAV01. Next base: position 22,652 of record JAWLHQ010000013.1, read on the forward strand.
GCCGTCGTACTGACCGTCGGACTGAGTGCCTGTGTTTCTCCTGATCGAGCGCCCGCACCGGGGCAGGATGCGCAACACGCGTTGCTTGCCGAGGACGTCCACTCCTTTGCCCGGCCCGAGATGGCCCGTGTGAAGCACATCGATCTCGATCTCCGCGCAGATTTCGGGGACAATCGCCTTACAGGCACGGCCACCCTCACGTTCGAAGCCGAGCCGGGCGCCAGCGAAATCGTGCTCGATACCCGAGATCTTGCGATCAAGCAGGTCACAGACGCGGAAGGCCGTCCTCTCACCTACAACCTCGGTGCTGACGTGCCGCATCTGGGGCAGCCGCTCACCATAAAGCTGCCGGATGAGGGCGACCGGATCGTCGTGCGGTATCAGACCAGTCCGAATGCCGGTGCGCTCCAGTGGCTTTCGCCGCAGATGACGGCCGGTGGAAAGCAACCGTTTCTCTTCACGCAGGGCCAGGCTATCCTGACGCGTACCTGGATCCCGACGCAGGACAGTCCGGGCATCCGGCAGACCTACTCGGCCCGGATCACCGTTCCGGAAGAACTGACGGCGGTAATGAGTGCCGAGATGCTCACACCGGAAGGGGAAGCGGCTGAAAACGGCCGTGCCTTTCGCTTCCGCATGAACGAGCCGATTCCGCCCTATCTCATTGCCCTTGCCGTTGGCGACCTTGCCTTTCAGCGCGTCGGTGCTCGCACGGGGGTATACGCCGAGCCGAGTGTCGTCGAGAAGGCGGCATGGGAACTTGCAGACATGGAGAAGATGCTGGAGGCCGCCGAGGCACTCTACGGACCGTATCGCTGGGGACGGTACGACGTGCTTGTTCTGCCGCCCTCGTTCCCCTTCGGCGGTATGGAGAATCCGCGTCTGACCTTCGCCACGCCCACGATCCTTTCGGGAGATCGATCGCTCGTCAGCCTCATCGCGCACGAACTGGCGCATTCCTGGTCCGGCAACCTCGTGACGAATGCCACCTGGAGTGATTTCTGGCTCAACGAGGGTTTCACGACTTACATCGAGAACCGCATCATGGAGGAACTTTACGGGGCCGACTATGCCGCGATGCTGCGGGACCTTTCCCGCCAGGGGCTTCTCGACGAAATCGAGTCCTTCGGTGCGGAGTCGCCGGATACGAAGCTTCACATCGATCTGGAAGGCCGTGACCCCGATGACGGCATGACGTCTATTCCGTACGATAAAGGCGCCGCCTTCCTGCGCACGGTCGAACTGGCGGTCGGGCGCGAGCGCTTCGATCAGTTTCTCCGGGAGTACTTCGACCGTCACGCCTTCCAGCCCATGACGACGGAGCTGTTTCTGGCCGAGCTTCGCTCCGAGTTGTTCCGTAACGATGCGACGCTGGAGGCACAGATCGACCCCGAAGCATGGATCTACGGTCCCGGTCTGCCTCCGAACGCTCCGGTGGAGGCATCTGACCGGTTCGAGGCCGTGGAGGCGCAGGCCGTTGCCTTCGCAGGAGGTAACCCTGCCGTACAACTCGACACGACAGAGTGGACGACGCACGAATGGCTGCACTTCCTCCTCTCATTGCCGGATCAACTTACGGAGGCGCAATTGCGCGATCTGGACGCAACGTTCGGGCTCTCAGAGACGGGTAACAGCGAAATCCTCTTCCAGTGGCTCCGTACGGCTATTCGCAATCGGTATGAACCTGCGTTCCCCGCTCTGGAGCGCTTCCTGACGAGCCAGGGACGCCGCAAATTCCTTAAGCCCCTCTACGAGGATCTGGCAAAGACTGATTGGGGGCGTCAGATGGCACTTCGTATCTACGAAAAGGCCCGTCCCACGTACCATCCCGTATCGGCCCGTACGATCGACGACGTGTTGAGTGGTGCCGTGCCGGGGTAAGGGCCGCACAGGTTCGTATCGTCACGCAACGAAAGTCTTCTCCATGTACCGGGGGAGACTTTCTGCATTTATGCAGGTCTGGAGTCCGGCACGATTACTTTTCGGCCGTGCACGCCGGTATGTGCGCGAGGTAGTACAGGAGCCCGGTTCCCCACGCTCCAAGAAATATCCGGCCGTAGAGGTGGTCCAGCATGAAGACTGTGACGGCGAAGGTGAGTGCGGTCATGACCAAGGCATACCGCTTGGTTTTCCGGGCAATGCAGCGATTTGTCTGCCAGTTGCGGATAGACGGGCCGAAGTGCTTATGCCGGAGTAGGGCAGCATGCAGCCGCGTAGAGGAACGCGCGAAGCAGTAGGCGGCCAGCAGAATGAACGGGGTGGTCGGCAGGACGGGCAGAAAGACCCCGAGGATGCCTAGGCCGAGTGCGACGAGCCCGCCTCCCGCCAGCAATCCACGTACGAGACGGGAGGTGTGCAGCCGGACTTCCGCTGCACGTTCCTGGTCGTCTGGAAACGAAGGCCTGATCTGGCGCATGGTTTCGGGCAGAGGGCGAGGGGATGATGGCGTACACAGCGGACGTATACGCGTCAGAGCCCAACCTGTTGTCTACATGCCGTAATGGAGTTTAACCGAGTGCGGGCCTGGTCTGTGGGGCCTTCGATCCCTTACGGCATGGCATGGTTGACGGCCGGTACGGTCCGCGGGCTGTCCGTATGCGGCGATCCGCATTTCGCAACGAAGCATTGACGCTCCGCAACGCCGGCCTGCGGCTTGTAACAGCAGGTACAACTCCACCGTATGATCGCCGTACCGTGTAACACTCGACCTGTTCGGAAACCTCACCCGTTCCAGAACTTCTCCCCTCGCTACGAGGGGCTCGGCTATGCTTCGGAATTATCTGACCGTCGCGTATCGCAACTTGTTGCGTTCTTCGGGCTATGCCTTCATCAATATCACCGGGCTTGCCATCGGTATTGCCTGCTGCGTACTCATCCTCATGTACGTACGAGATGAACTCTCGTACGACCGTTTTCACACGCAGGCTGACCGTATTTACCGTGTCGTGGAGATGATCGAGGGGGCGGAGGAATCATCCAGCCAGCCGTATCCTGTCGGAGAGACCCTCGCCAGCGATTTTCCACATCTGGTCGAAACGTTCGTACGATTTTTCAACCTGCAGGCACCCACGCTCACCGTCGAGTACGAGCCTGCTACGGGGGATGTTCAGCGCTACAACGAATCCCGCTTCTTCTTCGTGGATTCGACCCTCTTCGACGTGTTCGACTTCGAACTTCTCCGAGGCGATGAGCGGACGGCACTGGCGAAGCCAAACTCGGTTCTGCTCACGGAGACGATGGCCCGCAAGTATTTTGGAGAGGAGGATCCACTGGGGAAAATCCTGCGCGTGGAGAGCCAGTTTGACTTATACGTTACGGGCATTCTGGCCGATACTCCGTCGAACGCGCACTTTGCCTTCGATTTTCTGGCTTCGTTATCGACGCTTCGCCCGGCATTCCCACCCCAGTTCTTGCACCAGAACTGGTACTGGAATCCGTGCTGGACGTATGTACTGCTCCGGGAGCACGTTCGCCCCGAGGCGCTCGAGGCGCAGTTCCCCGGCTTCGTGCAGCAGTATTTCCCCGAGATGATCAAGAGCCAGGTGAGGATGTACCTCCAGCCGCTGACAGACCTCCATCTGCACTCCCGGCTCGACTTCGAGATCACGCCGAACAGCGACATCGTCTACGTATACATCTTCTCAGCCGTCGCGCTGTTCATTCTACTCATTGCCTGCATCAATTTCATGAATCTCGCCACCGCCCGTTCGGCGCGACGGGCGCGTGAGGTAGGTATGCGGAAGGCACTCGGGGCACAGCGGTCGCAGCTCATCAGGCAGTTTCTGGGCGAGTCGATGTTGCTAAGCCTGGTGGCGGTGCTCGTGGCGATTCCGCTCATCTTGCTTGGTTTGCCCGTGCTCAACACCGTTGCAGGCAAGACCCTCTCGTTTCATCCGGTAGACAATGCGCCCATCTGGCTGGGCATGTTCGTCGTAGGGATACTGGTGGGGCTGGTTTCGGGCGCGTATCCTGCGCTTTTCCTTTCCTCCTACAATCCCACCGAGGTTCTGAAGGGAACGATCCGGGTAGGCCGGGTGCATGCCGCCACGACGTTCCGCAAGGTGCTGGTGGTATCACAGTTCGCCATCTCCATCATGCTCATTGCAGGCACCTTCGCCGCGTTTCATCAACTCAATTACCTGAAGAATGCCCGGCTCGGCTTTGATGATGAGCAGGTGGTGCTGGTAAATATGCAGTTGTCGCCCGTTGTGCCCCGGTACGATGAGTTCCGCGATCGTCTGCTGCAGCATACAGGCATCCTCAACGTATCGGTCGCAGAGGAAGTGCCGGGTAAGGCGTATCAGACCTTCACCCTGCGACCGGAAGGCGAGGAGGATCAGCGCCAGTTCCAGCGTTTGATGGTCCTGGAGGGCTTTATCGAAACGCTCGGTATCGAGATGGCCGCGGGGCGGAGCTACTCGAAAGAGCATCCGACCGACGCGACCCAGGCCATCATCATCAACGAAGCGATGGTGCGCCACCTAGGCTGGGGGACGCCGGAGGAGGCCATCGGCCGGCGCTTTTATCAGCCGAACGACAACGCACTGACAGTCATCGGGGTCACGAAGGACTTTCACACGGCCTCGTTGCACACACCCATCGGGCCGTTTGTGCTATACAACATGAACCGGGACGGTGCCCTTAGTGCCTTTGGACGTTACCTCATCCTGCGCATTGCTCCGACCGATGTTCAGGGTTCCCTGGCCTATCTGGAACGGGTATGGAATGAGTTTGCGCCGAACCGTCCGTTCTCCTATTTCTTCCTCGATAGTGACCTGGATGCTCTCTACAAGGCGGAGGAGACGCTTGGAAGGGTTGCTATCGCATTCTCTGTCCTGGCCATCCTCGTGGCGTGCCTGGGTCTCTTCGGTCTGGCGTCGTTCATGGCGGAGCAGCGGACGAAGGAGATCGGCGTGCGTAAAGTGATGGGAGCCAGTGTTTCGCGTATCGTTCTGCTGCTCTCGATGGATTTCGCGCGGCTCGTGCTGATCGCTTTCCTCATTGCGGCTCCGGTATCCTATCTGGTTCTCCACGGGTGGATGAGTAGTAGCTATGCCTACCGGACCGACCTCGATCCCAGCCTGTTTTTGCTGGCGGGAGGACTGGCATTCGGCATCGCACTCCTGACTGTGAGCTACCAGACCGTTCGCGCAGCCCTGACGAACCCCGTCCACGCACTTCGCTATGAGTGATCCGGTACCCGGCTAGAATCCAGGCAGGCTCCGCTTGAGGTCGAGGCAGAATGCCTCGGCGCTCGCGTGGTCCATGTCGAGCGGCTGTCCGTCCTCGAACAGGTAGAGACGTACGCGACCGGGTTCGAGCGTATAGCTCTGAATGAGCCCATACGACCGCAGCTTGTCCAGCAGGTTCTGGAAAGCGGTCCGGTCCGGGGCGGCATCCGCTGGTAGTTGTTCCGCTACCGGTGTGGGAGAGAGAACGGAGAGCGCGGGTTCCGGGATGCTGCCATCTCCCCCCGGACCGCCGGGCACCATAATGTCCTGTTCTGCTTCTGTGCCGGGCGAGTTCCCCTCTGCGGCCGGTTCGGCGATGGGGGACGCCGTTGTGGATGCTTCACGTGCGACTACGGTCTCCTGCTCCGGTACAGGAGGTGGCGCGATCTCGACATTCATGGCCACAAGCGCCTCCTCTACGGCTGCATGCACTGCGGGAGCGTGCTCAGGGGGAGCCGGTTCGGCGGAAACGGCCGGCGTTTCTGAATGGAACGGTTCGGATATGGTTTCGTGGGTATCGGCTGGAGCCGTTTCTTCCAGCTGGATTTCCGGTATGCATGCCGGTGCGGGAACTAGTTCGGCCTCCTGGGGCACGGCCGGAAGGTCCGCCAGCGCGGCCTCGACAGACGGGTACGTGCGGAACATCCGTTCCGACCGGATCAGCCGCAGGACGGTCGCGACGGAGCGAGAGGGCGATGCGAACAGCAAACGCCCACCTTCCGGCAGGAGGCGCTTCTGGAGGCCAAAGACAGAGCCCAGACCGGACGAATCGAACACGTCGGTGTTGGAGAAGTCCAGGATAAAGTACCGGAACCCCTGTTCCAGCAGTTCATCGTACTGTCTGTGAAAGTAAGCCGCATTGCGGAAGTCCAGGCTCCGGCTGATGGTGCATATGACAGCACCCGAAACAGAACAGGTGCGGTGAGAGGTAATCATCCAGCAGTTAGACCTCGTGTGGTAGAGATGAATTGAGCACACAGAAGGGAGGCGATTCTTCTTCTCCATATCGGCCCTGCGGTGGTTAGTTAAAGGGCTCCCGGAGATTTTGCCGGTGCACCGGCACTGCACGCGAACAGTAGGCCGGGGGAGGAAGGAAAAAATTCATTCAGGCTCTTCTGAGGTTTGGTACTTTAACGTTTAACCTGCGATATTGAGGCAAGAAGCGGCCCATCCGAGGGACGCCGCGGACACAGGACGGCTCACTAACCTACTCACATCCTGGTGAAGATCATGCGTGAAGACCACGGCATGTCCCGCCGCACATTCGTGAAGCGCGCGGGAGCGGGCCTCGCTGCCGTCAGCGTGTTGCCCACCATTATCCCCCAAAGCGCTTTCGGCGCGAACGACCGCATCAACCTGGCCATTGTGGGCATTCGAGGGCAGGGCGGCGCTCACATCAGCGGCTTCGGCAAGATTGAGAACGTGCGGATCAAGACGATCGTGGACGTGGATGAAAACCTGTTCCCGAGCCGTGTCAAGGAGATCCGTGAGAAGTTTGGCTACGAGCCCGGCACCGAGTACGACATGCGCCGAGCGTTCGACGATCCGGATATCGACGCGGTCACGTTTGCCACGCCGAACCACTGGCATGCGCTTGGTTCTATCTGGGCTGCACAGGCCAAGAAGCACGTATACGTGGAAAAACCCGCTTCTCACGGTATCTGGGAAGGACGCCAGATGGTCAACGCAGCCCGTGCGAACGGCGTCCTGATGCAGGTCGGATTCCAGAACCGCTCCCGCGTCAATACCCGGGCCGCCATCAAGCTGTTGCACGAAGGCGGTATCGGTAAGGTCTATATGGGCCGCGGCCATTGTTTCAAGCCGCGCGGCGACATCGGCCGCTACCCGGACGGCCCTATGGGCCCGAACGAGAAGTTTGCCTTCACTGTGGATAGCGACAGCTATGTCGGGCCGTACACGAGGGAGTATCTCGAAAAAGTTCACTACGACCTGTGGATAGGTCCGGCCAAGGAACTGCCCTTCAACCGCAACCGATTCCACTACAACTGGCACTGGAATTTCGAGTACGGTAACGGCGATACCGGCAACCAGGGCCCACACCAGCTCGACGTCGGTCGCTGGGGACTCAACCGGAACGACTATCCGGTCAAGATCAAGTCGTCGGGCGGCATGTACATCTACGACAACGCCCAGAATACGCCCAACACGCAGACGACCATCTTCGAGTACGAAGACGGGACGATCTTTGAGTTCGCCACCCGCGGTCTGCCCACCAACCCGGAAGGCCAGGTGATGATCGGCAACATCTGGTACGGCAGCGAAGGCCGCCTGGAGATGGACGACGGCGGCAACTGGAAGACGTACATGGGCCGGAAAGGCGAACCCGGACCGGATTCCTCGAACATCCAGGCCGAAGAATCCAATGCCCTGATCACGGTCGGGACGGGTTCCAGCGGGCACTACAACAACTTCATCGCCGCTGTCCGCTCGGGCAAGCAGACCGACCTCACGTGCGACATCGAGGAGGGGCACCGCTCCAGTGTGCTCGCTCACCTCGGCAACATCTCGTACCTAGTCGGCCGGGAACTTCGGTTCGACGGTACCCGCGAACAGTTCGTGGATGATCCCGAGGCGAATGCTCTGCTCAAGCGCGAATACCGCGAGCCCTATGTCGTGCCCGATTTGAGCATGGCGCTCGGTGCGCGGTGATATCCCGGGCGTGTTGAATGAGAGTGGGGGCGGACCTGGGTACATCGGGTCCGCCCTTCTCTATCTTACGCCGCACGTGTATTCTCTCAATCCCTGACACATATGAACCATCGCAGCCTTCCCCTCCTGCTGTTCTTCGCGCTCATCACGATCGCTGCCTGCAACGATACGGATGAGCCGCCTGCTGTAAGCGAGACATCCGATGCAACCTGGCAGCCTTTGTTCGACGGGACGTCGTTGACCGGATGGCACAATCCATACGACTGGGGTGAGGTGTGGGTCGAGGATGGAGAGATCCGGATGCTTGCCGACAAGAAATTCTTCCTCGTCACGGAACGGGCCTACAAGGATTTCATCTTCGAAGGGGAGATCTTCATGCCGGAAGGTGAGGCCAACTCCGGTTTCATGTTCCGCGCAAATGTAGAACCCAACAGGGTCTACGGCTACCAGGCCGAGGTCGATCCCTCCGACCGGAAGTGGTCCGGCGGGCTCTATGACGAGGGACGCCGCGGCTGGCTCAATCCCGTTCGTGAAGACTCCGTATCCATCGCCACATTCCGTGTGCAGGCCGGGGAAGCCTTCCGGCACGGCGAGTGGAACCGGTATCGCATCCAGGCCGAAGGTGACCGGCTCCGGATCTGGGTCAACGACGTCCTTACGACCGATTACAACGATACGACCGACGCAGAAGGCTACATCGGCATCCAGCACCACGGTGAGGCCGGCAAAATCTATCGTTTCCGCAATCTTCGGATACAGGAGTTAGGAGGCGAGAGAGGTTGACCCCACGCCGGGGCGCCAGGCTGGTTCTCTACACCAAATGGCCGGAGCCTCCTCCAGTTTCCCTGTCGGTATCCATCCGGTGCCCCGGATGGATACCGTGCCCTCTTGCGTCTCCGGTCGCCGCCCGAATCCCTTCCTCAGGGACGTGCAACGGGAGTATTGTGAGCCGTCGCCAGCTGCTGCCTTGATGCCGTGTAAGCAGGGCATAATGGCCCATTCCGCACCGAGTCATCCCTGGATGTGACACGGCTGATCTTCCGCAGCCGTCGGGATCACGCTTGGTCATCTACCCTGTTTTCATCCGGTCCGAGCCAGACCTGGCATGTCGGGATGGCGAGATCATAATCGTGCCCGCTTGCTCTCAGGAGGAGGGCACGTTCAGCTACAGGTCAGTGCCTGATCGAGGCCGCTAGAGGGTTGGCATCGCAAACGTTCAGGTTCGGCACGGGTGCACACAGGCTAAGTGCCCTCCCCACATTCACATCGAAGCGCCTCTTCGGGGAGTTCGTGATTCCGGGATAGGGACCCGGGCCGGACAGGTGGGCAGGAATGTGGAGCCGCCTCGATGCAAATGCGGAGAAGGCCTTTTTCGAAGTCGTTTTGGTTTGAAGAGAGACCGTTTGCGTCGCGCGAGAGAGGGATCAAAAAAATTTCAAATATCAGTTGACAACCAGTATCTTTCAAGTATCTTACCTGTATACAGGTCGTGTATTAACTCGGGCCGTTCAGTCGGTAGTACGGGGGCCGGATACGCTGGGAGACCATTCCATCCGGTATTGGCGGGCTGATCGGGTTCACCGCCGGCCTCCTCACCCACCTGCGGCGTTCGGAGGCTGTGGTCCTGCTCCTGCGTGCATCGCCAGGAGGACACGTTTACCTGTCTCGCTCACGTGCTGACTGATATTTCTGGAGTACGGTGATGCAAATTCCAAGTGACGGCTTTTCCGAGACCACGGCTCCGCTGGCAGAGCCTTCCGTCGTTGCAGTGGCACCGGATGTGGTTCGCTATGCACCGGGCAAGTTCCACTTCGAGATGATTCGAAGCGAACTGGAGGAGGTGGTCGGTCCCGAGCACATCTCAACGGCGGGCCCAGACCGGCTCATCTACTCATGCGACTGGTTCTGGCCGCCTCAGATGTGGCTGGATCGCGGGCAGCCGCTTCCCATGCCGGACTACATCCTGCATCCCGGCTCTCCGGAGGAGATCTCCGCCATCATGGAGATCGCCAATAAGTACCGTATCCCGGTCATCCCCTGGGGCGGCGGCTCCGGCACGCAGGGAGGTGCGCTGTCGCTGTACGGCGGCATCATCATGGACCTCAAGCGGCTGGACCGGATCATCGAGATCAACGAGCAGGCGATGACGGTGACGGCGCAGGCCGGTATCAACGGGACCCAGCTCGAATGGGCGCTCAACGAGCGGGGATTCACACTGCCGCACTATCCGGCCTCCGCCAACTGCGCTACGCTCGGTGGATACCTCGCGCCAAGAGGTTCCGGGACGATCAGCACCAAGTACGGCAAAGCAGAAGACCTCGTGATGAGCATGCAGGTCGTCCTGCCGGACGGCCGCATCATGCGCACACCACAGGTCCCGAACCACGCCTCCGGTCCTGATTTCATGCGTCTGTTTCTCGGCGCGGAGGGGACGCTGGGTATCATCACGGAGGCGACGATGCAGATCGATTACCTGCCGGAAGCACGCTTGCTGCGGGCTATGCTCTTCGATGACATGATGAAGGCGATCGAGGCGGGACGGCGCATGATGGTCCACAGGCTCAACCCTATGGTCATCCGGCTGTACGATCCTCATTCCACGGCGTCACTCGTGAAGGAGACGCTGGGGCTCGATCTCGCAGGCGGATATATGGTGATCGGCTTTGATGGAGACCCGGATATCGCTGCGTTGCAGGAGGAAAAGGCCATACGGATCTGTAGTGAACTGGGGGCGAGGGATCTGGGCCGCGAGCCCGGGGAGAGGTGGTGGAATCACCGGTATGATTTCTATTACCCACCCAAGACGCTCAAATTTCCCTGGATGTATGGCACGACGGAGACCGTTTCCACCTTTGACAAAATTGAAGGGCTCTGGCTGGCTCAGAAACAAGCCGTCGAGGAAGGCTACCGTGACTGGGGGGTCCGGTACATCGCCCACTTCTCCCACTGGTGGCACTGGGGCGCGGCTATGTACTCCCGCTTCATTATCGAGGCGCCGCCGGATGATCCGGAAGAAGCGCTACGTCTCCACAACCGGATCTGGAACGCAGCTGTGACGGCTTCGCTGGAGAACGGCGGCATGATCAATGAGCACCATGGGGTAGGGCTGAAGCTGGCCCGGTTCATGCGCCGGCAGTACGGCGATGCCTGGCCATTCCTCCAGATGCTCAAGCGGGCAATCGACCCCAACGGCATCATGAACCCCGGTAAAGTCGGTTTCGGACGCTGATGGGACAGCGGCAGGAAGGAGGCCCTTGCCATGATAGATAACTTCACCGAGATCATCGACAACAGCCGCCACAATCTCATGTCGCGGCATGTCTGCCCCGTCGGCAACATCACCCGCCTGGAGACTCTGACGCCCCATGGCTGGGCGCAGTTGATCGCGCTGGAGCGGCGCGGTCTGTCGGTCTGGAATGAGGAGACGGTTGATGCGCTCTACCGCTGCGCCGACTGCGGCAGTTGCCGCGCGCACAGTGTATATGATGTAGCGCTTCCGGAAGCGATTTCAGCGGCTCGGGCCGACATCGTGAAGCAGAATGCGGCCCCGCCCAGTGTCTACGAAATGGAGCGGATTCTTGGGATGTGGGAGAACCCGTACGAGCAGCGGCGTCCGGAGCCGGCAGACGGCACGGGAGACACGGCTCTTTTCGTAGGCGATGACACGTACTTCCTGAAGCCTTCCGTACTGGAGGCGGCACTCGAGTTGCTCCGGTCGGTAGGCATCGATCCCGTGTTGATCGGCAAAGGGCGAAACACGGGTTACCTGGCCAGTTCGCTCGGCCTGCCGGGCGTGGCGTGGGATCTGGCGCAGGCTAACCTGGAGGAACTAAAGGCGACGGGTGCCCAGCGTCTGTTCGTGCTCTCGCCCGGAGCGTTCTTTGCCTTCAACCAGATGTATGGAGAGCGCCTGGGGCTGGCCTTACCGGCGGGCGTGGAGTTGTTGGAGGTCATTCCATTCCTGGCAGACCAGTTGAAGACCGGGAAGCTCCGGTTAAAGCAAACGAGTGATCCGACGGTCTACGCCTACGTCGATCCCACGCACGCGGTGCGTGTGAAGGCACGTGCTGAAGCGCCGCGTGCCCTGCTGGCAGCCGTATTGCCCGAGCCGGTCCGCGAACTGTTCTGGCGGGACGGGCGAGCCTATCCGTGTGGCGACCTCGCGCTGGAGTTCACGCAACCCGATATCGCCGACGCCCTCACCCGAGAACGGCTGGCCGATGCGGCCCGTACCGGGGCCGAGGGCGTCATTACCGAAGGTCCGGGTAGCCTGGCTCATCTGGAACGCCATGCCCCGGCCTATGACCTGCGAGTACGCGGGCTCTACGAACTGCTTGCAGAACAGCTCGCTCCGTAGCACGAGCGCAGTCATCCGTCCGTCGGGCGAGCATCCTGGAACCGCTTCGCCCGGAGCTATTCACCCCCTCACCATACCAACCGGAGGTACAGTTTATGCACCTGTCTATGCACAACTGGATGCGGGCCGAGCCGCTTGAGGTTACAATTCGCCGCCTGGCCCGGTACGGCTACGAGAGCATCGAGATCAGCGGCGAGCCGGAGATCTTCAAGCCCAAAGAGGTGCGGAAGCTACTCAACGAGAACGGCCTGAAATGCTGGGGGGCGGTGACGCTCATGCTGGGCGACCGCTGTCTGCCTGCGAAAGACGAGCAGAAGCGGGCCAATACGGTCAAGTACGTCAAGGATTGCGTGACGATGGTCAAGGAGTTGGACGGCTACGAAATGACCATCGTCCCGGGTACCGTAGGAAAGATCATACCGGACGGTACACCCGAAGAAGAGTGGCGCTGGGCTGTAGAGGGCATGAAAGAAATCTACGACCATGCCATGAAGGAGGGCATTCGCCTGGCCATCGAGCCGCTCAACCGGTTTGAGACCTACTTCATCAACCGGGGGGCTCAGGCCCTTGCGCTTGCCGAGGCTACCGGGCCGGAGTGCGGCGTTTGCCTCGATACGTTCCACATGAACATCGAGGAAATCGATCCTTACCAGACCATTCGAGACGTGGCGCACCGGTTGGTAGACTTCCACGTGGCCGATAACAACCGCATGCCGTGCGGAAGGGGGCGTCTGGACTGGCCGAAAATCATCGAAACGCTCAAGTCGGTCGGCTACGACGGCGCTCTGACGACGGAGTTCGTCGCTCCGATCGACCGTACCCCGGCCAATCCCTTCCCGGACGCCATCGAAACGGAGCCGGTTAACATTTCGCCCGAGCAGAAGAAGTTCATCGAGGACCATGGCAGCAGCCTGCTCAGTGAGCGCTTCTATGACTGGCTCGTGAAAGAGAATGCCGCGACCCTTCTGCCACTCATAAAGGAAGGCGTCGTAGACGTCCGGCCGCAGCCTGCCACCACCGTGCACGTGGCCTGATGTACCTGCGGGCTTCGAGCGGGAGGATTCTCGCTCGAAGCGGGCACCCCTACGTGCCTGAATTATCCGTATCCGTCCGTTAAACAACGCAACGCCATGGGCAAGAACGTCGTTTTAATCGGTACGCTGGATACAAAAGGCCCCGAGTTCGCTTACCTGCGTGACCGCATACGTGACCTGGGCCTTACTACGATGGTGGTCGACATCGGAATTCTCGGCGATCCCCTGGGCATCGAGCCGGACATCGACCATGCCGAGGTGGCCCGCTACGGCGGCACTACGATTGAAGCGCTGCAGAACGCTGGCAGCCGTGGCAGGGCGGTAGACGGGATGCGGGAGGCGCTCAAGAACCTGACGCGTGTGCTGTATCGCGACGGCAAGCTGGACGCCGTCGTCGGTATGGGTGGAGCCGAAGGAGCAGTCATGGGCGCGGCGGCCATGATGCAGTTGCCGATCGGGGTGCCCAAGGTGCTGATTTCTCCGATTGCATCCGGAAAGCATTACTTCGAGCCACTCGTCGGTACGCGCGACATCATGGTCGTGCACTCCGTCGTCGATATTCTGGGTCTCAATCCCATTGCATGCACGGTATTCGATAACGTAGCCGCTGCGGTAAAGGGACTCGTCGAGCACGGTCATCCCCTGCCGGCTCCCCGTCCGGGTGCGCGCTACGTCGCCGTAACCATGCTGGGGAATACAACCCGAGCGGTCATGGCCGTCAAGCGGCGATTGGACGAACACGGGTACGAGGCCGTGATCTTCCACTCGAACGGGGTAGGCGGACCGGCCATGGAAGAACTCGCCGAAACGGGACAGTTCGTCGGTGTGATCGACTACACAACCAACGAGGTGAACGATCCGCTGGTGGGAGGTATCCATGACGGCGGCCCGGACCGGCTACGGCGGGTCGGGCAATTCGGGCTACCGCAGGTCGTGGTACCCGGCTGCATCGACTTCAGCGTCTTTCATGCCGGTGCCATTCCGGAAGCGCTCAAGGACCGGCCCGTTTACGATCACAATCCGGAATATACCCTCGTACGGACCTCACGGGAGGAGATGATTCAACTGGGGCAGATCTTCGCCGAACGCCTCAGCCAGGCGAAGGGACCCGTCATCATGGCGGTGCCCCGGCGAGGACTTTCCATCCCGAACGTGCCCGGCGGTGTGTTCTGGGATGAGGCATCCGACAACGCTTTTCTGGAATGCGTCCGGAGCCGTCTCGATTCCAGGATACCGATTCAGACCTACGACTACCACGTGAATGATCCTGCTTTTGGCGAGCAGGTTGCTGATCTATTCGTTCAACTACTCAATCAGGAAAAACAGCAATGGCTTCCCACATCGGAAACGGAAAACGTAGAAGTATACCACGACTCACTACGGGCGACGACGCGTTCCGCAGCAAGTTCATCTCCTGGAATCTAGCTGAGCTGAGCTATGTAGATATTCGCGAGTATCTGCAGGAAAAGGATACGGTACTGGTCCCGATGGCGAGCACGGAGCAGCACGGCCCCCACCTGCCGCTCTACACGGATACGATCACAGCCGTCGAGATTTCGCAGCGCGTATCCGAGATGATCGGGGTGCTGCATACGCCGCCGATCTGGATGGGGTATTCGCCCCAGCACATGCACGAACCCGGCCAGGGGCGCGGCACGATCACGCTGCGCAGCACGACGCTACTCAATCTCATGTATGACGTGGCGCGTAGTCTGATCCACCACGGATTCAACCGCATCATCTTCATAAACGGCCACGGTTCGAATATCAAAGTGGTAGATCCCATCCTGCGCAAGTTGCGCTACGAAACCGGCGCGCTGATCAGTTTCGTGAAGCCATACATGGAGAACTATGTAGGGTTGATGGAGGGATTGATGGAGAATCCGCCGGAAGAGACGCCGGGCTGGCATGCCAGCGAACTGGAGACATCACAGGATCTGGCGCACAACCCGACACTGGTGCGTATGGAGCGTGCGGAGTTTACCAGGGCGCATATACCGAGTTTTCTGCCGCGTTCGTTCGGGAAGAATGATGGGATGCCGGATGTAGAGTTCGAGGGATACAAGTATTTCAGCTTCCCGATGGACCACCACGAGTTCATCGAAAGTGGGACGATCGGCAATCCTTTGCGTGCAACTGCGGAGAAAGGAGAAGAGGCTTTCCGTCGGTATTCGGAACACGTCGCGCGTGGTATACTGGAGTTGATGCAGGTGGAGGTGGAAGTCCGTAATCGCGAGTTCGTGGACCGGGTGTTCTAGCCAGAACCCCTTCCGGCGATGTTTCGCGTTCCCAGGAACGCATTCGAACGAACAGACCTGTATCGAGCCCTACCTGTAAGGCGCGTTTGTTCGTTAAGGACTCTATCGCGTCCGGAGCCTGCCGTGAGCCCTCTAACCTCGTTCACGGCAGGCTCTGCCGAGGGCTTCCCGCCTCCACATGGTGTTCTCCATTTTGCGTCTAGATCTGTTTTGCAGCGATGTCGTGCGCGCATGGATCTGGAGATTCCGGAGGAGAACCAGCCCTACCTCTAAGGATCATCCGACTGGCCGTAACCGGCGCCAGGTGCCTTACCTGCTCGGTGTGCCGGCTTTCATGTAGAAACGATAGGCAAAAACGCTCCCCCTGGTGTTAGCCTCATCGATCGTGACTGTTGTCGACCTGGCACTTTGTTTTTTTGACCTGCCTGCCGAGGTCACGGCCACCCGTCCGGGGTAGGCTAGATGATGCGGTATCTGGGAGATCGTTCTTCAAGCTCTCCACACCAAGACGTCGCGTCTCGCGAGAAGCTCATGAAAGAACAGACGCTCAGGTATCTTAGAACCGGTGCATTGTATATCACCCTGGTCGGCGCTGCCCTACTGGTCGGCCGGTGTGTGAGCAATGGGGCCATGGAATCTGGAATCACCCTGGCGCCGCAAGGGGCCGAGTCGTTATTCAACGGCACGGACCTGGCCGGCTGGAACGGAGATCCGCGCGTATGGAGGGTGGAGAATAGAGCGATTGTGGCCCAAACGACCGCCGAAACTCCGATCCAGTCGAACACCTTCCTGATCTGGGAAGGTGGTACCGTGAAGGATTTCGACCTCAAGCTGTCCTTCAGGCTGACAGGTGGTAACTCGGGCGTGCAGTACCGAAGTACCGTCGTGGAGGGATGGACTGTATCCGGGTATCAGGCCGATATGGATGCGGCCAACCGGTACACGGGCATGCTATACGAGGAGAGGGGACGTGGCATCATCGCCCGGCGTTCGCAGCAGGTGGTCATCGAGCCCGATGGCAGATTCACGGTGACCGGTTCAGTCGGTGATCCTGATGAGCTTACTGCGGCCATCGATATGTCGGACTGGAACGTTCTGGAGATCAGTGCGCGGGGGAATCACCTGGTACACAAGGTCAATGGCCGCGTTACCGTCGACGTGATCGACAACCAGGTGGAGGAACGAGCCGATTCGGGGATTCTGGCTCTTCAGATCCACACAGGGCCTCCCATGAAGGCGGAATTCAAGGATATCACCCTTACCAGGTTTTCACCCGCGTCCGTTGCACGCTGACGCTGTTGCGGTGTGAGCTGCCTCGGCATCCCATCTGTATGGTGCCCTCCCGGCTGTAATGAGGGCGTAGTCCACGTGTCCTACTGAACGGTGTCGTAGCTGGCTGAACTGTGCCCGTCTGGCGGGCTGCATCATGTCATGATCTGACGGAGGTCTCTCATGAAGAAGACGATCACACTGGCGCTGTTCATCGGAGGTGTCCTCATCGGGTTTCAAAACCTCCCGTTTCGAGATGTCGATCGGTTCAAGGTGCCGGAGGGCTTTGTCGTCGAGGAGGTGTATGCACCCGAAGAGGCTGGCACTATCGTGGCCATCACGTTCGACAGCCAGGGCAATCTGGTTCTAGCCCGGGAGGACTCGTTCGTCGTGACACTGGTCGATCCGGATGGCGACGGCAGATTCGAAGAGCGGGTATTCACCGACCAGGTCCGCACCAGCCAGGGCATCTTCTTCGATGGCCCCGACCTCATCATCGTAGGGGAAGGCCCCGATGAAGTGGTGGGTATGTACCGCGTTGCCGATGAAGATGGTGACGGTAAAGGCGACCGGGTAGAACGCATGGAGCGTGTCGTAGGAGCAATGGGCGATCACGGTCCGCATCAGCCGTTCTTCGGGCCGGACGGCTACCTCTACTGGACGCTCGGCAACATGGCTCAGCCCTGGTCGGCACATGCCCCGCTCTCCCCGTACACGGACTACAGCGAGGGCGTCCTGGCATTGACGCGCCTGGATCCGCGAGGCCATGCTTCCCAGTATCGGATTCCGGGTGGAACCTTCGTGCGCAAGCGTATCCGGACCGCAGCCGACGCTCCCCGCGGGTCCGGGCGGTCGGGTGGGCCAGGCCGGGCGGAGGCCGATGCCGGTTGGGAACTGGTGGTGGGTGGATTCCGCAACCAGTATGACGGCGCATTCAATATGATGGGTGAGTTGTTCACCTTCGATTCCGATATGGAGTGGGACCGTGATCTACCCTGGTATCGTCCCACACGCACGATCCACGCCGTTCCGGGAGGGGACTACGGCTGGAGGTCCGGGTCTCGTAAGCTCCCGCCTCATTACATCGATACGCTTCCCGGCACGGAGGACCAGGGGAGAGGTTCACCGACCGGGGTGATCTTCTACCAGTCGTACAGCTATCCCCGGGAGTACCGGGATGCCTTCCTGCAGGCGGACTGGTCGCGTGGACGGATTCTCGTAGGTCGACTGACTCGAGATGGCGCGTCGTATACCCAGCAGAGCGAGAATTTCGTCTACGGCGAGCCGCTCAACGTGACTGACATCGAAGTCGGGCCGGATGGCAATGTGTACTTCGCGCTCGGGGGGCGGGATACACAGGGCGGCGTCTACCGCGTCGTCTACACCGGGCCGACTCCAATGACGAGGCCCGAGGCGAGCGATCCCATCGAGGAGGTGCTTACGCTGCCGCAGCCGCGCTCGGCCTGGAGCCGGGCGGCCGCGGCCCGCATCAGGGATGAAATGGGCATCTCGGAATGGCAGCAGGTGCTGACGGCAGTGGTGCGGGATTCGCAGGCACAGCCCGAGCGGCGGGTACGTGCCATGGAACTGCTCCAGGTGTTCGGGCCGGGTCTCGACGAGAATGTGCTCGTTCCGCTCGGAGGCGATCCCTCCTGGGAAGTGCGGGCCGCCTCCACGTACTACCTGGGCATGAAGCAGAGTCCATCCGCCCGGCGTGCACTGGCTGAACGGCTAAAGGATACGGACCCCTTCGTGCAGCGCCGCGCCGCTGAAGCGCTGATCCGGACGGGCATCCATCCGGCCGAGAACGTTCCCGTCTCAGCGGTGGAGGACGTAATGCCGCTGCTTTCGAGTCCGGACCGGTTTGTCCGCTATGCGGCGAAGGAAGTCCTGCGCCGGATCAACCGGAATGAATGGCAGGAGGCTGCATTGCGCGCCGAATCCTACCCCCAGGCTCCGATGGCGCTGCTGGCCTACGTAGAAACCATCGACGAGCCCAATGTCAAGGATGTGACGCTTCTCATCGAACGCGAACTGGAATTGCTGAAAGCGAATCCGGCTGACAGTGAACTGCTCGATCTGCTCCGGGTCATGCAACTGACCATGCTCAACGATCAGGGATTGACGTTCTCAGGCGGCAGGCGCAGGCCGAATGGGGAGCGGGAGCGGGGCGAGTATGAGCAGATCGCGGACCTGCTGCTGGCGCGGTTCCCGGCAAACGATCCGGCACTGAACCGGGATATAGCCAGGACGATGGTATACCTCCAGCCGGAGGAAGCGGTCGGCAAGATGGCAGCGGAACTGGACAACCCGGAGAACGACCGGGAGCAGCAGATTTTCCTGGCTTACGCCTTGAGCAATATGAAGACGGGCTGGGATGAAGGTTCACAGGAGATGCTGCTCAGCTGGTTTGAAAAGGTTCACCGTGAGGGCTGGAAGGGCGGAGCCAGCTTCTCGGGCTACATCAACGGCATGAAGGATGACTTCCTGGCCCATGTTCCGGACACGTTCCGCGCCCTCGCCGCGGAACGCCTGGAGGCGCTCGAGTCCCAGCAGGTTGCGGCTATGCCGGGTCCTGGCGGATTTCAGGCGACCATCTCGGATGAGGAACTGGAAGAAGAGCTGATCTACAACCCGCGCAACTTTGAGGGAGACCCGTCTAAAGGCGCAGTGGCCTACGAGAAGGCCCTATGCGCGAGTTGCCATACGTTTGGCCCGATTGGCACCGAGTTCGGGCCCGACCTGACCACCATAGGCCAGCGCTTTACTCGCCAAGATCTCGTACGGGCCGTGACGCGCCCGTCGGAGACGGTATCGGACCTGTGGCAGGTCGAAACGATCACGAAAACCGATGGCGAGACGGTCTCCGGTACCATTTACAACGAAGACGGCCAGAGCGTGATCGTGCAGATTCCGGCGGGGCCTCAGGTCACGATTCCGAAATCGCAGATCCAGTCCCGCGAGCGCTCGAACGTGTCTCCCATGCCCGAAGGGCTCCTGAGTCTTCTGACCTCACAGGAGCGGAGCAGCCTATTCATGTTCCTGGAAGCGGGGCCATCGGCCATACCTGATTCCATGTTGAGTGCCCGGTAACACCCACCACGTTCCGGCGAATTCAGTGCGTGCAGGATGGATGTTTCCCGCAGGATGGGAAGGTGGCCGGTACGCAAGACGACATCGAAGAACTGGCGGCAGATCGACCTGGAGGAGGTGGCTAAACACAAAGCAAAACAGAAATGAATACACCCATCAATCATGTTTCACCCAAGCGTTCTTCAGGTGTTCTTATGAGGTCAGGCAATCTACTATGGCTCTTCGTTCTGTTCCTGGCACCTGCCGTTGCAAATGCACAGACCGGTACAATCAGCGGGACGGTTACGGATCAGGAGTCCGGAACGCCGCTACCGGGCGCCACGGTGCTGATCGTTGGTACGGAGCAGGGTACTACGACCGATCTCGAGGGTCATTACACGCTCTCGAATATCGAGCCCGGCACGTACGCATTGAGCGCCAGCTACATTGGCTATAACGAGGTGGTACAGGAGGGGGTGCAGGTTACACCAGGTACTACGACGGAGGTGAGCTTTTCGCTGGAGTCGGCGGAGATCGGTCTGGATGAGGTGGTGGTTGTCGGGTATGGCACATTGCGTAGCCAGGACGTGACCGGGTCCGTTGCGACCATCGATCCCGATAACATCGATGCGATGCCACTGACCGGCGTCGACCGGGCGCTTACGGGCCAGGTGGCCGGCGTACAGGTGAATGAGGTGGCCGGTATTCCCGGTGGCGGCCCCCGCATCTCAGTACGAGGTGTCGGTGCGATTGGCGCGGGCAGCCAGCCGCTCTATGTCGTGGATGGCTTCGCCATTCCAACCTCTTCGAGCGTCGGATCCAACCCCCTTGCTGACATTCCTGCGGAAGACATCGCATCGATCTCTGTGCTGAAGGATGCGTCGGCAGCGGCGATCTACGGTTCGCGCGCGGCCAACGGCGTTGTCATCATCACGACGAAGCGAGGGCGGGCCGGGAGCAAACCGGAAATTCAGATCAGCGCCTATACCGGCGTGCAAGTCATTCCTCAGCGGGGGCGGCCGGATGTCTTGAATGCGCGGGAATTCGCCCAGTGGAGAAAGGAATCCATCGAGGACCGTATTCGCTTCGAAGAGGGCCGCGAACCGACCCTGGAAGATATTCCGGTCGAATACCGCAATCCGGAGCAGTACGGAGAAGGCACCAACTGGTTCGAGGAGATCACTCGTCCCGCTCCGATGCAGAACCTGAATGTGAGCGTCAGTGGCGGCAACGATCGCATCCAGTCATATGTCTCAGCGGGTTTCCTCCGCCAGGATGGTCTTGTCATCGGCACGGATTTCACACGCCTTTCCGTGCGCGCGAACGTGGACGCTACGATCACGAACCGGTTCAAAGTCGGGTTCAACCTGGCTCCATCCTACACGATTCGGCACCTGCCCGTACAAGGGGGCAACAAGCGCTACGACGCGATTGGCCGTGCCATCGTAGCCAGTCCGATTCCCCCGGTGTACAATGAAGACGGGACGTATAACGACATGATCGGCTCCCCCGGCACCTTTACGTTTGCCAACCCGGTCATGATGTTGGATCTGCTCGAAGATGACCGCCGGGGTGTTCGTGCCATAGGAACGGTGTTCGCTGACCTGGAGCTTCTCACGGGTGTCAATCTCCGCACGAGCTTCAACGTCGATTGGGACAACGACGTGCACCGGACCTTCAACCCGTCGGTGGTCGGCGGCGAGAACCGATGGCCTCCGGTCATTCCGTCCGGTTATTACGGTTCAGCCAACTCGCTCAACTGGCTGAACGAGAACACTATTTCGTTCCGGCCCCGGCTCGGGGCGAGTCACAGCCTCGATGGCCTGCTCGGCTTTACCGTTCAGGCCAACAATGCGTATAGCGGCGGGTTCACGGGTAACGAATTCCCGGACGACGACATCCGGACGCTCAACGCGGCGGCAAGAATCACGGGATCGACGAGCCAGTCCGACTGGGGCCTGGTATCCTACCTCGGAAGGATCAACTACGCGTTCAGAGATAAGTATCTCCTCACGGCCTCCCTTCGGCGTGATGGCTCCTCTCGGTTCGGGCCGGAGAATCGCTGGGGATGGTTCCCTTCGGTCGCCGCGAGCTGGCGCCTCTCCGAAGAGTCCTTCATGGCCTCGATGGAGTCGATCAATGACCTGAAGGTGCGCGCCTCCTACGGTATGACGGGCAACAACAACATCGGCGACTTCAACTACGTAGGTGCCGTTGGCGCAGATAACTACGTATTCGGGGGAACGCTGGCCAGCGGGCGCACGCTCAACTCGATGGGGAACAGCTTCCTGGGCTGGGAGCGCTCGCGCGAAATCAACCTGGGCCTGGACGCAAGCCTGTTCAATTATCGTCTGCTGTTTACGGCTGATCTCTATAGGCGACTCACCGAGGATCTGTTGCTGAGCACCGAGGTGCCGCAGTCATCGGGATTCGGCGGCGTTACGGAGAACCGGGGAAGCCTTGAGAACCGAGGCCTCGAGCTTTCGGCTACCACGACGAATTTCGACGGTGAGCGTTTTCGCTGGATAACCAACTTCAATCTCGCTTTCAACCGGAATAAGGTGCTGGAACTCGGCGTCGATGACACGCCCATCTATGCTGGCGGAAGCGAGGGTACACCGACTCACATCACCCGGGTAGGGCAGCCCATCGGCATGTTTTTCGGATACGTGACGGAGGGAATCTACCAGAGCGAAGAAGAGGTCGAACAACTCCCGTCATTCCCCGGCGCAATCCCTGGCAACCTCCGGTTCCGGGACATCAATGGGGATGGCCAGATCACACCAATGGATGACTATACCATCATTGGCAATCCATATCCAGACTTCACGTGGGCCCTCACCAACGACCTGACCTTCGGTAACTGGGAGTTCCGGACACTGATCACAGGCGCGTACGGGCATGATATCATGCTCGGAGCGGCCGAGTACATGTACAATATCGATGGTGTGTTCAATGTGCGGCGCGATGTAATGAACCGCTGGCGTTCGCCCGATAACCCGGGCAACGGCTGGATCCCGACCACAAACGGCAGCGGCACAGGGCGCGTCTACTTCCGCCGCATCAGTGACCTGCACATCGAGGACGGTACATATGCCAACCTGAAGAACGTGATGCTCCGTTATAACCTCCCGGACTCCTGGAGAGCATCCTGGCTGACGCGGACGAGCGTGTATTTGAGCATTCAGAATGCGTTGGTTCTGTCGAAGTACACGAATGGGAATCCGGAGGTCAGCAGCATGACCACCAGTGTGCTCGAGCCCGGGCGAGACGATTCGAATTATCCGATCCCAAGGACGTTCACGCTGGGCCTTCAGGTAGGCTTTTAGCTCACCTCATTGGAAGAGCGCACATGCACTCGCACTTGCACGTGATCTTTGCACCGACACCTAAAGCAATGAAAATAAATCCGATTCTTCTCTCTCTACCGCTGCTGGTCGTATTTGCCGGTTGCGACAGCGTACTGGACGTGAAACCAAGTACCTTCAGCGGGTCGACTACTTATTACCAGAACCAGGATCAGTTCGTGAAGGCCATCAATGGGGTCTACGCGAGTATCCAGGGTGACTACGCCTCGGGCGGGCATCTCGTTACCTGGGGCGAAATGCGCTCGGATAACACGACATTCCAGTACAACGAAGCGGACCGTGGCGGCATTCACATCGAGGCTTTCGATGAGTTCATGGTCACGATCGACAATGGAGTCGTTAACAATCTCTGGGCCTCAGCTTACGATGATATCAAAGAGACAAACGTCATCCTCGACCGGATCACGGACGTTTCTTTCAGAGATGAAGCGCTCAAGGAACGGATCATCGGAGAGGCAAAATTCCTACGCGCGCTCAGCTATTTCAACCTGGTGCGAATGTTCGGCGGGGTGCCGCTTATGCTGCACGAGGTGTCGGAACCGTCGGAAACCTTTGCTGAGAAGCGCAACAGCGTCGACGAGGTCTATCAGCAGATCGTGAACGATCTGCAGGATGCGATTGCCAGACTGCCGGAAAGCTACTCGGGGCTCGATATCGGCCGTGCGACGGAAGGAGCCGCCAGGATGCTCCTGGCCGATGTCCATATCACGCGCAAGAACTGGCAGGATGCACTCACCCAGCTTCGTGAAGTCGAGGCAATGGGGTATTCGCTCCTCCCAAACTATGCGGACATATTCGATCCGGACAACAAGAACAACGCCGAGTCGATTTTCGAAATTCAGTTCGACGGGGCAATCGACGGCGAGGCAAGCAACTTTATCTACCGATATGCGCCGTTTAACTCAGGGACAGACATCATCCCCTTCGGGGATCTATCGTTCAGCAGTTCCGGGGAGAATATCCCGACGGCAGACCTCATCCGCGCGTACGAGCCGGGCGACCTTCGTAAGGATGCATCGATCGCATGGTACGTGAAGGAAGGGAACGCACAGTACACCGACGTGGCTCTAGGCGACTCGATTCCGTTCGTGAAGAAGTTCTGGCATCCCTTCGATCAACCCGGACGGGCACACGAGAACTTCCCGGTATACCGATATGCGGAGACGTTGCTGATGCTGGCCGAAACGCTGAATGAACTGGGGCAGACCGGTGATGCTCACCAGTATATCAACCAGGTGCGTGTTCGCGCGGATCTCGATCCGCTTCAGGGACTTTCGCAGGATCAGATGCGAGACGCGATTGCCCGCGAGAGACGGGTGGAACTGGCCTTCGAAAACAAGCGCTGGCCCGATCTGATCCGCACCGGGAAAGCAGTCGAAGTGATGAATGCACACGGTGTGGAGATGCGGAGTCGTTCTCCACGACTGGGCGCGGCTTACAATGTGACCGAGAACAAGCTACTCCTTCCCATACCCGAACGAGAGATGCGGTTGAATCCCCATTTCGAGCAAAATCCCGGCTGGTAACGTGTGAGCGTCTTACGAAACGTTTTCCCCTGAAAAGCAGCGGGGAGCAGCCCTCAACTGGCTGCTCCCCGCTGTTCTTATTGTCTGGATTCGAGAGGTGCTGGTGTCACATGTGTAGCAACCGCTTGAAGAAGCTGGCCCGGAGTTGCTCGATGTGCTCCTGCATGGCCTGTTGAGCGGCCTGGGCATCACGTTTGGCGATGGCGGCGACAACGGCGCGGTGTTCTTCCGTGCAGGCTATGAGCCGCGCCGGAGTCGTCTGTGCATCCGTTGCCGTGAACTGCATACGATTGCGCATCTGCAGCCCCAGTTGTCCCAGCAAGGCATTCGGGCAGGCTGCGCTGATCGTTTCGTGGTACACGTTATCGGCCCTGGACCAGGCGGGGCGGTCCCCACGCTGTGCGGCATCTTCCATGTCAGATACGGCTTTCCAGAGTATTTCCACGGCTTGCGGCGAGATGGATCCGGCGACCAATCGCGCGATCTCGGGTTCTACCAGGGAGCGTACGTGCAGCACGTTGAGCACATCCTGCATGGAGGGGGCTGCTACGGTCACGGCCCGGTTGGGCATAATCTGAACCAGACCTTCCTGCGCCAGCTGTTGCAGGGCTTCGCGCACGGGAGTCCGGCTGATCTGCAAGGCTTCGGAGAGGCGTGTTTCAGAAAGCGGCTCACCCGACTGGAACTCGCCGTCCTGAATGGCGACTTTGAGGCGTTCATAGGCGATTTCGCGCAGGAGGCGAGGAGTACTGGCCTTCTGGCGCTTCTTCTTGCCGGTAAGTTGCTTGAGTTCAGCCATGGTAAGTCGGGTCAGGGTTGCCGTGGTTCATGCGATGTATCTGTACAGTACAAAATACATACCGACGGCATACAAGGTGCCCGCAAGCAGCACGCGTGGTCGCGATTTCGCATGAATATATCAGTAGCTCTGCATTTTTGTGCTGGGCCTATATCCAGTACCAGCATGCACGCAAAGAAGAGGATCACTTCGCCATGAATCCGCTCAACGTGGTACAGTATCTCGAGTAAAGTATGCTGTACCCGGTCTGGAGGGTGTGGGCGGAGCGGTGTTCATGCGGGATTGAAGTGGTGAGGATCAGGTTCGAACTGTATCGTTCTCATCCATCAAAACCACGGTAAGGCTGCGTGGGCCGTGAGCGCCGATGACCAGCGCTTGTTCGATATCAGCGGTTTTCGAAGGGCCTGCGATGAACACACCAAATCCGGGCTCGGCCACGGACAATCGTGCATAGGCTTCGTGCATGGTCGGTACGATCTCCTGCCGGTTCAGCACGATGGCGAGGTGTTGTGCGAGAAAAGGCGCCGCACGGTGCCCGATCTGCCGCTCATCCACCCAGATGGCTGCATTCTCGGCCACCCCGAATGTACCCCGGCAGACAAAGAGGTCGACGCTTGCCAGGTCGTGCGGATCGGTTATTCGGTGCAAGTCGACCGTGCCCTGAACGAGGGCCGGCATGGCTGAACAGATCACGCGCTCGGCGGGATAGGCCTCAGCGAGAGCTTGCGATACGCTATGCTCCGGAGAGGAAACGAAGAAACGTCCGCCTGCGAGTTCCAGGGCCTGCAGGAACGTAGCTTCCAGCGCGCCGGATGGTATCTCAGGTCGGGGCGTGAGGTCAGGAAGAGGAGACTGCGGCGGCTTGTTACGCCGAAGTGCGGCAAGAATATCGGAACGGCTGCTCATTCGGGCTTCCGGTTTTCGATGTACCACTCGCGGAAGCTTTGCCGGGGTGGTTCCGGCAGTTCGCGGGCCCGTCCCCAGGCATTGAGTGGGGTGTACAGCATGCGTCGGGGCAGCTTCCGGAGCAGACGGCGGCCCCATCGTCCTGCCGCCTGATACAGGTGCGGATACTTGAACAACCGGCCCGCCAGGCGGAGCATGAGGCGTTTCTCACGCGGCAGGAATCCTGCTTCGGTCACGACCTGGCGCCACTTATACAGTTGTGTATGGATGTCAATCTTGACCGGACATACATCGCTGCACGAGCCGCACAGGGTGGAGGCAAATGGTAGCGTAGCGTATGTCTTCAGATCCCTGGCTGGAGCCAGGATAGCGCCAATGGGACCGGGCACGACGTACCCGTAACTGTGGCCTCCGCTGCGCCGGTAGACCGGGCACGTGTTCATGCAAGCCCCGCACCGGATGCACTTGAGCGCAGCGCGGAAATCCTCTCGCGCCAGGTGTTCGGTCCGCCCGTTATCGACGAGCACGATGTGCATTTCTGTACCCGGCCGGGGGCGGTGGAAATGGGACGAATAGGTTGTGATAGCCTGCCCTGTCGCACTGCGCGCCAGCAGACGGAGGAACACACCGAGGTGCTCCGCCCGCGGAATGATCTTCTCCAGGCCCATGCATGCGATGTGTACGGGCGCGAGGTGCGCGCCGAGATCAGCGTTACCCTCGTTGGTACAGACGACGAAGCCGCCGGTCTCGGCAATAGCGAAATTAACGCCCGTCAGGGCTGCATCAGCGCTCAGGAATTGTGCTCGGAGGTGCTGGCGTGCCGCTTCAGTGAGGTACTGCGGGTCCGCATTGCCTGCTTCGGTACCGAGCCGGTCGTGGAAGAGTTCTCCGATCTCTTCTTTCCTGAAGTGGATCGCCGGCATGACGATGTGGCTCGGGGCCTGCCGGGCGAGTTGCACGATGCGCTCGCCCAGGTCTGTATCGATGACTTCGATGCCCTGCGCTTCGAGGTAGGGGTTCAGGTGGCACTCCTCGGTGAGCATCGATTTGCTCTTGACCAGCTTGCGTACGCCGTGACGTTTCAGAATGCTGTGTACGATGCGGTTGTGCTCTTCGGCATCTTGCGCCCAGTGCACCTGCACACCATTCGCCCGGGCGTTCCGTTCGAACTCTTCCAGGTAGGTATCGAGGTTGGCCAGTACGTGTGCTTTGATCTGAGAGGCCTGCTCGCGGAGGGCTTCCCATTCCGGGATCGTTCGGCTTGCCCGATCCCGTTTCTGGCGCACGAACCAGAGCGCCTCGTCGTGCCACTGGGTGCGTGCCGCATCCTCATTGAATTTCGCCGCCGCTACAGGATGATTCACGCGCTCCCTCCATTCAGAATTTCTGCAAAGTGCAGGATGCGTACGGGCAACCGGCTGCGCCGTGCCAGCCCTTCCAGATGCATCAGGCAAGACATGTCGGTGCCCGTAATGACGTCTACGCCGTGTTCCAGGTGATCCTGGAGACGGTCTATGCCCATACGGACCGATACGGCTTCCTCCGAGACGGCGAACGTACCTCCGAAGCCGCAGCATTCATCCGGACGGGTGAGATCGACGACTTCGAGACCGTCTACCAGTTCGAGCAGCCTGCGTACGTTGTCGTAGGGCGGAGCATGGAGCTCCGAGGAGCAGGCCAGTCGTAATCCTCGCAGCCCGTGGCAGCTAGCGTGCAGCCCGACCTTTTGCGGAAATGCGGCAGGCAGCGAGGTGACCTTCAGCACATCCGTCAAAAACTGGCTCAACTCATAAGTCCGGGCGCGCACATGGCGGACGTCCACCCGCTCTCCCAGGGTATCGTAATGCTCCTTCACGTGTAAGGCGCAGCTGCCCGAGGGCGTGATGATGTAGTCATAGCGGTGGAAGACATCCACGAAGTGGTGCATCGCGCCGAGGCTATCCCGCTCGCTGCCGGCATTGGCCATGGGCTGGCCGCAGCACGTCTGGTTCAGAGGTACGTGTACCGTACACCCGAGCTTCTCGAGCAAGTGCAGGGTAGCAATGGCTACCCGCGGGTAGAGTTGATCGATGTAGCAGGGGACGAAGAGGGCGACGTTCATCGGGCTGAAATACTACGGACGGGCATGCGAATCCGGCAAGGCTCCGATCCCTCCGCGTTCCCACATGAAGTCGGATGGCTTCAAGCCCTTTTGATAGTCACCGAAGCCGAAGAAGGTGGGCGTGTACTCGCCGACGTAATCGACGTTCGCGCGCTCGGGGATCTGGTCTTCCATTCCCATTGCCCAGTAGCTGGCGTTGACGAGCAGCCGGCGAAGGTCTTCGCTCTGCAGGTCCACGGCAGCACCCATCGTGGTCGCGAAAACGCGGGCCGTATTGCCGGTTTCACCTGTGTAGGTCTTGATCCATGCCACTGGCATGATGGATTTATCGTTGTTCGGCGGTGAGGTCGGTTCCATGCCCCGAAGCGATTGGCCATACACCAGTACCTCGACATCTCCCGTCAGGTCTCGGATTCCATACACGTCTGTCGGTCCCCAGATGTCTTTGACCCCATTCAGGATCGGGTGCTCCTGCCAGAGCCCGTTGATGAGGCCGCGCGTGCTCTCCTTACCGTGGTCGCCGTGGTGATTGACCCAGGTTTCTCCGAAGACCTGCCGCCCGTATCCGCCTTCCAGTTGCTTGCTGTTGTAATCGTACTTGGCGTAGGGACTGTTCGGGTTGCGCGTATAGTGGAAGGCATGGGTAGCAGTACGCAGGCCGATGATGGGCTTCCCCGAGTTCGTGTAGTCGACGATATACTTCATCTGATCGTCGGGCAACTCCCGGAAGCGCGTGAACAGCACCATCAGGTCTGCCGTTTGCAAGAGGTGTAGCCCCGGAATGTTCGTCTGGTGATCGGGATTGATCTCTCCGGTCTGAGGATCGACGGCAAAAAGTACGGTGCAGGTGAAGCCGTGGTGCTCCGCCAGGATCTTGGCCAGCATGGGGAGTGCCTCCTCGGAGCGGTATTCCTCGTCGCCGCTGACGAAGACGATGTGTTTTCCCCGGCCGGGGCCGTTTCCTCCCTCATAGACCACCCACTGCGGATCGGTCTGGTTTTGCGCAAACGCGCCGGTCGTGATGAGGCCTGCGAGGCTGAGGGTCAGGATGGCTGATCGAAGTCTCATGGTGGTGTCTCCGGCAAAACCGATCGCTAACGAAGCGGTCAGGCAGACCGCTTATTGCATTTCTACGGGGTGATGGAATATCGCATGTTACGCTACGCGAAACCGTTTTCGAACCGTTCGAACGTGTCTGGCTGGAACGGCACTCGGTTTAGCTCCGAAAGTATGGAAGGCCCGCGCCGGGAAATTGGCCTGAAACGAGGCGATTCCATAGCTGAGCCGGTCTTACATGTGCACCAGCCGCTTGAAGAAGCTGGCCCGCAACTGATGAAAGTGTTCCTGCATGGCCTGCTGGGCTGCGTGGGCGTCGTGCTCCGCAATGGCGGCGACAACGGCCCGGTGCTCTTCAGTGCAGGCCGATAGTCGCGCCGCGGTCGTCTGCGAGTCGGTAGCCAGGAACTGCATGCGATTCCGCATCTGCAGCCCCAGTTGCCCTAACAACGCATTCGGGCAGACCTTGCTGAGCGTTTCGTGATATACGTTATCTGCCCTGGACCAGGCAGGTCGATCCCCCCGCTGGACGGCCTCATCCATGTCCTGTATGGTCTTCCATAGTACCTCAATGATCTCTGGGGTGGCGGACTCGGCCACCAGACGCACGATCTCGGGTTCCAGGAGCGAGCGCACGTGCAACACGTTCAGCACTTCTTGCATTGACGGCGCGGCGACAGTTACCGCCCGGTTGGGCAAGATCTGAACCAGACCCTCCTGCGCCAGCTGCTGCAAGGCTTCGCGCACAGGAGTTCGGCTGATCTGAAGCGCTTCCGAGAGGCGCGATTCGGAAAGCGCCTCGCCGGGCTGCAATTCACCGTCCTGTATGGCGCCTTTCAGACGCTCATAAGCGATCTCACGCAGTAGACGCGGTTGACCGGCGTCCTGCCGTTTCTTCTTGCCTTTGATAAGCTGTTTCGGTTCGGCCATGCAAACGTCCCAGTTACGGTGTTCGCAGGGGGATACTTCGGGCTGCATGGAATATACGTACCCCGATCATTCCTGCGACGTCTAGCACCGGCTTACTCTTCTATCCTGTTTTTGCAGCGCAAGCCCCTCTTCTCGTACATGTCGGTAACGGGAGTAGGGAGGTCCGGATACCAGCGCACACCGAAAGGTGCTGGCAATAGGGCCGTTCGATCTGTGTTGATATTTATATCTGTTGTATACATGTGAGATTCTGATGGCATTCTGGGTGATGATATTCGTTTGCCGTGCCATTGTCAATGTGTTATTCAGTAAGACCCGAACCAGGCATGGCGGCACCATGGCGATAGGCAGATAAAAGTTGCAGGGGGTGAAAGAATGGGCTTGCGCCATTACTCGTTTTTTTATACCTATCGCCTCCAGTGGGACACCGACAGAATATATTCGGGATTCGGTAAAGATGCAGATGGTATGCAGGTAGTACGCCGACGGCTGCATTGATCGGGAACGTTTGACGTGATGGGTCCTGCCTTTTTCTCACGTTCAGGTGCCCCCCGGCAACTGCCGGTTTGTAATGGATTGCCCGCCGGAGCTGCTCCTTCGCTATGGCTGAGATAGGGATAAGCTCTCAGTCATAGCGGAGCACACGAGAGGCCGGAGTTCGGTTCAGGCAATCACCATCCAGAGCACACACGGTTCTTTCACCATATTGAAACGGAGGATTCCTGCATGAAACCGTTACCGTTGCTTGTCTGGATAGGTATCCTGTGTAGCCTGTCGGCTGGTGTGGCGTATGCACAGGTCGGTAAGATCTCCGGCCAGGTAACGCATGCGTCGACCGGTGAGCCCATTCCCGGCGTCACCGTCGTTATCGAGGGCACGACGCAGGGCGCTATCTCCGACATCGAGGGTTACTATAGCATCCTCAACGTCCGGCCGGGCACCTACATCCTTCGCGCCTCTTCCATCGGATTCACGCCGCAGGTTCAAGAGAATGTGCGCGTGAACATCGATCTGACGGCGCAGGTCGACTTCGCGCTTCAGGAAGAGGCCGTCGGCCTGGATGAGGTCGTCATCGTCGCTGAAAAGCCCATCGTGCAACGCGACGTCTCGGCCAACGTGGCCAACTTCAATGCACAGGAGATCGAGAACATTCCTGTGGCCGGGGTGGACGAGGTCATCGACCTGCAGGCGGGCGTCGAGTCAGGTATGCGTATTCGTGGCGGCAGCCTCGATGAAGTGGCCTTCGCCGTGGATGGCATGACCATGCGGGACGGGCGCGATAACGTTCCGTTTACCGGTATCAGCTACACGGCGGTAGATGAAGTACAGGTGCAGACCGGTGGCTTCAACGCAGAGTATGGCAATGTGCGGTCCGGCCTGATCAACGTCGTCATGAAAGAAGGTTCGCGCGACCGCTACACGGCGGATCTGCTCATGCGCTACAGTCCACCCCAGCGCGAGTCACTCGGCCCCGGTGTGGGCGATTTCGATAACTACTGGATGCGGCCCTACCTCGATCCAGTAACGGCCTTCGAGGGGACTTCTGCCTGGGACACCTACGAGCGGCGGCAATACCCCACGTTCGAAGGCTTCAACAGCATCTCCGAGGCCTTCCGCAACGACAACAATGCCGGCAATGACCTTTCTCCCGAGGAGTTGCAGGAATTATTCAAATGGTATCGCCGCAAGGATATGACCGTTGATAGGCCGGACTACGAATTCGATGGTTCCTTCGGCGGTCCGGTACCCGCTATTGGCAAATACCTGGGTGATTTGCGCTTCATGGCTTCATTGCGCCAGACGCAGGCTGCCTATACTATTCCCCAGAGCCGCGAGGCCTACACCGACCGCATGGGGCAGATCAAGCTGACGGCTAACATCGGAAATAGCATCAACGTGGATCTGCTCGGGATGTATGCCACGCAATCGGGCCTGAATCCGAATGAATTCGGCTTCGCGGATATTCTTCAGGGACGGGGCGACATGGCAACCCGCCTCACCGGCGGCGCCGAGACATTCGGGACACACTTCTGGTCCGAGACAGACGTGGTTCGTTCCATGCTCGGGCTGAATCTGACGCATAC
This sequence comes from Rhodothermales bacterium, assembly GCA_041690215.1. Taxonomy (GTDB): domain Bacteria; phylum Bacteroidota; class Rhodothermia; order Rhodothermales; family DASSAV01; genus DASSAV01. Next base: position 55,313 of record JAWLHQ010000013.1, read on the forward strand.
GTTGAGTCCGAGCACGTTCTATGAGATCCGTCTGCAGCGTAACAGCTCCGATTACGATACCGGCCCCGGCCGTCATCGGAACCGGGAGCCCATCAAGCAGATCGGCGAGATGGCGCTTGACGAAGCACCGTACGGGTTCGATACGCTAGTGGTGAATGATCCCGTCGGCATGTGGCTGGGGGGTAACTGGAGCGTCGGGCGCGATGCCTCCTGGAGCACCAGCTGGAACGGTGCGATCGATATTACGAGCCAGCTCAACAGGTTCATGCAGATCAAGAGCGGTATCGAAGGTGTCTTTACGACCCATCGCAGTAATCACCGCTACCAACACGCTCTCTTCTGGCAGGGAGGACAGAACGCCACCTTCATCTGGAAGCGCTACCCGCGGCAGGGGGCGGCCTATGCACAGAGCAAATTCGAGTTCGAGGGCATTGTGGCCAACGTCGGCCTGCGACTGGATTACTTCCATGCAGGTGGCTCGTGGTACGCCCATGAGCTATACGACATGGGGTTCTCGGCCATCACTCCACCCCCCGAGGAATCGATTGCGCAAGAGCCGGTCGATCCACAGCTATCGCTGAGCCCGCGGTTGGGCGTCTCGTTTCCGATCACGGAGAACAGCAAACTGTTCTTCAACTATGGGCACTTCCGGCAGATGCTCAACCCGAACAACATCTATGTACTCCGGCAGATCTTCTCCGGCGCAACGAGTGAGGTGGGCAATCCGAACCACCCGATGCCGAAGACGATCGCTTACGAACTCGGGTACGAGCACAACATCTTCAACCGGTTTCTGCTCCGCATGACGGGCTATTACAAGGACATCTCGGAGCAGCCGCGTCTGGTGGGCTTCCACGACATCTCCGGGCTGGTCAACTATAATATCAGTCTGCCTTATAACTACGAGGACGTGCGCGGATTCGAGATATCGCTCGTCAAGAATACCGGGCGCTTCATTCGGGGCTTTGCCAATTTCACGTACATGGCCCGTAAAGCCGGCCAGTTCGGTTTCGGCCAGATGTACGAGAATCCGGTACTGCAGCGGGATTATTTGCGCAACAGCACGGAGCACTACCCCGACGTTTCCGTCCCCGAACCGTTTGCCCGCGTCAGCCTGGAGTTTATCGTGCCCGAAACGTTCGGGCCCTCGGCTGGCGGCCTGTACCCTCTGGGCGACTGGCGCATCAACCTGCTCGGCGGCTGGCGAGCAGGGGATGTACTCACCTGGACCAACAACACCACCATCCGTGGCGTCGAGAATAACGTCCGCTGGACCGACGACTATGACCTGGATCTGCGGTTGAGCAAGAACTTCGCCGTCCGCTCCCATAAGGCCACCTTCTTCATGGACGTGAGCAACGTGCTGAACCTCAAGCAGATGTCGCGCAGTGCATTCCTGGGCAGCAACGATTACAACTACTACATGCAATCGTTGCACCTCCCGGCGGACATCTTCGGCGACGCACCGGCTCCCTATTCCTACATCCCCGGTAACGATCGGCCGGGCGACTACCGGAAGGAAGGCGTTCCCTTCGTGCCCATCGAGATCGTCGATAACGCGGAGAACGTCGCCAACCCCGCCACACGCCCGCTTTATTACGAGCGTACGACGGGCGACTATAAGGAGTGGGCCGACGGAGCCTGGCGTAAGGTGGATCCGAACAACGTGCAGCGCGAAGGCCAGACCGTCCGCGTGCTCAAGGATAAGGCCTATATCGACATGCCGAACAACAAGGCCTTCACGTTCCTCTATCCTCGCCGCGTTCGCTTCGGCCTCCGCATGAGCTTCTGAGGCGAGCCGTCAGCCGATCACTCGAGTAGACCCCCTGGATACGCCATGAAACTCGCTATTTCTCACCGCAGCACGCGGATCGCGTGGGCGATGCTGCCGGGCATCCTGCTTCTTCTTTCCTGCCACAGAGCCGAAGCCCAGTACATCAAGCGCTGGCTGGACGTCGGTTCCTATCAGCACTGGTACTCCGAAGCCGGCGCAAACTCGGAGGATCAGCTTGGCTCGCAGTGGCCCGCCATTTTCGGTGATAAAGCCACCCTTCACCATTCAGATGCCATCTGGGTCTCCGTAGACAACTGGACCGACGAGCAGGGCAAAACATGGCCGCATAAGATTGCCCACAAGGGCCCGCGTGTGATGGGGTTCGGTGAGCTATGGGCACACGGCATGACAATGTCATCCCGGTTCGAGGACCCGGAAGTGTACGTCGACAACCAGTTGACCTTCGGACAACCCGCTACCGTCGATGAGGTCGTTGTCGACATGAAGGCCGACCGTATGCTCGAGCATACGGTGAACTTCCTGAACGGCATCACGATGACGCGCAGGATTCTGGCATTCAGTAACGAATACCACGACAACTACCACGTTCTGGAATACACCTTCCAGAATACCGGCAACATCGATGGAGATGAAGAGGCCGAATTTCCGGATCGGACGCTAGAAGGCGTGTACTTCTTTTTCTCCAAGCGGTGGGGCACCAGCCGCGAAGCCAGCGGTATGCTCGGTAACGGCGCCAAGTGGGGGCGGGAGAATATGTTCGATGCCGTCTGGCCCGGCAAACCGAACATGCCGGATCCCAATATCGACTTCCGGGCTCAATACGGCTGGCTGGGCGACGATCCCGATTTCAACCTGTGGGACGATATCGGTGCACCGGCGCTCCGGAATGGCTCCAACTCCGACAGGGCAGACACCCTCGGCCGGCTGGTCGGATGGCAGTTCCACGGCACCGTGGTGGTGCACGCCGACGGGGCGGCGCATGCTCCGGATGTATCCCTGGAGGACGATCCCGCGCAGCCGCGCACGATGGTCTGGTACAGCTCGGACGACGACGTGCTCGACTACGGTCAGACGGCGTTCAACGAGCAGCAACAGCAGGCCGAGTGGGAGTTGATCAGCGGGAAACTGTTTGAGGGAAATCCACGGCCGGTTCCTACCCATGCCGAGGTCATCGTTCCGAACCGCGATTACGCCCACCCGCCAGCCGAGAGCAACCCGCAGCTCGATACGCCGGGCGGGCACAAACAGGGCATGGGCTTCGGGCCCTACACGATGGAGCCGGGTCAGGTCGTTCGCATCGTCATCGCCCGCGGTGCCTCCGGACTCTCCATTGATGCGGCCGTTCAGATCGGCCAGGCCTATAAACGGCTCTGGCGGGCAGGCAACGACTACGGCGACATCGAATATGATGCGAATGGCGACGGGGTGATCGACCCGCAGAAGGAGGTCATGGATAAGAACGAGTGGGTCATGACCGGTCGCGATTCGTTGTTCCAGACCTTCCGGCGAGCGATCGCCAATTACAAATCGGGTTATGAGATCCCGAAACCTCCGCTGCCGCCACGCCGGTTCCAGGTACATAGCGGCGTAGATGCCATCACGTTGGAATGGGAACCGTATCCGGGCGAGATGCCGCAGGCGTGGGAGATCTGGCGTACGCAGAACACCCACGAAGGGGCCATTGAGAATGGACGTCGCTACGAACTCGTCTATACCGCCGGTCCCAACGAAACATCCTATGAGGATACGGAGGTCTCGCGCGGTGTGTCCTACTACTACTACATCCAGGCAGTCGGAGAGATCAATACCGACCCGACGGGGCTGACGCCCACCGGTGTGCCTCTGAAGAGCAACCGGTATTACATGCAGACCTACGATCCGGCCATCCTGAAGCGCGAGCCGGGATCGGGGCTTGAGGCGGCTCGCGTCGTGCCCAACCCTTACAACCTCACTTCGGCAGAGAACGTGCGCTGGCCGGATCAGCAGGACAAGATCGGTTTCCTGAATATTCCTGGCGATGCCACCATCCAGATCTACACGGAGCGAGGGCAGTTGATCGAAACCATCCGGCATACGGACGGCAGCGGGGATGCCTACTGGGACCTGACGACCTCGGCCAACCAGCTCGTCGTGAGTGGCCTCTACCTCGCTGTGATCAAGGACAACCAGTCCGGCGATCACGTCGTGCGCAAGTTCGTCATCATCCGCTAACGAGATAATCGAGAGCGAAGATACGGCTTCCCGGCTCCCGGGCCGTACTTCACCTTCCCCGTTGCGCCGGGTATGGCGAGCATTGCGCCGGACCCTGCGCCAGGTTCACGTGCCTGTCGGCATCCAGCTAACGGGACAACCCTGATCCAACCCGAGGCATTCCCATGAAAGCATGCATCACAACGAGCCTGCTCGTTTTCGCGCTATCCATCACGCTCGTGTCGAACAGCTTCGCGCAACTCATCGAGGATCGCACCAAACTGGCCCAGACGGGCATGCAGTTCCTGACGGTGCCGCTGCACGCCCGCGCGGCTGGCCTGGGGGATGCCATGACGGCCCTGGGAGGAAGCTCCACGGCTCTGTTCTATAACCCGGCCGGCATGGCGCTGGTCGCCAATACCTTGGACCTTTCGCTGGGGCAGAACCAGTGGATCGGCGACATCGATTACCACTTCGGCAGCATCGCCTACCGCCCCGGGCGCGGTAACCTGGGGACTTTCGGCTTTTCGTTGATGGCCATCAACTATGGGGAGTTGTATGAGACGATCCGCGCCGATAACTCGGAAGGCTTTGAGGACCTGGGCACCTTCAGTCCGACGGCCCTTGCTGCCGGGTTCGGTTATGCCCGCTCGCTATCTGATAAGTTTTCTGTAGGCGGTCAGCTCAAGTACGTGCATCAATCACTCGGCGCAAGTACCTTGAGTCTGGATGGGGACATTCCGGTCAAAGAAGAGAACGCTCTGGGTACCCTGGCGGTCGATTTCGGCGTGCTCTACCGGACCGGCTTCCGCAGCCTGAACTTTGCAGTGAGTGCCCGTAATTTTTCCCAGGAACTCTCTTATGGGGAAGAAAGCTTTGAGTTGCCGCTTTCCTTTCGCATCGGGGCGTCTATGGATCTGATGGATCTGGTTTCGCCGGGTATGAGCACGCACTCGCTACTGCTCGCGGTCGATGCGGAGCATCCCAGAGACTACGTGGAGCAGCTTCGAGTTGGGCTGGAATACCTGTTTATCAATACATTGGCCCTGCGTGTCGGGTACGTGACACCAACCGACGAGGAAGGGATCAGCCTCGGAGCCGGATTGCAGCAAAGCGTACGCGGTATCGATCTCGGTTTTGACTATGCCTACACAAATTTCGGAGTTTTCGGTAGCGTGCATCGGATGGCGCTCCAGTTCGGATTGGACTGATCCGGTAGCGGTTCCACCTTCAAGCCGGACGAGACGCTGTTCTGCTCGGCAGTCGCATGCTCGCAAGAGCCTGGAATCGCTTGCGCTCTACACACTGCCGGGTCCACGTACCATCGACCTCTGCTGAGTGGCACCAGCACAGCTCGTATGAACAGATCCAGATTCTCCACAGACCTCTAATGAACAGCCGTATGCGTCCAAGATTGATTTACCCGGCCATTGCAGCCCTGCTCGTAGTAGTAGGTACACTGCAATTCGTATTTCAGGCTTCAACGCCATTGCGGGTAGATGAGGGGGCAAGCATCGTCCTGATCGGCAATAATCTGTGCTCCAGGATGATGAATTACGGCCATTTCGAAACCGAAGTACACCTGCGCTTTCCGGATAGCAGGCTCACCATCCGCAATATGTGCGATGGGGGAGACACGCCCGGATTCAGGCCGCACTCAGGCCGAGAGTCCCCCTGGGCCTTTCCGGGTGCAGAGAAGTTTCAGACGGAACTTGCCCGAGATTCGGGCAGCGAGGGGCATTTCGAAACGCCGGACCAGTGGCTCACGCGTCTCGGGGCCGACATCATCGTCGCCTTCTTCGGATACAACGAGTCGTTCCAGGGAGAAGCAGGCCTCGAGAATTACAAGGCGGAGCTGGATGCCTTCATTCAGCATACGCTGAATCAGCGGTACAATGGGGAGACGCCGCCTCAGCTTGCCCTCGTATCACCCATCGCCTTCGAGGACCTCTCAGACACTTACGACCTTCCGAATGGAGAGCGGGAGAATGCGAACCTGGAACTGTATACCGAGGCCATGCGGGAAGTGGCGGCGAGACACGATGTGTTGTTCATCGATGCTTTCGCGCCTTCCCGGCGCTGGTATCGCTCGTCCGATGAGCCACTGACGATCGATGGCTTCCAACTCACCGACGCAGGCTATGCCCGGTTCGCTTCGTTCATTGCCGATGAGATTTTCGGAGGATCTACCGACGCGGCCGAAACACACCGGTCGCTGGTGCGCGACGCCGTCCTGGAGAAGAACTGGTTCTGGCACAACGACTACAAGATCCCGAACGGCGTACACGTCTTCGGGCGCCGCTATAATCCCTTCGGTCCGGACAACTACCCGTATGAGTTGAAGAAAATTCGCCAGATGACGGCGATCCGGGATACGGCAATCTGGCTCGCGGCGAAAGGAGAACGCATGGATCTCGAGGCAGCAGATGCGAGAACCATAGAGTTGCCTCCGGTCCAGACCAACTACGACCTGAGCGAAGCGGGGGGTGAAGTGCGGTATCTCTATGGTCAGGAGGCACTCGACAAGCTCAAAGTCGCGCCGGGATACAAAATCGAGCTCTTTGCTTCGGAGCAGGAATTCGTGGATCTGGCGAATCCGGTTCAACTCTCTTTCGACAACAAGGGGCGCCTCTGGGTGGCTACGATGCCAAGCTATCCGCACTGGAAGCCTGGAGATGGACGCCCGAACGACAAGATCCTCATCTTTGAAGACACCGATGGGGATGGCAAGGCCGATAAGCAGATCACGTTTGCCGATAGCCTGCACCTACCCGTAGGCTTCGAACTGGCACCGGAAGGGGTCTACGTTTCGCAGGGCACCAATCTCATTCTACTGACGGACACCGACGGCGATGACCGAGCCGACAAGAAGGAGATCCTGCTCAGTGGATTCGACGATCACGATACCCATCATGCGATCAGCGCATTCACGGCGGACCCGTCGGGCGCCATCTACATGGCGGAAGGGACGTTCCTGCACACCAACGTGGAGACGCCATATGGTCCGGTACGCGGTACCAACGGCGGATTCTTCCGCTACGATCCGCAACGTCGCCAGCTGGAGCGCACCGCGCAGCTCGCGATTCCCAACCCCTGGGGCATTGCATTCGATGATTGGGGGCAGAACTTCTTCGCCGAGACGTCAGGTCCCGACGTGCGCTGGATGATGCCGGGATCGATAAAGCCGCGGTATGGCGTAGCCACCCACAAGTCCTTCAACCTGATCGAAAAAGCCCACCTGGTTCGTCCCACCTCCGGGCTCGAATTCGTGTCGAGCCGGCACTTTCCGGATGAGGTCCAGGGGGACTTGCTGATCAACAACACGATTGGCTTCCTGGGCATGAAGCAGCACGTGATGGTTGAGGACGGAACGGGCTACACAACCCACCACCGTCAGGATCTGGTGCAGGGGTTCGACAAGAATTTTCGGCCGGTCGACATGGAGTTTGCCCCCGATGGCTCCCTGTATCTGGTCGACTGGCACAACGTGCTGATCGGGCACATGCAGCACAACGCACGTGATCCACTCCGCGACCACGTACATGGACGCATCTACCGCATCACCTATCCATCGCGCCCGCTGGTCGAACCCGCGCAAATTGCAGGCGCCAGCATCGAGGTGCTGCTGGATAACCTGAAGCTGCCCGAATACCGGACGCGCTACCGGACCCGGCGCGAGCTACGGGGTCGTGATGCTGACGAAGTGCTCCCGAAGCTCAAGGTGTGGGTTGCCGGCCTGGATCAGAACGATCCTAAATACGAGCACCACCTGCTTGAAGCCCTCTGGGTCACGTGGGGGCTGAACCGGGTCGATCAGGACTTGCTCCGGCGTTTACTCAAAGCGGAAGATCACCGGGCCCGCGCGGCCGCGGTGCGCGTGCTGCGCTACACGGGGCATCAGGTAGCCGATCAGACCGAACTCCTCGTGGAGGCTGCCCGGGACGAGCATGGGCGTGTCCGCCTCGAAGCCATCGTGGCTGCTTCATGGCTGGAGAAGGAGGATGGCCTGCGCGTTCTGGCGGAGGCTCAAAAAATGCCCCTCGATGACTGGATGATTCACGCGTACGCCACTGCGCGTGCCCACCTCAACGGGCACGAAGTCGATGAGATGCAGGAACAGGAAACGCAGACGAAGCTGACCGGCGAGGAACTCGCGCTCTATAACAAAGGCCGGGAGATCTATAGCCGGGAAGGGTTCTGTGGCACATGCCACCAGCCGGACGGCCAGGGCCTGGAGGCGTCAGGATTCCCGCCGCTCGCTGGCACGGAGTGGGTGCTCGGAGACGAAGAGCGCCTCATCAAGCTTACGCTCAAAGGATTGCAGGGGCCGATCGAGGTGCAGGGCAAGCAGTATCCCGGACAGGTTCCTATGACACCCTTCGAGGGGCTGCTGAACGATGAAGAGGTGGCGGCTGTGCTGACGTTTGTACGGAACTCGTTCGGCAACGAGGCGCCTGCCGTCTCACCGGCCCGGGTGAAGGAAGTACGCAACGCCGTTTCCGGCAAGACCGGCTTCTATGCCCCCGAAGAGCTTTTGCAGGAGCATCCCCTCGAACAAACACTCGGCAGTCTGTAACAGCTGTCGAGCGCCACTGGACGACTACGTTCCGGTTTCAGGCTCTACCAGGGCAACGTGCTATTGCCCTGGGAGAGCCTGTTATTGTATCCGCCGGGCTCCGGTGACAGAGCCCTCTTGGCTGATGATGGGACTGTAGTCGCGACAACAAGTCACTGTCAATTCCGAAGATACATGCTTTGAACACCTGTACATCTTCCGCTGATCTGCCGACTCTTCGGTCGTATGGTCTCCCATTCAACCGGTGCGCGGTAGGATGTTCAACATTTTGTTCGTGGATACGGAAACGACGGGCCTCCCAGGAAACTGGCGTGCCCCTGCAAGCGATCTCAGGAACTGGCCCAGGATGGTCCAGATTGCCTGGCAGCAGTGGGACGGCAGCGGACGCTTGATCACCTCCAGAGATTACCTCATCAAACCCGATGGATACACCATCCCCCGGGACGCCTCCAGGATTCACGGGATCACGACCGAGAGAGCGCGTGCGGAAGGACACGACCTGGCTTCCGTTCTACAGGAGTTTTCGGAACTGACGGCCTCTTCGAGCTATCTCGTGGCCCACAACCTGAGCTTCGATCAGAAAATCATCGAAGCGGAGTGTATCCGAGCCCGTATCGACTGCCGGCTCGCCGGCATGAGAAAGATCTGTACGAAGGAGCAGTCTACCAGCTACTGCAAGCTGCCGGGGAAATTCGGGTACAAGTGGCCTTCTCTCTCCGAACTACATCGGAAACTGTTCAGGCAGGATTTCAAGGGGGCCCACAACGCGGCATTCGACCTGGATGCTACCGTCAGGTGCTTCTGGGAGCTCGTCCGGCTCGGGGTGATCGGGTTGAGACCGGCTGGTGGGCTGAGATCGGACCAGATAAGGCTGCCAGAGATAGCATAAGAGGATGTCGCGGCCAGCCTGAAGGGACAGAGCGGCTCGCGCATGATGTCACTTTTCAGGTAGAGCAGGGCTCGGCTACATGGATGATCAATCCCATCCTGTACCGCATGCCTGTCAAGGAGACATCTATCCAGCCTTCTATCTGGCAATGCGGCTCATGCTGAGGCACAAACATACCCATCAACGTCATGCCCGGCCCCGACCAGGCATCCAGGCAGCACAACCTGAAGGACCGACTAATTGCCAGCGTGCGCACATCCGTAAAGGCCGAAATCAGTCCTTGTAAACGCACTGCACCAGTACGAATGTGTCAGAAGCGGGCAGCATAATGCCGTTCACAGCAAGAGAGGCGTCGTTCGAAACAGCCTAAGGGGACTTCGCATCACCCGCCTGCCGCTTCTGTAACTCCATTCCCCTCCATCCGTGTGATCCTTCCAGATACGGGGTACGACGTACTCACCTCATCCAAAAACCCTGTCTCGGAGGATTGCCATGAAACGACTTGTCCTGTTCAGCCTTCTTTTTGCGCTGGCTGCGCCGGCTGTATCACAGCCCGAAGTTTCGCGTCATGATTCGCCCGAGTGGTGGAAAAACGTGAGCAAGCAGAATATCAAGTTGCTCGAATCCTCCATCGCAAGCATGCGGGCGCAGGCGTTGAAGAATACCATCTACCTGTCCCGGTTCCACGCGGATCAGATTTCGATGGACGCGGCGGTCCGGCCGATCATCAGGGTGTACGAAAACGACAGCGATCCGTCGGTACGCAAGCTGGCACTCGCTGCACTGGAATCGATCGGCGGCACTCGGGCTCGGGCCTATATCGCTTCGAATGTTCCGAGAGAGAAGACAGCGGAGACGCTCGAACTGATTGCAAGCGTTCTGAGCGAATACCAGGGTACGCTATAGCAGTGCGTGATCTCACACACAACCGCGCGCCGGGATGGGCCAGTTGCTCTCTCGGCGCGCGGTTGCGTTTATGGGGATCCCAAGGGGCTTAGCAGCAACTGGCGTCCGGATGCCTTTCTTACATTCCGGATCACCCCGAGTCGCTTCAGCACGAATCAGTCAGGAACGATGCTGCTTCGGAGGCGTGCGGTCGGAGCCCCTGGGGAGTTTCGCCGTATTGAACCAGAAGAAAGCGAGTGCATTCATCATGCGGCACAGATCATCGAACCCGATGGGCTTCGTGATGTAGGCGCTGATACCGAGATCATACGCCTGTTCAAGCTCCTCTTCGGCGTCGCGAGCGGTAAGGGCTATGATCGGAATGCGGCGGAGGTGCGTGTCCTCTTTGATCTCTGCGAGTGCTTCGAGTCCGCTCTTTCGGGGCATGTTGAGATCGAGGAGGATGATGTCCGGCTGGGGAGCGAACTCCGCGTCTGTATACGGCTCTTCGTGGCGGAGATAGGTCATCAGTTCCACGCCATCACGTACGGTTGTGAGCCGCATCGGTATCTCACATTCCGCAACCGACGCTTCCACGAGCGCCCGCATCGTCTCCTCATCATCTGCCAGCAGTAGTACGCGCTCCCTCATAACGATCGGCTTCACATGGCGGGACATCGATGTTCTTACGATGTCCCGCCCGCGAGGTTTTCATCGCTACGAGGTTCGCACAATTGCCTGTAATTGGCTCAGGCGCGCATGGAAGACCGTTCGATGGATTGCCGGATCTGGTAGAGCAGGATACCGCCGCCGAAGATGAACGCGGCGCCGCAAGCAAGCGCAATGAGTAGAGAAAGAGGCGTCATGATCAGTCCGCTATGATACCTGTCACGGGTTGGTTATGACTCATCGACACGCGGCGCCAGAGGCGATCCTCCCTCAACACATGCCCCCAATATCCAGACCATCCTGTGCCAGCGTAGTGTCATAGGGTATGAGTAATATCCTTGCTTTTCGAGCAGAGGCCGGGATTTGCAGCGTGCAGTCGGAAAGGCATTCCGCTGGATAGTGTAGGTGGCAGCAACCGGAACCTGCGGCTGCCCCGGACGCGTCCCATCCGTCAGGAGGCCCCAACTACGAACCAGTATGATCCGGCAGTGGCTTGTTTAGGCCGTTGCGGATGCAGTCACCCACCATGATACTGAGATATACACCCTGTCTTTTATGGATCGTTGCCGTATGCACGGCCGCAGCAGCCTGTACGGAACGGGCGCCTGCAACGAATCCTCCAGAGGACACCTTGTGCGATGAACCCGGCGTGCGGGCGGTCGTCGATAGCCTGGGTAGACGGCTGAGAGATGTCCCGCTTCTGGCCCCCGACAGCATTGTGGTTCGCGAGATCCAGAAAGCCTATGCACCGCTCGTCACGCCGGAACTGCTCGACGTGTGGGCGTCGGAGCCGTCTCGTGCTCCGGGCAGGGAGGTGTCGAGCCCATGGCCGGATCGGATCGAGATTCGCTCCGTCGAGGCGACGGGGGCGGAGACGTGCCGTGTGGAGGGGGATGTGATCTACATAACCAGCGTGGAAGTCGCGCAGGGTGGCGAAGCGTCCCGGGAACCCGTCGCGCTGTGGGTACGGCGCAACGGTGCGTGGCGCATCAGCGCGTACGAGCGGCAGGCGGCATCTTCCCCTGAAGATTCAGCTGCTGCGCCGGCGCCAGAGGATTCGATCGGTACAGCGGCACAGGCCGTCGATGTTATTCGCCGTTATTATGCCGCTATCAATGCGGGCGATTTCCGGACCGCCTACGAGCTCTGGAGTGACAATGGAAGGGCGAGCGGGCAGACGTTCGAGGAGTTCGAAGCCGGCTATGCCGAAACGGCGCGTGTGGAGGTGGAAGTCGGAACCCCGAGCCGGATCGAGCCGGCGGCAGGTTCACGGTACATTGATGTGCCCGTGGTCGTGCGTGCGGAAGCGAGGGACGGGGAGCAGCAGCAGTTCGAGGGGACCTACTCGCTCCGCCGCAGCGTGGTGGATGGGGCGACGGAAGAGCAGCGCCGCTGGCACATTTATTCGGCGGATATCTCCCGCGTCCGCTAGCGATCCTCTGTAGTCCGAAGCGCAAATAGGATGGCGGATGTCACGATCTTGCGGGGCGCTTTTCGTACGCATCCTGGATGGTGAATGCCGGTGCCCCGCTGAGCATGATCAGGCCCTGGATGACGAGAAGGTTCGTCACCAGGAAGAAAACAGCCTCTTCCAGTGGCAGTCCCAGCAGGTGTAGACCCGTAGAGAAACGTTCCGATATGGTCCAGATACCCCGTTCGATGGCGATACCATCGGCAATCCACAGGTAAAACGTTGGAACCAGCACCCCGAGGAGCCACCGGCGGCGCAGCTGATAGAACCAGTGGCCGGTCCATCCCCATTGCAGTGCCAGTATCGGAGCACTCCAGCTGAGGATGAGGCCCATGTAGGTCGTCTTTTCGAATAACAGGAATACGCCGCCCAGCAGGGCCAGCGCGATGCAGATACCGGCCCCGAGGGGACGTGCAAGGGAGGACGCGCGCGGTTCGGGGGACAAAATTTCGCGCGCGGCGATCTGGACGAACCAGAAACCCGAGAGGACCGGCTGGAGCAGAAAAAAGGCGTACTCTTCGACGGGTACGTAGCCGATCGTTCCGAGCACGCGGTCCGCACCGTAGCTCCACACGCCTTTCCAGACGAGGTAGTTATCCCATGGGGTCGTGTATACCAGCGCGGCGGCAACCATGGCGATGATGGCCGCGGGCATGCGCAGGTGACGGGCCAGATAGGGCGCCCCCAGGATACCCAGCACGAGGATGGGGGGTAGGATGAAGACGAGGTGGAACTGGAGGTATGTCATATGCGGCGGCGCTCCAGATCTTTCAGTACGACGCGCGCGGCGTTGCGACCCGAGGCGCCCATGATGCCGCCGCCCGGATGGGTACTGGCCCCCGTCAGGTACAGGCCCTGCACGTGCGTGCGGTAGTTAGCCATACCGAGAAACGGACGCATGAAGAACATCTGGTCGATACTCATTTCCAGGTGCATCACGTTGCCACGGTAGAGTCCCAGATTGCGTTCGAGCCAGACAGGGTGCTGGAAGAGATAGTCCACCACGTTGCTCCGTGTGCCGGGCGCATAGCGCTCGAAGGTGTCGAGCAGGCTTTCGGCAATCACGTTCGCATCGGTGTCCCACGACCCTCTGGCCAGTTCGTAGGGAAAGTACTGGGCCCAGAGCCAGAGGACCTCACCGCCCGGTGGGGCCAGCGATGGATCGACGGCGGTGAAGGTCATGGCGACGATGGGAGGATCTTTGGCAGGGCGACCGGAGAGGAAATCGCCATAGGCCGTCAGGATCTGTTGCCGGTCCCGGCACAGGAGCTGGAGGGCGATGCGGGCGTCTCGGTCGCCGTATGCTGCGTAATGCACGGGTGCCCGGAGTGCCACACGCAGCATCACACCGAAGCCGTTACCAGTGCGCATGTGCCGTGCCGAGGCGGGGCGATGTGGTTCGGGCAGCAGGCGGCCAAACGTTTCGAACGCGTGGGTACCGGAGATGACGGCCCTTGCCGTATAGACATGCTCACCCACGCGCACACCGGCGGCTCGATTCGATTCGATCAGGATTTCCTCCACGGGCGCTGATAGGTAGGTGCTGCCGCCGTGTGATCGGATGTGTTGCTGTAGCACTTGCGTGAGCATACCGGATCCCCCACGGGGCCGGGCGATGCCGGCTACATGGTACAGCGGATGCCAGAGGACGAAGGGCGCGGAAAGCGGCTCATTGGGTGGAGGGCCGGACTGCGCGGCCATCCATACCAGCATCGTTTTGAGCTTCTCCTCCTTGAAGTAGGTGTCGACGAGATTCCCGTACGGCTTTAGAATGTGCGGCAGTGCTTCCTTCCAGGGCATACGCATTCCTGTACGTGAGACGAACCGTTTCCCGATTTCGAAGGGGCTCGGTACGCTGAGGAATACGTCTTTCACCGTGCTGGCAAAGGGCTGCCAGTCGTTTATGAAGCGGCCATAGGCCTGTCCTTCTCCGGGGAATTGAGCGTCCAGTGCTTCGATGGTCCGCTCGACGTCGCGGTAGATGAAGACGGCGTCGCCATCATCGAATGGGGCGAAGAAGAGCGGGTCGAGCTCCAGGTACTCGAGGCCGTAACGCCCCAGACTCAGTTCTTCGACGACGGGCGTGAGCCGGATGAGCGTGTGCGCGCTCCCACCGATATCAAACCGGTAGCCCGGAACGAGCTCTTCCGTTGCGACCGCACCCCCTACGATATGACGCCGCTCGAAGACGCCGACTCGGTAGCCGGCCTGGGCCAGATACGCGCTGGCAATGAGGCCGTTATGGCCGGCCCCGATCGTGATCACGTCATAATCGGGCATAAAACAGCGTTTGTCTGGTCGCAGATCACAGGAAAGCGTCGAGCACGTCGAGCAACTTCCCGCCTTTTTTCGTCATGAGCAACGCGCGATTGTCAAGATCTGGCAACACGCATGACGAGCTCGAAACCCTGCGCGGACTGCATCTATATGCTCAAGGGTACATGGGCTCATTGCGATAGGTGCTCGTTCGGCCGGACGCGGCATGCGGCGTATCGCATTCGACTGACGTTGCCGGATGCCGATGAGAGCGTTGAAAAGGGTGGCACCAGATTTCGGACCAGAGCATGCACTGCCATCGGTGGTCAGGCGGATGTGCCGAGGTGTGGATCTGTCCCCGTCTGGAGGAGGGAGCGCCTGTCAGGATCTGAGTGTGCCCCGTACGTCATGCCGTTCGCGGCGTGGATCCGGTCCTTTATTGACCCACAGGATTCCGTAACACTCCATGCGTTTGTCAGCGACGCTTGCTGCACGAGGTCACTTCGATGTGCGTTCGCAGATCCTTCTCCTGATCCTGCTCGCATTTACCGTTTTTGCCGTGGCGGGGTACGCCACATTCGGCCTTCATCCGCACTGGCTGGCTCATGTCCCGCACCTCGCCCCCTTTTATGCCATCTCGTTTACACTGTTCGGACAGGCACACGTCTGGCTGGCCGCACTGGTCTTGTTCATCTATCTCATTCGGCGTGCGGGTGCACGATGGCTGGCAGCCTTCGCAGCGCTGTATCTGACGAGCCTTGCGTCGGAACTGGTCGGCACGACGTACGGCGTGCCGTTCGGGTCGTACAGCTACACCGGACTCTTGGGCGTGAAGTGGTTCGACCGGGTGCCCGTCATCATCCCCTTGAGCTGGTTTCTCATGGCAGTCCCGTCACTCCGGCTGGCGTGGGATCGCTTTCCGGGTAGTACACAGTGGCCGGGACGAATCGCCCTCGCCACGCTGCTTCTGGCGACCTGGGATCTGAGTCTGGATCCTGCCATGAGTTCGCTGACACCCTACTGGGTATGGGGCGAGCCCGGATCGTATTACGGCATGCCATGGCTGAATCTGGTCGGCTGGATCACGACGGGTGCCGTGCTGATGATCCTGCTCACCCTGCTGCGGGCGGACCGGTGGCTTCCCCGGCTCTCGCGGCGCTGGGTGTGGGCTTACTATCTGATTACGTTATGCATGCCGCTGGGTATGCTGCTGGCTGCCGGTCTGTGGGGCGCAGCCTTCGCCACGTGTGCCGCGCTTGCGACGGCGCTGTTCGTCATGCGGACCGGGCCGGCGCGCCTCGAAGAGGCAGATTCGCTTGATCTGGTACAGCGGGCCGCCATGCGCGCTTTTTTTCAGCAGCACTCCCGGTCGTTTTCGTTCGCCGCCCGCTGGTTTCCGGATGAGGAGCGGCACCTGATCGCCTGCCTGTATCGATTCTGTCGGACGCTCGACGATACCGCTGACGTTCGCGAGGCATCGATAGATGAAGCAGAGCGCAGGCTGGACCTCTGGCTGGCTCGTTCCAGACAGGTGTATGACGGCGGCAAGACGGGCATCCCCTGGCTCGATCTGCTGATGTCGAGGTCGGCGCAGGCTGGATTGCCGTTCCGGTATATTGAAGAGCTCGTTGCGGGTATCCGGTCGGACCTGGGACCCGTAGTGATCCGCTCCGGCGAAGAACTGCGCCTGTACACGTACCGGGTCGCCTCGGTCGTGGGGATCTGGATGTGCTACCTGTTTGGTGTGCGAGATGAAGAGACGCTCCATCGGGCAGCGGCGCTCGGCCATGCCATGCAGACGACGAACATCCTGCGGGATGTGGGAGAAGATCTGGCGCACGGGCGTGTCTATTTGCCGGCGGATAGGATGCTTCGCTACGGTCTGACGGTAGCGGACCTGGGGCGTTTTGCGGAACGGGGGGACATCACACCGGCTTACCGGGATCTCATCGAGGAACTGATGGCGTATGCCGAAAAGGACTATGCCTACGCGTTTCCCGGACTTCGCGACGTGCCGCCCTCGTTTGCCCGCGCGTCTGCCGTAGCCGCCGAAGTCTACCGGGGGATTCACGCGGCCATCCGGCGCAACGGCTACGATAACCTGCGGAAAAGAGCCTGCACGCGTTCCTTTGAGAAGGGATTGCTTGCGATACGTGGTCTGTACCGGCTGGTCGCACTGCGGCGGAGCGAAGCACGCGCCGCTCAAACAGCGATGGGTATGGCTTCGTCGAGCCGGATATCCCGTATGGTCCAGCGCATGTTGCCCGGCATCTTCGCGTTACCGATATACTGTCACGGTAGCCCGGTCATGGCTGCTCCGGTGTGCATGACCGCGCATGCCGTCGATACCACGTGGCATGGCGAGCTTACAGTTGCCGAGCTGCGGGATGCCTACCTGTGCGCCGTAGAGAACGAGGTTGAACTTGATCGCACGCTCGACGCGCTGCAGACTGAAAGCCGGTACGATCCTCTGACACAGGCCTACGGGGCCGCACTCGTGGTGTTGAAGGCAAAACACGCCTTCTGGCCGCACAGAAAGATGCACTTCCTGAGGGAAGGGCTGCCCGTTCTCGACCGGCTGGTCGAACAGCACCCCCGGCACGTAGAGATTCGTTACCTGCGCCTGCTGAGTTGCTACTACCTGCCCGGATTTCTCCGGCGAAAGAAGTCCGTGCAAGAAGATTTCGCTGCGCTGGCCCGCCTGCTTCCCTCTGCGCGCTCTTCGTTTGAGCCGGGACTGTACCGGCAGATGGTGCGGTTCGTTCTGGAAAAGGGGTCGATTGCGGAAGGGGATCGGGCCAGGCTCCAGCGGCTCTGGGAGAGCGAAGATGAGCGCAGCCCGGTCCATGAACCAGGTCTTGCCCATCCATGATATGCGCACGCGCTGGAGTCCGCTTGCCGTGCATGGCTTCGAACTGGTATTCCGCCTGTGGATGGCGCGGCGGCTGAGCGGCGTATACATAGCAGGGCTTCCGTGTACGCTGCCTCCGGACCGGTCCATCATTCTGGCCGCTAACCACGTCAGCTGGTGGGACGGGTTTTTGCTGCGGGAGATCCACCGGCAATGCGGCGTACACGTGCCGCTCGTGACGCTGATGAAGGCGGAGGAACTGCGTCGGTTCCCGTTTTTCCGGTGGATGGGCGTGGTAGGGCTCGGCAATTCCACTGCCGGGGTCCGTGCTGCACTGCGCGATCTTGCCGTACTGCGAAGACGGCAACCCGTCTGGCTGTCCATATTCCCTCAGGGACGCATGTATCCATCGTGGAAACGCCCACTGGGGTTTCGACCGGGCCTCCGCATCTTCGCGAACGTGCTGGCTCCGGCCATCATTCTGCCGGTAGGATTGCACCTGGAACCCTCGAACAAACCGGGGCTGGCAGCCTACATCTCGATCGGTAGCCCGCTGGATGTCGATGACGCGGTGCCGGATGTATCCGAGGTGGAGGCACGGGTAGCGGCCGCCCTGGATGCCATCCATGCCGCGCTTTCCACCTATGGCGAAGCCGCGCCATTGTACTGGGGTAATCAGCCAGCCGGTCGGCCAAACGCGACGTTCGAAGCTACATTCACGTCCAGCCTCTGAGCCTGTATGCCTCCTCGAAAGCGTGCGGTCGTTATCGGAAGTGGCTTCGGCGGGCTTGCGGTGGCTAACCGCTTGCAGGCGCGCGGCATGGAAGTGACCATCCTGGAGAAACGCGAGAAGGTGGGCGGACGCGCCTACCAGTTGCGAGAGGCGGGCTACACCTTCGACATGGGCCCCAGCCTCATCACGGCCCCCGATATCATCGGGCGTATTTTCAAGGCGGCCGGTGCATCACTCGAGGACTACCTGGATCTGATCCCGCTCGATCCGTACTACAGGATCTTCTTTCACGACGGCACCCACCTCGATTACACGGGAGATGCAGAGGAAATGAAGCGCCGCATGCGCGTTTTCGATCCCCACGACGCCGACCGGTACGATGCCTTCATCGATGCCATCCGGCCCGTGTACGATGCGATCATTGTGGACGGCCTCGGTGCGCAACCGTTCGATACGGTGCGATCCATGGTAGCCTTTGCGCCTCGCGCGATACGCCTCAAGGCGTATCGCCCCGTATCCGCATTTACGGCCCGGTATTTCAAAGACTTCCGGCACCGGTTTCTCTTCAGCTTCCATCCGCTGTTCATCGGCGGGAATCCGTTCCGCTCGCCGTCCATCTACATCATGATCCCTTATCTGGAGCGGGAGCAGGGGGTATGGTTCGCGCGCGGTGGCATGTACGCCCTCGTAGAAGCGCTGGCCCGTCTCTTTACAGCCAGGGGCGGTATCATCCGGACGAACAGCGAGGCATCGAGCATCGTGGTGGAGGGGGGGCGTGCGGTAGGCGTACGTGTAGGAAGCCAGACCTATCCGGCCGATGTCGTCGTCAGCAATGCGGATGTGGCGCACACGTATCGCGACCTGCTCGATCCGCAGGTCCGGCGCAAGTGGACGGATAGACGATTGGAACGGATGGACTACACCATGAGCTGTTTCCTGCTCTACCTGGGTGTGCGCCGCCGTTATCCGCAACTGGCCCACCACACGCTGATCCTGTCGAAGCGGTACAGGGAGCTGGTCGAGGATATTTTCCTGCGCAAGATTCTCCCGCACGATTTCAGCATGTACCTGCATGCGCCTACCCGGACCGATCCGAGCATGGCGCCCGAAGGATGCGAAAGCCTGTACGTGCTCATTCCCGTAGCCAACCTGAACGCCTCTATCGACTGGCACACGGCCACAGAGCCGCTCACGGCGCGGGTACTGGCCTTCCTGGAAGAATGGGGCCTCGAAGGACTGCGCGCGAACATGGACGTGCTCCGGACTTTCACGCCGCTTGACTTTGCGCGTGAGTTGAACGCATACCAGGGCAATGCCTTCGGTATCGAGCCCCGGCTGCTGCAAACCGCCTACTTTCGCCCGCACAACCGCAGCGAGGATGTCCGGGGCCTGTATTTCGTCGGGGCGGGAACGCATCCGGGGGCCGGTGTACCCGGTGTACTGTTGTCCGCGGAGGCGACGGAATCCTGCATCCGGCAGGATCTGCGTTTGTAGCCACCCGGTGGATCTATTGCAGGATGAATACAATACGATCCACACCTTCTGAAACCTCCCGGGCTCCGCACCTGTTGCTCCGTATGTGAACGGCATTCCAGGCGAATAGCATGGAGATGGAGGCATAAGATGGCTAGTGCATTGGCGGAATCCTTCATGCAGGCTCTTCAGGAGACGGAACGTACGGGGGACGTGGAGCCTATCGTGCAACTCTTCTCTGATGATGCCGAACTGGAGCGGCTCGCTCAGACGCTGGTCGAAAGGGGCAAACGCGGCGCGGAGCAGTTCTGGCACGAATACCTCCGCGTGTTCAGGCAGGTCCACTCCGAGTTCGGCCCTGTGACGGAGCAGGACGGCCGGACGGTTCTGGAATGGACATCCGAAGGTGAACTCAACAACGGCGATCCGGTCCGCTATGCGGGCGTGAGCGTCATCGAATCGAGCGACGGGCAGATCCGCCGATTTCGCACCTACTATGACGCGAGCGTATTCACCGTCCTGAGCGCAGCGAAGGCGTAGGAACATGGTACCCCGGCTCGGCCTCGTGTGTATCACGGATAGCGATGCCGTTCGTTTTCGCACGATGACGAGAAAACGGTTCTTGGAGCTGAGCGAATCGGGTCCGGCTGCTCAGGAACGGGCGTTGCACGAGTTGTACACCGATAACCTGCGCCGCCTGGATCGCGCCATCTCGTTCTGCCTGGAGCAGGGGATTCGGCTGTACCGCCTGACGTCGCGCCTTTTTCCTTTCGCCGACGAATCGCCCGGCCAGAGCGTATTGGCTGAGTTTGATGACGGATTGGCAGCGCTTGGGAGGCTTGCAGCAGATCATGGGCTGCGGTTGGTGCTGCACCCGGATCAGTTCGTCGTTCTCAACTCGGACGCGGACCAGGTCATCTCGAACAGCATCAGGATTCTGGAGACCCACGCGCGCGTCTTCGATCTACTGCGTCAGCCGCGCTCCGCGTGGGCCACGTTCACGATTCACGGCGGAAAAGGAAATCGCGCCGCCCGGCTGGTAGAGATCCTGGAGAAACTCCCTGACGCCGTTCTCTCACGTCTCGCTCTCGAGAACGATGAACGGGCGTATAGCGCGTATGAGATCCTCGAGGTATGCCACGAGTCGGGGGTGCCGATGGTATTCGATGCGCACCACCACATCGTGCACGAGGGCCTGGTCAGCTACGAACATCCGAGCATCGCCGAGGTCTTTGCCGCCGCACGTGAGACCTGGCCTGACCCGGCGTGGCAGATCGTTCATATTTCGAATGGCCGCGAACGCTTCAATGATCCACGGCACAGTGACCTCATCTACGCGATGCCGTCCGCCTTTCGCGATGCACCGTGGATCGAGGTAGAAGCGAAACGGAAAGAGGTGGCGATCGATGCGCTGCGCGCCCGGGGATGGGGGCAGGCCCTGGGCGCGGGATAGCTCATTCCGAAGGAGCTTCGGATCCGTGATGGGGTGTTACCGGTGTTCCTGTCCGAGCATGGGTGAAGCGCTCAGGCTTTCGGGTAAAGGTGCAAGATCAGGTGATCAAGATTGGCGGGGACGTGGAGGCGCAGCACACGGCCCGTCACATCGACATCGCGCCGCTTGATCTCCTCTCCACGGGCAGGATCGATCCAGCGTGCGACCCATGTGCCTTGCGTGAGGCTGACGGCTAATCGATCTCCCGCGCGAGCATCGAGCAACTGAATCACAGTGTGGCCCTCCGGTTCGGCGAGGACGTTTGCCTGCGCTTGCCTCGGCAGATCCTTGATGAGGTCGGGGGCGGGATGCATGCGCCAGAAAGGTACTTCGGCAATGAAGCGCCCGAGGCGACCGATGGCCTCGTGCTGGAAGTCGACCACATCGTCCCCATGTTCCACGCCCGGACGGTGGAAGCGGGCGGCCGCGGCACCCCCGATGAACCGGCTCCACAGAACGATATCTCCGCCATCGGCATCGCGCGTGTAGTCTTTGGAGACGATCACCGGCTTCTGCGTGCCTGCTCTAGCCATAACCTGCCGGTAGAAGGAAATCCTCTTTGCGCCGCCGAGCGCCTGCGCTCGTGGACTTCCAAACTCATAGCGAGTAACGCCCTGCGAGACATCCACGTAGTCGTAGTGCGGATCCATGGCTAGGGTGAGTGGACTGAAATGATCCTCACAGGCTCCGCCGCCATTGCGGCGGTTGGTCGCGGGCATCTCTCCGATCATTATGCCCGGTGCGCGCTCCCGGACATAGTTGGCCCAGAAGCGGCTCCAATCGAGGTGTGCGCGACTCTCGTTGGACACCTTCAGCATGACGTTCGGGTAGTCCTTCGCGATTTCGAGCAGGCGATCCACATAGTGCTTCTGGAGTTCCAGCACACGCACATTGTTGTCGCGGGTAGGAATCGCGTTGTAGAATGGCGCTTCGCATTCTGCCGTCTCTTTTGGCAGCACCCGCTGTCCGTAGTTGATGTTATTGAGCGGGTTGAACGGGTTCGCGTTCCATGCGGCTTCCCGTCCCGGATCGTATTCGCCGTTCAGGCCACGCGTAATAGACCAGTCGTCCCAGATTTCCAGCGAGATGATGATGCGCCGGGCAAGGGCCGTCTCGAGATACGTCCTGAGCCGCTCTTCCCACTCTGGTTCGAAGTGTCTCAGGTTGAATCGTGGTCTATCCTCCAGGCGTACCCACGGCTGGAGCACCCGCTCGACGTCCCCATCATGCAGGTGGTTCATCGGGTCATACGGAAGTACGCGCACGAATCCCCAGACGTGCGGACTGTTGATCGCTTCGATGACGCGGCCCAGCCGGTCGAGTTGGGCTTCGATGTCCACGGTGCCGGGGCGGCTGATCGGCGTCCAGCTATGGTGCATCGTTGCCCCCAGCGCAAAGATCGGCTGGTCGCCCCATGCCAGGTAGTAGGGATTCTTCTCGTACGGGCGGATGCGATCACCGGGTTTCAGCGAAACCGGCCTCGCTGATTCACGAGCAGATAATGCGCCAACCGATTCGTCAGCTCCCTCATAGCAGCCGGCGGAAGTAGCCGCAGCGAGGATGGTGATAAGGTGCAGGTAGGTGAACCTGCGGGTAAAGACAGGGGGTAGCAGGGACATCATTACTACAGGTGGGTGCAGGGAAATGCAGCCGCGAGTTTATTGCTATTCGTGAAGGGAAAACAAATCTGATAAGGCGTTTTTTGCGTGTCATGTTCTTGATGTCGCGATACGTTACCGACGTTTTCCAATGTTGGAGGCCAGGAGGGGCTTGTCCCGGGCTCGTGGGTCGTGAGTTAAGCACCTGAGCCGGCCTTTTAGTCTCCTGCACGAAGCGTAGCAGCCATTTTTGGATACCCTGAGCATATGGCGCTTGCTCTAACGGGAAACAGTCCGAGATAGTCGTCGATAAACCGCATACCGTCGCCGGCAGACGGTAAGAGCGAGGGCGCTTCCCGGAGACGTGTGCCTCTTCGTGTGAGATGCCCCTTTTAGTACATACTTCCAGAGGAGTCACCGTTCACCACAGTGGTCGGTCAATGGATGTCGTTGACGCGAGAGCCGTTCAAGACAGGGGGGTACACGGGATACCCTGGTCGATGAAATGGGCTTGAAGCGCGGGGGATGAATGCATGACCGCGTACTTTTGTGCGGGCCAACGTTTCAAACCAACCGCAGTAAAGAAATGCGCTTTTTCCTGGTTCTTGGAGCGGCTTTAGCCGGTCTTGCCGTAGCGCTCGGGGCGTTCGGTGCGCACGGGCTACAATCCCGGGTAACACCCGAGCGGATCGGGACCTTCGAGACGGGGGTACGATACCAGATGTATCACGCGCTGGCGCTGCTGGTGGTCGCGTGGGTTCAGGCGCAGTGGCCGTCCTGGCAGGCGGAGTGGGCCGGCTATCTGTTCATCGCCGGCATTCTCATCTTCTCCGGCAGCCTCTACCTGCTGGTCCTGACGAATACACCCTGGCTGGGGGCCATCACACCGCTGGGCGGTGTAGCGTTCATCGTTGGCTGGGCGCTCCTGTGCTGGGCGGGCGCCCGGATCGGCCTGTCGGGTTAATAGCCGTCAGGCTACTTCGTCCTCCTCGAAGAGGAGGGTTACGCTCGGTGCGAGGTTGTGCTCGCGTGCAAGGCTGAGCAGGGCTTCTGCAACGCCCTCCTGATTGTCGAAACAGCCGTATTCCTTACTGTCTACGGCCAGCGCGTATCCGATTTCGTCCCCTTCGGAGGGTTCGAAATCTTCCCACTCGGTCGCCTCCTCGATGATGAACGTGCCGTCATCCGGTACGTAGGAGGCGAGGAACATCTCCTTCCTGGCCTCTACGTCGATAAGGCTCAGGTTGCCAAGCGCGCCGTATTCGTCGTCGTAGAAAAGGGTCTCGGCGATGAGGCGTTTGGTGAACAGTTCTAGATCGAAAGCTGCCATAGGTAATGCGGAATCGCGGAGAACCGGTGTCGGCGTCCGGTATGGAATGGACTGTACAAGTCTCAACATCCGTCGCGGATGCCGAGAGAAGATACTACGCTAAAGCAAGGATTGCGATAGGTGCCTGCCGCGAGGGGTTACACCCGTGTGAAGCTTCATAGTTTTAGGACGCGATGCGGAGCTGGGGCGTCTCCTGCGGCACCGCGCCGGTGTCCGGCATTGGCAGGGAATCTGTGCCCAGGTAATCCCGGAGGAAGGCATATGCCTGATCGCCTTCGAGTTCGGTGATGTCGGCATCGAAGAGGGTCGCGAGGTGGCCCGTAAGCCGTGCCGAAACCGCTCGCTGGTCGAGCGGCGCGCCGCCCAGTTCGGCGGAGAGCGAGGTCACACCCCGGTCTGAGATTCCACAGGGGACAATGTAGGAGAAGTAGCGCAGGTCCGGGTTGACGTTGAAGGCGAGTCCGTGCATCGTTACCCACCGGCTGCACCGGATTCCCAGTGCAGCAATCTTCCGTTCGTCTCCCTGGGCGTCCGGACCAATCCAGACACCAGTCCGGCCGGCGACGCGGCCCGCTTCCAGCCCGTAATCGGCGCAGGTACGGATGATGCTTTCCTCCAGTTCGCGCAGGTAGCGGTGGATATCGGTGAAGAACCGGTCGAGGTCGAGGATGGGATAGCCGACGATCTGTCCGGGGCCGTGGTACGTGATATCCCCCCCGCGGTCGATGTGGAAGAACGTGGCGTCCCGTTCCCGGAGTTCGGTCTCGGTGAGCAGCAGATTGGCGGCGCTCCCGTTCTTCCCCAGCGTAAAGACGTGAGGATGCTCCACGAAGAGCATCACATGCGGAATGGCAGCCGGCGGCTCGCTTCGTTTAGCGGCAATGAGGCGGGCCTGGAGCTGCTTCTGCAACGCCCATGCTTCTGCATAACCGACCCGGCCCAGATGACAGGCAATGATGGACTGCACGGCATCAGAGAGGAAGAATTCAGATACTCACATGTTTGAGCAGGCAGGGATACGTTTGGCTGTATTCCGGAGCAGGGCACTGTGCAGAAGAAGCCCCGATGCCGTTCGCCTGCCTGTTCAGGTGTTCATGCATCCGGGCGGGCTGTGTGCCCGAACACATGAACACCTGAACACATCAACACCCTGCAGCGCGCTTAGTTCGAAATACTCACGCGAATGTTGAAACCTCCGGAGGTGTTCGTGTAGGAGGGCAGGTTACCCTGGTCGCTGATGAACTGCTCCCGTTTCAACGTGAAATCGGCGGAGACCCGGTTGCTGAACTGGTACGCGATCTTGGGCGAAATCGTGAAACGCTGGGAGGCAGCGGTCATCTGTATGTTCGGCAGCTCGAGAGCATCCTCGTCCTTGAAGGCATCACCGTTTGTAATCCGGCTTTCCAGAGCTTTTCTGAGGTAATACTGGATGTCGCTGTTCTTGTCCCAGGCTACCGTCATACTGAAGCTGATCCGGTTGTTGAGGCGCTTGCCCGGCAGGAACGGCAGGGATAGGCCCTGGCGCTGATAGCTAGCCGTGGCGCTGATCTGGTCCGTCTTGATCTCACTGACCGAGTTCTGGGAGGTCGACAGCGTGAATACGGTCGTCTTGTTCCAGTCGATGCTGGTCGTGAACCGGCCTTTGAACGTGAGGTCCACACCGATCAGCGGCTGGTAGCGCTCGTTGACCCGGACGGTTCCGACGTTGAAGTCTGGCATCGGGTAGATGATCGTGCGCTGGCCCAGCCGGAAGCTGCCGGTTTCCCCGGGGGTCGCGTTGGTCTCGAAGTCAGTACGGTAGTCGGCGCTGTATCCGTGTTTCAGCGTAGCGGATTCGACCAGGCTCCGGATGATCGGCCAGTTGGAGATCCCGTTGTACGTGATCTGCCAGGACGGCATCGGGATGGGAAGCAACTGACGGGAATCCAGCGTGCCGAAACTGGTGATGAAGGCACTGCGGAAGTCTTCCACCACCGTAGCGGATGAAAGCGCCACGCGGCCATCACCATCGTCGTGGATCTGTGGGCTACCTGCGGATGCGGCGTCATCCCGGTCGAAGGTCTCGCGCTGCCGCTTGAACAGTTTCATGTACGACGCGCCAAAGGCCCAGACGGAGGACTGGTTGTTTCCGTTCCGGGTGACGATGGAGCTGTCCGGCCCCGCGAACGTATACCCCTGCCGCTCGCCCCAGTCCGTGTTCCAGTTGATGTTGATGTTGAGGTTCGGGCTCGGGGTCAGCGTGGTGCGAGCCAGGAACTGTGTGTTATCGGACAGGTCGTCTGCGATGATGAGGTTCTCTGTACCGAATAGACGATCCTCGGGCCTGAGTTGCCGGTCCAGGCCGAGCCGGTAAGCCAGGCTGGGACCCTGGCCCCGCAGCGCGTCGAGCATGTTGTAATGGACTTCGACGCCGTCTGCACTCGGGTTCAACGTACCCACGTTCGATGCCGCACTCGAACGCTGGTTGCGGTAGGTGACGGTGAAATCCTTCACACCGGTAACCGCGAGGAACGTGCGCCGGAGCAGGGCGAGAGGGTCTGGCATAGGCAGGCTGAACCGGGATGCATCATCATCTTCGGATGGCGCTTCGGCGGTTGCCGTCTGAGCGGGCTGCTCCACGGGAGGCGGCGGCTCCTGGCCGAGCCGGCGGTATTCCTCCTCCATCTGGCGGCGCATCTCTTCCCGTCGCTGCTCGTCGGTCATTTCAGCCACGTCCTCCGCATCGAGCGTGCCGGCAATGGATGCGGCGGCCAGGGAATCCTGGGCGGCCTGCCGGGCCGCCTCTGCGGCACGCTTTGCCTCACGGCGGCGCTGCCGCTCCTGTATCCGGCGGTTGCGCTCGTTCCGCTTCTCCTGTTCGGCTGCGCGCTGAGCCTTCTCTATGTTCTCGTAGAAGTCGAACTTGCGCCAGAAGTCCAGCGGGCGGAAGCTGACGCCGCCCCGTACCTCGACCTGGGACCTGACGCTGGCACCGACGATCTGACCCACCGGGCCATTGTTCCACCCGAAGATGGCGCTGTAGGTAATCGGCTGGAGCGTAATCCAGTTCAGCGCTTTCAGTTTGTTCAGCTGCGGCTGGAATGTGAGGCTGAACCGCTGATCGTACCGCTCCGGACGCGGGCTATGGCCGGAAAAGATCCGGCTCAGCACCTGCCCCGTGGGGATCGGCCGCAGGCGCGAGATCGTATCTGCTACCGCCGGATCACCCACAGCCGCACCACCCGGGGCCGGAACACCCGTACCTGCATCACTCGCCACCTCACTCGGAGCGATGATCTGCTCGTACTTGTCGGCACCGAGCGTGCTGAGGCTCTGATCCGTATTCGAATCGTAGGTCAGATTGAGGAAGCTGAACGGATTGTACTGAATACTGAAGTTGCGCTGGTGGTCGAACGTATGCTGCTCGCGGATCGGGAAGCGGGCGTCGTAATGCTTGGTATCGCCAAACTCCTGGATCCCACGCTGCTGCTGCGCGGAGAAATAGCGCCGGGCCGAGCCGGACATCGAAATGGATTGCGGTAAATAGTTGAACCGCAGGTCGCCCAGAAGGCCGATGATCGGCGCATCGTTCAGAAACCAGAACGGGCGTACGGTGCGCGGTTTTCTCATGGTAAGCCGGTACGTGACCGACGTCGTCCACCGCCAGGAGTCGTTCAGGCGCTGGGAGGGGTTGCTCGCTTGGGCATCGCTGTACGCATAGTTGATGGAAAGCCCGTCCAGCGTATTCCGCAACAGGCGCGATTCGGAGCCGGATTTCTGTATGCTGGCCGTAAACGAGCGGTTGAAGGATCGCGTCTGTGCATCCTCTAGGGTGGCTCGTCTTAGGGAATCGCGTTCCGACGGATCCAGGTCGTTCCGGTTGTAGATGTCTTCCAGCAAAATGTCGCCGTTCTGGGGCGAGAACCGGGGCGTCGTGGTATTCGACTGCACCTGGAAGCTCACCGGCAACGACCAGCCGAACCGCTCGGGGACGAACTTGTCCAGATTGAGGTTGGCCAGGACGCCCCAGTTATTGATGCTGGCCTGGTCACGCGTTCCGAGCGTGCTGTTCAGGTCGCCGAACCCGTCGGTCTGGAGGTTGAAGTTGGCCTTGACCCGGCCCAGGTCGGCAAGCTGCACGTCGGCATTGAGCAGGCTAGCCCAGCCTCCTTCGTCGTCGTATCCCGAAGCGCGGAGTTCATTCAGCCACACGGTTACTTTCTGTAACACGTCGAGATCGGTGTAGCCGTTCGTGGCGTCGGCCGGGTTCCGGATGCCGATAACGATGGTGTTGACGCGAGCCAGCGACGGGTTGCCCTTGACACCGATGCGTGTTCCAGGAGGCGCGAAGGCGGATACGTCCGGTGCTCCCTCTCGCGGCGTGCCGTCCGGAAGGACACTCCAGAAGACGCTGTCCGGGTGTACTTCCGCGAAGCCGAGCTGGCTGCGCAGCACCCGCAGTTGGTTGAATGCCGAGAGGTTGATGTTCATGGAGTTCAGGTCCCTGAACTCGCCGTTGTAGGACACGAACGTTCGCCACAGCTCATCGGCATCGTTCGAGAATTTACTCGGGGTGAGTGGCTGCTCGTATTCGTAATAGTCGTTCGTCTGGTTGGAACCGATGCGCACGAACAGACGCACCTTGGATCGCGCCGCTTCCAGATCGGTCTCGGCCAGTTCGGCCAGGTCGGTAATGCCGTCGCCCAGGGTGCCGTGCATGTGTACGTACATCCGGAGGTTGTCGTACTTGAGCAGGTTCTCGCCCTGAAACGTCTTGTAGATGGCCTGCTGGTTGCCTGGATGGAGGTTCTCTACGTCGAGCTGGAGTGCCTGCTCGCGGCCTTCGCGCGTGTCCGTTCCGAATGAACTGCGGATCTTCGTGACGACGGCTCCCAGAGGCGGCATATAGGTGCCTTCGTCCTCTTCGTTGTTGACACTGGCGATGCTGAGCTGAGAGGGTTGAAGGATGACGCCTTTCTCTACGTCATTCGCAACCTCGGGCGCTTTCTGCCACTGGCTGCCGACGAGCTCCATCGACGCAATACGGATCGTGATCGGTACCTCGTGGCCCGTGGTCCACAGGCGCACGGACTCGATGAGGGTGAAATCCTGGATGGTGCCGGTCTTGCGCGTCCACTTCCGGACCGGGATACGGATGAGATACCAGCCCGGGTAATCCGCTCCGCTCTCCGGCGAGATCCGGTTGACGACGTAGTCGTCTTTTTCGTCTGCGCTCGCCAGCCGCTCCAGCTCAGCCCGGCTCAGCGGAATCTCGTACTGGAAATAACTGTTGTCCGTATCGACGGTCGAGTTGGAGTTCAGGTCCTCCGTATCCGGCCGACCGGCCACGCCCCGTCCGGTTCCGTTGGGATTTAGCTGGCTGTAGGCGAGCACGGAGTTTAACTCCGTCGCCGCAAAATACCGGCTGAACCGCTCCGGGAGGTAGGCGCCCTGCGGGTAGATCTCGGTCGGGAAGAGAGTAGGGTCCTCGTAAAATTTATCCCTGTAGAAGACGTAGTCGTCGCCCGAAGGGTCGAGGCGCGCCCGCGCGGCTTCTGCGTCGTAATACGGATCGCCGGTCGGGCCTTCGCCGATCGAATTGAGGAAATCGGCGAAAAACAGCTGTTCCGTGATCCCCCCTCCATCCTCGTAGTTCGCTGCGTTGATGGAGGCGATCCCGTCGAGGCCGAGGTCCTCCGTACGGCCCGTCGACGGGTTGATATCGACGAGGTTGTTCTGGGGCGCCGTCGCAAAGCGGCTCCACCGGTCGGTCAGAGGGGCGCCGGACGAAACGTCGGTCGGAATGCCGTCCTCCAGGTTGAGGTTCTCGTTCGGTATGATGTCCTCCGAGATGGAACCGAGGTCGAGGAAGAGTTTGGCATCGGGTCCGGCGTCGTTCTCCGGGTTCTCGGAATAGGGGCTGATGATTAGCTCGACGAACTCGATGTTCTTGAGCGTGAAGTCGTTGTACCCCTCCGGGAGCCGCTGCGTCATGCCGCCCCAGGTGGACTTCGGATTGTCAATGAAGCCGCGCAGGTCCCGCGTATAGTTGTAGGGGCCGCGTGCACGCGGGTTGAAGTAGATATCCAGGGTCGAGATGAAGTTGTCCGCGCCTCCCAGCGGATCTCGATTCGGGAAGATCTCGGTAACGGTAACGCTGTTCTTGACACCGGTACGGTCGGCATAGACCGGTATGCTTGCCAGGTCGTCGGCGGCATTGGTGCTGAGCGTATACCAGCCGAACAGCCCGCGCCAGTTCGTGCGGAGGGAATCCGCGTTTATCTGTACGGTCGGGTCGTCCAGGACAGGAATGGAATCGGGCGCGGCGCTCAGGATCCAGGCGCCCGGCTGTTTGAGCGAGTAGGTAGTTTCGAACCCTTCGAAGTCGTCCAGGTAGGAGACGCCGCGTAGCTCGTCGGACGTGAAGTCCCGGTTCTTATCGCGGAGTTTGCGGCGTGCCTGTTCGAAGGCGAGGGTCTGGGCGTTGCCGGGCCGCAGCTGTGCGAACTCGCCGGTGATGTTGATGGAGCTGGGCGCCTTCGTCTGGAGCAGCGGCAGGGCGTCGATGGCGCGGGTCAGCCAGCTCGGCTGGAGGTCCAGGTTGCCGTTCAGGCCCCAGATCGTATTGGAGATCGGCTCCTCGCCGATGCGGAACTTGTCGACGGGCGACTTCTGGTTCAGCCGCATCACCTGTGCGCCCAGGCGGAACCGCTCATCCGGCGCATACTCCGCATAGGCCCCCAGAAGGGTCTTCTTCTGGATGTTGAGCATCTGGTTCTGCTCGTAGGTGATGTTGATGGCGCGCCCGGACGTCAGGTAAGCCGGATTGGTGATGGTCACCGAACCGCCCTGGTAGTCCACGGTATAGTCCACGTTCTCCGTCAGGGGCGTGCCGCCGGAAGTGACGGTCACCGAGCCGGGAACGACTCCGGTGAAGGCGCCCAGGTCGTAGTAGGCCTGCACCGCTCCCTTGTACGAACCGCGGATACGGTAGATGTCGTGCTGGGTATCGCGGACCGCATTCTCCCGTTTCTGGACATAAAGTCCATCGAACACGTAGCGGGACTTATTGCTCTGGAGTTCCGCCACACCGCTCTCGTCGATGACCTGTGCCATCCGATCGCCGAACGGCTCCAGGTACGGGAAAAGAAGCAGCCCACGCGACGGAATGATGGTGAACCCGCTCATGTAGTCGAACTGGTAGTCCTCCCCGAGGGAGTTGTTCGGACCCAGGCGGTCCAGCCCGAGCTGGTTCAGGAGTTCGCGCTGCATCCCCGGAAGGGTCTTCCTGGGCGTGCTGCCGGGCGGTTCGTAGAAGACGTTCAGTTCGAATTCGTTCGCATTGATGCCTGCCGTCCGGAGATTGTAGATGTTGCGCATCTCCAGGTACCAGAAGGCCGGGTTGAAGCTCGTTCCCCCCGTCAGCGAGGGCGCCTGGGGTTGAGCGGGACGGAGAAGCTTGAGCACGAGCTTGTCGTCCGTCTGGCCGCCTATCGAGCCGCCGCTTTCGGTCGAGAAGTCGCCCACCTGAACCGTGCCGGAGGTCGTGTTGATCTTGTAGGCGACGGCGATGGCCTCATTCTCCTGAAGCCGCTGGCGCAGCGAGATGTAACCGAGGCGCGTATCTACGTCGTAGTCACGCCCGCGCTCCAGGAGGCGGAACTGGCCGACCTGGAAATCGACGTCCGTCAGACCGCGTTCTTTCAGGCTCGAGATCGGGCTGGCATTTCCGGGGCGCAGCGCCGTCTCGATGAACGCATCGGTGTACTGGTCGATACGCCCGGGGCCCCTGCCGTTGGGAATGATCTCCTCCTCGAACCCGTCGGCCATCGTGAGGATTTCCACCGGCTCGCCGAGGTCCACCATCGCGACGGCGTGCCGCACGTTCTGGGTGCCGGGGTTGTTGTTTCGCTGTTCGAGTTTCCAGACCTCGATCTCTCTGATCTCCTGGAAACCCTGCCCCAGCAGGATGTTCGGGGGCCGGGAAAGGGCGTCCTCCCAGCGGTTGCGGAAGTAGTAGCCCAGGAAGAAGTGCGTGTTATCGTCGTAGTCCGTGGGGCGGAGTTCGAAATCGCGCTGTTGCGCTCCGCCCTCGATGGCAATCGAGTTGGACTGTCCTTCCTGCTGGCTGGCAACCGTGGTCAGGCGGATACCGCCCAGTTGGAACTCACTCTTGATGCCAAAGAGGGACTGCCCGCCGCGAATGAGCGTGGAGGGCGTCTGGAGAAAGACGTTCCCGGCCTCGATGCTCTGGATGATCTCGTCCTCGTACCCCTTGTACTGGAGCTTGAGCTGGTTCTGGTAGTCGAACTGGTTCTTCGTATCCCAGCTCACGTCCACCTGCAACTTGTCACCGATGGTGCCGACGATGCCCAGGCTGAGGTCCTGCTTGAACGTGGGGTCGAGCTGGCTGGTCCGCCCGATAGCGGCCGAAGAGGTCATGTCGCTCTTGCGGTGGTCGAAACCGGCCTGGATGAAGGCTTGGCCGGTAACGCGAAGGTCCACCTGCGGAGCGCCGAAGATTGAGGAAAACGCGCTCTGCCGCCCGCCCGGCACGACGATGTTCACCCCCAGACCGCCGCGCCGCTGGTTGAGACGCTGCTGCTCCCGGTAGTCGGCCAGACTGTTCCAGTTCTTGTAGAGACCCTGTCGCAGCCGGGCCTGGCGGTAGGCGTCGAAGTCGAGGCTGATCGGGTAGCGCACGTCTTCACCCGCCACCTTCTCACGCGCTACGTACCGGTTGGTCGTGGAATCCAGCGTAAGCTCGTGCTGCCAGTAGTTGCCCAGGCGGGGGGAGAGAGGGGATCTCTTGCGCTGGAAGAGGGACGCCGAATAGTCGTCACGCTGGAATGAGCGCAGGTAGTAGAGGGCACGGGATGAATCGGCGCGTACCCTGGACGAATCGCCTTTCGTGCTGTCGGACGGCGCGGCAGCGCCAACGTCTACGCTGTCCGAATCGGCGCGGGCCATGAGAAAATCGCGCACAGACGCAGGGTCCGGCCGCTCGCCCGGTGCGGCACTGCTGACCAGCACGGCCGACACCAGAACGGCCCCCGCCACCATGGCGGCCAGCAGCTTCGCCGGATGTAGTGAACGGTGGACCGGCATGGGAACCGGCGCATCGATTTCCAGAGAGGCGTGGCGTACTCGCACGAACCCAGTTGAACTAATGTGAAACCACGGCGCAGTCCGGCTGCCGGGCGGCGTACCCGCCGCAAAGGCGGCTATAAACGCCTGGTAAATCGCGTAGAACCTGGTAGCAAGATGTGCCTATACGCGAATCTGGATCTGGTCTCACAAGTGGGCCACGCCGAGAAATAGGCTCAGGCGGGATGGTACATATGCCCCGATCTGAACGGAATAAAAAGTTACGTCAACCAGTGCGCTAGCTCAAGGGGAGTTCTTTTCCCCCTGTCCGGAACCGTATCCGGCATAGCGAGCACGTGAAGCCGCATTGTTACAAGACGTTCTCAAAATTGTTCTTGGCTTCCTACATTGTGCTGTGCTGAATACAGGAGCGTACGTCCGTTCAGGCCGCATGCAGCACAGCCTCGAGAGCCGTTGCTTTTCGAAACCAACGACTCACAAATACCGCGCCATTCAGCCGCCGGATCGCGTATATAGCTGTCTACAGCACGGTTCGATCTGCACGAAACCCCGGTCGGTCCCAACGAACGTGCATGTCTGTCAACGAAAGATCTATGCAGCCCTTAGATCGGTCACTATGGCTCGCTCTGAGCATCAACCTACCCCCTCAACATCATGCCCATCCCCGACTGCTAGGCATCAAGGAAACATGTTAGGATCCTCAATAGCAGCAATCCGGCTCATGTTCACCTCACCCCTCCACATAGACGTCATTCCCGCGAAGGCGGACGCGAGCGGAGCGACCGACGAAGTAAATCCAGGCAGCACAACCTGACCGGCTAACTAACCGCTGGTGTGCGCACTCCTGTAGAGGCCGAAAGCAACTTAAACCAGACTCATGACTACTTCCTTGGCGCCTATGCAATCCCGACAGGTCCGAATCCGCACCCGGCAAACACAGAACCATGGGACAACCCGATCTAAAGAATAAAGTCATCGTCATATCTGGCGCCGGTGGGCGTCTCGGACGCCGGCTCGTGGAAGCATTTGCCGCCGAGGGCGCACAGGTTGCCGCCATTGTACGCCATGAGGGCGCCCCGCACCCGGCGAACCTGCCGGGCGTGCGCTTCTTCACCGCCGATCTGTCCGGCGAGGCCGATGCGGAGCGATGCTTCGCGGAGATCCGGGCTGCATTCGGCGGCATAGATGTGCTGATTCATGCCGTGGGCACTTGGAACATGAAGCCGCTTCTAGAGACACGGCTCGAAGACTGGGAGGGCCTCATGCGGGTGAACCTCACCACGGCCTTCCTCTGCTTTCGGGAGGCCGCGCGGGCCATGCAGGGGAGAGGCGGACGCCTCATCGGGTTTGCAGCCGGCCAGGGCGTCGATCAGGGACGCAGGCAGCAGGCCGCCTACGCCGCGTCGAAGGCCGGTGTGGCGCGCCTGGTCGAAGCCGTCGCGGCGGAGTATGCCGGGCAGGGAATCTCGGCCTATGCCATCGCGCCGTCCACCATCCTGTTCGGTGGGGAGGAGGAGCAGAAAGGGGTGAAGGCGGAGGACCTGATCGACCTGTGCATGTACCTGTGCTCCCCGGCTGGAGAAGCACTCAACGGCAAGACGATCCGGGCGTACGGGACGGCCGGTTGAACCGGCTCGGCCCTACCGGGCCGGTGTGACGAACGGAACGAAGAACCAGCGGCAGTCCTCGGTACGGGTCAGGGAGGCCCCCGGTTCGAAACGAAGGTGGATGGCCTCGGGATGGTCGGCCGCCGCTTCCAGCGACACCGCCATCCGCGTCGGCTCCTCCCGCAGCATCGTGAGCGGGCCGCCGCTGTTGGCATCGAACAGCACGAACACGTCGCTGAACGAGACGCCCAGCGAATCATACGAGCCGGGGGGAACGCGTGTCGTCAGGATGGGCCGCGTCGCACGTGCCGCGGGCGGAAGGACGAACTGGTTCACGTCCGCGGGCAGGCGGATCCATTCCTCGCCGGTTTTCTTCAGCCATACGTCTGATACCCGAAAGCGGAGCGACTGCACGCCCTCCGGCAGAGGAGCCGTGGCGGCCCCCATGTGAACGGCGAGCGGGACGCGTGGCTCACTCACGGACGACGTATCCGCCGGGACGCCGGAGCGCGGCGGCGGGGTGGTGATCTGCAGGGTGGACGAGCACGAGAGCGCCAGGGGGAGAGCCGTCAGCAAGAGGAATAAGGCAGGCGTCCGTGGCATGATGTGCGTCTGAGGTTAAACCAGCCGGGGCTCTCCGGCCACCTCCCATCCGTAGTCGAGCAATGGGAGGCTGTCGTGGGCCATCTGGAGGACGATTTCTGTGAAGCCGGGCGATTGCAGATCGGCATCCGGCACGCTACGGCCCACGGTGAACGACTTCAGCCGCAGGTAGTCCGCCAGCGGATGTTCGCCCCAGTCCTCGTAGCCTCTGGGCAGCCGCTTGAGCGAATCCTCGTCCGAAAGCCGGAGGCCGGATCGTTCCAGTGCACCGGCCATCTCCAGAAAGCCGTCGGGGTCCTGTACCATGTGCGCCCGCCAGCGGTTGAGCACGGAACGCTCCGGATGCCAGAACCCGGACCCGAGGAAGCATTGCCCCGGCTCTAGATGGATGTAAACGACGCCCATCCCATCCGTCTTGCCGCCCGTGCGCGACAAGATAGCTCCCGCGTGCGTCTTATAGGGGCGCTTGTCCTTGGAAAAGCGGGTGTCCCGGTAGATGCGGAACATCGCCCGTTTGGGATCGCCGCTGATGGGAAGCCCGCGCTCGGCAGCCTGCCGGGCACAGTCCTCCACGAGGCACTGCATCGGCCAGACGATCTCGTCTTCGTAGATCGATTTACGGGGTTTGAACCAGTCCCGCTCGTTGTTCTGCGCCAGCTCACGGAGAAAGTCGAACGCCTGCGGGCGGAACCCGGGAAAAGGAGGGAGGGACATGTCGAATGACGTGGGTGGAGTGACGAATGAAAACCAGAACCGTGATGATAGGCGCGGTACGGTGACACCTGTTTGTCACACGTTATGCCGCCTTCGTTGCTTGCTCGGCGCCATACTTCCATGCAAGATAGGCCATGAAGCCGGGCGCGATGCGGAGCGCCTCTTCGTCGATGGTGAAGCGCGGTGTGTGCAGGCCATGCACGATGCCGGCATGCTCGTTGCCCGTGCCGATGCGGTAAAACGAACCGGGGATCTCCCGGAGGTACCAGGCAAAGTCCTCGCTGGCAAACCACAGGTCGAGGTCTACCACGTTGTCCTTACCAACGTACTCGAGGGCGGCGGCGCGTACCGTTTCGGTCTGATCGGGATAGTTGTAAAGCGCGGGGTACCCCACTTCGATGGTCACCTCGGCGGTTGCGCCGAAGGCCTCCGCCGTGTGCTCGATGGTGCGGCGGATGAGGTCGTGTGCGCGGAACCGCCAGGTCTCGTCCATGGCGCGGAAGGTGCCCTCCAGCCGGACCTGTTCCGGAATGACGTTCGTCGCGCCGTCGGCAATGACCCGGCCGATGGAGAGGATGCTGGGCACATCCGGCGGGCAGTTCCGGCTGATGATGCTCTGGAGAGCAACCACGATGTGGGAGGCCGCGAGCACCACGTCGGTCCCGAGTTTGTGCGGCGCGGCGGCGTGCCCGCCCGTGCCCTTGACGGTGATGTACAGCTCGTCCGCCGAGGCCATGTACATCCCGCTCCGCACGCCGATCTTCCCCGCGGGTAGCTCCGGATTCACGTGCTGGCCGAAGATAGCCTCGGGAGGCGGAGCGGTCCCGTTCATTTTCAACAGGCCTTCGTCGATCATCACCTTCGCGCCGCCGGGCAGGCGCTCCTCGCTCGGCTGGAAGGTAAACCGGATGGCCCCGTGCACCTGATCCTTCAGGCGGGCGAGGATCATGGCCGTGCCGAGAAGCGACGAGGTGTGCGCGTCGTGCCCGCACGCGTGCATCTTCCCGGGGTTCTTCGAGACGAAGTCGAACGTGTTCTGCTCGTGGATGGGCAGGGCGTCCATGTCCGCGCGGAGCATAATCGACGGGCCGGGCTTCCCGCCATGCAGGGTGGCCACCACTCCGGTCTTCGCAATGCCCGTCTGTACCTCCAGCCCCAGCGGGCGGAGCGTATCCTCGACGAGGCGGGCCGTCTCGACCTCCTCGAAAGCGAGTTCCGGATTCTCGTGAATCTTCCGGCGCAGGCGAACGATCTCAGGAAAGATCTCGCTGGCTATTGTCTTGATCTCGTGCAGCATACGCGATTCTATAAAACGTGTAGAGACGCGAATATCGCGTCTCTACCAGAGAGGTCAGGCGGACGGTACGGTAGAGACGTAGCCATGCTACGTCTCTACCCGGCCATCGCGCAAGCGTAACGCTCAGATTGTCCGCCCCGCGGACGTCGATGGAATTCAGTGGAATCCCTTCCCGGATACCTTCGGGCGCTCATCCTGGTTGGCGACCTGCCAGGCCGTGGCAAAAATCGTGCGGGCGATCCGTGCCATGCGCTCGTAGTCGATCTTGTCCGGTTCGTCGCCCACGCCGTGGTAATCTTCGTGCGTACCGGTGAAGAAGAACGTGAACGGAATGCCGTACTTGCCGAAGTTCCAGTGGTCCGAGCGGGCATAGAACCGGTTGGGGTCGTCCTTCGAGTTGAACCGTTCATCCAGATCCAGGTCCGTACCCGTCAGTTCGTTCGCACTCACGATGATGTCGTGCAACTCCTGTGAGATCAGCTTCGAGCCGATCAGGTAGACGTAGTTCTTACTACCGGTCGGATGGGTAGGGTCGTACCGCCCGATCATGTCGATGTTGAGGTTGGTCACCGTGTTTTCCAGCGGAATGACCGGCTGCACATCGGTATAATACTCCGATCCGAGCAGTCCCTTTTCTTCTGCTGCGACGTTCAGGAAGAGAATGGAGCGGCGGGGACCGTGGCCGGCTCGCTTGGCCTCCATGAAGGCCTCCGCGATCTCCAGCGTCGTCACCGTGCCCGATCCGTCGTCGTCGGCGCCGTTGTAGATCTGGTCGCCCGTCTTGAAGGGGTCGATGCCTTCGTGATCGTAATGCGATGAGATCACGATCACCTCATCCTTTAGCTCAGGGTCCGATCCCTCGATGTAGGCGAGCACGTTCTCGGTCGAAAACTCCACGACCTGCCGCTTGATGGTACTCTGCACGGACGCGCCGTTGACCTCGAACACGACGGGCGTCAGGTCGGCATCGATATCCTGCCGGAGTGCCGCTATGCTATGGTTGGACGGGGCCAGGATCTTGTCGGCCAGCTCCGTGGAGATGACGTAAATGGGTGTGCCGCCCCTGCTCACGTTGATGTCGTCCGTAAGAGAAAGGCTGCCGGCTATCTTCGTAAGGCCCGAAGCGACGTGGGCGGACTGCTCGGCCAGGCTCGCAGTAGCCAGCGGGCCGACGTCGCCCACGATCAGAATGCCCGCAGGCCTGGCTTCTGACAGGGCGGCTCGTATCTTCTGGAGGCGGTTCGTGGACCAGGCAGAAGGCCCACCATCCTGCGTGGGCAGCAGGCTCTTCGATGCGCTTTCGAGGGGCTCTCCATTCAGCATGAGGAGCCACTTTCCGGCAAGGTGGATGCCCGCTGCGGATGCCGCCGCGTAATCGTTGTAACCGAGCGCGTTGTCCGCAATCCCGTACCCGATGAACACGACGTTCGCAGCGGTCTCCGGCTGGCTCCCGCTCATGAGATAGGCGGACGTGCTCGGTTTTCCTGCACCGAACGACGTGCTCGCCACGGTTTTACCATCGGCGATGACGGTGAGGCGGGCGTCCTGAAGCCGCTGGCCATATACGGTGAATGGCTGGTAGTACGCCTCCGGACTGCGTGCATCCGCTGGTTTGGCCGTGCCCTTCGGCTGCAAACCCATCTTGCGGTACTGCGTGGCTAGGTAAGCGGCAGCGAGCTTCTGGCCGGGCATACCCGTCTCTCGTCCCTGGAAGGAGTCCGAAGCGAAGATGTAGAGATGGGCGGCCAGCTCCTCGGGCGTGATGGTTTCCTGGAACTGCTTCACGAGAGCGGGGCTGTCGAAGAGCGTCGGGGTCTTACGGGTCGCCTCGGAGGCGGAGGCCGGGACGGTAGCGCTCTGCGCGTAGATCGGAGCAGGCGTACCGGCCAGCAGTACGACCAGCAGCAGTCCGATCAGCCGGAGGGGTAGAAGAGTTTTCATACTGGAATACGAAAGGGCAGTGCGACCTGCCCAGGCTAAGAAATACGAATAATGCTTCCGGCCGCAAACGGAGTGCGCTCCGGCGGCCGCCTCGTAACGTATCGCTTTTCGGATACTGTGTAGTAACGTGCACAGGGGTGCAGGTGTTCATGTGTGCACCCCCCAACATGTGAACCGGGTTGTGAAGACTGCGCACAGCGATACCCGGCGCTCTCTCCGTACCCATGGCCTCTAAAGCCAGCCACCGACCTCCGAGCACATGAACATCCGAACACATGAACACCCCGTTCAGAACGACGTGAGCGCGTGCTATGTTCTTGCGGGGCGTTCCGGTGGAAAGGAACGCACATCGTCTCCGCAGCACTGGCACCTATTCCGCCGCCGCGCGTACTCCTGCGCAACCTTTCAGATACCTCTGTGGGAACGTATGAAGTACCCTTCCTTTCACCGGCCGCTTCTCGCGGCGCTTAGTTGCTGCATGTTTGGAGTTACCCCGGCGGCATTCGGACAACCGGAGCCCGTTGCACAGACCACCATCGCCCCGCTTGCCTACCCGGAAACCCGGCGCGTGGATGTCGTAGACGATTACCACG
This sequence comes from Rhodothermales bacterium, assembly GCA_041690215.1. GTDB lineage: Bacteria > Bacteroidota > Rhodothermia > Rhodothermales > DASSAV01 > DASSAV01. The sequence goes on from JAWLHQ010000013.1 coordinate 95,363, forward strand.
GTACGAAAGTCGCCGACCCGTACCGCTGGCTCGAAGACCTCGACGGCGAAGAAACCGCTGCCTGGGTGAAAGCCCAGAATGACGTCGCGAAACCGTTCCTCGAACGCATCCCGGCCCGCGAAAGCCTCAAAGCCAGGCTGACGGAGCTCTGGAACTACGAACGCTACGGCACGCCCTTCGAGGAAGGGGGCCGGTATTTCTTCTTCCGTAACGACGGCCTCCAGAATCAGAGCGTCCTCTACGTCGCTGACGCCCTCGACAGCGAACCGCGCGTGCTCATCGACCCGAACACGTTCAGCGAGGACGGGACGATCTCGCTCAGCAGTGTAGAGGTCAGCAGGGACGGGCGGCTCGTGGCGTACTCGGTATCGGATGGCGGCACCGACTGGCGTATCTGGCGCGTCCGCAACGTCGATACGGGACAGGACCTGAGCGATGAACTCCGCGGCATCAAGTTCAGCGGCGTCTCCTGGGCGCAGAACGGCTCGGGCTTCTACTACAGCCGCTACCCGCAGCGCGCGGACGGCACCTACGACGACTCGAAGCAGGTAAAGGTTTACTTCCACCGCCTCGGCACGCCTCAGTCGGACGATGAACTCATCTTCGAGATCACGGACCACCCCACCCGCAACCCGGGGGCATTCCTGACGGAAGATGGGCGCTACCTCATCATCGGCGTATTCGATGGATATGACTCGAATGCCTATTACTATAAGGACCTCCGCCGGGAAAATGCGCCCGTCGTGCGGCTCCTCGATGCCTGGGATGCGCTCTATACCTTCATCGGCAACGACGGCAGTACGTTCTATTTTAGCACGACGAAGGATGCGCCGCTCGGACGCGTCATCGCCATCGACACGAACCGCCCCGAGCCGGAGCACTGGCGCACCCTCATTCCGGAAGCGGCTGAAACGCTGGAGGGCGTCAGCTACGTGGGCGGCAAGTTCCACGCGCAGTACCTGAAGGATGCGCAGTCGCTCGTGCGGGTGTATACCCCGGCAGGCGAGCACGTGCGCGACGTCGCGTTGCCGGGCATCGGCAGCGTGGGCGGCTTCGGCGGGGATTCCGACGACACCGAGACCTTCTTCTCGTTCACCTCGTTCACCAACCCCGGCGCCATCTACCGCTACGACGTGAACACGGGGGAGGTAACCCTCTGGAAGCAGGCCGAATCGGCCGGCGTGGACCCGGAGGATTACGACGTAAAGCAAGTCTTCTATACGAGCAAGGACGGCACGCGCGTGCCCATGTTCATCGTTCACCGCAAGGGCCTGAGCCTGAACGGGGAAAACCCGACCCTGCTTTATGGCTACGGCGGCTTCAACATTTCACTGACCCCCGGCTACAGTGCCTCCAGGATGGCATGGCTGGAACGCGGCGGTGTGCTGGCGATCCCGAACCTGCGCGGCGGCGGTGAGTACGGCGAAGCCTGGCACGAGGCCGGTACGAAGCTGAAGAAGCAGAACGTGTTCGACGACTTCATCGCGGCGGCAGAGTGGCTCATCGCAAATGGATACACGGCGCCTCATAAACTGGCAATCCAGGGCGGCAGCAACGGCGGCCTCCTCGTCGGTGCGGTCATGACGCAGCGCCCCGACCTGTTCGGTGCGGCACTCCCCGCCGTGGGCGTGCTGGATATGCTCCGCTACCATACGCCGAGCGCGAACGCCCGGCAGTGGTCCAGCGATTACGGCCTCAGCGAAAACCCCGAGGAGTTCAAAGCGCTCTACGCCTATTCGCCGTATCACAACGTGGAGAAGGGCACCTGCTACCCGCCCACGCTCGTCACCACGGCGGACCACGACGACCGCGTCGTGCCCTGGCACAGCTTCAAGTTCGCCGCGGCGCTCCAGCATGCGCAGGACTGCGCCAACCCCATCCTCATCCGTGTCGAAACCCGCGCCGGCCACGGCGCCGGCACCCCGACCTGGATGCGCATCGAACAGGCCGCCGACCAGTGGGCCTTCCTCATCCACGCACTCGGCATGGAATCCAACGACTGATCCCGATCACCGGCCCAAACGCCGGCGAATCACGCACCCGCACCAGGGGGCACACCACCAGTGTGCCCCCTTCTCATTTCCACCCCCCCAACACACATAGGTAGGTTACCAGAATAACCTCGACACGACGCCTCCCACGACCTACCTTCTAGAACGCCGACTCGGCCCCGAGACCGCGTTGCAGGGACACACCGCCGGCGTGCCCTCCACACCCACACGGCACCATACTATTCCCACATGACACCATGCTATTGTAGAGACACAGCATGCTGCCTCTCCGCGCGACGCCCCTGCAACCGCACAACAAGGGTGTTCCCAGACCATAAAATCCTCCTTTGAAGGAGGACAGCCTTGCGAACGCGTCCAGCGGAGCAAGGCAGGAGGATGTCAGCCCCGCAAAGCAATACCCGATGCCCCGAGCAAACCAAAACCCTCCCCATCAACGTCATTCCCGCGAAGGCGGACGCGAGCGGAGCGACCGACGAAGTAAATCCAGGCAGCACAACCTCAAGGCTACCTACCTCACTGGCGTAAGTACCACAGTAAAGGCCGAAATCAGATCAAACCCAAACCCTCCCGCCCCAGAGCACGTAGGTGCGTGCGGCCGCACGCAC
>JAWLHQ010000014.1:0-97013 GCA_041690215.1 Rhodothermales bacterium
GAACAGAGCCGTTAAGCCCCGCTGCGCCGATGGTACTGCCCTCTTAAGGGTGGGAGAGTAGGGCGCCGCCAAGTCCCCTCTAGAAAGGGCGACCTCCAACAAAGGTCGCCCTTTCCTCGTTTATAAACGTGGCATCCGCTTTTGGAACTGCCGGGCTACGGGTCGAGCCGGATCACGAGACCATCATGACTATTCAGTTCCACGAAGTCCTTCACGCGTTCACCTTCCCGTGAGACACGCGTGCACACGGCGACCTCACCCTGGATGTTCAGGCGTGATGTTCGATAGATCACCGTTCCCTCGCCGAGGTTGAGCAAGATCAGGAAACGTGTGCCATTCGCCTCCCGTAAGAAAGGCAGAACAGTATCTTGCGGGAGCAAGGGAATGTAGTCGCCACCATAGAGGGCCGGTTCCTGTCTGCGTAGCTGCAGTAGGCGACGGTATAGCATTAGTATAGAATCAGGCTCTCGTTTCTGGCGCTCGACGTTCCACTTGCGGTGTGTCGGTGTGAGAGGAAGCCAGGGGGTGCCCGTCGAGAAACCGGCTCCATCACTTTCGTCCCATTGCATGGGAGAACGATAAGGAGTCCGGTTACCGCCGCCGTATGGGAAGTCTCTTACCTGGGGATCGTACACCTCTTCAGATTCAGGTCCGTCCATCATCCCGATCTCATCACCGTAATACAGGAAAGGGGTGCCGCGTAGCGTGAGTAGGAGCATGGCCGCTATTCGTGCTTGCTCCAATCCCAGGCGCGTTGCCACACGTGGCTGATCGTGGTTGCCAATGACGTAGTTGGGCCAGGCGCCCGCAGGCAACTTTCCTTCATAGTGGCTGACCATTTTGGCAATGTGGTCAGCTTCCCAGGGCAGTATTACTAGCTGGAAGTTGTTTGGCAAATGCACCTCGTCATTTGCCCTGCCGCCATAGTACGTCAGGAGGTTGTCTATGGGAAGGTAGAATTCGCCTACGAGCAGCCGATCGCCATACTCGTCCGCAACCCTTCGCATGCGTTTGAGAATGTCGTGGCATTCCGGCTGGTCCTGAGAGAAGACAGGGGCCTGGCGTTCATGAATGCGCCACGTTTTTTCCTCATATGCCGGCTCCCTTGGGTTGTCGCGCCATTTTGAGTCTTTGATGAGATACCACGCTGCATCGATGCGAAACCCGTCCACGCCCCGAGCCAACCAGAACCGCATCACATCTAGCATAGCCTCAACAACTTCCGGGTTGCGCCAGTTTAGATCGACTTCTGATTCGGTGAAGGAGTGATAGAAGTATTGCCCTGTCGTCCCATCGAACTGCCATGCGCTCCCGCCGAAGACGCTCATCCAGTTGTTCGGTGGTCCATCACCCAGACCCGGATCGCGCCACAGAAACCAGTCTCGCTTTGGATTGTCTCGTGAGGAACGAGAGGCCTTGAACCACTCGTGCTGATCGGAAGTGTGATTGGCTACGAAATCCAGGATAACCTTCAGGTTTCTGGCATGCGCCTCTGCGAGTAAACGATCGAAATCCTGTAGCGTCCCGAAGAGTGGATTGACGCGTTCATAGTCAGACACGTCGTATCCGAAATCTACCATCGGCGAGTGGTAGATAGGTCCTAACCAGATAACATCTATACCCAGCCAGGTGAGGTAATCCAATTTGCTGATGAGACCTGGTAAGTCACCCATCCCATCGCCGTTGCTGTCCTTGAATGACTGAGGGATGATTTCGTAGATGACACCGCGTTGCCACCAGTGTAGGTCATTCATAGTTGTACAGATAGAGCGCAACGATGCGGACAGGCTGTTACACCATTGAAAGGCAAACGCACGTATCCTTGGAAAAGTGTAGTGTACCCGAGTAGAAAGCTAATTGTGGGCGGCAGAGTGAATTTCCACGCGCCTGCAACGTTTTTGAGGAATAACAGACAACCTTTGTAGCGAGCAGGGGTAAAAGCACCCTACCGCCCACCTTCTTAGCCGAACATCATGCGCAAAGCCCATCTTATAGCCGCCACGCTCATTCTGATTGTTCTTGCTGGGGCAACTGTTTTGCTCAACAGACAGTCCGATGAGTTGCCTACCGTTACCGTGTACAAAAGCCCGACATGCGGGTGTTGTGCAAAATGGGTCGACCACATGAAGGCCAACGGGTTTGAGGTAAACGTGACGGATATGCCGGACGTTACCCCGATGAAGACGCGTTTCGGACTTCCTGTCGCTCTTGCTTCATGCCATACAGCGGTTATCGATGGGTACGTCGTTGAGGGACATGTCCCGGCTGACGTTGTCAAGAAGATGCTGAACGAGAAGCCAGACATCACCGGGATTGCGGTCCCTGGAATGCCCATCGGCTCGCCGGGTATGGAGGTTGAAGGACGTCCAGCGCAGCAGTACGACATCCTCGCCTTCACGAAGGACGGGAAGTACAGCGTTTATGAGAGCCGCTGAGCCGAACGGGGTCAGCTCTGCAGGGGAGTGAGGCGGCAGGTCTCATTCCCCTTCTCTTTTGTTGTCCATGTCCATCCAGAATCGTTCATGAAAGCGTGCCCTCCGTTCACATCCTTCGGACGAACGGAAGGTCGCTGTTGTATTTTGCTCATCTGAGACGCGCTCCATACAGGCGCGAATCCCAAACGCACGACGAAAAAAGGAATGTCCCCAACCACACTGCACGAGCCTGAGGTTACACTGGAACTGGCCAAAAGCCACGGCCTGACGGAGCAGGAGTATGAGTGGATCCTTGAGCGGCTCGGCCGTACGCCCACGTTTACGGAGCTCGGCATCTATTCGGTGATGTGGAGCGAACACTGCTCGTACAAGAATTCCATCGCCGTGCTCAAAACACTTCCTCGAGAGGGCAAGGCGCTCCTCGTTGGTGCCGGTGAGGAGAACGCCGGGCTCGTAGACATTGGCGACGGGTTGGCTGTAGCATTCAAGATCGAATCGCACAATCACCCTTCTGCTGTTGAGCCCTATCAGGGGGCAGCCACGGGTGTCGGCGGCATTCATCGGGATATCTTTACGATGGGTGCCCGGCCCATTGCCGCACTCGATTCGCTTCGGTTTGGTCAACTCGAAAATCCGCGCGTTCGTTACCTCTTCGATGGCGTGGTACGTGGCATCGGCGATTACGGTAACTCGTTCGGGGTGCCGACCGTTGCGGGGGAGGTTTACTTCGACAAATCCTATGAAGGTAACCCACTCGTCAACGCGATGAGCGTGGGCGTGGTGAAGGTAGGAAAAACGGCTTCGGCCATCGCGACGGGTGTCGGGAATCCGGTATACATCGTGGGCTCGTCTACCGGACGGGATGGCATCCACGGCGCCACGTTTGCTTCAGAGGAAATCTCCGAAGAGAGCGAGGCGAAGCGGCCCAGCGTTCAAGTTGGGGATCCGTTTACGGAAAAACTCCTCCTCGAAGCTACGCTCGAAGCCATTGAGGCCGGACTGGTCGTAGGCATTCAGGATATGGGCGCCGCGGGCATCACGTGCTCGTCTTCAGAGATGAGCGCAAAGGGCAACAGCGGCATGGTGCTGCACCTGGAGAAGGTTCCGGTACGCGAGACCAACATGACGCCTTACGAGATCATGCTCTCCGAAAGCCAGGAGCGCATGCTCATTGTAACGACAGAGGCCAACGAGGACCGGCTCAAGGCCATCTTCGATAAATGGGATCTGCATGCGGCCCGGATCGGCGAGGTGACGGATGACGGGCGGGTAAAGGTCTACTGGCATGGCGAGTTGGTAGCCGATGTGCCGGCAGAGCATCTCGTCCTCGGCGGCGGCGCGCCTGTCTACCACCGTGAAACGAAGCGTCCTTCCTATCTGGACGACACCGCTGCATTCGATATTGATAGCGTTCCGGATGTGCGCCCCGGTGAGGTGCAGGATGTACTGCTGAGGCTGCTGTCTTCTCCCAACATTGCATCGAAGCGGTGGGTATTCGAGCAGTACGATACAATGGTCCGCACGAATACCCTCGTCGGACCCGGTCCAAGTGACGCTGCGATCGTGCGCATCAAGGGGACCAATAAAGCGCTTGCCCTCAAGACCGACTGCAATGGTCGTTATGTCTATCTCAATCCACGGAAAGGCGGGCAGATTGCCGTAGCGGAGGCGGCCAGGAACGTCGTATGCGCCGGCGGCAAGCCACTCGCCATTACGAATTGCCTCAACTTCGGCAATCCCTATAAGCCCGAGGTATACTGGGTGTTCAAGGAAGCCGTAGGTGGGATGGGCGATGCCTGCCGTACATTCGATACTCCGGTTACGGGCGGTAACGTTTCTTTCTACAACGAAAATCCGGAAGGAGCCGTTTTCCCCACGCCAACCATCGGTATGCTCGGTCTCGTGGAGGACGTTGAAAAGCATACCACGACGGCAGATTTCAAACAGGAGGGTGACGTCATTCTCCTGCTTTCTCCGAAGGATTGGTTCGCCCGCAATGACATTGGGGGCTCAGAGTATCTCGCCCTGGTTCATCAGACTACCGCAGGCGATGCACCCCACCTGGACCTGCATGAAGAGCAAGCGGTACAGGAGGCCCTGCTCAAGCTCATCCGCATGGGCCTTGTCCGGAGCGCTCACGATGTGGCCGATGGTGGTCTCGCAGTATGCCTCGCAGAGTCTGTGATCTTCTCCAGGAATCTTGGAGCGCGAGTCGACCTGCCGCAGGATGAAAACGTGCGCCTCGATGCCGCCTTGTTTGGAGAAGCGCAATCCCGTATTGTCTTTACCGTAAAACAGGCGGATCTTGGTGCGGTACGGGAGGCACTAAGCGGATCTCCTGTGCAGGTGCAGCAACTCGGAGAGGTGACTTCCAGTGGTTTTCAGATCAGTGTGAGCGGCGAGAAGGTCGTGGATCTATCTAACGAGGATCTACGCAAGCCTTATGAAGAGACCATTCCGGCCATCATGGGCAAATCCTGATCGGCCTTCTGATCCGACAGCTTACGGCTGTAACGTATCTAACTGATCTGCAACACAAGACTGTCCGGGACACAGGAGCCGATCCCATAGAAACCCCGGATAGACCGTAGTGTTAAAAAATAAGCCTGTCGAAACAAGCAGGCCCATTGATTTGACTTACATCATAGAGGCAAGCAAAATGGCTGAAAACGGGAAATACGTGACCCTCACGGATGCGAACTTCGGAGACGAGGTACTCAATGCAGGTGATACGCCGGTCCTCGTGGATTTCTGGGCGACGTGGTGCGGTCCGTGCCGGATGATTGCGCCCATCATTGAGGAGGTGGCACGTGAGTTCGAGGGGCGCGCCAAAGTAGGCAAGCTGGATGTTGACAACAACCCCCAGACAGCCATGCAATTTGGTATCCGGTCCATCCCGACCCTCCTCTTCTTCAAGGATGGCCGTGTAGTAGATCAGCTCATAGGAGCCGTATCGAAGAAGGTGCTCACGGACAGGCTGGAAGCACTTGCCGAGCAGCCGGCGTAACGATCGGCTTTGAACCCGCCCGCACGAACGGTCGTTGTAGATGCGGTGCGGCCGGGTCTCGCCCGAAGGGTCGCTTGCGAGATTGCTGGCCGCTCTCTTCGGGCGATTCTTTTATGGGCCACGCTTACCGTGAAGCGGCTCCTTTTTTGAGCACATGCGGATGGGTAGCATCCGCATGCCGCCTCACTGGGAAAGGCAGAATGATTCTCTCAATTGTCGTCTGGTTTTGATTATGCTGAAGCCTGTTCCTTCCACCGTAACACCTGATCTCTCTGTCTTCGACAGGTTTAATTTCGAGGAAGCGGAGAAGCATCAAGTGGTGATCATCGGCACAGGGCCTGCAGGGCTTACGGCGGCGCTATATACGGCGCGTGCCAATCTGGCTCCGGTTGTATTTCAGGGAGTGAACCCGGGCGGACAACTCATGACCACTACGGACGTGGAGAATTTTCCAGGTTTCCCGGAAGGCATCCTCGGGCCTGACATGATGCAGCGGTTCGAGGCACAGGCAGCTCGCTTCGGTGCGGATCTCCGATATGGCACGGTGACGGCAGTGGATTTTTCCGGGCGGCCTTTCAAGCTTCTCGTGGATGATGAGAAGCCCGTGCTTGCCGAGACGGTGATCATTGCAACGGGTGCTTCAGCCAAGTATCTCGGGTTGCCCAACGAGCGGCGCTTGCTCGGCTATGGGGTATCTGCATGTGCCACGTGCGACGGCGCATTCTTCCGGGGGCAGGAAGTCGCTATTGTCGGCGGTGGCGATACCGCGATGGAAGAAGCGCTCTTTCTCACCCGCTTCGCGAGCAAAGTCTATCTCATCCATCGCCGGAACGAATTGCGTGCATCCAAGATCATGCAGGAGCGCGCCTTCAAGAATGAAAAGATCCATTTCATCTGGAATACGGAGGTGGTCGATGTCCACGGTGAAAAGGAGGTAACCGGGCTTCGGCTCAAAAACACCGAAACAGGTGAAGAGTCAGACCTGTTAGTGTCGGGATTGTTTGTCGCCATCGGCCACAAACCGAACACCGAGATCTTTGAGGGCTGGCTTGAACTGGATGCGCAGGGTTACATCTGCACACACCCGAGTTCGACACACACGAATATTCCGGGTGTGTTTGCCTGCGGCGACGCACAGGACCACGTTTACCGACAGGCTATCACGGCGGCAGCAACGGGTTGCATGGCCGCCATCGATGCCGAGCGCTGGCTTGCTGAGCAGGATCTCATTGATGAGCCGCGTACCGAAACCGAATACCACGTAGCCGCAGCCGTGGATAGCGATACGGGTAAAGTCATAAAAGAGAACGCCATCGGTTAATCCGAGGTGAACCAGGAGGGCAATGGGGCGGAGTCGTTTGCTGGTTGTAGTTGCGCTGGCACTGGCCACGTATGGGCTCGGTTGCGAAGACCTACCAGAGGAGCCTGAGAACGCAGATCACGTAGTCGCGTCGGACAACGAGGTGGTCAGCACGGAAGCGGTCGAAGCTGCCGTCGATCTTCCCATTGATCTCGGCGACGGCGGTTCCGTAGCGGAGGCTCTGCGGGACGTTTCCCTCGCGGCCAATGTGAAGCTCAAGCTGGCTGAAGAAACCGGCATTGATATCTCTAAGATTGACTTACAGGTGCGGGATGGGCGTGTTACCCTGCTCGGTGAGGTAGCATCTCAGGAGGTTCGCAGCCGCGCTGCCGATGCGGCGCAGAGCATCAAAGGTGTAAGAGAGGTTATCAATCAACTCAGTGCACCCGATATCCCGGCGCAATCTCAACTGACATCGACGGCCAGCACGGAAGTTGAGCCGAACGAGCTGCAAGCACAGGCTCAACCGGAGCAGGCGGAAGCCTCCGCCGCCGTGTACTATACGATTAAAAGGGGTGATAACCTGGGAGCCATTGCCCGAAGACACGGAACCACTGTCGCGCAGCTTCAGAAACTCAACAACATTCGCGGTACGAACATCCGCGCGGGCCAGCGGCTCCGGGTAAAGTAGCAGGCGATCACACCATCACTTGTCCGCGTCTTCCCTGCTGATCGTTGATGGAACTCACCTTCAAAAACCTATTTCTCAACCATTAAACGCGCGAGGTCCCTATGCCCCAGGCTCAATCCGGTGATACCGTTTCCGTTCACTATAGCGGCCGGCTATCCGACGGAACGGTGTTTGACTCTTCAGAAGGGCGGGAGCCCCTCACTTTTGTCGTCGGCTCCGGCCAGGTAATACCGGGCTTCGACCAAGGCGTTGTCGGGATGTCGCCCGGTGATACCCGGACGATTGATATTCCCGCCCACCAGGCATACGGTGCCTATCAGGACGGCCTCTCGGTGCAGGTAGATCGCTCTCAATTCCCGGACGGCGTGACTCCGGAGGTAGGACAGCAGTTCGAGGTCGGACAGTTAGATGGCAGTTCCGTAATCGTAACCGTGACGGAGGTATCCCCCACCTCCGTTACACTTGACGCAAATCACCCGCTGGCTGGCGAAGATCTTACCTTCGACATCGAACTGATTGATGTTCAACAAGGGGCAAACCGAGCCTGAGTGCTATCCTTGAATGTGGAACGGGCTCGGAGATCACAAATCTCCGAGCCCGTTCTGTTTGTATTTGGTTTACGCCTGCTCCCTGATGAAGAGGGTTAGTCGTTCCACGTGACCGTGTATGCAACGAGCTGGTCCGACATCATGATGGGAAGGAAAAGCATGTTCTTTTCGGGGGCGAAGTCCAGGTCGGCCGTACCCTGTCCCAGCTGCCCGAGAAGAACAGCGCCGTCTTCCGGAGTGAAGTACATGATTTTTCCCGCTCCCCAGTCCGTGAGGAAGTAGCCACCCTTCCCATCCGGTTCCACGGCATCGAGGCTCCCGATCGGCACGTCATCCTTCAGTGGCGCGATGGCCTTTGCATCGTAGGAAATCGACTGCATGTAACGGGAACTGCCCGGGTTCTCGGCCGTGCCGTTTCCTGCTGCCACGAGAAGCTGTGATGCTTCTGCGAATACGCCATTGGGGGAGGCGATGCGGTCGTCCTTCAACCAGATCTCGAGCGCTCCACCGGCGAGCCGGTAGATCAGGCTGTTTCCTGAATCTGAGACGTACACGTTTCCGGCCGCATCCGCAGTGACGTCATTCAGGAACTGAGCCCCTTCGGCCGGATACCTCGCCGAGATCGATCCAGTACCAGGATCGATCTCAACCAGCTCGTCGATATCCGAGACGTACAGTTTGCCGTTACTCAGCGCCAGCCCCTTCGGTGCATTGAGGCCGGTAACCCACTCCTTCTCGATGGTCTCTCCTTCGGGAGAAATCTTGGAGAGGTACCCATTGCCGTCCTTCTCTCCGGGGCCTCCGTTGATGCTGGAGACATACAAGACATCTCGCTCCGCATCGTAGATGACGGATTCCGGCCTGCTGAGCACGCCGTTCAATTCCCAGGCCTTCGCGATCTGCACGGGTGTCTGGGCGCTTACAGGGGTGGACAGGAAGGCCAGGCATAGCAGTCCCGGCCAGAATGTGCGGGGCAGTAGATGGTGGTGCATGTCGGTGGCCTGCTTGCTATAGGGGTGAATAGTAGGCGCCTGTCTCAGGTTCTCGTAGACAGGGTGCGATGCGACCAAGTCAAGGTAAAACGGGACATACAGCCGGGCAAGTACGGTAACGACCTGTACGGGTTGCGGGGCTGCTTTTTACCAGATGATGAAGGTCTAGCAGCGGATGGAGCAGCCAATACAGTGATTCTACCCCGGCATGGAGTGCATAAGATGCTCGATGAGGAGCAATATCCTTGTCTCCTTCTGGTGCAGCACGTGGCTGGCTCTCGTCATTCAGCAGTGCCGTCCTCGCCTCATTTCCGGAACAGGTTGCTCAGGACAAACCAGACGTTCTCTTTCCGTTCCCGCAGGCGGCGAGTGAAGTAGGGGACCCACTGCGTTCCATAGGGAACGTAGACACGCATATGGTACCCCTCGCGTGCGAGTTGTACTTGTGTTCTGGGGCGGATGCCATAGAGCATCTGGAACTCGAACCGATCACGCCCGATGCCTTTTTCGGCGGCAAACTGCTTCGTTGCTGCGATGATCTGATCGTCGTGAGTGGCGATACCGGGGTAGCGGCCATACTCCAGGAGGAGCTGCATGTACTCGATGTACCGAGAGCGGATGGTAGGCATGTCCTGGTAAGCGATCTCCGGTGGCTCACGGTAGGCACCTTTGCAGAGCCGGACCCGTGCCTGAAGTTCGATGATGCGGCGTACGTCCTTTTCCGTCCGGTGGAGATATGCCTGTAAAACAGGTCCTACATGATCCGGATACTGCGGGTAAACCGTCTCGAAGATCGACAGCGTGGATTCCGTGATGTCGCTGCCTTCCATGTCGAGCCGGACAAATACGTCTTGCTCTTTTGCTACGGTAAGAAGTTGCCGAAGGTTATCGAGGCAGAAGTCGGCGTCGATCTTCTGGCCGAGCATCGAGAGCTTGATGGATATATTGGCGTCGAGCCCGTCCTGCTGCCGCTCGCGAGCGATGGTACGGATGAGGTCGATGTATGCATCTCGCGCCGCCAGGGCGACGGAGCGGTCACTGACATATTCCCCCAGCAGATCGATGGTAGCATGCAGCCCCTGCCGGTTCAGGTTTTTTACGGCAGGCAGCGCCGCTTCGAGTGTCTCCCCGGCTACGAACCGGCGCGCAAGGGCAAAAGGTAGTTTCATGTATGCATGCAGCGCCGCAGCGTCTTACGTTGTGTGACACTCATGACTCATGGAGTCAACGGCGTTCATAACGACAACATTGCGCCTCGGAGCCGGGCACCGTGCGAATACACTGCAAAGATCTGGTTCAGGCGGTATTGCCGTTACAAGGGGGCGCGAATCTCCTGTAACTATCTGCCTAGTGCCTGATCGAGATCGGCGATGAGGTCCTCTGCATGTTCCAGGCCGATGGACAGGCGAATCAGGGATTCCGGCGTGCGTGTTGGCTGGGCTTCGATGGAGGCGCGGTGTTCGATGAGGCTTTCGGTTCCTCCCAGGCTCGTGGCGCGCTTGAACACCTGGGCACGAGCGGCTACGGCCAGTCCTTCCTCACGATCCGCACCGGCGATCTCGAACGAGAGCATGGCGCCGAAATCCCGCATCTGCCGGCGCGCGACCTCGTGACCGGGATGACTTTCCAATCCGGGATAGTGCACGACTCGGACCCGCGGGTGCCCTGCAAGAAAGCGCGCGACGGCAGATGCGTTCTCACATTGAACCCGCAGCCGCGCCCCGAGCGATCGCATTCCCCGGAGCGTCAGCCATGCGCTGAAGGGGTCCATTACCGGGCCCATGTCCATCTGCACGGCACGCACGCGGTGGAACAGAGCTTCGCCGCTCTCACTGATGACGGCTCCGCCGAGCACGTCGGAGTGGCCCGCGATGTACTTGGTGAGGGAGTGGAGGACCAAATCCGCGCCGAGCGTAAGCGGTTGTTGGAGAAGCGGTGTCGCGAAGGTTCCGTCTACGACGAGCAGGGCGCCCGAGGCGTGGGCACGCTCGGCGACTGCTGCAAGGTCGGTAATCTTGAGCATGGGATTGGACGGCGTCTCGGCCCAGACGAGCCGGGTGCGTTTCTGCATGGCCGCATCCAGTGCGTCGAGATCCGTCAGGTCGACTTCCGTATAGAGCAGGCCCCAGTGGCTGAAAATCGTCTGGAGTGTTTTCCGCACTCCCCAGTACGCGTCGTCGGCCAGGACGACGTGGTCGCCGGGAGAGAGGGCCTGAAGAATGGCTGAAGCGGCTGCCATGCCGGATGAGAAGGTGGCACAAGCTGCTCCTCCTTCCAGCTTCGCAAGCGTTTCTTCGAGTTCGCGGCGGGTCGGGTTGTCATGACGGCTGTAGAAGAATCCGTGCGGATACGTGCCGTCCGGTGCCCGCTCAAACGTGGTTGCAAGGTGAATCGGGGAGACCAGGGCGCCGGTAAGCGGGTCGGGTCCGCAGCCGGCGTGGGCGAGCAGCGTTTCGAGGTGGTGCATGGAGGACCTTGAGGTGGTAGACACAAAGCTACACGATGGCATAATAAGATGAAGATCACGTGTGAGTTCATCTGCCAAGAAGACAAGAACTTCTGTGTCAGGAAACGAGCCGCTGGACCTGCATGCGGGTTCGGCCCCCCCGGTTCTGTCGTTGCGAATAGCCAGGAACCCGGGGAACCTGCGGGTAAGAGCGGGTATTGGACCGATCATCTTCCTTTATGTTATTTCGGGAGCGTGCCTCCTCCACCCAGATCTCGGTCGTTCGTCATGAAGCACATCTACATCGCTCTTGCAGGGTTGTCGCTTGCTGTCCCGACGGCATCCGCCCAGCAAGCTCAGGACATTCTCCGGCGAACGGCGGAGGTCTACCAGGATATTGGCCAGTACCGTTTCGACGTGAACGTCTCTATGAAGATGACAGGAGGCGGGGAGCAGCACGCTCTCGATCTCGATCTGGTGATAGCGGCCCGTGAGCCGGATGGTATGCGGATCGATGTCGAGGGTCCGAACGTCGCGCTTTCGATCATTTCCGACGGCGACTCGACCTGGACATACATGCCGCTTGCCAACCAGTATATGGCGACGGCGGGTGGCCTCGATCCGAAGAAACTCGGTGCCTCTATCCCCGATATTCTCGGCGAGTACACCGAAATCGAGGAGGGGGCCCGGAAGGTCGAGGTGCTCCGGGAGGAAACGGTTCAACTGGGAGGCGAATCGCGCCCGGCATTCGTCGTTCAGGTGGAGTACGAGTCGGGAGAAGGGCCAGCAAAAGCTGACTCCACCTGGAAAACGCTCTGGATCGATAAGGAGCGGGGTCTGGTTCTCCGCGACGATACGCGTGCCTACGTATCTCGGACGCCCTTCGGTGTGCCGATGTATATCGATGAAACGACGCGGTTCAATGAGATCTCCATCGGGGAGCCTCTGGAAGAGGCCCTGTTTGCGTTCAGGGCGCCTGCCGATGCGGTCCGTGTAGAACCCGAACCGGCTCCGGCGGCGCGTTCGCATCTGAGGGGCCAGGAAGCACTGAATTTCGAACTGGAGAAGCTTGACGGGGGAACCATCAGCCTGGAAAGTCTGCGTGGCAAGGTCGTTCTCGTCAATTTCTGGGCCACTTGGTGTGGTCCCTGTCGCGTCGAGATGCCAATGCTGGAGCGTGTTTACCGGGAGTACGGAGACAAGGGCCTCGAGGTGATAGCCGTTTCCGTTGGCGAGTCGCGTGAAGAGGTAGAGCCATACATCGAGGAAAACGGGTATAGCTTTCCCATTTTGCTGGACAGCGATTCGGCTGTCGGCAACGCCTACAGGACTACGAACATTCCGACGTCGTTCATCATCGACCGGAACGGAATCATTGTTCATCATTTCGTGGGGGTCCGGCCTGAACAGGTGCTCATTCAGGCGTTGAAAGATGCCGGTCTCGAATGAGCAAGGTCTCGTCCGTATTAACTAACGTACCAGCTAATGCAAGGGGAAAGTAGCGCGTCGCACCTGCGAAAAGATGCCGCCGAGTTGCGGCGTGACTATATGCAACGCGCGCTCGACGAATCCGGGGTCGACCCTGATCCCATCACGCAGTTCGAGTGGTGGTACCGGGAGGCGCTGACGACGGGGATGCTGGAGCCGAACGCGATGACGCTCGCCACGGCGACAGCGGATGGCAAACCCTCTGCCCGCATCGTGTTGTTGAAGGATTTCGACGAGCGGGGGTTTACGTTTTTTACCAATTACGAGAGCCGGAAGGGTGCGGAACTGGAACAGAATCCGAGGGCGGCACTCGTCTTCTGGTGGGATGTGATGGAGCGGCAGGTCCGGATCGAGGGGCGGGTTTCTCGTGTGGAACCTGAGCTATCGGATGAGTACTTCGGAAGTCGTCCATTGGGGAGCCGGCTGGGAGCCTGGGCCTCCCGGCAGAGCAGCATCCTTTCCAGCCGCAGCGAATTAGAACAGAGGCTTGCGGTCATGGAGGCGAAGTACGTCGGTGGGGAGGTACCACGTCCGCCTCACTGGGGCGGCTATCGCGTATCTCCCGATATATTCGAGTTCTGGCAGGGCCGTCCGAGCCGGCTCCACGACCGGATTGTGTATGTGCGCCAGGAGGACGGCTCCTGGAAAATCCAGCGTCTCTCTCCGTGATTGCGCCGACGCATCGTCAGTCGAATTGTCGGTCTGTCAGTTCTTCTACCTCTTCGCGGGATAGCACTCGCCAGCTCGGGCTGCCAATGCCGCCGCTTTTGATTCGCCGAAACGTGGCGCGGATGAAGAGCTCCTTTCTGCCCTCGGGGCGCGCACCTTCGAACGAGAAGGCGCCCCAGTGCAGGATCCAGAAGGCGGCAGAGGGGTCGATGCCGAACGTGCGCCCGGCCAGCTCGGCCAGATGCTTGATGTCGTTAGCCGTCGAAGGGCCGCCGTTCTCGGCTAGCTCCTGGATGACGATGGTGTAGGTGCGGTCCTCCCGCGGAGGTGCGGTATACACACGAAGGCGGCACTGCCCCATTCGCCCGTAGCCCTGCCAGGCGAAGACCGTATCCACGAGAGCTTGCGCCCGGGCAGACGACGAGCCAATGGCAAGGGTTGCGAGGAAGAGAAAGAAGATGTGGGGAGCCAACCGCATCGGTACGGGCATTCCGGAGAAGGATTTTCCGGTATCGACGCCTCAGGCCTGCCCGTATAACCTCGTATGCAGATTTTGCATTTCGGATGGCGGGGTAGTGGCGTTCCCGTTCATGGGGAATGGCTAGCTCCTCAGCGCACGCACCTCTATCTGGCCGTCGCGGATCCGTGTTTCAAACCGGGGTTGTGGATGAACAGCCGGGCCGTGCCTGACGTCGCCGTCGCGCAGGTCGAATACGGAGTTATGCCAGGGACACTGGACGTAGTAGCCGTCGAACGTTCCTTCTTCCAGTGGGCCCGCCGCGTGACTGCATACGGCTCCAATGGCGTGCGTGGAGCCGTTCATCCGGTACAAGAGCACCCGGGTACCCTGCGCATCTACACAGACGGGTGTTTCGTCCTGCAGTTCGCTTGCATTCATGACGGGCATCCAGTCTTCCGGTTGCCCTTCCGACTGGCTGTGATCTACCCCGACGCGGTAGCTATAGACGAGGTGCCCGCCAAGCCAGGCGGAGATCCCGGCGAGGCCTAACGCTGAGAGCGAGAGCATGGCGCCCGTCTTGTGCCGGCCGTGCTTACGTTCCTGAAGTGAAGCCAGATACATGCCCAGCACGACACTGTTTATCAATCCGTGCATGGTGGCTGTCGACGCGGCCGGTTGCGGTACCGTCGAGAAGTCCGTAACTCCCGCGAGGGCTGTCGGGACCGCACTGACGACGCCTGCCTTCGTAAGGGCGTCGGCTGTAGTGCGGGCGGACTCGTCGTCGTTTACCAGGGCAAGGATGTCGAAGATGGCTGCGAGGCTCCATGCGCCGATAGTGATATCGGTAAGGACGGCATGGAGCGGGTGACCCAGCCAGGTACCATGTAGCAGGTCGGCAACCTTACGGGAGGGCTCTCCGCCTTTCAGTACCGCATTGTGGATGGTCCGGGCGACCTTCAACCCTGCTTCGTTGATCGTGGGTGTTTGCTCGACGAACTTTTCGTAGACCCGGTCGATGTTGGCCATTGCTAGCTCGGATAAGAGGTTACACGGCCCGGTACTGTATGGCCGAAAGGGATGTGGAGTGTGCCGGTTCAAGGACGTCCGGTGCCGTCCAGCGTTCACAGGAGGGATATAGATGGTACGTCTGGACCGGTCGTACGTGCCGGATCGTATGCGCCCGTTACCGGATTCTCATATCCCGTGGGAGTGAGTGATCAAAAAGCGAGGGCCTGAGTCGCAACCCAGGCCCTCGTGTTTGGTACGCTTTCTTGAATCCCCGTCAGGCGTAAGCCCGGCCTATCTCCTCTAGCGGTACGTCACCGTCGTAGCGGCCTGCTGTGTGAACGTATCGGAGTTCCTGCGTGGCACCGATTTCGGACGTGTAGTAGCCCACTAGGGTGAGTTCTTTCATCATGGAAAAGAACGGTTGGTCCGGAGCGCCGGATTCCCGGGCCCGGACGGCCTCGGCCTGAAGCTCTTTCAGGATAGATACCTGCACCTCGGGTGTGCTTTTCACGAAGGTGCTGCCAGCCGCCTGCTGAGCGCGGGTGTCGAGGTCGGCCAGTCCTGCCAGGAAGCGGTTGCGCTCGTCATCCGAATAGACCGTGGTGAGCATGCCATCGACGAAGCGATCCACGCCCGCTTCGCGGGCCCCCGGTGTGTCCGTCGTCGGCAGGATAAGCTCGGCTACCGTGGCTACGAGCTCGGCCTGTGCTGCGGTAAGCGTCTGGAGAGGCGCGTTGGTGGCCGTGGCGATCTTGCAGCCGGAGAGGAGTGCCGACGTCACCGAGGTGGACACGGCCCCTCCCAGGAGCAGGCCGACAGCTTTCAAAGCTTCGCGTCGGGTCATGATGTTTGTCCGGTCGTCCGTTGTTAGTTGGCCGCTGGTAGAGGACTCAATACCTAACAGCGGGCAACAAACAACATTCTAAATATTGCGCTTTTTCATCTCGTTCACGGCGTAGTCGGCGGCACGAGCCGTGAGGGCCATGAACGTGATGGAGGGGTTCTGGCAGGGTGACGAGGTGAGGGCTGCGCCATCCGTGACGAATACATTCGGCACTTCGTGCATCTGGTTGTAGCCGTTGAGGATGGAGGTTTTCGGATCGCGGCCCATGCGGGCCGTACCTACCTCGTGAATGCCCAACCCCATTTCGGCACCGATGCCACCTGCCACGTAGTTATCGTAAGGCTCCACGTTCTTTGCTCCGCACCGCTCCAGCATCTCGGCCATGGATTCCGCCATATCCTTGCGCATGGCGAACTCGTTCTCACCCCAATCCGCGTCGAATACGAGTTGTGGGATACCGTACTCATCCACCTTATCCGGGTGCAGCCGGACGTGATTCTCGTAGCGCGGCAGGGTTTCGCCGAATCCCGTCATCCAGATCTGCCACGGACCCGGTTCACGGAGTTGTTCTTTCAATTCGGCACCGAACGTGTCTATACCGAGGCCGCGGCTCCAGCTCGGACGGAAGGCTTCTCCTTCAATGCCATATCCACGGATGAAGTCATCTCGTTTCGTCTCATCGCTGATGTTGCGATACCGGGGGATGTAGAAGCCGACGGGCCGGTTGCCGTAATAGTAACGGTCCTCGAAACCCGGCATCTCGCCGCGCGCGCCCACCTTGAAGTGGTGGTCCATCAGGTAATGCCCGAGCACGCCGCTGGAGTTGCCCAGCCCATTCGGGTAGCGCGGCGACGTAGAGTTGAGCAGGATATGCGTAGAGCCGAGGGCAGACGCGCAGAGAAAGATGATGCTTGCCTTGAACTCCAGCATCTCCTTCGTTTCTCTATCCACGACGCGAACGCCGGTGGCTCGGTCCGTTTGCTCATCGAAGATGATGCTGTGGACGACGCTGTTCGGACGAATCGTCAGGTTACCCGTGGCAGCGGCAGCCGGAAGCGTCGAGGAGAGGCTGCTGAAGTACGAGCCGGTAGAACAGCCGCGCCAGCACGGCCCGCAGTAGTGGCAGGGCTGGCGATCGCCGATAGGCTCGGTGAGGACGGCGGCCCGGGCGATGGTGACGTAGCGCTCCGGATAGTTCTGACGAACGCGTTCTCGGAAAGCCTTTTCGACGACGTTGAGCTCCATCGGCTTCTGGAACTCGCCGTCCGGGAGGTGCGGAAGGCCCAGCTTCTCGCCACTGATACCGGCGAATCGCTCCACGTAGGAGTACCAGGGTGCAATGTCTTTGTAGCGGATTGGCCAGTCTATGGCAATGCCTTCGCGCAGGTTCGCTTCGAAGTCGAGATCGCTAAACCGGAACGTGTAGCGGCCCCACATGATGGACTTGCCGCCCACGCGGTCTCCGCGTACCCAGGTGAAGGGCTTTTCTTCGACGTAGGGACTCTGTGAATCCTTGAAGAACATGTGAACCGTGCTCTCGTCGATGAAGCCAGTCCGCTTCTGGATGAAGTAATCCCTGTCAACCATCTCGGGGTCGAGGTGGCCGCGGAGTTTGAATTCCCAGGGGGCCTTGTGCTCCGTGACGTAGCTCGTGCGATGCTCGGCCGGAAGCCCGCGCTCGAGGACGAGGGTTTTCAAGCCCTTTTCCGTTAGCTCTTTCGCCGCCCATCCACCCGAGATGCCAGATCCTACGACGATGGCGTCGTAGGCGTCAGGTGGTCTCGCTACGTTGACGTTCTTTTTCTCCATGAGCATGACACCTTCCGGATAGGGCGGCACAGCCGGCCTGTGGAGGCGCGAGACGGCTGCCTCTACGCTGGATGTACGCGTTGTTTGAGGATTGTGGGAATATACTGGAGCCTGACGTAGCGTACAACCAGCGCTAAAAACCCCGGCGTCAGTCGACCTGGAGGATTTTATGCGTCTGTACGGAGACGCGCCATGCAGGATGGGCTAGGGCAGTTTCGATGGCCATGCGGGTGGCCTCCTCGACCCGCGGACCGTCCTCCGGCTGCAGCCAGAGCAGCGGCAGCGTGTGCCCGCCGGCTTCGTGGAGCCGTGCGCGTGTGGCAAACGTGGCGTAGTGCTCAGGGCGGTAGTCCGGTACCACCAGTTTCAGTTCGTCGAAGAACTCCAGCTTGAGCTGACTCTCCGGCAGCTTCGGGCTGCACACGATCCAGTCGGGCGGGGTGAGCGCCTGGCGTGCTTCGTCCCAGCAGGATTCCCGGAGTGATACCGAGCCGTTGGTCTCGATGGCTACCATGTAGCCTGCCTCATGGAGGGCATGGATGAGCCCGGCATCGATCTGCAGGAGCGGTTCTCCTCCTGTGAGCACGCAGAACCGGATGGCTCCTCCTGCCTGGAGCATCTCCGCTACGAGATCCGATGCCGAGTAGGAGCGGCTCCCCTCCTTGGTGAACTCGGTGTCGCACCAGAGCGGGCAGTCGGCACCGGTGCGGGCAGCGTCTCGCTCCCGATCTTCGTCGTAGCCGCTCCACATGTTGCATCCGACGAAGCGCACGAACACGGCAGGGCGCCCGGCGAAGAGCCCCTCTCCCTGGAGCGTCTTCCAGATCGCCTTCACGCGGTACTTCTTCTCTCTGGTGCTCGTCTCCGGCACCAGTGCGGGTGTGGTCAGTCCAGCCATCCTTTCGCCTTTGCTTCTTCGTAGCCCTTTGCCCTCAGGATAGAGGCCGGGTTGTCGAGCCTGCCGTAGCCCCACTCGTTGTAGGTCGTCCGGTCGCCGTTGTAGTCGGTGTGGGAGAGGTCGCGCACGATCTCGAGAGCACCGAGGTCTTTGGCCAGTTTCCACGTTTCCGCTTTGGTGAGGTACATCAGCGGGGTGTGGATGCGGATGTCACGGCCCAGGGCAAGCGAGAGGGTCGTCTGCTGGCTGTCGATGAAGACGCGCCGGCAGTCGGGGTAGCCGGAGTAGTCGGTCTGGCACATGCCCCCGACCAGGTCGTAGATGCCGCGAATGTAGGCGTAACTGGCAGCGAGCGTGAGAAAGAGGGCGTTTCGGCCCGGTACGAAGGAGGCCGGGAGTTCGGGGGCGTGCTCGTGGGCGCCGGAGACGTCTTTGTCGTGCTCGGTGAGCGCCGATCCGGAGAGGGTGCCGGAGATGTCGAGCACGGTAAAGGGCACACCGGCCTTCTCAGCGATGAGGGTGGCCTGCCGGATCTCGATGTCGTGTTTCTGGCCGTAGTGGAAGCCGAGTGCTTCGACGCGTTCGAAGTGCTCGAGGGCCCAGTAGAGGCAGGTCGTCGAGTCTTGCCCGCCCGAAAAGAGGACGAGTGCTGAAGAAGTATGTGTTCCGTTGTTCATGGGACGATTTGACGCCGCGCGGGGGCCGGGGATTCCGTTTCGAGGCTGTTAAAGCTAAATCCATACAGTGCGGGCGTTAGAGCGCGAACATCTTGCCGGGCCTGACGTACGGAGGGCGCGCCCGGGCGTTCAGCTCGACTCAGCATCTGAGCCCTCCTTTACGGCGTACGGTCTGGATGTACTTCGTCAGTCGCTCCGCTCGTATCCGGCTTGCGGGGATGACGTTGGTGGGGGATGTTTAATCCGAATTTGAACCGACTATTTATAAGCTAACGTCAATCTTTATGAACAACGATAAAGTTGACTTTCAGGAGCGGCTCGCGCAGTTGCAGGAGCAGTCGTTTGAGAACACGCGGCGGTCGCTCGAATACATGGCCTCGCTGGGTATACGGCCCGAGGGGCGGTTCGGCCTTTTCCTACCGCCGGATGCGCGGGAGCAGGAGATCCACCGGCTTCCGTATGAGCACCGGGCAAAGCAGGTTGTGGTGTATGAGACCGAAGCCGGGGAGTTCTCGGCGCTATGCCCGTTCTCCGGGCTGCCGGATTTCGGGGTGTTGCGGATCGAGTACGTACCGGGGAGCTGGATTCTGGAGTTGAAGAGCTTGAAGTATTACCTGCTCTCGTGGCGGAATATCGGGGCGGCGCAGGAGGATATCACGGCCATCGTGTACGAGGACGTACTGAAGCATCTGGGCGATCCGGACTACCTCGTCGTGCGGACAGTCTATAACGTACGGGGCGGGATCCGTACGACGTGCGAGGTGGACAGCCGGAAACAGGGGATATAGGGCTGAACGGCCCTGCTCGTCTGAACCTCGGGTCGAACCACCTCGCCCTTCGGGACACTCCTTGTTATCCAACCAGGGAAGTTTGTTGGCCTGTACGTCGTCATGTAGGGGCGTGCGGCCGCACGCCCCTACGACTGTCATTGATCGCTTTATTTCTGGTTTAGCCGCTCCAGGAGGACCTGCTGGACGAGTTCGGGGTTGGCTTTGCCGCCGGTCTCGCGCATGACCTGACCTACGAAGAGGCCCATGAGGCCGGTTTTCCCGGTGCGGTATTGCTCGACTTTGTCCGGCAGGCGGGCCAGGACGGTATCGACGATGGGGGCCAGGGTAGCGGGGTCGGCGACCTGTTGGAGGCCTTTCTCTTCTACGATGGTTGCGGGGTCGCCGCCACTGGTCAGCATCTCGGCAAAGACGTCTTTCGCGATGCGGCTGGTGATGACGCCCCTGTCGATGAGCGCTACGAGGGAGGCCAGTTCGCCGGGGCCGAAGGGTAGCTGCGACGGGGCCTTACCCTTCAGGGCGGGCCGGAGGATGTTGGTGATCCAGATGGCGATGGCAGACGGGTTGTCGTGGGCGGCGATGGCTTCCTCGAAGAAGCGCCCCAACTCCGGATTCTCGGCGAGGATGAGGGCGTCGTCCAGCTGGAGGTTCAGGTCGCGCGTGTAGCGGACGACGATCTCCCGTTCCTCCTCGGAGAGGCGTTCGACGGGATCGGAGGGGATGGTGGGTTGCGGTTTGCGGCTTGCGGGTTGGGCGGGAGTTTCCGGGCGGGAGGGTCTGGCCGGGGTTTCGGGGGCGGCGCTGCCGTCGCCACCGGCTACTTTGGTCCAGGAGTCGCGTAGCGTAATGATGCGGTTGAACACCGGCTTTTCCCGCAGGGAGTCGACCGGATCGCGCCAGAAATAGCCCAGCCGCTCAAACTGGTAGCGGGTATCGGTGGGATCTTCCGTTACGCTCGGCTCGATCATGCAGTTCGTCAGGGTGACCAGAGATTCGGGGTTGAGGTAGGCCGTGAATGGCTCCTCGCCTTCCTCGGGGTCGGGAACGGTAAACAGCCGGTCGTAGAGGCGAACTTCGGCGGGGAGGCCGTGTTCGGCAGAGACCCAGTGGATGGTGCCTCTGACCTTGCGGCCATCCGGGGCGTTGCCGCCGCGGGTAGCCGGGTCGTAGGTGCAGTGGATCTCTACGATCTCACCGTTTTCATCTTTGATGACGTCCGTGCAGGTGATGAGGTAGCCGTAGCGAAGCCGTACCTCGGCGCCGGGTGAGAGGCGGTAGTACTTTTTCGGCGGGTTCTCCATGAAGTCATCCCGCTCGATGTACAGCACGCGGGAGAAGGGGACCTTGCGGGAGCCTTCCTTCGGCACGTCGTGGGGCCAGTAGGGGGCGTCCAGCCACTCGACCTCTCCTTCGGGATAGTTGGTGATGACGACCTTGAGGGGGCGAAGGACGCACATGACGCGGGGCGCCCGGAAGTTGAGGTCGTTCCGGATGCTGTATTCGAACAGGCCGAGATCGACGCGGCTGTTCACTTTGGCGACGCCGATGCGCTCGCAGAAGTCGCGGATGGCTTCGGGGGTGACGCCGCGCCGCCGGATACCGGCGAGGGTAGGCATGCGGGGATCGTCCCAGCCGGCGACGTGGCCGTCTTTGACGAGCTGGAGGAGCTTGCGTTTGCTGAGGACGGTGTAGTCGAGGTTGAGGCGAGCGAACTCGTACTGGTGGGGCCGGGGCGGGGGCACCAGGTTATCGAGCACCCAGTCGTAGATCTCGCGGTTGTTGTCGAACTCCAGGGTGCAGAGGGAGTGGGTGATGCCCTCGATGGCGTCCGAGAGGGGGTGGGCGTAGTCGTACATCGGGTAGATGCACCACGTGTCGCCGGTCCGGTAGTGGCTGGTGTGGCGGATGCGGTAGAGGAGGGGGTCCCGCATCTTCATGTTGGGGGAGGCCATGTCGCCCTTGGCGCGGAGCACGTGGGCGCCATCCGGGAACTCGCCGGCCCGCATGCGCCGGAAGAGGTCCAGGTTTTCCTCGGGGGTGCGGTTGCGGTAGGGGCTTTCGGTGCCGGGTTCGGTGACGGTGCCGCGTCCGGCACGGATCTCTTCTTCCGACTGGCTATCTACGTATGCCTTGCCATCCTTGATGAGCTGTTCGGCGTAGGCATAGAGCTGCTCGAAGTAGTCCGAGGCGTAATACATCCGGTCGCCCCAGTCGTAGCCGAGCCAGCGGACGCCTTCCTGGATGGATTCGACGTACTCCATGTCCTCCGTCTCGGGGTTCGTATCATCGAAGCGGAGGTTGCAGATGCCGCCGTAGTCCTGCGCGATACCGAAGTTGAGGACGATGGCCTTGGCGTGGCCGATGTGGAGGTAGCCGTTAGGCTCGGGAGGGAACCGGGTTACGACCCGCCCGCCGTAGGTGCCTTTCTTCAGATCCTCCTCGATGATTTCGCGGATGAAGTTGGTGCCGCCGGAAGCGCGGTTCTCGACGCTGACTTCGGAGGTTTCGCTGTATTTCTCGGGGGTGTTACTCATGGGGCTGTCGGCTATCGGCGGCCAGCGATCGGCTATCGGGAATTGTAACGAAACTTACAGATTTGACAGGGCGGCCGGCGCAAATCGCGCCGGAAAGCGGGTTGAGCCCTGGTGAATTGTAACGAAACTTACAGACCGAGCATGACGCGTGCGCGACGACGCGCTCGAAGTGCCTCGACGAGAGGATGGCACAGATGGCACACGGACGTATGTGTTTCGCGCGGACTGCATGGCTCGGTTTAGACCGTCCTTATGACTATGCGTTGCCAGTGGACGATAGGGCGCAGCACGCTGCGCCCCTACGGCGACTCTCGTGATGGCACAGATGGCACACGGACGTATGTGTATGCGGTTGGGTGTGAGACCTAAACCGGTCAGGTCTGGTGCCGTGTCGTTCGCCTTGTCCTCATGGCACAGATGGCACACGGTTACGGGGTTTGCGCGGGGCGGATGGTGCCGCATCCGGGCTCTTGCTTCCGGATGGCGACCCGCCGTCCTGCGCGAGCACAAATATACACCTGACAGGGGCCGGGGGTTCTGAGAACGGTCGTAAGCCCGTAGGGAGTACCAATGAAAAGCCCCGAGTCCGTTCGGGCGACTCGGGGCTCTGGTGTTTGCCGGTTGAGGTCTGGATTCCGGTGGGGTGAATGGCTTCCGGATTACTGGGGGTCGGCGATTTTGAAGGTGATGGGGAGGGTGAGGTAGGCTTTGACGGGCTTACCGTCTACGCGACCGGGGTTGAAGCGGGTGGTGCGGATGACGCGGAGGACTTCGCGGTCGCAATCGGGGCTGAGGCCGCGGACGATGCGGGGGCTCTGGACGGTGCCCTGTTCATCGACGATGAACTCGACGTAGACGCGGCCTTCGAGGCGTGCACGAATGGCGGACTCGGGGTATTCGATGCGGGCGTAGAGGTCCGCGAGCGTACCGATGAGGGAGGGGCGCTCCTCCGGTGGGAGATACCGGTACACGCCGTTTTCGTCCATCTGCTGCCGCCGGCTCAGCGCGTTCCGGGCTGCCTCCGCGCGCTGTTCGAGATCGGGGTCGCCGGGGAATTGTTCGAGGGCGGTCAGGTAGTGGTCGTAGGCCTCCTGGTGCTGTCCGGCGCCGGTGAGGGCGTCACCCCGGATGAGGATTTCCTGGTAGCGGCGTTCGCGTTCACGTTGCTGGGCCTGCTGCTGCGCGGCTTCTCGTTCGAGGCGGTCGGTATCGGCGAGGCGGCCGAGGATGACCATGTCGCCGGGTTTGATGGCGAGGGCTTCGCGGTAGGCCGCGCGGGCCTGGTCGAAGAGCCGGGCCTGGAGGAGCTGGTCGCCGCGCTGGCGGTAGCCCTCGAAGCGTTCGTTCTGGCTGGCTTCTTCCCACAGGCCATCGATCATTTCGAGGCGCTGTGCGGCATAGGTGTCGTTCTTCTGGTAGATGAGGGCCTCCTTGAAGCGGATCTGGGCTTCGAGGTACTCGCCGCGCGCCATGAACCGGTCGCCTTCCTCGATAGCTTTCCGGTACAGTTCGAGCTGTTCGGCCTGGAGGCGCTGGCGTTCGGCTTCGGTGACCCCGCCGGCGGAAGACAGGCGAGGTGCGGGTTCAGCCGGTGCAAGCTGCGTCAGCTTGTCGCGGACGTTCTGATCATCCGGGTGATAGACGAGGGCGCGGAGGTAGGCTTCGCGGGCCCCCGCGCTGATCTGTGTGGCGAGCAGTGGATCGTTCGTGCCGATGGTCCGAAGCAGGTTGGAGAGGGAATCGCCCTGGGCGACGAGGCGTTTGAACTGTTCGTCCGGGTTATCCGTCAACTGCGCTTCGGCAGACTGGAGGCGTTCCAGCTGGGCTAGCCGCTGCTGGACGTAGGGGTTCTCGGGCTGGTGTTTCAGGATATCCATGAAGCGGGCACGGGCGGCATCGTAGTTGCCCGCGCCCATGAGCGAATCCGCCTGGAGTATGCCGATCATCTGTGCCTGGGGGTTGTTGCCCATGAGGCGGTCCGGCACATCGAAGACAAGGGCGATACTGACGGCCAGTGCTACGAGCGAGGCTGCCAGGGCCCCTTTGAGGAGCGCCGTGTTCGCCTTGCCCTTCATGGCGGCCTGCTGGGCGTAGGTCGGGCGGGTCGAGCGCGGCGCAGCCGGCTTGGACGGTGCCGGCGGTGAGGGGGGATCCCCGGCGAGGGGATCACCTGTACCGAAGACATCCTGCGTCTGCCGGAGTGCGTTGCGTACGTCGTGGATACGGGCGGGGTCGGTCCGTGGTGTTTCAGCGGGGTTCGGACTGGTAGACGGCCTGTTCTGCGGCGTGCCTAAGGTATTCAGTGGCTTCATATTGCCTTCTGACCTGGTGAAGCGTTAGGTGTCGTGTATGCCTGGTAGGGCGGCTGCCGGCATCTGCACTTCTCGTATGCACTCACAGCATATTTATCGAGTATCGGCGGGATGGGGGCAGGATTAAGGGGGCTGCAGTTCGGCTACATCGTGGGGCGCTGCGGACCGGAGGGATGAGGGTTCGTATAAAAAGCGCGCGGAGGCTTTATTCGTCCGATCCCGTGCCGATAGATGAAGAGGGGTATTCCGCTCCTCAGGCGAGAGCGGACAAGGACGGCATGACGGCGCAACGCACGTCCTGCCCGGTGCTTCTTCCTCTGTGGAGCCGCATCGTCCGATGCACGTACCCCGGTCACGTATCGCCAGTCTTGTAGTGGGACGGATATTGCCAATGACGCACGGAAAGACCGGTTTTAGAACTCCTCTGCCGATGCTGGAAGACGATCCGTTTTTCGGGCCGCTGGAAGGGCCATATGAGGCATCACCTCCGGACGAGGGGGACAGCATCTTCTCGGTATCGCGTGCGCCGGGTACACCTGCCCGGGTCGACCCCCCGCAGACAACGCAGCCTGCTGCGTCAGAGCCCGCGCAGCCCGAACCTGTTCAGGAGACGCCTGCGCCGGAGCTCCCGCGCATCGAGGATCCCGTGTTGAAGGTGCTCCTTTCACACGACCTTCTGAAGGCTGAACAGCTGGACCTGCTCATGACCGGGTTACAATCGCTTCCGGCCGGGACGCCGCCCTGGCGCGCGGCCCTGACCTTGCCGGGGGTGTCGCAGGAGCACATCCTGGCCGTTGCCGCGCACGTCCATAAGATTCCGTTCGTGGATCTGCGGGAGCATCCGGTAGGCATGATGATGCTGACGCTGGAGAGCCTGCCGGCGCCTTTCAAGCGGCAGTGCCACGAGCTAGGGCTGCTTCCTTTCGCGCTCGAGTTCGGAAAGGAGAGCGGGCAACTGGAGTTGAAGCTGGCCACATACGATCCGTTACGGCCGGAGGTCGAGGCGTTTCTGGGTGGGGTGCAGATGGCGGTGCGGATGTACTATACACCGCTCTCGATTCTGAAGGGGGCCGTGCGACGGCTCGCGGAGGAGCACGGGGTAGGGGAGTAGGTTTGCTTGTCGGCTATCGTGCCTCGTGGTGGGTCTGGTAGAGGCCGGTCAGGTTGTGCTGCCTGGATGCCCGGTCAATCGAAGTACGAAGTACGAGTGACGAAGTACGAGTGGGTGATGCAACATCCTCCTGCCTTGCTTCGCTGGACGCGTTCGCAAGGCTGTCCTCCTTCCAAGGAGGATCTTTCAGGCAGGGTCAGATGGGTTGGCATGACCTGCCGTACGAGAGGGATGGGCACACCGGCGGTATGTCCCTACACGGGGCTGGGCGCCTACTGGTGTGTATTCCTTACGGGCCGGTGAGGTACGGGCGGGGTCAGGAGGGGCGTTCGAGGAGGATGAGGGCTTTGTAGAAGGCGCTGTTGCCGGTAGCGAAGGCGTTGAGGACGCGCCAGCCTTTGCGCATGAGGTCGTTGACTTCCTGGATGCCTACGAGCGCACCTTCGTGTTCCTTGATGAAGACGAGTTGCTGCTGCATGGCTTCGGGCTCCTGGCGTAGCTGTGGCGGGGCGAAGATCGAGTTGACGACGTAATCGCGTGCCTGGGCGCTGTTTTCGGCAGGTGCGCTCTTCTTTGCATGCGGAGCCGGGGCGGGTTCTTCGCCATACGGGGCGCTAAAGATGGCGGCGAGGGAGGCCACCTGGTCCTCTTCCGTGGAGGCGGCGGAGAAGTCCATCATGCCGACGGAGTCGTCGAGGATGGGGTCCTCGCGGAAGTTTTTGAAGAAGTTCCCCGGGAAGCGGCGTGCCTTGTTCATCGGAATCGCGGGATTGGCGGTTGAAGCGTCGTGGAAAGCGGACCGGCTCAGGAAGCGGCCTCGTTCATGGCTGTTCCGGCATGGACCAGGCGGTCGATGCGTTCGAGGACCTCCCGGGTCAGTGCGGCATACTGCTGTGCGCCCTGCGACTCGGGGGCGAACTCGTAAATGGTCTGGCCGAAGCCCGGTGCATCTACGAGGGCGACGTCCGGGTAGATTTCCGTATCGAACACCCGGTTGCCATAATAGCTGCGGATTTCCTGTACGATGGTGTCCGTTCCTTCCTCGGCGTAGTTCACCATCGTCAGGAGGATGCCCAGGATCGGGGCGACGTGTCCGAGCGCGGTGCGGATACGGCGTACGGCTTCACCGAGGCTCATCATGCCCTCGATGCCCAGGTAGGACGGGTGGAGCGGGATGATGAGCGCATCCGCCGCGAGGAGCGCGTTGATGGACAGGAGGGAAGTGGAAGGCGCGCAGTCGAGCAGGATGTGATCGTAGGCCTCGTATACCGGCTCGAGCATGGAGCGCAGCAGGTACTCCCGCTGGGGGACACGCGCGGTGCGCAGGTCGAAGTCGGCAAGATCGAGCGAACTCGTGAGCAGGTCCAGGCCTTCGACGGACGTCGGGCGGATGGCCGCCTCGATTTCGACGCGGCCGAAGAGCACATCGGCGCTGGAAGGGCGAAGCTCGTTGCGGGCTATACCGAGGGCAAGGGAAGCGGACGCCTGGCCATCGAGGTCGATCAGGAGCGTACGGCGACCTTCCCGGGCGAGGCCCGCGGCGAGGTTGATCGTCGAGGTCGTCTTGCCGACGCCGCCCTTGTTGTTGATGACAGGGATGACTTTGACCATGGATAAATCAGTAGCTCCGTTAGACTCGGCGCATGGATGCTGCACACGGCAGGCCGTGGCTACGCCATGCGGTACAGGTATCGGCACCGTATGGGGGCTCTTAAATCGAGCTTCGATTCGGGGCGTGGCAGCGTGTGTGTCTGCTTTTCCGGGCGTCCTTGTGTGAATCGCGCCGGGCACCCCGTTTTTGAAGGAACAAATAAGGCGGGGTGATCGTGGGGCTAGGAAGGGGGCTCCTCTTTCGTGCGTTCGCCCGCCGCGCAGCCTCCGGGGCGGGCCGATGAGCCATCGGTTTCACCTACATCGTATCACGTTTTCCGGCCTTGGGGGGACTACAGCATCGGTGCTCGTGGTGAGCATGTAGGCGTATTTCAGGTCATTCGAAGGATCCCGACGAGCCTGGGCAGGCTCCATGACGAAGTACGAATGACCGCGGCAGGCTGTAGTCAGGTATGACGTATGGCGTGGTTTGCAGGGAAGAAGAGCCGGATCACGATGATATAGAGATGGCTGGAACGGATGGCCGATGAACTGGCCGATCCAGTATGGCCGTACGGGTTCCGGAGCCGGGCCCGTGTAGTCGGTCCGTACGAGCACTTTTTGCGCGACGTTGACCGCCCATGCGCCGAATCGCCCTCGCTCTGTTGTTGTGGGTTGCGCCGACCACGGGCTGTGCCTGTGCCCAGGATTCCACGCAGGCCGGCCGGGAGGCGCTGTATGCCGGCCGTTTCGAGGAGGCGCGCGATGTGCTGCGCCCGTTGCTGAGCGAACCGGGCGGCACCGTCCATGCGCCCCTCTACTTCGAGACCTACCTGACCGAAGGCGACCTGGCCGAGGGGCTCCGCGACGTGGAGGCCTGGCTCGGCCGTGCTCCCGGCGACCCGTATTTGCTCTATGCACAGGGGCGTCTGCTCCGGGCGATGGGCCGGTACGACGAGGCCGGGACGGCGTTCGGGAAAGCAGTCCGGGAAGAGACGTACCGCTGGCCCAATGCGATCGAACTGGCTGATCTGCTCGAGCAGACCGGGCGCCGGTCCGATGCCCGGGACATCTATGGAGCGATCTACGAGGCCTACCGGCAGGGGCGGTTCCGGACGGCGGAGGACCTGACGCTCGGCGCACGTGCCGCCGCCCGACTGGGCCGGTTCCACGACGCCAACGATGCATTCCGGACTGCGTACCAGACGGATCCCCGGCATCTGGACGCGCTCTATTACTGGGCCGAACTGTTCCGGGAGAAATACAACGAGGCGGATGCGCGGCGGACGTA
Organism: Rhodothermales bacterium; assembly: GCA_041690215.1. Taxonomy (GTDB): domain Bacteria; phylum Bacteroidota; class Rhodothermia; order Rhodothermales; family DASSAV01; genus DASSAV01. The sequence goes on from JAWLHQ010000014.1 coordinate 28,899, forward strand.
CGAGGAGGCGCTGGCCGTGAGTGCCCACCGTCCGGAACTCTACGTAGGGCTGGCGCGGTCGGGGGCCGGATTCGGGAAGCAGGAGGAGCTGGCCCGGCGCGCGCTGGAGATCAATCCAAACCACGTAGACGCTCTCGCGCTGCTGGCGGAGCTGCGCATTCTCGACGGGCAGTACGTCGAGGCGGCCGGGCTGCTGGAGCAGGCGCGTAGCGTGAATCCGGCCTCCATCCCTGTGCTGGCGCATCTGGCCTCGGCGTATCACCTGCAAGGCGATACAGAGCGGTTCGCGGCCGTAGAGCAAGAGGCGCTTGCGATCAACCGGCGCGCCGGATCCTTTTATCTCATCCTGGCCGAGAACGCGGCACGGCGGTTCCGCTATCCCGACGCCGTGGCGTTTGCCCGGCGGGCCGTCGAAGTAGACCGGGACAACCCGCAGGCATATGCGACCCTGGGGACCAGCCTGCTGCGGACCGGAGAGACGCAGGAGGCGCAGCAATACCTTCAGGCCAGTTTCGACGCGGACCCCTTCAACCTGTTTGCCGGAAACACGCTCACGCTGCTGGAGGAGTACGCGAACTTCAGCACGCTGGAGAGCGAGCACTTCCGCTTGCTGATCCACCAGTCCGAGCGCGACGTGCTGGGGCCGGCCATGCTGGACGTAGCGGAAGCGGCGTACGATTCGCTGAGCGCCCGCTACGGGTACCGGCCGGAAGGAAAGATCCTGCTGGAAGCCTATAACGACGCCGACGATTTTGCCGTCCGTGTGGCGGGCGTGCCGCATCTGGGATTGCTCGGCGTCAGCTTTGGCGACGTGGTGGCCCTGAACACGCCGGCGGCACAGGCGGGCAGTGAATACAACTGGGCCCGGACGCTCTGGCACGAACTGGCGCACACGATGGCCATCGGGGTATCCCAGTTTCACGTATCGCGCTGGTTGACCGAGGGGCTGTCGGTGTACGAAGAGCAGCGCGCCCGGCCGGAGTGGGGCCGTGAGATGGACCTGGAACTGTACGCGGCGCTGGATCAGGGAAAATTGCTGCCACTGGCAGAGATCGACCGGGGGTTCACGCGTCCGACGTTTCCCGGGCAGATCCTTCTGAGTTACTACCACGCTTCGAAGGTGATCGGCTACGTGGCGGAGCGATACGGGTTTAACGCGGTGGTTCGCATCCTGCAGGCGCTCCGGGGTGGGGCGGACATCAATGCCAGCATCCTGCAGGCGACGGGACAGGATCTGGCCGCGCTGGACCAGGCGTTCCGGGCGGATCTGCAGCAGAAGCGATCATCGGTGGCGGCAGTCCTCGCCGGCATGCCCGACCTGCAGGCCGGAGGAGAGGACGTGGAGTCGGCACAGCCGCCGGTGATCCGGCCGGACAACCCGTTTTTCCAGCGGCTACAGGAGGGGTACGCGTTGCTGGAGCAGAAAGATTACGCCGCCGCGGAGGACCGTTTCCGAGAGGCGCTGGAAATCTATCCTCATTTTGCAGGCGACGGTGATCCGTACCGGGGCCTGGCCGAGGTGTACCGGGCACAGGGGAGGACGGACCTTCTCATGGATGTGCTGGAGCGGTTCCTCCGCATTTCGGAGCACGGGGCCGCGGAGGCACGCGAGCTGGCCGGTCTGTATGTAAAAGCCGGTCAGCCGGAGCGGGCCGTGTACTATTTCGAGCGGTCGCTGGAGGTGGAGCCGTACGACGCGTCGGCGCGGGGACAGCTGGCTACGCTGTACGAGCAGCAGGGCCGGTTCGACGCGGCGGTCCGGCAGCGTCGTGCCTTGCTGGCCCTGAACCCGGTAGACCGAGCGAACGCGTACTACACGCTAGCCATGAGTCTCCACCAGCAGGGTCAGCATCAGGAGGCCAGGCGGGCGGTGCTCCAGGCGCTCGAACTCGCGCCGACGTTCCGTGAGGCGCAGCGGTTGTTACTTCAGGTGGTCGAGTCTGCCGAGTAGCGGGGTGCCATGATGACGAAGGTGTTATATCAGTCGCATACCCCTGGACGAGCGGCACGCGTGGGGGAAGGCACGTGGCACAAGAGGCCTGATTTTATCTACTATACGTTATGGACCAGGGGCTCTGGCAGACGGCGGTGGCTTGCAGGGGGTGGCGGCTTCGTTATGCTGCTCACGCTGGCACTGGCTTCTTCACCTGCGTCCGCTCAGGGAGACCACGGCTTCCGGTTCGTGCGCATCCAGTTCGAGGATGGGCAGTCTTCCGGATGGCGGCGGGGCGGAGCGGCCTGGAGCCACGACCATCCGACGGGAGAGTTAAACCTGTACGAGGCGCTGAAGCGCACGACGAACATCCACGTGGAAGGGCCGCCGCTCGTACTCACACTCAAGGACGAGCGCATCTTCGAGTATCCTGTGCTGTACCTGTGCGAGCCCGGCTTCTGGACCGTGGGCGACGAAGAGGCTCAAAATCTTTCGGAGTACCTCCGGCGGGGCGGGTTCATCCTGTTCGACGATTTCCGGGGCGATCGGGAGTGGGCCCAGTTCTACGAGCAGATGAAGCGCGTGCTGCCGGATACGGAGCCGGTGCCGCTCCCCCCGGAGCACCCGGTCTGGAGCATCTACTACGACGTGGATCCGGTGGCGGCACCTTCGAACGTGAGCGGCGGGTGGTTCACACACGAGGACGATCAATACCTGGCCTATTTCGGAGAGGACGGACGCATGGTGGCGCTGGCGTGCTACAACCAGGATATCGGGGATGGGTGGGAGTGGCCGGAGCGCAACCTGGCTGACGCTTCGACGATCAGCTTTCAGATGGGGGTCAATTTTTTGATTTATGCTTTTACGCATTGAGCGGTCGGCTATCAGCGATCAGCGGTCGGCTGTTTAGGACCGGGGTATCCCTGATGGATTAAGATGGGCTGTGTCATCCCGAACTCGTTTCGGAATCTCTATGCAGGTAGCAGGAGCTGCAGAGAGATGCTGAAATCGAAGATTCACGCCGGTAAACAAGTTCAGCATGACAAGTCCGGATGTGAGGAAATAATCCGTAAAACTCTGTACTTAACCGTCTGTAGCGCATATGTCTGTGGTACCGTATCCGACGAGCGACTCGTTGCTTCCGGTGGATGGCCGGGAAAGCGTGGCGGAAGCCGATGTGCTGGACCGGCTTCAGGAGGCGAAGGAGCAGATGCTGGGGCAGCTCCGCCGCCGCATCATTGGCCAGGAAGAGGTGGTGGAGCTGGTGCTGACGGCGCTCTTTGCCGGGGGGCACTGCCTCATTACGGGCGTGCCGGGGCTGGCGAAGACGCTCCTCATCCGTTCGCTCGGCGAGGTGCTGGACCTCACCTACAAGCGGATCCAGTTCACGCCGGATCTTATGCCCGCCGACATCACGGGTATCGATATCATCGAAGAGGATCGGACGACGGGGCGGCGTGAGATCAAGTTCGTGAAGGGGCCGATCTTCGCGAACATTCTCCTGGCGGACGAGATCAACCGGACGCCCCCGAAGACGCAGGCGGCGCTACTGGAGGCCATGCAGGAGCATCAGGTCACGGCAGGCGGTGAGCTGTTTCCGCTACCGCAGCCGTTCTTCGTGCTGGCCACGCAGAACCCCATCGAACTGGAGGGGACCTATCCGCTGCCCGAAGCGCAGCTCGACCGGTTCATGTTCAACCTCGTGATCCGGTACCTCTCGGAGGAGGACGAACTGGCCGTCGCGCTCGCGACGACCTCGGCGGATCAGGAGCCGCTCCAGCCGGTGCTCGGCGGCGAGGACATCCTTGCATTTCAGCGGCTGGTGAAGAAGGTGCACGTTCCACGGAATGTGGCGCAGTATGCCGTGGCGCTCGTTCGCAGCACGCGACCGGGCGAGCCGGGTACGCCGGACTTCGTACAGAAATGGGTGAACTGGGGGGCCGGGTTGCGGGCGATCCAGAATTTGCTGCTAGGGGCCAAAGTCAGGGCTGTCTTCCGGGGCCGTTACAATGCTTCCATCGAGGATATCCGCGCGCTGGCGCCGCACGTGCTGCGGCACCGCGTGCTGACGAACTTTTACGCGGAGTCCGAGGGGGTGGGCGTGGAGCAGATCATCACCATGCTGCTGGAGCGGGTGCGGGAGCCGGCGTCAGGGCTGGCGTGAATGGTATCCTGAATGGTGTAGGGGCACACCGCCGATGTGCTCCTACAGAGAATGAAATAAACCTATGCCAACTGCTGCGCCGACACGGTTCATTCAGCCGGAGACGTTGTCCCGCATCTCCAACCTGGAGTTGCTGGCGCGGGGCGTGGTGGAAGGGTTCATCGGGGGACTGCACAAGAGCCCGTACAAGGGCGTGAGTGTGGAGTTCATGTCGTACCGGCCGTACATCCACGGCGACGATCCGATGCACGTAGACTGGAAGCTGTTCGCGCGGACGGATCGGTATTACGTCAAGGAGTTCGAGGACGAGACGAATACGAGCATGAACCTGCTCGTGGACGTGAGCCACTCGATGGGGTACGGCTCAGGCTCGATGGACAAGCTGACGTACGGATTTTACCTGGCCGCTTCGCTGGCCTACCTGATGGTGCGGCAGCGGGACGCCGTGGGGCTCACCCTGTTCGACGAACAGATCGTCAAACGCGTTCCGCCGAAGAGTACGAAGACGCACCTGATGACGCTGTTGATGAGCCTGGAGGAAGCCCGGCTCGGCGCGCGGACGGACGTAGGCAAGCCGCTCCACGAACTGGCCGAGCAGCAGCGGAAGCGCGGGTTCATGGTGCTGATTTCAGATTTGCTCGGCGACGTGGATGCGCTGACCGAGGGCTTGAAGCACTTCCGCTTCCGGGGCCACGACGTGCTCGTGTTCCACATCCTGGACCCGCAGGAAGTCCGGTTCGAGTTCAGCGATCTGGTAGAATTCGAGGATATGGAGACGGGCGAGACGATCCTGGTGGAGGCTGCGGCGGCACGTGAGCTCTACCTGGAAAACATCACCCGTTTTCAGAACACGCTTCGCCGGGAGTGCGGTCTGCTGGGTATCGATTACATCCCGCTGACGATAGATCAACCACTGGATTTTGCCCTGTTCGAATACCTCGCCGCGAGGAAAAGGCGAGGATGAATAACAATGAATAATGAGTAATGCGTGATGAGGAATAACGGATAAGCAGTGGAGGTGCGCTCATCCCACAGGATGAGGCATGACACCCGCTTTAAAGTTCTATTGCTCATTATTCATTACGCATCACTCATGCCTGAAGAGGCTGTCCGTGCAGTTTATCAACCCGCTATTCTTGATTGGTCTGGGCGCAGCGTTGTTGCCGGTGCTGTACCACCTGATTCGCCGGATGCAGGCGAAGCGGGTGCCGTTCGGGTCGATCATGTTTCTGACGGCCACGCCGAAGCAGGTCGTCCGGAAGCGGCGGCTGCGGGATCTGTTGCTCATGACGGTGCGCATGGCGATCTTCGCGCTGCTGGCGCTGGTCTTTGCCCGTCCCTTCTTCCCCGAGACGCCCCTGCCGTTCGTTTCAGCGCGAGAGGACCAGTCGGTGGTGTTTCTGGTGGATGCCTCGTACAGTATGCAGTACCAGGACCTGTTCGAGCGGGCCCGGCAGGAGGTGTTGAACCGGATCGAGGCGGGTGGGCCGGACGACGAGTTCGCCATCATCGCGTTCTCCGACGTGGCGCGGCAGCTTACGGAGCTCACGACCGACCGCGCGCTCCTGCGCGGGGCCGTTCAGAACGCGCTCGCCGTGAGCAACCGTCCGACGGATTACTACCGTCCGCTCCGCATGGCTGAGGAAGTATTGCAGGGTGCCCGCCATGCGAACCGGTCTGTGGTGCTTCTGTCGGATTTCCAGGCGAGCGGGTGGACGGGCGCGCTGGAGAACTGGAAGCTGAGGGCCGGCATCGACTTCGTGCCGGTCAAGCTCTCCGAGGGCGAGCCGGAGAACGCGTATCTCGAGGCAGTCGAACTCCGGCAGCAGCGGGTGGGGGGCGCCGTTGGTGTTCGGTTCGACGCACGGGTGGCGGCGCAGGGTGCAGCGGCGGAGCGCGCCAACACGGCCTCGCTGGCGCTGGGCGGGCAGGTCGTCGAGCGCCGCACCGTGGAGCCTCCGGTATCCGGCCGCATCAGCTTCCAGCGGCAGGCCGGCCAGGAGGGGTTCGCGCAGGGCGAGCTTACGCTGGCCGAGGATGATCTGACGATAGACAATACCTTCTATTTCACGTACGCGGTACAGGGAAGGCCCTCCATCCTGAGCATCGACGGGGTGACCGGCGGCACGTCGCGGGACGCGTTCTACCTGGGGAGCGCCTTCGATCTGGGGGAAGAAGGCTTGTACACGTTTACGAGTGGCGGGCCGGAGCGTCTGAGCCGGAGCGGGCTCCAGCCGCACGGTATGGTGTTCGTCTCCAACGTGGCTCGTCTGAATCAGGCCCAGGTCAATGCACTCACGTCGTATGTGGACCGGGGTGGAAGCCTCGTGCTCTCGTTCGGTCCGCAGGCGGACGTAGCGGCGTACGATCCCGTGTTACGAGAACTGGGGATCGGGAGCATCGACGGCCGGAACGCCATTCGGGATGTGCAGGATGTACCGGCGATCATCGGTGACGTGGACCTCCGGCATCCCGTGTTCGACCTGTTCGCAGCATCCGGCACGACCGTCATTCTGCGCCCGACGTTCCGCCGGTATGTGGAGATCACGCCCGACGCGAGCGCGAGGGTGGTGGGCCGGTACGATACCGGCGATCCGTTCCTCATCGAACGGACGCTGGGGCAGGGCAAGGTGCTGGTTTACACCTCCACGTTCAACACGGACTGGACCGATTTCCCGCTTCAGGAGATGTACGTGCCGTTCGTGTACCAGCTGGCGAAACACGGGTTGAGCAGCGGCGGGGAGCGCCGGCTGTTTACCGTGGGGGATGCGGTACCATTGCGGGGGCGACCGGGAGCGCAGTGGGAGGTTCGTGCGCCAGGTGACCGGTTATACCGGGTTACGGCGAACGACGAGGGCGAAGGGTTCTTCCGCGAGACGGAAACGCCCGGGCATTACATCGCTGCGAGCGGCGGAGAACGGTTTTACTTCTCCATCAACGTAGATCCGGTCGAGTCGAACCTGGAAGCGCGGGACACGGAGGAAGCGTATGCCGCCGTCGTGGACCCGACGCGGCTCCGGCAGGCCGCTCAGCCGGGTGCGGGTTTGCAGGAGGCAACGGGCGTGGAGCAGGATCAGAAACTGTGGAAATATCTGCTTCTGGCAGTGATCGCCCTGTTTCTGCTGGAAACGTACCTCGCCAACCGACCAGAGGCTACAGCAAGGCGGAAGGCGGCTGCGCCCATCATGCAGATGAAGCGAAAACAGGCGGCGTAGCCGCTGTTTACATGTCAATGTCGGGTGCGTGGAGGGAATGTGATGAAACGAAGGGGCATCCTGGTGGAGCGTTGAGGAGCATACGGTACATAGTGCGCGAGCCGAGCATGTACTACTTCTGCTCGCGTATGTCATCCTGAGCGGAGTCGAAGAATCCCATCTAAACAGCATGGGATGCCGGGTGGGTGGGAGCCCTCGACGAACTCGGGATGAGGCGGGTGTAGGTGTTGCCATCAGATTGGTGTCTACCCGGCTCATAGGAAGGCCTGACAGAAGGTAACTCGAAGGGTAATGTCATGAACGCTGCCAATCTGAACGTCGAGGCGATCGTCGGTGATATCCGGAAGCGCTGGCGCAGGCGGGCGCTGGTGCAGGGCGCCGCTGTGACGCTGATCGTGCTGGCTCTGGGTGCGAGCCTGCTGCTGGTATCGTACGTGACGTTCGTATTGCCAGCGGCCGTGCTGACGGCCGGGGTGGTGGCGGTCGTGGCCGTTACGATCGGGGCTGTGGTGCAGTTCATGGTGTTACCGCTGCGGCACCGGATGACGGACGAGCAGATCGCGCTGTTCGTGGAAGAGCGTATCCCGGAGCTGGAGGACCGGTTCAACAGCGCCGTTGAGGTGTCACACGCAATACCCACCGACCGGGAGCAGCGCGCCCTCATCGCGAAGCTCATGGAGGATGCCGCCCGGCGTGCGCGGACGATCTCGCCCGCGACCATCGTGGACCGGAAGCGAGAACGAATCCTTTCGTACGGCGCGACCGGATGCGTCGTACTCGTACTGCTCCTCGGGTACGCGTCGCTTGATGAGTTGCAGCGGATCGCATCCGGCGTGGGCCTGTCCAGCCTTCCGCTGCTCAAGCCACCGATGACGGTAGTGCCGGGTAACGTAGAGATCGAGAAGGGAGAATCGCAGGAGGTCATCGTCGAGCTTCGAGAAGAGACGGGGCAGCCGGTGGTGTTGTACTACCGGTCCGGCGCGGGGGAATGGCAGCGGGAGGAAATGCGGAAGGGGCTAACGGGTCCGGCGTACCTGTTCGAATTCGTGGACGTGCAGGAGCCGGTGCGGTACTACGTAGAGAACGGCGAGCACCGGTCGGTCGAGTACACCGTTTCCCTGTACGAATTCCCCGAAGTATCCCGGATCGATGTGACGTACCGCTATCCCGCCTATACGGGTCTGGCCCCACGGGTGGAGGAGGGAGTCGGCGACATCCAGGGGCTGAAAGGATCCGTCGCCACAGTAAAGGTCCAGACCACCGGGGCGGTTGAGAAGGCCGAACTGGTGCTGGACGACGGGCGCACGGTTCAACTTGAATCCAGCGGGAACGGGCAATTTCAGGGAAGCATCCGGCTGGAAGAGCCCGGTACGTACCACGTGCTCCTGACCGACACCGAGGACAAGAACAACAAGTTTCCCGAGGAGCATCAGATCATCCCCGAGGAGGATGAGGCGCCGTTCATCACGATCCGGGATCCGAACCAGGACGTGCGCGCGAATGCCATCCAGGAGGTGTTGCTGGCAGTGGAGGTCCAGGACGACTACGGCGTGAAGGACGTGCGGCTCCGTTATGCCATCAACGGCGGAGAGGAGCAGACCGTAACCCTGTTGCGGCCCGAGGACGCGCGCAAGGTCGAGGCAGCCGGGGAGCACCTGTTCTATCTGGAGGAATACGACCTGGAGCCGGGCGACGTGATCTCGTATTACGTTGAGGCCGACGATTACCTCGAACGCCCCTCGCCGGAAGCGACGGACATGTATTTCATCGAGGTCATCCCCTTCGATCAGCGGTTTACGCAGGTCAATAACATGGGGGCGGCTATGCCGGGTGGGCAGCCGAGCGGCGTCGTGCTGAGCCAGCAGCAGATCATCGCGGCGACGTGGAAGCTGCGCCGCGAGCAGGCGACCATGGACCCGGCCGAGTTCGACGAAGCCCGCCGGGCGCTCGTACAGGCGCAGGCGAACCTGCGGGACAATATCCAGCAGCGCGTGAATAGCACTGCATTTGCCATCGAGTTGCAGACGAGTCAGGAAGGGCGGCAGGTCACCGAATATCTGCGGCAGGCCGCGACGGAGATGGAGCGGGCAATTCTCGACCTGCAGGCCACGCGCCTGCAGGAGGCGCTCGCACCGGAGCGGAAGGCATTGAACCACCTGCTCAAGGCCGATGCACTCAACAAGGACCGGCAGGTTGCGCTCAACCGGCAGCAGCAAAGCGCGGGCGGCGGCGCGGGCGCGACCGAGGAGCGGATGACGGAACTGGAAGACCTGGAGCTGGACATCTCGAAGGATAAGTACGAGATGCAGGCGCAGGGAGCGGGACAGGGGCCGTCGCCGGAGGTGGACGAGGCAATGCAGAAGCTCCGTGATCTCGCCCGGCGGCAGCAGAACCTGATGCGCCAGAACGAGCAGGAGCGGTTGCGGGGCGAGGACAAGAAACGGTTCATCGACCGGCTCCAACGCGATCAGCAGCAGTTGCAGGAGCAGGCGCAGAACCTCTCCAGAAATGCGCAGCAGATGGCCCGGGGCGACCGGCAACGGCAGCGGCAGATCGAGGAGCGGATGGATCGCGTCGCCCAGAACATGCGTCAGGCGGAGCAGGCGTTGCGCGAGGGGGATCCGCAACAGGCCATGGCCCGCCAGCAGCAGGCGCTGAACGAACTGGAACGGCTCCAGCAAGACCTGCGCCTCGGCTCCGGAAATACGCGCGAGATGCTGGATGAACTGGCCCGCAACTTCGAGCAGGTCCGCAACCAGGAACGGCAACTCGGGCGCGACATTCAGCGGGCGAACGAACAGGCGGAAGCACGTGGCGGCGTGGCCGACACGGAAGAACTCCGGCGCCTGCAGCAGAATCGGCAGAACGTGATGGACAACCTGGAGGACCTGGAACGCCAGGCGGAAGCCCTCGAGGCGCGAGCGCGTGCCGAAGACCGTGACCTGGCATCCGCCGCCCGCAACCTGGTTCAGCAGATGCGCCGGGAGGAACTGGAACAGGAGATGGAGGACTCGCGGGAAGCGCTCGAAAAAGGCTGGCTCGACTACGCAGCCCGGCTCGAAGAAGAGATCCAGGCCGGCATGGAGCGCATGGAGACGCAGATGCGCGAACTGGCGGGCCGCCTGCCGCAGACGGACGATGAGAAGGTGGCGCGGTCGCTCCAGGACCTTCGCGACCTGATGCAGCAGATGGAAGCCATCCGAGAGCAACAGGAACGCATGGCGCAGAATCGGCAGGAGGGGCCGTCGGGCGGGCAGGCCGGGAACAGCCAGCAGGGCCGGGCCGATGCGGCCCGCCTCCGGCGCCAGATGGATCAGGCCCGCGAGACACTGGGCCGCCTCCAGCAGGAACTCGGAGGCAACCAGCAGGCCCAACGTGCCTTTGCTGCGCTTTCCAACTACCTGGGACGGGCCGACCACACGGGCGTTCGCCTCGAGGGGGATGCGGCGAAAGCGTTCTTCGACCAGCGTATCTTCACCCCCCTTACGCAACTGGAACTGGAACTATCGCGTCAGGTGGATGCCCTCGCGCTGGAACGCAAGCTCTACAACGCCCGCCGTGGAGACGCCCCCTCCGAGTACCGTGAACTGGTGGATAAGTACTACGAGGCGTTGGCGAAGCAGAGGGGAAGGTGAAGGGGAATTTTGGATTGGAGAGTGCGGGGTGTTGCGGGGCAGGTTTCGGGAGGGGTGGGTGTGGGTGGAATATCTAGTCCCTGATTCTCACAGCCTACAAATTGGAACGGTGTAGGGATATCGTAGAACGTACAAATGTGTCATCCCGAGTGAAGTCGAGGAATCCCATGTGAATGGCAGAATCTTGAGGGGTAACCATGCCACCAGGACGCCGGACGTACTACATGTACATCGCTGCAAACGGATTTCGCTCCATTCTGTACGTCGGGGTGACGAATGACATTCATAGAAGGATGAATGAGCACAAGGCTGGCGTGGGTAGCGCCTTTACGGCGAAGCACAACATTCGAGACCTGCTTTACTTCGAGGAATTCAGGGAAGTACGGCAGGCGATTGCGCGGGAGAAGCAGGTGAAGGGATGGAACCGACGGAAGAAGCTGGACCTGATCCGTATGTCGAATCCGAGGATGTCAGATTTGACTTCAGAGGAGGCCTGGAGCGATCTGCTGGAAGGGTGGGATCCTTCGACTTCGGCCCGCAGGGCGGGCCTCCGCTCAGGATGACACATCAGGACGTGTGTGGAGAAGAGTGGTTCTACTTCGAATCTGAGTTTTGAGTTGGCATTACGATGTTCGAGTCCCTGTTCAAATTCAGTCCGCTGAACTTCTCCGAGGGGGAGGTGGGCTTCCAGTATGAGAGCCCGGTGCTCATCGCTTTGCTGGCCATGTTGTTGCTGGCGGCATTCGGGATGTTGTACTGGGTGAACACACGGTATCCGTCGGACCGGATGCGGGGGATCTCGTTCGGGTTGCGGGCCGTGGTGCTGGTGCTGCTCTGTCTCCCGCTGCTGGAGCCGGTGCTGATCACGCCGGACGTGGTGCCGGACGAGAACTTCGTGGCAGTGCTGGTGGACGACTCCGAGAGTATGGTGTTGCCGGATGGGACGCACGGGATCACCCGGCAGGAAGAGGCCCGGCGGATCGTGGCCGGCCTGGCGCCGGAGCTGGAGGATTTGTTCAAGATCCGCTATTACACGTTCAGCGCCGATGCCTCGCGGGTGGACAGCATCCGCACGGTTGCAGCGAACGGGTCGCAGACGAACCTTTCCGCGGCGCTGGACCGGGTGCAGGGCGACTTTCAGGGGCTTCCACTGAGCGGCGTCGTGGTGCTCACGGACGGCGCCGATAACAGCACGCTCGTGCCGCGCAACCAGGCGGAGGCGTTTCGGGATCGCGGGGTGCCGCTGCATGTCGTGGGGCTCGGCCAGGAGCGGTTCGAGAACGATCGCGAACTGCTTGAGGTCGTCTCCAGCCGTGGTGTCGAGGAGACGACCGGGGCAGAGATCGACGTGAAGGTGCGGAGCTGGGCGGAAGAGCGCAGTCCCGTTGCCGTCAATCTGTACCGGGGCGAGGAACTGGTCCATACGGAAACACGCGTGCTCAAGGGAAAGGGGTTGATCGACCAGTTCACCCTGTACTACGAGCCGGAGACGCCCGGTGCGGCAGAGTATACGGTAGAGATCGCCGAGGCCGGTGGGGAGACGAACACGGCCAACAACCGGCTAAAGACCCTCATCGACACGCAGCAGGACACGATCCGCGTGCTTTACTTCGAAGGCCACCTCCGGCGGGACTTCAAGCACACCAAGCGTGCGCTCGAAGACGACAAGGTCATCACCTTCACGTCGGTTGCCCGCACCGGTGTGGGCAAGTACTACCGGCAGGGCATCACGAGCCCGCAGGAACTGGCCGGGGGCTTTCCGGCAACGGAGGAAGAGCTGTTCAAGTATCGGGCGGTCCTGCTGGGAGACATAGAAGCCTCCGCGTTCTCGCCGGAGCAACTGGCCCTGCTGGAGCGCTTCGTGCGGGTTCGCGGCGGGGGCTTTCTCATGCTGGGCGGGCGCAACGCGTTTGCCGAAGGGGATTACTGGAACACGCCTGTGGCCGATCTTCTGCCGGTCGAACTGGACCCGAGTCGCCGCCAGGCCATTCCGCCGGACTTCAGCAAGCCGGGCGAGCCGCCGGAGGCGCAGGGGTTCGCGTTCGTGCCGACGCCGGCCGGGCTGGAAAGCCCCATTCTCAAGCTCTCGCCGGACGTAGAGACGAGCCGCCTGCGGTGGGCCGACATGCCGGGCCTGACAAGCATCAATTACCTGGGGCCTGTGAAGCCGGGCGCGCTCGTGCTGGCCGAAAAGCCGGACGACGACTTCGGCGGGCGTGAGCCGCTGCTGGTGGTGCAGCGCTACGGGCGGGGCCGGAGCGCTGCGCTGGCTACGGCGAGCACCTGGCGCTGGCAGATGTTGCTCGACGTGGAGGATGTGCGCCACGAGCGCTTCTGGCGGCAGCTCGTCCGCTGGCTCGTAGCCTCCACGCCCGATCCGGTCAATGTCGATGAAACGCGGAAGCAGTTTGCGGCCCGTGAAGAGATGCCGCTGACCGTGACCGTGTACGACGGCCGGTATACGCCGCTGGCGGATGCTCGGGTGACAGGCACCCTGACGGATCCGTTTGGTGGGACGCGCGAGATCGTGTTTCAGCCGAGCCTGACGGAGCCGGGGCAGTACGAGGCATCCTATGTACCGCAGGATGAGGGGCTGTATACGCTGGCGGTTACGGCGGAACGAGAAGGCGCAGTCGTCGGAGAGGATGCGGGCCGGTTTCTGGTCCGCCCTGCCGGGCGCGAGTTCTACGACGCGACCCTGAAGCGGACGCTGCTCGCCGAACTGGCCGAGGTGAGCGGCGGGGTCTATTACGAGCCGGACGAGGCGGATCGCATCCCGGAGAACCTTCGCGGCCGAAAGACGAGCACGTCCGTGTACCGCGCGGAGATGCTCTGGGATATGCCGTTTATCTTTTTTCTGGCGCTGGGGCTGCTCTCCGCCGAATGGGTGTATCGCAGGCGGAAGGGGTTGCCGTGAGGGATTGGCAGCTTATGGGTTTCGGTGTAATGAGTGAGAGAAATAGGGCATCGCTCTTGAACGATCTTCCGGATAAGATTCAGCCATCACGGTCATGAACAGGCTTCGATTTAGTGCCTCGATTGTTCTGGTATCAATGCTCGCGGCAGTGCTGAGCGATGCCGAGGCTGTCGCGCAGGAGGCGTCACGGCGGTATGCGGTGCTCATCGGTGGGCTGGGAGGGACGGAGGCGCATACGGCGGCGTTTCAGCGGTACCTGCTCGATACCCGGCGGGCGCTGGTCGATTACGCCGGGTATCGGGCCGAAGACGTGGTCGTGCTGGCGGAGTCGGAAGGGGCGGAGTTCGTCACCGGCATATCCAGCGCGGAGAACGTCCGAACTCGGTTCGAAGCGCTCGCCTCCGAGGCAAGGCCGAACGATCAGGTGCTCGTCATCCTCTTCGGTCACGGCAGCTACGACGGCGAGCGGGCCTACCTGAACATCCCTCGTCGCGATCTCAGCGACGCGGATTACGCCGCGTTGCTCGATGCCCTTCCGGTAGAGCACGTCGTCTTTGTGAACACAGCCAGTGCGAGTGCTCCCTTTGCGCAATCGCTGAGTGCGCCGGGGCGGATCGTCATAACGGCAACGCGCACGGCTACGCAGCGCAACGAGACTGTCTTTCCGCGCTTTTTCGTCGAAGCGCTCGGCGATGCAGGCGACCTCGATAAGGATGGGAATCTCTCGATTCGGGAGGTGTTCACCTACGCGGCCGAACAGACGAACCGCCACTTCGAGGTGGACGGCAACGTGCCTACGGAGCACGCGCTGCTCGAGGATACCGGCGATGGGGAAGGCCACCGGCTGGAGGAACTGGAGGAGGCCGGGGAAGGAAACCTCGCCGGGGTAACCTATCTTCGGCGCCGCGATGCCGCGCTGGCGCTGGCCAACGCACCGCGCGACAGCCCGCTGGGCCAGATGGTCCTGGAGCGGGAGCGGCTGGAGCGGTCCGTTGCCGAACTGAAATCGCAGAAATCCAGCCTCGATGAGGACGAGTACTATGCTCGACTGGAGGCGCTCTTTATCGAACTGGCGCGCCTCAACGACCGGATCGAGACGCTGGTTCAGTGAGCGTGTGAATGAGATGGTTCCGCACGTGAGACGGAGGATATGATGGTAGGCAAACGACGATTACTCAGAAGTGCCGTCCTGTTCAGTCCGTTGCTGCTCATCGGCATCGGCGCGCCGTGGGTGCTCGCGGATTCGGAGCCAGCCACAGAGACAGAGGTGGTACAGCGTTCTCGCCGGGCCGTGCAGGAGGCGCCGGATGTCGCAGGGGACCACGGTTTCCGTTTCGTCCGCATTCGTTACAAGGACAATCGGAGTGGAGGCTGGGGTCGGGGCGGGCAGACGTGGGCGTACGACTGGCCTGCGGCCGAGGAGAACCTGTACGAGGCCATCAGCAGGACGACGGAACTGCATCTCGATGGTGACCCGGTCGTCCTCACCCTTGCCGACTCGTCTATTTTCGATTACCCGATCTTATACCTGTGCGAGCCCGGGTTCTGGCAGACGGACGAGACGGAGGTTGCCATGCTGCGGACGTATTTCGAACGCGGCGGGTTCATGATCTTCGACGACTTCCACGATTACGAAGGGTACGAGGCGCGGCAGTGGAATAACTTCTACTACAATATCAAACAGGTCTTCCCGGACCGCGAGCCGGTGTTGCTGGAACCGGATCACCCGATCTGGTCCATCTACTACGACATCGACCCCGTCGAAGCCCCCTCGACGAAGGACTACGAGGGCATCGGGCCGTATGATGACCGGTATTACGGCATCTTTGACGACAACGGGCGGATGATGGCAGTCATCTGCTACAACCAGGATATCGGCGACGGGTGGGAGTGGCCGAACCGCAATCTGGAAAATGCGTCCACGATCAGTTTCCAGATGGCGATCAATTTCATAACCTGGGCACTGACACATTAACTTCGAATGATACCCGCGTCCTTTCCTCCGGGCGCATTCACCTGACTCCGGCGTTTTTTCGAGGTAACATGGAACAGGGATCCTACGTTCGCACGGATACACCGCAGTATGATCTTGAAGCGCACTTTCGCGCGTTCGATCCGGTGCGCGGAGAGCCATTCGGGCCGGAGTTTCGCGACGCCTCACCTGAGGAAGTCGACGAGGCAGTCCGGCAGGCCGAGCTTGCTTTCGAGCCGTACCATCAGCTTGCTCCCGAGCGCCGGGCCGCTTTCCTCGACCGGATCGCCGAGGAGATCCTGGCACTTGGTGATGAACTCATCGCGATTGCCTGCCGGGAGACGGCGCTTCCCGCGGGACGGCTCACGGGTGAGCGTGCCCGGACGGTTGGCCAGCTTCGTCTTTTCGCAGACGTCGTCCGGGAGGGCTCCTGGGTAGAGGCGCGCATCGATACAGGGGACCCCGAGCGGGAGCCGGCGCCGAAGCCTGATCTGCGCCGCATGCTCGTTCCGCTCGGGCCAGTAGCCGTGTTCGGCGCGAGCAATTTCCCCCTGGCGTTCTCCGTGGCGGGAGGCGATACCGTGTCCGCGTTGGCTGCCGGATGCCCCGTCGTTTACAAGGCCCATCCGGCGCATCCGGTTACGTCGGAGCTGGTGGCCGGGGCTGTGCGCCGCGCCGTGGCGGCAGAGGGGATGCCGGAGGGGGTGTTTTCGATGCTGCATGGAATGGGGTATGAGGTGGGGCTCGCGCTCGTGCGGCACCCGCTCATTCAGGCCGTGGGTTTCACCGGCTCCCTTCGCGGTGGGCGCGCGCTCTTCGACGCAGCAGCGGCGCGTCCGGCACCCATTCCCGTCTATGCCGAGATGGGCAGCATCAACCCCGTCTTCGTGCTTCCCTCCGCGCTGGAACGGAACGGCGACGCCATTGCCGAAGGGCTGACCAACTCGATCACGATGGGGGTGGGGCAGTTCTGTACGAATCCCGGCCTCGTGCTCGGAGTGCAGGGTGAGGCGTGGACGCGCTTTATTGCCAGGCTGGCAGAGCGTATCGTGGAGGTTCCGGCCGGGACGATGCTGTACAAGGGGATCCAGGAGGCTTTTTGCTCCGGGCGGGATCGCTTGCGTTCCATTCCGGGCGTCCGAACGATTGCAGAGTCGCGCTCGGGGGCGGGCGTAGGAGCCGTCATCTTTACTACGGATGTGGGGTCGTTTCTGGACCGGCCGGAACTGAGTGAAGAACTGTTCGGGCCATCGAGCCTGGT
Organism: Rhodothermales bacterium; assembly: GCA_041690215.1. Lineage (GTDB taxonomy): Bacteria > Bacteroidota > Rhodothermia > Rhodothermales > DASSAV01 > DASSAV01. The sequence continues at coordinate 45,996 of JAWLHQ010000014.1, forward strand.
CGTTACGGCTACGGGCGCGGAGGAACTGGAGCGGGTGGCCCGGCGGCTGGAGGGACAGCTTACGGCCACCATCCACGCTACCGAAGAGGACCTGTTGCGCCATCGCGTCCTGATCGACATCCTGCAACGGAAGGTGGGACGCTTGATTTTCAACGGTTATCCGACGGGGGTAGAGGTAGGGCACGCGATGCAGCACGGAGGCCCGTATCCCGCCACCACGGACGCGCGGTCTACCTCCGTCGGGACGGCGGCCATCTTCCGGTTCGCTCGTCCCGTGTGCTTCCAGGACTTTCCCCAGGCGGTGCTTCCACCCGAACTGCGGAACCGGAACGAGCGTGGTATCTGGCGGCTCGTGAACGGGGAACTGTCTCAGGCTGATCTCTGAGGACGGCTACAGCGATCTGGGCGTGCGGGCATGATCCCCCGGAGTTTCGATCTTCCGGGAGGATCCGGCGGACAGACACGGCAGGGTTAGTCCTTCAGCCGTTTCAGCCAGAAGACCATGGGTTTGGGGGATTCCGCTTCTTCATCCAGATCCTGCCAGGAGAACGTGGTACGTAGCTCCGGATGTTTTTCATAGCCTCGCCGCTTCCAGAACGCGTCGAGTGGGACGTAATCCGGGGGGCGGCGGGGGTGGTCCGCAGGACGTTCAACCACGCAGAACGTGGCGAACTCGAACCGCCCCAGGGAGCGGGCATAGGCCTCGCGTGTATCGAACAGCTGTGCGCCTATGCCACGCCCGCGATAGGCAGGCAGGAGAACCGATTCGGCGAAGTAGAAGATCTTATCCACGTCGTAGCCGTGCTGCTCGAAGGGCAGGCGGAACTCGGGTACTTCGTCTGAGAGCGGGATACCACTGGATGAGCCTACCACGCGCTCGCCGTCGAGTGCCAGCACGAGCACACTCTCCGGTGCGTTGATATAGGTCTGCAGGTACTTTTCTTCATATTCCATGCTTCCCTCATAGAGGTAGGGGAACTCACGGAATACGGTTATACGCAGGCGGGCCAGTTCGTGCAATCGGCTGGCGATCTCTTCACCTACCAGACGCTCGATGCGTATAGAGTCGGACATGGTACTCGTCATGTATTGCGGGCCGATTACGAACGAACCTGATTCAGCCAGTCTTCGAGGTTGTAGTAATTGGTGACACGGGCGATCTTACCGTGGCGGATCTCGAAGAAGGCTCCGCCACGGAGCCGGTAGGTCTGCCCGTGCGCGGGAGGAAGGCCCTCGTCGCTGGACAGGTAGGTGCCGTCTACGGTGTATTCTGCGGCAGCGCGAGATCCATCCGCATTGGTCATGATCTCGATGTCGGAGATGCGTTCCCGGTAGCTAGTATTCATGCGCTCCATGAACTGCATGAAGGTTTCTTTCCCATGTTGCCGCTGCCCCTGGTTGATGTCGTGGACGACGTCGTCGGCTAGGAGTCCGGCGAAGTCATCCATGTTCTGGGCATTGAATGCGGCATAATAGCGTTCCAGCAGGTCGAGCGTGTTCTGGTGCATCGGCGGCGGTCGCAAGGGTGAAGTGAATGGGGCGCGTCAGGACGCGGTGCGAGGATACGGGCAATTTCCCCGGCATCCGATTACCCGGCGAAAGCCCATCTGGTACGGTTTATCGGCCATCGGGTTCGCCGGTCAGACGGGGTTGTAGAATCCGATGAGCAACGTCGAAGGACTTGACATTGCGTACCGTATTCATCTTCATAGAAAGGACCCGGAGTAGAGTTGAATTCACTGCAGCCATCAATACAAGGGGGGAGTTGCCATATGAATCTGAAGAGAGCACTGTACCTGCCCGCCTGGGCATTCGGTGTCGTTCTGTTTCTGGCCGTGGGATCGGCCTGCACGAACGCTTCCCAATCCGGCGGCACGCCCGCGCTCGACGATGATGACATCGGCGGGGTGGTCACAGGCCCGGATGGACCGGAGGCGGGAGTCTGGGTCATTGCCGAGACGACCGAACTACCCACGAAATTCGCCCGGATCGTCGTTACCGACGACCGGGGACGCTACGTGCTGCCGGACCTTCCCAGTGCCAATTATGACATCTGGGTGCGCGGTTACGGCCTGGTGGACTCACCCAAGGTTCAGGCCCGGCCCGGTCAGGAGTTGAACCTGACGGCCACACCGGCGCCGAACGAGCACGAAGCGGCTCAGTATTATCCGGCGGGCTACTGGTTTTCCATGTTGCAGGTGCCGGAGGCGAGCGAGTTTCCCGGCACCGGACCGGGGGGAAATGGCATTTCCGAGAACATCAAGCACCAGGCGGAGTGGCTGCGGGTCATCAAGTCGGGCACCTGCCTGGCCTGCCATCAACTCGGTAGCATCGGGACGCGCGAGTTTCACCCGAACATGGTCGAGGTCGCATCGACAGAGAGTGGCTCGTTCGGTTCATCCGAGGAAGCATGGGAGCGGCGGCTGCAATCCGGGCAGGCGGGTGGCAGTATGATTGGAACGATACATAGCATAGGCCGTGATCGGGCGCTGAGCATGTTCGCCGACTGGACCGACCGGATCGCCGCGGGTGAACTGCCGCCAGAGCCGCCCCGGCCCCAGGGTATCGAGCGCAATGTGGTCATCACGCTCTGGGACTGGGCCGATCCGAAGGCCTACCTCCACGACCTCGTCTCGACCGACCGCCGGAACCCGACCGTCAACGCGGGCGGTGCGCTTTATGGAGCCCTGGAGGCCAGTGCGGACTACCTGCCCGTGCTCGATCCCGGGACCCACACGGCCAGCCAGGTTCCGCTGACGGTTCGCGACCCTGCTACACCGGTCGCGGCAGGCCCACCGGCGGCGCCCTCGCCGTACTGGGGCGATGAAGCGATCTGGACCAGCAAGACGAACGTGCATAACCCGATGTTCGATGAGCAGGGGCGCGTATGGATCACGGCTGCCGTGCGCCCACCCGACAACCCGGACGTGTGTAAGGCAGGGTCGGATCATCCCTCGGCCAAGCTCTTCCCGCTCGAGCGGTCCTACCGGCATCTCGGCGTCTACGACCCGAAGACGGATACCTATACCCATGTCGGAACGTGCTTCAGCACCCATCACTTGATGTTCGCCGAGGACGAGAACAACACGCTCTGGACGAGCGGCGGCGGTCCGGTGGTCGGCTGGCTGAATACGAAGATGTTCGACGAGACGGGCGACGAGGAAGCATCGCAGGGCTGGACGGCGCTGATCCTGGATACCAACGGTAACGGACGGCGGGACGACTACGTCGAGCCGAACGAGCCGGTAGATCCTACGAAGGACAAGCGCTATGGAGGCGGTCTCTACGCTGTCGCCCCGGCGCCCGACGGCTCGGTGTGGGGCACCACGCTCGGCTACCCGGGCGCCCTCATCCGGCTCGACCCGGGCCCGAACCCGCCGGAGACGGCGCTGGCGGAGGTCTACGAGCTGCCGCTGAATGAGGACGGATCGCCCGTGGAGGGCTTCTCGCCGCGTGGCGGCGACGTCGATCGCAACGGGGTGTACTGGGCGGCACTGGCCAGCGGACACATGGCCAGCTTCGACCGGCGCAAGTGTAAGGGACCGCTGAACGGTCCGGAGGCTACCGGCCAGCACTGCCCCGAGGGCTGGACGTTCTACACCGAGCCGCTGCCGCAGCTGAAGGGCGTCGACATGCCGGGCAGCGCCGAGGGCAGCTATTACACGTGGGTGGATCAGTTCAACACGCTCGGCCTGGGCGAGAACGTGCCGATCAACACCGGCAACCAGTCCGAGGGCCTGCTGGCGCTCAAGGACGGAGAGTGGGTCGTCCTCCGCGTGCCCTACCCGCTCGGGTTCTACACGAAGTGGATGGACGGGCGCATCGACGACCCGGATGCCGGCTGGAAGGGACGGGGCGTCTGGGCGACGGTGAGCACGCGGGCGCCGTTCCACATGGAAGGCGGCAAGGGGACCACGAGCAAGGTGCTCCACTTCCAGATGCGACCGGATCCGCTGGCGAAATAGGGTCTGGTTGGTGCGGGCTGAGGAATGCTTGTACCACATCCCTGAAAAGCGTGTGCAAGAGCGAAGGCGTGCCGGAGTATCACCCCGGCGCGCCTTCGCCGTTCATGTGCTTTTTACGGGACAGGTTGTGGTGTTTGACAGACCTGCGGAGAGAGGAACATGCAGATATACTGACGCCGTCGGTATACTACATGGCGTGATGCAAGAACCACATTCCATGCATGATAACCGTTCGACTGTTTCGGGATGCTGACTGGCCGGCCATGTGGCGTATCCTCGAACCGGTGTTCCGCGCCGGGGATACCTACAGCTTTGCTTCGGACATTTCCGAGGAGGAGGCGCACCGAGCCTGGGTCGAAACGCCATCCGCCACCTTCGTAGCAGAGGACGACGCGGGGCAGATACTCGGCACGTACTACATCAAACCCAATCAGCCCGGCCAGGGCTCGCACGTCTGCAATTGCGGCTACGTGGTCAGTTCAGCCGCCCGAGGGATGGGTATTGCCACCTTGATGTGCCGGCACTCGCAGGAGGAAGCGGTACGTCGCGGGTTTCGGTCCATGCAGTTCAACCTGGTCGTATCCACCAACGAGGGCGCCGTGCGGCTCTGGAAAAAGCTGGGCTTCGAAATCATCGGTACGCTACCCGGGGCATTCAGGCACCCTGCCCATGGCTACGTGGATGCCTATGTCATGTACAAGACCCTTCAACCATGACCATGCGCTCCAGCGGGCACACAGCCGGATGATGTTTTCGCTCACGTATTCGGCGTACCAGGAGGTAGGGGGGCTGGAGAAATGTGGACTGGCTCGTTCGTTATCGGCAGCACAAGCCAGCGCTGTGCACTGGTCCGGTTAGCATGGCCCGTTCGGTAACGTCTCCAGTATAGTTGGGCCGCACGAGGTTCCAGATGACACGTATTGAACAGTTCTTTGCTCGTTACGAGGAAGGTGCAAACACCTTCGATCCAGACCTGGTGGCGTCACGGTTTACGGATTCGTTTGCCGGCGGTGACCCGAACGGGGTTGTATGCATTCAGAATGATGAGGCGTTTCGAAGAGCAATCCCGGAGCGACGCGCATTTTTTCAACAGATCGGGTTCAAGTCTGCCAAAATACTGAGTGTGGAAGCGACGCCGCTCGATGAGCGGTACACGATGGCAAAGGTCCACTGGTATATGGTATTTGAGAAAAGCCCTGGAAACCCACTCGAATTCAGATTCTTTATTACCTACTTCTTGTTCGATCCAGGCAGTGGGCCAAAGGTCGTCTTCTACATCTCACACGAGGATGAGCGGAAGGTTATGCAAGAGGCTGGACTATTGCCGACGACGGGAGCCTAATGTGGTCGATAAAGCGAGGCTGGCCACTGTCAGTAGCCCAGCCTCGAATGGTTGCGGGTGATTCAGCCATCTCAAGGGTCTACCGAACGGAGCCTGTTCCCATGAAACTCAACACCTTGCTCACCATCGCCGCGATCTACATGGCCCTCGTTGGCCTCGGGTTGATCTTTGCGCCACAGGCCTTCGGCAGAGGCGCCGTTCCCACAGATGCCTCTGAAGAATTGATTGCCTTTCTGCGGTTGTGGGGCAGCCCGCTTCTAGGAATTGCGGTCCTCGACTGGATGGCGCGGAACGTGGAGCCGTCCAAGGCACGGGATGCCATCATTCTCGGCAACATCGTCGGGTTTGCTGCCATAGCCGCCGTGGACCTGTGGGGGGTACTCAGCGGCGGGCGGGAGCTGACGAAAGTGTTCGTCGTCATCCACCTGCTGTTCGCCATGGCCTTCATCTGGGTTGGGCGGAGGAGCATGTCAGCCAGGGCAAGGTAAGCAGGAGGTTTTGCGGCAAGCCGGTCCGTGAGGCGGTGATCGAAGAAGCCTGCCTTCCTAGAGGCTCGAGCCTATCAAACCCCATGTGGAGGCTCCCGTCCTACCATTTCCCGGCCAAATACACATGGGCAGGGGCGTGCATCCGAGCGCGCGGAATCAGGTTTTGCCCTCGATCACCCATGCTCGGATGCGTTTTAGCCGGTTCGTTCAAGGACCTCAGCCGGTTCGTTCAAGTCGTGTGCCGTGGTTCAGCCGTAAGCTGTCGGTGTAGCGATACAGGTCGCTGCCAGCAGCACGAAAGACACTTTCATTACGGTGAACACGATGAATACGACACGTTTCCGCTCACGGAAAAGTAAATGGGTCCTTGCCGCTATTCTGCTCCTGTCTGTCGGAGCATTCGGAGCCTGCTCTACGGTGCGTGAGCACGTTCGGACGTACAAGCAACTGAAGGCGTACGCGAAGGAGGTGGGCGATGAGCGGGACCTCTCGCCGCAGCGCATGTCCGAGAACGGACTGTACCGCGCTACGATTCTGCCGCAGACGGACCCCGTTCCGCTGAACAAGCTCCATACGTGGACGCTGCACGTCGAAACGCCGGATAGCACTACCGTAGACGTCGCGACCATCGCCGTCGATGGCGGGATGCCGGAACACGGCCACGGCCTGCCGACGAAACCCCGTGTGACGCAGGCCCTCGGGGGCGGGGACTTTCTCGTGGAAGGCATGAAGTTCCAGATGCCCGGATGGTGGGTCGTCGAGTTCGCCATCTCGTCGCCCAGGGGCACCGACACGGTCACCTTCAACCTGATGCTGTAGGAGGCCGGCCGATGTACGCCAAAACCATCTGGATAGCAGCAGGCTTCTTTGCCTTAGCCCTGCTCACGGCCGCGATGATCATTCCCCGCGGCGGCGATGCGTGGACGGACCGGGAGATCGAGATGCTGCGCTCCCTTTCGATCAAATCCCTACCGCCCCTGCCGCCCGACCCGTCGAACCGCTATGGCGACGATCCTCGCGCCGCGGCGCTCGGTCATCAGCTCTTCTTCGATACGCGGCTGAGCGCCAATGGGAAAGTGTCCTGCGCGACGTGCCACGATCCGGGCCGCGACTTCCAGGACGGTCTACCGCTGGCCGTGGGCGTCGGAACGAACACGCGACGCACCATGCCTATCGCGGGCACGGCCTACAGTCCGTGGATGTTCTGGGACGGCCGGAAGGATAGCCAGTGGTCCCAGGCGCTCGGGCCGCTGGAGAGTCCGGTAGAGCACGGGGGCAGCCGGTTGCAGTATGCGCATCTGATCGCAGCGCATTATCGCTCGGCCTACGAAGAACTCTTCGGTCCGCTGCCGGATCTCACCGGGCTCCCCGAGCAGGGCGGTCCGGTAGCCGATGCCGGTCAGCGGGCCGCGTGGGAGGCGCTCGCTCCGGAGCAGCAGGAGGCGGTCAACCGGGTTTTCGCGAACATCGGTAAGGCTATCGCGGCCTACGAGCGCCGGTTGCAGTTCGGCGAATCCCGGTTCGACCGGTACGTCGAGCAGATTTCGGGCCGGCAAACGTCCGGTAACGCCGATCTCACAAAGGACGAGGTCGCCGGTCTCCGGCTGTTCATCGGCAAAGCCCAGTGCATCAACTGCCACAACGGCCCGCTCTTCACGGATAACCACTTCCACAATACGGGTGTGGCTGCCCGTCCAGAGCTAGGAGAAGACACCGGCCGTGCGGCCGGTGCCCGGCAGGTGCTGGCCGATGCGTTCAACTGCCTGGGCCGCTATAGCGACGCGAGTCCACCCGATTGCGCCGAACTCACGTTCATGGTGACCGAGGGCGAAGAACTCGTGCGGGCCTACAAGCCTCCGACGCTGCGCAACGCAACGCTGCGGCCTCCCTACATGCACGCGGGCCAGCTGGCCACACTGGAGGAGGTGCTGGATCATTATAACAGGGCTCCTGCGGCCCCGGCGGGCCACAGCGAACTCCGGCCGCTCAAGCTCTCCCGAAAGGAGCTTGCGCAACTCGCCGCCTTCTTGAACACGCTCGAGACTCCGATCACCGCGCCGACCGGGTTTCTGGAGGCGCCTGCCGAACTGGTCACTACTCGATAGCTTCCTAACCCGCATGAACGTAGCCATTCTACTCTGGGACGGCGTCGATCTTCTCACCTTTGCGGGACCCGCTCAGGTTTTCTCCGAGGCGGGAGACGGGAGCGCGTGCTACGTCTATACCGTCGCCGATAGCCGGTATTCTATCGTGAGCCAGAATTTCCTGGAAATCACGCCGGAATACGCCCTCCATGAGTGCCCGCGTCCTGATGTGGTGGTGATCCCGGCCGGGGGCGTGGTCTATGTACGCCAGAGGCAGGGCCTTCTGCACTGGCTCCGGGAAGCGGTGCAGGCCGCGCGTGTGATCCTCGCTGTTTCGCCGGGAGACGAGATCCTGACCGCCGCGGGCGTGCTGATGCATGGCGAGGCAGAGACCGGGATGGTCGAGAAGGTGATCGTGGCCCGCGATGCGCCGGGCGCTATCGAAGCCGCGATCCAGATCGTAACCCGGCTCTGCGGCGAAGGGGTGGGCCGTGAGACGGCCCGGCGCATGGAGCGATGTGCCGGAGATTCCGGCTGAGTAGCGGAAGGTTGGCCGTTTCGCTTGCCCTGGAGCGTGCGTACATTGTAACCAAGAGCAGGTCTTATCGAGAGGACCCGCGGGTGTAGTACCACACAGGGCAGGAGCATGGCAGATACGGATGCCGTAGCAGGACGCGTGTATGTATGGCTGGGCGGGAGCCTCTGGATCGGGCGTAGCAGTGGAACGACGACCATGCACGTCCACCATGCCATCCAGATCACGCTGGTATTGGAAGGCTCGGTTCAACTGAAGACGCCGCCCGACGCGGAGTGGACGGACTATCAGGCCGCTGTCATCCCCTCACATCTGCACCACACGCTCCGGTCATCCCGTGCTGTTTCGGCGCTGATCTGGGTCGAACCGGAGTCGCCCGAAGGGCACGCGCTGCTCGACCGTTTCGGTTCCGACGGCATTCAGCGCATCCCGGAAGTCTTGTATCGTGAAGCCGCGACCGTGATGGCTTCCGCGTACGAAGATTCACATAACGGTGCCGGGCTCATCGCTGCAGCGCAGCAGGTTGTCGACATTCTTACTTCCGGGGTCAGGCGGCATGTGGCGGTCGATCCCCGTATCCTCAGTGCTATCGAGATCATCCGTTCCCGACTCCAGGGGCCTATCGTGCAGGATGAGATCGCCGAAGCGGTATTTCTCTCTCCCAGCCGCTTCCGGCATCTGTTCGTCGAAGAGACCGGTATGGCGTTTCGGCCCTACGTCCTCTGGCTCCGGCTTCAGAAGGCGTTGGAATGCATTTCAGCCGGAGAGTCCCCGGCGAACGCGGCCGTTGCTGCCGGGTTTTCGGACACCGCGCACATGACCCGTACGTTCAGCCGCATGTTCGGCATCACTCCGGGCCTGCTGGACCAGAAATCTACCCGGAAAATTAGCCGCTACGTTCAAGGCGAATAGCCCCTTCGTTCAAGGCAATCACGGCCTTTCGTCGGTAGAATAGGATGTAGAGCGTGCGGGGCTTCCGGGATGCGGCGATCTGCCGCCAGCGGTACCGCGCCACCGGTTCCACCATTCATGCTTCGACCGTGATGTCCTTTTACTCAGCCGACCAGGCATTCGATACCCTTGTCATTGGCGCAGGTCAGGCCGGCCTCGCGGCCGGATATTATCTGAAGAAGGCGGGACGAGATTTCCTGATTCTCGGATCGGAGGCGCGGGTAGGAGATACGTGGCGCAACCGCTGGGATTCGCTTCGCCTGTTCACCCCTGCCCGGTACAGCAGCCTCCCGGGGATGCCGTTCCCGGGGCAACCGGATTACCTGCCGTCGAAGGACGAAGTCGGTGACTATCTGGAGCGGTATGCCGAGCGTTTCGCGCTGCCGGTCAGGTTGAACAACCGCGTGAGTATGCTCATGCGGGAAGGGGACGGGTTCATGGTCCACTGTGATGATCGGGTGTTTGCCGCGCGGAACGTGATCGTGGCAACGGGAGCATTCCAGAAGCCTAGAATCCCCGCGTTCGCAAGCCAGCTTCGCGGCATGCACCAGCTTCATTCCTCCCGGTATCAGGGACCACATCAGCTTCCGTCAGGATCGGTGCTCGTAGTGGGTGCCGGTAACTCGGGAGCGCAGATCGCGCTGGAGCTCAGCGCCTCGCGGGATGTGTGGCTCTCCGGTCCAGATGTCGGAAGACTGCCCCGCAGGCTACTCGGGCGTGACATCTACATGTGGCTCTGGCCGACGATCCTGCAGGTACCGACCGACAGCAACGTCGGCGACCTCATCAAACACAAGCGTTTTGCCAGTGCAGACCCGCTGATCGGTGTAGACCTGACCGCTGCACCGCCGAGCCTGCATCGCGTGGGGCGCACCGTGGGCGTGCAGGACGGTAGACCCGTTCTGGAGGAAGGGAAGGTGCTCGACGTATCCACGGTCATCTGGTGTACCGGGTACGTGCCGGATTTCGAATGGATACGGCTGGACATCTTCGATTCCAGCGGGTATCCACGGCACACGCGCGGCATCGTGGACGAAGCGCCCGGCCTGTACTTCGTAGGGCTGCGGTTCCTCTCTCGCATGAAGTCGTCGCTCATCGGCGGGGTCGGCATCGACGCCGCATATGTCGTGGACCACCTGCGGAAGAGCTCGGTGAGTAGCAGCCGTCAACGACGTCCTCTCGATGCACGCGTACCGGCACAGCCGGTGTGATGTAACGCAACGCCTTGATGAGGCAAGCATCCGACGTGTTCGGGTGATGCCCAGCACGGATTCCATCATTCTTTCTCGAAGACAATATCATGCCATTAGCCACCCGTCATCGCGATGACGCAGTACCCACTCTGTCCCCCATGCCGAGCCTGGTAGTCCGGCGCGAAACCGATGCCTGTTTCATGGCCGCTCTGCAGGGCCGTGCGGAATCCGAGATGATCCGGCGATTCGAAGCCGGGCATCGTGCTTACGTAGCATACTGGGACGGCCAGCCGGCCGCATGGGGGTGGGTGGCCACCCGCGTTGCGGAAATCGGGGAGCTGCGCTCCATGTTCTCTATTCCGCATGGAGAGCGCTATCTCTGGAACTTCGTGACACTGAAGTCGCACCGTGGGATGGGCATCTATCCGCGGTTGCTGGACGCCATCGTACGTGCCGAATCCAGTGAAGCGGAGCGGTTCTGGGTGGCGTATGCGCCCGAGAACCACGCATCCGGTTCCGGCATCCGTAAAGCCGGCTTCCTGACCGTTGCAGAGCTCTCGTTCGACGCGGCCGGACGGCCTGCACTCAAGGAGTGGGTCGAGGGCGGCGGTGCCGTTGCGGCACAGGTGCTCGGATTGCCCGTCGTGGAAGAGGCGCTCGCGCCATGCTGGCGCTGCGCACGTGCGGCGGCGCCCGCCGCAGCCTCCTGTTCCGCCGGCCGGTGCACGTGCGACTACCAGCGTGCAGAGGTCGGGTGTGCGGCTTGATCAACAGGCTGGATAGCCTATCGATACGGGAGCCCTGGTCTACATAGGCCAGCTTCACCTGCTTACCGCAGCCCCCGCGATTCCACTTACCTCCTCACGAGTTGACAGCCGTTCGTCCCCTTGTGGGGAGTTCGAAACGAGAAACGCCCCAAACCAGGCGAAATTGCTCGATTCGGGGCGCTCTGTCTATGCTGCCCGGGGAGGGCTCGAACCCCCAGCTTCTGCGGATCGTCCGTACGGCTTACAATGGTAGGAGGGTGATGGGACCTTATATGTAAGAGGTCAAGAGGACGACGACCGAGTTATATCCGGATCTATATCGTCCAGATTCTACCCTCGCGCAGCCAATCAGGAACTTCTATTCCACTCTCTCGCACTCGGGGATGATTTTCCAGCAGCATCCTCAGCGTACGCACGCCGTTGTATACGTCGATCAATAACTCTCGTTGTTGCCTGAAGTAACTTTGGTCAAATACATCCTCATCAATACTATGGGCTGGTTTCTGGCGTAGCTTTCTAAGATCCCTGAAAGATTTCATCGCACGTTCCCAAGGCTCCCAATCGTTCCCATATGGCGTAAACCACTTACGAATCCACTCATCGAGAATTTGGAGCGTGCCTTTTTGGTGCACGACGATCTTCCCATCCCTTCTCTCCTCTTCCCGCTCGTATGGAACATCATTCTGGAAAAATTTCTTGTCGATGTTATCAGACAGCATTCTGTCGAAAAGAAGAACAAAGTTGTTGAACTCTTCAAGCGTAGGCCGTATTAAGAAGCCAAATTTACGCGGCTTATCATCGCCATACTCCCCGAAGTCTTCCTTGAACAACGGAGGGCGTTCCATCGCGCTTGTCATTTGATTGATGAGCCTAACTTCCTTCAAAAAGGCATTACAAATCGGAACGCATTCTCCCCACTCGCCATACACTGTATTGCGAAAGTAATCCGGATGTAGTTTGTAGCTTCCACCTATTTCCTTCGCCTTCCAGATTCTCTGATGCTCGGGGCTTAAATCAGCCAAATACCGCAAGAACACCGCAACCGCGCGATTTAAATCGTCATCATACGAGAAACCGAATGAGCTCAAGAGTACCTGATCAGAGTCTGCCATACCCTCGGATTCGAAGTAGGCATCTCTCACGTTTATGGTACCGCGCACATCATCATTTGTGTAGTAGTATCGTGGGTCGTTGCGATAGAACTCAAGGATGGACAGGTCAAATGAACGATATGCTAGTTGCGGTTCGCCTAGTGCAAGCTCTAGAAGATATGGCTTACCATCATAACTGCTCCTATCAATCACTTGTGTGAGGTGTTTTGTTCTAGGATACAAACAGCCAATCGGAACATTGTCACCATCTAACTTTCTAAGCTGGCTTTCTTTCGGTTCAAGCGGGAGTCGGTAGATGTTCGGATTTACATCCGTATCATGGTCTATAACCGAAACGAGCTCTTCAGCAACTAGAGTTTTCAAGAGTGTTCGAAGGGTAAACCACTCTGTTTCAAGCTCTTCAAGCAGTTCAGCGATTGTAATACCATTGAAATCACGTGACTTCAGATAATGCTTGGTGATCTTCTGTAAGACTTGCTCAGCTGACACGCCTGTTTGACTCCTTTTTGTTTCGTTCATCCAATCTCCTTTTTAGTTGCTACTGTAGGTGCCTACGCCTTCTTCCTGACCTGTCTCTAGTCATCCACACTTGTGGATAAATACAATACGAAAGCGAGTAGGTCAGTTATAACGATGTGTCATCACTGACAGACATTGTCTTCTTGAACATAATCAGTCTATATACGATGTGTCAGGGTGTCATGATATAAGGGGAGTACCGATGAGAGGGAGGCGATGGTTATCGTGTACCCTTCCGACGTCGAAAGCTCTCTCTAGCTCGAGACAAGTAGCTCGGATCTGAATTTACCTTTTCAAGGATCAGTTCAACGAACCTCTCAGAATAGCGATGTGCGTGAGGCTTGGTGATCCTGTAATGATAGCTGTGATTCCCTTTGATTTTTTCCTTGTAGATAATACACTGCACGTCATATTGATTAAAGCTCACGCCATTCGGAAGACGCGCTTGAACTTCCCTGATCACATCAGACTGAAGATAAGGATGAGTACGGTCGATATCCTTGGGCACCTCAAGCACCAATCCCTGCTTCGAACCGTTTCCCGAAACTAATGATATGTCAGCATCACTTGAGGATTTTGTGAGCACCAGCTTGTATTCGACTGGTATTCGATAGGTTAGGTCCGACATCTCACGGTCCGCATTATCGATCCGTTTCGACTCTTCTTCAAAGAAGGTCAGGACAGATTTTGTGTACCGATTCTTGAGCTTCACAGGATCGACATCCTCCACGTTTGCCACGAGACTCAGCAGTGCGGGTGAACATTTGTCGGTGATTGAGACGTGAAACCATTCATTAAGGTGTTTTACGTAATTTAAAACACCAGCTTGAAAAAGTCCGGAGTAGACCTTTTCCAACTCTGGAACTATAAGATGAACGGCGGCATCGCGAATTTCAGCAATGTCTTCGATGTTACGTCGTATCGGATCTCTTGCATTCGTCCAAATCCGCTGAAGACAGTCCCGCAGGGATAAAGACTTTCTCGGTTGACCGCGCTTCTTTGGATAGTAGATCGCCTTATCATCCTTTCTTTGGTCTAGAAGACGAGCCTTCAGTAACAGCTCCCATGAGTTGCAGAAGAGAAAGCAGAACGCTTCAATGCGGTAGCGAACGGATAGACGGTTGTAGGTCTCTAGTCCTAGTATGAATGCCTCTTGACTCTTCTCAACGAGCAGGCGGGATAACTTTTTCATGCTACAATTGCTACATATGCGAGATAGTTTTAAGTATGGGCATTTACTAGTCAGTTTTCAAGACCTCGCTTGCGGAATTACGCCGGAGCATAGTGGAGGGCACGTCGCCACTCAATTTATCTCACTCTTCGTCTGAACTCGTCCCCTACTCGTTCGAGAATCCACTCCCTTGCATCATGGTGTTCGTCGGTGAATGTAGGCGAAGATTTAGCAAGAAGAAGTGTATCGAGCTTGTCGATGTATGGAACGAGTAGAAGGTCAATCTCCAGTATCCTTTTGTATTGTATCATCATTACGGATTATTCTAATCTCGTTGTAGTGGTCCATCATGTACTCCGTTTCCGAGTACAGACCTATGGGAGTAGGAGACGTACTCTATGCTTGAGAGAAAGAAAGAAGACCTGTGAGAGTCCCCTTTCAAGTAGTTCCATGTTGTGTGAATCGATGCAGCCTTCAGTGTTACTTCGCGTTCTGCATTTGTAGGGATAGGTAAAATTCGGATGTCTACTAACCAGAGCTGTGAGGTAGTTGATTGCGTCACCTCTGCTTCCGTCATGTTGAACGCGTTCCGAATAATGTTGTGGTACACGTTAGCGGCACAGCACATGGACCTCTATCGTTTTCTGCTTCTTCGAGTTCGTAGGGTACCAGTTCGTAGTTATCACGGATCTAGTTCACACAGAACGTACTGCGACTCTAGATCGACTTTATGACGTTCCGCAGTCCTCTTATCCCTGACCTTGAGAGGGATCTGTTTGCGTTGAGGATTGCGGTTCTTTGAATAGAACCGAAGGTGTAGAGACCTTGAGCCTTGATGAGACTTGCCATGATGTGACTCCTGTTGAAGGTTGGTAAGGAGTCTGACAGATCCCAAAACGAAAAAAGGGACCACATCTACATCCGTAGACATGATCCCCGATCTCTTGTGCTGATCATCAGCACTACATCAGCAGTGGTCGATTTTCCGGTCCTTACAAGTCCTTCGGTTGGACCAAAGAACCCTCAAAATCACTCAAAAAGCTGATTTTGTATGCTGCCCGGGGAGGGCTCGAACCTCCAACCCCCTGATCCAGAGTCAGGTACTCTGCCAATTGAGCTACCGGGCAATCGCAGTCTTTTCGCCGTGTGGCGGAAAGACATACAAAGTAAGGCACTGGAATGCACCAGGCAACGGGCTGTTCCGCGCCGGGCTATGCGGCAGGCGTATTAACCGAGTTTTTGATTTCTGCCTCCTCCGCCGCGACTTCGTCGCCCGCGTCTACCTGGCCGGGCGGGACGCCGCGCCACTCGGCGATCTGCTGGATGATCATACCGCGCACGCGGTCGCGGAGGGCTGCGGTATCGCCCGCTTTCAGGCCTCCGGTTTCAACCGGGGGAAGCACCTTGAGGCGAATACGGCTCCGGGCATTTCCGAATTTCCAGCTGTGTTTGGGCAGGGCGTCCTGCGCACCGTCGAGGGCGAGAGGGAGGATGGGGAGCCCGGACTTGATGGCGAGCCGGAAGGCGCCATCGTTGAAGGCGTAGACGCGGCCATCCTGCGACCGCGTGCCCTCCGGGAAGAACATGACCGAGCACTTCTTCTGGAGGTACTCCTTCGCGAGGACGAACGCACGGGCGCCGCTCATTTTATCGGCCCGGTCCACAGGGATATCGCCTGCGATCTGCATCATCCAGCCCACGAAGGGAATGCGGAAGAGCTCGGCCTTCGCGACCCATTTCATCTCCCACGGCAACCGGCTGATGATGGGAATGTCTCCCAGGGACTGATGGTTGCAGACGACGACGTAGGGCCGGCGCGGGTCCGGGACGAGGTCGCCCGAAATCTCGATCTTCCAGTTCGGGTTGATGCGGGTGAGGATGAGGCCGAGGCGGCGGAACCAGCGGCCCGTCGCATACCGGGCCGGGTCCCGGTCCAGTAGCCGGACGAAGGCGACGAGTGGCAGCCACAACGCAATGAGGGTTGCGGAGGCCGCCCAGATCCAGATGGAACGGAGCGTTGCCATGGGCGATGTTTGGAACCTGTGATGTAAAATGCGACTCTACGAAGCCGCAGCGGGCCTCCAGGTTCCACGCTGTCACGGAGTTCACGCCGTTTCTCCGGAAAAACCATTACACGAGCGCCACACATCCTCTCCTTCAGTACGGACGCAAGCATGACGACGAACACCGGCCACGAACACTGGATGCGCCGCTGCCTGGAACTGGCCGCCCGCGGCGCGGGGCGCGTCAGCCCGAATCCGATGGTCGGTTCGGTGCTGGTCGGTCCGGACGGCGAACTGCTGGGGGAGGGGTATCACGAGGTGTATGGAGGGCTGCATGCGGAACGCAATGCCGTGCGGGATGCGGAAGCACGGCATGGAGCCGCGGCGTTGCAGGAGGCGACCCTGTACGTGAACCTGGAGCCGTGCAGCCATTTCGGCAAGACACCGCCCTGCACGGATATCATCCTGGAGAAGAAAATTCCGCGTGTGGTCGTCGGGATGATCGACCCGTTCCCGAAAGTTGCCGGGAACGGCGTCGAACGGCTCCGGGCTCAGGGCGTCGAAGTGCTGACGGGTGTGCTGGAGCACGCGTGCCGTCGCCTCAATGAGGCCTTCGTCCACCACATCCGGACGGGCCGGCCCCTCGTCACCCTCAAGATCGCACAGACGCTGGATGGGCAGGTGGCCACACACACGGGGGATTCCCGGTGGGTTTCCAGTGAGGCGTCGCGGCGGCTCGTCCATGTATGGAGGGCGGAGCTGGACGGGGTCATGGTCGGGCGTGGCACGGCGGAAGCGGATGACCCTGCGCTGACGGTGCGCGTCGTCGAAGGCCGCCAGCCTGTTCGGATCGTGCTGGACCGTCCGGGAAGCCTCTCGCCGGATCTCCGGCTGTTTTCCGACGCGTTCGCGGCCCATACCGTGGCCGTAGTGGGTGAACGGGCGAGCCCGCGCTACCAGCGGAAACTGGCTAATGCGGGCGGACGACTCGTCCGTGTTCCGGAGCGGGAGGGGCGACTGGACCTCGGTGCCGTGCTGGACTGGCTGGGCAGGGAAGGCGGGCGGGACGGCCTGCCAATGCAGTCGCTTCTCGTGGAGGCCGGGCCGGGGCTGGCCTCTGCGCTGCTGGCCGGTGACCTCGTCGATCGCCTTCACCTGTTCATCGCGCCGAAACTGGTCGGCGAAGGCATCCCCGCATTCCGTCTGCCCGGCGTGGACCGGATGGCGGATGCGCTGGTGTTCGCAGAATCTGCCTGGCAACCGGTGGGCGAGGACGTGCTGTTCACCGGATACCGGCGTGCCGTTTAGCTCGTGGAGCGTCTGAAATCGTGGGATGAACAGGGCTGGTCTGCGCCAGCCCATCGCAACCTCACCGGGCGCGGGACGCCGTATCGCCGTGTCTGTTCAGCCTATGCCGCGGCAGCCTGAGACGTCGATTTCAGCAGGTTCTCGCTCAGCCAGTTGTTGAGCATGGAGACGTCCAGGTTGCCCTCACGCGTCGGCTGGCCCGACGCGGAGCGCCAGGCTCCGTAGTCCAGTACCGGGACGTTGTTGTTCGAGTAGGCTAGGCTCCGGGCCGGGTCCAGCGGGGTATCGGTGATGAGCCCGATGAGTTCGGCATCCGCCGGTGCTTCCGACTTGAACCCGCCGTCGAGGTGGATGGGCTCGCACCGCCGGGAGAAAAGAAGAAAGGAGAGAAGTTCGCGTTCCTCCGGAACGGAGACGTTCACGTGGACGAGGTACTTCGGCGTGGGATCGCCCTCAGACGGCATTGGTGGGATTTCGTTGCCGAAGATGCGCTCGGCTTCCCGCATCTCGACGGGCAGGTACACGATCATCTCGCGCAGGATGGAGGGCGGGATCTTGTTGTGCGGTAGGAAACGGGATGGGCGAAGCTCGGCGTACCGGTTTCCGCTCTCGCCGAACCGGACCATCTTGATGAGGTCGTTCGCATTGCGCACGATGTCGGCAATGGAGCCGGCAGCGGGGGGCGTCGAGTCGTGGTGTTCCGCCACGGCGTGCGTGAGCGAGGCCGGGAGGTTCCAGTGCAGGCACAGCGCGTGGCCGACGACGGCGTGGTCTACCTCGACGGTCTCCCGCTCCAGGAGATGGAGCGGCTGGGTTCCGTACTGCGCCGCCATGAGAACCTGTGCGTACAGGTCCCCGAAGTGGTTCAGCATCACGAGCTTGCCGATGTCGTGCAGGAGCCCGGCCACGAAGGCCGTCTCCGGCTCTACCGTTCGCAACCGGCGTGCGATGGAGCGGGCCATCATGCCGACGGCGAGGCTGTGCCGCCAGAAAGCGACCGGATCGCCGGGCCAGGGGTGTTTCAGTTTTTCCTGCAGGCTGGTGACGGAAGCGCCCACGGCCAGGCTCAGGAGCGCCTCGCGGCCCAGCAATACCGTCGCCTGTCGGACGGTCTCGACGCGTTTCGGCTGGCCATAGATGGCGGAGTTCGAGGCCTTCAGCGTGCGCGCCGTAAGGGTCTGGTCCGTTTCGATGACCGCGGTAATCTGGCGGAAGTCCGCGTCGGGATCACGTGCGAGTGTGAGCAATTTGTTGACAGCAGCAGGGAGCGGTGGCAGGGAGCGCACACTGTCCAGGACAAAGCTGGGGATAGCTGAATGTACCGGCATCGTATTACGATACGAAACGAAAGCAAGGGCTCTGGCAGGGGCGCACGGCACGCGTGCAAGAGCTGTGCCGCGAAAGAGAGTGTTCAGGTGCCGGCGTGCTCCTGTGCTAAAGTGATCTCTTCACCTGAACACACGAACACGTGCGCACGCTGAAACATATTCCCCCGGCTTCTGTATCGACTCGCCCGACAAATTTTAAACCCCGAAAACGTGTTTACCGGAATCATCGAAGAGGTTGGCAGGATTGCGGCGGTGGAGGAGATCGGCGGGGGCCGCCGCTTTACCATCGAGGCCGCTTTTGCGCCAGAACTGCGCCCGGACCAGAGTGTCGCCGTGAACGGAGCCTGCCAGACGGTCGTTGCCGTCGACGGCAGTACGTTCGACGTCGTAGCCGTGGAGGAGACGCTCAGCAAGACGACGTTCGATACGTTTCGGCCGGGCACGCTCGTGAACCTCGAGCGTGCGATGCCGCCGACGGGCCGTTTTGACGGGCATTTCGTTCAGGGGCATGTGGATGCCACCGGGCGCATCATGGGAGTTGAAGCGCTCGATACGAGCTGGCTCTACCGCGTCCGCTTCGATCCCCGGTTCGCTCCCTACCTGATCCCGGTCGGGTCGATCACGATCGACGGGATCAGCCTGACGGTCGCCCGTCTGGGGGACGAGGAACTGACGGTTTCCATCATTCCCCACACGTACGAGAAGACGGCCATCGCGCAGAACTGGAAGCCGGACGCGGCCGTCAACCTGGAGTTCGACCTGATCGGCAAATACGTCGTTCGCAGCCTGTCGGTGTCCGCGAAAGTCCCCTGAGACTTCGCCGGGCTTACCGGATCGAGACGGATACTCCCGTTCACGACGGCTCCCGGCGGCGTGTTCACGCGCCCGCCGGCGTGACGGCCAGGTCCTCTACGTGTACGTTGAGCCGGTGATTGATGCGCAGGCCGACGATGCCGTCCGTCTGCACCTCCGGTTTCGGCAGCCGGGCTACCTCCTCGCCGTTGATGAAAAATCCTACGTCGTTCGTACTGACCTCCACAGCCAGCGTGTTCGGGACGGAGGTGCTGCCGGCTTCGAAACGGCGGATGGCGTCGTGCTTCGTCCAGTTCTTGATCACGGATGTCTCGCTTCCCGTACGGCGTTTGATGAGGAACTCGCCGCTGTTGCGGATGACGAAGTAATCATATGTCTGGTCCGCTCCTTCCAGGTCCTTGCCGCCAATGAACAGCCCGAACGCCTCGTTTCGGCCCTGTGGGTCGAACAGGTGAATGACCGTTTCTGCACGGTATGCGCCCTCCGCCGTGCTGGCCGGGTGGTAAAAGATGGCCGCCGGTTTGGTGGTAATGTGCCAGCCCGGTGTCATGTTGACGAAATAGATGTCCGCCGTTTCCGGGTCCGCGCCGATGGCGGCCTGGTGGCCGTCCGCGCCATGCCCGCCCTGATCCAGGCGGACCTTCCAGGTTTTCGGGACGTTCATGTTTTCACCGTCCGGCGTTGCGGGATCGGGCCGCTGGGCCATGGCAGGTACGGTGAGGAACGTGAGGACGATGAGGAAGAGCGAGCGCATGGCAAATCTCCCGTACGTGTTGAAAGGTGAAGGAGAGCGGCACGCGTGCTGCGGCGGTAAGGTCCCTGGAGAAGGTGCCTGTTCTTCTCCAGTTCCGCAGGTGTATCGCACGGATTCGAGGGCTCGTCCGAGCGATTGATGAAATATAGCCGCTAATCTTGACCCGCGGTATCCCTTGCGCTGAACTCTTTAGCTTTTCTGGCGTTGGTACGCACCTCACAGCTTACCAGTACGGTGATGGAACTGATCACAGACCTTGCAATCCTCGACGACGTAGAGGCCCCGAAGAGCGTAGCGCAGGAAGCTCCCGGCGCGCGCCAGGTGTATCTTGAAACGTACGGCTGCCAGATGAACGTCTCCGACTCGGAGATCGTGGCGGCCGTGCTGCGGGAGAACGGATTCGGCCTTACACGGGACGCTTCGAAAGCGGACGTCGTACTCCTGAACACGTGTGCCATCCGCGAGAACGCGGAGCAGAAGGTCCGGCACCGGCTGGATGAGTTGCGTCACCAGAAACGCACGGCTAAGCCCTCTCTTCAGCTCGGCGTTCTCGGCTGTATGGCTGAGCGGCTCCGTCACAAGCTACTGGAAGAGGAGCAACTCGTCGATCTCGTCGTCGGCCCGGATGCCTATCGGGACCTGCCGCGCCTCCTGAACGAGGCGAGTGAGACGGGGCAGGCCGCCGTTAACGTCCAACTCTCCCGCGAGGAAACCTATGCCGATATCGCGCCCGTGCGGTACGACACGAACGGCGTCTCTGCCTTCGTCTCTATCATGCGTGGGTGCGACAACATGTGCGCGTTCTGTGTCGTCCCCTTCACGCGCGGGCGGGAGCGGAGCCGTCCGGTCACGAGCATCCTCGACGAGTGCGCCCGGCTTGTGGAACTGGGCTACAAGGAGGTCACAGTGCTCGGCCAGAACGTGAACTCCTACCGGTTCGAGCAGGACGGTGAGGCGGTCGGATTCGCAGAACTCCTGTATCGCATTTCGCTGCTTTCGCCTGAACTGCGGATCCGGTACTCGACCAGCCATCCGAAGGACTGCTCGGACGAGCTATTGCACGTCCACGCGGAGCGCCCGAACGTGTGCAACTACATCCACTTGCCCGTCCAGCACGGCAATACGAACGTACTCCAGCGCATGCGGCGCACGTACACGCGGGAGCAATACCTGGATCTCATTGACCGCGCCCGCAAGATCGTGCCGGGTATTTCGTTCTCGACGGACATCATCGCCGGGTTCTGCGGCGAGACGGAGGAGGAGCACCGGGATACGCTTTCCCTCATGGAGCAGGTACGGTACGATCACGCCTACATGTTCATGTACTCGGAGCGCCCGAACACGTATGCCCAGAAGAAGCTCGTGGATGATGTGCCGGAGGAGGTAAAGAAGCGCCGCTTGACGGAGATCATCAACCTGCAGGCCGGCATCTCGCTGGAGCGGAACCGGGCGGAGATCGGGAAAGAGCACGTCGTCCTGGTAGAGGGCCCGAGCAAGCGCAGCGAAGACCAGCTCTGCGGCCGCACGGACTCGAACAAAATGGTCGTGTTCGATCGGAAAGACTTCGAAAAGGGCCAGTACGTCCGCGTTCGCATCACGGATTGCACGTCTGCGACGTTGTTTGGAGACGCGCTGGAAACAACAACGCTGGCCGCCTGAACGGCATCACCTCATCAGTCACCATGATCTTTGATGAACGATATCCCGCGATAGCCTGGTGGATGCGGGAAGGGGGCACAATCGAGTTCGGGCGGGAGTTCTATACGAGCTCCCTCGTTCGTGTTCTGGGTGAAGAAGGACTGCTGTGGGAGAGCGGGGATGAGTACGCCTCCATAGCGGCTGCGCTCGATGAGACGGAAGCCTTCGTGGCGCAGTGGGCGAAGGAGAATGGATACCAGATCGGGAGCTAACGTCAGTCCTTTCCTGAGTCCGTATGGTGATCTACGAAGTGAACGCGGCCGTCGATGAGGACGTTGCGCCTGCGTATGAGGCCTGGTTGCACGGCCATATCCGCCAGATGCTGGCCTTCGATGGCTTCGTGCGCGCTTCCGTCTTCACGCCGGATTCCGGCGCTCCCGGCCGCAGGCACTTCACGGTTCACTACCATGTCTCGGATCGGACACACCTGGACGACTATCTCCGTCGCCACGCAGCGGCGATGCGGGCCGATGGGATAAACCGTTTCGGCGATCGTTTCGCCACGGACCGGCGTATCCTTTCCGAGATAGCGGCGTTTAAGTAAGGGTTGCTGTGAACACGTCACCGTTTCTGCACAGGTGAACCTCGTGCAGAAACGGTCGTTTTCAGTGACGGATCATGCGCAGCGCAGCACTCAGGATATGTCATCCCGAACTTGTTTCGGGATCTCATCACTACAGAGTGGAAGCCCTGCTTAGGAGATGCTGAAACAGGTCCAGCATGAGGCCGGGCTTGAGAGGTGCGCTGGCGAATTTCTCCGGCCCACAACATTGCAGGGTCACCCCGAAAGCTTATTCATGGATAGACAGGCCATACAGGAACGATTCGGCATTATCGGCGGGTCGCAGGCGATCCACAACGTGATCGACCGGCTCCGTCTCGTCGCCCGGACGGACATCAACGTCCTCATTCAGGGCGAGAGCGGTGTGGGAAAGGAGCTATTCGCCAATGCGATCCACGAGATGAGCGCGCGGAAGCATGGCCCGCTCGTCATCGTCAACTGCGGGGCCATACCCGAAGGGTTGATCGAGTCGGAGTTGTTCGGCGCGGAAAAGGGCGCGTACACCGGCTCCGTGGAGCGGCGCATAGGCTACTTCGAGGAGGCGGACGGAGGCACCATCTTTCTGGATGAGATCGGCGAGCTGCCGCTGGCCGCTCAGGTGCGCCTGCTGCGCGTCCTCGAAACCGGTCAGTTCAGCCGCGTAGGCTCCAGCACGACGCGCACTACGGATGCGCGGGTGATCGCGGCAACCAACCGGGATCTCGCCCGCGAGGTTGAGGCGCGTCGGTTCCGGGAAGACCTGTACTACCGCCTCAGCACCGTCGTGCTCAACGTGCCGCCCCTCCGCGAGCGGCGCGAGGACATCCTGCCGATCTTCGAGGTGTACCTGCACCGGTTCGTCCAGAAGTATAACTCTCCGGGGAAGCGGCTCGATGAGAGTGCCCGCCAGCTTCTGCTGCATTACCACTGGCCGGGCAACGTACGTGAGCTGCGCAACGTGGCCGAGCAGTGCGTCGTGCTGCACCGGGGGAATACGCTGACGGCCGATGACATCCGTCCTTTCCTCCGGGGCGTAGGCCGCGGAAGACCGGGTGAGTTGATCCCCGTGGGGCGTCTGGAGCAGGGCGACGTGGCGGCCGACGGCCGCGAACGGGAACTGATCTATCGCGCACTCCTCGAACTGCGCCACGAAGTGCGTGACCTGCGGGAGCAAATCGGATCGCTCGCCTCGGGCGGGGTCATACCGGTTCACCGCGAGGCCGTGGAGCGAGCCCGCGTGCCGGAAGAGCCAGGCCGTTACGTCATCGTTCGGGAGGCGGACCGCGACGATTACGCGCCGCTCATCGAGGACGTGCCGTTCGAGATCGAGAACGAGGAGGAGGCTACATTTACCAACGGGCAGACCGAGGAACCCCGCCCCGTCATAGAGGAGAACGAACTACCTACCCTGGAGCAGGCCGAGCGGCAGCTGATCGCCGAGGCGCTTCGGCGCTTCGAGGGCAACCGCCGCCAGACGGCCAAGACGCTGGGTATCAGTGAGCGAACGTTGTACCGGAAGTTGAAGGAATATGACCTGGAAAGTTAAGAGGGGCCGCCGGGCCGCAGGAATCCTGTCCCTCGTGGCCCTGCTCGCCCTGCCGCTTTCGGGATGCGGCTTCTATAGCTTCACCGGGGCTTCCGTCCCCGAACACCTGAACACCATCGCGATCCCGCTGGTCGAGAACAACACGACGAGCCCGTTGACGAACCTCAGCGACGTGCTCACGCAGGAGATGATCGACCGGTTCGTCGGCCTGACCAAGCTGCGCCTGCAGCCCGTCGAAGAAGAGGCGGACGTCGTGCTTACAGCGAGGCTCCAGCAGTACACCAACCAGCCCGCATCGGTAAGCGCCAACGATCGTGCCGCGCTGAACCGGGTTTCCATCACGGTCAACGTCCGGTATTATGACCGCGTGAAGGATACGGAACTCCTGTCACGCTCCTTCACCGGCTCGGCGGAGTACGATCCGCTCGTAGCCGGCCTCGCCGGTGAAGAGCAGGCCGCCCAGATTGCGCTCGAAAACGTCGCCGACGATATTTTCACGGCCGCAACCTCGAACTGGTAGGCGATACTTGTAGAGACGCGAGATGTACTGGCGTCAACCTTCGGTTTCCTCCGTTGATCTTGGTTTCGCATCTCTACACTAGAGCCATCGCCATACCAGCGTAGAGACGCAGCATGCTGCGTCTCCGCAGGGCACGATCTGCAACTTTCGATAAAGCGGCCGCCTGCTACCGTTCGCCATGTAAGTACATGCCGTGGACCTTCTCTCGCCCATAGCCTGGATCTTCGCGGTGCTCTACGCGCTCGCGATGGCCGCCCTGCTCATGTACGGGCTCAACCTGC
The DNA here is from genome assembly GCA_041690215.1 of Rhodothermales bacterium. Classification (GTDB taxonomy): domain Bacteria; phylum Bacteroidota; class Rhodothermia; order Rhodothermales; family DASSAV01; genus DASSAV01. The sequence continues at coordinate 70,915 of JAWLHQ010000014.1, forward strand.
TGTGGCTGGCCGTGCAATACGCGAGAGGGAGGCGCACTCGTCCGCGCCTGTCGCCGAATGCGCCCGCACCGGATGACACCTGGCCTGACGTAACGGTTCAGTTGCCCCTGTATAATGAACCCTACGTGACGACCCGCCTCATCAATGCCTGCGCGCGCCTGACCTACCCGCGCGGCAAGCTGGAAATTCAGGTGCTGGATGACTCGACGGACGAAACCGGCCGTATCGCCGCCGAGCGCGTGGCCTACTGGCACATGCGAGGTATCGATATAGCTCACATCCACCGGAACGGTCGGGACGGATACAAGGCCGGTGCGCTCCAGAACGGCCTCCGGCTCGCCCGGGGCACCCTGATCGCCATCTTCGACGCCGACTTTCTGCCGCCACGCGATTTTCTGCTGCGCATGGTTCCGGAATTCGATAACCCTCGCGTGGGCATGGTGCAGGCCCGGTGGGGCCATCTCAACGGCGATACATCGCTCCTTACGCGCCTGCAAGCGTTCGGGCTGGATGCGCATTTCGCCGTCGAACAGCAGGCCCGGTACCAGTCCGGCCTCTTCATGAGCTTCAACGGAACGGCGGGCATCTGGCGGCGAGCCTGCATCGAGGATGCCGGCGGCTGGCAGGCCGATACGCTGACGGAAGATCTCGACCTGAGTTACCGGGCGCAGCTCCGAGGCTGGCGCTTCAAGTTCGTCTCGGATCTCGAAGTCCCGGCCGAGCTTCCGGCGGACTTCGGCGCCCTCCGTACCCAGCAGTTCCGGTGGACGAAAGGCGCCGCCGAAACCGCCCTCAAGCTCCTCGGGACACTCTGGCGGTCCGGGCAGGCACTCCCGGTGAAGCTGGAAGGCACCCTTCACCTTACCGCGCACACGGCGTTTCCGTTTGTCCTCCTTGCCGCGTTGCTGCACGCGCCGCTGCTCCTGCTTCGGGAACTGGGGTATGGTCCGGGGGAACCGTACTTCGCCGCGATGGGACTGGGGCTGCTCGGTCTGGCAGGCTTCTTCCTGGCGCACGCCTTCGCGCAGCACGCGTTGTACCCGGACTGGCCGCGGCGGCTCCTGTTGTTTCCCCTGTTCATGGCCGGAAGCATGGGCTTGGCGCTCAGTAATACGCGCGCCGTCTGGCAGGCCTTCCGGCGCAAACGCTCGCCGTTCGTGCGTACGCCGAAGTACCCTGCCAGGCAGGGGAGCAGGTCGCGAGAGGGCGCGCGCACCCGGTCGTGGAGCGGCGTTCCGGCAGACGCATGGCTCGAACTCGGGGTGGCATCCTACGGCGCATTCGGGCTCGTGTTGCTGATCTGGCAGGGCGTATGGGCAGGTGTCCCATTCCAGGCGCTGTACGTGCTCGGTTTTGCCTTGCTGGCGCTCCCAAGCCTTCGTGCGGTGCCGGATTCGGATATACGTTCTACCATTCCGCACATCGAATTAGCTGATCTTTCCCACAACGCGTAGTTTCTCCGAAGTGCTCGCGCGCCGATATTACACCGGGACGCGCATCTTCATATGTTATTGTATGTTGTACCGTCCCGGCGCTCTGATTTGAACCACGTACCGGCGTTATGCCCGTCTCTGATTTACAGGAAGTCGTTCAGCTTATCGAGTCCGGCAAGGCCGACGAGGTAGTCCCGACACTGGAGTACCTGGCAGGGCTGTATCCGATGAGTGTGACTGCACAGGTCTTGCTGGCCCGTGCCTACGAGGCGGAAGCACACTGGGAACAGGCGCTGGAAACCTGGCAATGGGCCTCCATCCTCATGCCGAATAGCCCCGCCGTGCGGGAAGGGCTGGAGCGTACCGTATGGGCGATCTCAGGCACATCGCCCGTATCCGGGTACGACACGGGTGCGACCGTGTCTCCGGACCTGGTGCTGCCGGAAACCGACGACTTCGTGGATCTCACGGAGCAGCCGGACATGGCGCCCCACTTCTTCCGGGAGGAACCCGCTTCTCCCCCGGCTCCGGCACGGCCGCAGGCGCCTGCGGTGGTCCACGATCGAACGGATCCCGTGCCTCATGTAGATTATGACGACCTGGACCGCCTCATCGAGGAGCTGGAATCGGCCCGCATTACGCCTGATCCGGACATCAGCGAGATGCCCGCCCCGGAGGTGGATGACGAAGCGGATGATATGGTCTCGGAGACGCTCGCCCGCATCTATGCCGCCCAGCGCCAGTACGACGAGGCCGCTCGCGTCTACGAGATTCTCGCCGCCCAGCAGCCCGACCGGGCCAGAGAGTTCTTCGCGCTGGCCTCCGAAATGCGCTCCCGCGCCGCCGAAGAGTAGAGCAACTGGTTTGTGCCAGTGGCCTATTCTTTTGAATGCTCAGGGACTGTTTTGTAGAATTGAAGCGGACTAACCCCTCCCTCGAGGGAGCGGTTGGGCACGCACCAAACGGTTTCTCAGTCGTCCGTCATCCGTGGTTCTGCTATATTCGAGATCGTAGTTGACCGGCTCCGGCAAAGTCCAGGCGAGACGAACACCGCAGCCGGACCACAGACCCACGGACAATCCACCACCAGCAACACCCGCTGACAATGCCCACCCATCCGTTACAGCGCCTCTGGGAAAAAGAAACCCGCATCGTCGCCGGCCTGATGAGCGGGACGTCGCTCGACGGGGTGGATGCGGCCATCGCACGGATCGAGGGCAGCGGGCGGGCGCTGAAGCTGGAGCAACTGGCCTTCGTCTCGGTGCCCTACCCGGAAGAACTGCGCCGGGTGCTTCTGTTCAACTCCGCGCCGGAGACGTCGGACGTAAAGGAACTCTCGCAGCTCAATTTCCGTGTCGTGCGAGAATACGTGTCCGCCCTGCAAGAGGCGGCCCGGGCGGCGGGCATCGCACTGGAGGAGATCGACCTGATCGGCTCGCACGGGCAGACCGTTCATCACGTGCCGGATGCCGAGGCGTGCGCGGGTGAACCGACCGTTTCGACGCTTCAGATCGGTGATCCCTCCGTACTGGCCAACCTCGTTCGCATTCCTGTCGTGGGCGATTTCCGCGTGGCGGATATGGCGCTCGGCGGCCAGGGCGCCCCGCTCGTGCCCTACTTCGATTATGCCGTTTTCACAGATGAACGGGAAACGCGCGGCCTCCTGAACCTGGGCGGCATCGCCAACATCACGGTCCTTCCGAAGAGCGGCGAGATCGCGGATGTGCTGGCATTCGATACCGGTCCCGCCAACATGGTCATCGACCAGTTGACGGCCCGTTTCTACGGGGAGCAATACGACCGGGATGGGCGGCATGCGTCGAATGGTCGGGTCATCGATGAACTGCTCGACGTCCTGATGGAGGATCGCTATTTCGCGCAGCCCCCGCCGAAGTCTACCGGACGCGAACGCTACGGAGCCGCGTACCTGAAAGCATTTCTCGCCGGCGACAGGACCGTACGCCGGCCTTCGGTTTCTCCTGACGATCTCATTGCCACCGCCACGGCGCTCACCGCACGCTCGGTCTACGATGCCTACGAGCGGTTCATCCGCGACCGGCATACGCTGGACGTACTCATCGTCTCGGGCGGCGGTATGCATAACCCGTTCCTCATGGGAAAGCTCGCCGAATACTTCGCTCCCATTCCGGTGCGAACCGTGGAGGAGTACGGAATCGATTCGGACGCAAAAGAAGCCCTCTGTTTCGCCGTGCTCGCCCACGAAGCCGTCAACGGAGTCCCCACGAGCATGCCCTCCGTCACCGGCGCCTCGCGGGCTACGCTGCTGGGTAAGATGTGTATTCCGGGGTAAGTCGGTTGTCCGTAGTGAGTTGTCCGTTGCTCAGGTTGTAGATTGTGTGTCCACTCGGACGAAACCGAACCACACATGGCTGACGATAAACAACGGACCACAGGCGACGGATCACCGGCGACGGACAACGAACCAACATTCACTCCCATCAGTGAGCTCGGTGAGTTCGGGCTGATCGATGGGATGCGGACCATCCTCGGGGAGCCGCAGGACGAGCAGGTGCTGGTGGGCATCTCGGACGATGCCGCGGTATACCGCATCGGCGGGGGGCGCGTACACGTCATCACCACGGATGCGCTCATCGAAGGGGTGCACTTCGACCGCTCCTTCACGCCGCTGGATCTCCTCGGCTTCAAGGCGCTCTCAGTCAACGTGAGCGACGTGGTCGCAATGAACGCCATACCCCGCTATGCCACGCTGGCTGTCGGCCTGCCCGCTACGTTCTCGGTAGAGATGGTCGCAGCGCTCTACCGGGGGCTCAAGCGAGCAGCGGACCTCTACGGCATGACCATCGTGGGCGGCGACACGACGGCGGCGCGGAGCCTCATCCTCTCCGTCACGGTGGTGGGCGAGGCGGCGGAAGAGGAGGTCGTATACCGGCGCGGCGCCCACCCGGGCGATGCGCTCTGCGTCACTGGAGACCTCGGCGGCGCCTATGCGGGGCTCCGGGTTCTACTGGACCGGAAACAGCAGGCCCAGCAGCAGGGCGAAGGCTACCGGCCCGATTTCGAGCACTACTCATACGTGATCCAGCGCCAGCTTGCCCCGACGGCTCGCCTGAACATCATCCAGGACTGGAAAGAGCGGGGAGTGCGCCCCCACGCCCTCATTGACATCTCGGACGGGCTCGCCTCCGAAACGCACCACATCTGCAAACAGAGCGGCTGCGGCGCCCTCATCTATACCCACACCATGCCCATCGACCTGGTAACCCGCGACGTCGCGGACGAGTTCGAGGAGGACGTGGATACGTACGCGCTCTTCGGCGGCGAAGACTATGAACTGCTCTTCGCCCTCGATCCCGCTGACCTCGAAAAGCTGGATCCGGAGTCGTTCGTCGTCATCGGGGAGTTCACGGATGCCGCGCAGGGCGTGCAGGCTCGCACGCCGGAAGGGCAGATCATCCCACTCCAGATGGGCGGCTTTCAGCACTTCGGCGGCGGCCGGGGGTAGGTCTCCGCACTGCGAACAATCCCCTGGATCGCAAGAGCCCGTCCGCTTGCACCTGACGGAAATAGGTACGACTATAGAGACTTAGTGGAATGTCCAGCCTCGTTGGATGAGCAGATCGGTCGTGTTCGGGTCATCGGGAATGCTCACCCGAGTCATCCCGAGCGAAGGCCCCTGGGCCGTAGTCGAGGACACGAGGCGAAGCCGACTGTCGAAGAAATCCCATACATGAGCACCGCGGTGCTGCTTGGTGGGATTTCTTCGACTCCGCTATGCTCCGCTCAGAATGACACATTGGAGCGTGGCGGATACATATGGTTTCTATACTCCGCTCATCCTATCATGATTGACATACCACTAGGGGACTGGTGGTATGTGCTAAGATCCTGTTGGGAGAACGCCCAACCGCTCCCTTGAGGGAGCGGTCGCGTAAGCGACTGAGGGTGTTTAGGTTCGCTAGGCCCTGAAGACGCCCTCAGAGGGAGGAGCAGGTCTGTTTCGATACTACCGGACGATCCCGGACAGGATGCCTAACCCTGTCAGGTCTTTTTCCTTTTTGTGTCCTTCACGTTGCGCCCCTATGCGAGCACCGAGTCGCCTTTTGATCGCCGCGTTCATCCTTCCGCTCGTCGTGACCTCCACGCGCGCCCAGGAGATGTCCTTCGAGGAGTACCGGCCAAAATCGACGCTCGTCGTTCCGGAGCACCCGCGGACGCGGGCCAGGTATCCGTTCGTAGACGTGCACGCGCACTTCCGGCAGGCGCCCACGATGACCCCGGAGCAGGTGGACGCGCTCCTCGCGGAAATGGACGCCATGAACATGCGCGTCGCCGTGAACCTCAGCGGGGGGAGCGGGAATCAACTCGCCGCGGCGGTGAAGAACACGGAGGGACGCTATCCGGGCCGGTTCGTGACCTTCGCCAACATCGATTTTTCAGGGATCGATGAGCCCGGATGGGGCGAGCGGACGGCAGCGCAGCTGGAGCAGGACGTGCGGAACGGCGCGCGCGGCCTGAAGATCTTCAAGAACCTGGGCATGACGGTCACCGATGCGAGCGGCGCGCGCGTGCCCGTGGATGACCCGCGCATCGACCCGGTCTGGGCGAAAGCCGGCGAACTCGGCATCCCCGTTCTCATCCACTCCGGTGAACCTGCCCCCTTCTGGGCGCCGCACGACCGGTTCAACGAGCGGTGGCTGGAACTGAAAGAATACCCCAGTCGCAAGCGCCCGCCCGAGCCGTCGTGGGAGCAAATCATGGGCGAGCAGCACAACGTCTTCCGCAAGCACCCGCGCACGACGTTCATCAACGCACACCTCGGGTGGATGGGGAATGATCTCGCCCGGCTGGGCCGTCTCCTGGACGAACTCCCCAACATGTACACGGAACTGGGCGCCGTCCTGGCCGAGCTGGGCCGCCAGCCCCGCACCGCCCGGGCGTTCCTCATCGCGTACCAGGACCGCGTGCTGATGGGCAAGGACTCGTTCGAACCCTCCGAATACCACGTCTACTTCCGCGCTTTCGAAACGGCAGACGAGTATTTCGACTACTACCGCCGCCGCCACGGAGAATGGAAGATCTACGGCCTGGACCTCCCGGACGAGGTGCTCAAAAAAATCTACTACAAAAACGCCCTGCGCATCATCCCCGGCCTGGACGCCTCGCAGTTTCCGCAGTGAGGAGACCCGTCAGGTTTCTGAAACCTGTCGGGGCTAAAAGCAGAGCTGCTATGCCTTCTACACCGCTCAACCCCGGCTCTTACTACCATATTTACAATCGCGGGAACAACAAGGAAGATCTATTCCTGGAGAAGAGTAACTACGATCATTTTCTCAGGCTTTACGCCTTCTACATTCCGCCTGTCGCAGCGACGTATGCATACTGCCTGTTGCGTAACCATTTTCATCTTCTCGTGCGTATCAGGACAGTAGCCGAACAGTTGGCCTGGAGAAAAGAAAACAACCTTGAGGCGAGCGAACAGGCATCCACGAAAGCTCGCAACCCGAGCCGACAGTTTTCCAATCTCTTCAACGCCTATACGAAAGCCATCAATAAACGGTACGGTCGCACGGGGTCGCTGTTCGAATGTCCATTTAGCCGGATCGAGGTAACGAGTCCCACTTACTTCGCTCAGTTAGTCACGTACATTCACCAGAACCCCCAGCGGCACGGATTCGTGGACGACTTCCGTGACTGGCGTTACTCTTCCTGCGAGACCACTTATCATATAACGCCACTCGTTTGGAGAGAGAAGAAACGTTAAGGTGGTTCGATGGGCGGAGTAACTATGAGAGCATGCATCATCTGATCCTCCGCCCGGAAGACCTGCCGTTAGAAAAGTCTGGCGGCCTCCTGTTCGAGACCTGACAGGTTTTCAAAACCTGTCAGGTCTTTGCCCCTCCAGGTCAGGCCTTTACCTCACATCGGCGGCGCCGTCTGCTCCGACGGCTTACACGCCATTCTCGATCCCCTCGATAGAATCCACCCCCCGATGAGCACGGCTTCGGCCACGGCGTCGAGGAGGTAAATGGGGGAGATGCGCGCACGTGCCACGTACACCGTGTCCACGGCCGCGAGCGCCGCCGCACTGCCGAGGGCCACAGCCTCCAGGTCGCGCGATGGCTCCGCACAGGCCGCACGCGCCGCCAGCGCCCCGCCCACGACGGCCACCAGAGCGCCCACCGTCTTCACCAGCCACGTATCCTTCTTGGGCCCGGTCACGGCCATGAAAGACCTGATGTGGACGATGGGCCAGATCCCGGTCACGGCGAAATAGATCCCCTGCCCGAGCGCAACGGTGCGCCGGAGCGACAGGCTGTGCTTCGGCCTTGCTTTCACGGACTGCATGTATCCTCCTCACAATGGTTCGACGTGCGCGTACCCATCCATACCAGACCGTATGCACAGAGCCCGGGTTGCCGTCAACCCCGGTTCGTACCACAATTTCCCATGATGCCGCAGCACTATCCTTCAGGATAATGGCTGCGTTCACCACCTTGCTCCAGATCTGGATAATTGCCGAGTTCAGTGGTCCAAAGCAAGTCGGGGATGATGCGTTGCAATGAAAGCAACACCAGTGTCGGGTTTGCCAGAACGTGTTGTTGTGCTGCTTTCTTGGTCGGTTACGGCACTTATGGGTAATTGGTGAGAATATGTTTTATTTCTCGCTCGATTTGTGCATGGCACTTCTTATCAAGATCCCGAAGGAGGTTCTCGAACGCATTTTGACGCCAATTGCCATTGACTCGGGCGGTCTCACTTTCTGCAACGAGAGTCCGGATTTTCTCTTCGGCTTTCTCCACGGATAGCTGTTGCGCTGCTTCGTGAGTCGGGCTACTTCCCTTTGCAGACGTTCAACTTCCTTCTGCACATGCCGATTCTCGCTCTCCAGGACAGATATGGCGTCTTTATGCATACTCCGCCCGTTCGTTAATAGAGGGAAAGCACCGCTGGAATCGTAATCTCAGCGCTCTCGAAGAAGCCACTCACATCCCACCTGAAGTAAAGTGCCATCACAAAGAATAAAGTGGCGAACTGGACAAAGTTCGGCAATAGCCTAATCACCTTGTTCATAACGTGTTGATATTCTCAAGGGGGCAATCTGAGCGGCATAACATGCAATGAAAGGTATTAGCAGATGGTGCATAGGCAGATGTTTCCCGCATAACATTCTTGCCGTATCCGCTGCAACGACATATCCTGTGAAAATGTAACGCGGAGGATCTGTAACAGCAATTCGGATACCTTAAGCGCTCTAGAAGCAACCGCTGAACAGCCATCAGAGAGGATGCCGCAACCGGGCTACAGCAACGCAGGCATCGCCACGTCGCCCACAGCAGAATCGCAATTGTCCCTTCCGATCAAACCCGTGCCTCATTCCAGCCAAACCAATAACCGCCAGCATCTTCGTTTTGCTGACCGCTGATTGCTGATCGCTGAAAGCCCAAACCCACATATATAGGTTATAGAAATAACCTCGACACGCTCCCTCTCGCCTCTTACCTTCCCCACCAAAAAGAAGGCCCGGATACAATCATCCGAACCGACCACCCGCTATCCGCCCACGCTCCCCTCACCCCGGGCCACAGTGCCACGCGCATTCGCGCTTCCAGCGTACCATGTGTGCCATGAGCAGTACCGACGGCCTCCTGCTCAGACCTGACAGGTTTCCAAAACCTGTCAGGTCTAACCCCCAACCGCATACACATACTTTCGTGTGCAATGTGTGCCATTTGCCCATTCCTCGCTGCATTAAAAGCAAAAAGCAGCGCGCCCTTCCCGGCACGCTGCTTTCGCTGATCATTCGGCACGAGCTGGATCAATCCCGTTCGATTTCGAAGCAGGCGATCGGAAGCGTTTCGCTTACGGGATCTCCGTTATTTGAAGCGACGGTCGGCGGGAACGTTTCGTTCGGGTTCACGCCGTAGATCACGACGGTCCGATTCTCGAGATCCAGGTCCTCCTCGTCATCGACACCGATGGCATTGAGCAGATCATCGAAGAAGACCTCCTCTTTGTACTCGTACTGCCCGTCTTCATTCGCCAGCGGGAACGTGTTAATGTCCCCATCCGCCAGATCGCTATCGAGGGGGAAAAAGATGTCCCCAAAAGCCTGCAGGCCCTCCTGGAAATCGACGAAGCCATCGTCATTGGTATCGGCGGCTTCCTGGCTGGGGCAGGTCCCCAGTAGGTGGACGAACTGAGCGTGCCGGATCTCAGGGAAAACGCCGTCGATGTCGAACTCCACTTTGAAGTCGTCGTCGTCCTCGAGTTCGAAATCTCCCCGGCCGTCGAAATCGTCACCCTGAACATTTTCGTTGTACCGGGTCAGGGTAACGAGTCGCCATTCGTCCCGGTCATCGTTGTCGCACCCGGCGACGAGCACGAGCGCAGCGCAGGTGAGAATCACCCCTGCGAATCCTCCTCTCAAACTCACATGCCAGTTCATGTGCCTACTCCTGTTTTGGTGAAATGGGTGTCAACGCGGCGAGAAAGGCATCCGCAGGACAGGGTGCCGGAAACGAAGGATGCTTTTCGCCACATGTGGGATCATGACGAAAAGGAGGGTAGCCCCTGTTCCGGGCGTTGCCGAAGTCGTTACCTGCCGAATGTCGGTGTTACCGAGATGTAGCAAATGGCGCGGGTCCGGCAGAAGTACGACGGCGGTTTTCTGAGGTAAGGATTATTCCCTGTTTCTTTGCGATCTGATGGGGTTGGCGGACGTTCCAGCCGGTGCATCTCCCCGCCTCGGGGCTTATTTTATCCGGCCTTGGGATACGGGACCTTCTCGGCAGCTAGTTGCAAATCATAGATCCTTATTAAATGGAAGCCAGAACATATACCTCCAATGGCGCCACCGGCGAGGTTGTGCAGATCGTCGGCCCGGTCGTTGACGTGGAGTTTCCGGCGGAAAATGTGCCGGAGATTTACGATGCGCTCGTCATCGAGCGGGATGGGGAGCCGCTGGTCCTGGAGGTTCAGCAGCACCTCGGCGAGAACCGCGTCCGCACCATCTCGATGGACTCTACGGACGGCCTCACACGTGGCGCGACGGTCATCAACACCGCCCGCCCGATCTCGATGCCTACCGGCGATGAAATCCGGGGCCGCCTCTTCAACGTGGTAGGACGCGCCATCGACGGCCTCCCACAGCCGCGCTCAGAGGGCGACCGCCCGATCCATGCCGATCCGCCCCCCTTCGATCAGCTCTCCACGTCGGTGGAAATGCTCGAGACGGGCATCAAAGTCATCGACCTCCTGGAGCCGTACGCCCGTGGTGGTAAGATCGGTCTCTTCGGTGGTGCCGGCGTGGGTAAGACGGTGCTCATCCAGGAACTCATCAACAACATCGCCAAAGCGCACTCGGGTATGTCCGTGTTCGCAGGGGTCGGAGAGCGCACGCGCGAGGGCAACGACCTCCTGCGCGAAATGCTGGAGTCCGGCATCATCAAGTACGGCGAAGAGTTCATGCGCTCCATGGAACAGGGGGGGTGGGACCTCTCCAAAGTGGACATGGAGAAGCTCAAGGAGAGCCAGGCGACTTTCATCTTCGGTCAGATGAACGAACCCCCCGGTGCCCGCGCTCGCGTGGCCCTGTCGGGACTGACCATCGCGGAGTATTACCGCGACCTCGGTGGCACGGACGTGCTCTTCTTCGTGGATAACATCTTCCGCTTCACGCAGGCCGGTTCGGAAGTATCCGCGCTCCTCGGGCGTATGCCCTCCGCCGTAGGCTACCAGCCCACCCTCGCCACAGAGATGGGCGCGATGCAGGAGCGCATTACCTCCACCAAACGAGGTGCCATTACCTCCGTGCAGGCCATCTACGTCCCCGCGGACGACCTCACGGACCCGGCGCCTGCCACGACCTTCGCCCACCTGGACGCGACGACCACCCTCTCGCGCCAGATCGCGGCGCTCGGTATCTATCCGGCCGTGGACCCGCTGGATTCGACGAGCCGTATCCTCGACCCGCGTGTGCTCGGCGAGGACCACTACAACACGGCCCAGCGCGTGAAGCAGCTCCTCCAGCGCTACAAAGAGCTTCAGGACATCATCGCCATCCTCGGTATGGACGAGCTTTCCGACGAGGATAAGCAGGTGGTTCACCGCGCTCGCCGCGCCCAGCGCTACATGAGCCAGCCGTTCTTCGTCGCCCAGCAGTTCACGGGCTTCGAGGGTAAGTACGTCAAGATCGAAGACACCATTCGCGGCTTCAAGATGATTCTCGACGGCGAACTCGATAAGTACCCCGAAGGTGCTTTCGCATACAAGGGCGCCATCGAAGAAGTCATCGAGCACGGCGAGAAGATGCTCGCAGAGGCCTAAGAGAGCAGTCGGCTATCAGCTCTCAGCAGTCGGCTAGTCCTGCTGTGGGTGTGGGCTGACGATTTGGAGGTGTAGCACGATCGTATCTACTGAGAACGAATTGCTGATTGCTGATAGCTGACCGCTGAGAGCTAAACCATGGCTGGAAATCTGTTCGTCAATCTCGTCGCTCCCGACCGGAACGTGTTTCGCGGAGAAGCCTCGCGCGTTCGGGCGCCGGGTGTGGAAGGATCCTTCGAGGTCCTCTACAACCACGCCCCCATGATCGCTGCCCTGCGCGTCGGCCCGATCTTCGTAACGACGCCCACGGGGGACCGCATCGCGTTTGCGACGAGCGGCGGCTTTCTTGAGGTTGCCGAGAACAACGTCACCATTCTCGTCGAGTCCGCTGAGCCTGCAACGGAGATCGATGTGGAGCGTGCTCGCGCGGCGGAAGAGCGCGCGCTGAGCCTGCTCCGTACAGGCGGGGAGGATCTCGACCGCACCCGCGCCGAGCGCTCCCTGGAGCGCGCTCGCAACCGTCTCCGCGTGGCAATGGGACAGGTAGGAACCAAACGCTAAACGCGAGCGATTCTGATTCTAGGACGAGCCCGGCTGGATTTCATCTGGCCGGGCTTATGTTATTGACCAGACGTGAGCGCACGTATCTTCCGCTACGCTGCCGCAAGGAACTGATCAGCCGATCTCATGCTCATCGACGACCTCCCCACCCCCGGTCTCCTCATCGAACGCCGCCGCCTTGAAGAGAACCTGGCCCGGATGCAGGCGAAGGCGGATGCGAACGGTGTTGCCCTGCGCCCGCACACGAAGACGCACAAATCGCTCTGGATCGCCGCCCGCCAGCAGGAACTCGGCGCAAAGGGGCTGACCGTCGCGAAGGTCGGTGAGGCAGAGGTGTTTGCAGGCGCCGGGTTCAACGACATCCGGATCGCCTACACGGTAGTCGGGGCCGACAAGCACGAACGCATTCTTCCCCTCATGGATGCGGCCCGGATCTCGTTCTGCGTGGATACGCAGGAAGGTGCCCTCATGGCATCGGACTTCTACGAAGTGCGCGGGCGCCGGGCCGACGTGCTCATGGAGGTCGATACCGGACATGGCCGGTGTGGCGTCCGGTGGGATCGCCCGGAAGCCGTCGACTTCGCCGGGTTCGTGAGCAGCCTGCCGGGACTCCGGCTCGTCGGGATCCTGACGCACGCAGGGCAATCCTACCACGGCCCGCTGTCGGAAGGTGAAAGCACGGAAGATGCGCTCCGGCGCGCGAGCATGGAGGAGCGGGACCGGATGCTGGAGCTGGCCGTTCGCTTGCACGCAGCGGGCGTCCCACACGCGGACCCGGAGAAGGGATTCGAAATCAGCATCGGCTCGACGCCGTCCATGGCATACTTCGAGAACCGAACGTACGGCGGATTTCGCATCACCGAGATTCGGCCCGGCAACTACGTCTTTCACGATGCGATGCAGGTCGGACTGGGTGTGGCGGACCTGCCGCGCTGTGCGCTCACCGTGCTTGCCACGGTCGTAAGCAAACACCGGGATCGCGGTCGTGAGCGTGTGTACCTGGATGCCGGGAAGAAAATCCTGACGGCAGACAGGGGATACGGAACGGACGGCCACGGCGTACTCCTCTACAACCCCGTGACCATGACCGCGCTCCCGCACGCCCGTATCATCGCCCTCTCCGAAGAGCACGCCTGGGTAGAGGTGCCGGGCGGGGCGACCCTCCAGGTGGGAGACCGGGTGCGCATCGTCCCGAACCACGCCTGCGTGACGGTGGATACACAGGACCGCATGTACCTCGTCGATGGCGATGAAGTGATGGAAACGCTGACCGTAGACGCGCGAGGCCGGTCCGTCTAGCGAACGAGCTAGGTGTCCGCCCCCGCCGGGTGATCTGCACGGTCGCCCAGCACGTCCTCCACGTAGATCATCTGCACGAGCACCTTCGCCACCACGGCCAGAGGCGTCGCGAGGAAGATTCCAAGCAAGCCAAAGAACAGGCCCGCAATGACGGTTGCCGAAAGCGTGAGCACGGGTGGGAGGGAGGCCGCCTTCTTCATCACGATGGGTGTGATGAGGTTGCCTTCGACCTGCTGGATGCCGAAATAGAGAAACCCCACGTAGACAGCCGTCGCCGGACTTTTCATGAACCCGATGAGAACGGCGGGAATGGCGCCGAGCCACGGCCCGATGAGCGGCACGAATTCCAGCAGGCCGGCGATGAACCCGAGTGCTGCCGGAAGAGGAACGCCCAGGAGGGTAAGCCCGAGCCACGCCAGTAACCCGATCAAGCTCATGGAGATGAGGGTGCCTGTGAGCCACCCCCACAGCGCCTTGCCGAGCGCATCCAGCACCTCCTCGGCCCGCTGGCGCTTACGTATGGAAACGAGCCGGATCATTCCGTCGCGGTAGAGCTTCGGGTTGGCGGCGAGATAGATCCCCGTAATGAGGATGAAAACGGCATTGGCAACGATGCCGAACGCCGTGGAGAAGATGCCCGTAATACGAGACCACACCTCCTGGCCGCTCATTGCGGCTCTCGGGGGAGGGATGTTGCTCGTCAGGTATCGGCCCCAGGAGTAGCGGTTCAGAAAGGCTTCCAGGTCGCTCACGGACTGAGGCAGTGTCTCGGAGAGCTCACTGGTTTCGCTGGCAATCTGTGGAGCGATCAGCCATCCCGCGCCGGCGAAAAGCGCGATCAGACCGAGTAGGACGACGGCCAGTGACCATCCGTAGGATAGCGGCGTCCGATCACACAGGGCGGTGGCGAGACCGCTCAGAAACACCGCCAGGAGCAGCCCCGCGAACAGGAGCAGGAGGATGCTTGCTGCGTACCCCAGAAACAGGAGCACCAGCACGATGCTTACCGTCGTACCGGCGATAACGAGCACCTTGCTGGTGAGGGACCTGGCTTGCTTCCTGTCTTCGCCAGGCGATGCAGCCGGGGCGTCTTCCTGGTGCGTGGACACGGGTTGTCTGCTCGTTCGAAGAGGACGCGTGAGAGATTCGCCCCACAGGTAACCACATCGCGGTATGAATTGCAAACGCGCGCTACGCAGTCCGGGCTACGATGTTGGAAAGGCAGGGTGGATGTCAGGAACGGGGGGGGGGGAGCGGAAGTGCGCCGGGCGAGCTGTCGTGAGCAGCGTCAGTGCACCGTAGAACCTCAATGAAATCCGGCAGTTGGAGAGGCGTTACCGGAAGCATGTCATATATTCTGAACCAGGAGTGGCCTGTCGGCTTGATAGATGATGTTGGATTGCCCCAGAACCCATTCCGAATCCAACATCCCCAACCCGGAATGCGCGGATGATCGTTCTCGGCATAGATCCAGGTTCACAACACACCGGCTACGGCGTACTGGAGATCGAAGGGCGTAAAGAGCGCCTCATCGAATACGGTGTGCTGCATCTGGATACCCACGACGATCACGAGCTCCGCCTCAAGAAGATTTACGACCGGCTCACGAGCGTCATCGAGCGCTGCCTGCCCGACCAGTGCGCTATCGAGATGCCCGTCTATGGCCGCAACCCGCAATCCATGCTGAAGCTGGGCCGGGCACAGGCCGCCGCCATGCTGGCGGTGCTCAATCGGGAGATCCCGGTCACGCAGTACACCCCCAAGGAGGTAAAGAAGGCCGTAACCGGAAACGGGAACGCCTCCAAGGAGCAGGTCTGGTACATGGTGCGAACCATCCTCTCCATGGATAACGGCGGCCCGGAGCTTACCCTGGATGCCTCGGATGCATTGGCCGTCGGCATCTGCCATGCTCAACGCCTCTCCCACGGTCCCAGAAATCACTTCAAGAACTGGGACAGCTTCGTCCGCGCAAACCCCGGACGCGTAGGATGAGATCTTGACGGACGGCGGTCAGTTCACCCCCCCCCTCTGGTCTTCTAGCTCACCACTGACCGCTGATCGCTCAATCGTAATAGAATCCCCGCTCGCGGTCGCGCACACGGACGACGTCGGCAATCTCATCCTCGTTGAGGAGCTGCTGGCTCATGAGGTTCGCGAGGTGCGCGATCTGACGATCCTTCGTCGGCGCCTGGATCCACTCGGGATGTGCCTGCTCGATGATACTGACGAGGATGCGCAGGTACGGATACCGCTTCTCGGTGGACTCCAGGTTGGCGATGGACTGTGCAAAAAGCTCGGCGTTACGGCCAACCTGCCGGTCGACGAGCTTTGCCTGGTAATACTTCATGGCCGTGACAGGGTGAGGTGGTCGGGATTAGTACAAATGGAATCAAAAGG
Source organism: Rhodothermales bacterium (assembly GCA_041690215.1). GTDB lineage: Bacteria > Bacteroidota > Rhodothermia > Rhodothermales > DASSAV01 > DASSAV01. The sequence goes on from JAWLHQ010000014.1 coordinate 86,913, forward strand.
CCACAGTACGTTGGGTCAGCCATACCCAGAACAACTACGCCGGATTATAGCGAATCGCTTCTTTGCAACCAACAATTGTGAATTACATCGTTAAATTCGTTTCACATTGTGTGCATTCTGCGTGGGATGCTTTCTATGTAAGATGCTGGCGGACCACCTGGTCACAAAGACGATCCGGCAGGATATTTGTAAGTCGTTCGGACCTGAAACCTGCCGGTTAGCCGAAAGTGTGAGATAAAAAGGTGCGAATAGGACAGGGCGGGTTGGTGCATCCGATCTGCCGGCGGATATGACTTGTTGATTCGGATGTACTGTATTGTAAATTATGTATATAGTCGAACTAGGCGGCTCTGCCGCACGTTACAGCGCACCGAGATAGGTCAGAGATCAGGAGTGTTGTTGTGAAACACAAACCACCTTCATATCGACTGGAACTTCTACCTCCCGTACCGGCATTTCATCGGCGTGCCCGTCGTAAGCGGGAGCTTGAGCAGGGCGAACTCGTGTACTACGGTCCGATGCCGGCGTACTACGGCATCGGCGAAGTGACACGCGTCGTCGGGCCGTACGTCGCTGTCGACTTTCGCGGCACCGGCCAGTTCGGTGTCCACGAGGATGTGTTCGAACACCACTACCTCATTCCGGTACCCCAGACGACGCTGCAGTTGCTGTAACCGGATGGGGGCTTGTCCGTAGGCGGCGGCAATACCCATTGCTGCCGCTTTTGTGTTTTGGTGGTCCGCGTTCTGAATCGTATAGTATGCGACAGGACGGCCTTTCTCTGGCTTGGCCCCGACGAAGAACGATTCCGGCAGGTAGTAGCGGGCGCTGCTTTGATCTGCTCCCGTGAGATGACCTCGCTAATGTAGCCCGTTTGCCCATGTCGCATACCCTCTCGATTGAGCACGTCACCAAACGGTACGGCCGGTTCGTGGCTGTGGACGACGTCACGTTCGAAGCGCAGCCCGGCCGTATCCTCGGGCTCCTCGGCCCGAACGGCGCTGGCAAGACGTCTACCATCCGCATGATCGCGAACATCACGGCTCCGGACGAGGGCAGCATCCGGTTCGGAGGAAGGGAGGTCGGGCCGTGGAGTCAGGAACTGATGGGCTACCTGCCGGAAGAACGCGGCCTCTACAAGAAGCTGAAGGTAGGCGCGCAATTGCTCTATCTGGCGGAGCTCAAAGGGCTCCCGGCGCTGGAAGCAAAGAAACGGATTCGGTACTGGCTGGACCGCTTCGATGCGGAGAGTTGGGCAGGGAAGAAGACCGAAGAACTCTCCAAGGGGATGCAGCAGAAAATCCAGTTCGTCGCCACGATCTTGCACGATCCGGCCCTGCTCATCCTGGATGAACCGTTCAGTGGGCTCGACCCGCTCAACTCGGAGCTGCTTCGTGAGATCATCCTCGAACTCAAGGGCGAGAACCGCACCATCTTGTTCGCCTCGCATCGCATGGAGCAGGTAGAGCAGATGTGCGACGACATTTGCCTCATCTCAGAGGGCCGAATCGTGCTCCAGGGCGCCCTTCGCGATGTCAAGCGGAGCTTCGGTCGCAATACGGTGCTTCTCGACTTCGAGGGTGATGGCGCTTTCCTCGACGATCTGGAGGCCCGGGGACTCGTACGCCTGGGCGCGCGCAGCGTCAGTCGCGTCGAGATCAACCTCCTGAAGGATACACCGCCCCGGCTCATCCTCGAGACGGCGATGCGGCATGTCCGGGAGATTCACCGCTTCGAACTCGTCGAGCCCTCCCTCAACGAGATCTTCGTGCGCACGGTCGGCAAACAAGCTGCCGCCGGCCAGACCGCTCCGGAGCCCGCCGCCGCCGAATCCTTCTCCTGACCTCGTACGAAAAGCAAACCACCAACCGCCGAAAGTCGACCGCTGACCGCCGAAAGCCATGCCCAAGATCTGGATCGTTCTCAAAAGCGAATTCCTTCGCCGGGTACAGTCGAAGTGGTTCGTTGGCATCACCCTGCTCGCGCCGCTCTTCATCATCGCGCTGATGGTACTGCCGAGTCTGTTCATGTACTATGCGTCTCAGAGCGAGCAGCGCATCGTCGGGGTCGCCGATGAAACGGGCGTACTCTTCCCGGCCCTGGAGGCGGCCTCGGACGAGCAGTTACGGTTCGTAGCAATCGACGAACCGGAGGCGGACGTGCGGGAGGCCGTCCGGGCAGGAACGTACGACGGCTATGTGGTTCTGCCCGCCAGCCTGCTGGAAGGGGATGGCGCTGTGACGTACTACACCGGAGAAGGGGGCGGCTTCTCTGCCCGCGCACGTTTGCAGAGCGTGGTCGAGCGGGCCGTAGAGCAGCAGCGCCTCGCCGCACAGAACGTGCCGCCGGACGTGCTGCAGATCGTAAACACCAGTGTACCGGTCCGAACGATACAGCTCACGGAGGCAGGGGAGGAGGTTGGGAACAGCGAGTTCTATTTTCTCGTGGGGTTCCTCATGGGCATCGCGATCTACCTCGCTGTGTTCATCTACGGCGCGCAGGTCATGCACGGGGCGATGGAGGAGAAGAATACCCGCGTCATAGAAGTCATCGTCTCCTCGGTCAGGCCGTTCGACCTGCTGATGGGTAAGGTGCTCGGGATCGGGGTGATGGGCCTGCTTCAGATGACGATCTGGAGCCTGCTGGTGCTCGCCGGGCTCACGTTCGCGGGCTCGATCCTGGCGCAGTTCATCAATCCGGCCGACCTGAACCTCCCGGCTGATGCCTCACAGGAAGCAATCCTCCAGGCGGTGGAACTCCAGATCCCGGCACTTTCGCCCCTCGTCTTCGTCTGGTTCATCCTCTTCTTCGTAGGTGGCTACTTGCTCTACGCCAGCCTGTTCGCCGCAATCGGCTCCGCCGTCGAGCAGCAGCAGGATGCCCAGAGCCTCATGGCGCCCGTCACGATGCTCGTCATCATTCCCATCCTCTTTATGGTCTCCTTGCTCGAAAGCCCGAACGCGCCGCTCTCTGTCGTTCTGTCTCTCATCCCCTTCTTCTCGCCCATCCTGATGATGGTTCGCATCGCGATCACAGACGTGCCGCTATGGCAGATCTTGCTATCGTACGTCCTCCTCATTGCCACATTCATTGCGTCGATCTGGATCAGCGCCCGCATCTACCGCGTCGGCGTCCTGATGTACGGCAAGAAACCCGGCTTCCGAGACCTCATCCGCTGGGCCCGGCACGCCTGACGACCCATCCCAACCTGCCCGTGTGGGGACATACCGCCCGTGTGGGGACATACCGCCCGTGTGTCCTCCACACCCACATGGCACCATGCTATCGTAGAGACGCAGCATGCTGCGTCTCCACGCAACGGCCCTGCAATCGCACAACGACGACGTCCCCAGACCATAAAATCCTCCTTTGACACGAGCCGCCAGGCGACTGACCGAAGGTAAAGAGGACAGCCTTGCGAACGCGTCCAGCGGAGCAAGGCAGGAGGATGTCAGCCACGCTAAGGAATACCCCATGGCATGAATCACCGCACATTCTCCCCCATAAACGTCATTCCCGCGAAGGCGGACGCGAGCGAAGCGACCGACGAAGTAAATCCAGGCACCACAACCTTCAGGACTAACTACCCGCTGGCGTGGGCACGTCCGTCAAGTACGACATGCCCGCCTTGGCAGTACCGTGCCCATTCCAGATTCCACGTCCTACCTGAACAAAATCCCCCTTCGAAGGGGGACAGCCTTGCGAACGCGTCCAGCGGAGCAAGGCAGGGGGATGTCAGCAGCGGTGAAGGATACCGGCATGCTCGAGGCAAGAACATCCCCCGTCAGTTCCCTGGAGGAGCGTCCACCCCCTTCGAAGGGGGACTTTGCTGCTGGTCAGCATACCGGATTCAAAAAACGTAGACCGAGGCTCACGGTTTTCGCTCTAACGCGATCTGTTCCACCGCATCCTTTACCTCGAACAGGACGCGTTCCAGATCGAAGCGAATCGCCGCTTCCGTGAATCGCAGCACCCGTATCCCAAGTGACTCAAGCCGCTCCTGCCGTACAAGATCTGCTTCGGCCCGGAGATCATGAGTGGCTCCATCGATCTCGATGGCGAGCATCAGGTCAGGGCAGTAGAAATCCACGATGTAAGCATCTATGGGGCGCTGGCGGTAGAAGGCAAAGCCATGTATCTGCTTGTTTTGTAGCCTGCTCCAGAGGATGACCTCACCGAGCGTTCCGTGCTTGCGCAGCTTACGAGAGAGCTGTTTCAGCTGGGAATCGTAGGAGAGGATACGTCGCCTGGTCATGGCTTCCGGAGTCAGTCATTAGCATGCTCCTGTTAAGACATACAGTGAGGTAGGGCATAACCTCCAACTCGGAACATCGAGTACAGAAAATCCCCCTTTGAAGGGGGACAGCCTTACGAACGCGTCCAGCGGAGCAAGGCAGGAGGATGTCAGCCCCGCAAAAGAATACCCGGTGCCCCGAGCGAAAGAACGCACGTATGGGCATTTACGCCGGTATCTCTTAGAATAGAGAGTGAAGGCAATCCCCGTCCTCTCATCAAAGCACAACGGCCGCACGAAGGGTATGTCGAAACAGGTGCTGCGGCCTAAACACACGGAACATGTGACCTCTATCTCCTCCAACCCGGCATTTCGCTTCGTGCTCGGCCTCCTTGCCTTGCTCGGATTGACAATCCTGACCGCAACCGCTCAGGAGAAACCCCGGCTCATCATCCTCACCGACATCGGCGGCGATCCGGACGACCAGCAGTCCATGCGCCGCCTCATGCTCTACGCCAACGAGTTCCGGATCGAAGGCCTGATCGCCTCCGCGAGCGGGACGCCGGGCGAGGTAGGGCGGGCCATCACGCGCCCGGACCTCATCGAGGAGATCGTGGCCGACTACGAGGCGGTGCGTCCCAATCTGCAGCGTCACGCAGATGGTTACCCCTCGGCCGAAGACCTGCGCCGCGTCATCCGGAGCGGCAACCCTCATCGCGGCGTCGAGAACGTAGGGGAGGGCAACGCCACACCCGGTTCCGAGCACATCATCTCAGTCGTGGATGCCGATGAATCCGGTCCGGTGCACGTTGCCATCTGGGGCGGTGCCACGGATCTGGCGCAGGCGCTCTACGATGTGCGCCGCACCCGCAGCCCCGGCGAGGTGCGGCGCTTCCTCTCCCGGCTGCGCGTATACGCCATCGCCGACCAGGACGAAACCAGAGAAGCGCCGGGCACGGGCGCCTGGATCCGCAAACACGTTCCCGACCTCCGCTATGTGGAGACAGGCCCTCCCGGGATGGACCGCTTCACCGCGCTCTTCCGCGGGATGTACCAGAACGACGCCGCTGGAGGCGGGGAGAAGCTGCCCCTCGTAGCCCCCGAGGTCGTCCCCTTGAACCAGACACCCTGGGTGGAAGCGAACGTGCGCACCGGGCACGGACCGCTGGGCGCGCGCTATCCACGGGTCAGGCAAAACCCCGGCTCCGAGAACAACACTGAAGGCGTAAAGGAGGGCGATACCCCCTCCTGGTTCTATGTCCTCCCGAACGGCCTGAGCGATCCCGAGCACCCCGGATACGGCGGCTGGGGTGGCCGCTTCGAACACGACACGGGCGGGCACTACATCGACGCACAGGACGAGCACCCCTCTGGTCTGGAGACCCCGGGCCTCCGCCGCAAGTGGACCGTAGCCCGCTGGCGCGAAGCCTACCAGAACGACTTCGCCGCCCGTATGGACTGGAGCGTGAAACCGCCCGGCGAAGCCAACCACAACCCCGTCGCGGTCGTCTCCGGCGACCGCACCCGCAACATCCTCGCCCTCGATGCCGACCCCGGCTCTGTCGTCCGCCTCGACGCGAGTGGCTCGGAAGATCCGGATGGGGACGCGCTCAGCTACCGCTGGTACGTTTACCGCGAACCTTCTACCTACAAAGGAGACGTGCACCTGGAGGGAGCCGGTTCACCCACTGTCGGCATACACGTTCCGGAGAACGCCACCGGCAAGAACATCCACGTCATCCTGGAAGTCACCGACGACGGCGCCCCCACCCTGACCGCCTACCGCCGCGTGATCATCCACGTCAAATGAGGACGGATACATGATCCCCTGCTACTCCCGCAATGGCGAATCCGCATCAAGGAAACGTATCCTCCCTCTTGAGCAAGGCAATAGGGCCCGCTTTCAGGGCCAGAGCATCCCGCAAAGTCACTCCCCACTCCGACCGCATCCGCGCCAAGAAATCCCACTAACTCCTACAAACATGGCGATACGACGTATCTCAAAGCCCAAACCTCCCCCGGGAGTCATACCCGCCCCCGACCGCATGCGCATCCCGAACGCCACGCCCTACCCAAAAAATCCTCCTTGGAAGGAGGACAGCCTTGCGAACGCGTCCAGCGGAGCAAGGCAGGGGGATGTTCGCACCCGCCCGGGAATACCCGATGCCCCGGGCAAACCAAACCCTCCCATAAACGTCATGCCCGACTCCGATCCATAGGCACCAAGCAACTAGATTAGGATCCTAACAAGCAGCAATCCGGCTCGTTTTACCTCAAACCTCCCCACAAACGTCATTCCCGCGAAAGCGGACGCGAGCGGAGTGACCGACGAAGTAAATCCAGGCAGCACAACCTTCAGGATTTACTATCATCCGAGCCAAGAGAAAATCCCCCTTCGAAGGGGGACAGCCTTGCGAACGCGTCCAGCCGAGCAAGGCAGGGGGATGTTTACAACGGTCAGCACTACCGCCACGCTCCAATTACGCCACGAGCCTCTCCGGCACCACAAGAAATACCGGACAAGAACGAAGTGACTGACCGAAGGTAAATCCAGCCAGCACAACCCTGAAGGACTATCTACCCGCTGGCGTGAGCATGTCCGTAAAGGCCGAAATCAGATCAAACCCCAAACCCTCCCATCAACGTCATACCCGGCCCCGACCGGGCATCCAGCCAGCACAACGCAACGGGACGCTCCTGATATTCACAACGACTACTCTCCAGGGAATATCCTGAACAAAACATATGAACCCGACCACCCTCACCCTGAGCCGACTCAGCCGCTACAAAGAATACGGCCCCATCTTCCTCCGCCTCCTCGTCGGCGTCCGTCTCATCTACGGCACGCAGGATAACGTCTTCAGCGGTGCCCGCATGGAGGAGTTCATTCACTTCCTGGGTCAGTTCGGTTTCCCCTTCCCCGAAGTTTGCGCCTGGCTCTCCGTCTACGCCCAGTTCATCGGCGGCATCCTCATCTTGCTCGGTGCCTTCATCCGCCCCGCCGCCCTCGTCATGATCCTCAACTTCCTCGTCGCCATCTTCATGGTCCACCTCCCCGCCGGCGACGACTTCCTCAACACCTACCAGGCCCTCACCATGCTGTTCATCTCCTCCTACTTCCTCCTCTCCGGAGCCGGGAAGCTCTCCATAGATGAATGGCTGGAACGGCGGGCTTCTTCTCTGAAGCAGTTAACTGCTTGACTAGAGTTTTATGCGGCGGAAGCGTATCCTTGCCGCACGAGCGGAGTGTCGTAAGCCTGAATGTGGCAAGGCTTGCACATAGCCTGCGTCGCGTGCTAGTACACATTCGCTGTGTTACGCAGTCTAATCAGTAGTTATGTCTCTTACCGCTTGAAATATGCCGTTACCTCAATTCTACGAGAGCACAGTCATTGAAAGGGAGCTCGATCTCGAAGCAAGCTTTATAGTCGTACCGTCGCGCTCGTTCCCAGAGGGACACATGCCCGAGGACCCAGAGCAGATCGTAGTGCAACTTGGTATTGACCACTATTACGCTCCTGTCACCTTCGGTAATCTGATTTCTACATTGGCCGTGGCCATAGCCAATGAGAATGCCGAGTTCGCATTCTCAGCGCTAGAGCGCAGAGACATTCCAGCAATGCTTGAGCGAGTCGAGTCTCGTCACTTCGCTTTCGCTGAATACTTGATCTCTGCTCGTATCATTCCCTTCGAGCAGTCTCCACTATCAGCCGAGTCGTTGGGCAACATAGCAGCTAGCACGTCGGTGACGGGCGTAGGTGCCGTTGTTGGGTACCTAATAGCAGGCCCTACACCGCTCCTGCTGATTACAGTCCCTGCGGGTATCATCATTTGTGGTGCGGCGGCGGGAGTTGCTAGAGGGCTGGAAGATGGACTGAGGAGGCGAATCACTCGCTTCATCAAAGGTCGGGATTAAGAGCCCAGGGGAACAAACTATGCTTGCGGTCCGACCGCAGGCTCTACGGCTTTGCCTCGTCCACGCACCGCATTTACTTGTCTCGTACGGCCGCCTCAGCGTTCACAGCGGCTGAGGTGTAAACTGTTATACAGCCCAGGGAAATGCGAACAGTTGATCTTCCTTTGGAGCGTATTCGGGAGATGCGGTTTGCGCTTGAAGGCATTCTGTCTGAGTCGGCAACCGTAATCAATGCGATTGCTTTCGTTCCGTTACCAGGCTCGATTGCTCACGCGGAGCTTCAATCGTTTTCACACCCGCTTTCGATTAAGACGGCACAGGACCAGTCATACCTGCTGCTTGAAAGTGCAGCAGACTATTTGTCTTGTCTTATCAAGGCGATTACTGAGCCCGTCGAGTCGATCGCTCCTTGGAGTCTTACGAGGAGCGTACTTGAATCGGCAGCGACCAGCATCTGGGTCGGCAGTCCGATTATCTCTGCCTCGGAGCGCGTTAACCGGAGTCTTGCATTTCGGCTCAAAGGCTTGCAAGAACAGGTGAGACTTGCCAAGGCAGAGCCGTCGATTGAGGGACCAAGTTCCGTATACTTCAACAGATTGATCGAAGTCGCAGCAGACGTTGGGGCAGAGGTTAAAATCGGTTCAGGAGGAATACCAACGAAAGTTGGCACTCATTTTCCGACTTCTACGGATCTGTGTGATTCCCAGTTGGGCGAGGCGACAACATACCGTATCCTGTCGGCACTCGCACATTCTCAGCCCTTCGCTATCCAACAACTAGGTTTCAAAGTGCGAGGCCCATCTGCGGACGACGCTGAGAGAGTAGATGCAGAAAAACATCTGTCGAACTTGTCCGTCGCATTTTTATGTACCCAGTCTGGTCGTGCCTTCATGAGAGCCTTATGCGCACGGCTGAAGCTATATGGGTATCTTACTGGTGAGGTTGTAGAGATGCTTCGTAAGCGAGCCGACGAACTTCAATTAACGGACGAACAGTTCCGCTACTGTATATGGTCCAGTTAGCAACAGAGAAGGGCTGTATAACAAGGGCATCATCGCGGACGCACCGCTGGTTGGCGTTTTCACGTTGCGCAAGCATCGGCATCTCCTCAGATTGTTGAGAAAAATGCCAGCATTGCACCGCTGAGATTGGCCGCTATGCAGCCTCTTTGCTAGGACAGAACAGCATTCAGACGTTGATCCGACCCTACCGCACTTCTGACGCTGACGCCGTCGTCCGTCTCTCACTGCGGGCGTGGGCGCCCGTCTTCGCATCGATCGAGCGGGCAATGGACCCCCAGATCTACGGCACGTTCTACCCCGACGGCTGGCGCGAGAGCCAGCGCGCGGCGGTCGAGGCCGCGCTCGCTGAACAGGAGGTCTGGGTTGCTGAGCACGATGGTGCCGTGGTCGGGTTCGTGTCGATCGCGCTCCACCACGACGACCGCATAGGTGAGATCTACATGATCGCCGTGGATCCTGATTGCCAGAAAGAGGGCATCGGGACGGCGCTGACGGAGCACGCGGTCGAGTGGATGCGAGAAGCCGGAATGGCCGTGGCCATGGTCGAGACGGGGACCGATCCCGGTCACGCCCCGGCCCGGCGAACCTACGAGCGGGCGGGGTTCGCGCTCCATCCGGTCGCCCGGTACTTCAAGAAGCTGTAATGACTCGTCACTACCACGGACCCTATAACCCGCCACTGAACCGGATGCAGGACTCCGCCCTATGCACTATCCCCCCGCTGAATGCCGACCGCTGACCGCCCCACCCCACATATGTAGGTTATAAAAATAACCTCGACACGCCGCCTCTCCTGTCTTACCTTCTCCCCATCATGCTTCATTCCACACTACGCATGCTACATTCGAGGAGGGGATCATGGAAGCGCAGGACCACACGCTCACCCAGCGCAAGCAGGAAGACCGCAAACGCGAGATCGTCCGCGTGCT
>JAWLHQ010000015.1:0-81528 GCA_041690215.1 Rhodothermales bacterium
AACACCCACCCGTCCAACCTCCCACACCGCATCATGCGCTCTCCAATCCGCAATCCGAACTCCGCAATCCGCAATCACCTTTACCCGATTCGTCCATTCCGTTACAATTCCCGACCGCCAACCACGGACCGCTGACCGCCGACCGCTGACAGCTACAACGGAATATTCCCATGCTTCCGCCGCGGATTGTTCACCACCTTATTTTTCAGCATCTCCAGCCCCCGGATCAGCTTCAACCGCGTCTGGCTCGGCCGGATCACGTCGTCGATGTACCCCCGCTCCGCCGCGATGTACGGGTTGGCGAACTTCTCCCGGTACTGCGCGATGAACGCCTCCTCCGCGGCGTCCGGGTTCTCCGCCGCTGCGATCTGGTTCCGGTAGATGATCTCCACCGCACCCTTCGGACCCATCACCGCGATCTCCGCCGTCGGCCACGCGAAGTTGAGGTCGCCCCGGATGTGCTTCGAGTTCATCACGTCGTACGCCCCGCCGTACGCCTTGCGCGTGATCACCGTCATCTTCGGCACCGTCGCCTCGCAGAACGCGTAGAGCAGCTTCGCCCCGTGCCGGATGATGCCCCGCCACTCCTGGTCCGTCCCCGGCAAAAAGCCCGGCACGTCCTCGAAGACGACCAGCGGGATGTTGAAGGCATCGCAGAACCGCACGAACCGCGCCCCCTTCACCGACGCGTCGATGTCCAGCACCCCGGCCAGCACCGCCGGCTGGTTCGCCACCACGCCGATCGACCGTCCCCCGAGGTGCGCGAACCCCACGATCAGGTTCGGCGCGTAGTCCGGATGGATCTCGAAGAACTGCCCCTCGTCCACCACCCGCCGGATGACCTCGTGCATGTCGTACGGCTTGTTCGGGTTCTCCGGCACGAGCGTGTCCAGCTCCGCATCCGCTCGGTCGTCCGGATCGTTCGTCGCCACGAAGGGTGGCTGTTCCTCGCAGTTCTGCGGGATATAATTGAAAAGGTCGCGGATGCGCAGGAGGCAATCGCCCTCGTTCTCACACGCGAGGTGGGCCACGCCGCTCTTCGAGGCGTGCGTGTCGGCCCCGCCCAGCTCCTCGCTCGTCACGTCCTCCTGGGTCACCGTCTTCACCACGTTCGGACCCGTGAGAAACATGTAGCTGGTCTGTTTCACCATGAACACGAAGTCCGTGATGGCCGGACTATACACCGCCCCGCCCGCACACGGACCCATGATCGCAGAGATCTGTGGCACCACCCCCGAGGCCATCGTGTTCAACAGGAAAATGTCCGCGTACCCGCCGAGCGACACCACGCCCTCCTGGATGCGCGCCCCGCCCGAGTCGTTCAGCCCGATCACCGGCGCCCCGTTCTCCAGCGCCAGCTTCATGATCTTGACGATCTTCTCCGCGTGCGCCAGCCCCAGCGACCCGCCGAACACCGTGAAGTCCTGGCTGAACACGTAGACGAGCCGCCCGTGGATCGTGCCGTACCCGGTCACCACCCCGTCGCCATACGGCCGGTTCTGGTCCAGCCCGAAGTCGTGCGCCTGGTGGCGGACGAACATCCCCAGTTCCTCGAACGACCCCTTGTCCAGCAGGATGTCCAGCCGCTCCCGCGCCGTCAGCTTCCCCTTCTCGTGCTGCTTCGCGATCCGCTCCGCGCCGCCTCCCACCAGCGCCTCCCCCCGCCGCCGCTCCAGGTCGGCAAAGAGATCGGCCTGCCCGCCGTCATCCGTGGCCCGTAGTTCCTGGTCCTGTGTGCTGTGCATCTGACGTTCCATGCGTACCCGTGCTCAAGAAGACTCCTGCGCCAAAGTACGAAGAACCAGAAACGAAGTGCGCCCACCTGCCTGCCAAATGAAGATGTACGAGTTACAAGTAGAGAGGGAGCTACGAATCCACGAGCCGGCGTATCCAATGAAAGCATCGAAGTGCTTCATGCCCGTCTCAAAGTGGTATCCCGGGCGAAGCGGAGCGTCACGAGCCGCAGGCGACCGTCCGAAGGAATGCCGTGGACCCCCACAAAACCGCACCGTCGAGCCATAGTAGATGATCTATCGACAGAATCGGCTCTGCGTTAGTCCAATGGGATTGGGGTAATGTCCCGAAGCATCGTGGTCATACGCGGATTCGTAGGAGCACAGGCTCACCCACATCGCTGACCGCTGATTGCTAACAACCGACCACCCTCACTCCCTGTACTGCTCCTCCACCGCATTGGTAAAGGCAATGGCCGCCTCGCTGTAGATGTTGACCTGGTGCTTCCGGAAGACCTCCTCAGCGATGATCTGCGACGCGTGGCTCCACGAGGCCGCCGTTTGCAGCCGCTGAAGCACCCGCTCATACTCCGCCACCGACCCCGAGAAGAGTTCGTTGATGTACAGGTTCCGGTTCGGCGGGTGGGCTTCGCCCAGCACCGTCTCTTCGAGCGGACCAAGGTTCTTCGGAGGCGGCGTCTGCTGCATCGGGTGGGGCGCCAGCGGCTTGCGGAACTGCTGCCAGAGCGGCACGCCTTTCGAACCGGACTGGGGCTCGGGTGCGACCGGGTAGATGGGCCGCTGCACACCCCGCGGAGGGGTCTCGGGCTCACGAGGAGCAATCGGACGAGGTTCGGTGGGCACGCTGGGCGGTCGGGAGCCTTTCTGAAACTGCTGCCAGAGCGGCACGCGAGGTGCCGCAGGCGGAACGTTCGGAGTCGCCGGTGGCGCGGCTGGACTCACGGCGGGTGCTGCCGGACGAACCGGTGGAGCCGCCGGTGGCTCCGGCGAAGGAACAGGGATCACGGGCGGAGCACTCGACTCGACAGGTGGTGCACTCGGCTTGACAGGCGGAGCACTGGGCTTGGCGGGCGCTGCGGGTGGGGGCGTCGGCGGAGCGCTCGGGACTACGGGCGGAATGTCCTTCAACGGCACGACCGGAGGTACACCCCCCGCCGCACGCGCAGCCGCCAGCGAAGGCGCCTGCGCGGCCTTGATCCGGGCCTCCAGCGACGGTACGAAGACAGGCGCTTCTTCGGTAGAGGCAGGCGGCCCATCAGACGGTGCAGGGCGTTCAACCTCGGACTCCGGCTGTTCGTCAGACGGTGCAGCGTGTTCAGCTTCGGATTCCGGCTCCTCCACAGATGCGGCGGTTTCCGCCGGAACGGGACGCTCCGGTTCGGGCTCTGGCTCGGGCTCCGGTGCGGGTTGCTCGGCCTGAGAGGTCACCTCGGCCACGGGTTCCTCCAGGACGGGGGCAGGCTCCGGGGCAGGTTGGCTGTGCGGCGGAGCAGCCGGCTCTTCATCGAGCGGTCCGAGGATCCGGCGGATCTCGGGGCGCACCGGTGCGGCAGGCGGCTCCACGGAAGTGGGAAGGGGGGGCGGCTCAGGTAGCGCTACGGGTTCCGGTTCCAGGCTGGGAGGCGGGATGAGCGGCCGGGCAGGCTCGCTCAGCAGTTCCCTCAACGCATCTTCGGTGAACCGCCGCCCCGGCTCTTCGCCCAGATCACGCAACCGCAAGAAGATATGCCCCGCCTCCTTGTCCTCGAAGAACGCATCCAGCAACTCGACCGGCACGCTCCGCTCGGCATCGGGGTGGGCCGTTTCCAGCATGGTGAACAACGGCGTCAGCAGACGAAGCCAGGCCGTCGCGTCGTAGTCGCGGGTGATCTCCCGGTCGCTGTGGCGCAGGACCGCCAGCAGGCGCGAGCGCTCTACCTCCTGCATGCTCTTCTGCCGCAGGTACGAAGTGGCTACCTCCCGCAGGTACGGGTACGGCCCGAAGAACGCGAGCCCCCGGTACACATCGCGGATGGGCACCGTCTCTTCATCGTCGAACAGGAAGTCCACGAGCGTTGGGACGGGGCGCACCAGGTAGGAGAGCGTCGTGAACACGGCCTCGCCCAGCATCCGCGCCCACTCCTGCTTCGGAATGCGCGCGTGCTGCCCCAGCATAGCCCCGAATGTGAGCTGCGCATGTTGCACGTCCGGATGGTCGTAATCGAACCAGTCCGACCGGATGGATCGGTGCCGTTCGAGTTCGATATCCAGGCGGCTCTGCAGCGTCTGAGCCAGAAAATGGGCTACCGGCTGGGGCATCGGCTCCCGGGAAAAATCAACACGCGAATAGCCGCGGTCTGCAGGAAACGCCTGGAGCAGGCGGGAGGTCATCGTTTCTGAAAGTCCGCGCAACATGGCTGGGCTTATCGACAGAAATGTGGGGTAGACGTCGGCAGGACGATAAAGTACGGCGGAGCCGGGCGAGAGTTGCCGGGGCCTGCCTCTTTGGCCTCATCCCGGCTCTCGCCAGATTCGCCTCAATGACGTGATGGCTTCTCGGTTCCGGCCATCAGGCCTCCGAACCTGAAATCAGAGAACGACGCGCAATCAACAACGGACGATCCACGACCACCCCGAACGAAAAAGAGCCGCCTCCCTGTGGAAAGCGGCTCTCCGAAAAGCGTTATGGCCTCATTCCTCCCGGAGCACGTCCTGCACGGCCCCGCCGGCCTGCTCGACCGCCATCTCGATATCGGCCAGTTCGACCGCGTTCTGATCATAGGACAGGTCGACCTCGCTCAACCCAAGCCCGTGGATCTGGACGGTGTTCAGCTTCTTGAGGTTCGCTTCGAGTGCATCCACCTCCTGCCGCTCGTCGATGTTTTGCAGACGCAGTTTCACTTTTATCCGGCTGCTCATGGCTTCTCATCCCTCTTCGGTGTGACAACACGTCATCCTCAGATCAACCGGATCCTGGGCCGTAGTGTTGCAGCCCGACACAAAAGTGACGACCGAGGTGCACGAGCGCGCAGAGAGCGGGGAGCGGACCGAGATAGGCACGCCCTACGCACTCTGCACCGCTTCCCGGTGCTTCTCGTCGGAGTCGATCTGGCCGTCGAGGAGCTGGATGATGCGGCTGCCGTACTGGGCGTACTTCTCCGAGTGGGTGACCTGTATGATCGTGACGTCGTCCTCTTCGTTCAGCTTCCGGAACACCTCCATGATGTCCTCCCCCTGAGAGGAATGCAGGTTACCCGTCGGCTCGTCGGCGAGGATGAGTTTCGGATTGATGATGAGGGCGCGGGCGACGGCCACGAGCTGCTGCTGACCCCCGGAAAGCTGGTTCGGAAAAAGGTCCTTCTTCGCCACGATGTTGAACCGGTCCAGCATATCCGCCACCAGGCTCTTCCGCTCACTCCCCCTGATTTTCTTGTAGAGCAGCGGCGTCTCCAGGTTCTCATAGACCGTCAGTTCGTCGATGAGGTGGTAAGCCTGGAAAACGAACCCGATGTGCTCGCGGTGCAACTCCGTTCTTCGCTTCTCACTCATTTTGTGGACGGGCTCACCCAGGAAGTAGTATTCCCCCGTAGAGGGCTCGTCCAGCATTCCGAGGATGTGGAGCAGCGTCGACTTCCCCGAACCCGACGGCCCCATGATGGAGACGAACTCGCCCTCCTGCACGTTGAGGCTGACGTTGCGCAACACGAACGTGCGGCTGAATCCCTGGAGGTAGGACTTGGTGATGTTGCGAAGTTGGATCATAGGTGGCGTCGGTTGTTGGTGGTCAGTAATCCACGGGCTTCAACATCGTATTCCTGGCCGCTGGCGCGTTGTGCGAGGTCGGATCTCATGGCTGATGAAGTCAGCAGAACGAGGCACATGGAACCAAGAATGACCGACCACGAACAACGGACGAACGGCAATATACTCGCCCCCGTGTTGTGACCAATGGGAGCTTCGCTGAAACCTTGTGAGTAGGAGGGGGGATCCTGCCCGTATCGTGCGGGCTCGGAAACAGGCATCTTGTCTTTTTCAGGAACAGGTAACTTGCATTCCTCGAGAACAGGCACCTTGCATTCTGCAGCAGCGAGCCCCCCTCACCCTTCGAAGGACGACCGTACGGGCCAGTCCCGTCCCGCTCGGATCAAGCTCAAGCCACCGGGAGGCTCTCCGGCAGGCAGTCGCCTCGTCTACGGAGCACTCCTCGTTTTGTTGGCCTACGTGTGTGCGATCGTGGCGACAGGCGCCAGTCTTTCGGAACGCGTGTTCTACCTCCGGAGCTGGAGCGTCATTGCGCTGGGGGCATTCGCCATGAGTCCGCCCAACCTGCTCCTCCCGGATCCACGCGTCGGCCTCTTTCACCATCTAAACCCTCCGCCGTGGCTGCTTCAGCGCTACGTGCTGCGCCGGTGGATTCCGGTTCTCGTGCTACTCGTCGCTCCTGCATTCATGCTGGCCTACTTCGATCCGGGGAACTTCACGAGGAATCTGGGGACCAAAACCGTCCACGTGCTGTGGAGTGTGCTGCTGATGCTGGGGGGTGGCCTGTATGCGTTCGCGCAGTACATGACCATCGGTAAGCGGTCCCAGGCGTGGCAGGAAGGGAAGCGCGGGAAGTGGTACCGATGGCTCGCCAGGGAAACGCCCGTCTCGTTCGTCGGCGTGCCGCAGGGACTCGTGCCGGTATTCTGGGCTACGTCGCACGTTCTGCTTGTGGGTATGGTATTTCTCGGCGTCAGCCTCTGGCTAATCGGCGAGTTTGGGCCGGCCGCTGCGTGGGCCTCAGGGTTCGTGTATGTCACCCTCGCCACACTCAGGCTGCTCATTCAGGCGGAGGCATTCGATGCCCACTTTTACCGCACCAACGCGCTGTATGAGGAGATCTTCCGCAGCGCAGGCGGGGTACGCGTATCCGACCGGGAGCCCATTCCCTACCGGGCCGTCTACTGGACGCCCGAGCGCTGGAAGCCGCACGTGTGGGCCTTCCTGCGTCAGTTCGACCGGAGGCTGCCGCTGGGCCGTTTCCTCTTCCTGGGGCATGCCGTGCTCTGGATCCTGTTCTATCAGGACGCACGCGCCGGGTTGATCGCCGGTTACCTCCTGGCGTTCTCGGCGGCCAAGAACGCAACGGTCTTTCTCATAGCGTCAGAGGCGATGGCCCCACGTGCGTTTCAGCTTCTGTATCAGCCGCCCCGTGACTGGACGATTACGCGGTTCTTCGTCAACCTGCGCTGGACGCTGCCCTTCTTCCTCAGCCTCCTCTTCGTCGCTATCTTCACGGACCGGTTCAATCTCCTCAACGTCATTTCCTGGACCCTGCTCGATATCGTGCTGGCGTTCGCCAGCGCCTGGGCGACCACGTTGACCTCGGAATCCCCCTACACGAAGCGCTATGCCTGATCTCGTCCTTCAAAACGTCACCAAGCGCTACGGTCAGGGGCCAAACGTCATCGAGGGCCTGACGACCATGTTCACGCCGGGGTCGGGAACTGGACTCGTCGGCCCGAACGGCTCCGGCAAGACGACCCTCATCCGGCTCCTGTCCGTCCTGTCTTTTCCTACGTCCGGACGGATCACTTACGATGGGGTCAACATCTACGAGCATCCCTACGAGTACCTCGCGCACGTCGGTGTCGTACCTGCGGACCCCGACCTGCCGCGGTATCTCACCGCCGTAGAGGTCCTGGAATACGTCTTGCGGGCACGCAATAAATGGGACGACACCGGCCCCGCTCGCATCGAGCAGATCCTCGACCGGCTCATTCTGGACGAGCGGCGCCATAACCTCATCGGGACCTACTCCAGCGGTATGCTGGCCAAGACGCAGATCGCGGTAGCCCTCATCACCGCCCCCGAGATCCTCCTCATGGACGAGCCGTTCCGCGCCCTCGACGAGGAAAGCACGGAAGCCGCCATCGAACTCATCAACCAGTTCAAGGAACGCGGCGGCATCGTGGTCCTCTCCAGCCACATCCGCAGCACCCTCGAAGCCGTCTGCGAAGGCTACGTCAACTTCGAACGCCCGGCCGCTCCGGTGCTGTAGACCTCCTTCCGAGTGCCCTAAGCAACCGCTGATTCCAGCAGGGTGATCGTGCCCGTACTAGCGTTGATCTCGGCCTCGATGCCGAGGGGCACGGTGAACTTGTCCGAAATATGCCCGATGGCCGAACCATGAAAGGCGGGGATGCCGAGGGGGGCGATGTGGTCGTTGAAGACTTCCTCCAGGGTGAGTTCGTCTGCTCCCCGCCCCGGGTCGCAGTCGGAGCACTGGCCGAATACAAAGCCTGCGAGTTGATCGAGGATCCCCGCTAGCTTGAGTTGGGTCAACATCCGGTCGATGCGGTAGGTCTGCTCGCCGACATCTTCCAGGAAGAGGATATGTCCCGACCAGTCCGGCAGGTAGTCGGATCCGATGATCGCGGTAAGCACGCTCAGGTTGCCGCCCACGAGCCGCCCACGTGCTTTCCCCGGCGTGATCGTGTGCACAGTGCGTTCCCGGTCATCCCCGAACTCGGACGTGAAGAGCAGGTGACCCCGCTCCGGGTTTTCCATGCGCACCCGCTCCCCGTCGAACAGCGTACGCAGGAAGTAATCTACCGTGAAGTCGTTCCACGAGGAAATCCCGACCGGGCCGTGGAACGTCACCACGCCGCTCCGGGCATAAATCGCGAGGAGCAGCGACGTGATGTCGCTGAAGCCGACGAGGATCTTGGGATTGGCCCGGATCAGGTCGTAGTCGAGGAGCGGGAGGATGCGGCTGCATCCCCATCCGCCCCGCATCGTAACGATGCCTTTAACCTCGGGATCGGCAAACATCGCGTTCACGTCCGATGCTCGTTCCTGGTCGGTGCCACCCAGGTAGCCGCGCTTGCTCAGTACGTGCCGTCCGCGCTTCGTGCGCAGGCCGAGTTGGGCCAGGTCTTCTTCCGCCGACCTCACGCTGATAGCCGTCGAAATCAGTCCGCCCGGACTGATCAGGCCGACCGTATCGCCGGGCTGCAGGCGCGGCGGCTTGAGGAGGGGCAGGGTGGGCGTGTTGCTCGCGGCAGTAACGCTTGCCGCAGGTATTCCAAGCGTAGCCAGTCCGGTTGCCTGGAGAAAACGGCGGCGGCTCAGGAAGTGACGTGGCATGGATGTACGAGGAAGAGGGCAAGGTGGAGCAGCACAGTTCACGGTCTTTTTGCCTGATGAACGCCGATGCCCCGCTATTTTGAAAGGCTTTGAGTTGAAGACGCGGTTTTCATACGGATATCGGCCCGCGCAGATCCTCTGCCTATTTCTGCTGTGAGGCGCCCGGTGATTCCGGCGTGATGATGCGATAAAGAGAGAACAACCATGGCCGAGCGCGAGATCCGGATATCATCCAGAACAGACGGGATACCTGTGGCCCCGTCGATGAGACCCGCGCTGGAATCGGTCAATGCGCCATACGAGTACGGGCCCGTAAACCAGCGTGTCACGTACATCGCCGGGTTGGCCATTGCCATCGGTATCCTTGCCGGATTCATCGCCGAAGCGCTGCTGCGCTTGATCTTCCTCATCACGAATATAGCGTTCTACGGTCGGATCTCTTTCGAGGAATCGATTCCCGGCACACAGGAACTGGGTGCGTGGGTGATGGTGGTTCCGGTCGTCGGTGCCGCCATTATTGGTCTCATGGCGCGGTACGGTTCTCGAGCCATCCGCGGACATGGTATTCCCGAGGTGATGGAGCGGGTGCTGTACGGGAAGAGCCGCATCCCTCCGCGTCTCATGTTCCTCAAACCGCTTTCCGCGGCCGTCGCCATCGGGACGGGTGGGCCGTTCGGCGCCGAAGGCCCCATCATCGCTACGGGTGGCGCGTTCGGATCGTTTGTCGGACAGATCATCTCCGTTACTGCAGACGAGCGGAAGACGCTCCTGGCGGCGGGTGCCGCCGCCGGCATGGCGGCCACGTTCGGAAGTCCGGTTTCCGCGGTGCTGCTCGCCGTCGAGCTATTGCTGTTCGAATACCGGCCCCGCTCCATCATTCCCGTCGCCCTGGCCGCTTCTGCCGCCACGGCAGTGCGGTTCATTCTGGTCGGCTTCGATCCCGTCTTCTCGATGCCGGATCTGGCGCCGCTCACAGGCTCTTCCATTGCCGCGTACGTGGTGATCGGGGCGCTCGTCGGTGTGGCCTCAGTCTGGGTGACGCGCGCCGTTTACGCTATCGAGGACAGGTTCGAGCGACTTCCGATTCCCTGGTACTGGTGGCCGGTGCTGGGTGCCATCGTCGTGGGTGTCGTAGGCTACATCGATCCACGGACGCTGGGGGTAGGCTACTACAACATCGAGCACATCCTCACCGGCGATCTGATCGGTACGGCGCTGGTGACGCTGATCGTGCTCAAGTTCATCTCGTGGTCCATCTACCTGGGGAGCGGCACGTCCGGGGGAACGCTCGCGCCGTTGTTCACCATCGGTGGTGGGCTGGGGGCGTTCCTGGGGAGTCTGCTGGCCGGATATGCTCCGGCGCTCGGTGTAGAGATCGGCGTAGCGGGGCTCGTCGGCATGGCGGCGATCTTTGCTGGCGCCTCGCACGCTTTTCTGGCATCGGTCGTGTTTGCCTTCGAAACCACGCGCCAGCCGATGGGGCTGTTGCCACTGCTGGCCGGATGCGGAGCCGCCTATCTGGTATCTCTGCTCATGATGCGCCATTCCATCATGACGGAGAAGCTCGCCCGGCGCGGGACGTCCGTACAAACGGAGTACGGTGTGGACTATCTGACCCAGGTGCTCGTTGGTGACGTAGCTTCGCGGAACGTCGTTGCACTCTACGGGAGCGATAGGCTGGGAAGCGTGCGGGAATGGTTGCGTTCAGAAGATGAAGGCGCGACCCATCACGGATTCCCCGTGGTAGACGACGAGCGGAATCTGATCGGCGTGGTGACGCATCGGGATCTCCTGGATTCAACGAAATCCCCCGACAGCCTCGTTCGTGAGGTGGTGAAGCGAGCGCCGGTGGTAGCCTATACGGACAACAGCCTGCGTGAGGCGGCGGACCACATGGTTCAGGAGCACGTGGGCCGGCTTCCTGTCGTAAAGCGTGAGTCCCCGAAGAAGGTTGTCGGCATCATTACCCGGAGCGATCTGCTCATGGCGCATCGTCCTCGCATCGAGGCCGCACGTCAGCCGGAGCGGCGCCTCACGATCGTACACCATGATCGCCGGAACGTCACTACGTAGGATCGTTCCGGCCAGTACGTACTGTTCGGCAGAGATGGTTCGGCTCATTGGAGTTGGGAGCGGGCGATTCTGCGCTACCAGGAGGTGGGCCGGGCATCATCGTCATGTACCCGGAAGACCGGTAGCTTGAGTCCCCAGTAGATGGCCGCGATGCGGATAGTGGCGACGATCACCATAGCGATCAGCGCGGCGGTATCGCGAGGTGCGTCCGTAGCCCCGAGCAGCAAATAGACCGATGTGCCGATGATACTGGCCGTCGCGTACAACTCCGTCTGCCGCATCAGAATCGGAACCTCGGCGCTCAGAACGTCTCGGAGCACGCCTCCTGCCGAACCGGTGATGGCGCCCATGAGCACGACGATAATCCCCGGGAGATCGGCTTGCTCTGCGATCTGTGCTCCGCTAATGGTGAACAGCGCAAGCCCCAGGGCGTCTGCGACGCGTAGCGACATACGGGGCGGGGTACGCAGGCGGACGTAGGCCATCGTGAGTGCGGCTGAGGCCAGGATCACCACGAGATAGGTCGGGTCTGCGATCCAGAAGATCGGGTGGCGATCCAGTAACACATCCCGAATCGTACCGCCCCCGATGGCTGTCACTACGGCCAACACGGCGACGCCGATCAGATCGAGGCTCTTGCGCCCGGCTGCAAGGGCGCCACTCACGGCGAAAACAGCTACGCCAAACAGGTCAAATAGATAGGAGATCATACGATTTCATTACCGATCACCGGATTTCTGCCTGAACCACCCCCCGATGACGTGTTCGGCGGCTTTGTTCTGTGGCGTGAAATCCAGCATCCACCGCTCAGGACGGTCTGTGCGGTACGGATAGAACTTCCACAGGATGGCGCCGGCGAACGCCGGTTCCTGCCATAGGGACTCGAAGAATGCCTGGTAGAGCGTGGCTTGCAGGCTGTCGTCCGGGTGTATGGCGCCCACCTCATCCCGGGTTGGCCACCGCCACGGCTCCGCAGCTGCACCCGGCACGCTCCTGTAGCCGATCTCCGTAAACAGAATCGGCCGGCTGGCGCGGCGGCTGATTTCCAGCAAATGCCGCCGATGGGGTATCCAGCCCGCCCGTAAGGCTTCCGGTGTCGGATTCTCGGCTGTGCTGATCGGGAAATAGGCCTGCACGCCGATGAAGTCCAATTCGGACCAGAACCGGATATGCTCGTACTCATCGTACCAGTTTGCGGCGTACGTAAGCTTGCCACTGTAGACCTGCCGCACGTCCCGGATGAGCCCTCGCCAGAAATCCGTCCGTGTTCGGGTTGAACCGGCGAGTTCGGTGCCGATCACAAAGAGCGGGGCACCGATTTCTTCCGAGAGCCGGGCGTAGTGGAGGATGAATGCGCGGTAGTGTTTTTCCCACTGCTGCCATTCCGCCTCCGTTTGGAAACGGATCGCGTGTGGACCGCTCTCGCCTGAGTTGCCCCGTACCCAGATGTGCGGCTTCAGGACTACCTGCATACCGAGTGAATCCGCTTTCCGCGCCAGTGCCCGGATACCCCGGTCACTCTCGCTGTACCAGCGCACGTCCGGATCATGCCTGATTTCCGGCACGCCGGGTTCAGGCTGAAAACCGAACGAGGTGAGTGTAATGTGGGTAACGCCGAGGTC
This sequence comes from Rhodothermales bacterium, assembly GCA_041690215.1. Taxonomy (GTDB): domain Bacteria; phylum Bacteroidota; class Rhodothermia; order Rhodothermales; family DASSAV01; genus DASSAV01. The sequence continues at coordinate 12,560 of JAWLHQ010000015.1, forward strand.
TCGGAGACGGAGCAGGGTGGAGTCGTCGGGCGCCTGCCGTGCGTCCAGCGTAACGCCTTGCACATGCGGCCTTGCTGCGTGCGTGGGCTGCGCCGTCGTTGCTAGCATCCTGTTCCCGTCCTCGCAGGCCGCGAGCCAGCCACCGACGCATGTTAGCAGCAGGACCATTCTAATATGAAACAGGGCATGTATCACGTTATGCCGGTGTGGTCCGTATGCCTGAAGGACGTTTGCTGTCGAACGGAGGGAGAGACGTTCTGTATCTGGAAAGTACCATTTTTCCGATCATAGTAGGTGGAGGAGGGGCTTTCGGTCGCTAAAGAGTTCTACGGCAGGTTGAGTGTTCCAGAGTATCCAGGAAAAACGGTCAGTGTGTGCAGGTGAAAGTCCGCCCCGGCCGATAGGTATAACACAACCCTGATTAGGACCGAAAATTGAGGTTTTTCCAGAGGTTGTGATGCGCAGGTGTGTGGAGGTGGCGAAACCGGATTGTTAACCCTTCGGCACATACGTAACACTGGTGTAATTGCATGTCTCGTTTCGAAACTGACCTGTGGGGGAGGTGCGTGTAAGATCGCGTGTGATGAGGGATGGAGGATCGCGCGGCGCTTCGGCGAGCGCCGCGCAGATCGTAGGGCTGTGCAGAAAACGCCGGCGCCGGCTGACATCTGGCGTCGGCGTTTTCTGGTTTTAATCCGGATTCGCTGAACGAGATCAGGCTGTGCGGTCCTTCAATTCATATCTTCCGAGTCAGCCACCGGCAACAACATGTCTGGACCCGGCTTACAACGAGGAAACGGGACGGATCCGATCACTTCCTTCCCGTACTTACAGGAAGTACCCCGCATTGCTTCGCGCATGAAGTTCAGAACGAGCACGTACGTTGAGGGCTCCGAAGTCATAGAGATCAGCATGCCTGAGACGGTCCAGCCCTCGGCTGCCGTGGAAGCTGAACAACACCGTACGATTGTCGAAAACTGGGAGAGCTTTGCGGCGGCCGCGTACGAAGGCTATCGGCGCTTCGGTGCGGGTGCCGTCGTAGTCGAGGAGGACAAAGTGAACCATTTCGGCGTTCGTCATCCTTTCCTCACCCACGTCATCTGGTATGCAACGAGTGTGGCCGCATGGGCGGAGCAGGGCCTTCTGAAGGGCTCCTCTGAATGGATTGAGGAGCAGATGGCGTGCTATGATCCACGAGCGGCTTGCATGTTCGTGTTTCTCCGAGAGGATGCGGAGCCTCGCGTCTACTTTGTTGAGAGTACCCTCACGCCCTCTCAGGCGCTTACTCGCATCAAAGCCCTGCTGAACTGACCATCTTCAGCACGTTTTTCAGCTATGCCCGCGAACCGATTCCTCCCGTATATCGCAGCCGGGCTCTTGATCTGGCAGGCTGGCTGCACGCCGAACCAGCCCGCCGGGGAATCAACATCTGAGAGAGGTCGTCCCGCGGTTGCTACCGATACCCCACCAACCACACCCGGCACGGCCCGACGGGAGGCAGGTGATACCACTTCGTCCACCTTCACGGGAACGGCCGGCATTGTGGAAAAGGAGGCGCAGAGCGACAGCATAGCTATCCTGCGGGAGGTAAGAACGGCTCGGCATGACGCTTTCGACCGCGTCGTGTTCGAATTTGAGGGTAACACGCTGCCGGGATATCACGTGGAATACATTGATAAACCGGTGCGTGCCTGCGGTTCAGGAGAGGTCGTGCCTCTAGCCGGCGACGGCTGGCTGGAAGTGCGCATGATTCCTGCCCGGGCCCACACGGAAGAGGGCGCTCCCACCGTTACACAGCGTGAGCGACGTCTGGATTACCCCGTGCTTCGCGAACTCAAAGCCACATGCGACTTTGAGGCGGATGTAACCTGGGTACTCGGCGTCGCCTCTCCGAACCGTTACCGGGTGCTGGAACTCGCTAATCCTTCCCGCCTCGTCATCGATGTGAGACATTGAGCGGTGGGCGGCAAGGTTTTTCCCGTTTGCGCCGCTCCAAACCAATCTCGGTGAGTTCACTGGCGTGCGGGAACGGCATCGGCTACTGCTTCCAGTAGATCGTCGTACGCCACCACGTGCGTGCGCCAGTCCAGCCGCTCCGGAATACGTTTGAGGGTGGGGAGCGGCAGCGGGCGCTCGTCACCTCTCAAGATGTCGCACATGATGCGAAAGAGCTCCTCCTCGTCATTATAGAGGATGGGGGCGTGCAGCAGGGGGCGATGCAGGGATTCAGGAATGAGTTCCGGGTAACTCAGCCGATTGGGCAGGAGCGGGTGGCATCCGCAGTAAATAGCTTCCATGATAGCGATACCGAAGAACTCATGGATCGCCGTAGAAATCACGATGTCTGCCCTGTGTAGCAGACGGCTGTATTCCTCGAAGTCTTCCGCATAGCCGTAATGCAGGATGCGCTCGGCATAGCGCCGGAACGCCCGCTCGAACTCATACGGCTGTTCCTCGAAGTGCTCCCCTGCCAGGATGAGACGGAACTGAAAGCCTACGTCGTCCAGCCGGTTCATGAGCCGGAAAAAAGCTTCGGGGTTCTTGTCGTACTCCCATCGCTGGTTCCAGAGGATGATCGGCGGTTTCATGCCCGGTCCCCAGGCGTGCTGCGGGTAGTCGGGCGCGTATCGATCATGCTTTTGCAATTCCATACCGAGGTGCAACACGGACGACTTATTGCGGATTTCCTGGACCGAAGTCAGGTGGTTGTAGTCCGGAAACGCCCGTAGCAGCGTCGGTAGCGCTTCCATGAACTCGTCGTAATGGAATTGCGAGTTGAAGATGATATGGTCTGCCGCCAGGCAGGAGAGGTAGTTGATGTAGCCGTACGTATAGTCCCGCTCCACCCCTTCGGGAAGCGGATAAGTGAGTTGGTTCTCGTGGAAATAAGCAACCACCGGGACGTTTGGAAGCTCACGCCGCGTCAGTGCGAGAAAGGCAGGCAGGTTGACCATACTCGTCGCCAGAATCATATCCGGCCGGAAACCTTCACGGTATGCCTGCACGGCTTTCCTTGCCATCGTGACGGCACCTCCCTGCATGCGCCACTTCCAGAACCGCGCGGCCATCGTTATCGAGTGGTATGTGTGGCGGCTGTGCTCTATCAGCCCATCCATGAAATTCCGGTGTGAGCCGCCATACCAGGGCTCCAGGTAGAGTACGTTCATGCTACGCCGTTCGATCAGGTGCGCGGACAGACTGATGGATGTGATGTGTTGCCCTCCTCAAACCGCGCCATGTGCGAATATAAATCACGCTGCTGGTCGGCATGCGTAGCCGGTGAGAGGGGATGGGGCCGGAATGCCGGAAGCCCGGCCGCAAAAAAACCCCCACCGTAGTCAGTATGGGGATACAGGATGATGGGATCTACGTACGGCGCCTTTCACGGTCTGCCGTGTGGGTAGGCCGGTATACCTGGGTTTATCGCGGCTGCAAGTCCTGGTAAGGCCTCGGAGCCTGTGTTGGCCCTCGGTTTACTCCTGTGAATCGCTTTCGCCGCCTTCCAACCGCCGGATCAGCTCGAGTTCTTCCTCTTCCGTAGAGGGCCGGACGATGGAGACCGCACGTACCTGGAGGTGCTCTCGCAGCACGGCATCACGCACCTCTTTTGCCGTGACGAGTTGCTCCTCACCCGGCTCGAGCCGGATGTGACGCGTCGCCATCGGAATCTCGACGGATTTGGAATTCGTATTCTTTATAAGCATTCCGCGCCGCTTCGCCATGCTGGAATCTACTGCCTAGAGTGTTGGGGAGATACCCGCTCCGGTTAGAGACATCGTTCGCAAGCTGTTCGCCTGTGCAGGGATCTCCGTCGGAGTGGACCAGCTACCGACTTGTACGCCGCACCCCGCCATAGTAGCTTCCATTCCCAGGAGCCCCGGCAATGGGCCAATTATACGACTTTTCGCGTGGAGACGTGCGCGGAAAGACCATCGTACGAAAGATAGTGGCACATTTTCACGTGTCAGACACAATGCCAGACCGCCAACCGCTACCGGTCAGTCGCCCCGTACCGTTTCTCGGAAAGGTTCGGGAAACGTGCCGTGGCCTGCTTCGATTGGCGTATCCTCCCACGTGTCTCGGGTGCGGTGTCGTGCTGGAAGAAGAATCAGCCCTGCTCTGTGATGTCTGCAAGAGCGGGTTGCGGCGCGCAGATCCAGACCGGATCTCTGCGGAACTGGCACGGCTCCCGGTGGGATCGGACATCATCGACCGTTGCTTCTCTCTGTGGTTTCTCGAACCGGGTGAGGTAGTTCAGAAAGTCCATCACGAATTGAAGTATGGCAACCGACCGGCGTACGGCATTCGCCTGGGAATGGAAATGGGGTGCGTTCTTGAAGAGATAGACGTACCATCCTCGTTTCATGCCATCATTCCGGTTCCCTTGCACCGGGTTCGGCTATACGAGCGTGGTTACAACCAGAGTGCCATGTTAGCGGAAGGTATTGCCCGCGTATGGTCTATACCGGTACGAGAGGACGTGCTCGCCCGAACCCGTTCCACACGTTCTCAGACCAGGCTTTCTCGTTCGGAGAGATGGAGTAACGTGGAGGGCGCCTTCGCTGTCCGAGAACCCGAAGCGGTGCGAGGACAGCGTGTTCTCCTCGTGGATGATGTATTTACCACGGGTTCCACGCTGCTTGCTGCTGCAATCCCCCTCCGCGCCGCAGGAGTTGCTGGCATCACCGTAGCAACGCTCGGTTATGCAACGAGCTAACACGCTGCTATCGGCCACGCCGGCATTGGGTACGGGAGTGCTCTGGTGGCCGGATGAAACGGCCATCGCTACCCCGCAAAATCTTCGATTCGGATAGCCTTTTCACATTTCGCGGCTTCCTCTGGGTCGTTCGTGGCGACGATGAGCAATAGGCCTTCGGATCGCTGTCGCTCTATCACCCGATCTACCATAGCGATACCTGCCGCGTCGAGGTTGGAGGTCGGTTCATCCAAGAGGAGGAGTGGTGGATGAGTCAGGAGTGCCGCCGCGAACTTGGCGCGCTGCTTCATGCCTGACGAATACGTCGCTACCGGATCATCTGCTCTTCGGGTCAGGCCAACGAAATCCAGTGCCCAGTCGATCCGCTTGACTGCTTCGGCAGAATGCCGGGCCCGGGCGATGAACTGGAGGTTTTCTCGCGCACTGAGCCCATCATACACGTTGAGATAAGGCGATACCATCCCCACCATGAGGGGGCGATCCGCGTCTGAGATGCGCTTGCCCGCCACCTGCAAGTGCACGGTGCCTTTGGACGGAGATAGTACACCGGCCAGCATCCGCATGAGGGTCGACTTCCCAGATCCGTTTGCACCGGTCACGGCAAGGGATTCACCTCCGGAGAGTTCGAACGAAATCCGCCGAAAGATTACACGCTGTCCGAAGTGCTTACCTAGGTTTTTTACTATGACTTCGTGCATAAAAAACGGTGGCGTTCCTTAACTTACCTGTCCATGCAATGCGGGCGTTTGAAGTCTTTTGCAACGAGGTTACGTCTCAGAGCCTTGTTCTTGGTACATTTTGGCGCATATTTCGTGCGAGGAGTATTGCCTGTGAGGCAGTCCCGGTCATTTACACCCAGGTGCGTAGAACATGACAATGTTCTCGTCGGGATCTATCTGTCTCCCCGCAACGATGCGCGAATGTGTCGCAAGATGATGGCGTCCGGGATTTACTTGCTAACTGCGCGCTTCATGTGAGTCGCGCGGCGGCTTCAAGAGCCCGTTCGATCACCCAAACTACCAACAACACGTACGACCTCCTATGAAACCATTTCTGAATAGCATCCCAGCCGTTCTGTTCCTTGCGGGGATGATTACCCTCAGTGGATGTCAGGAAGCAGGTCAGCCGGCCGAAACCGGGGCGGACACTCTGTCAACGGATACGCCCTCGGGTCAGCAGACTGCTACGGCTCAGCTCGAACCCACCGAAGGCAATACGGCACGGGGTACTATCCAGTTTGTGTCCACGAATGGACAGATTGAGGCTACCGGTACCGTTACGGGACTCGAACCGGGCGAGCACGGTATCCACATCCATCAGAACGGTGATTGCAGCAACAATGCGGAAGCTGCCGGTCCGCACTGGTCTGGAATTGGTACGCAACACGGTGCTCCGGACGCGCCGGAGCAGGAGCGGCACGCAGGAGACTTCGGCAACCTGAATGCGGACGAGTCGGGCACTGCTAACTTCGAACAGACAGTCGATCTGACGATGCCGCTCGACTCACTGGTCGGCAAAGCAGTGGTCGTTCATGCCGGGCAAGATGACCTCACGAGCCAGCCCAGTGGCAACTCGGGCGCGCGTATCGCGTGCGGCGTCATCGAAATGGGCAGTGGCTCTGGCATGACCTCCGATACCGCCGGTACAGATACGACGGGTATGTAACCCGGCACACGGTTGACGGATATGCCCATAAGCGCCCGGAGCAGCCAGGCTCCGGGCGCTTCTTTTTTATCACCCACGTTTAAACTGCTGGGTCAAGCGCGATGCTGGACATGCGATTCTTCCAGTCACTCGTGCTTTGCTTCCTGCCCGTTTCAGGGTTTAGGGCGCGGTCGACGTCACAATCGGGTTCGCGTTCTGCTCGAGCTCCGTGGCGTTATCTGTTGCGTCAGCGGTGGGGAGTTTCGATCCTTCGAAAAGCTGTGGATGGTTTTGCCGCAGACGCTCTTCGACGTCTGGATCCAGGCGCGCTTCGAACAGGCTTTTCGCATGCTCCAGATTAGAATCTTCCAGGTACGCCCCTCGAAGATCGGCTCGCTCCAGGAAGGCTCCCTGGAGGTTTGCTTCACCCAGGTACGTGCTGCGCATGTTCGCTTCCACGAGATAAGCACCTTGCAGGTTGGTACGTTTCAGGTAGGCCCCTTCAAGGTTCGTCCTTAGCATGTAGGTACCCCTGCAGTTGGCATCTACCATGTTGGCCTGGTACAGGTCTGCCTCCATACAGTTCGCCATACCGAGGTCGGCGCCAGCCAGGTCGGTGCGCTGAAGGATCGCTCGCTCCAGTTTCGCATTGGAGAGTGTTGCGTTGCGCAACCGGGCTCCGGCCAGGTTTACTTCTACGAGATATGCACCGTGTAGATAAGCGTGTTCTAGTTCCAGTTCGGTGAATCCTTCCTGGTTGAGCCTGCGAATGCTGCTCGCAATGCGGTGCATGGCTTCCACGGACTCCCACCGCAGGAAGTTTTCGATCTCCTCCAGGTAACCCCTGATCATGATTCGCCGCTCGGCGCGCCTGTTCATCCACGTAATGAACCAGCCGATGATGAGCAGGTCCATCGCCATCCCGTATGCCTCTGCCATGATGTTCGTCATCAGATCCTCCGGATTCCGCCGAAAGAACGGAATGGAGAACGTGACGACCAGTACGGTCACAACGAGGAATACCAGAAAGGATAGCAGGACGGGCCGATCCGTCGCCAGCTTCTCCAGTCGATCTGCGATCCCGCGGTTCTTACGAAGGTGCGAATGCTTGGGCATACATGAAGCACCGGGTACAACTCAGAAACGTTGCTGCGCAGATAGCATCCACGCGTTCACACGCACATATGCATGGCGTCAGCCACACGCATGGTTTAACGGCGTGATAACTACCCTACCAGCAGAATGTGACTTGGATTCTGCGCCAATCCAAAGCATTACATATGCATCAAAATGTTTCTAGCCCGGTTCAATGCACATATCGATTTAGCTTGAGCACCGGATCGTGCGCCTCATGGCAGAATCCCTGGAAATCACTCGCACGTCAGATATTGCGCTCTTTGGCAAGGATGCTTCTCCTCGGATCATCGATGTACTCCCCCTTCGCACGGGCTCCAGTGCCGGACACGAAATAGTCCGCATCTATCGCCGGAGCGAGAACCTTGAGGAGGTTTATGCGGAGGATGTCCCGTTTTACCCGTTTTTCTTTCTCTCCGATGCGGCTTTCCTGAAGGACTTTCCACGGGACCGTTATAAAATCCAGCGGCTTCAGGGCGAGAACGTTTACAAGTATCTCGTCGCCTTCAATACCTGGCAAGAATACTGGGACGCGATCCGGCACATCGAGCGGATTACGGAGAACCGAGAGAAGCGCATCGATGAGATCTATACGGCTGGCAGCCCGGCTCAGCAGTACCTCCTTCAGAGCGGCCGCACCTGCTTCAAAGGTATGGCGTTCGACGACCTCTACCGGATGCAACTCGACATCGAGACATATTCGGAAACCGGTTTCCCGGACGCGAGAAGACCGGAGGATCAGATCATCATCATCGCGCTTCAGGATAACCGAGGCTGGCATCGGCTTCTCGATGCGCGGACACTTTCGGAGCGAGCCATGCTCGAAGAACTCGTTCGGATCATCCGGGAACGTGATCCGGACGTGCTCGAGATGCATAACGGGTTCGCTTTCGATCTTCCTTATATCGAAGCCCGGTGCGCCCGCCATGGGGTTCCCTTTGCTGTTGGCAGAGACGGTTCGGTGCCGCGTACCTATGCATCTAGCATTCGCTTCGCCGAGCGCACGGTAGATTTTACAGCTTACGAGATTGCCGGTCGCCACGTCATAGATACCTTCTTTCAGGTCATGGCGTTCGACGTAGTAAAGCGAAATCTGCCTGGCTACGGTCTCAAAGCCGCGGCGCGTTACTTCGGTTTCGCAAGGGAGGATCGTACGTACGTCGAAGGGAGCGAGATTTCCCGCATCTGGCGCGAGGATCCTGGGCGTCTCTTGGCCTACGCTCGCGACGACGTGTACGAGACGGAACGTCTCGCCCGGCATCTCTCCGGCTCGGCATTCTACCTTACCCAGATGCTCCCGATGCCGTACGGGCAAGTCGCTCGGACCGGCCCCGCCGCTAAGATCGAGAGTCTGTTCGTTCGGGAGTACTTACGGCGGCGGCATGCTCTCCCGAGGAGCGAGTGGGGCAGCCAGGCCGTGGGCGGTTATACGGACGTCTTTGTTACCGGTGTCGTAGGCCCCATTGTGTATGCCGACGTGGAGAGCCTGTACCCCTCCATCATGCTGAACTATGATGTCAAGCCGAAGAGTGATGAACTGCGTCTTTTTCCGCTCCTGCTGAGGCGCCTGACTGAGCTTCGGCTGGAGGCGAAGGGCAAAATGCGTGAGGCAGTAACGGAGGAGGAAAGAAGCGAGCTGGATGCCCGACAGACATCCTATAAGCTCTTGATCAATAGCTTCTACGGCTCGCTGGGCTTCTCTCTCGCGCTCTTCAACGACTTCGCCGAAGCGGATCGCGTGGCTTCCACAGGTCAGGATATCCTTCGCCAGATCATCGGCCTCATCCGAAATGCGGGAGGCAAAGTCATCGAGGTCGATACCGATGGCGTCCTTTTCGTCCCCCCACCCGGCCTAGAGACCGAGGAAGCCGAGCGCGCTTTCGTCAAGCAACTCAGTGCCGAGATGCCCGCGGGTATCAATATTGGATACGACGGGCGCTTTTGCTCCATGCTTTCCTACAAGAAGAAGAACTACGCACTGCTCACGTACGACGACAAGCTCGAGTTCAAAGGCTCTTCTCTGGTTTCCCGCTCCATCGAACGCTTCGGGCGCCATTTCGTCCGAGAGGCCATTCGCCGCCTTCTCGATGAGGATGTGCAGGGCCTTCACGATGTTTATCTCCGTTATCGTGACCGCATCCTGCGCCATGACTGGGAACACGGCGTCGAAGACTTTTCCCGAACGGAAACCCTCAAGGATACGGTCGAGCAATACGAAGCGGATGTACGAGAAGGGAAGAGAACTCGTGCTGCCGCCTACGAGCTTGCCATAGCACAGGCAGCAAGGACGGGCCGGCCTGTGCGCAAGGGCGACCGCATCTCCTATTACGTCAGCGGTTCAGGTGCCGGTGTTACCGCCTTCGAGAATGCCCGCCTCGCAGCGGAGTGGAATCCTGCACAGCCGGATGAAAACACGGCCTACTACCTCAAGCGTCTCGACGAATTCGCTCAGAAGTTCGAGCCGTTTTTCGAGCCGCACGATTTCCGCCTCATCTTCTCGCCGGAAGATCTCTTCGGCTTCTCGCCGAAGGGCATTCGCATTCGGACTATTGAGCGTCCGATTGAAGAGGTCGAAGGCGAGGTTCCCTTCTGAGATTCTGGCTTAGGAGGCTGTTTGGTAGTCGGTTCAGGTATTGCACGGTCTCCTCCTGACCAGTGTATAGACCGAAGGGATAGCTGACACACGTTCGGGGCAAATTGATCCCCCAGAACTTCTGTTGACGGTAGTAAACCATGTAGAACCCACCGCCTGCCACGGGGCTGAGCGCTACCGCCTCGCCTCGAAACGCCTTCTCCGCTCAGCCCGGTGGCTTTAAGGGGTGGAGCCGGCAATGCGGTCGAGCCTGTTGAAGCAAGGTCGGCCGGGGTCGGTGGGCGCCTTGCACGGGAAGCAAGCGGCGTATACATTCCATGAGGGGCATCAGAGTGGACGGATACGCCGGGGTCGTTCGCATGACACGTGCTATACGGCTATTGTCTGCTTTCCCACGTCTGCGTCGGTGCAGGTGGTTGTGTTTGACAAGCTTGCGAAGAGACGAGTACGTGTGATATGTCGGCGCTGTCCGTATAGTACATGTTAGATCATATGAGGAGAACGTAATGCGACCCCTTCGGTATTCCATCAACGTCACATTGGACGGGTGCTGCGATCATCGTGCAATCACCCCGGATGAAGAAATGCATCGGTACCACGCCGAGAACCTCGCGCAGGCCGATGCCCTCCTTCTTGGCCGGGTGACCTACGAAATGATGGAGGCAGCGTGGCGGTCGCCGGCGCAGACAGGAGTGAGGCCCGATTGGATGGAACCCTGGATGGAATCCTTTGCCCGGACGATCGATGCGGCAAAGAAATACGTCGTGTCGAGCACCCTGGAGCGGGTCGATTGGAACGCGGAGCTCGTGCGCGGGGATCTGGGGAAGGTCGTTCAGCAGCTCAAGCGGGAGCCGGGTAAAGGATTGTTCGTGGGAGGCGTGAAGCTCCCGCTGGCGTTGGCAGAACAGGGATTGATCGATGAGTACGAGTTCGTGGTGCAGCCCAGGCTAGCGGGCCACGGGCCGACGTTGTTCGCGGGGCTATCGAAGCGTGTCGACTTGAAGCTCGTGAGTCGGCTGGAGTTTGGCTCGGGGGCGGTGGCGATGCGGTATGAGCCGAGAAGGTAGCCATCGGGACTGGCGTTTACACTGTATGCCGTACCTGCTACAACAGGCGGCAGTTAGCTCGCAGGACGATCCGGTACAGGGCTTCGACATCTCGCGCCATGCGCCTTGCGGGCTTGAGGCCGAATAAGGTCGCGTCTGCCAGGGAATCGACAGATCTCTTAAACCTGCACATCCAGGCGATCAGGGCGGGTAACTGCCAGCCGTGATGAACTCCGATCATACTCTATCGCGAGCGCATCGTAGGCGGTGCCTTCGCGGCGGGGTTCGCCGGTAGGAAAATCAGGTTCGTTTGCCAGCACTTCGGCGAGCTCACTCATGGTATTGGAGAATGTCGAGGCAAGCTCGCTCATGAACTGAGAGAGCGGAGAGGGTATTTCCGGCGGATAGATGGGTTTTTCCTCGCGCGTCCCATTGCCGGTTGACGCAGGCTGTGCTCCTTCCGGCTTGGTCGCTGTGAAGAGCATCAACGCAGAGGCATACAGGGTATCGAAGGCAGCCTGTAGTTCTTCGCCGTTACGTGCGGTGAGTGCCGATTCCTCAAACTTGTGTACGATCTCGCCGAAGCCCTGGCCCATTTCATTCGTTTTCAGGCTTTCCGGGAGCAAGGTGTCTGCCAGTTCGGCGAATCGATTGCCGAGATCGCTGACGTTCTGTAACAGCTCGGTCCTCACTTCGTTGTTAGGAGGGCGGACGGGCTGGCCAGAAAAAACCTTGCGGATGTCTGCGACGTTCGTAAGACGTTCCGTTTCAAACGGCTTGAGCACACCTCCGTCATGCATACCCTCGTTGATGGCGGGCGTGGACCGGACCGGCGTGGGCTGCTCGGGGGCCTGCACGGTTTCCATGCCGTGCAGCTCTCGTCGTGGGGGGGACAGGTGGGGCCTTACGGCACCTCCGGATTGGATTGCCTGGATACGCATCTGTTCACCTCATCGGAGCAGGTGGGGTCAGAGACACCTCGCAACAACTTGTATCGGAAGGCAACGGAAAATCTTAAACGTCGGGATGGAAACGTCTGCACGGTGGGATCAACTCCGAACGAATAGTGGCTAAGTTGTTTAAGCCGCTTCCGGTACGGAACCCCGTACGAACGTGGTCGATACAGGATGTATGAACCGCGCCACGGCAGGTATCACCTTATAGGGCAACATCGGATGATACAACGTAGGAAGGTGGGAATCGTCGGGACCGGCCATGTTGGCGTTGCGGCGGCATATGCCCTTTTTATCCAGGGCATCGCGAGCGAGCTCGTGCTGGTCGATGTGAATCAGCAGCGCGCCGAAGGAGAAGCCATGGATCTCATGCATGGCCAGACGCTTGTTGGAAGCATCTATGTTCATGCAGGTTCGTACGCGGACCTGAAGGATGCGCAGGTAGTCGTACTGGCCGCTGGCGTAGGGCAAAAGTCACCCGACGAGACGCGGTTGGAGCTGCTAAACCGGAATGCAGCCATTTTTCGGGATATCATCCGGGAACTGGATACCTACGCGCCGGGAGCAATCCTGATCATTGCAACGAACCCGGTAGACATACTTACCTACGTTTCCCAGGAACTGAGCACGCGGGCTCGTCACCTGATCATCGGAACGGGGACGCTATTGGATACAGCCCGTTTTCGCGCGCTTCTGGGACGATATTATGGCGTAGACCCGCGCTCGGTGCACGCCTACATTCTCGGTGAGCATGGGGACTCCGAGGTACCGATCTGGAGCAATGCGCATGTAGGAGGACTTCCGATCCTCGATCGTACGGTGCTTGGGAAACCATTCGACCGGGCGGCTATGAATCAACTTTTCGAGCAGGTGCGTTGCGCTGCGTACCAGATTATCGAACGGAAGGGATATACGAATACCGCCATCGGCGTGGTGATCGCGCGGCTCGTTCAGGCGATGCTTGGCGATGACAGGACCGTGTTTCCGGTCAGCGTCCGGCTCAACGGAGAATACGGAATTCGAGATGTATGCCTGAGCCTGCCCTGCGTTATTGGATTTGGTGGAGCAGAATCCTGCGTCCTACCGGAACTTTCCGAAGAGGAGCAGGAGGGGTTACAGAAATCGGCGCAGATCCTGCAGAGCAGCCTGGAACAGATGCGTATAGAAGCTGCTCAGCTACAGTGATCTGGCCATAAGCACTACCCTGTATGGCAGATTTCACCCCCGAATCGGAGCTGCCCGATTTTACGAGTTCATGGTATATCGGTACGATCGTCCACTTTTATCGTGGCGAGATGTCGCGGATGCTGGTGTGGCGTGGCCGGTTCGATGCGACGACGAACTGGGCAGTCATCATAACAGGGTCCCTCGTTGCATACGCTGTTGGAAATCCTGAGTGGTCGAATGATGCCATCGTCGTCAATCTGGCTGTGCTGGGTTTCTTTGCCTTTCTGGAAGCACGCCGATTCCGGTTCTATGATGCCTATCGTATGCGTGTACGCATGCTGGAAGTACACTTCATCGCGCCTGTACTACTCGGGAACGATCAAAGGCTACTGGAAGGGGCCTGGCGGCAGCAGTTGGCATCCGATCTCATCGTTCCGACCTTCAAGTGCTCGTTATTGTTTGCGTTGGGTCGTAGGTGCAAGCGGGTCTATTTCGCGCTGCACGGTTTTGTGATCTTCGTCTGGTGTGTACTCGTAGTGAAGAGGGCGGAAGCTGCCACGTTCTACGAGGCGATCGAGGCGTTCAGAGTAGAAGGGATCTCTGGTAGGATAGTCCTGTCTTTTCTGGCTCTGTTTTATACCGTGGTGATTTTACTGATCATCCATAGCGGTGCGTTCCGGCTGACCAGTGGTGAAGCCCGGTACCAGCGCGAATTGCTAGAATGGGATGCTTGAGGCGGTACTGGCTACCGCTGGATACCAGGCCGGACTGTCAGAGAAAGATGAGCCCGATGACACCGATGATGTAGCAGTAAAAGGCAAAGTACCAGAGCGTACCCTTGCTGACGAATCGGAGTGTGGCCCTGATGGCGAGAATGCCCGAGACATAAGCGGCCACCGTGCCGACGAACAACGGAAGCCATCCGATAGTAAAGCCTGTTTCGGCTAAATCCAGGCCCTTGAGCAGCGTCGCGCCGATGACGATGGGGAGCAGCATGAGGAACGAAAAATCGGCCGCCTTCTCAGGCTCGACGTTCTGGTAAAGGGCCGTACAGATGGTAGCCCCCGAGCGCGAGATGCCGGGTATCATGGCAATCGATTGTGCGATACCGACGAAGGCTGCTTTCACCGGCGTGAGCGGCCCATTCGGGTTCTTTCGTAGCAGGGTCAGGAGGAGGAGAGTGCCCGTTACGAGCCACATCCCGGCAACCAGGCGTGGGTTGTCGAAGGCCGCTTCCAGCGGGTCCTTAAAGATTACGTACGCAACACCCGTAATGACGACCGTAATCAAAATGAAAAAGGCCAGGCGGAATGCGTAGTTGTTCTCGTACCGGGTCTTGATGGTGGATGGGTGGGTTACACCGGTAACAAACTCATGGATGATAGTCCAAACGCGTTTCCAGTATACGGTAAGGATGCTCAGAACCGTACCGAAGTGAACGAACACCTCGAACGTCACGTCTCCTACTGTCGCGGCGTCCAGGTTAAGCAGGTGTTGTCCGACTACCAGGTGTCCGGATGAAGAAACGGGGAGAAATTCTGTGAGACCCTGTATGATTCCGAGCAAAGCGGCTTCCCACCACGTCATGCGTTATCTCCCTTTAAGTTACCGGCCGTCGATATCATGCGCGCGGAAGATACGGTTGACCGCAGGTTGACTGGGGCGGCTTCTCATAGAGATGTTGGGAATTCGTCATACCTTCTGTCGCCCGGGAGGTTTGATGAATAGGGGGTAAATGATGTTCAGTCGGGTAGGCGCGGCTCCACAAGCAGGACGTTTTCGCGCTCGACGGCGACGGTGCCGGGCGGGGCGCCTTTAGGCTTTCGGACGTACTTGCGTTCCGTTATCATGACGGGTACCAGACTGCTGCCCTGTGCTTTGCTGTGGTAGGCTGCGATGGAGGCCGCTTTCTCGAGCAAGGCTTTGCCAGGGCGAGCATTCCGGTTAGGCAGACGCAGAATGGCATGTGAGCCGGATACACCGCGCGCATGCATCCAGATGTCGTGTTTTTGTGCATACCGGAACGTCAGAAGGTCATTTTGCCGGGCATTTTTACCGACCCATACTTCATAACCGCCATCGAGTCGATATCGTCTGAAGGGGACGTGATCCGTGTCCCCGGTTTCTTGTCCGGTAATCCGACTCAGGCGGGCCGCTTCATTGCTTCGGAATTGATCCAGGTCGTTCAGCGTATCGATCTCGCGCAGCCGGGCCAGGAGAGCCTCTGCTTCCCGCGCTTTCTCCTCGTACTGGATCAACCGTTCTTCGGCATGTGCGCGAGCCTGCCGGGTTCGACGCGCTCGCTCATAGAATGCCTGTGCGTTATCAACGGTTGATCGTGCCGGGTCCAGGGGGATGGTGATGGGCTTGTTTCCAGAGAAGATATCGGGAAGCGTGATCCGGTCACGGCCAGGCCCTTCGCCAGCGGCAGAGGCCATGAGCAAGTGTCCCCAGTGCTCGTAACGATCGGCGCGGCTCTCTTTCGAAAGGTCCTCCAGCATGCGTTCCGCGCTCGATCTGTAATGGTTGAGTGCAGAAGCGAGTGCTTTTTCCAGCGGCTCATACGTTTTTCTGAATCGCTCCAGCGCCAGCGACTTCCGTACGAAAACGGACACAGCAGCATTCACGGTGTCGAATAACTCCTCCTGCAGAGGTGTACAGGTACGAAGCTGGACGAGAGAGAAGGCTTCCGGAAAGCGTCCGCGCCAGTAAATCCGCGGCGATGGCTTCTCTAGTGCCTTCTGAAGCTCGCTTGCAGCCTCAAACAGCGCCCTTCGATCCATCTCCGAGCATTCGGCGGGACGCCGCGCTGTTACTCCTGCTCGGTACACGACTTCCGCAGCCAGCGTGCGGTCGAAGAGGGGCAATGCGGTTGTGAGGGCCTGCTCCACGGTTCTTTTATCAGTACGCCAGCGGGCCTCAAAATCGCCAAACGATTCCACGAGCGGCGCTGGTTGTGGAGTGGGGGCTTTCGTGCCGGAGAGTTCGGTGTCAGCCTGGAAGGCCTCCAGGATCGTACCATCCTCTTGTGTTAGGAAAATGTTGGCGCGAGGACCGAAGAGCATGAACTGAAAAGACAGGCCGCCTTTCAGGTCCAGATACACCAGACGGTCTCGCTCCGCAATGCGAATGGTAGTGACGGTTTTCCCGAGCGCGGGCTCGAACAGCGTAACGACGTTCCTGCGGGCGCGGTTATAGCCTTCGGAACGGAATAGAAAGTGGAGGGGGGCGCGGACGGAAGCTCGCAACATCCAGTCCTGTTGCGGGCTTCCGAGCGCAAGCGTCAACTCATCTCGACTTTGCGAGTACGCATCTGCAAGTACGCATCCTGGAAGATCTTGCTTCCACTCGTGTACGAGCGCACGCAGTGTATAATAATTCGAGATCATCTAGGCTTCTTATGTCATTCCAGGGGGCCAGTTCGCCAGAGATAGATGTGGGACGAAATAGCCGAAAGCTGCAACTTGAACGTGCGATAGTCGTAGGTCCTAGAAGGATTTGGTAGCTGAGCCTGCCATAGGGGGATATGCAATCAGCGATGTAAAGACCTTTGCATATTCAGGTTGCGAGCCGTATATAGAGTATAGTCTGATTCATCAAAACGCATGATTTCTCTGGCTCCTGAATCGACTTCGCGGATCGCTTTTGTGGTACTGGTTGCATGTTTTCAGGCTTGTTCCAGCACAGGTTATCCGTTTGCTGCCGGCGCATGGAAGGAGTGAATTGTTCGCGCGAATTCTAGTGAGTGCTTTCACGGTTGTTAGTCATACACGCACCCAGATAAGGTAATGGAAAAGGCCCGAATCCTTGTAAAGAAGCACTGGCTCAAGGGGCTGGTCGGTGTACTTATCCTTATTGCGGTGTCCGGTCTGTTCACCGAAACGCAGGACGAGACAGTAGACCTGTTCATCCGTCCGACCGTGGGGCCATTCCAGGTAACAGTGACGGCCACGGGCGAACTCAAGGCCAAGAATTCGGTGAAGGTATACGGTCCGGCCAATGCACGCCAGCAGCGGGTCTATGAGATGAAGATCCTGCGGCTCATTCCGGAGGGTACAGTCGTGCAGAAGGGCGATTTCGTAGCCGAACTGGACCGTTCCGAGCTGATGAGCAGGATAAAAGATGTCGAGATCGAATTCCAGCAGGAATCGTCGGAGTTCGAGCAAACCATGCTCGATACGATGATGACGCTCAGTCAAGCCCGAGAAGACCGGATCAATCTGCGGTATGCGCTGGAAGAGGCTCGAATACAGAAGGAGCAGGCGGTGTACGAGGCTCCTTCCATTCAGCGGCAGGCCGAAATCGATTACGAAAGGGCGAAGCGGGCCTACGAGCAGTCGGAGGTGAACTATCAGACGCAGGTACGGCAAGGGGAGGCAAGGATGCGCGAACGCGAGGCCCAGCTTGCAAAAGTGCAGAAAGATCTGGATGAGCTGGCGGCGCTTGCCAGCCAGTTCACCATCACCGCGCCTCAGAACGGAATGCTCGTGTACCGGCGCGGATGGCGAGGGGAGCGCCTGACGGAAGGGGGAACCGTAAATGCATGGGATCCTGTCGTGGCAGAGTTGCCCGATCTCACGACGATGCAGACGGTCACCTTCATCAACGAAGTGGATATTCAGAAGATCAAAATCGGGCAGCCGGTGCTGATCGGGCTGGATGCGGACCCGGACAAAAAGCTTACCGGAACGGTGACGCGGATTGCCAACATCGGGGAACAGCACCCCGAGTCGGATGCAAAAGTGTTTGAGGTGGTCATTGACGTGGCTGAGGTAGATAGTTCGCTCCGCCCGGCCATGACGACGAGCAATACCATCATCATCGCAGAGATCCCGGAGGCGCTCCAGATCCCCCTGGAAACCATTCACGCCCAAGACTCCCTCAGCTACGTGTTCCTGCGAGAGGGTGGCAGACCCGTACGGCAGGAGATCAAGCTTGGATTGCTTAACGAGAATAATGCTACCGTGGTTGCGGGTCTGGAGCCAGATGATCTGATCTATCTCTCCATGCCGGTTGATACGACCGGGATCGCTCTCAACAGACTGCCGGTTGAGAAGCGGGATGAGCAGAGTATGGCGGAAAATGGGCGTGGCGATACATCCTCGGATGGCTGACTCCTCTGTATGCTCCTTCGGCAACATGCTGCTCGGGTCATTTCGCCGCGCATTGCAAGGAGCCTGAGTTTGGACACCAGATTTTCCGCTTCCGCTATCGCCTGTAATACAGCGCCGTGTTAGACAAGATCTACTACAATTTTGCCATTGCCGCCGAGGCTATGGCGTACAATAAAGTGCGGGCGCTGCTCACGTCGCTGGGCATCATTTTCGGCGTGGCCTCTGTGATCGCCATGCTGGCGATTGGCAACGGGGCACAGCAAGAGATCCTGGAGCAGATCCGGCTTCTCGGTGCCAATAACATCATCGTTACGCCCATCATCAGGCAGGTGGAGGGAACGACAAATGAGGAGGCTGCAGGGGCGGCGGCTATGCAAAAGAATCCTTACACGCCGGGGCTGACGCTGGCTGATGCGCATAGCATTGCTGCCGTCATTCCGGGTGTGGTGTCGGTAAGCCCCGAGATTGTAATTGAAACGACAGCCATCCGGGATGGGCTGCGGCGGAGTACGAAACTCGTCGGTGTGGACGCAAGCTATTTCAGTAAAACCGAGACGCCGCTGGCGCAGGGCAGCTACTTCACACCCGAACAGCTTCGATCATCGGCTCCGGTGTGTATCATCGGGCATATGGTCCGGGCACGCTTCTTTGCCAGGGATGAACCCATCGGAAAACAGATCAAGGTCGGCAATCTATGGCTGACCGTTGTTGGCGTGCTCGAAGAACGAGGGGTGGCCGGGCGTGATCTGGAGCATCTGGGCATCCGAGATTACAACCTGGACATCTATGCGCCGATCAACACCGTCCTGCTACGATATGAGGATCGAGCACGACTTACACAGCAGGATCTGCAACAGAATCAGAACAACAGCGGCAGTAGCAATAGAAAATCCCAGAATTACCACCAGATCGACCGGCTCATTGTCAAAGCCGAGCAATCGAACCTCGTTGGTCCGATTGCTGAAGTTATGAGCCGCATGCTTCAGCGGCGTCATTACGGTGTAGTGGATTATCAGGTTGCGATTCCGGAAGTCCTGTTGGAACAGGAGCGGCGGACCCAGCGCATCTTCAACATCGTCTTGGGCTCCATTGCATCGATCTCGCTCATCGTGGGCGGCATCGGTATCATGAATATCATGCTGGCCTCTGTCATGGAGCGGATTAGAGAGATCGGGGTACGCCGCTCGCTCGGAGCCACGCGCCGCGACGTGGTGCTTCAATTTCTGATCGAGGCCGTCACGATCAGTTTTACCGGCGGCGTCATCGGGATCGTACTGGGCATCATCGTTAGCTACGTCATAGCCAGTAGCACGGGTATCGTGACACTCGTGTCGGTTGAGTCCATCATCCTGTCTTTCCTGGTTTCCGTGTCTGTAGGACTCATCTTTGGATTACTACCGGCCAAGCGCGCCGCCGAGCAGGATCCCGTTGTCGCATTACGATACGAATAGGTCCTTGCTGAGCGTCCATGTCTCTGCTTACATCCTTTGCCGCATTAGCCATGCGAAGTGAGATGCGTTTCCTCCTGGTTCTGGCGCTGACGCTAACCGTTCTGCCCGCCTGGGCGCAGCAGGCCCCCCTGCAATTGACACTCCAGGATGTCATCGCTCGCGCGCAGTCCAACAGCCCCGCCGCCGAAATCGCGCGTCTGGAGTTCGAGGCCGCGCGCTGGGATTTTCGTTCCTATAAGGCACAGTATCTCCCTTCGATTTCGTTGGATGGAAACGCACCGGGCCTGGAGCGCGCCATCAACAGCATCGATCAGGATGACGGCACCGTTGCGTATGTAAGCAGAAACCAGCTTAGCTCCGATCTGAATTTGGGTATTACGCAGCCGCTGCCTTTCACAGGGGGCGAACTCTTCATTTCGTCGCAATTGGGACGTATTGATCTCTTTGGTAATACCAGAACGAATTACTGGCAATCTTCGCCGCTCGTCGTGGGTTTTGTGCAGCCGCTTTTCCAGTTCAATGACATGAAATGGGAGCGGCGAATCGAGCCGTTGCAGTACAAGGTGGCTCAGCGAGAGTTCGTGGAAAACCTGGCCGTTACCGCTGTCGATGCGGCCAATCTGTTCTTCAACGTGTACATCGCGCAGATGAACGTGGATCGGGCAGAGTTCAATGTAGCCGTCAACGATACCATCTATAATCTGTCGACGGGTCGCTTTGAACTGGGCAAGATTGCGGAGAACGATCTGCTTCAGAGTGAACTGGTTCTCCTGAATGCTCGTACCGATCTGTCAAACGCGCGCATTGCCTACGACCGTGCAGTCCAAGACCTCAAGATCGCCCTGAACCTGCCGTATGACCAGGATCTCGTCATCGTACCGCCGCTCGCCGCCGTGCAGGTTGAGATCGATCCGGCCGAAGCGGTGCAGCGGGCGCGAGAAAACAGGGCGGTGTACCTGCAAATGGACATGCGCCGCCTCGATGCGGAGCGGCAGGTAGCGCAAGCCCGCTCGGAACGGGGCTTCTCGGCCAGCTTGAGAGCCAGCTACGGACTCAACCAGAGTGGTGTCGGGCTTCGCGACGCCTACATCAATCCGCTGAATCAGCAGCGGTTCAGCGTGGGGTTCAATGTCCCGCTCTATAACTGGGGACGGGGGAAGGCCGAGTTGGAATCGGCTCTGGCGCAGCAGGAGCAAACACAGAAATCGATTGCCCTTGAGAGGGAGGAACTGGAGCAGGATGTTTATTTTGAAGCCCTCCAGTTTCGCCAGCTTCAGCAACAGGTCGCTCTGGCCGCAAAGGCGGACACGATCGCTGCGCGGCGGTTCGAAGTAGCACGCAACCGCTACACGATCGGCACCATTGACATTACGGATCTCTTCGACGCACAACAGGCAAAGGATAGCGCCAGCCAGGCCTACATCCAGACACTGCGTGAGTTCTGGGTATCTTACTTCCGTCTTCGCCGCCTCACGTTGTATGACTTCTTGTTAGACCAGCCGCTGACAGGCGGCATGGTACAGTAAGGCCCACGATGATCTCCCTGCTCCGGGTTGAAATCGGAGCACGGCGCCACTGCCCTATCTGTCGTCTCCGTACTCCGGGGGACTCCTACGTCTCCTTTGCGGCTCTCATTTCGGTGCGTACGGTCTGTGGTCTGGAGACTGGTATGCCTCCATCGGAGAAGAGCATGTCTGGGCATGTTGCATCCGCCGCGATCAGGTCTGGCCGGTGTCAATAGGCATCTTGATCGGCAAGACAGGTGTTGTTCGGCTGGTATATAAGGGATGAATGGAGAGGGAGCCCAGGTCGTTTCAGACCTGTGAAAGCATATGCAGTGTAGGAAATTGGGGGCTCTCGGGCTTGGAGGATGCAGGCTCACTCCCTATCTTTCGGGGAGGTACCCCCCACATCTCTTGTCCGCCTCCTCTATGCAAATCCGTTTCGTGTTAAAAGCACTTTTGCTTGGATCGGCCCTGGCCCTCATTCTGTCAAACGCGGTTGAAATCCAGCAGCCTTCCCGTGACACGTGGCAACTCGAGGCGGAGCCCGCTATGACGCAGAGGAGCGTGCAGGAAGGTTCTGAAATGAGGCGGCAGGACGCTCCGCTTCCGAGGGTGGTCATCCCGGAGTGGCGCGCGCATTGACCTATCCTCCTCCACATCACACAGAATACGATTAGCCTCTGGGCCGGAGAGGCCGCATCACGATCTCGGAAATCAGGTAATTGTCGTCCGTCTTGAGGATGTGCAGAATGGTGCTCGCGATGTCCTGCGGGGTCATGGCGTTTCGTGAGCCGATTCCCTGGCCGCCGGAGTGCCGGCCGAAGTTGGTATCGACGGAGCCGGGATAAACCGCCGTTACTTTGATGCCGTCATCCCGGAGCTCTTTCATGGCAGCCTCGCTGAATCCTCGCACGCCGAATTTGCTGGCGTTGTAAGCGCTCAGATTCGGATTGCCAACGAGACCGGCAATGGAGGCGATGTTGATGATGTGACCGCCGAACCCTGATTCGGCATTTTGCTTCTTCATTTGCGGCACGGCTGCGCGCGTGCAGAGAAAGATGCCGCGGAGATTCGTTTCCATCAGAACATCCCAATCTGCAACGGAAAACTCCGTGATTGGACCGAATTTGCCGAGGCCGGCGTTGTTGATAAGCACGTCGAGGCGGTCACCTTCTCGTAGTACCTGGTCAAAGGCGGTTTTGACGGCGTTCTCATCGCGTACATCGCATGTCACAGGATGAAAGCCATCGCCGAGTTCTTGCCGGATCTGCTGGAGCTTATCGGTGCTCCGGGACAGACCGAATACGCGCGCGCCCTCGCTGGTAAGCGCGCGGGCGAGTTCGAGTCCGATGCCGCTGCTCGCACCGGTCACCACAGCAACTTTGTCCTGAAGGTTCATAGGGGTACGGAATCAAGGATAGAGATAGTCGAGTGGGAAAGTAGCTTTTCAAGGGTGTCGAAACCCTGTCATGTTGTAACGAAGTCTCGCTTGTAACGGACCGTCGTAAAATAAGCGCACGCATCGATTTGACTCGTCGCTTGTGCGAGACCGCTGCCGTGTAATGATGCCAAATTAAATCATGCCCGGTCCGTACGCTTCGATAATTTCAGGCCAATCCGTCTGCTTGATTTACACAGGATAGTGTATGGTCGCACATGCTGATTTTCACGTCCGGTGTGCTACATAGAGGTTGAAATAGCGGGCCCGATCTGATGCCGGGCAAGGCAGGACGATGTTCTGCCTGTATTTGATCCGGGCGGAGTGCAGAAGGCTTTCGTACGGTCTGCACAGTCTGGGTAAAACGGGGGAGACTCTGGAGCACAGCGCCGTATGTATCTTGATTCGATACTATAGAGCGGCTTTCCATTCGTGCATTTCGTGAGGGGGTATCGGTATAATCGGAGAGTTAGTACCTTGGAGATCGGCGTACGAGTGGTGCGGCGGGGCAGGGATGATTAGACGTATTCGGGTTGAAGTGAACGTGATTGCAACGACTCCGACGAGGGAAACTGGTGTATGGCGATGGGCGGGTGGTGTCATCCGGCTCTTACGTCCGCTCAACCTTTTGATTCTTCTCGTAGGTGTCGGGACCGGCGCTCTACTGGCTGCAGAGGAAAGGACGGTAGCGAGTGTTTTGGGCGTAGACGTGATACTGGCGGCGCTATCCGCCATGTTCGTGGGGGGCGCTGCCAATAGTATGAACGACTACTTCGACCTGGAGATCGACCGCATCAACCGGCCGGACCGCCCCTTGCCGTCGGCTATCGTTTCCCCCGGGGCGGCTCGTATCATCTGGATTGCCGGATCGGTCATAGGGGTCGTACTGGGCTTCCGGCTCTCGCTTCCACATGTCGCGCTGGCGACAGGCTCCGTGGCGTTGCTTTATCTGTACAATCTGTACTGGAAACGCACGGTGTTGATCGGCAACGTTGTCGTGGCATTCATGACTGCGCTTGCTCTGGTATACGGAGCATGGGCCGTGGGCAAATCCGGTCCGGTGCTTGCCGGGGCGACGTTTGCCTTCCTGACTACGCTGGCCCGGGAGATCATTAAGGATGTCGAAGACGAGAAGGGCGATGCGGCTGCAGCGGCCCGGACGGTAGCGGTCGTATGGGGGGCACGTCGTGCCACTACACTGGCGGCGGGCGTACTGGCTGCGACGATTCTCCTTACGCCGGTTCCTTACCTGCTCCTCGATTATGGCGACTCGTATTTGCTAGCCGTCATTCTGGCGGATGCGGCTTTGCTATATGCGATCTGGTGCCTTCTGCGGCCAGACCGCACCCGGTATGTGAGCCGGGCAAGTGGATCGGTGAAGTGGGCTATGGTTCTGGGCATTATTGCGCTCGCTGTGGCTACGGCAGTGTAACTCTGAATGGGCAGTGTCGTAGGGTGTACAACGGCAACTGAACAGGCGTATCTCCAACATCTTCACGAGATACGTGCCTGCGTATCGTTGCTGGAATGTATTTTGTGGGTGAATTGCTTGTATCTCAGGCTACCCCCGTCTTTACAGCCGTTCAGCGTTTCACATGTCGAAGCCTCGTCCATTCGATGAAGCCCTCGTAATGAAGGCCCGGGAAGGGGACGAGCGAGCGCGGTCCGACCTCATCACGGCGATCGAGCCCATTGTCCGCAGCTTTTTCCTGAAGCGAATCGGGATGCGGGCCGACGTGGACGATCTCGTACAGAACACGTTGATTCGCATTCACGGAGGTCTGTCGGATCTGAAAGATCCCGCGCGGTTGAAAGGCTTTGCGTTGAAAGCGGCGCTGTTCGAGCTGCATGATCTGTACCGGGGGCGATATGGCGCCAAGGAGCACCTGTACGATCCGGAGTTTCCGCCGGAGCAGGCACACGAAGAACCGTCCCCGGCACCTGCGCTCGATCTGGAGCGGGCGCTGTCCGTGCTGGCTCCTAAAGCCCGCCGCATTCTCGAGCTGCGGGAAATCGGATACCGCTACGAAGAGATCGCAGATATGATCGGTTCGACCGAAGCGGCTATCAAGATGCAGGTAAAACGAGCCTTCGAGCGGTTGCGAGACGTACTCGTCAGCATCGCCGTATTGCTGTCCGTCTTCTGGAGTTAGGATCCTGTTGGTCTTAGCAATTCTGAAACGTCGGCGGAGTGGCCCCTCACCTACATCGGTGCCGCCGTATGCTGGGGTATATAAAAGCAACGCCCAGCGGAGCGGCTGGGCGTCATAGTATGATTGCTGATTGCTAAGCGAAATCGCGAGGGGAAATCAACCCTCACTTCGCGAGAGCCAATTCGACCTGCTCGGGCGTGAAGAAGATCACTTTGATCTCATCATCATTAACATCGACACTGGATGTACCCATGGCGCGTAGTGTCACGTCGAGTTGCTCTGGTGTGAGTTGGTAAGCTGACCCATTAGCAAAGTCCACGACCATGCCAATGAGTCCCCAGCTAAGGAGGTTGCCCACAATCGCTGGCCCCGCTTTCATTTTGCGGTCAAGGTTGATGGTAACATCCTCGTAGTTGGGGTGTTTAAATACAATCTGGTGTGTCCGGTTGCGTTTGAGCGTTAGAGTGGTCGGTGTCGCGCCCTTATCCTCACCATTGACGAAGATTCGAGCGCCTGCTGGTTCGGAGTTAGCCGTGAAGTCTTGCGATGAACCACGCACGATGGTGGCGCAGTTGCTGAGGACTAGCGCAAGCATCGCGCAGCAAACTAGTGTACCGATCTTCTGCATAATTACCTATAAGGCATATGTTTGTGGGTAAATTGGTGCGGTGAGTCTATAAAAGCCGTGGTTCTCCGAGCTCATAAACAAAGGCTATCCGCACCTCGTCGCCCACTTTATCGACGTGATAGGTAGTGTCTTAAGCACATTGCGCTTGTGGCGAGAGATTTGTTGGCTGGTACGTGTTACCTTTCATGTGCTGAAGGCGGCAAATTAGATCAGGACACGATCACGCCGGATCCACTAGAGGGGCACTGAAAGCGCTGGGAATGCGGACCGGGGTGTTCCGCTATCGAAGGACACGCCGGGCAGTAGCCATGAAGGAAGCAAACGAGGCCATTCTTTTCTACGAATTGCTCTCTCCTGAAGAGCAACAGGCATTCCGCACACTTTTGGCGTCGGATCCTACGCTGCAGGAAGCCATCCGCCACTGGCGACAGGTTCGCGGAGAATTGCGGCGTTGCCTGGATGAACTCGTGCCGGATCGGGGGCTCCTCGTCTCGTATGCGCTCTATACGTCCGGAAGAGCAGGTCTTCTCTCCGAACCGGAACGGCAAGCTCTTGAAGCGGCTCGGCCCGGAATCGAGCGTGCACTGCGGCAGCATCCCGGACTGGCTGATGCGGTTCGTCGTATTCAGGCGGATGCAACCTGTTTTGAGGAAGTGTGG
Source organism: Rhodothermales bacterium (assembly GCA_041690215.1). Taxonomy (GTDB): domain Bacteria; phylum Bacteroidota; class Rhodothermia; order Rhodothermales; family DASSAV01; genus DASSAV01. Next base: position 38,762 of record JAWLHQ010000015.1, read on the forward strand.
GACGAGCACTGCGGAGAGAGCGCGGAGCGTATAAAACCATTCCGGCGTGATCGGGATGCCATCGCACCGGATACCCGCATGCGCAAACGCACCCATCTGGTCTGGCGTATTGTGGCGGGCGTGGCGGTGGTCGCCTTTCTGGCTGTCAGTTTGCTGATCGTGCAACGCGATAGCGAGTTCGAGACGATACGAACGGCCTCCGGTGAAATGCGCCTTCTGGAAATGGCGGACGGGTCCAAAGTCCGCTTGATGGGGGAATCGGAACTCTCGTATGCGGATTCGGATGGCGCATCTGGCGCTGCCCGCCGGGTGAAACTCAAAGGCCGGGCGTATTTCGAGGTCGTGCCCGATCGGCGGCCTTTTACCGTGGAAACGCCGGAGGCGGTGGCCACGGTCCTGGGCACGAGCTTTGGCGTTTCGGCAGACGATCACGCGACGGAAGTCGTGCTTGCTACCGGGCGTGTTGCCGTTGCGCCCCGGACGGCCCCTGAGCACATGGTAACGCTCGATCCCGGGGAGAAGACGCGCGTAGACGAGGGGGCACAGCCTACTGCACCATCACCGGTCGTCCTCAATGAGGAGCTTAGCTGGACGGGGCTCTTCATCTTTACGGCCTCTCCGCTGGAGGAGATTGCCGCGATACTTGCCAGGCACTATGACACACCGGTTGCCGTAGCTGACGAGCTTCGCGCTGAGGCCGTGACGGGCACATTCGAACAGAAGCAATCGCTGGATGAGATTGTCGATGCGCTGGCTGCCACGCTGGGGGCATCGGTCGAGGGTGATGCCGGGCAGGGATACCATATCGTGCCTCGCCCGTAGTTACGGGAGGCTGGGTTATCTCCTGAGAACCGGGCGGAGTTGGAGAACGCTTAATAGAGGCTTTCTTGGAAGAGAGGACGTTCGCACGTATCTTTGTCTGTTCTGCCTTTAATATACTGGCATTTACAGCGACGTGCGGCTCAGGCGATTTGCGCTCCTCCTGCTCATCCTGGGTCTGTTCGCAGCACAGGCATCCTTTGCACAGGCCATCCGGTTGAGTGTTCAGGACGTCCCGCTCGAACAGGCGCTCAACCTGTTGCGCTCTCAAAGTGGCGTCGATATCGTGTTCGCGCAGCGGCTCGTTCAGGATCGGCGAACCACGTGTACATACAGCGGTGCGAGAGTAGAAGAGGCGCTGGCGTGCGTACTGCGAGATACGGGCGTTCGCTATGAAGTGGTGCGTGCCCGGCAGTTCGTGCTGATCTCCACCGAGCACGAGAAGGAGGCAGAAACCAGCCCTGTAGCTCGTGGCGTGCTGTCTGGTTTTGTGGCGGATGAGAAGACACGGGAAGTGCTTCCCGTGGCCCAGGTCTATCTGCCGGCTCTGCGTCTGGGGACGGTCACGAACACGGCAGGATACTTTGCTATTCCGGAGCTTCCGGTCGGCTCCTACGAGGTGGTGTTCTCGTACGTCGGCTACGAGGCCGCTCGCCATGTGCTGACGGTGAATGCTCCCGCTGAACTGCACCTGTTGCGTCCTGTCACACTCGAGGCAGAAGAGGTAGTCGTAGAAGGCAGGCGGGAGCGAGTGGATCTGGCTGCTGTATCCGGAGCTACGCGGGTCCCTGGTCAGGCCCTGGAAGCTTTGCCTGCATTCCCGGGCGAGCGGGACCTTTTCAAGTCGTTACAGTGGCTGCCCGGTGTCAACCGTCCGGGAGAGCTGAATGGAACACTCGTCGTGCGCGGCGGCGAGGCCGACCAGAACCTGTACCTGCTCGACGGCGTGCCGGTCTATCATCCCTGGCATGCATTCAGCCTGATCTCCACTTTCCAGACAGAGACCTTCAAGGATGTTCGTCTGTACCGGAGTGTGTATCCTGCCGAACACGGCGGACGGCTTTCATCCGTACTGGACACCCAGCTTAAAGATGGGAGCCGCGCCGGCCCGGGTGCAGTTGCCGCCTTGAGTCTTTTGAGCGGACGTCTCATGGTGGAGACGCCGGTGAGTCAGACGAGCTCGCTCATGGTGTCCGCTCGCCGCTCCTATCTCGACCAGATCACGGGGCGGCGTCATCCGGTCGAGGGACCGGATGGGCGCCGCGATACATTGCGGACCGGCTACCACTTCTACGACCTGAGTGGCAAGTTCACGTACCAGCCGCGCATGGGCCATCGGCTTTCAGTAAGCTACTACCAGGGCCGGGACCGGCTCGACCTCCGGTTACCCTTTGATGTTTCGCTTGATTTTTCCTCCTGGCTGCGTCCGGCAGACTTGTTTTTCGAAATCGATCAGGATTGGGGCAACCGGGTCTCCAGTGTGCGTTATCAATACCTCCACTCTCCCCGGTTGTTTGTGACGGGTACGGCGTATTTGAGCGCCTATTATGCCGATGAGGGCGCCTTCATCCAGCCGACCACTACTTCCACGCTGGCATCTGACTATACGGTTCGGATGCGCGATCTGGGTGTTCGTGTAGATCTGGATTGGTATCAGGATCTGAGTCATCAGGTGCGCACGGGTATTCACTTTGTGAATCACCGGCTTCGAAGCGCGCTCGATGCTGCCGTGCGGCAATCCGTAAGCGCCGTTGACGTGCAACAACAAGAGAGTGATCTGATCACGTGGGAGTTGAGCGCTTACGCGCAAGACATCTGGCAACCCACGCCTCGTTGGCAGATCATGCCCGGTATCCGCGGCAGCTTCTTCGCGAGCGGAGGATACGCCCACGTCGATCCCAGTCTGAGCATCCGCTATGAAGCCGTCCCGCAATACTTGGCCCTGCGGACGTCTGTTGGCACGCAGGTCCAGTACATGCACTTGCTGCGGGATCGCTACTCGTTCATGTACGATCTTGTGTCGAGCCGCTGGATTCCGGCGAGTGAAGAGGTGCGACCTTCATCCAGTGTGGGGGTGGTGGCGGGACTGGAAAGCCGCCCGCGACCCTGGTTGTCGCTTTCGTCAGAAGCCTACTGGCGTTTTGCGCGGAATGTGCTGTTGCCGGAAGACGCCTACCAGACGAAAGACGGATTGGAGGGGCCGGGTATCGACGTGGGTACGCTCCTGGGCCAGTACACGATGGCCCGTTCGCGCTCGTACGGGATCGAGCTATCGGCATCGGTCGAGCAGGATCCGTGGCATATCTGGCTGGCATACAGTGGAGGGCGTGCCTTCAATCAGATCCCGAGCCTCGATGAGAACGGGTACCACCCGTCCCGGTTCGACGTGCCCCGTGCATTCCAGGGTACCGTAACCTATGCTCCGAAACGGTGGGAGGCGGCCGTGTCACTTGAGGCAAGAAGTGGGTATCCACATTCAGTACCAGTGGCGCGCTATGTTATTGGTGATCCGCTCGATCCTGAGCCGGATCCATACCTGTACCGTCCGGCGCTCAACAACGGGCGGCTGCCTCCGTACGCGCGTGTAGATGTTTCTGCCGGATACCATTTCAAGGTCCTTCAGGGCGATTGGCATATCCGGTTGTTCCTCTATAATGTGTTGAATCATCGGAACGTCATCAGCCGCACATACGACCCGAGGAAGCCTGTAATTCGCCCGATCGACCGAAAAGGATTGCCGTTCTTGCCCCTTCTTGAGTTGGAGGTGCGTTTATGAGGCGTTTTGTAGATCTGGCACGTAGGGGGCTGGTGGCCAGCCTGCTGTGTGTAGCGAGTGTTCTGGTATCGTGCGATACGGTGGAACCGACGGAAGGGCCGGTTCTGGTGCTGGAAGGATTCTTGGATACGGGAAAGCCCTTACCGAACATCAAGTTACGGCAGACGAAACCGCTCTCCGAACTGTATGCAGACGGTGTCGATTTGGTCGTGCCCGATGCTACCGTCAATCTGGTTCTGGGCGGTGAGACTGTGTCTTACCATCCGGTACCCGGCAGGCCGGGTGAATACGAACCGTTGACGAGTGGGGTCGATGTCGTACCGGAACGCGTGCCGTTCTCAATCGAGGTGCAGTGGCACGAGCAGCGGGCTACTGCGTCCGGCTACATCCCTCCCGCTATACAGATCGATCATGTGGAGGTGAAGGCGGCGGAGAAGCCGGTAAAGGCGGTGCTGCTCGATTCGCTCTTGTTCGATCCTTCTCGTGTCGATTCGATCCGGCTGGATTCACTCGGAACGGGCCAGACCTTCGTTTACCCAATCGAGGTAACGGTTCACTGGACAACGGAATTTTCGGAAACTGGTGCGGATAGTGCCTACTGGGTGCGAACGCAACTCAAGCCTCCCGACGCCATCAGTTCGGAACGCATCAATTTCTTCCTCCGGCCCGAACAGATCCAGCGGGAGCGCACGATGCCTCGTGATACCGCATTCCGGAGGAAGTGGACCGGTGTGTATGCCGTTCCTGTATCGTCTGAGGAAGATCCGCTACCGGCTCATCGGCTTCGAGTGGGACTCATACGAAGCGGTCGGGATTACGCGCGGTTCGCCTCCAGCCGGGATGCGCCGGACCGGCGAGAACCGATCTCCAATGTGAGGGGCGGCATCGGTATCGTCAGCGGGGTCTCTGTCGATACGTTGACGGTAGAGGTAAGTAATTAGCACAGGGTTCAAAGGATGTCGTCATGCTGGGGGTGCTTGCATGCGAACCGCCAACGTCCGAAAGCGTGCTAACCCGTTGCTAACGAATACCAGAATCCACGAGTACGTCCTTGCCGGGAAAAATCACAAAGCTGGCCGCGCAACGTAACAATCCGGACCGTGTATCCGTTTTTATCGACGGGACGTTTGCGTTCGGGGTGTACCAGGACCTCGTCCTGGAGTACGGGCTTCGAGTAGGCCGGATATTGACCGAAGCGGAAGAGCGGGAGATACAGGGGCGCGATGAGGTATTTGCCGCTAAAGCCGTTGCATTGAAATATCTGTCGTATCGGGCACGGACAGAGAAGGAGGTGCGTGCGAAACTGATGCAGAAGGGCTTCGAAGAGAACGTGGTGGATGCCGTCATCGAGCGGCTGTATGCACTTCACTATCTGGATGATGCTGCATATGCGCGCTCGTTTGTGAGTGGCCGGTTCAGAAATCGTGGGTATGGACCGGCTCGTATCCGCGGCGATCTCATGCGCCGGGGCATCGACCGCTCGCTCATAGAAGAAGCGCTTGGAGAGGTATTGGAGCCGGAGGAAACCTTCGAAACGGCAAAAGAGCAGGCAGAGAAGCGATGGGCGCGCCTTGCTTCCGAGCCTGATCCGGCGAAGCGGCGTAAGAAACTCTCGGATTTTCTGGTTCGTCGTGGCTACTCCTACGACATCGTGCGCCGGGTACTGGAAGAGGTGGAGAGGGGGTAAGCTCGGCGGTGTGTGCACGAACCGGGTCCACCTGAACGCCGGACGTCGCATGACGCTGCTAAGGCGGTCACGGCTGCATGTGACAATCAAGCAAGCATTTTGTAGAGGCTCATATGTGTGTTTATTGAAATTGGATGGATCGTCTCATAGCTTACGAGAGAAAGTAAAGGGGCCGTCTCGATACTTCTCACATACGCTTGGTACCCCTTCGCTTGGTCCATGTATCCTATGCAGCCGGGTGTCTACACACGGAGTCCAGAGCCCGTCACCATGCAACCTGCTGATCTACTCCCGGCATCCGGACAGCCGTCCCGGTCGCCGGGTTTGATGGTCGATCGCTTCCTGCGTGTATTGTTTGGCGCAGTCGTCCTTGCGGCGAGCCTCTGGCTGCTCTGGGTCTTTGCACGTCTTGTCATATATCTCATCGTCGGTATCATCCTGGCCTATCTGATGCGACCTGCTGTGGATCGGTTACAGGGGATAGGCCTGAGGCGGATACCGGCAATCGTCAGCACGTTTATCGTTGTGTTCGGTGGGCTGGGTGTACTGGCGGTGTTCATCGTGCCGTTCATCATCAGGCAAGTGGGCGACCTGTCTCAGCAATTCACGCCAGAGATGATTGCTGAAGCGGCTGGTTCGCTGGAAGATGGAATCCGCCGCTTTGTGCCGCTGCCTGACGGTGCTGTCCTGCAGTGGGGAGAGCGAACGTTCGACGAGCTGATACAGGAGGAGCGGATCACGGCCACGGTAGGCTCCATGGTGGGCTTCTTTACCGATGTTTTTTATGCCGTTGTCATTATTCCCTTCGTCACGTTTTTCATCCTGAAGGATGGCATCCGGCTCCGGCACTCGGTGCTGCAACTCGTTCCGAACCGGTACTTCGAAATCGCCCTTAACATTCTGGAGAAGGTCGAGACGAGCATCGGCAGATATTTCGGAGCCTTGCTGGTGCAGTGTACGTCCGTCGGCATGCTCTCAGCGATTCTGCTGACGGTAGCCGGTCTGGAGAATGCGCTGGCCATTGGGGTCTTCGCAGGGCTGGCGAACACGATTCCGTATTTCGGCCCCATCGTAGGCCTGTTGGCCGGTGCTCTGGCCGGGTTGTCTCAAACCGGGGACTTTGTCCTGTTACCCGGAGTTTTAGTGGCGATGGGGCTGACCCGTGTGGTGGACGACATCTTCTTTCAGCCGTTTTTCTTTTCGCGCGCGGCGCAGGCGCATCCGCTCGTCATATTATTCGTGGTACTTATCGGGGCACAGCTCGCCGGCATCATCGGGATGCTGGTTGCGATTCCTGTAGCGACGACGGTGCGCGTCGTCGCCCAGCAGGTGACCTGGAGCCTGCGGAACTATCGGATCCTGAAGGCTGCTTAATGAGCCGCACCCGCTTCCCTCATCACTCGTCCGATGGATGGCTGTACGCGCTTGGCGTGGCCGGCTTCCTGGCTTTCTTCTTGCTCTTGCCTGCCCTGCATCCGGATGCAGGTGCCGACTATAGTCTCGGCAACGAAGGAGCACGTCAGGCGGCCGCCGACTTCTTGATGGGGCATGGGTATAGCGTTGAAAATCTTACCTCGGATGTCAGCTACCGTCGCGAAGGGGCATTGCTGGACTCTCTTCAGCAGGATCTCACTCGGGCGAGTACGGTCTCCTTCCTCAAGGAGGATACCACGCGCGCGCTTCCGGTCTACTATTGGGAGGTGGAGTGGCATCATAGTGGAGGCGAAGAGGATGGCCGCGTGTACCGGGTGCTCCTGAACGAGCACGGAAAGATCTGGGGGTTCGAGAAAGGGGAGGATGTTCGAGCCCGCGTGGACCGTAATGCCTTGCTCGGAACGCTGAAGGACCCTGCGCGAGAAACGGATATACCGGCGTTGCCGGATGCTATCACAGACTCGCTCCTGCGTGCGGCGCTCGCGTTTAGCAAGAATGACTTCGAATGGCGGCAAGAGGCTGAACAGGCTTCCGCATTTTCAGGGAGCCGGGTCGTTCTGGAGGCGCTTCAGCCGGGTGCGACTGCGCGTGGCTATGTACAGATGGGGCCGGATTGGGCGGTCGCACTCGCCCGGTACCACGTGAAGCGATCGGCCCTCGGCACATATGATTTCCAGGTAGATTCCGTATGGACGGTGAACCGCACCGACGGTGATGCTGCACGCGTCCGCTTTGTAGCCGATCTGCCGTATGGCGGAGAGATGGTGCAGACCGATGTAGAGGTGGGGGTGACGGGAGCGCTCCTCGGGATGAACATGGTGTTTGATACATCCTCGGCAAACGAGGGGGCGAGCAAAGGGGAGCAGCAAGGAACCGTATCGATCACGTTCGAGGGCACGTTAGAGACGCTCTCGTTCGTCACGTACTTCGTACTGGTCATCATCTTCCTGTTCCTGTTCCTGCGCAGGCTCCACGCGCGGGCCATCGATATAAAGGTTGCGCTACGGGACGCCTTCTGGGGTGGTGTATTCGCCGCTGCCGTCATGGCCCTGACTGCGGGTCCGAGCATCGTGCACTCCATTCCGAATTTCTGGGTCGCCATCTTTATCGCGGCCTTGGCCACACTTCTTGTGGGTGCTGGCGGAGCTATAATCGTCTTCATTGCCTCCAACGTAGCGGATTCGATTACACGGGGGGCCTGGCCGGAGAAGCTGGACGCTCTGACGCTCGTTCGCATGGGCTTCTTCCGCAACGTGCCGGTCGGCCTTGCCTTTCTACGAGGCGCCGCACTGTGCGGCATCATGCTCGGGATCATCATCTTCGGACTCGTTGCGTTCCCTGAGATACGTTTCAGCTTCTCGGACAGCGACTTCGCTTTCCTGTACCATGAAACGCCCTCCGCAACGGGGTATTTGTTCAGTATGTACGGGTACGGCGGGCTGCTCATGTCGCTTCTGATTCTGAGCGGTGTGGGTACGCTGCTGTACCAATGGCGCAAGTCTGCGCTTGTGGTGATTTCCGGACTGGCTGCTGTGCTTGTTCTGGTCGTGATCAGCCCGGTCCAACTTGCGCCGGCCGGTTACTCGCTGGCTCTGGCCGGCGGGCTCGGGACCACGATGGCAGTTGCCTACTGGCGTTATGACGTGGTGGCGTGTTTCGTAGGGTATCTTCTCATGGGAATTTTCTGGGGCCTTGTCCCCGGCTGGCTCATTCCTGCCTCTCCGCTTGAACTGGATACCTGGATTGCTCTGGCATTGCTGGGCGTATGTGTGGTAATCGGCCTCGTGGGTGTCCTGAGTCGGAAGACGGGTGCGGAGCTTCCCAGCTATGTCCCATCCTATGTACAGGAGCTGGCGCAGGAAGAACGCCTGAAAAGTGAGCTGGAGATCGCGCACACGGTGCAGGAATCCTTCCTGCCGCGCCGGATGCCCCAGGTCGAAGGACTTGATGTAGCAGGCATGTGCCTGGCAGCGCAGGAGGTGGGCGGCGATTACTACGATTTCGTAGAACTGGATTCTGGTCGGCTTGGCCTCGTGATTGGCGATGTGAGCGGGAAAGGGATTCAGGCCGCCTTTTATATGACGCTCGTGAAGGGCTTTTTCCTCACCCTCTGCCGGGTCGTGGAGTCGCCCGCCGAGGTGTTGCGGCGGCTGAATACGCTCTTTTGCGAGAACGTCCCGCGTGGCATGTTCATCTCCCTGATCTACGGGGTCATCGACGCGGAGGCACGGACGTTCACCTTTGCCCGGGCGGGACACAATCCTGTGATCATTAAACGGTCGCCGAGCCAGGAGCCGGAGATGGTGCAACCGAGAGGTATGGCAATAGGGCTCGCGTCTGGCCCTCTATTCGACGAGACCATCGAAGAGGCCGTCGTTCAGCTGCGCACGGGAGATGTGCTCGTCATGTACACGGATGGCTTCTCGGAGGCCATGAACGCAGCGAAGCAGCAGTACGGCGATTCGAGGCTGGCCCGGAAAGTCGGTGTCGTCGGCCAGCGGAGCGCGGCCGAGATTCTGAGGGCGGTTTCAGAAGACGTACATCGCTTCCTGGAGGCGGTTGGCCGCCACGATGACATGACGATGGTGGTCGTCAAACTTGAGCATCCACCCGGTCACGTCATTTCCACGTCGGTACGAAAAGAAAGCGCGCACGAGGGACAGGTCGAACTAGAGACATGAGCGAAGTCGGGGCGAGGATATCTTCCGGATTGGCTACAGATGAGAACCTTGCGGAAGCGGTAGCCCACGTTCGTCGTTTCGAATCGCGAACGCCGAGTATTGCGCTCATCCTGGGATCCGGCCTGGGTAGCCTCGCGGAATCTGCAGAAGACGTTTTTGTGTTGCAGGCGGTGGATATTCCGGGATATCCCGGATCGATGGTGGAAGGGCATCGGGGAGCGCTCGTGTTTGGTCGTCTGGCCGGCCGTGAGGTCGTGTTCATCCAGGGACGAGCTCACGTCTATGAAGGACACCCCATTGGTGCGGTCACGTTACCGGTCCGGCTCGCCCACGCGCTTGGAGCGCGGAGCCTCGTCGTGACGAATGCAGCAGGAGGGATCAACCGCACGTTCAAGCCGGGCACCCTCATGTTCATTACGGATCACATCAGGCTGTGGCACCGCAAACTGCTTGCCGGAGGAATGATGACCTGTGATCTGTACTGGTCCGGGCTACACACACCATACGACCTGGACTGGACGGATCGTGCAGAACAGGCTGCGCTCAGGATGGGCGTCGGCACGCGGAGAGGCGTATACCTGTGGACGGGCGGCCCTAGTTATGAGACGAAGGCGGAGATCAGCGCGTTTACCCGGCTCGGGGCCGACGCAGTGGGGATGAGTACGGTACCCGAGGTGATCCAGGCGAGAGCCCTCGGCATGCGGGTACTGGGCATCTCCACGATCACGAACCCCGCGGCCGGCCTTAGCCCCGTACCGCTCAGCCATGAAGAAGTGCTGGCTGTGGCGCGCCGCATGCGCGCGGAACTGGAGGTGCTGGTTCACTCCGTCGTGCGTGAAGCGCCTGTTTCATCGGCCTGACAGGGCAATCGTTCGTGCCGGTGTAACCCCGCTCCGAACGATGGGGCTCAGTGCGCAGCCTCCGACGTCACACCCGTCATCCAGCCGACCGCCGCGCCTGTAGGATCACGTAAAACGGCAATACGGCCTGCATGGGGTACGTTCATGGGGCTTGTAGAACCGTAGCCCGCGTTCTACGGTCGGCGCGATCCGTACATCTACGGCGTCTACCTCAATGAAGCTCAACCAGCAGAGTGTTGTCAGAGCCGGTTTCTAGTCTATCGAGCCCACCAGCCAGTCGGTTGGCCCGAAACGCTATTCAGTAGGATCCTTATCGCTGGTTGCCGGCGCGTTTCAGGCGAAAGTGCCGTGTACTTTCATACGTTTGCTCGTATCATTGCGTCGCTTCGTATCTTCGCGAGTCAGTCTGTTTCTTGATGTGTGGTAAAGTCAATCACGCTCTTGCCGATACCATTACCGGCTCTTCAGAGCGATGATCGGCGGGTTCACAGGGCCTTGCGCTACCGCTTCGTTCTTTGTGTTGCCCCATTCATAATGGTTTTTGAACAGAATACCTGGGTAGAAAGGAGGGTATTCGCTGCGAGCCATTGTTTTTTCTTCGACTAGTTTGCATATTGTATCGGAGTGTAACAACATGGTGATTTTCAATCAGGATTCACCATGTTCTTTCCAGCCAATCTAGAGGGCCCGTCACGGGTAGCCGAGGTAGTACGATTAGATGAGTTACGATCAGAGAGACCGGAATCGTTATTCCGACGGGCGCGAGGGGGAACGCTACAATGATGTAGACGGGCACGACTCGCGCGGGAAGTATCGCGATGAGGTGTACTCCAAGCGAGTGCCTGCTGGGAAGCGTACCTACTTCTTCGACGTGAAGAGTACGCGTTCCGGCGATGACTTCTTCGTTACCATCACAGAGAGCAAGCGCATCGACGAAAGCCGCTACGAGAAGCACAAGATCTTCCTGTATAAGGAGGATTTCGGCAAGTTTATCAATGCCATGCACGAGGTGGTGCTTCACATCAAGGAACACCACCTGCCGGAATACGAATTCCGCAATATGCCGGAACTGACCGTCGTTCCACAGGACGAGGACAGTCGGGAGCATTCCTATACGGACGATCATCGGGATTATTGAAGATGATCGCCGGCGTCTGACGGCAGCCCGTCGCGCACGTTGAGTTTGTGAATCGAGAAGCCTACGTATCCACGGAGAAACTCCTGGATACGTAGGCTTCTCGATTTTCAGGACCCGGCATGTGCTTGCCGAACCTGGGGCCGGTGCATCCGTTGTAAGGGGGCTCATCGGATCGAAAAACGGACGCATGCAACTCTATTACAGAACGTACGGGGAGGGACACCCCTTGATCGTGCTCCACGGACTGCTCGGCTCTGGGGGCAACTGGCACACCATCAGCAGCCGGTGGTTCGGGCAGCATTTTAAAGTCTACGCCGTCGACCTGCGGAACCACGGACGTTCCCCACACAGCGACGAGTTCAGTTACGAGGTCATGGTCGAGGATCTGCGGGACTTCATGGACGAACATGGCCTCGCATCCGCCCACGTACTGGGGCACTCGATGGGCGGAAAAACGGCGATGCTTTTCGCGTTGACGTATCCCGATCGCGTAGATCGTCTCGTCGTAGCCGATATGGCTCCGCGAGCCTACCCCCCTACGCATAACGATATCTTCGATGCACTCCGTTCTATTGATACCAGTCAGTACGGAAGCCGCCGGGATATCGAGGATGCTATAGCACGGAAGATCACCGCGCCGGAAGTGCGACAGTTTCTCATGAAAAACCTGTCCCATGATCGCGAGCGCGGTAAGTATGTCTGGCAGATGAACCTGGAGGGCCTCTACCGTAACTATGACAGGCTGAGTGAGCCGATTGAAGCCGAAAACCCCTTCGAAGGGCCTACGCTCTTCATTCGTGGGGAGCGCTCCAATTACATTCGCGACGAGGATATTCCCGGCATCAAGTGGCTCTTCCCCGAGGCGGAGATCATAACCATTCCTCATGCCGGGCACTGGGTTCATGCCGATGCCCCACAGGCATTTGCAGAGCTGGTGCTGGAATTTCTAACGAAGTAGCCTCGGGAGATCTCTAAAAAGGGCAGGCACGTTCACCCGCGTTCAAAAGTCGCAGTTTTCCCTTGCGAACTATCGTAGTTTTGTTTGGGTGACTCTGGCTCATGCGCGCTGCGTCGGTATGAGCGGGCATCCCCGCGCACTAGCGCGGCAAATGATTTTTGTCATCTCTGGCCTGTGGTGAGGTAACATGAACGCTACGATGGACGTGCTTTCTCGGCTCCTGAGGGATCGCATTCTGGTGATCGATGGTGCGATGGGCACCATGATCCAGCGATATCAACTGGACGAGCAGGCGTTTCGTGGTAAGCGTTTCAAAGATCACCCTTGTGACCTGAAAGGGAACACCGATATCCTTTCGCTCACGCAGCCGGATATCATTCGGGATATTCACCGGGCGTACCTGGATGCCGGTGCAGATATCGTTGAGACGAATACGTTCACGGCAACGTCTATTGCGCAAGCCGACTACCACATGGAGTCGCTGGCGTACGAGTTGAACGTTGCCGCTGCACAGCTGGCCAGGCAGGCCGCCGACGAGTACACCCGCCGTACACCCGAGAAGCCGCGTTTCGTAGCGGGTTCCATCGGGCCGTTGAACAAGTCGCTTTCCCTGTCACCTGACGTCACGGATCCTGGTTTTCGGGCAGTTACCTTCGATCAGGTGGTCGCTGCTTATGCGGACCAGATTGCCGGCCTCATCGACGGGGGCGCAGATATTCTCCTCGTAGAGACCGTTTTCGATACGCTCAATTGCAAGGCAGCGCTCTACGCCATTCAGGAACAGTTCCGCAAGACAGGGAAGGTCCTGCCGGTCATGGTTTCCGGCACCATCGTGGATATGAGTGGCCGCACGCTCTCCGGGCAGACGACGGAGGCGTTCTGGATCTCCATCTCGCATATGCCGCATCTCTTGAGCGTCGGGTTGAACTGCGCCCTCGGCTCCGAGCAGATGCGTCCGTTTATCGAAGAGCTTTCGCGCGTCGCGACGGTTCATACGAGTCTCTATCCGAATGCCGGTCTCCCGAATGAGTTCGGCGGATATGACGAGACCCCGCAGATCATGGCGAGCGTAGCCGCCGAGTACGCTCGAAGCGGCTTCCTGAACTTCGTCGGTGGCTGCTGCGGGAGCACGCCAGATCACATTCGAGCCATAGCTGAAGCAGTAGCGGACATCGAGCCTCGCCGGATACCCCAGGTAGAGCCCTACCTACGCCTGAGTGGTCTGGAGCCGCTCATTTTGCGCCCCGAGACGAACTTCGTCAACATCGGCGAGCGGACGAATGTGACGGGCTCGAAGAAGTTTGCCCGGCTGATCAAGGAGGGTAACTACGAGGAAGCCCTGTCCGTCGCGCGTCAGCAGGTCGAGAACGGCGCTCAGATGATCGATGTGAACATGGACGAAGGCATGCTCGATTCCGAAGCGGCCATGGTCACGTTCCTCAACCTTGTTGCAGCCGAGCCGGACATCGCTCGTGTGCCTGTCGTCATCGACTCGTCGAAATGGGAGGTGATTGAGGCCGGTCTGAAATGTGTGCAGGGAAAAGCGGTCGTCAACTCGATATCGCTCAAGGAAGGCGAAGAGAAATTCCGCGAGCAGGCGAGAAAATGCCGCCAGTACGGTGCCGCCGTCATCGTAATGGCCTTCGACGAGCAGGGCCAGGCCGACACGGTGGAACGGAGGAAAACGATCTGCGCTCGTGCCTATCGCATTCTGACGGAGGAGATCGGCTTTCCTCCTCAGGATATCATCTTCGATCCAAACATCTTCGCGATTGCCACCGGTATTGAGGAGCATAACCGGTACGGCCTCGACTTCATCGAGGCCACGCGCTGGATCAAGGAGAACCTGCCGCTCGCGAAGGTATCCGGTGGGGTCAGCAATATCTCCTTCTCGTTCCGAGGCAATGACCGCGTGCGGGAAGCCATTCACGCTGCATTTCTGTACCACGCCGTCCGGGCGGGGATGGACATGGGCATCGTGAATGCCGGCCAGCTCGAAATCTATGAGGAAGTCCCGAAAGACTTGCTGGAGCGGATAGAGGACGTACTCTTCAACCGGCGACCGGATGCCACGGAGCGCCTGGTAGACTTCGCAGAGCAGATCGCACGGCAGTCGCAGAGCGGAGACGCGGGGACGGCCGAACAGGCATGGCGTAATGAGCCGGTAGAAGAACGGATCAAGCACGCGCTCGTCAAAGGCATTTCCGACTATATCGAGCAGGATGTCGAGGAAGCGCGCCAGAAATATCCGAATGGCCTCAGCATCATCGAGGGGCCGCTCATGGCGGGCATGGGCGTCGTAGGTGATCTCTTCGGCGCGGGTAAGATGTTCTTGCCGCAGGTGGTCAAGAGCGCCCGTGTCATGAAGAAGGCCGTCGCCTACCTCATCCCGTTCATCGAGCAGGAGAAAACGGCAAACGAGGACACGCGTGCCCAGGCTAAGGTGCTCCTGGCAACCGTGAAAGGTGACGTACACGACATCGGCAAGAACATCGTCGGTGTCGTGCTTGCCTGCAACAACTACGAGGTCATCGACCTCGGCGTGATGGTTCCGGCGGACAAGATCCTGGATGAGGCCCGCAAACACAATGTGGATATCGTTGGACTGAGCGGTCTCATCACACCGTCACTGGACGAGATGGTCCATGTTGCCAAAGAGATGGAGCGCCAGGGGTTCAAACTGCCGCTGCTCATTGGTGGAGCGACGACATCCCGCATCCACACGGCAGTGAAGATTGAGCCGAACTATTCACATCCGGTCATCCACGTACTGGATGCCTCGCGAAGTGTTACGGTCGTCAGCAATCTCATTTCCGATGACACGCGCGAAGAGTTCGCCAGAGAGGTCGCGGACGAGTATGCGAAGGTTCGTGAGGATCATGCCCGCCGCACGACTCGCACGGAGTACCTCACGATAGAACAGGCACGTGCGAATGCGTTTACGTGCGATTGGAACTCGATTCCGATCGTTACACCGAACCGGCTCGGCGTGCACGTTCTGGCAGACTATCCGCTGGAGGAAATTCGCAAGTACATCGACTGGTCTCCGTTCTTCATCGCATGGGAACTGAAAGGCAAGTACCCCCGCATTTTTGAACACCCGAACGTCGGCTCCGAGGCAAAGCGGCTTTTCGACGACGCGAATGCTCTGCTCGATCGGATCATCTCGGAGAAGTTGCTCCGGGCCAACGGCGTGTATGGGCTCTTTCCAGCCAATAGCATCGGCGATGACATCGAACTCTACGCCGACGACAGTCGCCGCGAGACGCAGGCCGTGCTGCACATGCTACGTCAGCAGGCGCAGAAGACGCCGGGACACCCGAACCGTGCGCTCTCCGACTTCGTGGCTCCAAAGCAGAGCGGCCGGAAGGACTATATGGGCGCTTTCGCCGTTACGGCAGGCATCGGGCAAGAAGAGCTCGTGATGGCGTTCAAACGCGACCATGACGACTACAACGCAATCATGGTGCAGGCGCTTGCGGACCGGTTGGCAGAGGCGTTTGCGGAGCTTCTCCACGAGCGCATCCGAAAAGAGTTCTGGGGATACGCTCCGGACGAGCAGCTTTCGGGCGAGGAACTCATCCGGGAGCAGTATCAGGGCATTCGCCCGGCCCCCGGCTATCCCGCAAACCCGGATCATACGGAGAAGACCATTTTGTGGGATCTCATGGCCGTGGAGCAAAACACCGGGATTCGCTTGACGGAACACCTCGCCATGTACCCGACGGCCTCCGTATGCGGCCTCTATTTCGCGCATCCTGGTTCCGAATACTTCAACGTCGGTGAAGTCGGGCGCGATCAGGTGGAAGACTATGCCCGCCGCAAGGGCATGTCCGTTACAGAGATGGAACGCTGGCTGGGCTCCCGCCTGAACTATGAGCCGGAGCAGGTCGGTGCGCAAGCCGCGTAAGCGTGAAAACGTGGCGGTGACGTGGTGAGGAGGAATTGTGCTCTATCAAACATACGGCTTTTGCTTGCCGGGCGTGGACATCGTTGCCCGGTGTGCTCTATCTTGGGCGTGCAAGGCACTGGTTTTCGGCTACCATGACAAGAACGCGAAGAGGATATGATCTCAACCCTTAAACTTTCTTCCCCGCACGTTACTTCCGTCGATTCGCTTCGGCAGGAGCGCGCTTCGGCAACCGTTCAGGTGCTTGGCATCCTCGCCTTTGCGCTGCTTACGGCGCTCGGCGCGCAGGTTCGCATCTACCTGTGGGAAGTGCCGTTCTCACTGCAGACACTGTTCGTCTACGGGAGCGGGCTGTATCTCGGGTGGCGGAATGGCATGCTGGCGCAACTCCTCTATCTGGCGCTGGGGATGGTTGCACCGGTATTTGCCGGCGACGGATTCGGTCCGGCGTACCTGTTCGGTGCGGTAACGGGTGGGTATCTGCTGGCCTGGCCGATTACGGCGGCAGCTGTTGGATTGTTCTCGAAGCGGTGGAACTCTCTCGTAGGCAGCACGCTTTCTCTGGCGATTGGTTCGGTGATCCTCTTCACCATCGGGGTTACGTGGTTCCATTTCGCCGCCGGACACGCCACCTGGTTCGAGTCCATCGATAAGGGCTGGCTCCGCTTCATCCCGGTGGATCTCGCCAAGATCATGCTGGTGAGCTTGGTCTATACAGGTACGCGGCGGGTGTTCTAAATAGTGGATGGATATGCACGACCTCTCGGAAGCTCCGGGAGGTCGTTGCTTTTTCGGGCATCGTTCCGTCGAGGACGATGCCTTTTTGCATTTCGGCAGAACACGCGGGCATCTTTATTGTTTAGAAGACTGTATTTGCAGTATATACGACCTGCCCCTCCTGAGAACATGCCCGCTAGCAAAGCGCTACGCGTTCCGTTTGTAGTTGCCCTCCTCCTGTCCGGCCTGGTTCATGCCCCGGCTCTCGCACAGGCGCGTACGCCCGCGATACCCGCTTCGCAAGCGGTTTCGGTTCTGGACGACCCGTTCGTCCAAAACCATGGCAAGCGAGGACTGGATTTCCTCTACAATATGAAGTTCGAGGAGGCAAACTACATCTTCGAGCAGATTGACCGCCGCTACCCCGAGCATCCAGTCGGTCCCTTTCTGAAGGCGCTCAACACATGGTGGCACATCTTGCTGGATCTTTCTGATGAGTCGTATGACCGGCAGTTCGTGAAGCAGATGGAAGAGGTCGTCCGGCGTAGCGACCGGATTCTCAAGCGAGACAAGCGGAATCCGGATGCGATGTTCTTCAAGAGCGCCGCATATGCATTCGAGGGACGCCTGCATGCCAACCGCAGGCAATGGCTCAAAGCTGCACTGGACGGTAGGCGAGCCATGAGCTATGTGTTCGATCTTGCCAAACTGGACCCCGACAACGACGACTTCATCTTCGCTGCCGGCATTTATGACTACTACTCGGACGTTATCCGAGAAAACTACCCGATTGCCCGTCCCTTCATGGCATTTTTCCCGAACGGCAACCGGGAACGTGGCCTGCTGGAGTTGAATCGGACGGCTCAGAACGGTACGTATATCCAGACGGAAGCCGTCTACTTTCTGCTTCAGATCTTCTACATGTACGAGCACGACCGGGAGAAGAGCATCGAGTACGTTACCTGGCTCCGGCAGAAGTACCCGGATAACCCCTTCTTCCATACCTTCGAAGGGCGTATTTACGCGCGCTGGGGGCAGTGGGCCAGGTCGGAGGCGATTTTTCAGGAGGTGCTCAAGAAGTACGGCATGCCGGGTTACAATAACGCGTCTGCCGAGCAGGCCTTCTATTACATCGCTCGCGCCAAGTTCGCATACGGCCAGTATGAGGAAGCCTTGCATAACTTGAAGCAACTGGACCGGCTCCTTGCCGGTAGAAAGGAGGACGTGTACTGGAAAGTCTGGGGCCGTGTGCGACAGGGCATGATCTACGATGCGTTAGGGCGGCGAGATGAGGCGGTCGCTATGTATCGGAGTGTACTTAAGATGAAGAATATCGGTGAGGCACACGAACGGGCGAAGGAGTACCTGAAAACACCGTTCAGGTACGGACAGGGCTGACATTTTTGAGTCTCTGAGCTGGAAAACAATCAGGCCGTCCCATCGTTCGATCTGGTAACCAACTACCACGCCCACACTGCCATGTTCTTTCGCTATACGAAATGGGACGAGCAGCGCCACGGCCAGGCGCAGTCCACATTCGAAAAGCTCCTCGACCTGTTTCAGCAACTGCTCCAACACACGGCTGGAGATGCGGCCGAGGCGCTGAACTGGCTCACACAGCTTGACAAGCGCTATGGGCTCACCGATGAGGGTATGGGCATCGGTGATTTCATCGAAGAACTGAAGCGTCAGGGGTATCTCCAGGAAGATAACGAAGGCACGGTTCGGATCACGGCCAGGACGGAGCGCACGCTTCGGCAGCGCTCGCTCGAAGAGATCTTCGGTCAGCTTCGCAAGAGCAGGCGCGGGCGGCACAAGACGCCGCACGCCGGTATGGGGGATGAACGCTTGCCGGAAACCCGCAACTGGCAATTTGGCGATGATGTCAACCTCCTCGATGTGACCGGAACGTTGTCGAATTCTTTCCGCCGGGGCGGCATCGATGAGTGGAGCCTACAGGAGGACGACTTCGCCGTATACGAGACGGACCACACGACGAACGTGGCGACCGTCCTCATGATCGACCTCTCGCATTCGATGGTGCTGTACGGGGAAGACCGGATCACTCCTGCACGCCGCACGGCGATGGCGCTATCGGAGCTGATCATGACCCGCTACCCGAAGGATACCCTGGATATCGTGGCCTTCGGGAATGATGCCTGGGAGGTCTCGATCAAGGATCTACCCTACCTCGAAGTCGGCCCTTACTACACGAATACACGGGCTGGTCTTCAGCGTGCGCGGGACATCCTCCGCCGCCGGAAGAACCAGAACAAGCAGATCTTCATGATCACTGACGGCAAGCCAAGCTGTCATATCGAGAATGGGCGGATGTATCGGAACGCATTCGGCCTGGATCGCCGGATCGTCAACAAGGTGCTGGACGAGGCCGTCATCTGCCGCCGCGAGCGAATCACCGTCACCACCTTCATGATCGCACGCGATCCCTATCTGCAGAACTTCGTTCACGAGTTGACCGAAGCCAATCAGGGCCGGGCATACTACGCCAGCCTGGATAACCTCGGCGAGTTCATCTTCGAGGATTACGTCCGCAACCGTCGCAAGCGGGTACGGTAGAACGTGATACTCTATTGGAATGTCCGGCCTCATGGGATGAGCAGATCGGTCGTATTCGGTTCATCGGTTATGCTCACCATCTGTCATCCCGAGCGCAGCCGAGGACACGAGGCGGAGCCGATTGTCGAAGAAATCCCATATAGGAGCACAGCGGTGCTGTTTTGTGGGATTCTTCGACTGCGCTACGCTCCGCTCAGAATGACACATGCGGTGAGAAGAGGTATACCACGGCCTCTATACTCCTCTCATCCTATCACGATTGACATACCACCAGGCCACGTTACATGAATGGAGCGGGTGCGCATCTCGTACAGGCTGGCCCGGTTCTGTTGTATCATTCCGTAAATGACTGAAGCCGCTGTATACGCTTGCAGAGGCTTTCCCTTTTTCCCCGGCATGCAAGGCAGCATCTCACCCAAAAAGAGCCTCGGCCAGAACTTTCTGAAGGACCCGAACACGATTCGTAAGATCGTTTCCGCCTTGCACGCTTCGCCGGAAGATCATGTCGTAGAAATCGGGCCGGGAATCGGGGCGCTCACGGATGAACTGGTCAAACGATACCCGGCGTTTACAGCCATCGAACTGGATCGGCGAGCCGTGGATTTCCTTCGGGAGAAACACCCGGATCTCGACGTGCGGCGTCAGGACGTGCTGGAGGTTGATTGGGCGGCGCTCGTTGAAGAGAAAGGGGGGCCGCTTCATGTGATCGGCAACCTGCCTTACTACATCACCTCGCAGATCCTGTTTGCCCTGCTGGATGCCCGGCCGCACATTCGTGAGGCAGTTTTGATGATGCAGCTCGAGGTGGCGGAACGGCTCGTAGCGCAGCCGAAAACGAAAGAGTACGGCATCCTGAGCGTCGCGGTGCAACTCTACACGCAGCCGGAACTTCTCTTCCGGGTCTCGCCGAACGTGTTTTATCCGAAACCGGAAGTGACGAGCGCTGTTGTCCGTCTCACGTTCACGGATGCGAACGTCGATCAGGTCGTTGATCCGTCGTATTTGCGACTCGTCGTACGCGAAGCATTCAGCCAGCGGCGCAAGACACTACGAAATACGCTGAGCCGTTGGACGAAGGACCGGGGCATTGAGCTCCCGAACGGATGGGCGCAGAGCCGGGCCGAAGAATTATCGCCACAAGATTTCATCACACTCGCTGCGCATCTTGGGCGGCACGAGCGGGAAGAACTATCTTAACGCGCGTTGTGACGTACACGTTGGCCTATCTCTGACCAGAAACGGCCGGCTGCTGAAAGAGAGCCGGGTGGCAGTCCGTTACAGGTAGTCACTGCTACCACCGTGCACCTGGCCTTCAGCATCCTCCACCACGGGTGCGTCCCGGGCATTCTTGCAGCACGCTAGCTGGCAGCCAACGTATGGCCGAAATCGTAAGCATGACGGAAGGACAGGAGCGTCTCGCGGGATTACTGGAAGTCGATGAGCAGCTCGTAGATGACATCACGGCGCTGCTGGATTCGGACCAGCGCGGGATGGTGCTGAACGTAATGGCCGACCTGTATGCGCCGGACGTGGCGCGCTTGCTTCGCCACCTTCCCTTCGATGAGGCCAGACGACTCTTCCACTGGCTTTCGACCGAGCGGGCGAGTGAGGTGCTCGCCGAACTCGACAGCGGCTACCGTGCCGCGCTCCTGGAGGAGGTCAGGCCGGAACGGATTACGGCCATCATCGATGAGCTGGATACGGATGATGCTGCCGACGTGCTGGCAGATCTCCCGGCAGAAGTCGCCCGGCAGGTACTTCCCGAGCTGGAAGATGCGGAGGACGTGCAGGAGCTTCTCGGCTACCGGGAGGATACGGCCGGTGGCATCATGGGGACGGAGTACGTGGCCGTGCATCCAGACATGACCGTCGCTGAGGCTACTGAGGAAGTCCGTCGCAACGCGGAAACGGTCGAGGAAGTATTCGCGCTTTTCGTCGCCGACGAGCAAGACCGGCTCAAAGGGGTCGTATCGCTGCAACGTCTGCTGCTTTCGCCCTCGGATGCCCGCATCAGGACGATCATGGATCCTGATGTGATCTCGGTGCGGACCGATGTCGACCAGGAGGAGGTCGCGCGTATCATGGAGCGCTATGACCTCATTTCGCTTCCAGTCGTGGATGCAGGCGATCGTCTGGTCGGTCGCATTACCATCGATGATGTGATCGATGTCATCCGTGAGGAGGCAGAGGAAGATATCCGGCTCATTAGCGGTGTGTCGGCGGCTGAGGGCCCCTCCGCGAGTGCCTTTCAGATAAGCCGGGGGAGGTTGCCGTGGCTTCTGGTGGGATTGCTCGGCGCGACCGTTTCCGGAACGGTCATCAAGGTCTTCGAGGGTACGCTGGAGCAGGCGGTTGCCCTGGCTTCCTTCATCCCCATCGTCACGGCGATGGGAGGCAATGCCGCCGTTCAGAGTGCGGCCATCGCTGTCCAGGGCATCAGTTCCGGTGATCTCTGGATGGGAGATCTATGGAAGCGGGTCGGTAGAGAGATGTTCGTTGCGCTGCTGAACGGCCTCGTAACGGCTGCCCTGCTGTGCGGCTTCATTCTGCTCCTGGATCAGGTGGGGCCCGGCAGTTTCGGCAATCCGGGCCGTCTGGCAATCACGGTGGGGCTCACGATGGTAACGGTTTTCGTACTCGCCACTACGAACGGTGCCCTCGTTCCCTTTGCTCTGAAACATATGGGGATTGATCCGGCCAGTTCGATGGGGCCGTTCGTTACAACGCTCAACGACATCATCGGGCTGACCGTCTACTTCGTGTTCGCTTCGCTGATCTACCTCTAAAAAGAAGGGGAGCATCGGCGACGATGCTCCCCTGAAATCAGAATGGCACGTGTAATGAGGCCGAGGCCTCATGCCGGCGGGCCCTACATGGACGCGCTGGCCTGCTCGATACCGCGGGCGTCATTGTATTTGGAGGGGCACTTCACCAGGATGTGCTCGGCCTGGAACACGTCTCCCTTCACATACCCCTCTACGACAAGTTTCTCCGCGTCTTCGAAGTTGGCTGGCTTGGGGTTGGGGTAGTGGACCAGCCGCACCTCCCCTTTCTCATCTGCCATGTGGAAGCTGAATACGTTCCGATCGCGGTCGTAGCTGACTTCGTAGTCTTTCGCCCAGGTACCTACCACGTGTGCTCTGGCTCCAGTCTTTTCGGCCTGGGCAAAGTCCATGTATCCACCTACTTGCTCGCCGAAGTTGAGCAGGAGCAGGGCTGAAAAGCCCACAATCAGAACGAGGCCAATGATCGTCTTCGGTTTCATGGTCTAGGGTTACGTTGGGGCTGTGCGACAGAGGCAATGCCGTCAGGTATGTCTGGCTGTTTCCGAAGGTATGCCGCTCTCGATAGATCGTTCCACCTTCGACAGTTTTCGATCTGTGCGGAGGATGAAGTATACGATGCCGAACCAGATGATGAGCACGACAGCCAGAACGACATAGAGCTTGTCTTCGGCCAGCATGATGCGCTCCAGACCTTCCGGCTGTTGCGAAGGGATGCCGGTGTGCGCCCAGATACTATCATACCGCGTGCTCG
Source organism: Rhodothermales bacterium (assembly GCA_041690215.1). Taxonomy (GTDB): domain Bacteria; phylum Bacteroidota; class Rhodothermia; order Rhodothermales; family DASSAV01; genus DASSAV01. Next base: position 61,856 of record JAWLHQ010000015.1, read on the forward strand.
CGCCGGGTTGTGTCTGCAAAGTGTCTTGAATCACGGAAATCATCAGTTCAGAAATACAGTTGCCCCTCAGAGCTCTATGTCACCCTGGGTGCGCTGTCTGAGAAACGCGACGCGGACGCGCTGTGTGTACAATACCCAGAACAGCCCGATGAACCCGATGACGGCGGGGTAAAACACCAGTCGCATGATCGGGTGTGTGATCTCGCTGAAAGCCGGGTTTCCTTCCGCCCCGGGGTGGAGGCTGTCCATCTGACGCGGAAGTACGTACAGGAGAAACGGAAGTGTAACGAACGCGAACAGGTTGTATACCGCGCCCATGCGCGCCCGTTTCTGCGGATCTTCGATAGTAGAACGGAGGACGAAATAGCCGCCGTAAATGAGCAGTTGCACGGCCGCCATGGACTGCTTGGGATCGAAGTTCCACCAGATGTTGGTGCCTTCGTACCAGGTAAATCGCGCCCAGACGATGCCTGTAATGAGCCCCAGGATGCCAAAGAGCACGCCTACACAGGCCGCCTCTGCCGCCCGGATGTCACGGGCGATATCCGACGAGCCCAGGTATCGCACAGAGTGGTATGCAGAAACCACGGCTGCGGCCATGAGCGTGAACCACATCGGCACGTGGAAGTAGAGGTTGCGCGCCGTATGCTCCAGGATGTTGATGCGGGGAATGCTCAGCAGGAATGCCCCGAACACCACTGCCGTCATCCAGACCAGTACGACCGTCCGGATGACCTGGTATCGCTTCAGATTAGGTACAAGTAGCTGCATATCTACATATTAACGCAAATCACGTACCCCCGGCGATATATCCGGCCTGCCAGGGCGTGAAGCTTTGATGAGTCGTGGTACAAAGAGGATCGGCCAGACAGAGTAGCGTACCGTTTCTGCAGGTTTGTACCCCTACGATGACATCCTCGGCGATCAATCGTTCCATACATAATCGAACAGGAGAAACGCGGCGGTGATGGTGACTCCCGCAAAGCCGATGAGTGTCATCAACTCATTTGCTGCCGCAGCCCATCCTCCGCCCAGGATGGCGGTACGCGTTCCACTCACCACCGAAAGCAGCAGAGGAATGAGTACGGGGAAGACGAGTACGGGCAGAAGGGGGCCCTGGTTCGCGGTTCGAGCGATAATGGCAGAGAGGAATGTAGTCGTGCCGGAGAGTCCCAGGGCGCCCAGCGCGAGTATGGCAAGGAGTAACCCGGGCATCAACACGTCCATTCGGAAGAGTAGGATGAAGGCTCCCAGTGCGATCAAGTTCAGCAGTAGGATGAGCAAGAAGTTGAACACTAGCTTGCCGGCATACACCATGCTGCCATGTGTGTTGAGTTGAAGCAGGAGCACGGTGCCGCGTTCTTCTTCCCCGATGAATGCCCGGCCCAGCCCGATGGCCGCCGAGAACGTGATGATCACCCAGAGTAGCGCCGACTGTACTCGCTCGCTGACCTGTTCTTGTCCGACAGCAAACAGGACAAGCATCAACGTGGAGAGCACGAACATGACAAGCATGTTGATGGCGTACCGACTGCGCAACTCGAGCCGAAGATCCTTCTCGAAAACAGCCCAGGCGCCGTATAGCCAGTTCATGCCGATTAGAGATCAATGAAAGTAGACCACGCAAAGGTACGAAAGGGACAATGGTGCGTGGGTATCGGTCGTCGGGGAAGAGAAAACGAAGAAAGGCCCGCATGCCGGGCGGCAGCGGGCCTCGCTTGCGTCGTTCAGGGTGGTCTATTCGAACGCTACATAGACTGGTGCCCCGCTCTTCGCTGCCAGGTCTGCAGCCTCGCTGAAAGCACGTACCACGTCCTGGCCCTCTTCGAGAAGGATCTGTGCATCCGACGTATTGCCGGCCGCGCATGTTACCTTGATGGTCATTGGTGTATAAATGCCTAAGGTCAGGGCTCCTACGAGCTGGTTTACGAAACTCAACTCGGTTTCCACTTTCGCTACCCCATTCTCGCATTGCTGCATGGTCTCAACCGTGGGAGGGGGTACCAGACCGTAAATCCATGATGGGGCAAAATTCTTTTCGATGACTTCTGCCGAAGGCTGTAAACCTGTCACGACGGTCGCGTGATAGCAGCCACTGAGAAGGAACACCGCTGTGAGGAGCAGAAGGGTGGCGTACCTCATGGAATGCACGTTCAAGTTTATGTGTGGTGCTGGGGGATACGCAGGCATTCCTGCCCGCTGTATGTGACGCGACGTACACGTGTAGTGCGGCTTAATGAATCGGGAGGTAATTTGCTGGCCTCGTACAACGTGGAGACGGCGTGCGCGCCGGAGTAGTAGACGGATAAACGCATAAATAGATACATGACTTTAGATAAGATTATCGGGACGTTGCTGGGCGGAGCGGTTGGAGATGCGCTGGGGATGCCTGTTGAAGGGCTGAGTCACCAGAACGTCCGTACGTTCTACAGAGGCATCAAGGGGTATACGGACGATGAGCAGCGCCGCGATCTGCATGCGGGGCAGTGGACGGACGATACGCAACTCACCTTTGCCGTCGTGGCGGCGTTGATGAATGCTTCCGGCTTGAGGGAGACTCAGGCCCGGCTGGCAAATGGCTATGTGGAGTTGCTGCCGGAAGCGCGCCGGTGGGGAGGTATGACCCGGGCAGCCGTGGAACGATTGGCCCGTGGCGTGTCGTGGCGGGATTCCGGTGAAGCATCGGAGCCTACGAATGGGGCTGCCTTGCGTGCTGCTCCGCTGGGCGTGTGGTGGGCGGTGACAGGAGCGACGCAGCGGGAGGCCTGGGATTTCATCACGTCGCTCCTCCGAATCACACATCTTCACCCGATGGCCGTGGCTGCCGGTTTTGGACAGGCATTCGCCGTCTCGTATACCCTGGGTCACACTGTTGACACGTTCGATGTCGGAGCGTTCTGGAATGAGTTGCTGTCGGTCGTACAATGGGCGGAGGAGATGATGGAAGTGTCCGGCGGCCCACTTTCAGCCAGGTTGACGGTACTGGGCGAACATCTCGCCGATTTCCCCCTCGACTTGCTGGATTTGTGCAACGGCGCCGGTATCTATGCGGATGAATCCTGGCCTTTTGCAGTAGCGATGTTTGCTCGTAATCCCGGTCTGCTTGAGGGGACGCTCCTTTCTACCATCAATGCCGGGGGAGATGCCGATACGACCGGGTCCATGGTCGGCTCGTTACTTGGCGCGTTGCATGGCTGGGCTGCCTTCCCGGCAGCATGGCAAACCGGTCTGGAGGCCGGTAACGTCCTCGAAGCCGATGCCCGTGCGTTTGCGGAAAAGATGCTTGCGCTACGGGAGGAACGTCTGGGCCGGAGGGAATGAGCCGGAGCAGCGCGATGTCATGCCTCGCGCTGCTCCGGGTCGGGACTACGCTTTTTGCTCGATCTGATCCTCGGCGCGGATGGGCTCGATCTCCGTCAGGGGGAGGAACTCTCCGATGAAAGAAATTTCCGGCTGCAGATAGTAGCCGGTCTCCTTCTGCACGGTCTTCTGGACGTAGGCGATGAGTGCGCGAACATCTGAGGCCGTAGCGCCGCCCCGGTTGATCATGATGTTGGCGTGGCGTTTCGTGATTTCGGCTCCGCCGATACGCAGGCCCTTGAGGCCGCACTGGTCGATGAGCCGACCTGCTCCAATCCCTTCGATCTTTTTGAAGATAGACCCGGCGCTGGGTTCGGTATCGAGCGGAGGATGACGCTCGCGGCGCCAGGCGAGGTTCTCTTCCATGATGTACCGCATGCGCACCTTGTCCCCGGGTTCCAACTGGAACGTGGCCGTAAGCACTACGTCGGCCCGGTCGTGGAGGATGGAGTAGTCGTATCCGAAGTTGAAGTACTCCACGCCGACGGTACGCCGCTCATTCTCCTGCGTCAGGATCTCGGCTTCATAGACGACTTCCTCGATGAACATCGTGCGCTCGCGCTCGGGAGGAGGGGAGAGGAAGTGCAGGTTCTGCCAGAGCGCGCCGCCGACGGTAGACGGGATGCCCACGTAGTGCTCCAGGCCCGAAAGACCGTGCTCCACGGCCAGTTGGATGAGATCCGGGTAGATGATCACGCCGCTTTCGGTCCAGATCCGTCCGGCCTTCTGGTCGACGCGGATCTGTCTGGCTCCGTTATGTATGACCAGGCCCCGAAAGCCGCCATCTCCGATGAGAATATTCGCCCCCATGCCAAGAAGGAAGAAGGGAATCTCGTATTCGCGGGCGATGCGGACGGCCGTAGCAAGTTCGTCTGCTGTCTGAGCCTCGAAGAAAAGGTCGGCGGGGCCACCGATTTTGAATGTGGTATAAGGAGCGAGAATCTCGTTTCGGCGGAGTCGGTCCGCTCCAAAGGCCGTTATGAGGGCCTGAAAAGCAGCCGGTTCTACGGACTCAGGGCGCGTCGTCGTCATGTATTGCAAAAGAATAGGTTAGAGTAGGAGTAGGCCAGTACCTGGTCTGGCGCCTCTCTCTACCACGATGTACGCGTTCCGGTTCGTGCCGTCGGGTTCTGCGTTCGGTTTTGCTGCAACGTTTATGGTACGTTGACGCCCGGATACGGGGTAGCCGGAGGTTCTACAGCCGTCAGGTATAGCCGTGCTAAGCGAGCGCAAGATATTGCTCGATTGCGTAGGTGTTCACATGTGCATCCGTTTGTTCATGCGGTGCCGGTCGGTCTGGTGGAATGTCCAGCCTCATGGGATGGGTAACTCAGGCGTTTTCGGGACATCCGCTATGCCCACTATTTGTCATCCCGAGCGTAGTCGAGGACATGAGGCGGAGCCGACTGTCGAAGAAATTCCACATACCGGTACAGCGGTGCTGTTTTAGTGGGATTCTTCGGCTCCGCTCAGAATGACACGTGGGTACGGAGCGGTATACATGCGGTCTCTACACTCCGCTCAGCCTACCACGATGGATATGCCACTGGGCGTTCGGTATTCTGTCCCCCGATGAGAAAACGGACGGGATAATGGTGGCAACATAATCATCTGTGTGCGCCGAGAGTGTGGTGTGTTAATGCTAGCGGCAGATCGTCAGTTGAGGAGCGCATACATGGTCGCTCATCCTGGCGTTTGGTGGATGCGCATTCCTTTTCTAGAGAAAATCATTTACCGGGCCGGAAGCGCTTTCATGATGAAAATAATTAGGCGTAAGCCCATAACCGCTCAGGATGTAGTTTCAACCGTTTGGCCTGTCATAACAACCTTCTGGCAGCGAGGTTTTGCGAACGGAGGAGACGACATTATATTCGTCGTTGCAGCCGGAAAGGCCGCCCCCCACATATGTCCCATGTGAGAGTTCCCTGGCAGGTTGTTGCTAAACACGACCTGTTGCGGATGCTCTCAGGCGATGATGCCTGCATTCAGGCGCATTGCAATTGATCGGTCCCTCCGCTGCCCCTGTTTTCCTATACTACCATCAGCCACACATCCTCATTCATGACCTACTGTACAGCCGATCGTTTGTTCGGGACCTCTGGCTGACCGGCGAGGGACGTACTTCCGGACCGCCGTACCGTCTGGCTCAAGAAATCGCACCTCCATTGTCGTGCGGTATGTCTTGGGATTTTATAAGGAGTTCGATGCTCCAGGAGATGTCCCTGATCAGACGTATGCGTGTGGGCGCGTTTGCAGCGTAAGGCATTCGGCTCGCGATTTTCATTCTCAAGAGGCCCCCTGCATGCGTGTTGCCGCGAAGTTGTCCCCTCTTCGTTCAAAGCCAACAGAAGCGGGAGATCTGGGTACCGGTCGCCTCGCGCTTTTGTACACGGATTTGTGATCGATACTAATACGGAGGAGTGCGCCAGACGGATAGAGTGCTACAGCCTTTCTGCCTCACACACGGAGATTTGCCTTTACATACGAGGTTGCTGAATTCCGCGTGTTGCGTGCGGTTGCCAGACCCGGGCCATGACTGAGCTTGCGCGGCACGGCGCTCCATCCCTCTGATGCTCCTCTCGGGGAGGCTTACAGGTACCGGCCGGCCCCTTCATTAAATAGCCATACACTACACCACCAGAGGAGGTAACCTATGCTACGCAAATGGGGTCTGCTTGTGCTCTTGCTGCTAGCGGCGCCGACCTTGGTCCTGGCACAGTCAACGGCCAAGATCGCCGGCACCGTCGTAGACGCAGAGACGGGCGAATCACTTCCGGGCGCTAGCGTCATCCTGGAAGGAACGTCGTTCGGCGCGGCGTCGGATATCGACGGCGAGTTCGAGATCTTTGAAGTGCCGCCCGGTACATATACGGTCATCGCTAGCTATACCGGGTATGCGACCGAACGGCGTGAAGGCGTAGAGATCATCGCGGGCATCACGAACCCGGTCAATTTCCGGCTGCGTCCCGCAACGGTCGAACTGGACATCGTAGAGGTTACGGCAGAGCGGCCGCTCGTTAACGTAACGGCTACGAACGCTGTTCGCCGCATGGGCCGAGAAGAGCTTACGTCGCTTCCGACTCGTAACGCGCAGGACATCGTCGGCCTGCAGCCTGGTGTTACCGTCCTCAACAATGAGGTATACATCCGCGGCGGCCGCCCTGATGAAACGGAGTTTCTCCTGGAGGGCATCAGCTCGCGAAGCCTTGTCGGTGGCGATAACGTTATCCCGGTCATTCCGGAAGCCCTGGAAGAGATCCAGATTCTCGCAGGTGGCTACAGTGCCGAGTATGGCGGTGCGAACGCCGGTATCGTGCAGCAGGTGCTGCGTACGGGTGGCTCCCAGCTGAGTGGCATGGTTCAGTTCGAGAGCGATGCGCCGGCCGGTGTGCTGGGGCAAACGTATTCGTACGGCTACAACGATCTCACCGCTACCCTCGGCGGTCCGCTGATCTGGAACAAGCACCGGTTCTTTGGCGCGGTGAACTACCAGCGGATGGATAACTGGAATCCGATGTTCTGGTATGGGGCCGACCTCGGACAACCCATCGATCGTTCCAACCCTTCTGCACCGGATACGGCATTCGCTCCGCTCGCCTGGGAAGACGGGAAGTTGCCCGGCGTCAATCAGCCGCGTGAGCAGCTCAAAGTCAACGGTACGCTGAGCTTCGATTTCAGCCCGCTGCGGGTGCGTCTCAGCTATGCACACCTCCAGCAGAACCGGCGCGACAATTTCGAGCCGATCTTCAACATCTTTAATGAGGAACGCGTGCAGCGGCGCGACGATATGTCGCAGCTGGCCAGTGTACAGGCGACCTACTTCCTCAATCCGTCGACCTACCTCGAGGCCAACGTGGGCTACTTCAACTACGAGCGCGAGAACTACGACCCCATCTTCGGCTCACCGGAAGCCGACGGACAGGGCGGTGCCGTGTTGGATCTCATCGACTGGTGGGATCGCGATGCGGTCCGCGAAGCGCTCGGCGGCGATACGGAGAAAGCCGACCTCTACACCCGCTATTGGCAGGGGCGCTACATTCAGCCGGATAACTACCTCTTCAACGCGTTCGAATTTGCGCGTCCTGGTGATGTGGATGGCTCCTACCTGAGGCGGAAGCAGTCGTACTACGACCTCGGCCTTTCGCTGACCTCGCAGCAGGAGAACCACTACATCGTTGCGGGCGGTAACTTCCGCCGCTGGACGCTGCGCAACTACCGCATGTCCGGCGCTGCGCTGGCTTCCTCGATGGAAACTCCGGGGACGCTCGAGGCCATCCAGGCCGAGAGTGACTCCATCGCGCAGGTCATCCGGCTCGCCGGTTGGGGTGGCTACGGCTACGACGAGTTCATGAACAAGGTGAACAGTGGGCCGAGTGCGCCGAAACGTCCTGTCACGGCCGCGCTGTACATCAACGATCGTATCGAGTTCGAGGACATCATCCTCAATGCAGGCCTGCGGTACGACTACTTCGACATGGACCTCTTCGATGTCGAAGATCCGGCCAACCCTGCCTTCAACGAGGGCGCGGCCAGCGTGGAGAACCTGAAGAAGGCCTCGGCCAAGGGCTACCTGCAGCCGCGACTGGGCCTCTCCTTCCCCATAACGGAGCGGACGGCATTCCACCTCCAGTACGGTAAATTCGCGCAGATGCCGGACATGTTCTACGCCTATGCGGACATGGGCTACATCGCTCTCGTCCTCGGCGGTCAGAACCTGATCACGAACCCGTTCGCGTGGGATCTCGATCCGATCCGATCTACGCAGTACGAGATCGGCGTGGGGCACCAGTTCAGCGACTACGCCGCGTTCGATGTGACGGCATTCTACCGCAAGACGGTGGGCCAGCTCGAAATGATCCGGCAGGAGACCGCCCCGAACGCAACGGCTGCGAGCTACAACCTCTATGTGAACGGCGACTTCGCGATCGCACGGGGTATCGAGCTCGCCCTGCGGACGACGCGGATCAGCGGGTTCATGGCTATGCTGAACTACACGCTGACGGACGCGAAGGGCACCAACTCGGAGCCCGGCGGTCAGCTGTCGGCGCTGGAGAACGGCACGCCTCCGCCGTCCCTGATCCAGCCGCTCACGTTTGAAGAGCGCCACCGTGGTTCTGCGATCCTTGACTTCCGCACCGGCAACGAGGGAAGCCCGCTGGCAAATGACTGGGCCGCCAACCTCATCTTCTCGTTCCACAGCGGACACCGGTTTACGCGGAGCACGGGCTCCATCGGCCAGCGCTCACCGAGCGATGCAGGCCTGCTGGAAGGGAGCGACACCCGTACGCGCATTCCGCTCGAGCCGCTCAACTCGTCCACGACGCCCTGGTTCTTCAAGACGGACCTCCGCGTCGAGAAAGGCTTCGACTTCGGCGCAGCTTCCGCCACGGTATACGGCTACCTTGAAAACATCTTCAATACGAAGAATGTCCTCAACGTGTACCTCCGGAGCGGCAACGCGGATACGGATGCCTTCCTGACGAGCCCCGAGCTGAGCGAGCAGATCATTGCGAATCAGGGGGCCGAGTATGTTCGGTACTACGATGTCATCAACAATCAGAACCGGGCACACTACCTGAATGCGACCGGCAATGATCTCTGGGCGCAGCCTCGCCAGCTTCGCCTCGGCGTTCGCGTCGCGTTCTAGGAAACAGCCTCCATCCTTCGTAATCGCATATAGAGGAACCTATGCATAGGCTTAAAAAGAGTCGCGTAATACTGCTATGCCTGCTCTTCCTTACCGGAGTGCTGGCGGATCAGAGCGTGGCCCAGGATAAAGCAGCATTGAAGCGGCAGGCCCGGTCACGGGCTGTCAGCAGCTCCGCGGCGCAGGGTGCCCCGGCGCAGATTCTCGACATCAATAACATGACCACGTGGGTCCGGAAGGACGGCTTCTTCGACTGGATGGACCCCACGACGGGAGAAGGCTGGAACGGTACGTTCCCGAAAGGAACGACCGGCGCCGTTTTTGCCCAGGGAACCCTCTGGGGTGGGCTGCTCGTCGAGCCGGGTAAGGACCCGGTAGTCCGCGTGAACGGCTATACGTACGCCGACGGTATGGACGCGGGCAAAATCCTTCCGATCGAAGGAGGAAAGACGACGGGCCCCGATGATCCCGACAAGTACCACGCCTGGCGCGTGCGCCGCAACTGGCGCACGATGGATTACAATGCGTCCGCCTCTGCATATTATGGCGTGCCTCTGAACGCCGTCACGGATGCGCAGCGTGCCCAGCTCCGGGAGTGGTACGAGAATGACTGGAACAACTGGCCGGCAGATCTGGGTGCACCCTACGAGGAGCGCAACGGCCAGCCGGGTTACCAGCCGGCCACCGATGCCAACGGCAACGGTACGTACGAGCCAGAGGAGGGGGACATCCCCGGATACCCGGGTGCCGACCAGACGATCTGGCTCGTGGCGAACGACCTCAGGCTCGCGCCGCAGTCGTACGGCTCTCAGCCGCTCGGCATCGAGTATCAGCTGACGCTCTGGGGGTACGACTTCCCGTCCACCTCGCCGCTCGGCAACATCACGTTCGAACGGGCGCGCCTCATCTACCGGGGCACACCCACGACCCCGGCCGGCACGCGTATCGATTCGATGTATGTCGTGAAGTGGGGCGATGTGGACGTGGGCGACGCCGGTGATGACTTCGCGGGCAGCGATACGACGCTGCTTCTGGGCTACGCGTACAACGCCAACCAGATCGACGCGACCTACGCCAACTTCAGCATTCCGCCGCCGGCCATTGGCTGGGACTTCCTCCAGGGGCCGATCACGGCTGATGGCGATACGCTGGGCATGACGTCCTTCGTGTACTTCGCCGCCGGTTCGACGATCAGCGACCCGGACCTCCAGGAGTACAACGGTTCGCTGCAGTGGTATAACCTCATGCGAGGTGTTCAGCCGCGTCCGCAATACCCGGCCGCCGTACCGTTCGTCAACCCGCTGACCAACGAGCCGTCCAAGTTCACGCTCACGGGCGATCCAGTAACGGCTCAGGGCTGGATAGACGGTGCGGAGCTGCCCCCGGGTGACCGCCGCATCGTGCTCACCACGGGACCCTTCTCCCTGGCGCTCGGCGATACCGTGGATATCGTGATCGGCCAGGTAGGCGGCCACGGGACCAGCAACCTGTCCAGCGTGACGGTGCTGAAGTACCACGACCAGTTCGCTCAGTACGCGTACGATAACAACTTCGTGCTGCCGACGCCGCCCCCGGTTCCCCCGGTTGAAGTGGCAGAACTGGACGGCGAGATCGTGCTGAACTGGGGAGGCAACCTGGAAGAGGTAGCCCGAACGGAGAACTTCAACAGCAACGGCTTCGCCTTTGAAGGCTACAACGTGTACCAGCTTCCGGCTTCCAACGCGCCACTGAGCGAGGGGGTGAAGCTGGCCACGTTCGACCTGAACAACAACGTCACGGTCATTCAGGACAAGGTCGTGGATGATCAGACGGGCTTCATCATCGAACGCCCCGTTCAGATCGGTCCGGACGAAGGCATCAAACGGTATTACCGTACCTCTCGGGATGCCATCCGCGGTCGCCCGCTGGCAAACGGCGTCAACTACTATTTCGCCATCACGGCGTATAGCTACCTGCCGACCGCCGACGAGACCGTTCCGTTCCGGCAGCTCGAAAGCACGCCGGTAGTCGTCACGGCCACGCCGCAACCGGAGAAGCCGGGCTTGGCCGAGCTACCTGCAGTCGAATCTGAATTCGACATAGCGCACGTATCCGGTCCCTCAACCGCCGCGATTAGCTCGACCGTAGTCGATCCGATGCGGCTCCAGACGGCCAATTATGAAATTCGCTACGCCTATTACAATCCGTATACAGGTGAAGTGAAGAGTGAGTTGGCCGCGGGAGACACACTCACGACAATTCCGGAAGGGCTCGCCGAAGTGGAGACCTATGCTGATGCGAACAAGCTCGATGTAGGATCGCCATTCCCGATTCGTTGGGCACTGTTCCGCAATGGCTCACAGGTTGGGGGATGGAATCCGCAGATTGACCCAGACGGAACGGTTCCGGCAACTTCTGCACCCATAGTGGATGGCGTGCAGGTGTATGTGCCGTACGTTTCTCCTGGATTCGCAGGGTATTCGGCGACCTCTGCTCGCTGGATTACGGGTGTCGATTTCGGAGGACACGTGTTCTTCGGTGGTGCCGATCTCAACCCGTTCGGCACAACCCTCGCACTGGATGAGTTGGAAACGGTCGTCATGAGGTTCGCGGCCGATACCACAAGTGGTCCGGCAGACGGATGGGCCAGTAAAGGTGCCCGTTTCGTTGGTGGGACGAAGGTAGGCGAGGGTTATCTGCCCTTTGCAGCCTACGCGGTTGATGCAGAGGGCAATGAGCGCCAGGTGAACGTCAGTTTCCAGGAGCTTGCTGACTGTGCGAATGGAAGGTGGGATTACGGCATGCTCACTGGAAATGAGGACTGCATGGCCGATGGAGGTGCAGAATATTTCTGGATCCACAAATCGGATTATGACGAAGGCGCTAGCATCACTGACGCGAACTCACCGCGTAGTGGCAATGGCGATGTGATGTACTTTACATGGGCTACACAGCGCGGCTCGCAGGCCTATCTGGAAGCGCCATTCGAACTCACCTACATCGCAGCCATCGCAAGCAGCCCGAACGACGTATTCTCGTTCTCTACCGAAGCTCCCGCAACCGGTGTGGACTCGCTGCTGACGGCAAGCGTGGATGAAATCAACGTCTTCCCGAACCCCTACATCGGGTACAGCAAGCTGGAGACCAGCCGTTCGCAGAAGTTCGTGACGTTCACGCACCTTCCGGAGCGGGCCACCATCCGCATCTTCGACCTCGCCGGCACCATCGTGCGCGTGATCGAGCACGATAGCCCCAGCCAGTTCGAGCGGTGGGACCTCACCAACCAGGACAACGTCCCTGTAGCCAGTGGCGTCTACCTCGTGCATGTCGAGACGGAGTACGGAGACAAGGTGCTCAAGGTCGCGCTGGTGCAAGAGGAACAGATCCTGCAGCGGTACTAAGTCCAACCCCAATCAGAGGAAACCAATGAGACGGAATATTCTTTTTGCCTTTGTGCTGCTGTTGGGGCTATCCGGGCAGGTCCGAGCGCAGGAAGCCCGCAACGGCACCAGCGCAGCCACGCAACTCATGATCCCGGTCGATGCTCAGTACCTGGGCGGTGCCGGGGCCGCGGCGAATGCGTCAGGCATCGTGAGCGTGCTGTGGAACCCCGCCGGTCTTGACCGCGCGAGCGGAGACGTCAGCGCCATGTTCTCCCGCCGCGAGTACATCGCGGATATCGGGATGAACTTCGCCGCTGTCGGGCTCCGCTTCGGGAACGTCGGCACGGTTGGCATTCACCTTCGCAATATGGCGTTCGGCGAGATCGAGCGCACGACGGAGTTCGAAATGGATGGAACCGGCGAGACGTTCTCCCCGACGTTCTTCGTCCTCGGCGCCTCGATTTCGCGGAACATGACCGATCGCATCAGCATCGGTGCCACGACGAACCTGGTTTACGAGAGCATCGAACAGGTTGGTGCGACCGGTATCGCCCTCGATGCCGGTGTGCAATACCGGGACTTCCTCGGTGTCCAGGGGCTCGGTATCGGTGTCGCCGTCCGTAACATCGGTACGTCGATGGACTACGAGGGCTCCGGCCTCTACATCGATGCGGAGGACCCGAGCTCCGACCGTGGTACCACCAAGGTGAGGATCGATGCGGCCTCGGCGGACATGCCGACGGTCGTGGATATCGGTGTGAGCTACGTGCCGGTTCGAAACCTTACCGTCGGGGCTACCTACATGGAGAATACATACGGGCCGAGCATGCTGCGCGGTATGGCGGCCTATGACTTCCTGGGGTATCTCACGGTACGCGGTGCCTACAACTTCGCGGTCACCGAACCGGGCGAGATGGGTCTGAGCGCCTTCGATCAGATGCCGGCCTTCGGCGCTACCCTCAACCTCCTGCAGGTGCTGGGATCGGACGTCTCAATCGACTACGGCTACATGCCCGCGAACTACTTCAGCGGCACGCACATCTTCTCCCTCCGCGGCTCGTTCTAACAACCGCCCGCAAGATGTAGCGAACGCTGCCGATAGATGGCACAGAAGGGGCTCCCGGTTTGCCGGGAGCCCCTTCTGTTTAGCTACGAATTGGAATGCACGAAACGCGAAACCTCGCCCCCTGACACGTCGGAATACCAGAACCGGATACATAGCCAGAACAGGCCTGTCCCGCGTACGACAATAGCTATCTCCCCCGGCCAGGACACGAACACAGGAATGGACCGAAAGTAGAGAGGGCAGCCTTGCGAACGCGTCCAGCGGAGCAAGGCAGGAGGATGTCAGCTACGCTAAGGAATACCCGATGCCCCGAGCAAACCAAAAGCCTCCCCTTAACGTCATGACCGGCCCCGACCGCATAGGCAGTAAGGAAAAGCGTATGCACCGTCAAACTTGGCATTACGGCTTCCTTTCAACGCCATACCCCACCCAACGTCATTCCCAACTCGATTGGACGCAAGCGAAGCGACCGACGAAGTAAATCCAGGCGAAATGCCTAGCAGACAGGCCGATTGGTTGGTGAGGGCACCTCCATGAAGGCCAGAAACATACCGTATTTGAATATCAGTAAGACCCTGTGCCATGTCCTTGACGCCTGTGCGGCCCGGTCCGGACACGGCACCAGACCTGACAGGTTTTCAAAAACCTGTCAGGTCTGGTCCATAACCGCATACACATACTTCCGTGTGCCATCTGCGCCATCCCCACTCGTACTTCGTCACTCGTACTTCGTACTTATGACAGAGCCTGCCCCGACCTGTTGGGGTACGTACGAAGGAGATGCGGCTGGCCGAATCCACGCGCGAGCCTCGGCGTTCAAGATGGAAGCACGTAAAGAGGATCAGCCGATGGACAAAGCCCAGCAGAAAGACTTCTTCCAGCGCGTGTGGGACGTAGTGGAGCAGATACCGGAGGGAAAGGTAACCACGTACGGACACATCGCCCGGCACCTGGGGCTCGCTTCCTCGGCTCGTACCGTCGGTTGGGCCCTACAGGGAGCGAATAGGCATGGGCTACCGTGCCATCGCGTCGTAAACCGCTACGGGGCACTCTCCGGCCGTATGCATTTCGAGACGCCCTATGTCATGGAAGAACGCCTGCGAGGAGAAGGCGTCACCTTCACCGACGACGGTTGCGTGGACCTCTCGAAGCACCTCTGGATTCCGGGAAGTGCAAACGAAGAACAGCGATGAGGGCGTAATCGTGCCGCGCTCTTCTTGATAGATCACGCGTACTGCGTCACGTCGGCCAGCTGGCTCCAGAAGTCCGGGAACGACACCTGAGCGCACTCCGCTTCGAGGACCGTCGTTTCGCCGGAAGCGGCCAGTCCCGCTATGCCCATGGCCATAGCAATCCGGTGGTCATCGTACGTTTCGACCGTCGCCCCGTGGAGCGGTTTACCTCCCGTGATGGCCATACCGTCCTCGAACTCCTCCACCTGAGCCCCCATCGACCGCAGGTTTTTGGTCATGGCGGCGATGCGGTCCGTCTCTTTCACACGGAGCTCCCCCGCGTCGCGGATCTCGGTGCGGCCCGCTGCACACGCCGCGGCAACGGCTAGCACAGGAATCTCATCGATGAGATTGGCGATCACGGCTCCGCCAACGGAAATGCCGTGGAGCTCCGCGGGGCGGACGGTCAGGTCTGCAATCGGTTCGCCGCCGTACGTGCGCTCGTTCTGGACCGTGATATCGGCTCCCATGGCCCGGAGTATGTCGAGCAAGGCGCTCCGAGTCGGGTTGAGTCCCACACCGGGAAGACGTAGCACCCCATCGGGTACGATGGACCCGGCAACGAGGAAGAAGGCCGCTGCAGAGAAGTCACGAGGCACCGTCCACGTACGCGCCGGAATGCGAAGCCCCCCTGTCACAGTAAGGCGCCGGACGCCGTCCACGTCGAGTGCATCGAGCCCCAGCATGCGTTCCGTATGGTCCCGCGAGGGAATGGACTCGATGACCGTCGTTTCGCCCTCTGCAAACAACCCGGCGAGGAGCACGCACGACTTCACTTGTGCCGATGGAACAGGCAGCCGGTATTCGATTCCATGCAGCCGATTCCCGCTCTGAATCCGGATCGGCGCGTGGCCGTCCGTAAGCTCGATCCGGGCGCCCATCTGCCGCAACGGATCGGCTATGCGGCCCATGGGGCGGCGGCTCAATGAAGCGTCGCCGATGAGCGTCGTATCGAACGGCTGGCCGGCGAGGATACCGGCCAGAAGGCGCATGGTCGTACCGGAGTTGCCGCAGTCGAGCGGCTCGGTGGCTGCTTGCAAACCCTCCAGACCCTTTCCCTCCACAATGAGGATCCCGTCCTCTTCTTCCTCGATGGACACACCGAGTTGCCGGAAGCAGGAGAGGGTGGATTGCGGATCGGCGGAAGTAGGATAGTTGACGAGGCGAGAGACGCCGTCACCGAGCGCTGCGAGCATAGCCGCTCGATGGGCAATGGATTTGTCGGCAGGTAGGGTGACGGAGCCTTCCAGGCGTGCAGCGCGGCGGATCGTTTGGTTCATTACGACTATGAAGCGTCCCTTTCCGGAGCGTAAGGGGAGAATGGTTGACGAGTGATCAGGCCCACAGGAGACCGGAGAGCACTGGAATCCGGGATCTAACCCCGCAGAGCAGGCTCCGAATATACGACCTCCATGGCCGCGCGAACGAACGCTCGCTTTTCATCCCACGGCAGAAAAGCGGCGCGGAACCCGTTCAGCACGACCGCGCGAAGCCGGTCCGCTTCGATCCCGCTCTGTCGATGAATGCGCCATAGCTCCTCCGTGACCGAGGTACGGCTGAAGAGCCGGTTGTCCGTGTTGATCGTCACGGGAATCCCTACATCGATGTATAGTCGTAGAGGATGCGTGCTGAAGCTCTCCACCACGTGTGTCTGCACGTTGCTCGTCGGGCAGACCTCGATCGGAATCTGGTGATCTGCGAAATATTGCATCAGGTCCGGATCGTGAAAGAGCGACGTGGCGTGTCCGATCCGGTGCGCTCCGCAAACGAAGACGGCCTGGTGAATGGAATCCGGCCCCCAGGATTCGCCCGCGTGGATCGTAAGGTTCAGAAGGTGGTTGCGTGCATAGGAGAAGGCGTGGATGTGGTGCTTCGGCGGATTGCCTGCCTCTCCGCCGGCCAGGTCGAATGCCACCACGCCTTTGTTCCGGTAGGCCACTGCCAGTTCGGCCAGACGCAACGAGGCACTTTCAAAACGGTCCCGAAGGCCGCAGATGATGATTGCCGTTCGGATGCCGAAATCCCGTTCCGCCGCAGAAAGCCCGTCGAGTACGGCATCGTTCACCTCCTCCAGGCTCAGCCCTTCTTCTACGTGAAGGATAGGGGCATAACGCACTTCGAGGTAGCGGACGTGCTCCCGCGCATTGTCCTCAGCCAGCTCGTAGGCGATACGCGATAGCGCCTCCTTCGATTGCATCAGCGGGATGGTGTAGCGGAACCATGCCAGATAAGCTTCCAACGAGGTCGATTGATCGACCGCCCGCAACGCCAGATCAAGCCCCTCGACCGTATCGGAAGGCAGAAGGCCCAGCTTGCCTTGCGTGCGAGCTAGATCCAGCATGGTCGAGGGGCGAAGCGAGCCGTCCAGATGGCAGTGCAGCTCTGCTTTCGGCCAGGAAAGGATCTCCTCGCGTGTGATCGAGTTCGGGCTCTTTGAGTTCATGTGAATCGGTGTTCAGGGCGATCATGTACCGTCGGAGCGGTAGTAAGCAGACGTCATTCTGCGTACTTTCCTTACGGCAAAGAGTGCCCCGCATGAAGACCCGCCGGAACCTGCCCTTCAGGAGTCGGTAGCAGGGCAGGCACGGGGTAACGGGCAAATTTTTATTGACTTACGCTAAAGTCTGGCGCTCGTCGTAGATTTTCTTATCTTATATGTGTAGCCCCGGTTGAGTCTCGGTAATTCATGCTTGCTTGGCCTTTAGACGCGGGCATATATCACGCATAAAAGACGTTGAGGTGATTCGAATGGGTAGCATCGGCATGCCGGAAATTATTCTGATCTTCCTCGTGGTGCTCCTCGTATTTGGTGCGAAGCGCATCCCGGAGATCGCGCGGGGGCTCGGGAAGGGTATTCGTGAATTCAAAGACGCTACGAGCGACATCAAGCGCGAACTCACGATAGAGGATAACCATCGCATCAGCGCTCCTCGCCAGGGCAATCCGCAGCCGTACGCCAACACGTATCAGGAGGCCCCGCCCGCACCCGCACCCGCACAGCAGCCCGCCGCCTCTGGCAATACGGCTGAGTCGAACGATTGATGGGTTTTCCTCTGGAACGTGTGCGGAAAGCCGCACTTTCATGCGTATACTGTCCGGCAGAACGCTAACCGCTGCCTGCTAGCAGTCCTATGACCTATAAGACTTTTTCCGGCGCTCGAAAGGCACTGGACAAGGGCGAGACCAGCTGTGAGGCGCTGGTCTCTTCTTTTTTGGAACGGATCGAACGCGATAACGGTCGCCTCAATATTTTCATTTCGGTCGATGCAGAAGGTGCATTGCGCCGGGCTCGTGAGCTGGACGCCGAACGAGCCCGTGGGCATCTTCGTCCGCTTACCGGCATGGTGATGGCCATCAAGGACGTCATCTGCATCGAGGGACAGCGCGTGACATGCGGCTCCCGAATCCTGGAAAACTTCGAGTCGCTCTATAGCGCGACAGCAGTACAGCGTCTTCACGAAGCAGGCGCCATCTTCATCGGGAAGACCAACTGTGACGAGTTCGCCATGGGTTCATCCAACGAGAACTCGCATTTCGGCCCGACTCGCAATCCCCGGAATCCGGAATACGTGCCGGGTGGGTCTTCCGGAGGTTCGGCCGCTGCCGTAGCGGCTGAGATGTGCCACACCTCCCTCGGATCGGATACCGGTGGATCCATTCGCCAGCCCGCGGCATTTTGCGGGGTCGTTGGTCTCAAGCCTACCTACGGTAGGGTGAGCCGGTACGGTCTCGTCGCCTATGCGTCGTCATTCGACTGTATGGGGCCATTTGCGCACACGGTTGAAGATGCCGCCGCAGTCCTGGAGGTCATTGCCGGAAGGGACAAATGGGATTCAACGAGTGCTCCTGTGCCTGTCCCGAACTATAGAGAAGCCCTCTCCGCATCGGTAGCAGGACTTCGGGTAGGCCTTCCGCAACAATACTTCGCCGAAGGGCTCGACCCGCAGATCCGTGCGATGATCGAGGATCAGGTGGCTCTTCTCAAAGATGCCGGTGCGCATATAGAAGAGGTGTCACTGCCCCATACAGACTACGGCATCGCGACCTACTACATCCTTGCTACGGCCGAGGCCTCCAGCAACCTCGCCCGCTACGATGGTGTCCGTTTTGGATATCGCGCCGATCTAAAGGAGGTACGCCGGTCGCTCGAGGTCGAGCGCCTCGCCCTGCAAGATGCCATAGCCGCAGCCCAGGCGGATGGTGACGATACCAGTCTGCTACAGCTTCAGGATAAGCTCAATGCGCAGGATTCATCCCTGGGTCGTCTTTACGCCCAGACGCGCACGGAAGGGTTTGGTGAAGAGGTAAAACGCCGGATCATGCTCGGCACCTATGTGCTTTCTTCTGGCTATTACGATGCCTATTACGCGAAAGCGCAACGGGTCCGCACCCTCATCCGTCGCGACTTCGACCATGCGTTCGAAAAGGTGGACGTCATCCTTACCCCCGCCACGCCGACTCCGCCGTTCAAGCTCGGTGCGAAGATAGACGACCCCCTGGAGATGTACCTGGGTGATATTTATACCGCAACGGCCAACCTTGCTGGTATCCCCGGTCTGGTCGTTCCTATCGGAGATCACCCGAACGGGCTCCCGGTCGGTATGCAACTCCTGGCGCGCCACTTCGACGAAGAGGTTCTCTTCCGCACGGGGAAC
Organism: Rhodothermales bacterium; assembly: GCA_041690215.1. Classification (GTDB taxonomy): domain Bacteria; phylum Bacteroidota; class Rhodothermia; order Rhodothermales; family DASSAV01; genus DASSAV01. Next base: position 81,178 of record JAWLHQ010000015.1, read on the forward strand.
GCTGTCTTGCAAATGAACAAGGCAGTGGTAGAGTAGTAGGTCGCCACGGAGCAACGATATCATTGCGGCTTCGGACGAGAGTACTGAAAGAGCATCCCTCCCGGTGCTGATGAAATCAGCCGGGAGGGATGCTCTCTCCATATCGTATGAATAGAGCAGGGGACCCTCAGTGGAGAGTCCCCTGCCACCCCGGATGCCGCCGGGGATCATGCATGCCGATGTGAGCTCGAGCTCTATTTCAAGTCGTACGTAGTCACGAAGGCTTCTGCGGCATAGAATTCGGGCAGTCCGAGCCTGTTCATCTGAGCCGCCGTGGCCCGGTTGCGATCCCGCGCACGCTGCCAGAACTCA
>JAWLHQ010000016.1:0-80955 GCA_041690215.1 Rhodothermales bacterium
GATCACCTCACCGCCACACCGATCGCAGGCGACGGCACCACCCTGCCCGAACCAATCCCCATACCCCAACCCGCCTCGTAGAGGCACACCGCCGGTGTGCCCTCCATAACAACATGGCACCACGCCATCGTAGAGACGCAGCATGCCGCGTCTCCACGCAACGACCCTGCAATCGTACACAACCCTGGAATCGCACAACGACGACGTCCCCAGACCATAAAATCCCCCTTCGAAGGGGGACAGCCTTGCGAACGCGTCCAGCGGAGCAAGGCAGGGGGATGTTCGCACACGATCAGCAATAGCAAACCGTCTGGACGAAAGAACCTCCAACATCATGCCCGCCCGCCCGGAATCCAGGTACCGGTGGCGCCACCGTGCCACCGGCGCTCCTGTTTCAACACCCTCCCGCACCAGACCACATAGGGGCGTGCGGCCGCGCGCCCCTGCACAACCCCACCACGAACACCCATGCCCCGAAACCACCCGAACACCCGTCCCGCCGTAGGGGCGCAGCGCGCTGTGCCCACTCCGCCCCACACCCCGTTCAATTTTGTAAGATTCGTTACACCCCCGTTACAATTAGCCCTCCACCCTCCAATCGATCCGCATTCGAACAAACCAGCACCCGCGCTGGTTAGACACCGCTAACCACCTGAAAACCTTCGACTACGCCCCATGCCCGGATTCGACCAGCACGCCCAGGAACGGCTCGCACGTGAAATCAAGGCCGAGGCCGCCCGCCTCGGCTTCGACGCGTGCGGCATCTCACGCGCGGAAAGGCTGGACGACGAGGCCCGCGTGCTGGAATCCTGGCTCCAGGAAGGCCGCCACGGCACGATGGCATGGATGGAGAACCACTTCGAGAAACGCATCGACCCACGCCAGCTCGTCGAGGGAGCACAATCCGTCATCTCCGTTCTCCACAATTACTACCAACCCGTCGAACAGGCCGGAGGACCGCACATTGGCAAAATCAGTCGCTATGCCTGGGGAGACGACTACCACGAGGTCATGAAGGAGAAGCTCTTCCAGCTCTACAACTGGCTGGACGAGCGCCTGGGCGGCATCTCGGGTCGCGCCTTCGTGGACTCCGCTCCCGTCATGGATAAGGCGTGGGCACGGCGGAGTGGGCTCGGCTGGCAGGGCAAGCATTCCAATCTCATCAACCGGAACCTGGGATCGTTCTTCTTCATCGGCGAGCTGATCGTAGACGTATCGCTTCCCCCGGATGGCCCCATTCCCGACTATTGCGGCTCCTGTACCCGCTGCATCGATGCCTGCCCCACCGATGCCATCTACCAGCCGCATGCCGTAGATGCCTCCCGCTGCATCTCCTATTTGACCATCGAGTACCGGGGCGCCGAACATCCAGCCGAGCTACAGCCCGGCATCGGTAACTGGATCTTCGGCTGCGACGTGTGCCAGGACGTATGCCCCTGGAATAAGTTCAAACAGCCTACCCGCGAGCCTGCCTACCTTCCCCGCCCCGGCGTTACGGATACCGAACTCCGCGAATGGATCGAGCTCGACCTGGAAGCCTTCCGTCAACGCTTCCGTAAGAGCCCCGTCAAACGCCCCAAGTTCGAAGGCTTCCTCCGGAATGTCCGGACTGCACTGGAAAACGCCCTCCAGGCCGACCCGGTAGAAGGGGACCAGAGGCGTACCGTACCACACTGACGCTGCGAGACTAACATGCCATACCTCTGGTTTGCTGTCGGCTTCATCGGCTTTTTCATCCTCGATACGCTCCTCAACGACGACCAGGACGATCGCGACGACGATGGGAGCCAGCCTCCCCACCGCACACCCCCTGCAATGGGAGGCGACTCTGCATCCGTACCTCTTGAAAAGCTAAACCTTCACCCTGAACGATGCATCTCGGAATTGTAGACAAAGGTTCTGTGCGAGCTCTCCTGCCCGGTCATATCACCCCTCACATCCTTGTGCATCTCGTAATACTGGGCCTACATGGGGACGCTACATTAGCACCGTCCTGAGAATCTGCCAGGCTGCCCTCGTTCAAACGACTTCCAGCCTGATGTGTCCTGTGTAGGAGTGTGTTAATTGTTTAGGCTATTATCTTGACATGCCTAAAAATAATGCCATCTAATGATAGAATAGTATAAATAAATATTGACAATCCTCGTGTGTTGATTGCATATTTACGGTGCGTAAGGCAAGAGCCTGCAATAATTAGGCGGATTACCCTGTAGGAATAGTGGAGGAAACGACGATGAACTTGATCCTTGAAGAAGCACACGAGGCCGGGCTCTCTCCCCTTGTCACGCGCATCGCGCTCATGCTGGCTACCATCGAAGGAGAGGACCGCGCCCGCTCGTTCATTCGCGATGTGCAATGCGCCGGTGTCTTCTTCGCCTTGAAGCAGATCGAAGGGCACGCCGTTCCCCTGCGGATGGAACAGCCCGTCGCCATCTGATGGCGCGTTAGGGCCGCAACCGGGAGCGACGCTACTCCCGGGACCATGAAACCAGAGACCCGGCGCATCGACCACGGCTGTCAGAGGTCGGCCGATTCGCTCCGGACCACGTTCCACAGGTCCGAATCTCTTGGATGCCCACCCGGACCCGCCACACGCGCTCGTCGCTCGCGAGGCACGATGACGAGCAGCCAGAGTAGCCCGCAGAGCACCATCACGCCGGCAAAGACCCGGAACGTCCCCCGGAGATCCAGCAGGCCGGATTCCAGCAATGTGCTCGCGATGAGGGTCGAGATAGACTCCGCGATCAGTACGAGCAGCCACTCCGTTGCGAAGACCCTGCCCCGGTACCAGTCCGCCGTACGTTCCTGGAGCAGCACGGAGGAGAGTACCCAGTTGGCCCCGCTGGCGGCGTGCGCCAGGATGATCAGGCCGGCCACGGCATACCCCCATTCCGCAAACCCGACGGCGAAATAGCAGAGACCGGAAAACATCACGGCGCAGCCGAGAACCCTCGGCCAGTTAGGCTTGTCCCGGAATACCCGGCGCGCGATGATCGGTCCTATTCCCGTGCCCAGCCCGCGCGCTGAGTACAGGATCCCGATCCCGATCGCCTGTGCCGTCGGTGCGATGGCCTCGCCCAGCAGCGCAAGCATGTAGACGAGCCCGCCCCCTGCAACGGACCAGGTGAACTTGGAAAGCGCGATCCGCCCGATGTCTCCGCGCTGCCGCATGTGTCGCCAGCCCTCCGCCGTCTTCCGCGCAGCCGCGCGTATCACCGGGCCCGGCTCGACCGGCTCGGTCTGCTGCGGGATCCGGACCCGATACAGGAAAAGCGCCGAGAGGACATAGGTGGCGCTGTCCGCCAGAAAGACCCCGGTCGTCCCGATGAACTCCGTCGCAAACCCGCCGAGCGCTGCCCCCATAGCCAGCATGGTTGACCAGGTGGCCGACATGAGCGCATTCGCCGTCAGTAGCTCGCGAGGCGACGTGATGTTCGGAAGGGAGGCGCTCCTGGCAGGTTGGAAGACCGACCCGAGGGTCGTCTGTAGCGCCGTCAGCACGTATAACAGCCATACGTCGCCGGGCTCATCCACCGCCAGAAATCCGAGCACGACGATGGCTCGGAGCAGATCCGAGCCGATCATGAGTCGCCGCCGGTTCACCCGGTCCACGATGACGCCCGCCACAGGTGAGGCGAGTGCCCACGGCAGCATCTTTGTGATGAACACGGCGCCGAGCGCCAGCGGCGAACCCGTAAGCTCCGTGATCAGGTTGTAGATGGCGATGGTGTTGAACCAGTCGCCCAGAAGGGAGATGATGTCGCCGATCCAGAGGAAACGGAAATTGGGGTTTGTCCGGACGAGCTCCAGGTACCCGGCTTGGTTAGTGGTGCCGGCTCCTCTTTTGAAAGGCCGTCTGAGCATTCGTTCCCCTCATGAATGCGCACGAGGCGAAGGGGCTCAGACTACGCCCCGGCTCTTGCCGACCTCTGTGAAGGCATTGATGCAACGGTCCAGCTGATCACGCGTGTGCGCAGCGGATAGCTGTACGCGGATCCGGGCCTGACCCTGTGGCACGACGGGGTAGCTGAAGCCGATGACGTAGATCCCTCGCTCCAGCAGGTCGCGGGCCATGTCTTGCGCGAGCCGTGCATCGTAGAGCATGATCGGTACGATCGGATGTTCGCCCGGCTTGATGTCGAAGCCCGCCGCCGTCATCCGCTCGCGGAAATAGGCCGTGTTCTCGCGCAGCTTATTGCGCAGGTCGTCGCTCCCTTCCAGCATGTCCAGCACCTTCAGGCTGGCGCTCACGATGACGGGCGCGACCGTATTCGAGAAGAGGTAGGGCCGGGAGCGTTGCCGCAGTAGATCGATGATTTCCTTCCGTCCGGTCGTAAAGCCGCCGGAAGCACCTCCCAGCGCTTTACCCAGCGTGCTCGTGATGATATCGACCCGGCCCATCACGCCGCAGTGCTCGACGGAGCCCCGGCCCGTCGGGCCGAAAAAGCCGGTAGCGTGGCTGTCGTCTACCATCACCAGCGCGTCATACCGGTCTGCCAGGTCGCAGATTTCCTTCAGCTTCGCCACCGCGCCGTCCATGCTGAACACGCCGTCCGTTGCAATGAGCCGGATCTTGGCATCCTGCGATTCCTGCAACGCCCGCTCCAGGGCTTCCAGATCGCTGTGGGCATACCGATACCGTCGGGCCTTGCACAGACGGATCCCGTCGATGATGCTGGCGTGGTTCAGCTCATCGCTGATCACCGCACATTCTTCATCCAGAATCGTCTCGAACAGTCCTCCGTTGGCGTCGAAGCACGACGTATAGAGGATGGTGTCCTCCGTCTCGTGGAACGAGGAAAGGCGCTGCTCCAGCTCCTTGTGGATGTCCTGCGTCCCGCAGATGAATCGCACGGAAGACATGCCGTAACCATGCTCGGCGAGTCCCTTCTGTGCAGCAGCGATGATCTCGGGATGATCGGCGAGCCCGAGGTAGTTGTTTGCGCAGAAGTTGAGGACCTCATCGTCGCCTACGGTGATACGGACGCTCTGCGGCGATGTGATGACCCGCTCTTCTTTGTACAGACCTGCATCTCGGATGCCGTCGAGGATAGACTGGTAGTATGAGGCTACACGCTTCGTCATGAGGAAATGGTCCTGTTTTGGCAATGCTTACCGGGTGGGCTGCGATCCACTCGCTACCGCTCTACGCTCCATGTGCTCCCGCAGGTTGGTCAGCATATCCGACACGATGGCCGGAAGATCGAATTCCGCCTTCCAACCCCAGTCCTGCCGTGCCTGTGAATCGTCGATCGAAACCGGCCAGGTATCGGCGATCTCCTGGCGGAAGTCCGGGACGAACTGACACTCGAATGTGGGAAGATGGCGCCGGATCTCTTCCGCCAGTTCTCCCGCCGTGAAACTGAATCCAGCGAGATTATAGCTTGTCCTTACGGTAATAGCTTCACTATCGGCCTCCATGAGTTCCAGCATCGCCCGGATCGTATCCGGCATGTACATCATCGGGAGGCGTGTATCGGGCCGCACGAAGCACGTATAACGGCCTGTCGTAAGGGCCTCACGAAAGATCTCCACCGCATAGTCGGTAGTGCCTCCACCGGCGTTTGCCGTATAGCTGATGATACCCGGAAGGCGCAGGCTACGCACGTCTACCTGGAAACGCTCGGCATAATACTGACAGAGCAACTCGCCTGCCACCTTCGTGACCCCGTACATGGTCGAAGGCTGCAGTACCGTGTACTGAGGGGTATCGACACGAGGGGCATGTTTGCCGAACACGGCGATGGAACTGGGCCAGAATACCCGGATGCCGTGCCGTCGGGCGGCATCGAGCACGTTCCGCAGCCCGTCTATATTGATGCGCCAGCACTGGTCCGGATTGTCTTCGCCCCGAGCCGATAGCAGGCTGGCCAGATGATAGATCGTGTCCACTTGATGGCTGGCAATCAGCTCTTCCAGACGCTCCTTATCTGTCACATCCAGCGTACGGTACAGAGGCGCATGTTCGCCTGCACTATTAACCGGGGCAGCCTGCAGATCCGTTTCCAGTACGGCCTCAGCGCCATAGCGCTGGCGCAGTGCTGCCGTCAGGTCGCTCCCGATTTGCCCCTTCGCTCCGGTTACAAGGATCATCTAACAACGGGGTCTTGGCTAAGGAAAAGTTCCGGATTTGCAGAACGCGGGCAGGGATCACAATGGTTCAAAACCGGAACGGAGAAATCGGGAATTTCCGTTCATACGGAGCCAGGCGGAGACTGCGGTAAGTCCGGAACACAGCGTAAAACCACCGCATCCACTAGCGGCATTGCCGCATACCCGCTGGATGGATTCTGGTTTGTTCCCGCCGTGATCGGGATGCTAGTGGAGTGTCAAGGCTAAATCGATGGTGTGTTGCCCCTGTATTGTCATCCCGAACTCGTTTACTTCGTGAACCGGAGGTTACGGGATCTCATCAGGTGTACTGAGATGGTGAGCGGCACCGATGGAGAACCTTCCAATCAGCCTTGACGCTCCACTAGCAGCCACCCAGGGCGTATTCAGGCGGTCCGGAATATGCCGAGTTGGCACGTATTATGACTTGGCACTGATAATGATGTCCTGATAGCTCAGGAACTGTTCCCTGCCTGACCATGAGCCGTAGTGGATCGGCTCTATGATGGTAAGGTTATGATTCGCGAAGAGGGTTCGTACGTACGGTTCCTTATATGCGATGGCGTCCTCATGAACGTCCTTGCGTCGTGCTTTGCATACCCCGAGATCAAAGTCGAACCGAATCGCACTCTTTCCAGCCGTCTGTAGCTCTTCCGATACCTCATTGAGCAAGAAAAAAGTAATGAGGCATCGTCCTCCCGGTCGGAGAACCCGGCTGATCTCAGCCACATAATGCTCAACATCCTCCGGGAGCATATGCGTAAATACGGACGTCAGAAAGACGAAATCGAAGGTGTTATCCGCAAAAGGAAAGACGTAATCTTTTGCAGCGAGGCGTCCTGTCGGGTTGTACTCCTTATTGTAGAGGTCGGCTAACTGAAAGCGAAAATTGGGGTGCCGGGATGTGATTTCCTGCTGGCACTACTCCACGCCCATAGGGACGATGTCGAATCCTTCGTAACTGCCCTCATGATTTAAGTAACTCGTGAGGGGTATCGCCATGCGGCCAATCCCACTGCCCACGTCCAGAACACGATGGTTCGGCTTTAGATGACCGAGATCTTTGAAGTATCTCAGAAACTCCTGGCCGGTCTGCAAGAAGTCTCCCGAACCGGTAAAGATCTTGCGTCTCGGTGGGATCATGGGAGGACGCTTGCCCCTTGCGCTCTCCACGGCGTCCATCGAGGCGGCTAAGGTATACGTATAGGCGCGATAGGCGTGAATAAGTGCAGTTCGAGCGGGTGCAGGGAGATGCCTTCCGAGGTGTTTCTCCATAGGAGTAGATTCAGGTCCGGTACGATGGAAGCCTGAACCTACTCCTTCTCTGATTCTTCTGCTACACGTGTATCGGCCTGGTCGTGGGTTTCGGGGCGCAGGTGGGGGAAGAGGATGACGTCGCGGATGGATTCCTGGTTCGTCATGATCATGGCCAACCGGTCGATGCCGAAGCCGATGCCGGCCGTGGGCGGCATACCGTACTCGAGGGCGCGCAAGAAGTCCTCGTCCACCTGCATCGCCTCTTCGTCGCCGGAAGCGCGCAGTAACGCCTGGGCTTCGAATCGCTCACGCTGGTCGAGCGGGTCATTGAGCTCGCTGAAGGAGTTGCAGATCTCCTTGCCGTTGCAGATCGCCTCGAACCGCTCCACCAGGCCCTCCTCCGTGCGATGCCGTTTTGCCAGCGGGCTCAACTCGACGGGGTAATCGGTGATGAAGGTAGGCTGGATCAGGTGCGGCTCCACGAATTCGCCGAAGATCTCGTCGATGAGCTTGCCTGCACCCATCGTGTCGTCCACGTGTAGGTGCAGCGCCTTCGCGATGGCGGCGAGCTCGTCCCGATTCTTGCCTCGGAGCTGATAGCCAGTCCGTTCGGCAATCGCATCGAAGAGGGTGATACGTTTCCAGGGGCGCTTGAAGGAAATGAGGTGCTCGCCGACCTGGACCTCGGGTTTGCCGTGCAGTTCCGTCGCAACGTACTCGACCATCTCCTCCGTGAAATCCATCATCCACCGGTAATCCTTGTACGCGGCGTAGAACTCCAGCATCGTGAACTCCGGGTTATGGAATCGGCTGAGCCCCTCGTTCCGGAAGTCCTTCGAGATCTCATACACCCGGTCGAATCCACCGACGATGAGGCGCTTGAGATATAGCTCATCCGCGATACGGAGATAGAGCTGCATATCGAGCGCATTGTGGTAGGTCGTAAAAGGGCGGGCGGCCGCGCCGCCGTAGACGGGCTGAAGGACGGGTGTCTCGACTTCCAGGAACCCATGCTCGTCCAGAAAACGACGGATGGTAGTGATCATGCGGGAGCGCATGCGGAACGTCTCACGCACCTCGGGATGGATGATGAGATCCGCATAGCGCTGCCGGTACCTGAATTCCTTGTCCGATACCTCGTTGTAAACCTTTCCTTCGGCCTCTTTCACGACCGGTAATGGGCGCAGTGCCTTGGAAAGGAGCTGCAATTCGGTAGCGTGGACCGATAGTTCGCCCGTCTTGGTACGGAACACGAACCCCTTGATGCCTACGATGTCGCCGATATCGAGCAGCTTCTTGAATACCTCGTTGTAGAAACCCTCCGGTAGATCATCGCGGCGGACGTAGACCTGGATGCGCCCTGTCGAGTCTTGCAGATCGAAGAACGCGGCCTTGCCCATGATGCGCTTCGACATGATCCGGCCCGCCATGGAAACATTGAAGGGCTCCGGAGCCTGGCCGGACTCGTCCGGCTGATGCCGCTCATCAGAGAAGGTTTCGTGGATGGTCCGGGCATAGGTATCAACATCCCATTCATAAGGGTAGGGGTCGATACCGCGCTCCCGGAGAGCCTTGAGCGCCTCGCGGCGCTGAATCTCATGTTCGGAGAGGTGCCGATGCATCATGTGTTCGTGATCCTTCGTTGGTTATCCGTCGCAGCGGGTTGCCGACAGTCAGTAATCGGAACACCTGTAACGGGCACCCAACCACTGACGACGGACAAGTATCAAAATAAAGGACGTAGCCACCGGTCTATGCCCGTGAGGTCGCAAATTTCTGCGAAATAGCTCCGGTGGAAAGCGAAGGACTGCGCAGGAGGGTGTGTAACGGGGGCTATCCGAGGCCAGCATGTACGTGCTCGGAACGCACCCAAGAACCTCCCGAAGTCCCTGCCGTAGAAGCGCTTGTAATAAACACGCCACATGCTGGCAGGAGGTATGGAGAACGCCGAGCACCAGGGAAACGAGCCCTTTCAGTTCGATACGATAGAATCCGCCATTGCGGACATTAAGAAAGGACGCCTTGTCATCGTCGTCGATGACGAAGATCGCGAGAATGAAGGGGATTTCGTTACAGCTGCAGAAGTCGTCACGCCGGAACTGGTCAATTTCATGGCCATGCATGGACGGGGCCTCATCTGTACGCCGCTCTCCCACGAGCGAGCCGTTGAACTGGAACTCGATCTCGTGGTGCAGAACAACACGGCATTATTCGGTACCCCGTTCACGGTTTCAGTGGACTACAACGTCGGTACGACGACGGGTATCTCCGCAGCAGACCGGGCCAAAACCATCCGAGCCCTTGCAGATTCCACCGTCAAACCGCATCACTTCGCGCGGCCGGGTCATGTCTTCCCGCTTCGTGCCCAACCAGGCGGCGTCCTCCGCCGGGCCGGACACACCGAGGCCACGGTAGACCTCGCCCGCCTCGCCGGTTTTCGGCCTGTCGGGGTGCTGGTCGAAATCTTGAACGATGATGGTTCCATGGCGCGTGTGCCGGACCTCGTGAAGATCGCCCGGCAGTTCGACATGCGCTTCATTACCATCAAGGATCTCATCGCCTACCGTATGGCGCATGAGAAGCTCGTCCGCCGCGTCGTCGAGGTGAATATGCCGACCCGCTACGGCCAGTTCCGCATGATTGCCTACGAGGAGCGCATGACGGGCGACGTGCACCTGGCGCTCGTAAAGGGCGAGTGGAGCGAGGACGAACCGGTGCTGGTGCGTGTCCACTCGCAGTGTGTTACCGGCGATATCTTCGGCTCTATGCGCTGCGACTGTGGCGACCAACTCGCTACAGCTATGCAGCTTGTAGAGAAGGAGGGCAAAGGAGCCATTCTCTATATGAAGCAGGAAGGGCGGGGCATCGGGTTGCTCAACAAGCTGAAAGCGTACAAGCTTCAGGAAGAGGGTATGGATACTGTGGAAGCCAACGAGGCACTCGGTTTCAAAATGGACCATCGCGACTACGGTATCGGCTGCCAGATCCTGCGCGACCTGAACATTCGCAAGCTTCGCCTGATGACCAACAACCCGACGAAGCGTGTGGCGCTCGGCGGGTACGGGCTCGAAATCGTAGAGCGTGTTCCCATTGAGATCACGCCCAACGAGGTCAATGAGAAGTACCTCCGTACCAAGCGCGACCGGATGGGTCATCTCATCCTGAGCAACCTCAACGAACACGACGAACACGTCTTGCGCGAGATCCTATAGGATAGGTTCTGCTCTCCCGGTCTGCCTGGCTATTCCAGCCCGCATTCCATAGCGATATGCTTTGGGGGTGTAATCTGGAAGGAGTGCACGAACACGTGCAGGCCGAAAAGTGGCGGCTAGCAGTCAATAGGTTGCCAGACCCGTTCGGTGGGCGAGCCGTGCTGGTGCAATTGCTTTCCCCTTGCCACCCCGATCCCATTTCGAGATCTTGTGATTCGAGTCATATCACCACGTTTGGTTCAGTGGCTCAAGCATAGATTTCGGCCTGGGAGGTGCTCCGGCGTGTGCTTGAACTCCTATTTTGCCATCGCCCTGCGGTATGCATTCGGCATGCTCTTGCTGATCGGTATCGCTACGGGCTGCCGGGATTTCGACCTGCCACCATCTAATATCGACGAGATCGAGTGGGTAGCCACCGAGAGCAATATCCAACTGGCGCGGCTGGCCATTACATCAAACGGAACGCTCGTTGGCATCGTCGATGAAAACCCCCGTCGTGTGGTCCGTTCCAGGAATAGAGGAGCGACCTGGGAGCAGGTACTTACGACTCCCGCAGAATGGGAGACGCTGTCGGGCCACATTGCGACCGGACCGGACGGCCGTGTCTACGTCATCATGTTGGGGGAGGCAGACGCAAAGGGTAATCGCACGATTGGGGTGTACCGCTCCACCGACCATGGGTTGAACTGGCGGGAACTCGATGCCACTTTGCTCGCAGCAGGTGTGAATGCGCTGGTGGTAAGCGGGCGTGGCACCGTGTTTCTCGGGACGACCGGGTTGGGCTCTCAGGGACTGTACCGGTCTGAGAATGGAGGGGAAACATGGGAGCCGACCATGCTTACTGCCGGTCCACTTTCCGAGGGCAGAATCCATCCGCAGTCGCTGGCCTTTGGACGAGGGGGGCTCGTCTTGGCAGCTTTCTTCACACTGGAGGCAAACAGGGCCGGCCTCTATAGATCCGAAGATGACGGAGAAAACTGGCTGCGCCTGGGAAACCCACCTTTCGTGCCAGGTAGCCTGGCCATTGCCAGGACTGGCACGACTTTCGGTATCGGGCGTGTGCTGAATGAACCGGCATTCAGTCAGACGCTCTTCCTCTCGCCGGATGAGGGATCAAGCTGGTTTCCTACATCACTGATACTGGAGCAGAATGCGGTGCCAACCATCACGACCACCCCGCGCGAACAGGTATTTGTCGCCGCAGGGTTCAGTGGGATTTTCCGATCTGTCGATGATGGAGAAACCTGGGAGCCGATGAATGAGGGCCTGCCGATCTCGCCGCTGGGGCTTCTTCAGGTGAATGTATCTCAGGTGCTCATAGCGCCTGATGGGTATCTCTACGCCAACACGAATAGCGGCCTGTATCGCAGTGCGGCGCGTGTCGAATAGCCTGTCTTATCAGGACTGGCTTTGCCGGCGCTTGTGCTGAGGGCAGTGTTATGATGCCGGGCGGTGTGGTATTACTCGTATCGTCCGACGCGCATGTTCAGTGGCCAGCGGACTATCCTCTTTGTTTCCGGATCACCCCAGGCTGCCAGTAGCTCGGGGCGGATGAGGTCGACAGGGTTGGTTCCATGTGCCCGTTCGTAGCGCTTTGCAGCGGACCAGGTCTGGAGATAGCCCATGAAGTCGTCCAGCGACCACCACTCTTCCATCTGGAGTGTGGGTGGTGAGAGTTCGGTGAACGGGAAGGGAATGGTGCGGTAGCCCTCATCTACATACCGGCGCTCCGGCGGCCAGTATGGTTCTATGATCTCATGCAGGTAGCGCTGGGTGATCGGGTCGATTTCCGGCGAGACGCGGCTGCCGGCATAGGAGACGGCCGCGATGATGCCGCCCGGCTTCAACACGCGCCGGACTTCTGCATAGAAGCCGTCGAAGTCGAACCAGTGCAGCGCCTGGGTTACCAGGACCAGATCGGCTGACCGGGAGGGGAGGGTCGTATTCTCGGCGGGTTCTACGCGATAGGTGATCCGCTCGTGGGGTATGGCGCTGCGGATCTGCTCGGCACTGGCGTCCGTGGCAATGACGCGCTCGAAATGCGTGGCGAGACCGTGCGCGGCCTGTCCGTTGCCGGTGCCGCAGTCCCAGGCCAGTTCGTGTCCGTCCACCAGCGAGGCGAGGTAGGCGAACAGGGCCTCAGGGTAGTGCGGCCGGTACCGGGCATAGTCGGCGGCGTGTCCGGAGAAATGGTCCTTGAAGGCCGTCGGCATGGCAATACCCGGAAACGCGCAGGGGCTTGATCAATCAAGCCCCTGGGGTATACGTTGTTGAAACATCAGAGTTTAGCGGTTACGGCGCGGCGTTTGAGGGCGGAGAGCCAGCGGGTGATGTCGATCTCCTTCGGGCAGGCCTGGACGCAGTTGAAGATGGTATAGCATTTCCAGAGCCCCTCTTTCCCATCTACTACTGCCAGTCGGGCATCAGCGCCTTCGTCGCGGCTATCGAAGGTGTAGCGGTAGGCCTTCAGCATGGCTGCAGGACCGAGGTATGTGGGGTCGGCCCAGGTGCTCGGGCAGCTATGGGTACAGGCACCGCACATGATGCACTTCGTGGCATCTTCGATGACTTCGTGTTCCTCCGGGCTCTGCAGGCGCTCCCGTTCCGGGGCGGGAGAGTTGTTCACGAGCCAGGGCATGACCGCCCGGTATTTCTCGAAGAAGGCCGTCTGGTCTACCACCAGGTCCTTGATGACCGGCACGGCGGGCATGGGAGCGAATGTGATCGTGTCGCCCTCCTTGCTGACCAGGTCTTTGACGAGGACGGAGCACGCCAGCTTGTTCTCGCCATTGATCTGCATGGCGTCCGATCCGCAGATGCCGTGTGCGCAGCTCTTGCGGAAGGTCAACGTGCCATCGATGTACCACTTGATGTGGAGCAGCAGCGCGAGCGCGCTATCCATCGGTTCGGCCGGGACCGTGTACGTCTCCCAGTGGGGGGCTGTATCCACGTCGGGATTATACCGCCTGATCTTTACGTTTATGTTCATCGTGTTTTGTTCGTTGTTCGTGGTCAGTTGTTTGTTGCTTCGTGTTCCGGGTTCCGTGTTGCAGGTTCAGGGCAAACGTGGAATACAGAACGTGAGACGCAAACAGAGAACAACTGATCACGGACTACTGACAATCATCTAATCCAGCCATTCTACTAAAAACCCGAACCACGCCAAGCTGCTGCCGAGGGCGAGGACGGAGACATAGGTAACGAAAAGCTTCTGCCCGATCCGCTCCTCCTTCCACTGTCTCCACGCCCGGTAGATGCCATCCGCGCTGATGAGTGTCATCACCACCGCGACGAGGAGTAACCGGTCGAGGGTCCAGTACATGAGGAATGTTACGTGTTCTATGTTGCATGTTCCGGGTTTCGTGCGATCCAAGGCGGAATCATGAACACGCAACCCGGAACACCGGCCAATCAGTATTTCCGCTCCTTCGGCGGGAAGCGGGTAATGGATACGTCCTTGTATGCGAACTCATAGTTCCCCTGCCCGTCGCTCGTGAAGAGGGTATGCTTCAGCCAGTTCTCGTCATCTCGCTTCGGATAGTCTTCGCGGTAGTGGGCGCCCCGGCTTTCGGTGCGATTGAGAGCGGATCTGGCGATGGCCTCGGCGTAGTCTACCATGAAACTGATTTCGACGGCATCCATCAGGTCCGTATTGAAGATCTTGCCCTTGTCGCGCACGACTACGTTCTGTGCGCGGGGCCGTAGCGCCGTAATATCGGCGATGGCCTGGTTCAGCGTATCTTCGTTGCGGAAGACGGATACGTTGTCCATCATCGTCTGCTGGAGGTCGGCGCGGACCTTTGCGGACGACTCGCCCGTCGTGCGGGAAAGGATGGCGTCGAGCATCTCGCGTACGCGCCGCTCCGGGTTTTCGGGGAGCGGGAGGCGCTTGGCACCGTTCCGGATTTCTTCTGCCATCGCCATGCCGGCCCGGCGGCCGAACACGACGAGGTCGACGAGGGAGTTGGTCCCGAGGCGGTTGGCACCGTGGACGGACACGCAGGCGCATTCACCGACGGCATAGAGGCCGGGTACGGTGCTGCCGCGCCCGTTGCTTTCCACGCGGCCGTCGTAGTCGGTCGGGATGCCGCCCATTGCGTAGTGAGCGGTCGGGGAGATCGGGATGGGCTCTTTGACGGGGTCGATGCCCATGTAGGTCCGCGAGAACGTGGTGATCTCCGGCAGTTTCTTTTCCAGGACGTCTGCGCCGACGTGCGTCATATCGAGCAGGACGTAATCCTTGCCATTGATGCCGCGTCCTTCCCGGATTTCCTTATAGATGCACTGCGAGACGAGGTCGCGGGGGGCGAGGTCCTTCACGGTGGGGGCATAGCGCTCCATGAAGCGCTCGCCGTCGTTGTTGCGGAGGATGCCCCCTTCGCCACGCGCGCCCTCCGTGATGAGGATGCCGAGGCGGTACAGGCCGGTCGGGTGGAACTGGACGAACTCCATGTCTTCCAGCGGGAGCCCGGACCGGAGGACGATGGCCATGCCGTCGCCCGTGCCTGCGTGTGCGTTGGAGGTGGTCTTGTACACGCGTCCGTAGCCGCCGGTGGCGTAGCATACGATCTTCGCGTGGAAGGTGTGGACTTCACCGGTGCGGATTTCATATGCCACGACACCGTTGCACGCGCCATCCGGCGTCATGAGCATGTCCAGCACCTGGAATTCGTCGTAGAACCGGACGTTGTTCTTGACGCACTGGTCGTAGAGCGTATGCAGGATGGCGTGCCCGGTGCGGTCGGCGGCGTGGCAGGCGCGACGGACGGGGGCTTCGCCGAAGTTGCGTGTATGGCCGCCGAAGCGTCGCTGGGAGATTTTGCCCTGCTTGTTACGGCTGAAGGGGACGCCGTAGTGCTCGAGTTCTACGATGGTGCGAGGGGAGTCCTGGCACATGATCTCGATGGCATCCTGATCGCCGAGGTAGTCGCTCCCCTTGACGGTATCGAACGCATGCCAGATCCAGTGGTCTTCTTCCTCATTGCCGAGGGCCGCGCCGATGCCGCCCTGCGCTGCGCCCGTGTGGGAGCGGAGCGGGTGCAGCTTGGAGACGACCGCCACATCGGCGCCGCCTTCTTTGGCGTAGAGCGCCGCCATCAGACCGGCTCCGCCGGCTCCTACGATGACTACATCGTGTGTGAACGTCATGTCTTCTGTATACCGATCAATATCGAGCGATCATTAAACGGAGTAGGGACACGAAGATCGTGTCCCTACGAGAGTGTCTGTATTCCCCAGCCCGCCGTAATGACGGAATATAGCCCTACGACGAGTAGCACCAATGCCAGGGCCCAGGTGAGGGTGCGGGCTATGGCAAGGGCCATGTCGTTGCGGATGTAGTCGCCGAGGATGTTGGCGATACCGTAGAAGCCGTGGTGCAGGGCTACGATGAGGAAGAGGATGTTGAAGCCTTTCCAGAGGACGGCGTAGACCGGGTCGGCGAGGCGGGTCATCACGACGTCGTAGGAGGTGACTTCCGGTTCGCCGGGGCGCTGGGGCGGCAGGAGGCCGGCGGCGCGGCGCTCACGGACGGCCTGTACGGCGGCCTCGGGGTATTCGGGCAGACCGCCCGCCGCGACCTGCTCGGCGGACTGGACGGCTTCGGACGATGCGGGCGAAGCGCCCGGCGCTACGACGCTATGGGTGACGGACGCAAGCTGGCTATCGTAATGCTGAACCCAGAAGTGGGTGATCAGCATGAAGATGAGAAACGTACCGGTGATGCGGTGCAGGAACCAGTTGTATGCCCGCGAGCGCCCGGACTTGGAGTAGGTGGCCATAGGACTATCGGCTGTCGGCTTTCGGCGGTCAGGTGGTAAAGTAGGTGAACAGGGCGTAGAGGGACGGATAGCCGCCGACGACGATGATGAGGACGGCTACGGCGCCGAGGGTCCAGAACAGCTTCTTGTGGTTGGGGCTCCAGCCCAGGAAGTCGATCAGGACGATACGGAGTCCGTTGAGCGCGTGATACGCGATGGCGACCAGCAACAGGAACTCGCCGAACTTGAAGATCGGGGCGTGGTAGCCGGCAATGAGTTCGTTGAAGGCGTCCCGATCCGAAAGGGACTTGAGCCCCCAGACATGGAGGACGAGGTAGAGTACGATGGCTATGCCGCTGAGGCGGTGGCACAACCAGGCGAACATACCGGTCCGCACTTTATACCGCTGGACCGGGTGGGACTCGCTGCGCGAGGCAATATCGACTGCCATTGCAAACCGTGTTCGAGAAGGTGGGCGGCGCCGCCGAACGGCACCTTGTACGGTCAAGTAGTGTGCAACCAATGTTTCGGCTACACAACCCCCGAATCGCTAATTCGGTATGAAAGACGGTGCTCCGGAGGCAGGGGGAATATAAGCATAAACCGGAAACAGGGTTGTGGGGAAGTTCGAGTGATGAATGGATCGGGGGGAAGGGTATGGGCTGAGGGGTGGAGTGTAACCGGGTTGTAACGAAACTTACAAATTTGAACGGGGGGAGTGTGAAGTACGAATGACGAAGTACGAGTGACGAGTGGATGGCACAGATGGCACACGGAATGCGGGTTTGGCGCGGGTAGCGGCTGGTGCAGGTTGCATGGTGAGGAGGGGCTTGGTGAAAAAGAAGGAAGATGAACGGGGCTTGATGAATCGGGGGTTTGATGAATCAAACCCCTACGGGGTGGGAAGTAAACTGGAACGGTTGGGATTCTGTGTGTTGGATGCAGGGAGGCGCGGGCAGTTGGCGCACGGGAGATATCCCGACAGGTCGGGGCAGGCTCCGGGACGAATGAGGTCGGGGCTTACCGGACTGTGGCGGGGAGGCCGGGACGGTTTCTGTTAGAAGATGATGACCGGAGACTGACACGTGTGTGGCATACAGATGGAGGTTTTATGGAGGAGTGGGCTGATACGTGGAGCGGGCGGCCTCGTGTGGGGCCGCCCGCTCTCGTTGGGTATTGGTGCAGAGTTGGTCTTCTATTTCGTAAGGACCATCCGGTGGGTCTGGGTGAAGTCGCCGGCGGTGAGGCGGTAGAGGTACACGCCGCTGGGGAGGTCGCCTGCTTCGAAGGTGGCGGTGTGGAAGCCTGCGCCTACTTCGCCGTCGACGAGGCGGCGGACTTCCTGTCCGAGCAGGTTGTAGACGGCGAGCCGGACGTGGGCCGCTTCGGGGAGGTCGAAGCGGATCTCGGTGGAGTGGCTGAAGGGGTTGGGCGTGCTCTGCCCCAAGGCGTAGTCCTCCGGTATTTCGGACGTGGCCTTTACGTCAGCAGCGAGTTGGCTGAATGAAGCAGCATCGGCCACCTCAGCCATCGTTGCGTTTCCGCCTGGATAGCACGTTGACTCCACACGCACGTAGTGCTCTGGTGACCAATCTGATCTACCAAACTGGTCAGTAACCTGCACCCTGAGCACATAATCCTTTGTGCTGTAGACGTCTATGCTCTCCGAGCTACCCGAACTCACCCACGTGTCGCATTCAGGTTCCAAAACGCTTGCACTAGAACTCTTCGCTAAGAAAGGGTCCAGGCAAGGATACTTTTTCTGCCAATAATAGCTGAACGGGCTTGTGCCGTAGGTGATGTTAGCAGAGAAGTGTCCGGTGTAGCCGTAATCTACGCAAAAGGAGCCAATAACACTTGCAATAGGAGCGGGCGCAGGGCCGTAGAGTGATTGGATGCCGTTAATATCATCCTGGCTCAAGTAGCGGTGGGAACTCAAGTAGTAAGCATACATGAGTGCCCCCGAATCCGTAGAGTGTCCAAGACCGAGGGAGTGGCCAATTTCGTGTGCAGCCACTGTCACCAAGTCTATAGGCTGCGCGGACGAAGATCGTAAAGAGAGCGTCCACGTTTCGTCTTCATCAAAATGAGCGTCTCCAGCTAGAGAGCCACCATTGGGAGGTGGATAGAACGCGTGAGCAAGGGTGCTACCGGGACCATCGAAGGGGTACGGGTCACCGTGATTCCCTGCTCCAAAAATGATCACGATATCTGCCGACGAAGAGGTGGTTTCCGTGAACCTCAGCGGAGTATAGTTTGACCAAAGCTCGAACGCATCTCGAAAGGCCTGTTTCTCATTAGAACTAGCGATGTCGCCCGTATCATTTTGAAAGTAATAGGTAAGATCGTTCTTTGTCCATTTTCTTCCACTTGCTGTATAGTCGCCAGCCTGTGGAAGGTTGTCGTAAAGAATTTGGCCTGAGGCCGCTTGGGCCAGTATCAGCCAACATGAGAGAACAGCGAGCTTCGTTTACCTCTTTGCATGAGAACCTCGTTTTTGTGTGGAAGATAGAAAAGGGAATGGGGTTGTGTACGGCAGGGTAGCATTACCTGAAGTGTGCGTGTATTATGAATACCCCGCTCTGTACATGGCTACTTACGTTTTGCTTCGAACGACCCGCTGCTGATCGTTCCAGATAGCGTCTCGTATCGCCAACTTCCTTCGAAACTCTCCTGATCTTGAGAGCTTCCCCTAAAGGTACCGACAAGGTAAACGTTCTGGTCTGCAACTTCGGGATTGAGATTAATTCGGAAACCTCCGCTCGCGTCCACGGTGCCTCGTAATACCCCTTCTCCAACCTGTGGTCCTACCTCGGTTTCGCCCATCTTATCCAGGTTCCATTCCCCTTCAACTTCGGATGGGAAGGTGTCTTCTAGGAAATGAAGAGAGAGAGAGCCGTTGATAACAGCAACATTGTTAGCGTCGTATGCTGTGTAAGCGTACATCCCTTTCTCATCGCTGTTGGTATCGGCAGTGTCGCAAGCTGCGAAAGGAATTAGGTAAAGAAGGGCAATTGGCAGGATTGTTTTAGCTTTCATGGTCAAAAGACTAGAGGTGGAGATGGTTGGTGGAAATCGATAGGTCGCAAAATAAAGATTGATATCGCAGTATCTTGTTATGTTGATATACACTTGCGAACGGGATTGCATTAACTCGCCCAAATCGCTTAATGGGGCTGTACAAATAGTATGCAGAAGAAATTTGAATTCGCTCATCGAAGGCGAATTTATGCTTCGAAGTAGCGCTTCGTGTAAATATGAGCGTGCATATATTGTTGTTTATCTTAGAGCGTGTTATGAAATCAAAGCAGCCAGTACGAGTCGGCTGAGCGTCAGGCAGGCGAACGCCACGAAATGTAACCTCGCCAGCGTCTCGGGTAAGCGCTCGTAATCCCTGGTCAGACGACGGAACCGCGTAACCCATGCGAAGCTCCGCTCGACCCCCGCCGCCTCGGCAACAGCACGAATCCCCGCTTTGCCTCCTCATGCTTGACCACCACCAGCCGACTCCCGTGTTGCCTGGTCGGCTTTGTCCCTGTGTACGCCTAGTCCACATAGGCCAGTTCTACCCGCCTGTCGGTGGCCTCCTCCACAGCCTCGGCCTGATCCTTTACCTGAGCGCGATCCTGTTCGTTAGCCGCCGTGATGGTGAGGGTCAACAGATGCCCGAGCGTATCCACGGTCAGACGCAGCTTGCTTCCTTTCTTACGTTTGTGGCCGTCGTAGTCTGCGCAACGGCCGCTCTCAGCGTGCTCTGGAGCGTACGGCTGTCCAAGATAGCGGCACTCGGCGAGGTAGTGCGCCCCTCAATGAGGTGGAGGAAGAGCCTGAGATCGTAGGTCATATGCTCGAATACGCCTGCTTTGAGCCAGTGCTGGGTCTGCTGGTAGACGGCTTCCCGGGGAAGCATATCGTTAGAGGGTGTTATGAACTCTTACCTACGATTCTGAGCTATTTTGGCCGATTGTCCTTTGGCGACGAGGCTTCATACCCAACCTGTGCATTGACTCTGCCCAGATCGGCGGTCTTGGGGCCATTCTAAAGGTCCCTTCATCGGAAAGTGTATAACACCCTCTAGGCATATAGCGCCACGGGCTTCCGGTTCGCACGACGTAGCGTAGGCCGTTAAAGACTTCGCGCGGGGGGGGGGCGCGTTGGGGTGCATCCTCTCGGATGAGGCAGAGGTAGGGGGCGACGAGGGCCCATTCGGCATCATTTACATCGCTGGGGTAAGGCTTGAGAGTACTCATGTCCGCATGTACCTCAACATCAACCAGTTAGTTCATAACACGCTCTAGTACTACAGCCGCAGTTAGGTTGAGTAGCGTGTGGTTCGTCGTTTGTAGTGGGCGAGTTGTGCCCTCCGTTGGTGACGTCTTCGCCACTCGGACCACCCCAGCACATGCTCCCACGCTCCGGTCCCAGCGAGAAGTTGCCACAGAAGCCTCCGCACTTCTGGAATCGTAAGGAGCACCAGTTCGCTCATGCCGATCGGATCCCCTTTTTTCGCTCGCTGGATCGGACGACCGACAGGAACGCGTGGGCCAGGAGCGAGAGCGTGATATGGCGGTGCCATGCATCCCACCGGCGCACCTCGTACTCGTCGAGCCCACACTCGCCCTTGGCCTCCTCAAAGCACGATTCGATGTGCCAGCGCATCCCCGCCACACGAGCCAGCCGTTCGAGCGTGACTTCTGACCTTCGGGCAAACACGACATAGTAGGCCAGATCAGTCGGGTCGTCGATGCTCCGCCGCACGAGCAAGTAATGGCCCCAGACTCGCTCCTCCGGAGTAAGTTGTAACCGCCACAGGTCCACCAACGCCCAATCGTAGAGCCTGGGCCCTTTTGCCCCATCTCCTGCCGAGATGCGCTTCCAGGCACTCGCATCCAGCTCCGAGGCGATCTCAGCCGCCTTCCGATAGCTGGGACCACCCCACCAGAGCGGTTCATTCGAGGCGACGGCCAGCACGAAAGGCTGTTCCTGTTCTTCCAGGTACATCCGCAAACGCCTATCTGAGCCGTAGATCGAGTCGGCCACGATCCACGCGCACGGCACGTCTGCCTCAAACACCCGCTGGAGCATATCCCTGACCAACTGCGGCTTTGTCGCAAAGCTGATCTCCTCCGGAATAGCTGCTTCACGGCGGCGCTCTTCATCTTCGGCCCACTCCTTGGGCAGATAGAGCGTCCGGTCGATGAAGGCGCTGCCTCTCTCGCTCGCATAACAGAGCAACACCCCGATCTGGCAGTTCTCGATGCGACCGACTGTGCCGCTGTACTGCCTTTTGACCCCGGCTGAGCGCGTGCCCTTCTTGAGGAAGCCCGTCTCGTCCACGATCAAAACGGCGTCATCTGACCCGAGATGTTCGATAACGTACTGCCGAAGATCGTCCCGGACGATGTCGGCCTTCCAGTCCGCCGCATTGAGGAGGCGCTGTACGCCATCGGGCGTGGCCTCGCCGATGAGTTCAGCCAGGTGCCAACCGTTCTTCCGCTCGACGGTCGCAAGCAGGCCTTTGAGATAGCCGAGGGCGCGCCGGCGGGGTTCAGCTCGCCGAAAACGAGGTGCGATGCGGCTATGCAACTGTTCCAACTCTTCCGTCCACTGCCTGATCGTCTCCACCATGTCCTTGCCCTCCATAGTCCGAAGAACAATCTACATCAACTGCGGCTGTAGTACTAGGCGGAGATAGATTGCCTTTGGTCCGAACCATTTGCTCTGACACTTAGATTTTGCCCAAAACAATGAGCACGTTGTGCCGGGGTATGCACTGGGCCAGAGCATGAGCAAGGGGAGCAGCCAGGCTGTGCCGCTCGTTGAGTGTGATACACCTGATCTCGTCGCGCTCATCCCAGGCGATGCGCCCACCGATGCGCAGCACATCCCGCACCAGGCGCAGCACGCCGTAGCCTCGCAGGCGCCGGTCGGCCTCACTCAGCCTGGAAGCAAACCAGATGAGTAGGTTGTGTGCCAACTGCGCCAGAAGGACCAGCATCTCCTGCGCGGAGAACCTCCGCTTGTTGCGCCTAGACAGACCCAGTCCCTGTTTGCTCTGCTTGAAACTCGTCTCCACGCCTCCCCCGCGCCGGTCGTAGGCTCTTACCACCAAGAGTAGCTGCTCCAGCGCTCCGGACTCTCTCTTGTAGGGCAGCCCCGCCAGAACGGCCAGCTCCTCATCCCAAAGCGTGGTCACCAGCACGCGCCGCACCCACCTACCCTCTTTCGTTCGCTGGCGCGTCCCTACCTGCCGAGTCGCACGCGCATAGGCGTGGGGCGCCTCTACCCAACCAATCTCCCGGCCCGGACAGGAGGGATCCTCGTGCCAGATCCGGACGGATCGGTGAAGCGTCTCCACGCGCTTCCAGTTCTTCACCTTGACCAGAAGCTGATAGTGACGTTCCAGGAGGAAGTCGATGTCCTGATCGCTTCCGGCACCGCCGTCGGCCCGCACGAGCGTACGGGCGCGCTTGCCCTCGTCCAGGTCAAGCACGGCTTCGGCCTCGCTCACCAGTTCCTGCAGGCTCCGCTCGAGTTGCACCGTTCCGGCGTAGAGGCGGTCGGTTACGACCTCCCCGTAGTGCGTAGCCAGCACCCGTCCTAGCTGCCGGCCGCGCCGTCCTTTGCGCCCGGCGAAGTACCCGCCGGCAGCCCCCTCGGCCTGCGTCCCGCAAACGAGACCGCTCATGTCCACGTCGAGCACTTGCAGCGCACGCTCATAATCGTGCCGGTAGGCCCGTCCGTGCTGGCGCAGCACGGTGCTCAGAGCTTGCCGCAACTGCTCGACGTTCTCGGCCGAGCACGCGTCGAGCGTATCGCTAATGGTCGACTGCTCTGCGCAGGCGCTCCGTCCGAAGGCCCGGCTGAGCGCCGGATCGGGCCGAAGTCGCAGGTTCACCTCGCAGAGGGTGCCTGCGCCGGTAAGTATGGTGATGAAGGCATCCAGGAGCTTGTCGGTGGGGCGGTGGCGGATGGTCTTCTGCCGAATGGAGACGTGCTCTTCGACATGCTTCCAGAGACCAATCCGGTGCAGGTAGGAGCCCAAACCAGCCAGGCTGGCGAATGTGGAGGAGGCAGTGTAGATTTTCATGGCGACAGCTCCCGTTTGGAATGTATGATGCTGACCTGTTTCATCATTTCATTCGGTCAGCTGTCGCTTTGTTTTCCTACATCTCCAATGACAGGCTGCGTTATTTGGGCAAAATCTGGGTGACAGATATAGTACGAGGTATTTTAAAATGTTCGCAGTGACCACACCGAAAAGTATTGACTCTCGTGGTTGATTTTTGCGGCTGATGCTGGCGGCATACCGGATATTCTAGCTGCGGATTTTGTACGGCTACGCTGCATCATGGTGTTTTCGGTAGGCTTGCATGGAAAGGCCGGTCTCTTTCTTGAATGCTCTTGCGGCGACTTCCTCGCGTGAAAATCCCACGGCGTAGGCGATCTCCGAGCTGCGCATTTCCGTCTCAATGAGGAGTTGCTTCGCCCGCTCGACTCTCACTTGCGTAAGGTACACACCGAGCGTAATGCCTTCCTGGCGTTTGAAATCCTTTCTCAGGGTATCATACGCGTAGCGCATGCCCTCGGCCACGTCTCTGGGGCCCTGGATTTCGGCTATGTGCTCCTGGATAAAGCGTTTGACGTGTTCGGGAGGGATCGGCATGGGAACAGGGGGGGTGCTGGAGAATGCCGTCATTCTCATAAAAACGGATACTGCTCCGACATAGACAACCTCAGGGCTATTGTCACATGGCAGCGCCCCTGTGATACTAGGTCACAAGGGCGCTGCTTTCAAGTTCAATTATGTATACCCTTGTTGGAGAGCGGAAAGGAAAGATTATCGCTGCTCAATGGGTTCGACTTTGAGGCCGCGGGATGAATGCGGCTTTGCAGATTGCCGGAGATGCGACTATATAGCAGCATAGATGACTGAGCAAGCGGCTGATGAAAGCTGCCTGGTACTTCCGTAACATCGTGCAACCGAAACGGCCCTACGTGACAGATGAGATGTGGCGGATCGTCTATACCACGTGCAGGCTCCCTCGTGGGGCCTTCTTTGTTACGGGTCATGCATGATAGTTCCTCCGTGTCTGGTTATTGGTGTTGACTCATTCGATGGGTCCGAGCTCGGGCCGGGTCGTTAGTTGCCGCCGGTTCGACCCGTCGGCGTCCATGACCCAGAGGGTCTGCTGCGGGCCGATATAGACGATGCGATCCCCGTCCGGGGACCAGTCGGGCATCGCCCCCTCAGTCGTTAGCTGTCTCTGATTATTCCCGTCTGCATCCATCACCCACAGCCCATTCGACGAGAAGAGGATGGTTCGCCCATCGGGGGAGTACTTCGGATCTCGCTCGCCAACACGATTGAACGTGAGCCTCACAGAGTTACTCCCGTCGGCGTTCATTGTGAAGATTTCAGGGGCGTCAACACCCACATACCGGTAATGCACGATTGTTTTGCTATCTGGCGACCAGGAAGGCTGCCTGACCTCCCCCATTTCGGGGGCGTAGGCGATCCGTAGCCGCTCCGAGCCGTCCGACCGCACCTTCCAGACGAAGTACATCCCGTTCGGGCTGTCCGTGTTCGAGTCGTACGTGATCCACTCCCCGTTCGGGCTCCAGTCGGGGAAGAAGTGGTTCCGCCCCCCCGGCGGCGTGAGCCGCACGAGGGTCGAGGCGTCGACGGAATCCCCGGCCAGGCGTACCGTGTAGAGCTGGGCGCCCGTCTCGAACACGATAGCCTCGCCGTCGGGAGACCAGTCGGCGGCGTACGCCTCGAGGAGTTTCCGCTTGCGTCCGCTCTCCAGGTCCATCGTCCAGATCCCCCTCATGCGCTCGTCATGCAAGGCGGTTTTCGTCTCCGGGTCGTAGTTGACGATGCCCGCATCGTAGTACAGGATCGTCTTTCCGTCGGGGCTCCAGCGGGGGTACTCCTGCAGGGTTGGCTCCGGGATGCCCGGCGTCGTTCCACTACCGGGCTCTCCACCGCCCAGGCTGTCGCAGCCGGTCAGGAATAGGGCTGTGGCGAGCAACAGGAAGGCAAAGGTGAGAGGTGCTGATGAGGCGTTCATGTGGATCTCCAGGTATTGGCCAGCTATTCCGAATCCGGAGACCGGATAGAAGCCGATGGGATTGACGTGCTGAACAGGGAGTCGAGGTGGTTCGCTCCCCTCGCGGGATCGGGCGGGGCGTCGCGGCGGACAGAGAGGAAAGCCGCGTCGTAGGTCTTTACTGACCGGAAAGAGGATGTCCGGATCGGACAGGATAACAGCAGAGGAGGGCGCATGGTAGAGGCTGATTGATTTGGAGGGAGAATCGATCAGGTTGGGGCCTTGGAATTGAGCATACTATTCGCCGACAATTTTCTCAAGCCTCTTATGCGTTCTATGCGTGAGTAAACCTTGATGCCTATATGCTGATAATTACTCCTGTAAACTTGTGAGGCTGGTTCGACCGAGGGACGTACATAGATATAAGGCGGGGAAATTCAGGATTTGTGCGCTGGGGATCTACTTTGTGCCCGTTCCAAAATGTAGCAGCGCCCCTGTGGTCGATTTCCACAGGGGCGCTGCTTGTTGGGGTAATCGGTTGTGCCTTTTCGCTACGTGATTGCGTCAGGATGGGCGGGCGGCCTCGTGTGGGGCCGCCCGCTCACGTTGGGTATCGGTGCCGGGTTGGTCTTCTATTTCGTCAGGACCATCCGGTGGGTCTGGGTGAAGTCACCGGCGGTGATGCGGTAGAGGTATACGCTGCTGGGGAGGTTGCCTGCTTCGAAGGTGACGGTGTGGAAGCCTGCGCCTACTTCGCCGTCGACGAGGCGGCGGACCTCCTGTCCGAGCAGGTTGTAGATGGCGAGCCGGACGTGGGCCGCTTCGGGGAGATCATAGCGGATCTCGGTGGAGTGGCTGAAGGGGTTGGGTGTGCTTGCATGGAGGGCGTGCGCATCTGGGATAGCGTCCGCGAGATGTGCTGTTTTCATAGCTTCCATTCCCCCGACGCTCTCCGCGACGGCGAGAGCGCCGCCCGATCCGACCGAGACGTTCTTGTAGATAGTCTTCGTCTGGGTTGGGCTACTGCTGTCGGTCACGGTGAGCCTAATCCTCCACGTACTACCGCTTACATTGAAGCTCTTGCTCCAACTGGCACTGCTGCCACCACCATACCATATGTCGCATGGCTCCGCCTGAGTCGCGCCTTCGCCAGGATCAGTGAGAGGCTCGAAATCAATGCTGGACGAATCGGCGGCTCCATCGCTCAAGGGAAGGGAGCAGAGGCGCATATAGCTCCACTGATAATTGTAGGACGGTGTGCCACCTGAAACCGACGCTGTCCATGTGCCTGTCTGGCCGACCGCGAGGCTGGAGGGGCCGCTGATCGAGGCGGTTAGAGGTGGTGCAGGGATATCCAGTGCGTTCAAGAGCGGGATGACGATGTCGTCAGGAACGTGGTCGTGGAATCTCGGAGCAGCCGAAGGGATAATGACATCGAACCTTGAGTTGCCTTGGGTATCCAAGTGCAGTGCACTCTTGTGAGGTATGAATGTGGGATGTGTGAGCCGGACTAATTCGTACGTAAGGAGCATTTTTCTCCCCCAAAGTTCGGTGCTCTCACGAGGCAAATACGAGCCTGCCTCATCTATCGATTCTCCGGCATCTATGTCGTAAGAGGCTACAACGATGCTACTTAACTTGACTCGGAGCCAATCTCCACTGTTTGGATTAGGCGCATTATTTGAAAAGGCTACCCCTATGTTTTTTGTGAGGTGTGGGTAGCCATCCCCATTCAGGCTGTTCAGTGAGTTGTAAAAGCTACTGTGTATGGCACCGGTGGGATCGTACGGATTGTAACGGAGCATCTGCTTCGCCGCCGTACTTCCTATGCTTGGGTGTATTGTGTTGTCATTGTCGGATGCAGCCTTAATGAAATCGAGGAGTTCAGGATCCATTACGGCATCGATTTGTGGCGAGTCGATGGATGCAAAGTGAGATATGTTCAACGGCATCCCGTTAGCCTCGGCTTTAGCCACAGCATAGCGGGCTACGACACCACCCATGCTCACACCAGCCAGCCGCATTTTGTTCGCGCCGGATTTGATGCTGTTGATGTAATTCACTCCATCGATTACGTGCTGGGCATTCACTGCCAGATCAATGCCCCCCTGTCCAAAGTTGAAGATCAGCATGTCTTGCTCCCGAGCACGTGCGTCATCAAAGAATTTCTTCCCTAGCTGATAATATTTTTCTGGGAAATTGTCATTGGTAGGATCGAAACCTTCGATTACAATAAAGGGCTTATCGAGCGTATTATTCCCTCCATCCCATAACGTCATCGTATTGCCTGCATCATCCCGGAATGCGCGATTTGCCGATGGTACGACGTAGACGGTGAACGTGCGCGGGTTATCGAACTGGCCATTTTCACCTCGCCAGCGCATCTCCATGTACCTGGTGGCGGGTGTGGTCCAGGGATGAGATACGAGAAGAGGGCCAAGGCAAGCCGAACTGCATTGTTTTACGGTCTGCCAGTTTCCACTGTCGAACTTGACCTGAACTTCCACATAGATCGTGTTGATCGTGAATCTGATCTGTTGGCCGGGTCGAACGTACATTGGCGACGGATTATAGTAGAACCCCGGTCCGCCGTAGACATCAATGGCGAGTGTGCTAGACGAAGTGCTGATCTCGTGCCATCCTCCGGCGGCCAGCACATCGCTTGGAGCGATCAAGAGCGTACTAGCGACAAGGAGAGTCGGTAACAAATCCTGGATGATTTTCACCGGGTAGCCTCGTATGTGTGTCTGGTTTGTTGGGTAGTTGCGTTTTCTAATGCGAATACGCATTCTTGGCCAACGCTTATATCCAGCTCCACGGGATCCAATGCACACGATCATCCAAGAAGCACATCTAATTCGCCATAAAGAACATTTTTAAAGTCTCGTTCTGCTCGATAAGTGATCCTGCATAAATATAGAGAACAGGCATAATACTAAAAGCCTAACGTGCTCACATGGTGTTGTTCATCATGAGAACGAGTCTCACGCCGTAGAAGCTGCGGGAGAAATTAAGGTGTCCAAACAGATCAATCCCGACTCCGATTTCCGGGATAATGAAGGCGAGTGGTTTCACGTAGAACTGGAGGTTGGTAGCCAACCCGGGAGAGAATGAGCGAGAGATCTCGTCCCCTCTGGTTTTCTTATTGTAGGTGAGGGCAGGGCCTATGAACTGAGCCAGCATGTGGTATTTCCCTACCTGCCGCTTTCCCATGCCCGTATTCAGCGCTACGGTATAGTAGATCGGATCGCCACCCATAATAGGAATATCGCCGGCATATTCGATCGACACGTGGTACGCCCTATTCCCTGGCTGAAAGTTGTAGCTTAGGCTTGCGTCCGCGGGTATTGCCCAACGTGATCCCCGCGGCTTTATGGTACCGAACCCGATATTGATCCATTCGGCATAGCGTGTGTTGGGAGTCTGGGCAACTGCTGTATCGAGCGCCGCTGGAGTGAGACCCAGGAGAAGAAGTATGATGGTTCTCTTCAAGCATGGGAGAACAGGCATGGATATATCTCTGTGGAGGCTGATGGAGAAGGTCATCATACGTGGGGTGTGATTGGAGCGGCCGGTGCCGGACGTTCGAAGTATGAGTGGTCCCGGCAGGCCGAGGCAGGCTCCGGGACGAGTGGATGGCACAGATGGCACATGGTGGCGGGGTTTCCCACGGGTGGCATGCGTTACGCCGGGTTGTTCGATGAGGGCTCTGTCAGTAAGGTGATGCCAGTATGTAACAGCGGGGCGACATACTGGGTATGGTGTTCTTTTCGCCTGTCCTGTTAAAAAAATCAGGCAGCCACAACACGACGGCACCGTACGTCTCCGGCCTTGCGAACTCACGTACCTCTTGCGTCCCCACGTCCACCATGCCGTTGAAGTCGTACCCTTCCCGGTCCAGCAGATCGCAAGAAGACAACGTGAGGGCGAGGAGGACCACGAGTGCCACAGGTATATCGGGGCGACCGATGAGGCAGAGAATCATGCCTCTGCGAGCGTTGAGGGCAGGGAGGATCGTAGAAGAGGGCGCATGGTAGAGGCTGATTGATTTGCAGAGAACATCGATCAGGCTGGGGCCTTGGATCTGAGCATACTACTTGCCAGGTAGCCTTTCAAGCCTCTTATGCATTCTAAACAGGGCTGGAATTAGCTATCTCACCGGGACATCAGGAGGGTGCATTCCGCTTTGCTTGTGCCACCCCGAGCCCATTCGACTGCGCTCAGGGTAGGCTTTGTCGAGGGATCCCACGTAATCAGCACGGTTGTGCCGGGTTTGTGGGATCCTTCACTGCGTTCAGGATGACACGCGTGGGCCACACCGCCATCCTATGAGTAATGCAGAAATGTATCGTAGATATGGCAAAGGAAAATTCAGGATTTGCGCACTGGGGATGTGCTTTGTGCGGGTTCTAAAATGCAGCAGCGCCCCTGTGGAAATCGACCACAGGGGCGCTGCTTATTGAGTCAATTAGTTGTGCTCTATCGCGCTGCGGCGAAGTAGAACGTTACCGCTGGTCTATCGGCTTCACCTTGAGGCCGCGGGGGCCGATGTATTCGGCGCGAGGGCGGATGAGGCGGTTGTCCTTCCACTGTTCGAGGAGGTGGGCCGTCCATCCGGAGGTGCGGGCGAGGGCGAAGATCGGCGTGAAGAGGTCGGTGGCGATGCCGAGCATGTGGTAGACGGAGGCGCTGAAGAAGTCGACGTTGGGGTAGAGCCCTTTTTCCTTCTCCATCGTGTCCATGATCTTGATGCTGATGTCGTACCAGTCGCGCTGTCCTTTTTCCTCACTGAGTTCGACGGCCATGCGGCGAAGGATGGCGGCACGGGGGTCGGTGGTCTTGTAGACGCGGTGGCCGAAGCCCATGACACGCTCCTTCCTGGCGAGGCGCTCCTTCACGTAGTCGACCGGGCTCTGGCCGGTCGACGTGATCTGCTGGAGCATCTTCATGACCTCGATGTTGGCGCCGCCGTGGAGGGGGCCTTTGAGGGCACCGATGGCGCCGGTGACGGCGGAGTAGATGTCAGCCAGCGTGGAGCCGATGACGCGGGCGGCGAAGGTCGAAGCATTGAGGCCGTGCTCGGCGTGGAGGACGAGGCAGGCGTCGAAGGTGCGTTCGGCGGAGGGACCGGGCTCTTCGCCGTTGAGCATGTAGAGGAAGTCGTGGGCGGTGGAGTTCCGTTTCAGCGGGGGGACGTACTCCTTGCCTTTGCGGATCCGGTCGAACGCGGCGATGATGGAGGGCACCCGGGCCTGGAGGCGGATCGACTTGCGGTAGTTCGCCTCGTGCGACATGTCGTCCGCCTCCTCATCGTAGAAGGAAAGTGCGGAGGTGGCAGTGCGCAGGAGATGCATGGGATTGGCATCTTTCGGCGCGAGGCGCAGGATCTGGAGCACGCCTTCCGGGAGGTCGCGTTCGGCCTGAAGCTGGGCGTTCAGTTCATCGAGTTCCTTCCGGTTGGGCAGGTGGCCGTTCCAGAGCAGGTAGGCGACTTCCTCGAAGGTCGTGTGCTCGGCGAGGTCCTGGATGTCGTAGCCGTCATAGATGAGGATGCCTTGCTGGCCATCGATGAAGGACAACTCCGTTTCATGGGAGATGATGCCCTCCAGGCCGCGGGCTTTGATCGGCTGGGCCGGCTGTGTGCCGTTTCCAGTGGCGCCTTCTTTTATGTTAGAGACTTGCTCCGTCATAATGCTGTATCACTTAAACGTGGAAGGACGTAGGGTTTTCGGTCCAAGGCGCTGCCGTCATGCCGGTCGAAAGGCCGGGGTGTGAAGGGCGGAGCGTCCGGGAGAGGTGATATACGCTCCAGGATGTCGCCGGTGCCAGCGATGCCGCGCCGGGTCAATATAATCAAACCAATGCTGTAGGTCACAAGATTAAGTGTTTAAAGCATGTCGGCTCGGAGCGACCGGTGGGCGGATCAAAATGCGCCTGTGCGGATTATAGAAAGAAAATGCTCTCGAAATCACGAAGGCGATGGCCGGACGGGTTTCGAGCCGGATAGAAACGGGTCCGGAGCGGCTCTGAGGTACGCGAACAGCCGGTTTTTTACGTGGTTGCGTGCCGGAGTGCAAGTTTGTAGTTTCAATCGGACCCGGTGCTCTGCCCTCCGGATGGGATATCATTTCGGAGTCGGACCGCTGACGCTGACGCCAGTTCCCTTGCGGTGCTCTTCACCTCTTCCGGGCCTGGCTCATCGGTTCGGCAGCAGCCTGCCCGGACGATTTGCGAGGCTTTTGACGTGTGCGCCTACAGCGCCAGCGGCCTCCACACCCCTTTTTTGGATAGTTATCTTGCAGATCCTACTGCACAGGAGCCCGTTACTGGTTGTGCTCCTTTTAACAGGCATCGAAGCAGTTTTTTTCATTTTCAAGAAGTGCTACGCGCGCCTCTTGAGCGGGTCTTATTCTGGCAACTCTCAACACGGAGCGAGCAGTATCCCGTCCCGGGACGCGCTCGCTCTGTCTGTTTTCGGCGGCGGGGGATATACGCACGCCGGTGTCGCCGTCTGCTCGTCTGCATCACTGTTTGCGCGGAACGCGTCCCCTCCGGATAGGGCTGATGCGCGCCCGCGCCTGCGCGGCGAAGGCCAGCTCATAGGGCGCGCGTGCACGCGCCGTTTATGGGTAAGGAAATCATCATTAACTCAGACAAAGAGCAGACACGTATAGCCATCGTAGAAGACGGTGAACTCGTAGAGCTCTTCATTGAAAACCCGGAGCACGAGCGGACACTCGGCGACATTTATCTGGGCCGCGTTCGGAAGATCATGCCGAGCATCCAGGCGGCTTTCGTGGATATCGGCCAGAAGCAGGACGCCTTTCTTCACTTCTCGGACCTGGCGGATAACCTTCCGGAACTGCTCCACTACGTTCAGGACGAACATCCAGAGGTAGGCAAGGCATTCCGACAGACAGCGGAACACCGCAAGCCGGTAGGAGAGCGGCGGCACCCGCATCATGCGCCGGTTCCGAAGCCTCAGGAGGGCGACGGACAGGACATTCCGGAAGCCGTAGAGGTCGTCGAGGTCGAAGCGTCGCAGGCCGAGGCAGCCGAAGACGAGGCTCCCGGGCCGCAGCACCGCCGTCCGGATGCGCGGGCGCGGGGATACCGCCGCTCGGCTCAACGCCGCGCCCAGCGCAAGCCCGAGGATATTCCGCAGCCTTCCGAGGAGGAACAGGACGACGAGACGCGGACGGCCCGGCACGCCCCACTGGAGTCGTTTCTCAAGCGCGACCAGCGGATTCTCGTCAAGATTGTCAAGGAGCCCATCTCCTCGAAGGGCAGCCGTGTCTCGACAGACATCTCTCTCGCGGGGCGCTTCCTTGTCCTCGTCCCGCTGGCGGACTACGTGGCCGTTTCCAAGAAGATCGTTTCGTACAAGGAGCGCCGCCGCCTGCGGGCGCTCGCGAAGAGTCTTTTGCCAGACGGGTTCGGCGTGATCGTCCGTACGGTAGCCGAGGGTAAGAATGCGAAGGCACTGGATACGGACCTGCGCCTCCTGGTGGAGAAGTGGCGGAAGATCGAGAAGAAGCTTCAGGGCAAGCCCGAGCCGCCACAGAAGATCCACGAAGACGTGAACATGGTGTCTTCCGTCATGCGGGACCTGTTCACGGACGACTACGACCGCATTCTCGTGGATGACCAGCGGGTTTACCGGAACCTGAAAGGATACGTTCAGGCCGTCGCGCCGCACATGGTCCCGGCGGTGCAGCTGTACAAGGGCCAGGAGCCCATTTTCGCGCACGCCAAGATCGCCAAGGATGCTGCCCAGGCGTTTGAAAGCCGGGTGGACCTTCCGTCAGGCGGATACCTGTTCATCGAGCGTACGGAGGCCATGTATGTGGTCGACGTAAACTCGGGTCGGTCGGGGCGGGGCATGACGCAGGAGGAGAACTCGCTGCGGTGCAACATGGAAGCTGCGCGCGTCATTGCCCGGCAGATCCGCCTGCGCGACATCGGCGGCATCATCGTCGTGGATTTCATCGACCTGCGGGACGAGCGAAACAAGCAGAAGGTGTACGACGAGCTTCGCAAGGAATTCCGGAAGGACCGGGCGGTGACGAAGGTGCTGCCGATGAGCGATTTCGGACTCATCCAGATCACGCGCCAGCGCCTGCGACCCAGCATTACCTTCACGTTCGGGGCGGGCGGCAATTCCGACATCGCAGCCATTGCCAAGAGAGAGGCCGAAGTGGAGGCGGCATCCGCTGCCCGTCAGGAAAGCCGGCGCGAGTCCGATTCGAGAAAGGCGCGGCGAGATGATGCTTCGCCTACCATTGATCCGGACGAACTCGTCAAGAAGATGGAGCAATGGATCACCGCGTACAAGGCGAAGGGCAACGGTCGGGCGGTCGTGCTCAAGGTGCACCCCTTCACGGCGGCTTACCTGAACCGCCGTGTACCCA
The DNA here is from genome assembly GCA_041690215.1 of Rhodothermales bacterium. Lineage (GTDB taxonomy): Bacteria > Bacteroidota > Rhodothermia > Rhodothermales > DASSAV01 > DASSAV01. The sequence goes on from JAWLHQ010000016.1 coordinate 33,804, forward strand.
ACATGCCGACGCGCTGGTTTATGAAGCACTTTGTGCGGGTCCGGGTGGAACTGGACGACAAGATGTCACCTCTCTCCTACCGCTTCATCGACAGCCGATCCGGTCAGGACGTCACGGATAAGGTGCCGCCCAGGGAGAATGGGAAGGAGCGGAAAGGGGCTCCGGTTTCAAAGGCACGGGGCTGAATGGCGTCATAGCAGGTAAAACAGGGCCACACAGACGTCATGTAGTGATGCCTGTGGCCTCCGTCCCGCGCAAAACGACTCTTCTCCGTAACAAGATTTGTTCGGTCATATCGGCGGTAAGCCTTCCTACGATTTAGCACGAACAGGCGACGTGGTGAATACGACGTATCTGACACGGTCCATAGCCCTTTTGCTTGTAGTTCACACCCTTTGCACGCTCCGGGCTGCGTCTGCTCAGCCGGTTCGGGGCGGAGGGCCAGGCCAGACCATTACCGCCGGTTACTACAACGTGGATTTCGAGCACAGCGGAGACAGCAATCCGGCGGTCCGCTACGACTACACGCGCTTCGCGTTCGGCGTCGCATACACCAACCCGTTCCTGTCGTTTGGCCTCATGTACGGACCGCCCGCCGGGGCGGATACGGCGCAGGTCCGCCTGCTGGACGTGTCGCTGGGTACACAGGGTTCTCTCAACCTCTCGCGGAAGAATGAGGCGGCGCGGGTTCGTTTGTTCGTTCCACTCGGGCTCTCGGGTGGTTACCGGCGCATCAGGCGCGCGACGAGTGCGGGGCGAACGGACCAGTTTGATATGACGGTTCTCGCTCTGACAGGCGGTATGGGTGCACGCGCCCGCATGAGCAAGAAAGCGGGCCTCGAACTGCGGGTCGCGCCGGGCGCCGGTCTCGCCACGCGCTCATTCGGGGATGCTACCGGACTGGCCTACCAGCTCGATGCGGATGCCCGGCTCACGCTCGCGCAGGTGGCGGGTCGGTACGGGTTGCATGTAGGCTATGGTTTCCGTTTTCAGGGCTGGAACATGAGGCTTTCCAGCGTGCTCCGATCGACGCTGCCGGGCGATATTTACGATTATAGAACCCGGCAACATGGTTTCCGGGTGGGTGTGGCGTTCTGAGGTGTGCAGGTGTTTTTCTGTGTATCAGGTGCCATCCGGCGATGGTTTGATCGGGGCCGGTGAGCGGAAACACTGGTGCCGAGGCTGTATTTTCGGGTAGTATGAAGACGCAGCACATTGTAAAAGAGCTAGAGCAGGCGGCACAGCAACTGGGGGTGCGCGTGCGGTTCGAGAAAGGCAACTTTCGCGGGGGGCTGTGTACGGTAGAGGATCAGCAGACCATCGTCCTCAACCGGCGGCACCCGCCCGAAGTCCACGTCGCCCTGCTCGCCGAGAGTCTGCGCGATCTACCCATCGATACGGTGTATCTGAAGCCGGCTGTGCGCGAGGCACTTGAGGCTGCCTGGGAGCGCTCCGGCCGTTCCGTCGAGGCCCTCGCCTCGTCCGATCCCGAAGGGGCAGGGGATTGAGGGAGATCCAGGTTTGAAGGGTTGATGGTGAGGCGTACCAGAATTCCTTTTCTTGTGATGGCGGTCCGGCTTTTCGAGCCTCTATCCGTACATCCTGTTGCTCGACACATGAATACACGGACGATTCGTGCCATGCGTAACGGTTTCCAGGTGGTCATCGCGGGGCGTACGGTATGAAGGTGACCCTCCTGGGAACGGGTACGTCGACCGGAGTTCCGGTGATCGGTTGTGGGTGCCGGGTCTGCACCTCCGAAGATCCGCATGACACGCGGCTGCGGTGTGCGGCGTGGGTGCAGGTAAAGGGGCTCAACATCGTGATCGACGTAGGGCCTGATTTCCGGCAGCAGGCCATCCGGGCAGGGATCCAGAAAGTCGATGCCGTGTTGCTGACGCACCACCATTTCGATCACATCGCGGGCCTGGACGATCTGCGGCCGTTCCTGTTCGACAACCGCCGTCCCATTCCGATCTATGCACGGCCGAACTCGGCGGACGTATTGCGGAGCACGTTTCCGTATATCTTTCTGGACCGCTCGTATCCCGGTGTCGCCAACCTGACCATTCGAGAGGTGGTGGGACCGTTCGATGTGGAGAGCCGTTACGGTTCGAGCGCACGGGTGCACGTCGAGCCGATCGACGTTTTCCACGGCTCGCTTCCCCTGTACGGCTATCGGATCGGGCGGTTTGCGTACCTGACCGACGTGAGCAGCATTCCGGCGTCCAGCTTCGCGCGGCTTCAGGGACTGGACGTGCTGGTGCTGAACGCGCTTCGCCATGAGCCTCATGCGACGCACTTCTCGTTCAGGGAGGCGGTGGAGGCCGCCCACCGGATGGGGGCGCGGCAGACCTACTTCATCCACATGACGCACAGCATCCTCCACGCGGAGGAAAACGCGCGGTTGCCGGAGGGTATGGCGCTGGCGTACGACGGCTTAACTTTCGAGGTTGCTGAGGAGTAGGGGGCATGGTGAACGCAAAGGCGTCAAGGAAATGGTTTAGAACTCTGGTTTAATTTGATTTCGGCCTTTACGGGAGTGCTCACGCCAGCGGGTAGGTAGCCCTTCAGGTTGTGCTGCCTGGATGCCCGGTCGGGGCCGGGCATGACGTTGGGGGGTATGGGGCTGAAAGAGAGCCGTATCGCCCTGTTTGAAGGAGCTACGGGTTCGTTGACGCCTATGTATAGCGAATGGGCATGGGCAAAGTGTATGATATGGGACGCACGAGAGTTCGGGTATGTACATGTATCCTGAACGTGCACTGATCTTTTCTCTTCGCTCTGCCCGGATGAATCACAGATAATCACCAACAGACTGTTAGATGAACATTCTCATCCTGAACGGCCCGAACCTGAACCTGCTTGGAACCCGGGAGCCAGAGGTGTACGGGCATGGCACGCTCGCCGATCTGGAGGCGGAACTCAAGCGTGCGTTCCCGGACGTAATCTTTTCATTTTTTCAGAGCAACCACGAGGGCGCTCTGATCGATCGGTTGCATCAGGCGAATGCGGACCGCCTCGATGGCATCGTGTTCAATCCGGGCGCCTTCACGCATACCTCCGTCGCGCTGCGCGATGCCATCGCGGGCATCCAGGTGCCGGTCATCGAAGTGCACCTGTCCAACGTGTACGCGCGGGAGAGCTTCCGGCACCACTCCTACCTCGCGCCGGTCTGCGTAGGCCAGATCAGCGGGCTGGACCGCAAGGGGTACCACCTGGCCGTGCGGTATTTTGTAGGACGTTCGTGAATAGGGGGCGATGGGTTCATGCCTGTGTAACAGGGCGATGCGCCATCGTGGATACCCCCACTGTGGGTGAGCCCCATCTCGTGTTGTAATCGCATCGCCCTGGCGGTGCTTTTCTGGAACGTGCCACGCGGAATCGTGTAGAGCAGGGCACGTATGCTCCAAACCTGACCTCATGCCACCGGAAGAAGTCAAGCAGCAGCCAACGCGAAGCGGTGCGGCAACCATTGCTGCCGGCATTTTTGCCAGCCGCATTCTAGGCTTCGTGCGAGAAAGTGTGGTGGCGTACTTCTTCGGAGTAAGCGCCTACTCGTCCGTATACCGGGCGGCGATGCGTGGTTCCAACGTCATCCAGAACCTGCTAGGAGAAGGCACGCTTTCGGCTGCGTTCATTCCGATCTACAGCCGCTTGCTCGAGGAGGGGCGGGAGGAGGAGGCGGGGCGTTTTGCCGGAGCCATTCTCGGGCTACTCATCGCCGTGGTGCTCGCCTTCATCGTGCTGGGGATTCTGCTGGCAGAGCCTCTCACGATGATCCTGACACCGGGCTTTCTGAACGACGCCGCTGAGGTTGCCGCAGGACGTCTCCCGGTCAACCGGTTCGACTTATCCGTTGCTGCCGTTCGCATCGTGTTTCCCGCGACCGGGATCATGGTGCTCTCGGCATGGGCACTCGGCGTGCTCAACAGCCACCGCCGTTTTTTCCTGCCGTACTTCGCGCCGGTGTTCAACAGCATTGCCTTGATCGGCGTGTTGTTCGGGGCGGCCTACGTTTTATATGGGAATGTTCTGACGGAGGGTGGCCCGGAGTTGCTGTCACCGGAGCAACTTACGAATCTCCTGTTCGCTGCATTTGTCGGTAGCCTGGTGGGGGCCATCCTGATGTTCGTCATGCAGCTCCCGCTCGTATTCAAACTGCTGCGGGGTTTCCGGCTCTCTTTCTCCCGAGACGTGCCGGGGGTCAGGGAGGCCATCGGGGCATTTGGCCCGGTCGTGGCAGGGCGGGGGGTCTATCAGTTTTCCGGCTGGCTGGATTTGATGCTGGCGTCTTTCTTGAGGTCGGCGGGCGGTCTGGCCGCGATCGGTTTTGCACAGATCTTGTACCAGCTTCCGGTGAGCCTATTCGGTCTTTCGGTCGCTGCTTCGGAGTTGCCGGAACTGGCCCGCATGCGGGAGGAGGATTCGGATCAATTCGTAAGCCGTGTCAACCGTTCCGTGCGCCAGATGTGTTTCATGACGGTGCCGACGGTTATCGGCTATCTGGCGTTCGGCTTGCTGATCGTATCTACGTTGTTCGGGAGAGGGGAGTTCAGTATGGAGGATGCCTGGCTCGTCTACGCCGTGCTGGGAGCGTACTCGCTGGGGATCCTCGCCACCACGATGGGCCGCCTGCTGCAGAATGCGTTTTACGCCATCAAGGATACGCGCACCCCGGCCAAGATCGCCGTGGTGCGCGTGGTCGTGTCCACGGTTGTGGCGGTTCCGCTGATGATCTTTCTGGATCAGTTCATTCTTGCAGACGTGTTCGGGCTCGCTACCAGCGGGGTTGGCGAAATGCTACGGCTCGGGGCGGTCGGGCTGACGCTGGGGCCATCCGCTGCTGCATGGGTGGAGCTGTTCTTGCTCCGGCGGGCGCTCAAGCGGCAGATCGTCCGGTTCGATCTGCCCTGGCGTAGTATTCTGAAGATGACGGGGCTTGCGCTTCTGGCCGCTATACCGGGTGCCGTACTGTGGTTCGTGCTCTCCTCCTGGAACGTCATCGTGCTGACGCTGGTCGTCGTGGGCGTGTTCGGGGGCACGTACCTGGCCATCGCCTATGTCACGAGGGCGCCGGAACTGGATGCCTGGGCGGGACGATTCCTGCGGCGCTTCCGGCGGAAATGACCGCTCGTGTGTATGCTGTGGAGAGGCGGGTCTCGCGTCTCTACCGGGGCATGTAGCGATTTCGTTCAAGGGCGCGGTGGGTCGCACGCTTGCCCGTTCGTCCGTTCTCCTTTCCTCCCGTCTCCCGCTCTCTTCTGCCTTTTTCCATTCCTTTCTCGCATTCTCCCACTCGCCCGTTCTTCATTCCCGGAGGTCCGGACGTATATTAGGCGCCCCTCTGGATCGTTTCTGCCCGTAGTTTTATGGCACGCATCATCAATGCCGGGGATACGCCCGCAAAGAAGCGCAACGCCTACATGCGTTCTTGCGCCGAAGTGCTTCGCCTGCTAGCGCAACGCCCGGATTTCGACGGTGAAGCGAAGGACATGACGGCCTTCCTCGTTTTCAACCTTCGCGGTATCTGGCAAACCATCGACGAGAGCGCACAGGTCTGGGATGAGCGCACGTACTGGAAGAAGGCCGAAGATCTCCGCCACAAGTGGCGCTGGAGCCGGAAAGCGGCCGCTGAGCTGGAAAAGCTCATCCAGGCCGACCGATGGGACGACATTCCGCCGTTCCTCGTTACACTCATTCCGTATTTCTCCGACATCACCGTCACTACGATCACCCGCGATGCCGACTGGTGGGTCGGTGCCCTGAAAGCGCTCAAGCGTGGTGACCCGCTCCAGGCTGTTTGAGGAAGGGTGAAGAACGTGGAGATCAGGGACGATTAACTATTTTTTGTTTATCTAGCGTTGCGTCGTGGTCTTGAAAACGTCGGCGATGTTGGGTAGCATTCAAGCTTCTTTGCCGCGCTAGCTTTTTGTCCCCTTACGTTTCGTCCATTGATGTCCTCTTCCGGTGACGCCGTTCATGCCGGCACCCTTCTGATTGCTCCGCCTCTCTCGGATGATTCCAATTTCCGACGAGCGGTCGTTCTCGTATGTGAGCACAATGAGGAAGGAAGTTTCGGGTTGATCTTGAACCGGGAATTGACGTTGCGCCTCGGCGACGTGCTGGAGGAGATGGCGAACTATACCGAGCCCCTGTCGCTGGGCGGGCCCGTTCAGCAGAACACGCTTCACGTGCTCCACCGGTTTGGAGATGGCGTGCCGGAAGCTATGCACATTGTGGATGGCGTGTACTGGGGAGGCGACTTCGAGGCTATTCAGGAGATCGTTCAGGCGGGGCAGGGGAATCGTCGCGAGCTTCGCTTCTTTCTCGGCTATTCTGGTTGGACTGCCGGCCAGCTCGCGCAGGAGGTCGAACTTGGCGGGTGGATCCTCGCGGAGGCCGACTGCGAATCGGTATTTCCGGAAGATCAGGAAGCGCTCTGGCGTGCCGTTCTTCGCCGGATGGGTGGTGAATACGCCGTTCTCGCCAACTTTCCAGACGATCCCAGGCTGAACTAGTGGAACGTTAAGGCCAGCGCGATGAGCGGAGCATGAGGTCGCGCGTGGTCCCGAAGGCTCGTTTAAGGGGTAGAGCGCACGTCGAGGTCTGATATCAGGTCGGCCGGGGAGGCTGTATCCGCTGCCGACAGCCCCGGTTCTACCCGCAATGCGTGCAGTCCTTCTGGAGTCGTGCAATGCCGGTAGATGAAGGAGAAGTGCAATGCCCAGGCGAGGAGGACGAGCACGTGAAACACTTCGTGTCCCTCGATGACACCGGTCCACAGAACCGGTCGCTCGGAGGCGAATATGACGGCGCCGACGATGAAGAGGAGCGTTCCCAGGAGGAAAGGGCGGAGTGCATCGCGTTGGATCGTGCGGGTTACTGCAGCGATGCCTGACCCGCTGAGCGAACCGACGAGCGCGTACGTAATGGCCGTCAGCCACAGCGGCATCGGCCATATGACCATCTTTACGACCAGTGCTACGGCCAGTACGAGCCAGGTAGCCAGGACGAGCGGTATGCGCCAGGGGACTCTCACGGCACCGTATAAGGCCATACACGTACCACCGATGCCGAAGAAGATGGCAGCGTGATCCAGTTTTTTGAGCAGTACGATTTCCTCCGTCGTATAGTGGAATACGGCGCTGGCCAGAAAGGCGAGGAACATTGAGATGCCATACACAGCCAGACCGCTCATGGCCCACCCCGTAAGCCCGTGCCGCCTGGCGACGCGGATCAATGCGATGAGTGCGGGAATGCTCAGCAGTGCTCCCAGCAGGTGGCTGGCAAGGCTGAACGGATCACGAATTCCCCACATGGGGACGACATCGAGTACGTAGAGCGGCATGAAAGGGGCTGTCAGCGATGGGTGGCTGGCTTTCAGCACCGGGACCCGGAGCCGAGGTAGGGGGCGCTCCGGATCTCAGGTTTAGACGGCATTCGCTATCCTCTTGATCTCACCCCTGCGCTCGAAGTTCATCCGGTTGCAGGATGGTTTCAATCCTGAGCGAGGTCCGTGATCGCAGCGCCTCAGGAGGTGTATCAGAAACAAATAGGGGGATCAGGGGGTGTGTTTACCAACTCGTTTGTGAACCAGATGCCGAGGCTATATGGCACAGGAACTCAAGCCGGGCGATGCACTCCTGATCGTGGATGTGCAAAATGATTTCTTACCGGGCGGAGCGCTTCCGGTCCCGGAGGGCGATAAGGTCGTTCCCGTTCTGAATGAGTGGATCGCTGCCGCACGGGAAGCCAACATACCCGTTTACGCATCACGGGACTGGCATCCATTCAACCATATGTCGTTCGAGCAGGAGGGGGGCATGTGGCCACCGCATTGTGTTCAGGACACACCAGGCGCTCAATTCTACCCTGAACTGGATTTTAGTGAGGGCGAGTTCATCGTGCTGAATAAGGGTAGCCATCCGGATAAAGAGGCCTATTCGGCGTTCGACGGGACGGAACTCGAGGAGCGCCTGAAGAAGAACGGTATCAAGCGGCTATGGGTTGGCGGCCTCGCTCAGGACTACTGTGTACGAGAGACTGTGATCCACGCCGCGCAGAAGGGGTTCGAAGTGCATCTCATCCTCCCGGCTACCCGTCCCATTTCGGAGGAGACGGGCCAGAAGGCGCTTGAGGATATGCGGAAGGCCGGCGCTGTAGTGGAAGAGCAAAGCGAACCACGCGGCGTAGAGACGGCCTGATCGATCTGCCCTGGAAACATGGGCACATTGTAAGCAGGGGCGTAGCGCTAACGCCCTGACCTGGAACGATCCATCCCGAATACGTACCCCTCTTTTATGTCTCCCGGCTGGGTCAACGACGAGAATGCCGCGCTCCTGACGGACCTCTATCAGCTCACGATGCTGCAGGCCTACCACCGAGAGGGGCTGAACGGCATCGCCGTTTTCGACCTGTTCGTCCGGCGACTCCGTGAACGCAACTACCTCATCGCCTGCGGTCTCGATTCGGTGCTCCATTATCTGGAGCACCTGCATTTCTCTCAGGAGGCACTCGACTACCTGAGTACCTTGCCGATGTTCAAGCCGGAATTTCTGGACTGGCTCTCTGGCTTCCGGTTCGAAGGGGACGTATACGCCATTCCTGAGGGTACGCCCGTATTTGCAGACGAGCCGATCCTGCAGGTCGTCGCTCCGCTTCCGCAGGCACAACTCATCGAGACCTTCGTCCTGAACCAGATCACGTACCAGACCGGCATTGCCAGTAAGGCCAGTCGCGTGATTCATGCGGCGCAAGGCCGCACGGTAGTCGATTTTGGACTTCGCCGTATGCAGGGGACGGATGCCGGCATGAAGGCGGTGCGTGCCTCCTATGTGGCCGGTATCGAAGCCACGTCCAATGTGCTGGCCGCGAAGGTGTACGGCCTCCCGCCGACGGGCACGATGGCGCATAGCTATGTCGAAGTACACGACCTGGAGGAGGATGCCTTCTCCGCATTCGCCGAGCTGTACCCCGGTACGACGCTCCTTGTGGATACGTACGATACGCTTCAGGCGGTTCGCCGCACGGTGGCCCTGCATAAACTGCTGGGCGACCGATTCCATGTCGGCGCCATCCGCCTGGATTCCGGCGATATGGCTGAGCTCGCCCACGAGGCCCGCATCATCCTCGATGAGGGAGGGCTGGAGCATGTGAAGATCGTTGCCAGTGGCAGTCTGGACGAGTTCGCCATCGCCGAGATGCTGGCGCGGAAGGCTCCCATTGATGGATTCGGCGTCGGCACCAAGCTGGGCACGGTGGCAGACCGGCCCTACCTGGATTCCGTATACAAGCTCGCCGAGTACAACGGCAAGGCACGGATGAAGCTCTCGAAGCGTAAGTCCAACCTGCCGGGCCGCAAGCAGGTGTACCGCTTCTTTGAGCAAGGCCGGATGGTGCGAGATGTCATCACGGCGTACGACGAGCCTTCCGATGGCACGCCGCTTCTGCAGTGCGTGATGAAGGGAGGCAGGCGAACGGCGGCTGGAACGGTCACGCTCGAACAGGCCCGCGCACATGCCCGGGACTCGCTACGCCAGTTGCCCGACCACTTGCTCTCGCTGGAAGAAACCGACCGGCCGTATCCCGTAGAGGTGAGCCACCGGCTCCGGGAGACCCTGAGCCGGCTGGAGGACGAACTGGAGGCGAAGGCTAGTCAGATCGTAAACCCGTCAGATATCGCCTAGACGTGGCCGGAGGAGGACTTCCTCTACGACGGTGCGAGGATCCAGGCGGTAGATGTCGAGCATGGTCCGGGCGATGTCTTCGGGCGGCATGAAACGGTCTTCCGGCAGGCCGGAGCCTTCCCAACTCGCCGTGAAGGTTGCGCCTGGCAGGAGCGTGGTCACGCGTATGTTCTTTCCTTTCGTCTCTTCGCGAACGACCCGGGCGAGGCCGAGGAGGCCGTGTTTCGCAGCGCAATAGGCAACACCGCCCGGATAGGCCTGGATGGAAGCCACGGAGCCCATGAAGAAGATGTCGCCCCTCCCCGCTTCGATCATCGGATTCAGGAAGGCTCGTGTCACCAGGAAGGCGCTCGTCAGGTTGGCTTCGATCTGTTCCCGGAACGTCGCTGCGTTCATCTGCCGCAGGCCGCCCGGCCTGAAGGCTCCCGCGTTGTTTACGAGCACATCCGGGGCTCCCCAGCGTTCCAGGACGCTCTGTGCCATCGCATGCACCGCCTCGTCATCGGTTACGTCGCATGCGAAGCATACGGCTTCGGTGCCGCGCGCGGTACAGGCCTCGGCCGTCTCTTGCAACTTCCGTTCGTTTCGCGAAACGAGCGCGATCTTTGCACCCGGCTCGCCTGCGAACGCCACGGCTGTGGCTCGCCCGATTCCCTGGCTGGCTCCTGTAATGACAACGACCGGCATATCGTATTTCCTGGCTGCTCTGGAATGTCTGTTTATAAAGCATAGCGACTCGGGCGACGTGGCTGATCCGGGGGCATTCCGAGTCGGCTCTATATCCCTGCCCCTTGTTTCACTGGATGCGCCCGGGAGATTCCCTTTTTGAATGAGTATCCGGGACGATTATGGAGGAGGGGTGCAACGACGGGCGAGAAGGGATCAGGGTACATCGAAACGATCCGGATTCCCGGCACGCCGAACCTGCCCTGACCTGCCCATCGGTGTGCGCGACCGTGTCTGCCGGATCCGATTGCATCGTGCAAGCATCACGCATCCACTCCTACTGCTTCCCGGATGTTTGAGAATCCATCTTTCTCCAGCAACTGGACGAGGCCTTGCTTGATCCGTTTGATGATGCCCGGCCCCTCGTATACCAGTCCTGTATACAGCTGGACGAGAGATGCACCTGCTCGGATTTTTGCGTAGGCCGACTCTGCCGATCTGACTCCGCCGACTCCGATGATGGGGACGTTGCCGTTCGTGAGGCGACGGAGATAGCGGACCATGTGTGTGGCCCGTGCCTCGATGGGGGCACCGCTCAGCCCTCCCGGTCCGATCCGCTCCAGCGTTTCCGGGTCTGCCGTAAGGTCCATCCGTTCGCTGGAGGTATTCGTCGCGATGAACCCGTGCACGCCATGCGCCGCTGAGATGGACACGATCTCTTCCACGCGGCTATCGAACTTTACGCGATCCGAATAGGGGGGAGAGAGCTTGACGAGGATCGGGACTTGCAGGTCGAGCGTTTTGCGCTCCTCGAAAATGGCCGCCAGGAGAAGATGGAAAAGGTCCGGCTCTTCAAAGGTCTTACCTTCTTTCGTGTTCGGGCAGGAGATGTTGAGCGCCACGTAGTCGGCCAGCGGCGCCAGCTTGCGGAAGCTGTACCGGAAGTCCTCGATCCCAAACTCCCCGATGATTGTCGGGTCGTGTGTCTTGGCAAGGTTGATGCCGAGCGGTCTTCCATCCCGAATACTTCTCCGCCGGAGCCGTCGTGCAATCTTGTCCGAGCCCTGATTGTTCAGGCCCATCCGGTTGATGAGGGCCTCGTCTTCCCGGAGGCGGAAGGCTCGAGGGCGGGGATTGCCGCGAGACGGCTTTGCCGTGACGGACCCGACCTCCACAAATCCGAACCCGAGCCGGGCCCAGAACGGGACGAGCCGGGCGTTTTTGTCGAATCCGGCTGCCAGCCCTACGGGATTGGGGAAGTGCAGATCCCAGATCCGTTGGCTCAGGGCTTCGTGTTCGTACCCGAATATGGAGTCCACCGCGAAGGGAGCGGTGGTCTGTGCGAGCCGCGCCACACCCGAGCCGAGCTTATGCGCCCGCTCGGCGTCCATGCGAAAAAGCAAGGGGCGGAAAAGGTTGTACATCCCGGTAACATTCGTGCGTGGCAATCGGGCGCTAAATTACACCCGCATGCGTCCGAGTCCAAGTGGAGCCCCGTACGGCCCCTGGAAGCCTGGACGTCCGTAGGCCGTGAAGTGAGGCGAAGAGGCCACGAAGCTGCGTAAACGAGTACCCAACGGAATAAGTAGTTCAGGCACGTAGAGGTCCTGATTCTTTGTCTTCCGGTTGCCTGGCTCCGAATACGCCACGCCGTAGGCCTTCGGATCCTTTCATTCCTGTTTTCCTTTCATTTTCCTTCTCTGCTCAAGATGGCTGTTTATCAGATCGTCCAGGTGGATGCCTTCACGGATAAACCGTTTGCCGGGAATCCGGCGGCTGTATGCATATTGACGGCGTGGCGAGACGACACCTGGCTTCAGCACGTCGCTGCCGAGATGAACCTTTCCGAGACGGCCTTTCTCGTGCGCCGTTCCGGCGGCGATTTCGACCTGCGGTGGTTCACGCCTACTACGGAGGTGGCCCTCTGCGGGCACGCCACGCTGGCGAGCGCGCACGTCCTGTGGTCCTATCAGATTCTGGAGCCGGATCGTGAGGCACGTTTCCACACGAAGAGCGGGCTTCTGACCGCGGTGAAAGACGGCAGTTGGATCTCCATGGATTTCCCGGCCGAGCCGGATATCCGGGTGGCGATGCCTGACGTGCTCGTACAGGCGCTCGGGACTGTGCCTACGTATTGCGGCAAGAACCGGCTCGATTACCTGGTCGAGGTTTCGTCAGAGGAGGAGGTGCGCAACCTGCGTCCTGACCTGGGATTGCTAAGCACGTTAGACTGCCGGGGCGTCATCGTAACGGCTCGCGCTAAAACCAGCGGCGTGGATTTCGTTTCGCGTTTCTTTGCACCTGCAGCAGGCGTGCCGGAGGACCCGGTGACGGGATCGGCGCACTGCTGCCTCGGCCCATACTGGAAGCGGCGGCTCCGGAAGGACAAGCTGACGGGCTATCAGGCTTCTGCTCGCGGCGGGACGGTAGGCGTCGAAGTCGAAGGCGAGCGTGTCAAGCTCACGGGGCAGGCCGTTACCGTCATGGAAGCGCGCATGCTGGCGGGAGCGTAGGGGAAGGGAAAATATGAAGGGGGAATGGGAGACGCTTGTCTGTGTGCTCCCATTCCCCCTTTCATGTGCCGTTACTCTCTCAGCTTACCATCCGGGGATAAGCTGCACACCGAAGTCGAAGCCGCGTTCGGGGCGCTGGAAGGGGTATGCGTAGTACATTTCTACCACGATAGCGCCGAGGACGTTGATGCGAGTCGAGACGCCTGCGCTGGTGACGGGCGCGCGTCCGGTCGCGTCCGGGGAGAAGTCAAGAACCGGGCGTTCGCTGCCCGTCCAGGCCAGACCGGCATCCGCGAAGAAGGATACTTCCGTAGGCAGGTACGGGAAGTTGATGAGGGCCAGTTCCCGGTAGCCGAGGAGCGGGATGCGGAGCTCGGCGCTCGCCAGCGCAATGCGGCTCCCGATCAGGCGGCTGGTATCGAAGCAGTTGGCGGCATTTCTGCTGCACTCTTCGTAGATGTCGCTGAAGCTGTAGCCCCGGACGAAGCCCTGGTAGTAGGGAGATCCGAGGTATTCATGGAAGAGCGACTGTCCGATCTGGCTATCACTCGTCTCAGGTGCGCCGTAGTTGCCGATGTGCAAGCCACGGAGAGCGAACGTAAAGGGCCGGAAGTAGATATACCGCCGGTAATCGCCCGTCAGTGCGACGAAACTATTGGTTCCGATGTACGGAGTAACCCCGAACCGGTAACGTCCGCCGAGGATGGGCGACGTGAAGCCCATTTGCGAGAAGTCGCCGACGTAGGCGGCGGACACCTGCGCGAAATAGAAGGCCTCTTCCATTCTAAAGTAGGGCTCCATCCAGTCATCCGACGGATCGCGAGGATCGAGGTCGTCTGCATCCCTGTACCGGACACGCCCGCCGAAGAAGGGGTCGTATACGTCAACGTCGAAGTCGTACGCATACCGGACCAGGCCCAGGCTCGTCTCGAACCGGCGTGTGGTGGTGAAGGGGTAGGCCGCCATGCCGGCCACCTGGTCGATGAAGATGCGCTGGTTCAGCTGGGCAATGTTATAGTACCCTGTATTCGGGTTGGGTATGTACGTGGCGTACGGGTACAGAATAGGAATGTGGCCGATGCTAGCACCGTAGTTGAGCCGGTTGCCTTGATTGAAGTAGGCCACCTGGCCTCCGATGTCTTTGAACGTTCCGTTGGCCTGAACCACGGCCGCCAGGTTCTGGTTGCCCAGCATATCGCTGAAGTAGAATGCGATACCACCGCCCACGCGCGATCCGAACGGTCCACCGACGGAGGCGCCGACCGTCGGCGGTGCCACGTAATCCAGCTTGAGCTTCGGCCGGTAGTCACGCGTAGCGTAGGTCTCATTGGCCGGGGGAAGCCCGGTGCGCGGATCGCTGAGATAGTTGCCGACGAGCCCCTCGTTCACGGCCCGGAGCGGCGGGAGGACGGCCGCCGATGCAATGCCTTCAGCCAGCGGGGTGACCGGCGTCCCGACGGTTTCCGATGCCTCCAGCGAGAAGACGTTGTACTTGTTGTCCGTGAACACGGAGAACACCATGCGTCCGCTTTGCGAAGCGACGGTCATGGCCGGGGAGAGGTTCGTGATACCGCTTACGCCGGTGGTGATCTCCGTGATGCGGTACGTCCGGTTGTCGTCCAGCGACAGCCTGTACACATCCTTGAAGCCATCCTGATCGGAGATGAAATAGAGGCTCCGCCCGTCCGGTGAGAATTGCGGATTATGGTGCAGGGCCTCGTTTCCGAACGGCGCGAAGATCTGAATGTCGTGCGTGGCGACGTCGATGGTCGCCAGGCGCGGCTTTCCATATTCGAGCGTGGTGAAGTCGGTGCCCCCCGGGCCGCGGTCGGTGGTGAACGCGATGGTCTTTCCATCCGGCGACCAGGTCGGCTGGAGGTCGGCATACCGGTCCCGTGTGAGTTGCCGGACTTCCCGTGTTTCCACGTCGAGGAGATAGAGATCGCTGATACCGCCGTCGATACCGGAAAAGGCGATGGTGCGCCCGTCGGGCGACCAGGCCGGATTGGAGAAGGCGCCGACCCCTTCAACCGTGATCCGGCGCTCGATATTGCCTCGATCCACGTTGTAGATCGAGATCTCGTTGTCCCCCTGTGCGAACGTGACGAACGCGAACTTCTTGCCGTCGGGCGACCAGGAACCGGCCGAGTTGATGAAGCGAAGTGCGTCGAAGTGCGTGTCCGAGTTCAGCTTGACCAGGCGCTCGACTACGCGGCCCGTTTCGGCGTCGGCAATGAAGAGGTTGATGTTGAGCAGGTCGCGCTCGGAGATGAACGCGATGTACTTGCCATCCGGGCTGATCGACGGGGCAATGTTGATCTCGCCGGCATCTCCATCTCCATAGAGCACCCTCCGGCCCGCGGAGTCGGCCGGCGTGCGGCCTTCCAGGAGCGGGAGATAGGTCGATTTCACGGCGTCGCGCCACTCGTTCGAGAGCGAGTCCGGTGTAATTCCAAGGGTATACACCAGCGCGGAATCGACGCCGGTCCTTCCAGACAGTTTATAGAGGTTGGCGATGGCGCCGTCCCCGTACTTCCCTCCGATGTAGGCCATATAGGCCTGTCCATAGCGGTAGGGGAAATACCGCGCGTCTCGCGTGAGCTGTTCGATGGAGGGGAGATCATCCCGGAGGGCCGCATCGCGGAGCCACATGGCAGTGTGCGGGTCCACCCGTCCGACAGAGAGGTACTCCGCCATTCCCTCCACGAGCCACAGGGGAAGCAGGCCGAGCGAGAAGCGCGTGCTATCATCTCGCGAGAAGGCGATGTCGTACTGGAACGAGTGGACGAGTTCGTGGCCGAGCACGTGGTCGGTATCTTCGTAAGAGCCCGTCAGGGGCATTACGACGCGCTGTTTGAGTCCCTCGGTGACACCTCCCGTGCCTTCGCCAATGAACCCGCTGATGACGTTCGTTTGCTGGAAGTCCGCGTCATTGGCGTAGAAGATGACGGGTTTCTTCTCGTTGAACTCGCGGAGGAAGGTACGGGAATGGCGTTCGTACCAGCGTTCGGCCATCCGGGCAGCGTCGCGGACGGCTTCTTCCTCTTCCGGATAGAAGTAGATATCGAAGCGCTCCGTAGAGAGCACTTTGAAATCGAAATTGTCGTACTGAACTTTGTTGCGTCCGAAGTATTGTGCTGTTGCCTGGGGGGGCACAGCGAGCGCAACGAGTATGACCGCTGTGAGGCAGAGAGGAAAAAAGCGTCTGTCCATGTCCTCTTCGGTTTACGCCTTGGCTCAGCCCCGTCGCCGGGTGAGATATGCGGGAGTGCTGCCCGGGCTCGTGTGTGGGTAGTGGGCCTCGCGGCCCGGTGAGGAACTACACTTGTGGGTACAGCCGGTTCTTCTAAAGTCGTTCGCAGCTTTGCTGAGCGTGGGATCCAGCCCGGGGGCCTCTCTGCCTACGCGCGGTGCAGCGGCGATATCATGACCAGTCAAGGCGACTTGAACCGGGTGCGTCCTTACTACCAACGGTTCATGCCGCCTGTTCGTATATCCTGATGTGGGTATGTAACATTGATGTAGAACTGGGGTTCGCAGGGGCATCGAAAAGTACCCTGTTCCGCTTGTTCATAACGAAGCTTTCCGGTGTGAGTTGCTGCATGTATCGATACCGCCTCGAAATAGCTCGGCGAGTGCCCTGCATAGTACCTGTACGACGCAGGAGACTTGCTGCTCCGGGATGCTATCGAAAAAGAAAGATGCGTTCGTTACCCTCACATCGAACAGGGCGGAACGGTTGCCTGGAGCCGGTTTTGCCGAAGGTCCTGCGGTCTACATACGCCGGTAAGATGGACTTATCACGCATGCATACCTGCATTTCAATGTGACGACGGCGTGATGAATAAATCAAGGGCTATCTTGCCTAGTATATAACCCCATACTGGCAGGATTATTGCCCTGCGGCTGTCTATCAGGTTTCGAGAAAATAATAGCGGATCTGGAACAGCCGCCTGGAAATATAGCTTAATGGCACTGGGTCCGGCCAAACGGAATTAATTCATGCTCAAGAGGTAGTGGTCGATGGGTTGCCTGTACCTATCATCCCTACATCGCAGACGGTTTTCAGCTAAACGCGGACAGGAGTAGTTACCTGCAGTCATGGACGAGTATAGAGTACGTGTTCGCATCTTTGCCAGCATCGTGGTGGTGATGCTGGGTATCCTTGGACTGCGCCTTGCGAAGCTGCAGCTCGTGGATACGGAAGAATTTACCAGCGAGTCCCGCAGCAATGCCGTCAAGGAGATCCGTGTGCTGCCGGCTCGCGGTGCCATCTTCGACCGGAACGGGATCGTGATGGTGGACAACGAGCAGATCTTTACGATCACGCTGACACCCCGGTACTTCGATTCGGCGAAGATCCCCCTTCTTGCCGATCTGATGGGGGTGTCCGATTCGCTCGTGCTGGCCAGGCTGAACCAGGCGAGGGCGCGCAGCCCGTTCCAGGCTACCAAATCCTTCCGCGAGGTACCCTTTTCCACGTTCAGCCGTGTGCTCGAACATCACTACGAGTTGCCGGGCGTGAACTTCGAGGTGGAGCAGAAACGCCGCTATACGACCCGGGCTCGCGCTCCGCACGCGCTCGGTTACATCCGGGAGATCTCGGAACGCCAGCTCGAAAGCCGGCGTGAGGACGGGTACCGGCAGGGCGATTTCATCGGGACCACCGGGCTGGAAAAGAACTACGAATATTACCTGCGCGGCAAGATGGGGAGCGAGTTCCGCCTCGCGAACGTACATGGCCGCCTGTTCGATTCCTATCTCGGAGGAGCCGAGGACCGGCAGCCGGTGAGCGGGTTCAACATGCACCTCACGCTCGACAGCCGCACGCAGGCGCTGGCGGAGTCGCTCTTCGTCAACCTGCGCGGGGCCGCCGTCGCCCTCGATCCACGCAACGGCGGTATCATCGCCCTCGTGAGCTCACCCGCCTACGATCCGGAGATCTTCACGAAGTCGATCGATCCGGACGTCTGGGCCTATCTGAATACCAGTCCGACCAAGCCGCTTCTGAACCGGGCGACGATCAACCTCATGCCACCCGGCTCGACCTGGAAGCCGTTCATGGCACTCATGGCGCTGGATGCGGGGCTCATCAAGCCGGGTGAGACGTACACGTGCCGGGGAGGACATCCGCTGGGCGGTGGCCGCTTCTTTACATGCATGGGTGCTCACGGCGCCATGGATGTCGTCAGCGCCATCAAGAACTCGTGCAACACGTTCTTCTTTGAAATGATGAATCGGGCGGGCGTGAACACGTTTCACAAGTACGCCACGATGTTTGGCTTCGGCAGGAAAGTGCCGCTGGAGATCGACGAGCAGTCGGCCGGCCTGATCGCGGACTCCGCCTATTTCACGCGGAAGGTCGGCAACGATAAATGGGGATACGGCTGGTATCTGAGCCTGGGCATCGGGCAGGGCGACATGGGTGTCACGCCAATGCAGATGGCCCGTTACGTAGCGGCCGTTGCGAACAAGGGGACGCTCTACGCCCCCTACATGGTGGAGGAACTCGTAAATCCTGAAACCGGCGAACGGTTACGGCCATCTCTTCCCGCTCCGGAGAAGATTCCGATCGATGAGAAATACTTCGATCTCGTACGCCAGGGTATGCGTCTGGTGATGGAGCAGGGTACGGGCCGCCTGGCTCAGATCAAAGGAATCCCGAGCGGCGGCAAGACGGGAACCGCCCAGGCGCCTGGTGTTGGCCGGAAGGATAACTCACTCTTCATCATGTTTGCGCCGTGGGACGATCCGAAGATTGCCGTATGCGTACAGGTGGAGAACGCCGGGTTCGGTGCTTCAGCCGCCGCGCCGATCGCCAGCCTCATGGTGGAGCAGTATCTCACCGGCAAGCTTCCGCCTCCCAGTGATATTCGCTGGCAGCGTGCGCTCTCGGCCCGGAGCCAACCGCTGCCCGGCGAGGCAGAGTTCCGCAGGGCGCGCGCCAAAGCCGAAGGCGCGGACTGAGAGCCAGGGCGTTAAGGTTTAAAGGTGTGCATGGCAGATCAAAGGCTCCGAAACACGTCCATGTTTCGGAGCCTGCCAGCAAATTTAACTTTGTAACCTTTCCAGCCTGAGCACCTTAACACGTGAGCACCCGAACATCATAACACTCCTGAACGAATGCGGGCCTGGTATCGTAACCTCGATTACGTGACGATCTTCGCGTGGATGGCGCTCGTGAGCGTTGGCCTCGTCGCTATTTACAGTACTACACACGGTCCCGCCTCGGAGTATCTCCTGGAGAGCGTCAGGCGCAACTTCGAGCGGCAGTTGACGTGGAGCATTATCTCGTCGGGTTTCATTCTCTTTGCTCTGCTCATGCCGGTGCGGTTCTGGCAGGGGATCTCCTACCCGGCCTATCTGTTCACGATCGGTCTTTGTATCGCGGCGCTTCTGATAGGACGCGAGGTGAACGGCGCAAAGGCGTGGCTCTACATCGGCGGGATCGGTATTCAGGTATCCGAACTGGCGAAGGTGGGTACGGTGCTCGCCGTCGCCAGGCTGCTTTCATCCCGTAAGCCGAACACGAACAACGTCCGGTATGCCATAGCAGGCGTGGTGCTCATTCTGATACCGGGCATCATCGTTCTGCTTCAGAACGACACCGGTACGGCTCTCGTGTTTTTCGGGCTCGTGCCCATCATGCTGTTCTGGAGCGGCCTGCCGCTGAGCACCTGCTTACTCATGATTGCGCCTGCTATCGCGGGCTATTTCGCCATCGTTTACATGCCGGTCGCGATTGCGTTCTCGATCGTCTTTACGATAGGCATGGCTATCTATACCCGGGAGCGATACCTGGTCCTTCTGGCACTGCTATTCACCGCCGGAACGACGGCAGTCGCCACGTTCGGGTTGAACGAGATCCTGCAGCCACACCAGAGAGCCCGTGTGATGTCCTTTACGAATCCTGAAGCTGAAGAATTCAGGAAGGGGGTCGGCTTTCACCTCGTCCAATCCAAGGCTGCTATCGGATCGGGGGGGTTGACGGGTAAAGGCTTCCGGCAAGGGACGCAAACGCAGGGCGCGTACATCCCGGAACAGTCTACCGACTTTGCTTTCACGGTAATCGCAGAGGAGTGGGGATTCATCGGTTCGTCCGTAGTGCTCCTCCTCTTTACCATCCTGCTAATCCGGCTCGTCACGCTGGGCGCCAGGGTCAAACATCCGTATGGAAGTATGGTGGCCGCCGGTGCGGCCGGCATCTACCTGATTCACGTCTTCGTCAATATCGGAATGGTTTCCGGGCTGTTGCCCGTCATCGGGATTCCGCTGCCCTTCATCTCATACGGCGGTGCATCGCTCTTGGCGAACACGACCATGCTCGCAGTCGTCCTCGCGCTGCACATGCGGCGGGACGATTTCTCCATCTACGGCTACTGAGATTGTGGCTGGAGCAGCATTCTCGGTAACGGATCTTTTCCCTCGTGAAGCCGAACGTCTGCGTGAACACGCACCGAATGTACTCCGGCTCGCGCTGAAGGAGAGCACCGGCTGGAGTGATCTGTTCTACGAGCATACCACGTCCCGCCTTACGACGCTACGACAGCGCGTAGTGAGAGAGCGGATCGGGCCTGCCACACTGGGTTCCGTGCATGCGGTGCGCTCGGGGATCGGACTCCGCTGCCGGACGGCGGAGCACACGCTGTATGCTGCGTCCACCGATACGAGCCCTGCCGGGCTGAATGCGCTCGCCACGCGGCTCGAGCCTGCCGGGCATTCGCCTGCGGACGATGGTGCTCTGGAGGACTGGAACTGGATCGAACGTGGGGGGCCGGTCGAATCCTCTGCCGGCATGATAGTACGGGATGCCGCCGATGCTGCACTGAGCATCGAACCCGCACTCAGCGAAGTAGCCGTTCAGCTTCATGAGACCACACGACGAGTCCTCGTCGCGACCTCCGGCGGGCTAGCCATTCTGGAAGTTCGCACGCACGTGACCTTGCGGGTGGACGTGACGATGGGACGAACCCGGGCATATGCCATCGACGGAGGTGCAGGAGGCCGGGCCGATCTCCTGTACTGCAATCCTGAGCGTGTCGCAGCAGAGGCCGTGGCGCGTGCGCGCACGTTGACCGATGCGCGCACCCTACCTCAGCGGCAGATGCCTGTTGTCATCGCCGGAGGGTGGGGTGGGGTCTGGTTGCACGAAGCCGTGGGGCATCTTCTCGAAGCCGACGTACTGGCAACCCGCTCGCAGGAGCCGCTGCCCGCTCTACCGGGGCAGCGTATAGCGGCAAGCGGTGTGACGCTGGTCGATCACGCTGCCTCCCCCGGTGGACGTGGATCGTACGTCTACGACGACGAAGCAACGCCGGGCGAGGAAACAGTGCTTGTGGAAGACGGCGTCCTGCGCGGTATTCTGACGGACCGGCACCATGCCGCGAAGCACGGGCTGCAACCGACCGGAAATGGCAGGCGGCAGGACTACCGGTTCCCACCCATGCCGCGCATGACAAACCTCATCCTCCAGCCGGGAGGGGCCGCGCCGGAGGAACTGATCGCGGACGTCGGAGACGGGCTCTTCGTCGCGATGGTCGGCGGCGGCCACGTCATTCCCGAAGAGGATCGATTCACGTTCGACGTCGTGGAAGGCTATCGTATAGAAGCCGGGCGGTTGACCAGTCCGGTAGCCGGTGTTTGCCTTTCAGGTCGGGCCAGTACGGTGCTCGAACGGATGGCTGGGATCGGGAATGATCTGACCTTCGACCACGCTCGCGGTGTTTGTGTGAAACACGGCCAAGCCGTGCCGGTTTCTACGGGTATGCCCACCGTCCTGCTCTCCGCGCTGGATGTATACCCGGCGCAATGATCCGATGACAGGAGTGCAACCCGGCTCTACGGATCAGCACGTAGGTATGTGCCCGGAATCTCATCGAACCGTCACGCGAGCCGCTTTCAACCCGCTGCGCCTTTTTCGTAGTTTCAGTCACTTCGCCGGTGTCCCTGGCTCTCGCCAGGGTTTTTTGTTACGCGCATGGTTTCCATAGAGACTGTCTGGTGGAATTGAAACGGACCTGCTTCCCTCTCGAGGGAGGTGGCCTGCAAGGGCCGGAGGGTGTCTTGGGAACGGGTGGCGACAGAACACCCCACCATCCAGAGGGTATCCGGCTGGCGCGACAGCCTTCTCAAGAAGGCTGTTGGGTGCTCATCAAACAGTGTCTTAAGCTGATCGCTGACCGCTGATCGCTGACAGCCCACATGATCGACTACTTAGAGCAAGCAATCCGGGAGATCCTGGCCGACATGGGTGGTGTCCCGGAAGGGTTCGACATAGCGTTCGAGAAGCCCAACAACCCGGAGCACGGGGATGTGGCGACGAACGTCGCGATGAAACTCGCAAAACAGTTCAAAAAGCCGCCCCGCGCCATCGCTGAAGAGATTGCCCAGCGCCTTACCGAGAAGCCGATAGATCCCGACCGGGTGGCAGCCGTGGAAGTGGCCGGGCCGGGCTTCCTCAATTTCCGCTTTTCAGAACGCTACCTGACGGATGCCGTTGCCGGCCTGCTGGAGGCCGGGGCAAACTATGGACGCACCGCGCAGGGAGCGGGCAAGAAAGCCATCGTGGAGTACGTCAGTGCCAACCCGACCGGTCCCCTTACGGTCGGCCACGGCCGTAACGCCGTCCTGGGTGATACGGTAGCCAACCTGCTGGACTGGACCGGTTACGAGGTCACACGCGAGTATTATTTCAACGATGCCGGGCGCCAGATGCGCATCCTCGGGGAGTCCGTCCGCGCTCGTTACCTCGCGCTCGTCGATCCGAACATCCCGACGAAGCAGATCCAGGTTTCCGAAGGCGAGTTCGTCACCGTTCCCGAGCCGTTCCCCGACGACGGGTACCTCGGCGAGTACATTAGCGACATTGCCGAGTCGCTCTACGTGGAATACGGCGCCGATCTCGCCCATAGCACGGAGGTGAAGCCGTTCAAAGAGGCCGCTGAGAAGGCCATCTTCGCCGATATCGAGCAGACGATGGTCCGCCTCGGCATCCGGATGGATACCTACTTCAACGAGCACTCTCTGTACGAAAACAACAAAGTCTGGGAGACGCTCGATGCCTTGCGTGCGAAAGGCTTCGTATACGACAGAGAAGGGGCGGTCTGGTTCAAGACCACCGAACTCGGTAAGGACAAGGATACGGTGCTCGTGAAGAGCACCGGCGAGCCGACCTACCGCCTGCCGGACATCGCATACCACGTCAATAAGTTCGAGCGCGGCTTCGACAAGATCGTGGACGTGTTCGGGGCGGACCATATCGCCACCTATCCGGACGTGTTGAAGGCCCTCGACGTGCTCGGCTTCGATACGAGCAAAGTAGACGTCATCATCTACCAGTTCGTCACGCTCGTGCGCGGCGGCGAGCCGGTCAAGATGAGCACGCGAAAGGCGAACTACGTGACGCTGGACGAGTTGATGAACGAGGTGGGAGAGGACGTGACCCGTTTCTTCTTCCTCATGCGCTCGCCCAACACGCACCTGGAGTTCGATCTGGATCTCGCGAAGGAAGCGGGCGAGAAGAACCCCGTGTTCTACCTCCAGTACGCCCACGCGCGTATCTGCTCCATCGTCCGTAAGGCGCAGGAGGTCGGCTTCCAGTTCGGCCAGAGCCCCGACCTATCCTTGCTCGGGCATGAAACGGAGATCGATTTAATGAAGGTGCTGCTGGAGTTCCCCGGTGTCGTTCAGCGCGCCGCCGATGTCCGCGAGCCGCACATCGTCGCGACCTATCTTCGCGAGGTCGCCGAAGCCTTCACGCAGTTTTACGGCCAGTGCCGTATCATCGGTGAGGCCCCTGCGCTCGCCACCGCCCGTATGCACCTCGCCGAAGCCGCCCGCATCGTTCTTCACAACGGGCTGACGGTCCTGGGGATTTCCGCGCCGGAGAGGATGTGAGGCGGGCGTTCGGCATTCAGCTTTCAGCGGCCAGCTTTTTCAGAAAACCAGCCAGCATGCGCTTGACTTGTACAACCTTTTGCATGGCAGAATCACAATCGGCGCTGGTCGCGAAGCCTAAATCAGCCGCTAGTAAAAGTTGATATTCCAATTCACTTGCAGACCCCATTGCGATCTGAAGAAATCGACCGAGTTCAGCATCACTTCCGCGACCGCAGCCTTCTGCAATGTTGGATGCAATCGAAACAGTACAACGTCGGATCTGATCGGTCAATCCAAATCGCTCTTCGATTGGAAATGAAGCCGTAAGTTGGTACACGTGAAATGTAAGTTCATGCGCTCTGCGCCAGGCCACAAGATCTCGAAAGTCTTTCATAACTCGATTGCAGGTGCTCGGGAAGAGCTACGACATCGTAGATCATATTCTGCAACTTCCGACATATAGAGCAAAGCTGATCGCTGAAAGCTGAAAGCCGACCGCCATATGAACGTTGCCTTCCAGGGAGAAACCGGAGCATTCAGCGAAGAGGCCACGTACGCCTTCTTTGGCGAGGATGTGCAGCCCATTGCCAGACCCAGCTTCGAGGATGTTTTCGATGCTGTAGCCAGGGGCGAGATGGACCGGGGGGTCATCCCTATAGAGAACTCCCTGTTCGGCAGTGTCCACATCAACTACGATCTGCTCCAGGCCCACGATCTCTGGATCGTCGGTGAGCTAAGCCTGCGCATACGCCACCACCTCATGGGCATTCCCGGCGCTACGATGGGAGAGATCCGCCAGGTCCTCTCTCATCCCCAGGCCCTCGGTCAGACCCAGGAGTTTCTCAAAAAGAACCTGCCACAGGCTGACATCATCCCGGCGTACGATACGGCAGGCGCGGCCAAGATGATCGCCATGAACGGCGATCCGACGCAGGCCGCGGTTGCCAGCGCACGCGCAGCCACCGAATACGGCCTCGAGATTCTCGCCGCAGGAATCGAAAGCAACCGTCAGAACTACACCCGCTTCCTCATCCTCTCTCGCGACCGGGAGCCTGTCCGGCCCGGTGTGCCGTACAAAACATCGCTCGTCTGGACACCGACGGAGAACGTCCTGGGCATCTTGTTCAAGGGACTCGCCGCGTTCACCCTTCGCGACATCAACCTGCATAAAATCGAAAGCCGTCCGCTCGTCGGTCGTCCGGGTGAGTACCTCTTTTACCTCGATGTGTCCGGTTCCGTGGAGGACGTCAAACTCCAGCGCGCGCTCCGGCACCTGGAGGAGCTGGCCGCCAGCGTGAAAGTCCTTGGCTCCTATCCGCAAGGGGAGTGGGTCGGAAGGCCCACGGATCTGTAACATCGTAGCGTATACAGCCGCCGCACTTCAGCATATCAACTCGAACCGGCTTCGAGGAGCATATCGTGGGGTGTTGCCTCGGCGGATTTTCCCGGTGCTGGATGAGCCGGCGCGAGCGGGAGGGTGAAATAGAAGGTGCTGCCCTCACCAGGTATACCGCTGCTCTCTACACCGAAGCCCCCGCCGAGCCGTTCCATGATGCGGTGCACGATGGACAGCCCCAGGCCGTGTCCTTCGGTTGCAGGCTGGCCCAGTCGTGTGAAGGGGACGAAAAGCTGATCCTGTTTATGAGGTGGCACGCCGGGGCCGAAATCTCGTACCCAGAACCGCGCAGCACCACCTTCAGTGAAATTCCAGCCCAGTTCGATACGCGGATGGGGGCCGGCATACTTGAGCGCATTGCCCACATAGTTGCTCCAGACCTCCTCGATCCACGGAGCATAGCCGAATACAACCGGCCAAGTATCCGCTGCTGTGACCCGGGCATCCTGTTGCTCGATATCGGAGTGAAACCGTTCCAATACCTCAGCCACGACCCCTGCCATGTCTACCTGTTGTACGGGTACCGATTGCCTGCGGATGCTCGCCAGCAGGAGCAACTCGCGGATGATTTGCTCCATCTTGAGGGCTGTCTTCCCAATCGTCAAGATGGCCTCTCGTCGCGACTCGTCTGGCAGATCGTCATCGTCTTCCTCCAGAATCTCGCTGAATCCGAGAATGGTTTGCACCGGATTCTGGAGGTCATGCGCTACCATGTGGGAGAACGCGTCGAGTTCTTCGTACTCGCTCTCCAGCTGCTGATTGGCCAGCTGCAGCATTTCTTCGTGCTGCTTATGCAGGGTGATGTCGTGCAGGATCAGCAGGCGACCGGTCAGGTGCCCGCCTGAATTCGTCAGCGGGGTGACCCTGAGTTCGTAGAAACGTTTTCCCGCATCGGAGGAGAGGCATAGTTCCACCTGTTCCTCAACCGTGCCGTTCAGATGACCGGTGAGTTCGTCGTATTCCGAGCCTAGTACCGAAGCGACGGGTCGGCCGATTACCCGGTCGGCATCCAGTCCGAAGATCGTAGCCGCTTCCGGGTTCAGGTCTACGATTCGATGCACGGAGTCGAGCACGAGCATGCCGTCCCGCATCTTATCGATGAGCAGGTTGCGAGCGATGGGCTTGAGGTCGAGCAGCCCGAACCGGCGGGTATTGAGCGTAAAAATGCCCGTGCCGAGCGCGAACGCGAGCGGGGCGTAGTCCTTCTGCAATCCGGGAATGGTCCCCGAGAGGTAGACGAAGTTGGCCACGAGTGGGCTGAGGACGGCACACACCATCCACGTAAATTGACGCCGGTAAATCGTGAAGGAGCGCAGGCGCTCGTGGATCATCAGGAGCGAGCTTATGAGCAGGCACGCGTACGCAAACACGGCGTAGACGAGGTACCACGGTCCGTGCACGACCTTCATGCCGAGAAAGCCGTTGCGGAAGGGGCTAAACGCCGGGGCCGGTACCTCGTAGAACGTGTACGTGCGCCAGATGAGCCCGTGAGCCTCGTTGGTAAAGGCCAGCAGTATGGTAACGGCCGGGATGATTGTCAGAATGGCGAGCCGCTCCCACCTGACCCACGAAGTACGGTTCGTGTAGACAAGAAGAAACACCAGCCAGGCAAGGGGCGCCGTGGCGATGAAGATATACGTGAGCGTAGCCCAGAAGAGTTTGGCACTTGCCGTGGTGGAGAGTGCCTCCGCTATGTTGAACAGCAGCCATCCTGCAACGGTGGCACCGGTCAACAGAAGTGTCCGGGCCGCCGGCACATGCCGGTGGGGCCACACGCTGGCGATGGCTGTAAGTAGAGCGGTTATCCCCAGCGGGGCGAGAATGATAAAAACGAAATAATCCACGGATCGTAAAGAACCGGCGCCGTATCGTGGCGTGGCCGGATAAGTTCGAGCTAGATCTCAGTTATCGTACATTCAAAGGCAAAAGTAAGTCCAATGATGTAGCCTCCATGGAGGCGCTGACGCTCCCCGTCCCATGCGCCGCTCACTGCGAAGTGCGGGCGGAGCGATGCCCACGAGCGGGACGCCGTGTTGCGAGCCGGTGGACGAACCCCCGCTTTATTCGAGGGCGCGCACGAGCTTCCACCGGCAGTACGTAACGGTGTGATATTCGGCCCGTTTTCTGCACCCTGGCCTGTGCGTAGTCTCTCATCACTCTGCACGCGTTTCTGTTCGACTTCTGTGGTTCTAGCCTATACCGTTCGGGAAGGACTTGCCGGGTTCCGGCGGGCAAAGTTTGCCATCATCACGGCGACGAGCGCCATGGCCGTCGCGCTGATTCTCATCGGCCTCTTCGGGGGCGTCATGTACCAGGCCAATCAGGTTTCGGCCTGGCTGCAGCAGCGCGTTGGAGAGCTGGAGATCTTCCTCGAGGACGTCGAAGAGCCGATCCTCCTGGCGGTCTATGAGAAAGCGCAACTCGTGCCTGGTGTGGCCGAAGCCAGCTACATATCCAAACGCGAGGCGCAGGAGATCTTCCAGCAGGAATTCGGCGAGGGCAGCGAGATCTTTTTCGACCAGCCGTTTCTACCGGCTTCCATCAAGATCCGGGTAGAGCCGGACTACGCCAACGCCGACAGCCTCGTCCGAATGGGTGAGCGGTTCAAAACATGGAATCGTGTAGAGGAGGTCGTCTACAACCAGGAACTGCTCGCGAAGGTCCAGCAGAACCTGCGGCTGCTTACCGTGATCGGCATCTCGCTCGGGGCCATCGTCGTGCTTGCGGCGTTGTTTCTGGTTGCGAACACGATCCGCCTCACCATCTATGCCCGCCGCCTGCTCATCCGTACGATGAAGCTCGTGGGCGCAACGGACCAGTTCATCCGGCAGCCGTTCATCGTCGAGGGGATCGCTCAGGGGCTGTTGGCCGGTCTGCTCGCCTCCGGCGCCGTCTGGGGCATCTACCTGATGGCACAGGCGTACGTCCCCCGGCTTCAGCCTATGGGCGTTTTCACGGCCATCCTGTTCGCACTCGGCCTGATTGGTGCCGGTGCCTTCCTGGGATGGGCCGGCTCGGTCCTCGCCGTGCGCAGGTTTATCAAGAACATCTCGCTGCACTGACCGGCTAGCCTGGATTCCAGCCGGTCAGTGCAACGGTACCACCTGACGCCGTACGCCGCCTAGCGCCACAGGATGGCGCCGAGGCAGCCCGTGCAGTCCGGACCGGGCGTGTCGATGGTGAGGATTTCGGCGTGGGTGGCGCGGCGGTGCAGCGCGGCAATGAGGGCCACCATGACTGCTCCCTTACCCTCCACCTTGAGCTGATCGGTGTTGAGGAGCATCATCAGGCGGGACACGTCGCGGTTTTCGAAGTGCTGCTTGAACTGCTGAAGCGCCTCCTCCGACCCCCCGAGGATGTCCGCACAGGCCACGACGAGTGTGCGGCGGTTGTACATGATCTCTCCGACCGCATGGCCGAGCGCGTGGCAGAACTCGGGGGTCTCCTCTCCCATCACGATGGGGACGATCGTAAAGTCGTCCTTCAGCACGGTCTGGAGAAAGGGCAACTGGACGTCGATGCCCTCCGTGTGGAAGTGCCCCTGGTCGTCGAGGTAGATGTCGTCGTCTTCGTCGCAGAGTTCGTTGCGCAGATCGTCATCCACGACGAGCTCGCCGAGCGGGCTCTCGTAGGTATCGAGCCTCGTGATCGTCATGCGGCGGAACGACCCGGTATGGCTGGGCGCGATCAGGACGACCGAGTCGTACTGGCGGCCGGAGAGGCACTTGTAGACCTCCGCCGCGATCTTGCCTCCTCCGACCCGGTTCGTATCCGGCACGATGACGGCCATGATTTCGCCGTCGATCTGGCGCTCCGGCGCGTTCTTGAGCAGGGTCGTGATCTGGGTGTGCAGCGGGATGCGCTGTGTAGGGTATACGGCTTGAGTGGCTATAGACATGGATGATTACCGTCAGAAAAAACAACAGGATGCAGGCACGCAATCGATAGGTATCAGAATCCGTGCCAGGGCAGAGCCGGTTGCGCGGGCTACGGCCACGAGCTTTGACCGCGCAGGGCTTCGCCGGTTCAGTGAGACGTCAGTTGTTTCAGAAAGGCAACAAGTTCGGTCTCCTGCTTCAATGCGCGTGCAACCATAGAGGGGCTCTCCTGGTACTCGGGGCGCCATTCGAGGGTTGCCAGCACAGGCGTGGGGGCGGCCAGTTCGCGAAGGGCATCCGGGTTGAGTGACTCCGCGAAGCCGTCACCGAACTGGCCGAAGCCGTTCAAGATGAAGCCCTCCGGCTGGAGTCCCATGACCAGCATCATGCGCAGCGTGAGCAGGCAATGGTTCAGTGTGCCCCGCCCCGTGCGTCCCACGATCAGCGAGGGTAGCCCGAACTCCTTCAGGAGGTCTACCATCGCATAGGTGCGCGTGATCGGCACCATGACGCCGCCGCCTTCCACCACCACGAACTTCTTCTGCGCGCGCAGTTCCTGGTACGCACTCCGGATGCGACCCAGGTCCGGTTCCTCGCCTTCCACGCGCGCCGCGACGAAGGGGGAGGCCAGGGTCTCGTAGACGATGGGATTCACGAGCCGCTTATTGGCCTCTACCCCGATCTGCTTCAGCAACTCGGAGGCGTTCTCGCTCGTGCCGCCGGTCGAGATGGGGGTCATCATCGTAGCGTCTACACCGAGCTCCCGCAGGAGTCCCACGAGTGCGACGCCGATCAGGGTCTTCCCTACGCCGCGGTCCGTGCCCACGAGAAAGAGTCCGTCTGCCATACGAATAGAAGGCTGGAGGCGAGGCTGTACGGGAGGCTATGATACACAACGTAGACGTGCTTCCCAGCCTGTGGCTGTGGTGGCCGTGTGAATTGTGGGTGAGGGCACGTGTTTCTCCACCGCTACGGCCCGCATTCGTGCCGCCTGTCAGGCCGGAGACGCATCTGCACGGGTCTCCTTCGACTCCCGGCGCAATGCACCCGGCGCCAGGAGACCCGCGAGCGCCGAGAGGACCGCCACGATGCCGAGCGCTCCGCTCAGGCCGACCACCTCTGCCGTAAAGCCGATGAGCGGCGGCCCCGCAAAGAGGCCCGCGTATCCCGCTGTCGCCACGGCGGCGATGCTGGTGCCGGACACCATCCCCGGCATGCGGGCGGCCGTCCGGTAGAGGAGGGGGACCATGCACGCGTAGCCGAGCCCCACGCAGGCAAACCCGACGAGAGCGGCGTAAGGGTGGCCGACCAACAGGGCCATCCCGAAGCCCGCCGCGGCCAGCAGCGCGCCCGCCCGGATGATGGAAGCGGTGGCAAACCGCTCGGCAATCTGGTCGCCGTACAGGCGCCCTACCGCCATCGCGGCGGAAAAGAACGCGTAGCCGAACCCCGCCACCGCCGCCCCCGCGCCCAGGATGTTCTTCAGGTAGACGGCGCTCCAGTCGGCCATGGCCCCTTCTCCGACGAGGGCGCAGAACGCGATCACCGCCAGGCCGACGAGCGGACCGGTCGGCAGGGCGA
This sequence comes from Rhodothermales bacterium, assembly GCA_041690215.1. Taxonomy (GTDB): domain Bacteria; phylum Bacteroidota; class Rhodothermia; order Rhodothermales; family DASSAV01; genus DASSAV01. The sequence continues at coordinate 64,405 of JAWLHQ010000016.1, forward strand.
ACACGGGTGCGCTCGTTGCCGATCCCGCTCTCCCGACCAGCAGCGTAGCCCGCCGGGCCAGCAGCAATACGACCATGAGCACGGCGACGACGGCCACGTGCGGCACGAGGGAGGCACCCCACGCGGCGACGACCCCGCCCGTCGCTCCGCCGATCATCGCGCCCAGGCTCCAGAAGCCGTGGCAGGTGGACAGGATCGAAACGCCGCGCTCCTCCTCGATGGCCGCCGCCTCGGCGTTCATGGCAATGTCCATGGCCCCGCTCGCCACCCCCACGCCGAACAGCGCCGCAAGGAGCGCCGGCATGCTCCACGCCATGGCAGGCAGGAGGGAGACCACACAGTACCCCAGCGCCGCCAGCAGCGTGACGCGGCCCGCCCCCCACCGCGCGGTGATCCACCCCATGAGCGGCATCATCAGCACCCCGCCCGCCGGCATGCCCAGCAGGCACAGCCCCAGCTCCGCCTCGCTCAGCGCCAGCCGGCTCTGGATCTCCGGGATGCGCACCAGCCAGTTGCCGCTGAGCAGGCTGTTCGTGGCAAAGACGAGGCAGATGGTGAGGCTCGGTGGGTGCGCGCCGATAGAGCGGAAGGAACGGAGCATGCCTGCGGTACGACTCGGGTTACGGTGCGGGAGACGAACCGCGAATGACGCCGCCGAATAAATGTTCTCGCGTCTCCGCAATCCACCCCCACCCACCACGTACCAGCCTTGTAACGATCCCCGCCACCCGCCCCTGCAATAGGCCAGCGGTCCCGGTCGAATGCAGTACGCGGCGCATGAACTCAAATAAGAGCCGCTCCGCACCCACGTGTCATCCTGCGCGGAGGCCAGCCAGGGCCGTAGTCGAAGGACCCCACAAAACAGCAATTCAATCAGGATGGACTCTTCCCTCAGCACATGTCGTGCAGAATCCAGCACGTGTCATGCTGAACTCGTTTCAGCATCTCATAAAACGGGCTACTGATATGTCCATCCTGATAGGCTGAGCGAAGCATGTATACCGCTCCTCCTCGCATGTGTCATTCTGAGCGGAGCGACACGAGACGAAGGCGACTGTCCGAAGGAAAGTCGAAGAATCCCACCAAAACAGCACCGCTGTGCTCGTATATGGGATCCCTCGACTACGGCCAGGGGCCTTCGCTCGGGATGACACGTGGTGAGCATACCCGATGACCCGAACAGATCACCCGGTTCCCACCATTTCTCCCCAAAGCCAACCCGGCTCCAGCCTTCCCAATCATTCGCACTTCGTCACTCGTACTTCGTACTTCAAACCGCCCTTCCACCTTGCATTTTCGTCCGCCGAAACCGATCGTACCCCCTCGAAAGCCGCCCGAACCGGGCGCGCATTCCCCACCAGCCACACCGCATTGCCATGGAGCAGAACAGGGCAGGACTCGACCGCCGGACGTTTCTGAAATACGGCGCCTTCGGCGCGATGGCCGCCGCGTCGGGCGTGGGTGCTGCGCACATGTCCACCTCCCGGGTCCGGAACGCCACCCCGCAGGTCCCGCCCTTCGAACTCGAAGAGGCGACCATTGCCGAACTGCAGGAAGGGATGGCCTCCGGCGCGTACACGTCCCGACGGCTCGTGGAACTGTACCTGGAGCGGATCGAGGCGCTGGACCGCCAGGGACCCGCCCTGCACCACATGCTCGAAACCAACCCCGACGCGCTCGCCATTGCCGAACGGCTCGACGCCGAGCGCAGGGAAAAGGGACCGCGCGGCCCGCTCCACGGCATTCCCGTGCTCCTCAAGGACAACATCGACACCGGCGACCGCATGCTGACCACCGCCGGTTCGCTCGCGCTCGCCGATCGTCCCGCCCTCCGCGACGCCTTCCTCGTCGAACGGCTCCGGGCTGCGGGCGCCGTCATCCTCGGCAAGACGAACCTCAGCGAGTGGGCCAACTTCCGGTCCACCCGCTCGTCCAGCGGATGGAGCGCGCGCGGCGGGCAGGGGAAGAACCCGTACGTGGTCGATCGCTCGCCCTGCGGCTCCAGCTCCGGGACGGGCGGCGCCATCGCGGCGAACTACGCCGCCGTCGGCGTGGGCACGGAGACGGACGGCTCCATCGTGTGCCCGTCGCACGTCAATGGCATCGTCGGCATCAAGCCGACCCTCGGCCTCATCAGCCGCTCTGGCATCATCCCCATCGCGCACAGCCAGGACACGGCGGGCCCCATGGCGCGCACCGTCGCGGATGCCGCCATCCTGCTCGGGGCCATGACCGGCGTGGACCCGAACGATGCGGCTACGTCACGGAGCCGGGACAGGGCGCTCGCCGACTACACGCCCTTCCTCGATCCGGACGGGCTCCGTGGCGCCCGCATCGGGGTGGCCCGCGCGCAGTTCTTCGGCTACAACCCCGATACGGACCGGCTGGCGGAGGCGGCCATCGAGATCATGAAGGCGCACGGCGCGGTCGTCGTGGACCCCGCGGACATCCCGAACCGGGGCGCCTACGGCGACAGCGAGTTCACCGTGCTCCTGTACGAGTTCAAGCACGACCTGAATGCCTACCTGGCCGCCCGGGGCGATACCGCGCGGGTCCATTCGCTCGAGGACCTCATCCGGTTCAACGAGGAGCACCGCGCCGAAGAGATGCCGTACTTCGGTCAGGAGATTTTCCTCATGGCGCAGGAAAAGGGACCGCTCACCGAGCCGGAGTACCTGGAGGCGCTGGAGAAGAACCGGCGGCTGGCCGGACCCGAGGGCATCGACGCGGTCATGGACGAACACAACCTGGACGCCCTCATCGCGCCGACGGGTAGCCCGTCCTGGCCCATCGACCTCGTCAACGGCGACCACTTCACCGGCGGAAGCTCCACCCCGGCGGCGGTATCTGGCTATCCCAGTATCACCGTCCCCGCCGGGTACGCCTTCGGATTGCCCGTAGGCCTCTCCTTCATCGGCCGCGCCTGGAGCGAACCCACCCTGATCCGCCTCGCCTATGCCTTCGAACAAGCCACGAAACACCGCCGCCCGCCGCAGTTCTTACCTGGGATTGAGCTTGCGGGGTAGTGCTGGGGGTTAGAGAGATCGCGCGAAGGATGGGCTTGAAATGAAAATGGACTGGCTTCTCTGTGATGGTGCTGGTCCGTTAAGGTAGGTTTTGCGAGACGGCTTTTCGGGCCAAACTTGAGGCAACACCTCAAGGGAGTCTATGCTTTGAGGAAGATTCAGCAGACTAAGCAGTTAACTGGTATGGCATGCAGGTGAGCATGTTGCACAACCATTAGCTTGAGAATATAGCGTCTTTGCTTTTCTGACAGCCTCGAAACACGTCGGGAAATCTCCAAGGTAAGTGCGATTAGAAGCCTGTGGCATCCAGACACATCCTTCCTTATGCACTTCATGATCTCCGTTCGGTTGAGCATTCTTATTGACGTAATAGTTTGCCATATGTCTGTAGGTTAGTAGTGAAGGGTTTTTAGTGAGTCGAGCATGTTATGAACTTTAGCTCGCTACAATAGTAGAAAAGGATAGATAAATATGCACGTACCTGTATGTTTATCTATCTTTCATAGGACCATGTTGTAGCGTCACTATGTCGCCCTCACTATGGCTCAGAAAAACTTCCAAAGTATACCTGCAGCCCTTAGCGAAAAGCTCAACAAGATGGGTGCACGCCACGTACAGGTGGTGATTGTGATGGAGATCAAGGCGGCGCACATTGGCGATTACGAGCATTTTGGCATCTCTTAAGTCGAGGATGGGATCGAAACAGCGGGGACATCTTACCTCCAGTTGGTCGAGGGCGATACTCAGCCAGAAATGTAGAGGGGCACGTAAGAGTGCGCAAGGACTTGCCAAAGGTCCGGAAGAGCGTATATATGAGCGAGCGACCTGTATACGGAGATTGGAGCTTACACAGTGATTGAAGATTAATGGTAAGGATCTACAGTGGATAAGAGAGACGAAACCTGTTGCGAGGAGCATGTCCGAACCAATCCTGACTCGAACATAACAACCCCATTCACGCCCAGTCAGCCAAAACAAGAAACGCCTGAAGCCGGATGGCCTCAGGCGTTTCTTCCAAGTGGGCTCTACTGGATTTGAACCAGTGACCTCTCGCGTGTGAGGCGAGCGCTCTGAACCGCTGAGCTAAGAGCCCGTATGTCCCGTTTCGGACGGGGCACCATAGTAAGATGAGACGGGGCCGTTTGTCAAGCCGTTTCTGGCGGGCTCTCTACCTGTTCCGGACTCCATGCCGCACCCCTGCCTGCGGCATCGCCCGCGCGGACCGTTCAGCGGGGCGAGACCGAAACGCTCTCCTGCACCTCGATGACCCGCGTACCGGCGTACCGGTCGCCCCAGCGGCGGCCCTGGGGATCGGTCAGGACGTTGTACAGTTCGTACACCCCCAGGCAGAACGAGGCGAACCCGATCACGAGGACGAACGCCAGCCCGAGGATCGGAATGATGTCGAGCGCGCCGCTGAGAATGCCCAGGCCGAACATCCAGTTGCGCCGGATCGACGTCTCGAGGTCCATGGGGAGACCGTCCAGGCGGACGGGGCGCAGCTTCATCACCTGCTTGCCCACGGAAGCCTGCTTCGCGAAATCGAAGTCGAGGCCGTCACGGACGAGAAAATACGCCGCCCCGGCGATACTGCCGATCATCGGGATGAAGCCCAGGCCGACGGCAATCACTCCGTCGATGAGGAACGCGATGAAGCGCTTCGCGAGGTCGGGCTTGGTCGGCGTCGCAGAAGCCGGGCCGGGCACCGGCTGTGTAGAGGTTTCCATAACTAATCTCGATCTGGTACGTAGTAGAGGATGGAGGCGCGCCGGAGCACCCGTTCCGGTGCTGTGCGTCCCTGTCGGATTCAGTGTTGAGGCCTCACCCATGATTCACGTCGCCCCGAGCGGTCCCGGTCGGCAGAACCTGAAAAGGTTCTCGCACGCGCACCACGAGCAGGCATGCCCCGGCAGGCCCGGCCCTCTCGATGCGAGGCCGTTGGCGCGGAGGGGATGCTGGCCAGAGGATCAGGCGGGTCGTTTCGAGGTCGGAGGGCGGGAACGGATGCCGGTCCGGACTCGGACGGTCTGCACGTATGGTCCAGACCGGAGTATGAGCAAGGGCCCGACGAATGACAATCCCCCGTGCAAATTTGTAAAGCTAGTTACACCCGCGTTACAATTGCCCCCCCCCGCTGCGCAGGGAACGTCGCATATCACCCAAGAAAACGCCCCATCTCGTCGACCCCGTCCTGTCCGTATACCAGAAAGGCTTCTGCGCACCCACGAAAGGCAACCCGATTCACCCGGCCCCGACCGGGCATCTCGTACTTCGAATGGCCCGTCAGGACGAGGTAAAGAACAGGGCACCAGACCTGTCTGGTCTCACATTCCATACACATACAAATCTGTGCATGTTGTGCCATCCCTCATCCCAGCGCCTGCTCTGATGTGCCGGGGTACTGCGCAGGCAAGGACCCGCCGCGATCACCCCGCATTACGGAACATGGTAGAGCGGACCCACCCGGAGAACAGAAGCGCCGCGCCGGTCAGCATCAGCAAGGCGGTATCGAGCAGGATATCCGGTGCCCCCGGCACGTTGCTACAGAACAGCGTCACGGCAAGGGCGAGAAACGCGGCTGTTATGATGAACGGGTTGCGCATGGGATTGCGGCGATTGCTTCTACTTAGACCGCCGAACGGGGGGGAGGCTTCCCCCTCCCCGGTGAAAGAGTCGATACAAAGGCCGGAGCTTATTCCGGACCGGTAATGGGCCGGACCCCACCGCTCCGGGTCGAAGTAGTCCAGGCACATGCGTTCGACGACGCTACCCTACCAGAACCGGAAGCTGCGTATGCGTATACTGATCGCCCTCGTGATGGCCGCCGCTATGGCGGGCTGTGCCACCAGGCCGCCCGAGAAGCCCCGGATTCGCGCCAGCATGGGAGACATAGTTCTGATCGTGGATTACCAGGTGCCGGTGGACAGCAAGGCGGAGTTCGAGCGCTTCCTCATGGAGGTACTCATGCCCGCCTTCGAGGAGTATTACCCGGAGGGCGAGCAGCCCGTCCGGCTCTGGACCTCCACGGAGCCGCCCGAGGACGGCATGTTCCTGTATCGGTTCGTCCTGGACCCCGTGAACGACTACTACCCCTTCGACATCGAGGCCATCCTCAAAGGAGTCTACCGGGAGGACGGGCCTGCCTATGCCGAACAGTTCGAGTCCTTTGTCGAAGGCGGCGACGAAGCAGAGTTCCAGCAGACGCAGTGGTGACCGGAGCCCGGGGGCAGGATCATTACAGCTTGATGACCTTCACGATTTTATTATAGACCCCCATGATCAACAGCGTGGGCGCCCACATGCCCAGGAAGCGGCTGGTATCGTACCGGCCCAGAACGTGATAGTAGAGGGAGAGCCCCATGGAGCCCAGGGCAGCGAACAGGAAGAGGTCTGAGGGCAGCTTGGCCGTCTGCTGCTCGATGACGCGCGTGAACGCGCCCTCCGCGTGCTCGGCACGCACGACGGATGCCGGTTCATACACGCGCTCGGACGCCTTGCTGGCGGGGTTTACATCCGGCTGGACTGGCATACGCACCTCCTCTTACGAATACGTTACCGGGGAAGGCACCATCTTTCAGGTATCATCGCAGCCCGCGCGGAACGGTTCCTTTCTCGCAACGGTTTCCCGGTATGGTGACAGAGTAGGTGCGGAGCCGGAGGGCGCAGCCGTGGGCAAGATAACGAGAGATGTGCGAGCGCTGCAGGACGGGCTTATGCTCGCCTCGGAAGGTGCGGGGCCGCTCCTGCAGCGCGACTACTGGGCCGTCATCCGCGGGTGCCGCCTCACCCCGCACGAAGTAGCATTGTACGTCCGCGAGCACTTTCCCGACTTCCCCCCTCGGAAGCTCGTCACCTTCCAGCGGAAGGACGGATCGGAAGGCCCGCTGGAGGTCGGGGATGAACTGGAGATCAAAATCCGAATGGCAGGCCGGACGGCCGTCCGCGTCCTCCACGTCGATGCCAACAGCATCACGCTGGGCACGCTGAAGGGACATCCGGAGGCCGGGCGGATCACGTTCGGTGCGTATCGAAACGAGCGTGGCGACGTCATCTTCCACATTCGCAGTCGTGCCCGGTCGAGTTCGTCCACGCGCTATGCCGGTTTCCTGGCGACCGGCGAGCCGATGCAGACCAATACCTGGACGGACTTCATCGATCGCCTGGCGCACACGGTCGGGGATGGTGTCATCGGTGCTATCCGGGTAGAGACGCAGGTGATCGAGGAAGAGAATCCCGGTTTCGTCCATGGTCCCACCTTTATCGCGACGGGGGACTGATGGCCGAGTGGAGAATCGGGCGGGGCTGGTCGGACGCGGAGCTTGAGGACCGCCTGGAACGAGCCCGGGAACTGCCGCGCAACTTCTCCGACCCGATGGACCGGATGACGGTCGAGCACGGCTGGCATCAATACTACTCGGAGGCCGTCGTTGCGCGTGAGCGCCCGGGGCCCCCGGAGGAGGATTCGCCCTTTGCACGCGGGCAGATCGTTGTCGCCAATTACGAGTTCTCCGACCCCAACATCGTGATCGGCCACTTCGATCCGCATGCCCCGCTGCTCGGACGCTGCATGCTCCTGGAGGCGCGGGCATTCCGGGTTCTGCATTACCTGGGAGCGGTAGTGGTTGGTGCGGTTCGCTCGGAGGAAACGGAGGGGAAGACCGTCTTCGGCTTTCGCTACGAGACGCTGGAAGGCAACATCGAACGAGGGTTCGAGTGGTTCTTACTGACCAAGGACCACGCCACTGGAGAAATCAGCTTTCGGGTCGAGGCCTCGTGGCTCCCCGGCGACTTCCCGAACTGGTGGAGCCGGCTTGGTTTTCACTGGGTCGCCCCTCGCTATCAAAAGATATGGCACCACCACGCCCACGCGATGCTCGCCAGGCTCATCCGCAATCCCGAACTGACCGGGCCCGAGCCCGAGGACGGCCGGCTCGTCCACACCGGTCCCGAGGTCGAATTCAAACGATTCAGAGCGAGACATGTCAGGGAATTTTAAAACCCTCACACTGGCCGCTGGGATGGGGCTCATCGCGGGCATGCGCAGCATGGCGGCTCCCGCCCTCTTGAGCCACTGTCTGTCCCGGCGAGTGCTGCACAGATCGGGTCGGGTTGCCCGGTTCCTCGGGTCGCGTCGCACAGCCGGTGTGCTCAAGATACTGGCTGGGGGAGAGATGGTGGCCGACAAAACGCCGTTCGTGCCGGACCGCATAGAGTCCCCTGCGATAGGCGGGCGTGCCGTCTCGGGGGCGCTCTGCGGCTTCGCCATCGCAGAGGTGCTTGGCGGCCCTCGGTGGGGAGCGGCGCTGCTCGGCTCTGCCGCCGCCGTCGGCTCGACCTACGCGGCATATACCGTACGAAAGGTCGCAGGGGAGAATTCCAGCGTTCCCGATCCCGTCCTCGGCCTCGCCGAAGATGCCGTTGTCCTCGGCGCCGGCTCACGCCTGATCGCCGCCATAGACCACTGACAGGGGATATGTATGCAAAGCCCCGAGGTGGTGTCGCACCTCGGGGCCCTGTGTTTGATCGGAGTCGGGGTATCTAAAAAGCAAGCCCTCTGCGAGCTTGCCTCAGGTGTCCCTTGTGATGGTCCTGGTGGGACAGTTTTCGAACCAACCATCAGTTGATGGCTGGATGATGCGTTCGTTTTGAGTATTATTCCCCGAGTGGCGAAGTGAGAAGGCACCGTCGAAGGTGCAATCACCTTACTGATCGGAGCCTTCAGAGGTAACGAAGGTCTCAGAACCACCGAGAATCTTGCCGGGTACCCCCCCTGCCATCGGCACGGTCATGTTCGTCCCTCGGAACAAGGAAACTATGCAAACTATGGGTTGGTGCTTCGGGCTCTTAGGCAGGAGTGCCGGGGTTATCGCCGGGCCGCTCTTCATGCTCGCACTGCTCTTCGCTGGGGCGGGGTGCACGCGGATCCAACGTCCTACGGGCGACGTGGCCCAGAACGATCCTCAGCAGAGGGAGTGGATTCAGCTGTTCAACGGCAAAGACCTGGAAGGCTGGGACATCAAGTTCACCGGCCATGCCCTCGGCGAGAACCTCAACCACACGTTCCGCGTGGAGGATGGCTTGCTCAAGGTGCGCTACGACGACTGGAGCACCTTCAATGGAGAGTTCGGGCACCTCTTCTACAGGGAGCCGTTCTCGCACTACATCGTGGCCGTGGAGTACCGGTTCGTCGGCGAGCAGGTCCGGGGGGCCGGCCCGAATCTCGCCTGGGCGAGACGGAACAACGGCATCATGGTTCACGCGCAGTCAGCCGCGAGCATGGGCGTGGATCAGGACTTCCCGATCTCGCTTGAAGTGCAGTTATTAGGCGGGCTGGGTTCCGGCGAGCGTTCCACGGCGAACCTGTGCACGCCGGGTACTCATGTGGTGATGGACGGAGCATTGTTCACACCCCACTGCGTCAGCTCCAGCTCTAAGACGTACGAGGGAGATCAATGGGTGCGCGTTGAGGCACTCGTGTTGGGTGACTCCGTGATCCACCATATCGTTGCAGGAGATACCGTGCTGACGTACTACGAGCCCCAGATGGGAGGAGGAAACGCGAACAATCTCAACCCGGGGGTGATGCAAGAGGGGAAGCTCCTCTCGGAGGGCTACATCGCCCTGCAGGCAGAGACCGCCCCGATTGACTTTCGCAAGGTGGAGGTGCTCAACCTGAAGGGATGTAGAGATCCCAGGGCCCTGAATTACAAGGACTACTTCGTCGAAGCGGATCCTGCCGCCTGCCAATACGAGGTTTCATCGCGCTGAAGAGGACGAACCACCGGGCTCGGTTTAGCTTCACGTGGCCCTGGAGCGCGTAGAAACTCCCCGTTCATTTCAGGAGATTCTGGCCAGTCATCTACTGATCGGAGCGTGGTTGCTCAAATCCGTCTAGAGGTTAGGCCTACGTCAGATACCCGCGACAGCGAATGCCACGTGCGGGTAGGCTCAAGATGTTAGAAACGTACGCGGTTACGGCGGGGATACATGGCAGGTATCCAACAAAAATACGCGGCTCCACAAGATGGAGTCGCGTACGTCGGCAGTGGGCTCTACTGGATTTGAACCAGTGACCTCTCGCGTGTGAGGCGAGCGCTCTGAACCACTGAGCTAAGAGCCCTGCGAGCCGTTATCCTGTATATCAGGGTAACGTGAAAGAAGGCTGCGTGTACCCGGAGGTTTGCAAAAGGGTCCCGTTGTAGTGGTTCGGGAATGCGGATTGTGTGTGAACGACAGAGGGGGGGCCGGTAAAGCCGGTCACGTAGGGCGGCTGCATGCCGGATGGAGCTTGCTGCCCCGTATCCCGGTTCGATGCCGTCCAGTAGGGATGCAGTGGATGCGGCAGGGGTGTCCGGCGTTCCGGAGTCTGCTGTTCTACGCTAGCAGCAGACTCGGTGGTCATCGTGTCCGTGAACGATGTCTCGCTCACATACAATCCGATTGCGAGCGTGAGCACCACGGCGGATGCAAGGGTAGCCACGCGTCCAAGGCGTGACGTGACCGGGGAAAGCAGCGGCGCTTTTTCCTGCATGAGTTCCCGGCTGAGTTCGTAATGCAGACGGGCTTGCAGGCTGCATGGAGCGCCGATACGGTGGCTATAGGCGCAGAGTAGGGCGCGTGTCCGGCGCAGGCATTCTACATGCTCGGCCAGTGCCGGGTCGCGGCTTACGATCTCCTCAAATGCGGCGCGTACGGCAGGATCCATCTCTCCATCAACGTACTCGCACAAAAACTCGTCGAGATCGGAATACGGGCAGGGTTGTTCACCGGAATCGTCGTAGCCAACGTACATAAGAGGAACCGGATTGGTGAAGGCGGCCAACCGCTGGTACTGAGTCCGGCAGAGCCGTCTACCAGCAAGAAGGGCCGGCAGTCGAATAACGGCCGGCCCCTCTAGCTCCTTTTCAGCTACGAAGCGGACGACACGTTATTCTTCGTGCACCGAATAGACCTCACTCAAGAGCTGCTGAAGCTTCGTGCGTCCCCGGTTGATACGGCTCTTCACCGTACCCATCGGCAAGCCCGTGATCTCTGCGATTTCCTCGTAGGCAAGCTGCTGAACGTCACGCAGCACCACCACTTCCCGGAACTCTTCAGGGATCTGCTTCAGCGCTTCCTGGATGTAGCGATCTTGTATCGTACTGTCCGTATGCTTGTCTGGCGCAAAGGTTTCGTCCGGAATCTCGACTTCATATTCCTCGTCATCCCGGTTGACGGACTGGAGCGAATACAAGCGACGGCGCTTCCGTTTGCGGTACTCCGAGCGGGCCAGGTTACCGGCGATGGTGTAGAGCCAGGTGGAGAACTTGGCAATCCTACGGTACGAATGCCGGTTGCGATATACCCGCAGGAACGTCTCCTGAAGGAGATCCTCACACTCCTTCATGTCCCCGAGGAAGCGATAGATATAGTTCGTCAGCGGATCCTTGTACCGGCTTACGAGGATATCGAATGCTTCGACGGTCCCCATCTGAAAATGCGACATCAGATCCTCGTCGCTCATCTGCGAGAGGGTCTCGTAGTGTCGGTGGTTGGGATTCAGTTTATTCGAAGCCGTCAGTTTGCGCGGCACTCGGAGATTAGTCATAGATCTATTTCTTTAATCAGGGTGCGTACACCCCTGGTTCATTATTCCTATCTATAAGGTGGGCGTCCTTTCGGGGAGCCCGGCAATACCGGCAGAATATCTGACTGCAGGTGACCAACCTCGAAGAAGGTGTTTCTCAGTGCGAGGTGGCTACGTCGTCAGTGCATTCAGCGATGTTGCCATTTCTTTGACCGTGTGCTAAACGAACGCCGGGGCGGTCTTACGGTCCTGTACCACGTTGCGCAGGAGCAGGGTCATGATGAGGCGCTCATCCCGTCCCGACCCGCCTTTCAGTTCAAAGTCGGCGGCGAGCAGGGCCGAGAACGCATTCTGTACGGCTCGTCCTCCCATCCGGCGCAGTGCTGCTACATATTCCTTTACAAAGTACGGCGATACTCCGATACGGGCGGCCATCTGTCCTTCAGGCACTCCTTTGGTCTGGCAGGCCGCCAGTTTCCACAGTTTCGTAAAGTAGGCCGTGAGCACGGAAACAATCATGAGCGCCTCACTTCTGGCGTTCGACGATTGGTGCAACAATCGTTCCGTGATCTTCACGGCATCCACATACCGTCCCTCTCCGATAGCCCGCTGCAATTCGAAGACATTGAACTCGCGGGATTGTCCTCCCGCCTGTACAACATCGTCTCCCGTGAGCTTCGTTCGCCCGCCCGCGTATGTTATGAGCTTGTCGATCTCCGTTGCGGCAGATTGCAAGTTGGTGCCGACAAACTCGGCAAGCATCTGGGCTCCCTGCGGCTCAATCTCGCACCCGCGCGACCGAATACGTCCCTGGATCCAGCCCGGCATCTGGTTGGTGTAGAGTGGCTTGAACTCCGCCCACACCGCATGCTCCTTCAATGCGCGATACGGGTGTGTCGTTAAGTTCGGCTTTCCACTACAGACCAACATCACAATGGCCTGTGGGTTGGGCTGCTCGGCGTAATGCGTAAACAGCTTGTTGCCCTTCAGCTTATCAAAGTCACGGACAATGACGACGCGGCGTTCCGCAAACACCGGATAGCTCGAACACAAGGAGAGAGTCGCCTGGGCATCAGCCTCGGCGCCGTAGACGATATCCAGATTGAAGTCCCGCTCATGAGGCGCCAGGGCATGCTGAAGCAGCAGGTCCTGGAGTTCGCTCGAGAGAAAGGTCTCCTCTCCGAACAGGAAGTAGAGCGGCTTGAAGTTCCGGTGCCGGAAAGCCGTCTCGAGCTGTTCGTATGAGTGACCCTTGCTGGACAACGTGCTCGATTTCCTCCTTCTGCGTCGTGCGTATCGTAGGGCTCAGGTTGCCTGTCCTGCCTATATAACGGTACGACCCGCCTGAAAAGTATAGTGTACCTGCAAATACGTAAAAACAGGTGCGTTTTCAAGACGGCTCCCCATACTGAGCCCGCATGCCGGACCGGAAGGCGCGTTACCATGGCCTGTCGATGGTCGATGTCCGGCCTCGCCTCCTTCATAAGCCGCCCGTTTTCCGCACTGTAGATGAGTGCCGGAACTCAACGGGAAGTTACAAAGAATATTTCGTCTACGAAGGAGATTGTACGAAGATATCTGCACGTTGCGGCGAAGTATCGCCGGATCCATTCTATCGTGCTGCCTGTCCGGCCATAGATTGAGAAAAGAGTCCTGGCCGGTTCTGTGCTTCCAGCATCAGGAGCGCACGCTTTCGCTCGATGCCCCCGCCGTAGCCTGTGAGGGCTCCGGATGCTCCAATGACGCGGTGGCACGGAATAATGATAGAGATCGGGTTTCGCCCATTGGCGGCACCGACGGCTCGTATGGCCTTCGGGTCGCCAATGCGCCGTGCGATCTCTGCGTAGCTGACGGTCTCTCCATATGGAATGGTCAGAAGTGCCGCCCACACACGCTGCTGAAACGGGGTGCCGTGCGCTTTCAGGGGGACATCGAATGTGGTCAACGCTCCGGCGAAGTACGCAGCTAGTTGTTCTTTGACGGCCAAGAAGGGCTCGTCGGATCTGTGCCACTCGCGAGCTGGTCTCGACTCACCACGGGGATTGGACATATACAGTCCTGTGAGCGACGTACCATCGGAGGTCAGAAGCAGGTCGCCAATCGGGCTGTCGACTGTCGTGAAAAAGGTCGGATCGGTCATAACGCCAATGAGACAGGAGATTGTGAGGGAAGCACCGTTGCCGATTCAGCACATCCCGGTCCCCAGTACTGGATGTCGGGTACTGGGGACCGGGATGTTGCATATGCATGCGGGCGGCTGATCGGCCTGCCAAAAATCGCTATCCCATTGTCGTGGTGCTAGCCATTTCCGGACATTGATGTGGAGCCGGGGATGTATCGGATGCCTGAGAGGAGCTTCGGAGGAGCCTGCCTGAATCGAACGGTGTGCCGGGACCATTCCGTGTCGGATCACTTCGGCAGATCTCTGGGTCTGGATGTGAGATTGCTCTCGTGCAGGCGGTACCCGAGGGCCCGCAAATAATCCGTGTCTTCCTGGGTAATGCGGAAGGCGATCGCATACACATCTTCGCGAACGTCTCCCAGCAGGCCGGTTCGCATCCACTCATCCGGTGGGAGTGCGCGGAGAAAGTTTACCAGCGCAGTACGTGCGTTACGGATGCGCTCCAGAATGGCATGGATGTCCCACGCGTTCCAGGTCTCAAGGCTCATGAGCGCCGCCTCATTCAACGGCTCCAGGGTCGGGTTGTCTTCGCTTACGACAGCCTGGAGGTTGGGCAGGCGAATCTGCTCGTCCGCGGCGGCGAGGAGACCGTATAACTCTTTAATGGTCCATTCCCCTTCCCACGGGCGGCCGGAAAGGACCTCTTCCGGAACACGCCCAATGATGGAATTGAGCATTTCCATCTCATCGATCAGGTGCGTGAGCTGGTCGATGAGGGCGGCGCGGGCATGCTCTCGATCCTGTGCGTTTTGCTCAGACATCAGGAGGGTTGGGCCGTATCGCTCGTCGCGTATGGCTGTTTCGGCGGACCGGACCGCACGCCGCCCCAGGTGCGGTTTGCTGCAACGGGAGCTTCATCCCGAAGGTGCGTGGACTTCAAGTCTTCGAGTCCCTCCTCTACGAGCCAGGTAAGGAAATGCTGGTCCTTGACGCTGTGGAGGTTGTTCTTCTGCTTGAACTCCCAGTTCTGGCCGAACTGAGGATTCCTGTACCGGGCCAGGAAATCAAACCGGTCTTTCAGGCGCTCAGCGGGAATGAGGAGGCGGTCCAGGCCAAAGATCGCCTCGTCCCGGCTCTGGAATGTCATGTCATACTCTTTGGACATGACGATAGCCTCTTCCGGGCAGACTTCTTCGCAGAAGCCGCAGAAAATGCAGCGGAGCATGTTGATCTCGAACCACGCCGGCTCACGCTCTTTCACGTTCTCGACCTCCGTGGACTGCATGGAGATTGCCATGGGTGGGCACACGCGGGCGCACAGATTGCACGAGACGCAGCGCGGGCGGCCATTCTCTTCGACGAGGACGGGACGGCCCCGGTAGCTATCGGGCGGGTACCACTGTTCTTCCGGATACTGGAACGTATAGAAGGGCTCCGACATCTTGCGGAGCGTGTATCCAAGTCCCTTGAAGATCTCGGGGAGGTACAGCTTCTCCCAGAAATTCAGCTTGCGCTCGTTCTCCTTGCGGGTATTGACGACTTTCCCTGGCATTTCGAAAGGCTATTGGAAGCGGTGTTCGCGTGCAAGTTCACAAGATAAGACTTTCTTCCTCCGATGTACGCCACCAATCCGCTAACGGATTCTGTGAAGCTGATGTGTTTTCGACGCAATTTGATGATGTGGGGCTTTTAGCACTTGATCTCTGTAACGTTTCGACATCAAAATTGCCGACCAGCTTATCAGAGGTAGTCGCTCTTGCTCAACGAGCATAGGCTTCGACGAGGCGTTTTGGAGCCTCCTGACGCCACGCTTCCTCGAGCAGGCGGGCAAGTTCGCTTGCGCTGACTGTCGAAAGGCGCACTAGAACGAGCGGGTAATTGGCGTAGTGATCGGTGATATAGAATGTGACCGGGTCGGTCTCCATCAGAACGGCGCGTTTAGCTGGATCAACTTTGAGTACGAGCGCTTCCCCGCTGTCGTGTATACGGGCCAGGAATTTCTTCCGGACGCGAAATGCCGCTGTACCGTAAGAAAGGCCTTCCTCGACACCTGGCAGGGCGCACGCGATACGTCGCACGGTTTCCAGTGTAACTTCACCACCCGGATCAGCAGTTAGGGACATAGTTGCTCATTGCTGAATGATCTGTTCGTGCCGGCAAGGCCCGTGCCTTTCGCCCAGACCTTGCCGTGAATGCGAATAGCAGCTCTCTTAAAGAAACTGGTCTGGGATTACGGTCGCGTCCTCACACTAGGTGGGTGCTTCATATTCATGTAGATTCCACCCCGACGAAGCTCATCAAGCATCTGGTCGAGCCGTTTTTGCCTGGTCTCTGGGCGCTTGGCCTTCATGATCCAACCGATGTAGTCGTTTTGCTGGTATGCAGGCCGCTCGAAGTAGGCCTCTGCCAGTCCGTGCTCAGCGAGCGCTGCTTCGACGAAGTCGGGCATTGGATGCACCGGCCGGGATAGGCCTGATTTAGTGTTATGATTCATGGCTGGTCGGCCTCAGGTGGGGGTAGTGAAGGGTAACACGGGTCATCGGGGTCTGCAGCGGCGTTATTCAGGCTGAGAGCGCCGGACGTGCATAGTG
Organism: Rhodothermales bacterium; assembly: GCA_041690215.1. Classification (GTDB taxonomy): domain Bacteria; phylum Bacteroidota; class Rhodothermia; order Rhodothermales; family DASSAV01; genus DASSAV01. The sequence goes on from JAWLHQ010000016.1 coordinate 80,710, forward strand.
TACGAGATCCCGCTCCGTCTGGTCCAGTATGGCATCCGGGGTATTGCACGTTTGTTCTGTACGGACAAAAGAAAAGGGGCACCCCCGTTCGGGGTGCCCCTTTGCAGGCTCTGGTCTGCAGGGCAGACCCAGGCCTATCCTGTTTGTTTTGCATTAGCTAATGCTGAGCGTGCATTAGCCGATGTTCTCGTAGAAACGGAATCGCTTGGCATCGAGCTGGATCGGACGCTTCGGCGTGACCGGCTT
>JAWLHQ010000017.1:0-67065 GCA_041690215.1 Rhodothermales bacterium
GCTCACGTCGACGAAGGCGGTGCCGTCTACGCGGCCTACGATGGCGTACTCCTTGCCCGTCTCAGGGTCCGTCCAGCCCCAGACGTCGTTCAGACGCACGCCCCGGCCACCGCCCAGGTCCTGGATCGAGAGGAAGGAGACCAGGTCGACGTTCTTACAATCGAACGCGGCGGCCTCGCCTCCGGTGCAGGGCACGCGCTCGCCGGTGATGCTGGTAAGGCCGCGCGGTTCGCTCAGCAGCGTATTCTGCTCCTGCCAGGCACCGGTCTCCGGATTCTTCCGGAAGATGACCGCTCTACCGGCGCCGTAGTCTGCACCGACGATGCCGGCCGCCGCAATATCGCCTTTCGCATCGAGCGCACTGGCAAAGAAACCGAAGTTGTAGACTTCGTTTGTCTGTAGCTGTACAGGTTCGGGCCAGGCGGCGTTTTCCGGGACGGCTCCGTAGAGGTAGATCGTCCCTGTGTACCGTGCGGCTCCGGGCGCTCCGACCCATACCTCGTTTCCATTCACGGCGAGGGAGGTGCCAAAGCGGTGCTGCGGGGCGCCGTCGGACGGCATCACGCGTGCCTGTTCCGTCCAGCCGTTCGATCCGTCATCCCGGCGAAAGCTATACACCGCGCCGATGGCACTGGAATGGCGGGGGGCGCCCACAAGGAGGTCATCCCCTTTCAGGGCAAGGGCGCTGCCGAAATGATCTTCTTCGCCCGCTTCACTGCCGGTAAGCTGAGCGACCTCAGTCCATTTACGCACGGCATCATCGTATTGGAATACATATACCACGCCACTTCCCTGGCCGGGTGCGCCGACGAAGGCCATGTTGTCACGCAGGGCCAGAGCGCTGCCGAACAGCGCATTGCCCTGGACGCCGCTGCCCGTGAGCTGTGCTTCCTCGGCCCAGACGCCCGTGGCTGCATCGTGGCGGAATACGTATACGGCGCCCGCATTGCCGTTCTGCCCGGGAGCGCCGACCAGTGCGACCGACCCGTCCAGGCTGACGGCGCTGCCGAAGTCATCATCCGCGAGGATTCCGGCGGACGTGAACCGGGCGACTTCCGCCCAGGAGTCGTTGTTGCGCTGGAAGAGATATGCTTTTCCCGGCCCCGCGCCGGAGCCGGTCGCTCCGATCAGGACGGCGTCATCTTCTGCGGCAAGCGCCTGGCCGAAAGCGTCCCCGTTTTCAGCATCCGAAGCGGTGAGTTCCGCCTGGACGGTCCACGTTTCACCCTCCGGCCGGTAGACGTACACCATGCCGGAGCTGTAGGTATTCGCGGGTTCACCCACGAAGACGGTGCTGCCAGTGACGGCAACGGTTCCGCCAAAGGCGTCCATCGCTGCAGTCGGACTTGCATCCGTGCGGTACGTCTGTGCCTGTAGCGGCATCACAAGCAAGAAGGATAGCACGAACGCAATCAGACGTCCTCTCATGTTCATCGGCGTCTCATGTTTCAAGCGAGGGGTGTACGGGGCGTTGTGGTGTGACCGGGTGTCCCTGTGTAAGGAAAGGATACAATAATATTGGACGCGTCGAAAGAGCAGAACGGGTGGAAACGGTGCTGCAAAAGCGGTTTCAAACCAAAAAAATATTGATGCTTTCTGCTCGTTTCCGGTATCCGGCTCAGGATCTCCGGTATCCCGTAATAGCCGTGTGGAGCGGTGCTCTGGAGTTGTAGTGATGCGGGGTGTTTCGTATCATGCCTGTGGGACAGCGCAAGGTTTCCCCTGTGTAACTTAAACGTTAACTATTGCGGTTATGGAGTTTGAGGAGGTCGACCTCGCTCCTGAGGCGGTTCGGATACATGCTGCCGATAGCGTTGCTGTCGCCGTGCGCCCGCTCGCAGCCGGAACGGAGGTTTCCATTGGCGATACCGCCCTGGTACTTCAGGACGATGTACCTGCCGGGCATAAGTTCGCGTTGCATGACATCCGCGCAGGCGATGACGTCGTCAAATATGGATTCACCATCGGTCATGCAATACAGTTCATCCCGAAGGGGGCGTGGGTTCACAGCCATAACCTGAAGACGAACCTCGACGGCACGCTCAGCTACCGTTATGAGCCGGTCCCCCGGGAAGAGCGGGCCAGTGGGACAGCCGTGCCTACCTTCATGGGGTATCGCCGGGCAAACGGACGTGTTGGCACGCGGAACGAGATCTGGGTGCTGAACACGGTTGGCTGTGTCAATACGGCGTCGGACATGATCGCCCGTATGGCCCGGGAGCGGCTTTCGAGTACGCATGTGGATGGGGTCTACTCGTTCTCGCATCCCTACGGATGCAGCCAGCTGGGGGATGACCTCGTGAACACGCGCCGCGTACTGGCCGGGCTCATGCGCCACCCCAATGCGGGTGGCGTCATCGTCCTCGGTCTCGGGTGTGAAAATAACCAGATGAAGGATCTCCTCGCCGAAGCCGGAGATGTGGATTCATCCCGCATCCGGTTTTTCAATGCGCAGGATGTCGAGGATGAGATCGAGACAGGCCTGGATTTCGTGGGGGAACTTGCGGAGGTCATGGCTGCCGACCGGCGAGAAGCCTGCCCGGTATCCGACCTCGTCATCGGTCTGAAGTGCGGCGGGTCGGACGGGTATTCCGGCATTACGGCCAATCCGCTCGTCGGGCGCATCGCGGATCGGATCACGGATTACGGCGGTACCGCCATTCTGACCGAGGTCCCCGAGATGTTTGGTGCGGAACAGATGCTGATGAACCGTGCTGCGGACGAGACGGTGTTCGAGGCGATCGTCGGGATGGTGAACCGCTTCAAAGAATACTTCCTGGCACACGGCCAGCCCGTCTACGAAAACCCTTCACCCGGCAATAAGGAAGGCGGGCTGACGACCCTGGAGGATAAGTCGCTGGGCGCAACGCAGAAGGGCGGGCGTGCTATTGTGACGCAGGTGCTGGAGTATGGCGAGCCCGTGCGCAATAAGGGCCTGGCGCTGCTGAACGCCCCCGGCAACGATGCCGTCTCCTCTACGGCGCTCACCGTGAGCGGTGCCGGCGTCCTTCTCTTTACGACCGGACGAGGCACGCCGCTCGGTTTCCCGGCACCCACCGTGAAGATCTCCACGAACACGCGTATCGCCGAGAAGAAATCACACTGGATCGATTTCAATGCCGGTGCGCTCCTCGATGGCACGAAGACCATGGACGAACTGGCCGACGATCTCTTTCAGTACATCCTCGACGTTGCTTCCGGTCGCACGCTGACGAAGAACGAGGTTCACGGCGTGCGTGAGATCGCCATCTGGAAGCAGGGCGTCACGGTTTGAGTCGCCATGTCGATCCTGCAGCCCCGGAAACCGTTCCGTAGACACCCCGCTCGAGCCGTACCGATTTCATATCTGTGTAAGTGAATGTCAGATCTACCCCGACTCAGTAAGCGTCTCATAGACAGCCCTCGATTCCCGCTGTACGACGGCATCACCACGCCCCGATCCAACAGCTTCGATCTGCCTGAAAAGGTTGTTCAGTTCGGCTCGGGACGCTTCGTGCGCGGCTTCATCGAATACTTCATCGACCGCGCCAATCGCCAGGGACTTTTCGAGGGGCGAGTGGTCGTGGTGCAGAGTACCGGGTCGGGGCGCAGCGATGCCCTCGACAAGCAGGACGGGCTGTACACGCTCGTGATTCAGGGTGTCGACCGGGGAAAGCAGGTCGAGTCGTATACCGTCATCTCCAGCATAAGCCGGGCCGTATCGGCCGCTACGGAGTGGGCGGAGGTGCTGGCCTGCGCACGCAACCCCGAGATCACGTGCATCATCTCCAACACGACCGAGGTTGGTATCACTCTCGATGCCGAGGATCATCCGGACCTGAATCCGCCCCGTTCGTTTCCCGGCAAACTCACTGCATTCCTGTACGAGCGGGCCAGGGCCTTCTCCTATGCGCCGGAAAGCGGCCTCGTGATTTTGCCGTGTGAACTGATCGAGCAGAACGGAGATGTCTTGCGCGACATCGTACTGGAACTGGCCCGCCGCTGGAATCTGGGCGATCCCTTCATCGCGTGGCTCCGGCTGCACAACCAGTTTTGCAATGCCCTGGTGGACCGGATCGTGACGGGCACCCCGTCTGAAGCGGCGCTGCATGCCCACTGGGAGCGCCTCGGTTACGTAGACGAGATGCTTACCGTAGCCGAGGTCTACCGCCTCTGGGCGATAGAGGGGGATGAGCGGCTGAAGAGCAGGCTTCCATTCCTCGAGGCAGACGAAGGCATCGTCGTGGCCGAGGACATCACGCCGTACCGGGAGCTGAAGGTGCGGATTCTCAATGGGACGCACACGATCATGGTCCCGCTCTCCATCCTGTGCGGCAACGATACGGTGTTGCAATCGATGGAGGACCCGCTCGTTTCCGAATTCATCCGGGGTGTGATGATGCAGGAGATCGTGCCGAGCCTGGATGTGCCGGTCGTGCAGGCGGAAGCCTTCGCCGAACAGGTGCTGGATCGCTTCAGCAATCCGTATATCGAGCACCTGCTGATCAATATTACGTTCCAGGCAACTACCAAAATGCAGCATCGGATCATCCCCTCGCTGTTGAGCTATTACGAGCGGAAGGGGAGGCTCCCGAAACGCATCCTGCTCGGATTCGCTGCCTATCTGCTTTTCATGCGGAGCACCGGTGAGGAGAACGGGACGTACGTCGGCGTGCGCGGCACGGAACGGTACCCCATCAACGACGACCGCGCGCCGTTGCTGCACGATCTCTGGAAGGACATCGACCTCGCCGACGAGGATCAGGTCTGGGCTTTCGTAGAGCGGGTCTGTAGTGACGAGAGCCTGTGGGGCGTGGATCTCTCCAGGCTACCAGGCCTCGTTACGGCCGTGACGGACTACGTCGTAAGGCTTGCCAGTGAAAGCCCGCGTGACGTGCTCCGGGAAGTGGAAGAGGTTGTTTCCCGCTAGCCGAAATGAACCAGCCGTCATTTCAGGAGCGCCAGCACCGCAGCCGTCTTTCGCCTGGTTGTAGTATGTATGACATCCGTTTGCTCCGTTCGTAATATTCTTATTTCTAATCCTGCCTTCATCAGACCCATGGAAGCCAGACTGGAAACGATAACGCGCAAGGACACCGTCGCGCGCATTCAGGAAATCGGTGCGGTCGCCGTGATTCGTATGGCCGACTCGAAGAAGCTGCTACGCGTCTCCGAAGCCATCCACAAAGGCGGCGTCTCTGCCATCGAGGTCACCATGACCGTGCCCAACGCGCTCCAGATGATCGAGGAGGTCGTGCGAGAGATGGACGACGAGGTCGTCGTCGGTGTAGGCTCGGTGTTGGATGCGGAGACCGCACGGCAGGCCATCGAGGCCGGAGCACGCTACGTCGTCAGCCCGATCTTCAAGGCGGAGATCGTCGATGAAGCCCACCGGCTCGGCGTCGCCGTCATGCCCGGTGCGTTTACCCCGACGGAGTGCCTCACCGCCCAGGAGTACGGCGCAGATGTCGTGAAGGTATTTCCTGCCGACGTGCTCGGGATGGCCTTCTTCAAGGGCATCAAGGCACCCATGCCGCACCTCCGCCTCATGCCTACCGGCGGTGTTACGCTCACGAATGCAGGCGACTGGATCAAGGCCGGCGCCTGTGCCGTCGGGGTCGGCAGTGCTCTTCTCGACAAGAGCGCCATCGACGCCGGAGACTGGGACCGCCTGACCGAGAATGCCCGTACGCTGATCCAGAGCGTCCGGCAGGGGCAGGGGAAGTAATTCGATTTTAGATTTCGGATTTTGGATCGGAGAAGCCGCGCGGCTATCCCCACCCGATAGCGTTTTGCTATTTCGCTCCTTTGAAACTGATCGCTGAACGCTGATCGCCAACAGCCCGAACAATCAACCAACAACAACGAACCAAGGAATGAAAGTCCTCACTCTGGGCGAGATCATGCTGCGGCTGTCTACGCCCGGCTATACTCGATTCGTGCAAACGCAATCGTTTGACGTGACGTATGGTGGAGGAGAGGCGAACGTAGCGGTATCGCTCTCCAACTACGGACTGGAGAGCTATTTCATCACAAAGCTTCCAAAGCACGAGATCGGCCAGTCCGCGGTGAATCACCTGCGGCGTTTCGGCGTGCATGACGACTACATCGTGAGGGGAGGCGACCGGGTCGGGATTTACTATCTGGAGACGGGTGCCAGCCAGCGTGCCTCGAAAGTCATCTATGACCGTGCGGGTGCTGCCGTGACCACGCTGAAGCCGGAGGAACTGGATTTCGACCGCATGTTCGACGGCGCGAAGTGGTTTCACTGGACGGGTATCACACCTGCGCTCGGCAAGAGTGCGCAGGACTGTATTACGGCGGCGTGCAAGGCGGCGAAAGCCGCCGGAGCTACGATCTCGGCGGACCTCAATTACCGGGCGAAGCTCTGGACGGAGAAAGAGGCCCAGGCGGTCATGCGCCCGCTGATGGAGTACGTGGACGTGTGCATTGCCAACGAGGAGGATCTGGAGAAGAGCCTCGGGTTTCACGCGGGAAGCACGAACGTTGATGCCGCCGAACTCGACACGGCCGCTTACAAGGAGATGGCAATAGAGGTGAAGAACGAATTCGGCTTTCAGGCCGTTGCCATCACGCTTCGCGAAAGCTATTCGGCCTCGCACAACGGCTGGAGCGCCCTGTTGCACGACGACCGGGATTGCCGGGAGCCCTACCGGTCCCGCCGGTACGATATTCAGATCGTAGACCGGGTGGGAGGCGGTGATTCCTTCGCCAGCGGTCTCATCTACGGCCTGCTCAAGAAGGACGACACCCGGCAGGCTCTGGAGTTCGCCGTCGCCGCATCCTGCCTCAAACAGACCATTCCCGGCGATTTCAACCTCGTCAGCGCGGAAGAAGTCGAAAAGCTCGCCAAAGGCAGCGGATCCGGCAGGGTAGAGCGGTAGGCCGGTGGAGTGTTCAGGTGGGCACGTGATCCTGTGTTCACGTGCCCACGCTTTCGTACGTTCAGGTAAAGAAACTACCCGAACACTTGTTTGACTAAACCTATGCAGATGACATTCCGGTGGTACGGGCCGGACGACCCGGTTACCCTGGCCAATATCCGGCAAATCCCTGTCGTGACCGGTATCGTGAGTGCGCTGTACGACATTCCGGTAGGAGAGGTCTGGCCCAGAGACCGCATCGCACAGTTGAAGGATCAGATCGAAGGGGCGGGATTGCAGTTCGCCGTGATCGAGAGTATTCCCGTCCACGAAGACATCAAACTGGGCAGGCCCGAGCGCGACCGGTGGATCGAGAACTACCAGCAGAGTGTTCGCAATATGGGCGAGCTGGGCATACCGACCCTCTGCTATAACTTCATGCCGGTGTTCGACTGGACGCGCACGAACCTCGCCATGCCGAACCCGGACGGCTCCAATGCGCTCAGCTACGATCAGAACGACCTCGCCCGTATCGATCTATCCAGGGGGACCGGCGAGCTTCCCGGATGGGCTACGGCCTATACGGCGGAAGAACTGAACGCGTTGCTGCACGCCTACTCGAAGGTGAGCACCGAGCAGCTCTGGGATAACCTGGGGTATTTCCTAGAGCGCGTCGCCCCGGTTGCGCAGGAGTCCGGGGTGAAGATGGCGATCCATCCGGACGATCCGCCCTGGTCCATTTTCGGCCTGCCGCGCATCATCACCAGTGAAGCGGCCCTGCAGAAGCTGCTCGACCTCGTAGACAATCCGGCCAACGGGATCACCCTCTGCACGGGCTCGCTCGGCGCCAGTCCGGATAACGACCTGCCTGGCATGATCCGCCGGGTGGGACGAAGCGGACGGATCCACTTCGCGCACAGCCGCAACGTGAAGGTCACCGGCGACCGCTGCTTCTACGAGAGCCCGCATCCTTCCCGTTTCGGAAGTGTGGACATGCTTGAAGTGATGCGTGCGTATGCCGAGATTGGCTTCGACGGTCCCATGCGCCCAGATCATGGCCGCATGATCTGGGGGGAAACGAGCCGTCCGGGTTACGGGCTCTACGACAGAGCGCTCGGAGCGATGTATCTCTATGGTCTGTGGGAAGCCGTATCGCGAAAGGAGCGTGTGGGAGAGGACCTTGGAGCAATCGCAGTGGCCTCGTGAGCTTGTATTCCCCGGGCGTCGTGAAGGGAACCGATTGCCGTAACCCGGACGACATCGTCCATGGTTACAGCTGCGCCTCCAGGGTTAGAAACTCGCATCAATCTGTGCATTCTGTGCCATCCGTTATTGCATGACTACGATAACACTACTTGCAAGCGGCGATCTGAGGTTGTCCGCCAATCAGACTTGCTGGCCGGAGCAGCAGAAAGTGGAGGAGGCGGTCACACGAGCCATCGAGGCCGAAGGGTTTCGGGTGGAGCGCGGGCATCCCTACGATCCCGAGAAAGGGCACGGGTTCATTGACTCGCAGAAGTACGGGCGGGAGGTGTTCAAGAACATCGACCCCGACCGGCCGCTCGTTCTGGCGTTTGCGGCGTGGCAGTACTCCCATCACGTGCTGCACGGGCTGACGACACACCGCGGGTCCATCCTCACCGTAGCGAACTGGAGTGGCACCTGGCCGGGACTCGTCGGGATGCTCAACATGAACGGTTCGCTAACGAAGGCGGGTGTCCCGTACAGCACGCTCTGGAGCGAGGACTTCACGGACGAGCCGTTCAGAGCAGGGCTCCGGTCGTGGCTCCGGAGCGGAACGGTCGAACACGACACGAGCCACTGCCGCGCTGCCTCGGGGCTGGCGCTGCCGGACGAGGCCGAAGCGCTCGGCAGGCGAATCGCCGATACGCTCAAGCGGGAGAAGGCGATCATGGGCGTGTTCGACGAGGGGTGCATGGGCATGTTCAACGCGATCATCCCCGACCACCTGCTCAACAGGACGGGCGTATTCAAAGAACGGCTCAGCCAGAGCACGCTCTATTATGAGGCCACGCAGGTGCGGGATGACGAGGCGCGCGCCGCATTCGACTGGCTCCGGGAGCGCGGCATGCAGTTCGAACTCGGTGCAGACGAGGCTACAGAGCTCACGGAGAATCAGGTCCTGTGGCAGCTCAAGACCTACATCGCCGCCGTGCGTCTGGCAGACGACTTCGGCTGTGACACCATCGGCATTCAGTACCAGCAAGGATTGAAGGACCTGCTACCGGCGTCGGATCTGGCGGAAGGACTCCTGAATAACGTGGAGCGTCCGCCGGTGTATTCCCGTGATGGCGAGCGTCTGTTGTATCCGAATGCGGCCCTGCCACACTTCAACGAGGTCGATGAGTGCGCGGGGCTGGACGCCCTGGTGACCAACCGGATCTGGACCGAACTGGGCTACGAGCCGGAAACGACCCTGCACGACCTCCGCTGGGGCGATCCCTACGGCGATCAGTTCGTCTGGGTGTTCGAGATCTCCGGGGCGGCCCCGCCAGCGCATTTCGTAGACGGTTACCGAGGGGCCGTTAGCGAGCGTCAGCCTCCGATGTACTTCCGGCTCGGCGGGGGAACGATCAAGGGCGTGAGCAAGCCCGGCGAGCTCGTCTGGAGCCGCATCTTCGTCGAGGATGACCGGCTCAAAGCCGATGTCGGGCGTGCCCGGGCGATCGATCTTCCCACGGAAGAGACAGGCCGCCGCTGGCGATTGACGACTCCTCAGTGGCCCATCATGCACGCCGTCACCTACGGCGTCACGCGCGACCAGATGATGGCCCGGCACAAGGCCAACCACATCCAGGTTGCCTATGCGCCGGACGACCACGCTGCCCGGAAAGCACTCGCGGCCAAGGTCGCTGCATTTCAGCACATGGGCATAGAGACGTTCGTGTGTGGTAGTGAAACGGGACTTTGATAGGTTATAGTTCTGACGGCTCCCTCACCACGTTCACCTTCAACTACAGCAAGCCATGGCCGGACCGGAACAGATACGGGCGTACTTGCTTGAGATGGCGGCTACGCTTGGCGATAGCAGGGAGATGGCGATTTTCGGAGAAGGAAACATCTCGGGACGGCTGGCGGACGATACGTTTCTGGTCAAGGCAAGCGGGGTGGGGCTTGCCTCCCTTCGGGAAGAGCACCTGGTCGAGGTCGAGCGGAAGCCACTGGTCGCGGTGATCGAGCAAGACGGAGCCATTCGAGATGAGGAGGTAGAACAACTCCTGCTCGATGCGCGCCGGGACCGGCAGGCGCTCAAACCATCCGTGGAGTCACTCTTCCACGCCTGGTTGCTGGGATTGCCGGACGTGCATTTCGTGGGGCACACCCACGCGATCGCTGTCAACCAGATCCTGTGCTCGCCGCGTGCTCGGGATTTCGCCACGAAACGGCTGATCCCCGATCAGATCGTCTACTGTGGGGCGGAATCCGTCCTGGTTCCGTATGTTGATCCGGGGCTCATGCTCGCTCGGACTATCGCGCGTGAGGTCGAAGCATTCATCAAACGGACCGGGGTGGTGCCCCGGACGATTCTGATGGAGAATCACGGCATCATCGCGCTCGGGAAGCGGCATACGGACGTCATCGCTGCCCTGGGTATGGCCGAGAAGGCTGCTCGGATTTTCGTCGGCGCGGCGGTCCTCGGCGGTCCCATTTTCATGAGCGGCGGCCATGTAAGGCGGATCGAGGGGCGTGTGGACGAGCACTACCGCCGGCGCATGTTGCAGCAGACATAATGATCATTGATGGTCTGACCTCATTTGGGAGGGATGCCAGCCGGGTTCGATGTGGAGACGTGGCATGCTACGTCTTACCGAAGCATGGTGGCTGACCCTATGAGCGGCGCGAGGTTGACAGGCGCGAACCTGCGCTTTTGTAGCTCTACAGAATGCGGTGTGGTGCTATGGCACAAAGGACGAACGAGAACGCTTACCTTGCTTTCGACCTGGGCGCTTCGAGTGGCCGGGCCATTCTGGGATGGCTTCGCAACGGGCGCATGGAGATGGAGGAACTGCACCGGTTCGTTACCCCCGTGCGCGAAGAGGGAGAGCGGCTCTTCTGGGATCTGGATGCGCTCTGGGAGGAGCTTCAATCCGGCCTCAGCCGGGCGCTGGAGCGGGCGCCGGACCTGTGCAGCCTTTCCGTCGATTCCTGGGGCGTAGACTACGTGCCGCTGGATGCAAGCGGCAAGCCGGTGCGGCCCGCCTACTGCTACCGCGACCCGCGCACCACCGGCCTGATGCAGCGAGCATTCAAGTCGGTGCCGGAAGAGGAGATCTATGCCGCCACGGGCATTCAATTCATGGAGATCAACACCCTGTATCAGGTGCTAGCGGACCTGAGAGAGGAACCGGATCTCGTATCCCGCACGGCCAACCGGCTTCCCATAGCGGACTATTTCAATTACCGGTTCAGCGGGAAAGCTGTTGCGGAAGTGTCGCTGGCGAGTACGACCCAGCTCTTGGAGGTAAACCGTCGCCAATGGGCTACCGGTCTGATGGAGCGCTTCGGAATCCCGCACGGTTCGTGGCCTGAGATCGTACCTTCGGGTACACGGCTTGGCAGGGCGGCCGGAACAAGCGTTGAGGTCATCGCCGGGTGTTCGCACGATACGGCGTGCGCCGTAGCCGCCGTTCCGGTGGAAGCACAGGATGAGCCATGGGCCTACCTGAGTTGTGGCACCTGGTCGTTGCTCGGGGTGGAAGTGGCGGAGCCGCTGCTCACGGATGATGCCCGCCGGTTCGGCGTGACGAACGAAGCAGGGTTCGGTGGTACGATCCGGCTGTTGAAGAACCTGACCGGGCTCTGGGCACTTCAGGAATGCGAGCGGGAATGGCGCGAGCAGGGAGTTGCCTTCACCTACGAACAATTGTTCCAGGAAGCGGAAGCGGCTCCGCCTTGCGATCCCATCGATCTGAATGATCCCCGTTTCGGACTGCGCGGCGCAATGGAGCAGAGAATCCTGGACTATTGCCGTGAGCACGACCGGCCCGTTCCGGAGAGCCAGGGTGCGCTCGTACGGCTCATTCTAGAGAGTATAGCCGATGGGCACCGCCGCGTGCTGCATAATATGGAAGCGCTTCTAGGCACTGTGATTCCTACCCTCTATATTGTGGGGGGCGGGTCAAAAAACGACCTCCTCTGCCGGCTGACCGCTCAGGCGTGCGCCCGTCGCGTCGTAGCCGGTCCCGCAGAGGCAACGGCCCTGGGCAACCTGCTCATCCAGGCGTACGCCATGGGAGACCTGCCGGATGGGCTCACCATACGGGATGTCGCGCGGCGTAGTACCCGGTTGAAGGTTTACGAAGCGTCCGAGCATGGGAACGCTCCTTCTCAAGAAATGCCCTACATGTCCGGATACATAGGTTCCTAGACGCTACCGGTCGATACCCGGATTCTCACTCACACCAGACCAGGTTCGCTTTATGGCACCATTGCTCGAAATGCACGACATCGTAGTCGAGTTCGGGCGTGTGCGCGTGCTGGACGGGGCGGATCTGCAGGTGAGGACAGGGGAGATCCATGCGTTACTGGGCGAAAACGGAGCCGGGAAGTCGTCCCTGATGAAGGTGCTGTTCGGGCTCTACCGCAAATCGGAAGGCCGGATCCTGCTGGACGGGGAAGACATCGAGATCGAAAATCCTCCGCAGGCACTGGCGCACGGCATCGCGTTGATTCATCAGGAACTGCCTTTTGCACTGCATCTGACCGTCGCCCAGAATATCTTCCTGGGGCGGGAGTACAGGAAAGGTCCGTTCGGTTTCGTCGATGAGGACCGGCAGCATGCGGAAGCGCGGGAGTTGTTGCGCCCCTTTCCGGTCAACGTAGACCCCGGGCGGCTCATGGGTTCGTTGAGTGTGGCTCAGCAACAGATCGTCGCCATTGCCAAAGCGCTTTCGACCGGTGCGCGGATCATCGTACTGGATGAGGCGACGACCGCGCTGACGGAGCAAGAGGCGGAGCGGCTCTTCGAGATCCTCGCGCGGCTAAAGCAAGAGGGGAGGACGTTCATCATGATCACGCACAAGCTGGACGAAGTCTTCCGCATCGCGGATCGTGTTACGGTGATGCGTGATGGAAAGACGATCACCTCGGTTGACACGGATGAAGTTGGTCCCCGGGATCTCGTACGGTATATGGTAGGGCGCGAGGTCTCGGACGTATTTCCGCCACGTACGGTCTCCTTGCGAAATACAGACCAGCCCCCGATGTTAGAAGTCGAGGGGCTGACGACGCACAAGCTGAAGGACGTCTCGTTCGAGGTGCGCCGGGGGGAAGTGGTCGGCGTAGCCGGTCTCATGGGAGCCGGGCGGACTTCTCTCTTTCATGCCCTCTTCGGAGCCGTGCCCGTACGGAGCGGCCGTGTTCTCCTGAACGGGCGTGTTGCGACGATCCGGAAGCCGGAGGATGCGATTGCGTGGGGCATGGCGTACATCACGGAGGATCGCAAGGGAAACGGGCTCGCCCTGCATCTCGGCATAGCGGACAACGTCGCGCTACCGACGATTCGGGACCACGTTCGGTTCGGACTTGTGGATGATGGGGGAGTGGCGGAGGTAACGCAGACGTTCGTGGAGAAGCTGAACATCCAGGGCAAAGCCGTTTCGAATGTGGGATTGCTGAGCGGGGGGAATCAGCAGAAAGTGGTCCTTGCGAAGTGGCTGGCAACCGGAGCCGACGTATTCCTGCTGGACGAGCCTACGCGGGGAATCGACGTAGGGACGAAGCTGGATGTGTACGCGCTCGTCAACGAACTCACGGAGGCCGGCAAGGCGGTACTCCTCGCCACGTCCGAATTGCCGGAATTGATGGCGATGAGTGACCGTTTCCTCGTTTTTTCTGAAGGTCGCCTCGTGCGTGAACTGGCGAAGGAAGAGGCGACTCCCGAATCCATTGTGTATTACGCATCCATGAAGCCGGAGGCGGTGGCATGATCCGGTGGAGATTCCGGATGCAGAACTCGCGCATTGTAAACGGCCGATAGCTGATAACTGAACGCCGACAGCTTTTGACCTATGACACAGGTAGTAGAACAGGCACCGCGCCCGCAAGCTGTGGCCGTGTTGTCGCAGGAACGACTCAGGTCGTTCTCGCAGGGAATCGCGCCGTTTCTCTTTCTGATTCTCATCTCGGCTGTCCTCTCCGCCGTATCGGAGCACTTCCTGACGGTCGGCAACATCCTGACGATTCTCCTGCAGATTTCGGTGGTGGGTATCCTCGCCGTCGGGCAGACCATGGTGCTCATCACGGCTGGCGTCGATCTCTCCGTTGGGGGCATTGTCGGGTTGAGCGGGGTCGTCTCTGCCCTGCTGATCTCGAGTCTCGGGCTCTCGCTGGGACTGGCGCTCCCCATCGCGGTGGTGGTCGGGCTGCTCTGCGGGCTCATCAACGGGCTGCTCATTACGGGGCTCAACATGCCGCCTTTCATCGCCACGCTGGGCATGATGGGCGTGACGCGCGGCCTTGCGCAGGTGCTGACCGGCGGCATTGCGGTCTATGACCTCCCCGCCAGTTTTGGCTGGCTCGGCAATGCGCGGCTCCTCGGTCTGCCGGTCCCTGTGCTCTTCCTCATCGCGGCGGCTATCGTGGTGGGCATCGTGTTGCGCAAGACGCCGCTCGGGCGATACACCTATGCGATCGGAAGTAACCTGGAGGCGGCCCGCATGTCGGGCGTCAACGTGGCAAGGCAACTCGTCAAAGTGTATATGATATCGGGCGGGCTTGCCGGTCTGGCCGGGGTGATCTTGGCCTCACGCACGACTGTGGGCAGTCCCACCGGTGGGGAAGGGTACGAACTGGATGCCATCGCGGCCTGTGTCATCGGCGGCACGAGCCTCTTCGGTGGCGTCGGATCCGTGCTGGGCTCCGTGGTGGGCGCCGCGCTCATGGGCCTCATCCGAAACGGCTGCAACCTGCTGAATGTCTCGACCTTCTGGCAGTTGATCGTGGTCGGCGTCATCATCTGGATCGCCGTGGCCTGGGACCAGTACCGGCGCAAACGGGCGTGGTGAGGGGCAGCCGGCCATCGGCGGTTAGCTTTCGGCAGGTTGGAAAGTCGTAGGAGAACGATAGAAGGAAGAGGCCCATCACCGGTCAGCCAATCCAAAACCTAACATCTAAATTTCGTTGGCCCATGCGTACATGGCTTCTTATTCAGACCCTGTGCCTGGTCGTGCTGATTGCCGGGTGTGGTGATGGTCGAGAAGGCGAAGCGGGAGGAGAAGAGGTATACCGGATCGCTGTCATTCCCAAAAGCATCGGGTTCGACTTCTGGTCGACCGTGAAAGTGGGTGCCGAACAGGCAGCGAAAGATCTGGGCAACGTGGTGGTTCTCTGGAGAGGTACGAACGATGAGACCGACATCGCCGGGCAGATCAGTCTGGTAGAGGCGTTCATCAATCAGCGTGTGGATGCCATCGTCATTGCGGCGGCGGATACACGAGGGCTCGTACCCGTTCTGCGGCGGGCCGAGCAAGAGGGCATTCCAGTCATCACCATCGATTCGGATACGGACCCGCAGGTGTCCCGGTCGTTCATCGCCACAGATAACCCGGCAGCCGCCGCGAAGGCGGCCGATGTGATCGCGGAGCAACTTGGCGGTGAGGGTAAGGTGGCCCTGATCCCCTACATTCCCGGCGCTTCGACGTCCATCGAACGAGAGCAGGGATTCAAGCAGGGGCTCACCAGCCATCCCGGATTGCAACTCGTGGCGACGCAGTATTCGCAAAGTGATTACGGTCGGGCCATGGCGGTTACCGAAGACATTCTGACCGCCCACCCGGATCTGGATGCGATCTTCGCGGCAAACGAGGTCGGTACGCTCGGCGCCTTACAAGCACTCCAGTCCCGGAATCTGGCCGGAAAGGTCGTGCTGGTCGGGTTCGATGCGTCGCCGCGCCAGCTGGAAGGTGTGCGTGCCGGAACGATTCAGGGGCTGATTGTGCAGGATCCGATCAAGATGGGATACGAAGGAGTCGTGCAGGCCGTGCGGGTTCTCCAGGGCGAGTCCGTGGAGCGGCGCATCGATAGCGGGAGCACGATCGTGACCCGGGAAAATCTGGACGCCTTCCTCGCCGAACAGGCATCGACGCGTTCGGTTGCCGGGGTAAACTAGTCCATCGCTCATCTGCATTCCGCATATCCCTGTCATCGGTAGGAGCGCATGGCGCATCTACGAACGGAAAGACGTGTTATGGAACTGACCGCCATCGATTTAAAGCACGTAGCCAGCCAGTGGGACGATGAGGTGGCCGACGGGCTGGATCCCGTAGAACGGCTCGTGTACCGTTCCAACCTGCTGGGCCGCGACTGGCGCATCACGAACACGGGTGGGGGGAACACGTCGTCGAAGCTTCTGGAACGAGACCCGCTTACCGGCGAGCCGGTCGAAGTGCTCTGGGTGAAAGGTTCGGGCGGGGATCTGCGGACGGCGAAGCGGGCCCACTTCGCATCGCTCTATCAGTCCAGGCTGCTGGCCCTGCAGCATATCTATGCGCGAATGTCTGGCCGGGGACCGAAGACGCCTGCCGAGGACGCCATGGTGGCGATGTATGAGCATTGCACCTTCAACCTGAACCCCAGGGCCTGTTCCATCGATACGCCGCTGCACAGCTTCGTCCCTTACAAACACGTAGACCACACCCACCCGGTTGCGGTCATCGCACTGGCCACGGCTGCAAACGGTCCAGAGTTGACGCGCGAAGTCTACGGCGACGATGTCATCTGGACCGACTGGCAGCGACCCGGCTTCGAACTCGGACTCAAATTGCAGGAGATCTGCCGGGCGCATCCCCTGGCGAAAGGCGTCATTCTCGGGGGGCACGGCCTCATCAACTGGGCCGACGACGACAAAGCCTGTTATCAGCTAACCCTGACCCTGATCGATCAGGCGGAGCGTTTTCTCGCTCTGCACGATCCAGGAACAAGGGCGTTTGGCGGCCAGAAGTACGCCGTCATGCCTGAAGAGCGGCGGGTGCAGGTACTCGTCGAGGTGTTACCCTGGTTGCGGGGTCAGGTAAGTCAGGAGCGGCGGTTCATCGGTACGGTGCAGACGGACGAAGCGATTCTGGAATTCGTCAATTCCACAGATGCCCCGCGCCTGGCCGAACTCGGTACTTCCTGCCCGGACCATTTCCTGCGCACGAAGATCAAGCCGCTATACGTGGACTGGAATCCCGAGCGGGATGACGTACAGAGCCTGAAAGAGCAGCTTGCGAAGGGGCTGGAGCAATACCGAAAGGATTACGCGAGCTACTATGACCAGCACAAGCATCCGAACTCCCCGGCCATGCGTGACCCGAACCCGACCGTCGTGCTCATTCCCGGCGTGGGAATGGTTGCCTGGGGAAAAACGAAGAGCGAGAGCCGTGTGACGGCCGAGTTTTACAACGCGGCGGTTGGCGTCATGCGGGGAGCGGAGTCGGTGAGCACGTACACGGCCTTGCCGAAACAGGAGGCCTTCGACATCGAATACTGGCTGCTCGAAGAGGCGAAGCTACGGCGGATGCCGCCTGAAGCGGAACTGTCCCGCCACATCGTCGCGGTCGTGGGCGGCGGCAGCGGCATCGGAAAGGAGGCCGTGGACCGTCTGGTTAAAGAAGGCGCGACGGTTGCGGTCGTGGACCTGAACGCTGAGGCGGCAGAAAAAACAGCCGGGGAGATCCTGGATCGGGTAGGCATGGGAATCGGCGTGGCCGGGACCGGAATCAGCAGATGCGGCGATGCCATAGGAATCAGATGCGACATTACCAGCCGCGCGTCTATCCAGGAGGCGCTTCGGCAGATCGTCCTCGCCTATGGCGGTCTGGATGCCGTGGCCATCACTGCCGGGCTCTATGTCAGCCCCGATACAACGGGTCACATCCCCGATGAGGGATGGGCAAAGAGCTTTGCGGTAAACGTGACAGGGCCGTATCTCTTCGCTGATGAGGTTGCTGCGATCTGGAGAGCGCAAGGCCTGCCGGGCAGTCTCGTGATCACGACCAGTGTGAATGCCGCCGTAGCCAAGCGGGGTAGCTTTGCCTACGATACGAGCAAGGCTGCCGCCAACCATCTGGTGCGAGAGTTAGCAATCGAGCTGGCGCCACTGATCCGGGTGAACGGAGTGGCGCCAGCGACGGTGGTGGAAGGGAGCGCCATGTTTCCACGGGACCGGGTACTGGCATCGCTGGCGAAGTACGGTCTGCCATTCGACGAAGAGGAGGACACCGAAACACTGCGGCAGCGCCTGGCGCAGTTCTATGCGGAACGCACCCTCACGCGAAAGCCGATCACGCCGGCCGATCAGGCCGAGGCGATTTTCCTGCTACTGAGTGATCGCCGGTTCGGGAAGACGACGGGGCAGATCGTGTCGGTAGACGGAGGGCTTGTGGAAGCGTTCTTGAGGTAGAAACCCTTCCGTTGGAGCAATCCGGCGGTGTGGTAGGCCAGATCCCCCCAGCGTACGTTGCTCGACGTTTACGGTTGAAGCACGCACTCAGTGAAGATGCGGTCCAGGCTGGCGGAGAGGTCAGAGGCTCGTCCCGAGTGGACTTCGGAGGTCTGAAGTGTAGCAGAGCGGGGAGCCGTGAGCCAGTGGAATCGTTCAGAAGGGGGGAGCAAGCCAATGGGTCCGGCCTCAGTGCCTCCGGCACAGACACGCTCGTAGGCCGCGACGTACTGGTTCAGGAGTTCGAGGTCCAGGTTCGGGCAGAAGAACGTCAGGCGGTCGCGATCCAGGTGAAAACGCGAAGCCAGGAACCGGGCCGTGCGGGCGTGGAGAACCACTCCGATGTTTACGAACGCGCACAGATGCACATGCGGGACGACGCGCACAATGGCGTAGTCGTAGTCATGCCAGGTATTTGAGACAGGCGCGTTCATCGGCGGTAAGACTGTGTAGCAGGCCTGGTCTCGCGCAGGCTGGTCTGGGCGCGGACGGCCTCATCGACAAACGAACGTGGGCCCAGGAGCCGATCCGTCAGGTACTTTATATAGGCTTCCCGGTTCTCTTCGGCGGTGGGAAATGGCGGTTCCCGGCCTTCTACGCGGTCCATCAGCAGGGCATCCGGCACTACGTCCACGACCTCACGTAACAGCTGCTCGCTTAGCCGGGCTGTGATGCGCTCGTCGGCCTCGTGGAGACTGGCGGCCAGGGGCAGCAGAACGTGGTCTCGGATGGGCGCAAACGACGTATGGACGCGGGAAGCGTTCAGCGTTTCCCAGTTGTGGTGAAAATAGAGGGCGGCACCGTGGTCGATTAGCCACGGCTCCCGGCTCCAGATGAGGATATTCGGATTGCGCGGCGTGCGGTCGATGTTCGTGACAAAAGCATCGAGCCAGACGACGTCCGCAGCAAACTGCGGGTCAACAAACTCGCGGGCCGCTACAGGGTCGTAGGCAAAGGCTCCGTCGAGATAGCGGTAACCGACATTCAGGCCCGTGCTGGCCTTGAGCAGATCCTGGATTTCCGGGTCGCGTTCCGTTCGACCGAAGGAGGCATCTAAGTGGAGTAGTGCGATCTCCGGTACACGCAGTCCGAGGTGGAGCGCAAGCTGGGTGACGATGATTTCGGCAATCAGTGCCCGTGCTCCCTGTCCTGCACCTCTGAACTTCGCCACGAACAGGCCGCTTTCGTCTGTGTCCAGAACGGCCGGCAACGATCCCCCTTCACGCAGCGGAACGACGTAGCGGGTAGCGGTATACGTAGGAAGCGTCATGCATGCAACGGTATAAATCCTTCGCGGAGTTCGGAAAGCGGCATCCGTCTCAGCGTCTCCCGGCGGCATCTAGTCTTCTAGTGGAGGGAGTTGAGCGACCTCAAACCAGAAGTGGCTGATGGCATTGATCGTTTGAGAGAACGCGTCAAAGGTAGCGGGTTTCGTCACGAAGGCATTGATACCCAGATCGTAGAGATGAGAGACGTCGTCATCGCTCTGGGAGGTGGTGAACGCGATTACAGGGATGCGGCGTAGTTGGGGGTGCTCTTTGATCTCCTTAGCAGCCTGCCGCCCGTCTTTCCGGGGCATGTTCAGGTCAAGAAGAATCAGGTCCGGAAGGGGAGATTTGGACGGCTCGGCATAGTTACCCGTGCGATTCAGGTAGGCCATCAGCTCCTCGCCATTCTCAACCCAATTAACCTTGCTAGTAAGTGGACTGGCCTTAAGTGCCCGAAGCGCGAGCAGACGATCATCGGGATCGTCCTCTGCGAGCAGGATCAGGGCAGGCGGCCTAGGCGGGGTGAACATCGGGTGATACTGGTTGAGACCTCTGAACGGTAGCACCTCGGGAACTGTGCTTACGGATTGAGCACGTTCCCAGGGCAGAATGCCCTACCGCAAACAGGAAGATAGGATCCTGCAGCGTGGAAGAAAAGGCGGGTGTTGCGGCCCATTCGTGTGTGCCAGAGCTGGTACTGAGCCGAGATCGAGTACGGACGTTAGTGAATAGCACATTCAGATTAAGCGTGGTGTTATTTTGGGGCCCGTGATGCATCATTCATTTTCTCAGGACAGATCTATGCGATACCGACGATTCGGGCGAATGGGGTGGCAGGTCAGCGAGATCGGATATGGTATGTGGGGCATGGCGGGGTGGACAGGGGCAGAGGATGAGGAGTCTCTGAAAAGTCTTCAGAAGGCTGTGGATCTCGGATGTACCTTCTTCGATACGGCGTGGGCTTACGGCGATGGTCACAGCGAGAACTTATTGGGGCGGATCGTGCGAGCGAATCCGGACAAGCGATTGTATACGGCGACCAAGATCCCGCCGAAAAATCGAAAATGGCCGAGTCGACGTGAGTTCACGCTGGACGAGGTATTTCCGCCTGACTATATCGAGGAGTACGTTCACAGCAGCCTGAAGAATGCCGGTCTCGACCGGTTCGATCTGTTCCAGTTCCACGTGTGGGAGGACGCCTGGATGGATGATGAGCGGTGGATCCGGAAAGTAGACGACCTTCGTTCGCAAGGCCTGTTTGATGCGATCGGTATCAGCATCAACCGCTGGGAGCCCTGGAACGGTTTGCGGGCGGTTCGTAGCGGCCTCATCGATGCCGTGCAGGTGATCTACAACATCTTCGATCAGAACCCCGAGGACGAACTCTTTCCCGCGTGCCGCGAGATGGATGTGGCCGTGATAGCGCGGGTGCCGTTTGATGAGGGCACGCTAACGGGCACGCTTACGAAGGACAGCACCTGGCCGGAAGGAGACTGGCGCAATACGTACTTCGTGCCGGAAAACCTCATTCCCAGTGTGGAGCGAGCGGATCGATTGAAGCCGCTCGTGCCCGAGGGAGCTACCATGCCGGAAATGGCGTTGCGGTTCATTCTGAGCAATCCGGACGTGAGCACGACGATTCCAGGTATGCGGAAGCTCCGCCACGTAGAGGCCAATATTGCGGCGAGCGATAAGGGGCCGTTGTCGCCCGGCTTGCTCGAAACATTGAAAACCCACCGATGGGATCGAGAGCCGACGGAATGGTCGCAGTGAACGCGATAGAATGCGTGAGAAGCCCGGTCTTTTCCTTTGCTCGTTTTTGTTTGCGAAGTCCGGCCGGCGGTGTACGTTCCCGACCGGACACGCTCCAGGCCGGATTGCTCATACCGGCGTTCGCGTGCGGTATAGACCTACCAAAAAGCCCCGTCCGGTTCAGGACGGGGCTTTTTGGTATACAGAGGTTGTTATCAGCTCTATTGTGCCTCCTCGAAGGGGTACACGTCTTTGAGAAGACTCTGGAGTTTGGTGCGGCCGCGGTTGATGCGGCTTTTTACGGTGCCCATAGGGAGGCCCGTGATCTCGGCGATTTCTTCGTAGGCGAGTTGCTGAATATCCCGCATGATGACGACCTCGCGGAAGGAGGGCGGGATCTGGCGGAGCGCATCCTGGATGTAGCGATCCTGAAGCTGGCTCTCCGTGTATTTGTCCGGCGAGAACGTCTCGTCCGGAATCGCCATTTCGTACTCCTCGTTCTCTCGGTTCACCGACTGGATGGAGTGCATACGGCGGCGCTTGCGCTTGCGGTACTCCGAGCGCGCCAGGTTACCTGCGATGGTATAAAGCCAGGTGGAGAACTTGGCAATGCGCTGGTAGGAGTGCCGGTTGCGGTAGACACGGAGGAACGTGTCCTGGAGCAGATCCTCGCAGCGACGGCTATCTCCAAGGAATCCGTACAGGTAATGCTTGAGCCGCTCGGAGTAGCGGTCCACCAGGATGTTGAACGCCTCAACCGTACCGGCCTGGAACAGCTCCATGAGGTCCTCATCGCTCATATCCTTGAGCGCCTGGGAGCGATCCACAGACGGTTCTCTCCCGATGGCGGTAACGCCCTGCTCGGGAGTCCTGTCAATGGTTTCTTTATTCTCTATCACGACAAACCTCGTTAAGTTCAATCTTTGTAATCCGTCGCACACGGTTCGGCTTATGACACAGGGCAGTTCCTCATGCAGGAAACTACACCTATATTTGTTGCACGGGTGGGTGATTCGCGTCGTTCCCTGCGACGAGCCAGCGCAAGCAGGTGTAGCCTAAATGTCAAAGCCACGGCCTGCCGAGCAACCGAATCGAAGCGGGTTGCCTCTCTGGAAACTACACAGATTGTACCGGAAGTCTACGGCAATCCGGGATATGTTACCAAGGAGTTAAAGCCTTACGAATCTGGAAACATCCCGTGCTCTCCTTATACGATTTCGTCGATTCAGGAGAGACTAAACCAGAAATCGGGCACTTGCAAGCCACTGGAATTGCACAATGCTGTGCATGACGCGCCACCTCGTATATACGGGTGAAAGCCTGTATATACGTCATTCCGATTCCGGGTGCGTACAGGGGGGCGAAATATAGGATATTAGAGCAGAGAGAGATTTAGAATGTATCGTGTATTCAGGGGGATGGACATGTTGTTCCGCGCCGTCATGTCAATAGCAGCATGCATCGTAATGGGAGTAAGCCTAATGCAGGATGTGCGGGCGCAGCAGCAGGAGCAACCCATCGCCTTCGCTATCCACGGCGGTGCGGGAACGATTGTGCGGGGGAGTATGAGTCCAGAGCTAGAACAGGAATACAGAGCGAAACTCACAGAGGCACTTCAGGCCGGATACGGCGTGTTGCAGCGGAACGGGAGCAGTCTGGACGCAGTGGAGACAGCGATTCGCATTCTGGAAGATTCGCCGCTCTTCAATGCCGGAAAGGGGGCCGTACTTACGAACAAAGGCACGGCCGAACTCGACGCATCGATCATGGACGGTCGGACACGTGCGGCGGGTGCAGTAGCGCGTGTTACGACGGTCAAGAACCCGATCTTGCTTGCCCGGCTCGTCATGGAGGAGTCGCCGCATGTCATGCTGGCGGGTGATGGCGCAGAGCAGTTTGCCGTGGAGCATGGACTGGAGATCGTGCCGAACGAGTATTTCCAGACAGAGCAGCGCCGGGCGCAACTGCGGCGGATCCAGGAGGCCGAGCAGCAGAAATCGAGCGGGGCGAATGAGGCCGGGGTATCGTCGAAGTTTGGGACCGTAGGTGCCGTTGCGCTCGACAGGATGGGTAATCTCGCGGCAGGGACATCGACCGGGGGGATGACGAACAAGCGGTTCGGCCGGGTGGGAGACTCTCCGATCATCGGGGCGGGCACGTACGCGGATAATGAGACGTGCGCCGTTTCGAGCACGGGGCACGGAGAATACTTCATTCGCGGTGTCGTCGCTTACGATATTGCGGCCAGGATGCGGTATGCGGGACTCTCCCTCGCGGAAGCGTCGAATGCCGTCATCCACGGGCGACTGACAGAGATGGGAGGCACGGGCGGCGTGATCGCGCTGGACCGACAAGGAAACATCGCGATGCCGTTTAATACGGAGGGGATGTATCGGGGCTACGTGGATACGAAGGGAAACGTGGTCGTGGAGATTTACGGAGAGTGACGAACTCGGATTGAGACGAAAGTCCAGCGTACCCATTTAGAGTGTAGATGGATAGTCGAGTGCGTGCGGGTAGCCGGTAATTGATAAACCTTGATCGTGGAAGACTATGTTCAGATACGTTTGCCTGTTCTTCTTGGTGGTTGGTGTGCCGGTGTTGGCGGCTGTACCCGCGATGGGACAGCCGCGTGGGGGAGAAGTGGATTCGGTGTACCTGTGGCCAGGCGGTGCGCCACTAGCCGTCGGGGATCTGGCTGCGGACAAACCCACACTGCGTATTTTTTTGCCTCCTGAAGACCGGGCGAATGGGACAGCGGTGGTGGTGCTGCCGGGAGGTGGATATTCGACCCATGCCATGGATCACGAAGGGCGGCAGATCGCACAATGGCTGAATGGAATGGGGATAGCAGCCTACGTGCTGAAATACCGGCTGGGACATCGCTATGACCACCCGGTGCCGCTACTGGACGCCCAGCGGGCAATCCGGTGGGTACGTGCCCACGCGGCGGAGCACCGCGTCGATCCTGCGAAGGTGGGTATCTGGGGATTCTCGGCCGGGGGACACCTCGCATCGACGGCAGGCACACACTTCGATGCCGGTGATCCCGCCGCACCGGATCCCATCGATCGGCAGAGTTCGCGGCCGGACTTTATGATTCTAGGCTACCCGGTGATTACGTTCGAGGAGGAGTACACGCACAAGGGATCCCGGTACCAGTTGATCGGGGAGAATCCGGATCCAAAGCTCGTCGAGGACCTGTCGACGTATAAGCGGGTGACGGCCGAGACGCCTCCGACGTTTCTGTTTCACACCGACGAGGATACGGGCGTGCCTCCGGAGAACAGCGTCCTCTTTTATATGGCGCTACGCAAGGCGGGGGTCCCGGCCGAACTGCACATTTATGAAAAGGGCCACCACGGGGTCGGACTGGCGCCGAACGATCCCGTGCTGTCGTCCTGGGGAGAGCGGCTTAGAGACTGGCTGAGCGTGCGGGGACTGAGGTGAGTTCGGATTCTGGATTCATGGGCAGACCTGACGGGTTTTCGAAAACCCGTCAGGTCTCTGACTCGGACCCGCTCAGGTGGAATCGTTGCCGAAGAGTCCGGCCATGTGTGTGAGATCCACGTTACCGCCGCTGAGGATGATGCCTACCCGTTGTCCGGGAGCGCTGATAACACCGCTAAGCAGAGCGGCGGCAGCAAGGACGCCGGTGGGCTCGACGATGATCTTTATGCGTTCCCAGATGATACGTAGTGTCTGGCGAATGGACTCCTCAGAGACGGTCACGATGTCGTCCACGTAGCGCAAAACGAGCGGGAAGGTGTAGCGGCCGAGGGAAGGCGTGCGGGCACCGTCTGCGATGGTGTCCGGATTCTCTATGCGGTGGAGCATGCCGCTGCGGAAGGAGCGGGCGGCATCGTCGGCTCGTTGGGGCTCGACGCCAACGATACGGCACGCAGGATTCGTGGCCTTGGCAGCTACAGCGCAGCCGGAGAGCAATCCTCCACCGCCACAGGGAGCTAGCAGGAGATCGAGTGGACCGGCATCCTCCAGCAATTCTAGAGCAGCCGTGCCTTGCCCGGCAATGACATCCGGATGATCGTAGGGCGGAATGATGGGAAGGCCGCGCTCCTCTGAGATGCGCTGGCCCAGTTCTTCGCGCGAGACCTCGTGCCGGTCATAAAGGATTACGTCCGCTCCATAGCCGCGTGTGGCATCCAGCTTCACGCGAGGGGCATCCGACGGCATGATGATCGTAGTCGGAATACCCAGCAGTTTACCGGCGAGGGCGAGTGCGCCGGCATGGTTGCCCGAGGAATACGTGAGCACGCCGCGCTGTTTCTGGTCGAGAGGAAGGCGGCTCAGGGCGTTGTAGGCGCCACGAAACTTGAAGGCGCCGGCACGCTGGAAGTTTTCACACTTGAAGAAGACGCTGGCATCCGTGAGGCCATCGACCGTATGCGAGCTAAAAATTGGAGTGCGGTGGGCACGTCCGGCGAGTCGTGTGGAAGCTTCTATGATATCGTCGTACTGGACGGCTGCTGTGAGTGTGAAGTCGGGCTGCTGCATCGGCAAGAAAAGAGGCTGCCTCCCAACGGAGACAGCCTGAAGTGGGTACGGGTTTATGGATCCGTGGCTATTTCGTCCCTTCTTGGCGGCTGAAGGCCAGAGACATCAAAATCCCGTCGTAGGAGGGGTGGTCGAGGAGGGGACCGACTTGCTAATGCTCTCGGTCGTTTGCGATGTGGCGGGGCGTTCGACTCGTTCGACTTCGATGGAGACATCCGTTACGAGAGCTGCAAAGGCCCCGACAGCGGCGAGGGTAGGGTGGAGCAGGACGGCCGCTGCCGCTCCACCGACGCCCACGGAGAGCGGCACGGTGAAGACCGTCTTTCCATCCTTTTTAATACTGAGGCTACGTGCGTTACCCTCCTCTATGATTTCGCGGACCTTCTCGACGATCTGGCTTCCTTTCACCTTGATCTCCTGAAGGATAACGGGGTCCCTATTCTGATCTGCCATGTTCGTAAGCTCCGTTTATCTAAGGGTGACATGTGCAATGTGCATGAGGACAGGTTATCGCTGCGGAAGAAGGATGTTTCCGTAAAGAACGTATAACCACGTCCGGTAGCGTTACGGGATTGCAAAGAATGGGGACGGGAGGAAGCATGGGTATTCGAAAACAGGCACGGCGAGTTTACCTCACGCCACTGAACATACAATGACGGAGGTCTGGCCCTTGTCCGCCACCAGCCATTGATGATCGAGCGGGGTAATTCCTACCAGACTTCTTACCAAAGGTAACCGTTGGAGCCGTCGCCGGACCGGGGTGATTCATGGCGGTTTTTTTGTTTGGCCGGCGAGTCCTTCTCGGAGTGGTGCTCGAAAGGGTCCTTGTTTTTTATGGGTTTGTGGAAGAGGCTGGGGGGCCTGTGGACAACTGAGACGCCTGGAGATTCGATTCTGGCACAGGGGATGTAATGGGGAATCGCTGTTCGAAAATAGGGGGGAATACGGCAGTCTCGGCTGAGGCTGGCACGCTCTCCCCAAAACGAGTGCGGAGCGATTCGCGCTTAAGATTGCCCTGAGAGCGCCGGTACTAGCGGCGCCGGGCGCACGGCGCGCCGGGTGATCAGAACAGAAGAAAACCCTACCAAACAACAGGAGGCTCAACTATGGGTCAGCAACAACTTCTTCTCCTCGTGCTGGGCATCGTGATCGTCGGTATCGCGGTAGTCGCCGGTATCCAGGCCTTCAGCGAAGGCAAGTCCAAGTCCGAGCGTGATGCCGCAGCCAGCGATGCCATGCGTATCGTGTCCGACGCGCAGGCATGGCGTCTGAAGCCGCAGGCCTTCGGTGGTGGTGCTGGCAAGGATCTCAGCTCTTACAGTTTGAAGTTCCAGGACCTCGGCTACCCCAATGCTACTACTACGACAGTGGATGGGCAGCAGGTAGAAGGGAATGGCGTTCAGGCGAATGGCACGTACAAGACAGTTAGCGGCTGCTACACACTGAGCAGCCTTCAGGGAGGCATTGCGACGCTTTCCATCGAGCTTCTCGACGCGGATGGCGTCAGCTGCTCGGGCGAAGAATACGCCCGTGTCAATATCATGGGCACCACGTCCAACGATATTATCTGGACCTACAATACAGGCTCAGAGAGCAACTGAGGATGATCTGTAAAACGTGAGGTTTAGCCCACGTGTGAGTGTGTCAAGTACGGCACCCTTGCAGGGAACGCCCGGCAAGGGTGCCGCTTGGCATCTGGTAGATCGATGAATGATGGCCCTGTCGGGTGGCACCATCTAAGAGATACGTCCTCTAAGCGGCTTCGGAAATGGCGGTCAAGGAATTTCGCTTCAACGGTTTGAGCAAGACGGGGCAGCCCGTCAGGGGGACCGTGTTTGCTCCAACACGGCGTGCGGCGCAGAAGAAGATCGCGTCGATGTCCGAGAAGCACGGATTCAGCCCGCGCGATCTCCAGGAGCGGCGGGTGTATCTGTACAAGGTGCGCCATTCGAGCGGAAAGATCGTCACGGGAGAGCAGAAGGCGTTTTCCGAAGAGGAGGTCTCAAGCGCGCTAAAGAAACTCGGGGTAGAGGTTGTCCGGGTTGAGAAGAAGCTCCTGAACTACCAGCCGCCTCCCCCGCGTAATGACGTCATCATGTTCGTGCGCCTGGCAGCGAACCTGCTCAGCGACAAGCTTCCTTTCGATGAGATTCTGAATCTGCTCGTCAGCGACGTAGGCAGTAAGTCGCTCCGTCAGGTTATCCGTGACCTGAGTGCGGACCTTAAGGGTGGTATGGACGCCCAGCAGGCGTACATGAAGCACCAGCACATGCTGGGGAAGTTTACGGCCTATATGCTCGGCATCGCCTCCAAGAGCGGCAACATGTCCGAGATCTACGAGGCCACAGCCAAATTTTTGGAGCGGCAGAACGAGTTCAATAAGAGCGTACGCAGCGCGCTCATCATGCCCATGTTCACGATACTCGTGCTCATCGCGGTGCTCGTCTGGTACGTTATGTCCATTTTTCCTCAGACTGCCGGATTGTTCCGGAGTCTAAAGATGGAGCTGCCTCCGCTCACGGCCTGGACGATGGATGCTTCCGACTGGCTGAACGCTCACTACGGATGGATATTGCTTGCCGCTGGAGTCATCATTGGCGGATTCGCCTGGTGGGCGCGCACGCCGAAAGGCCAGTTCGAGATCCATAAGCGGCTGATCAAGCTGCCGGTGATCGGGGCATTGCTGCATAAACTGAACATCGAGATTTTCGCCCGCGTGTTTGCCATTCTATACTCGGGTGCAGGCGAAAACATCGGAGTCATCAAGATTGCATCGGAGGCGACGGGCAACGCCTACATGGAGCACCAGATCAAGACGGTTACGATCCCCATGCTCGTCGCGCAAGGGTCGGACCTCGTACGGGCCATGGAGGCCAGTGGTGTGTTTACGCCCCTGGCTATAGCACGCTTCCGTACCGGTGCTGAGACGGGTAACGTTAAGAAGAGCGCGCAACAGATCGCCGACTTCTATCAGAAAGAGACCGAACTGAAGCTGAAGGCGGCTGTTGATACGATTCAGCTTGTTGTGACCATATTCATCTTTATCGCATTGATTTACCTGACGCTCATCTCGTCCGAAATCGCGCTGGTCCAGCCGTCGATGCAGGATATGATGAGATAGGGTTGTCAGCTATCGGCTGCCTGCTAACAGGATTCATTTGAGTGGGCTTGAGTAGCCCCTGTATCGGCCGATAGATACAGAGACGCAGAGCTACGGCGTGTGGCTGCGGGGCAGGGAGGTGTTTGGTGACAAACGTTTTAGTTGATGTCTGTCGGCTGGCATCCGATAGCTCTCTGATGCGCCCGTACATGTAGTAGGAGACGAGCATAATCTATAGATCAGGAGAGATTGGAATGGGGACCGGTTTTTTTGGCAGCTTCTTGAAACGCAGAGATGTGGGTGAGGCGAATAAGGGGTCACAGCCTCTCGAAGCATCCGGCGCTTCGGGGGCGGAGCGTGATGATGTTCCGGCGGAACGTCAGTCACACGAATCCGGCGACACATTCTCGTCTGCACATCTTCTGCACGATATGGGCTCAGAGCCCGATCCCTATACATCGGGGTTGCTAGGGGGAGACGAGCCTAGTGAACACCTCTTTGAAGGAACTCTGAGTGGCCCAGAGACATCCGGCGCCGCCGAGATATCTCCGCTTGAAAAGCTGATGGAAGATCAGGTAGTCGTGGCGCTCCTCAGAGAAGAACTGATCGACGTGCCTCGAGCGTTGGTTGCGCTTCGGAAACATCAGGAGGAGGCAGGCTCTCAGCTCTGGAGGCTCGTGGCGGATATGCCTGACGTGGATCACGCTGCGGTATTTGCCACTGCAGCGCAGGTTCTCGGATATGAAAGTGTGGAACTCTCCGAAACGAAGCCTGCCGTCGCACTCGTGGAAGCGGTATTGGCGCTGCTTCCTCCAACTCTAGGAAGCGAGATGTTGCGACTGGATCTTCTGCCGTACGCGCTCTCCATCGATGCCGTTTCGCAGCAGCACAGTCTGACGCTAGCAACGTATGATCCGTCGCACGCGGACGTCGAGGCATTCATAGCCAGGCTACCGGTTCGAGCAGAACTTCGTTTTGCGCCTGTGGCGCAAGTCAAACAGCACATCGCTCGCGTGAAGCGGCCGACATCGGCAGCGGAGCCCGAGCAAATCGGGTCGCAATCGGCTCGCGAATACCGCAATCACGAGCTGGTTAATGCGCAGCCGTTTCGTCATGCTCCGGCTGGAAATGCTGATGCCTGGGCAGCATCCCCTCCGACTTCGAGATCCAGCGCAACGGAGAACACCTCGTCAGAACAGGATATTCCGCAGGAGTTCTCGACGGATCACCTACCTGCGCCAGATATGCCCGTCGAAACCCGGTTCGAGCCGCCGAAGCTGGACGGGATCTCCGGGGACGGATTCAGGGCTTCTGAGCCGCCCGCCGTTGGTGCTGGTTTGCATTCTTCTTCAGCATCGTCACCAGAGGAGCCGGCCATGCAGAATGAGAACGATGGCCCCTTGCCCATGGATTCCCGTGAGGAGGCACCTGTGCAAGACGCTGGCTCCGAATCGGAGCGCAATGAGGAAGTTAACGATGTATCGAGTGAGTCTGCCGGGCAACCAGTTGAGCCAGTAAACCTGGATGCCATCACGTCCAAGGATCGTGTCGTTGCGATGTTGCTCCGGAAGGAGATCGTAACGCCCAAGCAGGTCCAGGAAGCGCAGCAACTCCAGAAGACGCAGAAGTCGAAGGAGACGTTGTGGCGTATGCTTACGCAGGTAGCCGGCGTAGATCGTGAGCAGATATATGCAGAAGCCGCGCGCGTTTATGCTTTCCCCATGGCGCGGCTGGGCGATGGCAAGCCGGACCCCGAGTTCGCGCGCTCCGTCATTGATACGTTCCCTGAAGAACGTAGAAACGAGCTATTCAAGCTTCGTGTACTGCCGTTCGAGTGTGACCTGGAGCACCAGACCGGGGCCATCAAGCTTGTATTCGTGACGCACGACCCCACACGCCCGGAAGTGCACAAGCTCATGCAGCAGCTGAAGCTGGAGCGCTTCGAACTACGGTATGCGCCGGAGGCGGTGGTCGTGGCGGCGATCAACGAAGCCTACCCGCGGCGTAACGAGTTCCTCGAACGTATCAACGAGGACTCAATGGCTTACGACCTTGGCGCGAGTTACGAAGAGGAAGCCGGGTTGATCGACGAGGAAGCGCTCGAGGCCGAGATTGGCCGTTCATCCCTGATCAACCTGTTCGAGGCGACGCTACTCGAGGCCGTGCGGCAGGGAGCGTCGGACATTCACATCTACCCGAATGCCCAGAAGAAAATTGAAATTCACTTCCGTGTGGATGGTCGCCTGAACCACTGGCATACGGAGGATAAGGTCCATCCCGAGGCGCTTCTGGCCGTCATTAAGGACAATGCGACGAACGTAGACCGTTTCGAGCGCGACGCGGCGCAGGACGGGTTCATCCAGCGGTGGATCGATGATGCGCTCATCCGGTTCCGTGTTTCGGTGCTTCCGATTGCCAACGCGAGCGCGGAGATCCGGTCCGAGAGTATCGTTATTCGTGTGCTCGATGACCGGAAAGTCATTACGGACCTCAAGAAGCTCGGTCTTCTGGGCAACGCGCTGGAACGGTTCGACAGCGCGATCCGGCAGCCGCACGGGATGGTGATCCTGACAGGACCGACCGGTTCAGGGAAGAGTACGACCCTCGTTGCGGCACTGCATCAGGTGGTGACCCCGGAAGTGAACGTGCTTACGGTAGAAGATCCCGTGGAGTACATCATTCCCGGCGTACGTCAGATCAAGCTGAACCACAAGCTCGGCCTCGAGGAGGCACTTCGCTCCATTCTTCGTCATGACCCGGACGTGGTCATGGTAGGTGAGATGCGTGACCGGCAGACGGCGGAACTGGCGATCAAGCTGGCGAACACGGGCCACCTGACGTTTTCGACGCTGCACACAAACGATGCGCCGAGTGCGGTAAGCCGTTTGTACAAGATGGGCGTGGAGCCTTTCCTCATTGCATATGCCATCAACCTCGTCGTGGCGCAGCGCCTCATTCGCGTGCTATGTCCCGAATGCAAGCAAGTCGATCCGGATCCCGATCCCGTCATGATGAAGAAGCTGGGCTTCACCGACCACGAAATTGCCACGACGACGATCTACCAGCCAGGCCGTAACCAGAACTGCAAGACGTGCAAGGGAATCGGTTATAAGGGCCGGCGCGCCATTACGGAAGCACTGTACTTCTCTCGTGCGATCCGGCACCTCATCGTAGAGGCGACCAACATGATCGATGAGGGGGCCATCAAGGAGCAGGCCATCAAGGAAGGCATGTTGACGCTTGCCGACTCGGCACGGGAATACGTGAAGCTTGGCGAGACATCCATCATGGAGATGGTACGCGTGACGACGACGGAGTCGTAGGCGAAAGCGTAACGGAGTGGGGAGATTCGAAACGCGTTTAGCGAGCGGATAGTGGCGAGATGCGCCCAAACGCTCGCTAAACGCGTCTTCAGCAAAATTGGAACGGCTCTTTCTATAGGTCTCTGTCAGCAGACGGGGAAGTCAAGCTCCTCAATCAGAATAGAAAGATCCTGAACCGTTATGCCACAGACGATGCTCGCCATGCTGGCGCTCGCCACGATGACGCTGTTCGCGATGAGGCAGCACGAGAGGGCGATTCACCTTCAACGTGAGGTCATCCGAAATGAGGTTGCCACACAGATGATGGCGGTGGCAGTGGATCACCTGGAGGAAATAGGACGCCAAGCCTTCGATGAGGCGACGCTCAATGGGGCGAAGGTTACGAGTAAGGCCATGCTAACGCCGATGTCGGAGTTTCCATTGCGTAAGGATACGCCGAGTAACGACATCGACGACTTTCATGACGATACGACCAAGACGTTTCGTGTCTCGAATGGTCTCGAACTATGGTTCGACGTGGTTACTCGGGTGACGTATGCCGATCCGGAGAACCCGGATGTGTCCGTTACAGGTCCCACGAAGGTGAAGAAGGCTACCGTTAAAGTTTACGCGCATACGCGGGACCCTGATCTGACAAAGCCTGATCCGAAATGGATCGGCATCTCTATCCCTGATACCGTCATTCTCTCACAATCCTACGCGTGTGGAAGCAGGTGTGATTTTGCAAACTAGACGAACAGTTCCATGCAACTGATTCTCGATAATCTCCTGGCTTCGATCATTGCATCGACGATCTTCTTGATTCTGGTATCGTTGAGTTTCCGGGGACAGGAGCAGGCCGCCGATGCAGCGAATAACTATGCGCTGAAGAAGCAGGAGCTGAATTTCATCGAAGTATTGCGGCAGGATCTGCACTCCGCTATCAGGGTGAAGACTGCCACAAGTCCACCGGATAGCTCTTTTGTTTTCATTCGGCAGAGCGATCAGCATGGGGCAACAGATTCCGTGACATACCGGAGGAAGTACGTCACCAGCCGGAACGGAAGAAAACTCTACCAGATCGAGCGTTTGTCTGGTGTCGCCTACTCTGGTGCCAGTATGGCCACCGTCACAGACTGGCAGATAGAAGCCCAGAATAAGCACGGCAATGCGGTGCATCCAGACACGCTGGATAAGGCAACGCAGATCTTTGTTCGATTCGAGGCAGCGGCTCCTTTCAAGGAAGACTCCATCGTAACCCTGTCTAGATGGGAAGCTACGTTCCATCCCCCTTTGCTGCGGGAAGCGGAGCTTTAAGATAGATCCTACACGAACCTTTCCCTGGAGGATATTTAGGCCATGGGTAAGACAGCGCTCTTTGCAATTTCCGCCTTCATTATTATGGGGGCCTTCTACGGCATGAACACCTCGTCGGGTCTTCTTGCCACAGAGAATGAGATGGCGAGCAATGACTATCAGGTACTCGCCCGAAACGCCGCTCTTGCCGGCTTTAACGTTGCGAAGCAAAAGCTAGCCGACAACTTCGTGGTGGAACCGTCATTCTCTGGCGATTACCACGGTGGTGGATATTTCGTCAGAATGCAGTCGTCAGCTCCCAACCAGATCACCGTCACGTCGGTTGGTTCGGCTGAACTGCCGGATGGTACTTTCCAGGATTATAAGATCGTAGCGAAGTTTGAGAAGAGGAGCGTCGGGTCGGACGAGGTTTCGGCAGCCGTACCGCAGTTCATGGAGTACGCGCTCATCAGTGATAAGGACCTGACGTTGAACGGAAACGTAACCATCGATACCGTTCGAGTAGTGGGTCAGGACTACGGGGCCTTCAATGCCAACGTCCATACTAACGGGAAGCTGACCGTGAACGGAAAAGTGACGGTTCGTGGCTTTGGCACGTACAAAACGACGCGGACGTTTAATCCGAATCAGCCTTCACGCTTCTTCAAGCCCTACGATAACCCAGCGAATGAGCCCGTTGCCAAGCAGGTCCCGGACGGGATTGATATTCCTCTGGCAACTATGACGCCTGCCGCGCTGAATGCCGTGCTGCCGCCTACTATTACGACAGGCAGCGTTACTTTGAACGGGAACCAGGACTTCATAGTG
Organism: Rhodothermales bacterium; assembly: GCA_041690215.1. Taxonomy (GTDB): domain Bacteria; phylum Bacteroidota; class Rhodothermia; order Rhodothermales; family DASSAV01; genus DASSAV01. The sequence goes on from JAWLHQ010000017.1 coordinate 34,368, forward strand.
AAGGGGGCCACACGCGAAAACCCGTATGTCTGGTACGTTGACGGCAGCCTGACGTTGAACGGAAACGTCAAGATGATCGGGTATGTGATCTTCGTCGTGCGCGATGATATCATTCTGAACGGCAACGTCAGTATAAAGACAGGGCTTGGGCCTACCGAGAATACGCTGGCTCTGTATGCCTGCCGCGACATCACGCTGAGTGGAACCGTTGACGTGCTCTGGGGGCAGATCTTTGCTGCGGGTAACTTCACGATGAACGGTACGACAAAGATCAACGGGAACGTCGTCGTCGGTGGCACGGCAACGCTGAATGGTAAGCCGGACATCAACTACTACCCGCCCTCTCCGGCCCTGACGAAGCATTTCCAGCCGCCAGTGGCCGTGGAAAAAATCGAGATGATCACGTACCACGAAGACGTGGTGTGAGTTGATCGGCTACTGGAACGGCAAATGGATTGGAAGACGAAAGGCGTGCGCTCGAGCGCACGCCTTTCGTCATTCATGCGAGAAGGAGTCTTAGTCTGTCAGATAGGGTTGTTCTTGCAACGATACCTGGTCGTGTTGAGACGAGGGTCGTTATAGAGCGAGGCCGGAAATACACTTGGCACACCGTTGGACCCTTGGCTGTGTGTACATGGAGAACGGCGAAATCTGCACGGAATGAGCTTTTGAGGTGTAGAGATTACACCTGCACCGGAAAAAATTCTCCACTGTTTGACGGCTGTTCCATGTTAGCCGGTAGAGTTGAGGCGAAAGTTACGAGGTGACATCCTTCATATCGGGGATGCGAGTCTTTGAGGTAAGAATGTACTTAAGGCCGTCTCCCTATCGCCGATGCTACCGGCAGTGTGGGTGAAGGTGATTCGATCTCCTTCTCCGTTGAGTTAGCAACCGATCCATTCGAGAGACTTTACCGTGAACTCGGCTCTTAGTGATGTACTGATGCGGCATACGAACGGTGCCGCGCCTTCGCGCTCCGGTGTGCCGCCGCTTCCAAAGCTGGTGCAGACCATCATCGAATCAGCACCGCTATCGATGCAGGGGGAGGACCGTATCCGGTTCCTGGCCGATCAAGTGGAGTCGCTCCTCGAAAAAGACCGGGTACAGCTTCGGCAGTACATCGACATGTTTGTGAAGCACATGCTCGATGTGGGAGCCAGCGACATCGACCTGGGCGGTCCGGCGGCGAACGGGTTTGTCTGGTACCGGGTGAGTGGCAACAAGACACCCCATAAGGAAATGGGAGAGTACACTGTGGACCAGACCAATGTGCTCTTTCTCAATCTCCTCAACCGGAACCAGATGCAGGTGCTCTTTGAGGAGTATTCGCTGGACTTTTCCTTCCAGCTTCCCATCGAAGGGCGGGATGGACGGCGCCGGCGTTTCCGTGCGACGATGTACTTCGACTATGACCATCTGGGCTTGAACATGCGCGCCATTACGGACGAGGTGCGCTCGATCAAGAGCCTGGGTTTCCATCCGCTGATCGAGCGGGGCCTCATGTTCGAGTACGAGCGTGATGGCCTGACGCTCGTAACGGGTGTTACAGGTTCAGGTAAGAGCTCGACGTTGGACGCTGTAATCGATGCGAACAACATGCTTTCATCGGCGCACATCGTCGTGATCGGAAAGCCGATCGAATACATGCACGTATCGAAGAAGTGCATCGTCCGCCACAGAGAAGTGGGAAAGGACGTGCGTTCCTTCAAGGATGGCACGGTGCAGTCCCTCCGTCAGGACCCGGATATCATCGTAATCGGTGAGTTGCGCGATCCCGAGACGATATCTGCTGCGCTCGAGATTACGGACTCCGGCCACAAGGTGTTTTCAACGCTTCACACGAGTTCCGCCGTGGAGAGCATCGAGCGTATCCTCGGCGAATATCCTCCCGATGAGCAGGAGCGTGTGCGGAACCGTCTTGCCGATGTGTTACGCTGCGTGATCTCGCAGAAATTGGCGCCAAAGATTGGTGGCGGGCGCGTTCTGTGCAAAGAAGTGCTGTGGATGACTCCGGCTGCGAAGGCCGCTATCAAGAATAACAACGCTGGCGAGATCTACCAGATGATGTGGGAAGGGGGACAGATGGGGCAGATTACCATGGAGCAGGATCTCTTCCGGCTATTCCGCCAGGGTCTCATCACAGCGGAAACAGCCATGAGCTACGCGAACAACAAGCGGCGCATGCAGCAATTGATGTCGTGATTGTCAGTGGTCCGTTGTGATTGGCCCGGCTGGCGCGAGCCATGCGATCAACCGGTTTTCAACGGGAGCCACATGCAACCGAGACAGACAACTGGCGAAGAGCATTTTAGGCTATGAAACCTGTCAAGACTGGTGAGCCCGTACTGGGTGTAATGGTAACGAGCCGGATGGTGCATGCGGTGCTGATCCGCGCGGATGCGGGTAGCCCCGTGGTGTTACAGCGGTTCACGCGGCCTCGCAACTCGCGCCAGGGTGTAGCAGCACCTGCATTGACGCCCGCCATGGCGAATCTGATTCCAGAGTTGCAGGAGGAACTGAGTGGAAGTGACTACACCATCCAGTTCGGCGAGAGCGGCAATAATACCGGCAGCGATCTTTTTCTGAGATCCGAGTTTGGTGATCGCCAGGGCGTTCCAGGAGATGGGACAGGAGAGGCTGTTGATAAGGCCGCCAATTTCATGTACGAACTCAGCGAGATTCTGGATGAGTGCCGGAAGCTGGGTTATGAGCGGCCTGCCGTGGCTTTTTGTGCTGGTTCATCAGACGTTGCACACGTTGAGTTGCATGTCCTGGGGAAAGAAAAGAAGTCGCGTGGGAGAGATCGTGCGGCGGGAAAGGATGGCCCGAACGAGAGCCGCGCCAAAGCCCCGGATCGAGATGAGTTGGTCAAGCTGTTGAAGGAGCAGTACAAGGGTTCGGTCGAAGAGGATCGCGTGGCGTTCGTGGAGATGGCCCCGGCCGAGAGCGGTACGTTTCGCTACATGGCGCTCGTGCCGAAAGCGGATGAGCCCGTAGCCATCACGCTACAGGCCATGCGCAAACAAAAGGATGAACGGCCGCCGAACGCCAAGTTGCTCGATGCCGAGGCGTCGCTGTATCTGGGACTGGCGCGTGCGTTCAACCACCTTGGGACAGCGTTTCTTGAGAGTCCGACTCAGGAGCCTCGCGGGAACAGGAGAGAGAGGCGAGCTGAAGCCGAATTGTCGGCCGTCACGGGTTACACGCTGGTGGTGCGTGCAGGAGCCGAGGATACACTGCTCTACTTCCTGGATGGAAATACGCTGAAGCACTACGAGAGCATGCGCTCACTCACGGCATTCGACTCGCCGGATACGATATGCAGTCGCGTGTTGCTGCAGCAGGATGAGTACGGGGTAGAGGAGGTGAGCCGTGTTTTTCTGTTGAGTGAAGAGCGTGAAGGAGAACTCATCGACAGTTTTCAGGCATTCTTTCCGGATGCAGAGATTCGTTCGTTACGCGACGTGATCCCCGGGCTTGGTTCGCAGGCTGCGGGAGAGGTGCAGTATGGAGCGCTGATTCCAGCTGTCGGTGCGGCACTTCGCCTGCTCGATCTGCCACAGTATCGTTCGGCATTCGAAGATGTAAACCTGCTGCCGCAGCGGCTCATTCGTCAGCGCATCGAACTCCCGTTCACGTGGCACGTGCTCGTTTTAAGCATCGTGTTGTTTTGCACCGCCGGTTTCTTTGGAGCCCGGTATATGCTCGTTGAGCAGGAGATCGCCAAGTATGAAGAGCTGCTCAAGACGTATCCACCGGATCTGGAGGACGCCGACCCTCGTGTGCTTCAGGCCCGCATCGATAGTATGCAGGCGGCCTATAACGGGTATATGAAGGCGCTGGCGGTGCTCGATACGTTGCTAGTAGGAAGTGACACCTGGAGCCGCAGCCTGGAGGATCTCTCGAGGGAAACAGCGGCCGTGAAGGGGATCTGGGTGGAGAGCTGGACGCCTTCGGCAGGAAGGGTCGTGCTCTCGGGGAATGCGACGGCTCGCAACCGGGTGGTACAGCTGGCAGAGCGTATGGGCGGCGAATTGCAGGCGCTCACGTTTTCGGAAATCCGGGAGTGGCCCGTCTACTCGTTCACGATGCTGGTCCCGCTGAAAGCGGAGCTCCCGGAGGCTGCCAAGTACCTCCGCGAACTGGCTGCCACGAACCCGCAGCATACAGCAGCTTCGGCAAGTGACTCCGCGCTGGTTGCTCCCGCAGCTATTGCTGCGCAGTAAGGCGTTCCTGGCCCCTAATAATCAGAAGACGAATATGAAACGCGACATTCGACGCAATCTGTTGGTGCTGACGGGCTGTCTTCTCTGCACGATTCTGCTTGGCGGTTACGTGACGTACGTGCGTCAGCCCGTCGAACTGGAGCGTGTGAAAAAGGCTGAACAGCTCCTGCGCCTGAAAAACGCCGAAGTATCCTCGCTACTCCTGGAAGTGAACAGCTCGCGAGAGAAGGCGGATGAAGCGTATCGGAAATGGCAGGGGCGCTATAAGATCATGCCCAAGACGCTCACAAGCGCCGAAGTGGTTGGCTATCTGAATAGCCTGACGCAAGAAGGATTCGAAAACTTCGACGTGACGCTCGTCGGTGTAGAGAATAAACCTGATTACGGCACATACACATTCAATGTGCAAGGCAGGGCCTATTACGCGAGCCTGTATCGCTTCGTCTGGGATATCGAGAACAACCGGAATTTCTACCGCGCACGCGATCTCGCGTTGAGCCATATCGACCTGATCACACAGGATGGCGACAAAGAGCGTATGCAGGTGATGGTTTCGTTCTCCATGAACATCGACGCGTATTTCGGCGGACCCGATGGGATGAGTGCTCCTCTGGAGGTCGCTGCTGTACAGGGCGATTCCGCTGCAGCCAGGTCAGGAAACCCGCTGTTGCCTCCGGTTCCGATGGATGTTCTACCATCGCAACGCCCTGCCATCAACCCGTTTTTCCCAATCGTAATGGAGCAACTACCGCCCAACACGTATGGCCTGGTTGATGTCGAGTCTGCGACGCTGGTTTCGATTTCGGGAGGGGAAGCTGTTTTCAAAGATGAGAAGGGTTACCGGAAGCTTGGCATTGGCGATGCCGTCTACCTCGGTCAGATTACTTCGATCGATCCGAGAGGTGAGCGCGTGGTAGCACGCCTCAACAAGGGCGGCATCATCGACGAAGTTGAGATAGAACTACAAACCGGGGAGCGTTTCCGGCAGGCGCTAGGTCCACTTCAGCTTGCACCTTCCCTTCAGTAAAGTCCACGTTTGCATGGGTATGGCATACCAATCAAGGTTTGCCGTAGGTCCTGCGAGAGATCTCGGGCGAACGAGTACGCACACAGTCCAAACCATGAAAGCAACACTCTCCTACTTCAGTCCGGTGGGCCTCGCAGTGCGGGCTCTGTTCACACTGATTCTGCTGCTGGTGTCCGGCCTTGCACATGCGCAAACGAACCCGCCCCGGCGTGTCGTTCGGACGTACATCCCTCCTGACCAGTTGGTCTCCTTCGTGCCCACGACGCCGTTCGATCAATTCATTGATATCCTGAACCCGATCTTTAAGCGGGAGACGGGTAAGATGCTGGTTGATCCCGATTCGCATAAGGAGCCGATCGGCATACCGATTTCGGTCATGCACTTTATGGATGCCTTTGAACTAGTACTGGAAAGGAAGGGGCTGGGCTTCCGTGAGACGGATGGCTACTTCATCGTTGAGTCCGTTCCTCAGGCTACGGGTGACGCCACCGTGGTTCCCGTAAGCACCACTTCAGCTGCGCAGTCTCATACCAGGCAGGGGGAACTGCTGGCGACGCGTGATACGCGCGAGATCCAGATCAATGCCATCTTGTTTGAGATCAATCACACACGGGCACGAGACCTCGGGCTTGATTGGAACGTCCTATTCGGAGAAGGGGGGACGAGTCAGAGCGGAAGTGGAGGGCAGGGGTCCGGGGCTGGCGGGCAGAATCAGGGTAGATTCTACCTGAATACGAACGGTCTGAACGAGAACTTCGGAGAAGTCATTACGGCTCCTGCGAGCATATCCTTCTCTCAGCTGACGAGTTTCTTGCGGGCCTATGAAACTCAGGGGGCTGGTGAGACGATAGCTAACCCGCAGATCACTGTGCAAAGCGGCGAGAAGGGCCTCATTCAGATCGGATCGGATGTGCCGGTGAACACGCGTGATTATGCAGGTAATACCGTCACACAATTCTTCTCGACAGGTACTATCATAGACGTGACACCCACAGTCATATCGGAAGCCGCTTACGAGGATTCCGTTGAAGGGGAGCCGCTCGACTTCATCCATCTCAATGTCAAGGTAGAGAAGTCGAATAGCCGTCCGTCGACAGCAGGCATCATCATCGACCGAAATCAGGCAACGACACAGGTGCTATTGCTTCCGGGTGAGCAGACCATTATCGGTGGTTTGTATTCCACGGAGGAATCCATCAGCCGTCGTGGCGTTCCGATTCTGAAAGACTTGCCGGGCTGGTTCTTCGGGCTCCGCTATCTATTCGGTCACAATGCTCGCAGTGTCATTCAGAAAGAGTTGCTCATCGTGCTGCAGGCGGACATGCTGGATCCGCTGGTGACGCGGTCACAGCGGCCGTATGACACCGAACTCATCCGGCAGCGCCGTAGAGAGGTAAGAGAGGCTATAGAGCGGGTGAGCGATGAGGCCGCCGATAAAGTAAAATTCCGGGATGTCAATGGGAGAACGTCTCAAGAGTAGTGAGACATTACGGTCTAGAATGAACGCAGGCGGCGTCCGCAAAACGCCGCCTGCTTCTTTTTTGAGTAACCGTGGGGCTCAATTCGTTCGAGCGAGAAAGAGGGGTGACGTTGAAGAACTCGAACGCGCATCACGGCTTTGCTTCTATACGTCCTTTGGAGTGAAACCAGGGTTGTGCCTCATACAGCAGGGAGTGAGCATACAGCTTGCGCCGGTCCAACATCACGCCCGAGAGTTTGGCATCTTGCGTCCAGGCGCCGAGTGCCTGGACAAGGTTATCGTATCCACGACGGAGGTGCTGGAGAGAGGATATCTGCAAAACCACCAGGATCGCGAATGCGGTCAGGAAAGCGGTGGCGAGTTGTAGCAGTGCTGGAAACCGAAGCGCATCTGTGCCTGTGCTCAGCAGTCCGAGAGCGAATCCTGCCGGTGGAATCAGCCACTCCGCGTTTAACCTGGAGGGCCGTACGGGTTCGAACACACGCCGGAAGTAGATCTGGAGCCGGTTGGCTCTTTCTTCCGGTGTGAGCAGCCGAGGGAGGGGGTGCGAAAATACGCCACGTAATCCCTCCAGGATAAGACTTTGCGACCAGATATGGTCCTGTCTCTGCAGGCACTGGCGTAGTTGCACGACATTCAGGTTCTGAGCAAGGAAGGCTTTTTCGAGCCGGAGTTGCCGGAGCGTGCGGGTCAGCGTTTTGAACCGGAGCATCCACCGCCATGCGTACAGACCTGCAAGGGGCGGTACGAGGAGAACGACGTATGAGCGGAAAGCGGTCAGCAAGAGGGGAAACAAACCAAGCACTGCCGCCATTTCAAGCAGCGCCATGATCCGGGCCAGAGAGGATGTCCGGCGTAATGAGATCAGCGCCTGTGATGCGGGTGGGGACATAGCGTATAAGGGCACATACAGGGCCTACAGGTGGCAGGCACACGGGACGTCAGGTTCCGCCTGATTTACGAGTCACGTTTTATTTGCTTCATACCGTCGCGTTCCAGAGCACTCATGCGGATTGTCATATTGGCGCTGGTAACCGGATGTCTATTGAGTATACACTCTGGTTGCAGTTCCGCAGAGGCGCTAGAGCATGCTGCGCCGGCGTCCCTGGAAACGATGTGGGACCGAGAGCAATTGGAGAGCCACCTGCGCATTCTGAATAGTACGGAGGTAGAAGGACGGGGGACGGGTACGCACGGTTACGCTCGGGCAACCGAATACGTAGCGGCACAAATGGCTGCGTATCAACTTCAGCCAGCCATCGGGAGCGAACACCGGCTGACGTATGCGGCGTCGCTAAACTACATACAGGCGGCGCAGCTTGCTCTTGTTGGACGCGATACGCTTCGTCTGGGACCCGGCATTGACTTTCTGGCGGACGCTCGCAGTGACTCAGGTATGGTGCGTGTCCGGCGCATGCGTCGTCTTCAGGGAATCATGCCGGAGGACCTGCCGGGGCAACTGGCAGCGGATGAGGCCGTGCTCATCTCAGCCGGGCAGCAATCGGATGCATTGCTGATACGATTACGAGAAGCGGGCGTACGGCTCGTTTTCATCGAGGGCGAACTTGCTCCGGAGCAGGCGCAAAGACGGATTCCGGGGATCGTGATCGTACGCGTGACGCCCGCAACGGTGGAATACATCGAGGCGGAGTTGGAGCGGCCAACATTTCGGCGTTTGGCTGGAGGCGCAGAATGGCATCTCATCGCGCGGGTTATTTCGAGATATCAGCCGGCAGCAGGTGTCATCAATGTACTGGGGTTCCTCGGGGGAAAGCACCCGGTTCTATCGGAAGAACTGATTATCGTGTGTGCCGACCTGGACGCAATGGGATGGGTAAGCGGAGTCCGAACTGTAGACTTTGAGCATTTCGGAACGGATGTAGCTGCCATGCTGGAGGTAGCTCGTATGCAGGCAGAGGCTTCACGTGTGCTGGGTGTCCCAGATCGAACGGTACTCTTTGCGGCCTGGGCGGGTGGACGGCTGGGCCATGCCGGGTTTAGAAGCTACCTGAACAGACCTGTCTGGCCGCTCGAGGCGACGCGCGCAGTCATTTATCTGGGACTGGATCCGGAAGATGAGGCGATACTACGTGAGCAGTTAGTCCGGTACGGGATTATCTTGCACGCCGTTCCTATGCCGGGTACACTGGTGGACCCGGGTATCCAACTCATCCCGTCGCCGACGCAAAAGAGGATGGCTATCTCCCGCCATTCCGATGCGGAAGTCAAAGTGGAAGCAGATATGTCAGAGGCATTCGAGCGGGCAAGTCTGCTTGCCGGAAAGATGGTCGAGGAGGTTCGTGATCTTCTTGTGCAATTGACGGTAGCAGGTTCGTCGATCAATCCGGTATTTGACGATGGGACCTCGGTGCCAAAGGCCGGTGTGGGTGAGTAACAGAACGAGCGGGTCCTACTGGTACCGAGTTTTTACGTCTTGTTGAATACGATTGCATTCGAATGTTGCCAACCTGGCTTACTGATACCGTCACGAGCGATCTGGACCGTGCGATCCATTACACGTTGCTATGGGGGCTGGAGGGCGTAGAGCTTCGGACGGTAGGCGGTCCGGACGAGCGGGTCCCGTTTGTGAATGAGGAAAAATTGAAACGCAGGCTGGCCGAGAACGAGCTTCCGGCAGTCTCTGTAGTGCCTGGTATGTTTGAGGGGCAGGCAAGTGACCGGATCACTTGGCTCAACGAATTGGCCTCGTTCGAGGAGACGCTGAGTTTCTGCAACCGAATCGGGTGTACGCTGGTAGTCGTATCGGCATTCGCGGCAGAAGAAGGCGATATGACCGCGGTTGCTGCGGATGCACTCCGGCGGGCAGGTGTGGCAGCGGCACGACGCGGTATCCGGGTTGCCGTGCTCAACGAAGCATCCGGTGCCCATGCGACCGGCGCGCAACTTGCAACGCTGCTAGAGGCAGTGGACCATACCTCGGTAGTGGCAGCCTGGAGTCCGAGCGCCGCCCTGCGGGCAGGTGAAGATCCGCTTACGGGGTTGAAAGCACTCGGCAAACGGGTTGCACTCGTCCGCTGTTCGGATGGTGTTGTGAGAGATGGGAAGTGGGTCCCTGCGCCACTGGGTGAGGGAAAGGTGGATTGGGATGCTCAATTCCGTCTGTTGCGATCGCTCGAATTTGATGGGCCCGTAAGCCTGGAGATCGAACTGAAACCGGCACCCAAACATGGATTGCAAGAGGCTACTCGCCTGGTTCAATTCATCCGGCGTACGAGAGGGTAGGCGCAAAGGAGTGATTTCGCGGCTGGAACAGGATGGAGTAGGTTCCGTTCTGGTCGCTACGTATTTTGCTACTTTGTACTACGGCTGAAGGAGCCGGGGCGTTTGTCCATGGCTACACCTGGTATCACCTTACCAGCAGGCAGTCGGGCAATTCCAGTACGGGCAACATGCTATCGCCAGAGAATGCGATGGCCGTGAACGTTGATTAGAAACCGAGCAGTACATGTCTATCTCAATAGAAGAAGTCCGATATATCGCGGCGCTTGCGCGGTTACGTTTCTCCGAAGAGGAAGAGGAACGTATGGCACAGCAGATGAGCGGCATCCTGGACTATATGGCGAAGCTCAACGAGCTCGATACAGAGGATGTGCCGCCGATGTCGCACGTGCTCGATTTGAATAATGTCTTTCGGGAAGACGTGGCAGAGGAACGGATAACGCGTGAGGAGGCGTTGCGGAACGCGCCGGAGTCGGATAGCATCTACTTCCGCGTGCCGAAGGTGATTGAGTAAAAAGCAATTGACCATCAGCTATCGACAAGTCGAACTGATGCTGGCGGTCGATTGCCCGTTGATCCACTTTTATGGCTCAGACAAGCAAGCAACGCGCGCGGGGAGGTAAAGGAGCTTCGGTGTCGTCGCGCCGGAATGTCGGACGGGCAGAGATCCGTACCGACGGGTGGGGTAGTTTGAGTGATCGCACGCAGCACGTCGTGTGTCTGCTGGTGCTGCTTGCAGTGTCACTCGGTTTTTTTGCCCCGATTCATTTCGGGGGACTCTCGATCGTGGCCGGAGATACCGTGAGCTGGCGGGCCATGGCGCAGGCACAGATCGAATATGAGGAGGAAACGGGGGAGCAGGCGCTCTGGGCGCCCAACGCGTTCTCAGGCATGCCGGCCTACACTATCAGTTACGATCCCCCGGTTCCGCAAGCCGACGACATTGCAACGCTTCTCCGGAGTTTTCTGTGGCCGACCTCGCATTTCATCTTTTTGCTCGTCGGTGTCTATCTAGTCATCGTGTTGCTTACCGGCAGTAAGCTGGGCGGGGTACTGGCGGCGTGCGCCTACGGGTTGACGACCTATATACCGATTCTCCTCATCGCAGGGCACAATACGAAGTTCATCGCACTGTGCTACGCACCCTGGGTAGTGCTGGCTTTTGCGTTCGCGCTACGACGTCCGGGGCCGCTTTCCGGGCTTCTGTTTGCTGCGGCACTGGCCTTGAACCTGCGGGCGGGTCACATTCAAATCACGTACTACCTGGCATTCCTGCTCGGTATCTGGTGGATCGTTGAGGCTGTCGGCGCGGTCCGGCACGGCCGTCTAAAGAGCTTCGGTACGGCGACGAGCTGGATGGCGCTGGGAGCGGCGCTCGGCGTGCTCATGGTGGCTCAGCCGTACATGCTACTGCAGGAGTACCGGAAGTTCAGTACGCGCGGCGGGGCCGGTGTGGAAGGTGCGGCCGGGCTGGGCTGGACGTATGCGATGAACTGGAGCCAGGGCATCGGAGAGCTGATCACGCTGTTGATTGCTGACGCCTATGGCGGTTCGGCTCTTTACTGGGGGGCGAAGCCCTTCACGGCGGGTCCGCACTATGTAGGTGGCGTGGTAATCCTTCTGGCCGTGCTCGCCCTGTGGCGGGTGCGCCGCAACGCCGTGTGGGGGATTGGGATTGCCGCCTTTGTCATGATCCTGTTCGCGCTAGGAGAGAATTTTCCGCTGCTGAACCGGCCGATGTACGAGTATTTTCCCCTGTTCAGCTCGTTCAGAGTTCCGGAAACCTGGTTGAGTCTGGTCTCGCTCGCGCTGGCTCTGCTTGCCGCATTCGGCCTGTCCTACCTCGCCCAGCCGGAAAAGACGGCGGAGCAGGAAGTGCAGAAGACGAAATCGGCATTCATCGTCGTAGGAGCCGTGGCAGGCGTGGTTCTGCTGCTGTTCGTGATGCGAGGGGCTTTTTTCGACTTCGAAAGGCCGGGAGAGATCGAACAGGTTCGGGAGATCGTCGCCCAGCAACTCAAACAATCGCCCGACAGCCCCCAGGTGACGAGCATTGCGCGTCAGGTTTACCAGGAACAGCGTATCAATCCGCGAGAAGAGGCTTTCACCGGCGATGCGATCCGGACGATGGTTTTCCTGCTTCTGGCAGGGGGGCTCATTTTCCTGTTCCGCCGTGGCGTGATCCCTGCGTCGGTCATGCAGGGCGGGCTTGCGCTGCTCGTGCTGATCGACCTCTGGGGCGTGGACCGGCGTTATTTCAACGCGGATCTACTGGTGCCGTCCTCCTCGCTTGAGTCGAACATTCCGATGTACGACTTCGATCAGTTCCTGCTTCAGCAGCAGCGGGAGGCAGGCGGGCCCGGACATTTTCGGGTGCTTTCCTTCGAAGGAAACCCGATGGTGAATGCGCGTCCCTCGTACTACTACGAGTCGCTGGGAGGGTACAGTGCAGCCAAGATAGGCCTCTATCAGCAGTTCGTAGACAACGTGTTATTCGACCCGGAAACCAGTCTGCCGAACGAGCAGGCGCTGGATCTGCTGAACACGCGTTACATCGTCGCTCCGGGTGTGTTGCCGGATACGCGCGTCGTCTATGAGAGCCAGATCGCGGCTCCCGGTGCCGCAAATCAAAATCCACAGCGGATCTTCGTGCTGGAGAACCCGGATGCGACGCCGAGGGCGTACCTCGTCGGGCGTACGGAGGTGATCGCTACGCCGGAAGAAACGTGGGTTCGCATGAGTAGTCCGGACTTTAATCCGCTGGAGACGGCCATTTTGCCGGAGCCTATCGATTTCGAGCCAGTGGCCGCTGATTCGCTGGGGGCAGGTACGGTGACGTTGCAGTCGTATACGCCGGACGAGATCGTATGGCAGGTTGAGACCGATGCGCCCCGGCTCCTCGTGGCGAGTGAAATCTACTATCCGGCGGGATGGAAAGCGTTCATAGATGGAGAGGAGGCGCCGATCTATCGCGTGAATTACTTGCTTCGTGCCGTTCCGGTGCCGGAGGGCCAGCACACAGTTACTATGCGGTTCGATCCGCCTACGGAGCGGCTGAGTTTCTGGCTTTCAGCACTCTCGACGCTGCTCGTATACGGTGGAATCGTAGCGCTCGCGGGACTGGCGTTTGTGCAGCGCAGGCGGAAGCAGGAGCGTTACGAGGGCAACGGGGCGTGAGCATCTTGAGCCTGGCAGGCGGAAGCAACCGGATACCACTGGCCGGCACCGGACGCCAAACTGCTCCGCTGTACACATCGGATCAAGTCCGTATAAGCCCTTGTCTAAGGTGAACGTTCGGGCGGTGCCCGTCCGTTCACTTTGCAGGCGTATCCCATGAATCGGGTTCTGTTCGTTACGTACTATTTTCCGCCGTCCGGTGGGCCGGGAGTCCAGCGCTCCTTGAAGTTTGCGAAGTACCTTCCGGCGTTTGGTTGGGAACCCACGGTGCTGACGGTGCACCCGAAGAGTGCGTCGTACCCGAACCTGGACATGAAGATGCTGGAAGAAATTCCGCCGGGACTTTCAGTGGAACGGACAGGCGCATGGGATCCGTACGCACTATATGCGCGGCTGCTGGGACGGAAGAAGGAAGAGACGATCGGGGTGGCGTTTATCGGCGGGGAACATGAAAGCTGGAAGCAGCGGCTGGCCAAATGGGTACGGGCTAACCTGTTTTTGCCGGATGCTCGCGTGGGTTGGGTACCGTTCGCAATACGGCGAGGCATGGAACTGCTTCAGCGCGAACGGTTCGACGTGATTCTCACGTCGGGACCGCCGCAATCCGTGCACCTCATTGGCCGGGCACTGGCGCGGCGATCCGGGCTGCCCTGGTGTGCGGACTTCCGCGATCCATGGACGGACATCAGTTACTATAGAGAGCTTCCGCTCACACCGCTGGCCCGGCAAATCGATGCCGCTCTTGAACGGTCTGTCCTGCGTGAGGCGGACCGCGTGATCGCCGTGAGTCCGTCGTTGCGGCGTATGCTCGCGCGCAAGACCCAGACGCCCATTTCGGTCATCATGAACGGATTCGATGAGGCGGATTTCAAAGGTGATGAGGTGCGCAAGCAGGAGAAGTTCGTCATCTCGCACGTCGGCAACCTGGCGGCTTCGCAAAATCCGGATGCGCTCTGGAAAGCACTCCGGCAGATGCGAGAGCAGGGACTCATTCCAGATCTCCGGCTCTTGATGGTGGGGAATGTGGATGCGGCTGTGCGGAAGGAGATCGCAGGGCACGGTCTGGAAGACATCCTGGAGTATGTCCCCTACGTACCGCACGATGAGGCAGTGGCCTACATGCGGGGAGCTTCGTTGTTGCTGCTCTGCATCAACCAGGTACCGGATGCGGCGTGCATCATGACGGGCAAACTGTTCGAGTATCTCGCTTCGGGACGGCCCGTACTCGGGATCGGGCCGCCGGAAGGCGATGCCGCCGCGGTGCTGGACGAAACAGGAGCAGGAACGATGTTCGCGCACCACGATGTCGAATCGGTTGGGGCCTATGTGCTGCGGCATTACGAGGCATGGGCATCCGGCCATCCGTTCGAGGGTGCGGATCGCGAATCGAGAGCTCCTTTTAGCCGGAAGGAGCAGGCCAGACAACTCGCTGCGCTACTGAGTGAAGTTGCTTATCCCGACCAAGTGAAGCAACACGGAGCGGTTGGCGCAACGCGGGGAGAAGAGCCGCAATGATGGCAGGTCATGTCCACGTTTACAATCATGTGTTGTGATCGACATGCCGGAATCTGATGGACGCCCGCGCGTGCTGTTCATTTCGCAGAAGCGAACCTCATTCATCAATGATGACCTGGTGCTGCTCTCTGAACGGTATGATGTCCGCCCATTCGAATTTGGCGGTCCCGCTTCCGATGAGCCGACACGACAAGCTGGCGCCCTCGCCCGATGGTTTGCCAGACAGGCGGCCTGGTTGCAGAAAGAGTTGCCCCGTGCAGCACTCATCTACGGCTGGTTTGCAGATTACCACCTCACGCTGCCTGTCTGGATGGGGCGCCGGATGCAGAAGCCGGTTGCCGTCGCGCTGGGGGGCTTTGACGCGAATGTCGTACCGGATCTCGATTACGGCGTGTACGGTAGTGCCTGGCGAGCTCCTCTCGCACGCTATGTGATCCGAAATGCTTCGCTGCTTCTCCCCGTATCAGAGAAACTCATTCAGCACGAAAACGCATTCGCAGCACCGCCGGAAGTGCTGAAGAATGGAGTAGCCTACCACGTGCCCGGACTGGAAACGCCTTACGTGGCGATTCCGACCGGGTATGATGCCCATGCCTGGCCAATGGGGCCGGCTGAGAGACCGCCTGTAGTCACTACGGTTGCCTACCTGGGGCAGGAACGTTCCGCACGGGTGAAGGGAATCGACCTGTTCATCGATGCGGCGCGGCGGTTACCGGAGGTTACGTTTCAAGTTGTGGGTGTGGCTCCCGCCTTTGAGCCGGAGTTGCGAGCGCATTACCAGCCGCCGGAAAACGTTCATCTGCTGCCTCCTCGTAACAGGGATGCGCTTGCCGATGTGTATGCCGGGACGTCCGTGTATGCGCAACTTTCCCGTACGGAAGGGCTGCCTAACGTGCTGGCAGAGGCCATGTGCTGTGGGTGCATACCCGTAGGGAGCGCCGTTTCCGGCATTCCAGATCTGATTGGCGACACCGGGATCGTGATAGACCGTCCGGATCCGGATGTCATCGCGGACGCTATCCACCGGGCACTCACACCTGGCCCGGATGATCGTATGCGGGCTCGAATGCGCATAGCGACTCAGTTCAGTGTAGAGAACCGTCGCAGGAAGTTGTTTGAGGTACTGGATCGCCTCATCGCTGGGGAGGAATCATGGGCGTGAGCCGCCGACGGGCAGATGATGCAGGAGTGATCCGGAAAGAGGAGCAGGGGCGAGTCGCCCCGCGCCTTCGCATGCTCATGCTTACGCAGGGAGCCTGGGATCATGCTTCCTCACGAGAACGCGCGGCACGCTACCGGGCGCTGCTGGAGAGTACCGGCAGATGGTCCGTCCACTGGCTGCCGAGAGTGCCGGAACGGCCACGAACGACCATCTCGAAACTCCGATTTGCGATCGCCAAGCGGCTGCTCACACTGTGTCGTGCCTTCCAGATTGCGTTTGGCCAATGGGATCTCGTATTCGTACAGCGGTTGTTTCTGTCGCCGCGCCTGCTCCGCCTGCTACAACGGCGCGGGATTCCTCTCGTGTACGACTTCGACGACGCGATTTATCTCGATGTACCAGGCAGCCGTGCGAATGAGAAGAGAACGGCGGCGATGGTGAAGGCAGCGGATCAGGTGATCGTGAGTACGAGGGACCTCCTACCGTTTTGTGCAGCGCAGGGTAAATCGCCACAGCTCATTACGACGCCGGTCGATACGGACTGGATCACGCCGTCGGATCAACACGAGGACGAGGTATGCACCGTGGGGTGGATCGGGTCGGTGTCCACAACGCCTTACCTCAATCTGGTAGCGCCCGCTCTTGCAGAGGTAGCGTCCCGTTGCCGCATACGCCTACTGGCCGTGGGCGCAGATGAAGCTGAGTTGAACCTTCCGGGTGTGCCGGTAGAGATCGTCCCATGGTCGTTCGAGCGAGAACCAGAGCTGTTACGGCGTATGACGATTGGCATCATGCCGTTGCCGGACGACGCGTGGGCCCGAGGGAAGGGGGGGTACAAGCTTCTTCTGTACATGGCTGCGGGGCTTCCCGTGGTAGCCAGCCCCGTGGGGATTAACCGTGAGATCGTGCGACACGGCGAGACGGGCTACCTGGCTAATGGTGCAAAGCAGTGGGCCGAGTGCCTACATTCATTGTGTACGCGGCAAGGACTTCGCAGGAGTATGGGGCAGGCCGGTCGCTCGCTCGCTGAAGAACGGTATAGCCGTGAAGTTTGCTTCGAGCGGCTCAGTGGGTGCCTCGATGCCGCCATCAAAAGTCGCCAGTAAAAACGGAAAAGATGACGGAGCCATGACGGCCGCCGAACTACAAGAGTATATCCGTATGAGCGACCGGGTCGTCGTGGAGCTAGGCTGTGGGCCCAACAAACAGGAGGGGGTGATCGGAATCGATTCACTGCCGCTAGAGGGCGTGGATTATGTATGCGACCTGGAAGAGGGATTGTCATTCCTGCCGGATCATTCCGTCGATGAAATTCGGTCGCGTCACGTGTTGGAGCACATCGAGCGCTTCGAGTCCCTCATGCGGGATGTACACCGTGTGCTCAAGCCGGGTGGACGGCACGTCGTTATCGTACCGCACTTCTCGAACCCTTTCTACTATTCCGATTACACGCATCGCCGGTTTTTCGGCCTGTACTCATTCGACTACTTCAGCGGAGGCCAAACGACCTTGAGGCGTAAGGTACCGGCGTTCTACACGGATTTTCGATTTCGAGTATTGGAGCGGCGTATCGTATTCAAGTCAGCGTTTCCGTTGCGAAATCTATTTAAACAAGTACTGAACCGGGTGTTCAACTTGAATACCTACATGCAGGAGCTGTATGAAGAGAGCTTTTGCTATCTGTTTCCCTGTCAGGAGATTCGCTTCGTGATGGTTCCTGTCGGAACCGATACGAACGGCAAGGGCGGCACTTCTACGGGGGAACCGCAATGACGGTATTCGCGCGGCTCGCTCGCCAGAGCAGCGTGTATACGCTCGGCAACGTCCTGATCAAGCTGAGCGGCCTGCTCGTAGTGCCGCTGCTCTGGAATACGACGTTTCTCTCTGAGGTCGGTCTGGCAAACCTGGCCGTTCTGGAAGGGACGGCGCAGATGGCCATCGCATTCATTGGTTCGGGCCTGACGTCGGGCATGCTAGCGCTCATGGCCGACCCGAAATGGCGCGAACACCACGAGGCCATTCCATTCACGACGTTGCTGGCGAACCTGGGAATATCGCTGACAATCCTGGCTACGTTCTGGGTCATTAGCCCGTTCTTTACGGAGTATCTGCTGAGTGGTACTTCAAATCCGCTTTTTGTTCGTCTGCTGGGTATCCATGTGCTCTTCAAGGTGCTTGGCCTGGTTCCGTATTCGTGGTTGCGCGGCAACGAACGCGTAGGATGGTACGTGGCAGCCAGTATTGCTGAAACGGCTTTTCTGATAGGAGGCGCCTACTACTTTCTGGTCGAGCACAGCATGGGGCTGGAAGGCATGATGTGGGCATATGTGCTTTCCGCCGGGGTCAGCACGCTCGTGCTAAGCGGAGCCATGCTGGCGCGGGTTCGCTGGAAGCTGCATCCAAGCATCATCAAGGAACTGGTCCGGTATGGTACACCGCTTACCCTGGTAGGACTGGCGTTGCCCTTTCTCCATACGGGAGATCGCTATCTGCTGACGCTACTGGCCCCACCCGAGGAGCTGGCCGTGTATTCCGTAGCAGCACGGCTCGCGGGTGTCATCAATACGATCGTCGTTCAGGGCTTGCAGCTTTCATTTGCCGTGATTGGCCTGAAGGTGTTGGGCGAGAGCAGAGAAGGGGTTTCGATCCACAGGCGTACGTTCCGGCACTTTGCGATCTGGGCGGCCTGGCCTGTGCTTGGCCTTTCGTTGTTTACCTACGACGCTACCGCGCTGCTGTCGAACAATCCGACCTATCAACTGGCTACAAACCTGGTGCTGCCCCTGGCACTCGGCTTTTATATGTACGGGCTGTACAATATCACCGGCAACGTGCTCTATGCAGAGGGACGGACGCGGGCCATCGGGTTTGGCGTGCTGGGAGCGGCGATCTTCAATGCACTCTTGAACATTGCCCTGATTCCCTTGATGGGAGGACTCGGCGCTGCGCTGGCGACCTTTGTCTCGTATGTGCTCTTGATGGGCTTTGCGAGCCGGCTCGTCGAGCATCGGTTTCAGATCCGCTTTGCCTGGGCCGTGTTGCTTTTTGTGCTGGTCGTCGTAACAGGATTGTGGTTACTGGCCTTGCCTTCGATGTCGTGGGGTATCGTGCCGCGTGTGCTCTGGCGAGGGTTCTTGCTGCTGCTTTATCCAGTAATCGTGCTGCTCACCGGCTTATATCGGCGCGATGAACTTGTACGGGCAAAAGCCTGGATGCAAGATCGCTACCGGTCTCTTTGAGGCCGATAGCTTACGGCAATGGGTGCGGGCAGCCATCGGCAGATGGAGCAGGTTGGATTGAACTTTTTCGAGGGGATGGGAGTAGGGCAGGCTAGAGTTTCCGGTATGGGCGATATAACGAGATTCATGCCCCGAGCGAACACCATCATTCAGAATGAATAGCCTGTACGAATTCGGGCAAGTTTTGCCCGGAATACGCAGGCTAAACCCGTGCTTCTAGACCGTGACCCAAAGAGTCGCAGTAGAGAGCGTTATCTTCGCTACACGGAAAACGACATAGTCCGTAAGCTGCACTAAGGCGCTACAGGTGGCTACCTTACAGTCTGCATCACATAGTACCATTCTGGATCGGCTGCTGGGTCGGGCCGGAGAATCAAGCAACGATCCGCCCGGGGCGGATGAATCCCCCAAGCGTCAGAGCCTGGCGATTGCGCTATCCATTCTGATCTCCTGTATGCTCTGGTTCACATTCACGATGCAGGAGACGTATGTCCGAGTAGTGGAGTTGCCGACCGAGGTCGTAAACCTGCCTGCCGACGTTGCGCTGGCTGAACTTCCACCGCAGAAGGTGCGGGTCGAGGTGCGAGGACCGGGGTGGCAGCTCCTGGGCTCATTCGGGTCTTTCGGATCAAAGCTCCCGGTGATCCCGATCGACGCCTCATTGAATACCGTGAATCTGGAAGCTGCTGTACAGGCGCTTTCCTTGAGCAACAATGTGTCGATCCAGGGAGTGAGTCCGACGCAGATCAGCCTCCAAAAGGAGGATCGGATCATGGTAACCGTACCGGTGCAGTTGAACGCGATCATCGAGCCGCCTCCGACGCATGATCTGGTTACACCGCCCGTGATCATTCCGGACTCTGTGACGATTTCAGGTGCGCGATCCGTGATAGGGGATTTGATGTCCTGGCCAACTGAGCCCTTCGAGGCACTGGACCTGCGTGATTCCATAGTCGTCCAGCTTCCGCTGGCGGATACGCTGTCCGGACTGGTAACGCGAAGCCGGGATTCGGTGACGCTGATCGCACGGGCAAAGGAGTTCCCTCAGGGTACGCGCGAGTTACCCGTACAGGTTCGGGGTTTACCGAACTTTCAGGAGCTCGTACGGCTCGAACCGCCTACGATCATGGTTCGCTACCGTGTCCCCATCGACCAGTACGATGCTGTAGAGAGGGCTCCTGACTTTTATGCCGAGGTATCTTACGAGGAGATTCTAAACGACACGACAGGCGCTATCGTCCCACGCGTGAACCTGCCTCGCGAGTACGATGTTCGGGACGTGGAACTGTTTCCCCCCTCTATTAGAGCCTACCAGATCATAGAGCAATGAGACGCTCTCCGCCGGTGAGTCCGTGATGCACGGTGAGGTGGCGGAAGCATTGCCGGGGAACAGGGGGAACCGGCTATGCCGAGCACGATTGCTTGAAGTCGGCTGTACTGGCTACCGCCCGCGATGATCGCACATCCCCACAAGGATGCTGCCCGCTGCTGGCCGCATGAGCGTCGCGCCGCGATGCGTTCCGTTTTACCCGATGGAGATATGATCAGGCACGCGAAGGGACTTGCACGTACGGTCGCTATTGCGCTGGCAGTCAGTTGTTTCATTGCGGCAATTGCTATCGCATTCAGGTGGTGGGGGATGCCGCCTCGTTTGGCGGAAGAAGATGTGCGGTCGATGGTGATATCCACCCTGCAACGTGAAGCTCCTGCCTCGTTTTACATCACGGGTACGCTGGACATCGTGGCCACGGTGACGGCCGAAAACACGCGGTATTTTCTGCCCGACTTCTTCCGGCTCAATCTGGGGACGGTCCGATCCACGGTTCGTGTACCCGGGCGGGTTTCCTACGGATTCGATGTGCGGCAACTTCGTCCAGAGGATATTCGTGTGTTGGAGGATGGCAGCGTGGAGATCAGGTTGCCCGAACTGAGCGTGTATTCCGTAGAGCCAGACCTCTCTCGGATAGAGGTGCAGACCGAGGCCGGATGGAGGTGGTTGGAGCCGGATGCGGAACAGCGCCAGGAGCGGCGGGCTATGGCGGGGGCACAGGAATCTCTGCGCTCACAAGCCGAAGCACACCTGAGTTCGTCCGTACAGCCACGGGTCCATACGGCACAGGCTGTAGAGGCGCTTCTTCGACCGGTGCTCCAGGCCGCGAAGGTGCCGGATCCGCAATTTCGGTTCCGCATTGGCCCGAGGCTGGTGATTGAGCCAGCGGAGTAAAGATGGAGATCTTCCTGAGCGAGGGCTGGTCGAACTTTCAGAAATAATTGAAACATCGACCGGATCCCTCCGGTTCGTACCCGGTTCTTTCACGTAGTCTGGCCGGAGATCAGCTGTGGAAAATCTCCCCACTCTGGAGCGTATCTTTGGTCGTCCAGCTAGTCGCGTAGTAGGTGCGTGTCACCGGCAGCTTTCGGTTTGCCCTGCACGCCAGAAGATTCTGAATGTCCGAAACCACGCTATACCTCATTCGCCACGGAGAAACCGACTATAACCGGCAGCGGATCGTGCAGGGGCGCCGGATCAACTGCGAGTTGAACCAGACGGGCCGGGCGCAGGCCCGCGCACTGGCTCGGCGACTCTCGACGGTACCGATCGATGCCATCTTTTCGAGCACGCTTCGCCGTGCTGAAGAGACGGCGGCCTTCATTGCTGCCGAACATCAGCACCTCGAGGTCTTTCGCCTTGAGGATCTTGAAGAGATGTCGTGGGGTGTTTATGAAGGGGAGCCTCCATCAGAGCGTGTGAGCCGGGCGTTCGAAAGCATGCAGCTGGATTGGGCCCGGGGCGACTACGGCAAGAGGGTAGAGGGAGGGGAATCTATCCTGGACGTGCAGGAACGGGGCCTGAGAGCGCTGGAACATATTCTGGCCCGGCACGAGGGACAGACCGTGGCGGTGGTGACGCACGGGCGATTTCTGCGGGTACTTCTGGCGACAATCCTGGATGAGTACGGGCTTGAGCGGATGAACGAAATCCATCATGCCAATACGTGTGTAAATCATCTCGTCCATGCTTCCGGAACATTTAAGGCGCACTTGCTAAATTGCACGGCCCATCTGGATGAGGTCGAGATCATCGAGATGGAATGATCATCCTGCCTCCAGATACGGGCGTAAACGAATGGACACAGCACCCTCCGGTGGTGCGCGAGCATACGGCTAATGGAGAGAAGTAACATAGCCGCCTCCGAGTACGTGCAGAGCTCGGCAGCCTTGCACCACCTGCTTACAAACGAGGTGAGCCGTTTTTTTTCTGGTCCGGGAGAGCGAGACGCTGATGCGTTCGGTATTCGGCGGATAGAGGTCCCTTTGGAGGATGTCGATCCGTACGCGTGGCTCCATGCCCAGCCCTTTTCGGAGAAGATCTTCTGGTCCGATCGTGCTGATTCCGTAACTGTGGCAGCCGCTGGTGTGGCCGATCTCGTTTCCGATGGGAAAGAGGCAGGTATCGAAGTGCTGGCAGAGCGCGGCGCCAGGCTTCTCCAAACGGAGCCGAAAGCACGCTATTTCGGCGGCCTGCGATTCGACCCCCGGCGGCCTGCAGATGCGGAGTGGAGTGCGTTCGGGATATTCCGATTCGTCCTGCCCCGGTTCGAGTTGATCCTCCGAGGGGGCCGGACACTACTGGCTTGTAACCTCGTATTGCCCGCCGATCTCAACCGGAAATCAGACATCCTGGCAGAAATCCGGCAACTCCGTCTTCCGCTCGGACCACTTCAGGGGAGCCTGCCGCTTCCCGAGTCGCGAAGCGATGCGCCGGACGAGGCCGGGTGGACCCGGAACGTCGAGTGGGTCCTGAACGCGTTCGAAAGGGGGGACATGGGCAAAGTCGTGCTGGCGCGGAAAGCGGATTTCGGTTTCGGCGAGGCGATCGATCCGATCCTTCTCCTGAAGAATCTGCATGCCGCCACGCCGGGATGCTTCCATTTCTGCTTCCAACTGAATACGAATACAGCTTTTCTGGGCGCCTCACCGGAGCGACTGTTCTTGCGTGAGGGACTGGCGATTTCGAGCGAAGCAGTGGCAGGCACGCGTCCACGTGGCGAATCGGCTTGGGATGACGAGCGGTTGCGAGAAGAATTGTTGCTGAGCGCGAAAGATCAACTCGAGCATGCGTTCGTCTTGCGTGACGTGCAGCGCGAACTGGCAGATCTCTGCACATCTGTTGAGGCCGACATGCAGCCTTCGGAAATGATTTTGACGAGGGGACGCCATCTGTACACCGGCATTTCTGGCACGTTACGGGAGGATGTGAGAGACCTGGACGTGATTCGCGCGCTGCATCCTACTCCGGCGGTTGGCGGTCATCCGAAGGAAGCGGCATATGCTGCGATCCGTACGCTGGAGCCGTTCGATCGGGGTTGGTATGCAGGGCTCGTTGGCTGGATCGGAGCCGAAGGCGCTGAACTGGCCGTAGGGATCCGGTCGGGGCTTGTCCGCGGCAACACGCTGTCCCTGTTCTCAGGTGCCGGGATCGTGCCGGGATCCATTCCGAAGGCGGAGCACGACGAGATCGAACACAAGATCGGCGATTTCATCAAGGTTCTGGGACTTGATAGCTAGCGCGCCAAACATAAACCGGCTCTGGGCCGACCTCATTGTCGAAGAACTGGTCCGGAGCGGCATCGACTTTTTCTGCCTGGCACCTGGCTCGCGTAGCACGCCGCTCGCTACGGCCATCGCTGCGCATCCGCGAGCACATCGCATCATTCATTTCGATGAACGGGGGACGGCCTTTGCCGCTCTGGGATACGCCCGAGCTACGGGGCGCCCGGCGGTCTGGATCACCACCTCTGGGACGGCGGTTGCCAACGGTCTGCCGGCTGTCGTAGAAGCTGGTACGGAAGGCGTGCCAATGCTCTTGCTGACAGCAGATCGTCCGCCCGAGCTACGCCACACCGGCGCGAACCAGACCATCGAACAGGTGAATCTCTTCGGCGCCTATGTGCGCTGGCACTTCGATCTCCCCGCACCGACAGAGGACATGCCGCCTGAGGCCGTACTGACGACCATTGATCAGGCGGTGTACCGGGCTATCCGAGCGCCGCAAGGGCCGGTACATCTCAATCTCATGTTCCGCGAGCCACTGGCGCCGGTACCGCAGGGACATCATTATGAGGCGTACCTCTCCGGAGTCCGACAGTGGCTCGAAGGGGAGAGACCCTATACTACCTACGCTCCATCGCAGCCGTCCGTCGATGATGCGGTTATCCGGCAGATCGGCGAGGCGTTTCGGGGGGTAGAGCGGGGCATCATCACGGTTGGTAAGATCGACGGGCTCGCACATCGGGCACCTGTTCTTCGGCTGGCGGACGCGCTGGGGTGGCCTGTATTGCCGGACGTGGGCTCGCACCTACGGGGCCAGGGAGAAGGAAAACAGGCGGTTTCGTATTACGATAACGTATTGCTGAGCAGATCGTTTGCCGATTCCCACCGGCCAGAAGCGGTCCTGCATATCGGCGGACGGTTGACTTCGAAACGGTTGCTCACGTTCCTGGAGGGGAGCGGCGCACGCGTGTACGTGAGCGTGCGCGGCGAGCCTTCCCGGCTAGATCCATCTCACCGTGTTACGTATGCCGTCGAGGCCGATCCGGGTGTGTTTTGTATACGGCTCGCTGCCATGCAGGACGAGCAGAAACCGGTGGGGAAGTCGCCCTGGCTCCGGGACTGGCAGGCGGCCTCACACCTGGTGGGGAAGGAAATAGAGGCATACCTGAAACAGGACGACAGCCTCAATGAGCCCCGTGTAGCCCGGATCATATCCCGGCAGATTCCGGCTGGTCACGGTCTGTGTCTCGCGAGCAGCATGCCTATCCGCGACATGGACATGTACGCTGACTTCCGGGGCGATCTTGTCCGGATCGCGGCGAACCGTGGGGCGAGTGGGATCGATGGGACCATTGCGACGGCGGCGGGTTTCGCCAGTGGACTTCAGGCACCTGTCACGTTGCTCATCGGCGATCTGGCATTTCTGCACGACCTGAACTCCCTGGCGATGCTGAAGCGCCTTGCTGTTCCCGTTACCGTCGTGGTCATCAACAACGACGGGGGAGGCATCTTCTCTTTTCTGCCCATCGCACAATTCGACGATGTGTTTGAGCCTTATTTCGGCACGCCACACGGACTTTCGTTCGAACACGCTGCTGCCCTTTTCGGCATCCGGTACGAGCACCCGGCAACAGCATCCGAGTTCAGCGAGGCTTATCGGGCAGCGAGTACAGGGCCGGAGCCGACAATCATCGAGGTGACGTCGGATCGACAGGCGAATCTCGCCCTCCACCAGGCATTGCAGCGGAGGGTTATGGAGGCCCTATCGTAATCAGAGAAAGAATCGGTCCGGTAAGGATTACATTACGCCGGTATATTCCGATATTGGAGGAAGCAGCCAGCGCTCGAGCATTCCGGTGCCTCGGGATCTGGGGCGATCTTGAACTCGTTGCAGGGGGAAGAGCTTTCTGAGTAGCGGCTTCGGTTAACGTTGAACTACAGGGTAGAGAAGGATGAAATACACAGATCCAGGGCGGCGGCTTTATAGTGACCTGTTGTTGACGTTGTTCGTCACTGGGCTCTCTGTATTGATGGGCGGCCTGTACTGGTTATTCTTCGTTAAAGGGGCCGAGCCGCCGTTTTGAGTGCCGGGACCTCCGGTGCTCCGGGTGTGCAGTGGCGGTCTGAGCCCTGCGCCGGAGCAGATTCTTCGGCGATGCCCTCCCATATTGCACGCCCTACGCCGTACGGATAGGGCGATCGTAGATCAACAGGACCATAGAGATTCCCATCTCCTGGGGCTTCGACCTTAGCCCATCAGGCCATGTCGCGCTCGGAGCGGTACGTTGAGAGAGCCGATCGAACCTAAGCCGTTTTCACTTTCTTGCGAGCCGGCGTTCGTTGGATTCGTTATAGGTTGCCCTGTCTTGCTTTGGCTCAAGCACGGACGTGCTGATGGCGTGGGAGTCCTGTGTTGAGTCATATTGTGAACCGTCCTGGCCTGCGGGCCAACTGTGCACGAGCCCGTACGTGACGCGAGGGGAGGGGGATGCTCCAGTAATCGCATGCGATCTTTTTTGCCGGGCGTGAGATTGGCGGCAGGGATGACGTACATTTGGGACCGATCCAGCGGCATGCCCCTGGAGCAAGGTGGTGTCGCTGAGCTTTTCGGTTAAATGGCGCGGCAAAGCATCGTTGCACATACGGCAACTCGCTGGGGAGCGGTCTGGAGGCGGCTTTCGCCGGCACAGCTATTCGTTGGTTCGTTTCTCGTACTGGTTCTAGTCGGTACGGTCGGGTTAAAGGTGCTTCCCGGCCTGTACACGGGTCCCGAGCTGACCTGGCAGGATGCGCTATTCACAGCTACCAGTGCCTCCTGTGTTACGGGCCTGATCGTGGTGGATACGGCGACGTATTTCACTCCGGCAGGGCAGGCTTTCATCCTGCTGCTGATCCAGCTGGGCGGGCTGGGCATGTTTACGTTCACGACGCTCATCATCCTGGCACTCGGGCAGAAGTTGTCGATTCGGACGGAGGCGCTGGCTGAGAACACCACGGGGACGCTAAAGGATGTGCACTACGCACAACTCACGCGCGACATCGTGCTGTTTACGTTCACGATCGAGCTCGTGGGTGCTCTTCTGCTTTTCGTTGCCTGGGTTCCTGATCTGGGTTTGTCCGGCGCGCTATGGCCAGCGATCTTCCACGCCGTCAGTGCGTTCTGCAATGCCGGCTTTTCGACGTTTACACTGGGCCTCATTCCACATAACCAGAACCCCGTCGTGCTGTGCGTAGTGGGGGCGCTCATCGTTGCGGGTGGGCTCGGCTTTCTGACGTGGGAGGAACTCTGGTTGTGGCAAAAAGGGCGCCGCCAGCCCGATGTGCGGCGATTCAACCTGTCGGTACATTCCCGTATCGTCCTGGCGACGACGGCTATCCTGATCGTACTCGGGTGGGTGGCGTTCACCTTGTTGGAGTGGGGGGTGACGCTGGGCGCGATGCCGGTGTGGGCCAAGGTGGTTAATGGGCTCTTTCTGAGTATCACGCCCCGGACGGCAGGCTTCAACTCGATCGACTACGCCCAGGCAACGGACGGGACGAACTTTCTCACGATCCTGTTCATGGCTATCGGGGGATCGCCCGGTTCGACGGCGGGGGGGCTGAAGACGACGACGGTTGCCATCATCGGTCTGCTTGCCTTTGCGCGGCTACGAGGTCAGACGATCGTCAATCTGTCCGGGCGAACCATACCTGCGGAGACGGTTCAACGATCCGTCGGTTTGTTCGTACTGGTTTTTGGCATTACGACGGCGGCGATCATGGTCCTTACCATAACCGAGATTCCGCTGCGGCCTCACCGGGAGGTACAGGAGAGTTTTCTGGCCTACATGTTCGAGGTGGTGAGCGCGTTCAACACGGTCGGACTGTCGATGGGAACCACACCTGAGTTGACGACGGCGGGGCGGTGGACCGCCATTCTGCTCATGTTCATCGGGCGTGTGGGGCCGCTCACCTTCGCCTCTGCGCTTGCTCGCCGTGTGCGCATGCCTTCGGAACGGTTCCGGTATGCGTATGAGGACGTAATCGTCGGTTAGCTTTATCTGACTCCGAATGAAACGATTCATCATCATCGGGATGGGCAATTTCGGCTCCAGTGTAGCGGAAGCGCTGTACAGCCAGGGGAACGACGTGATCGCGCTGGACCGCAACGAAGAGGTGATAGACCGGATGGCAGCATACGTGTCCCGTGCGGCTGTCGGGGACGGCCGCCAGATCGAGGTTCTGGAGCGTATTGGAGCGCGGGATGCCGATGTGGCTGTAGTGAGTACCGGAGACGACATTACGGCCAGCGTGCTGACGACTCTTGCTCTTCGTGATCTCGGCGTCAAGGATATCTACGTGAAGGTCATTTCGCGGGATCACGCCCGCGTTATGGCGCGGCTGGGAGCTACCGAGACGATCTTCCCGGAGCGCGAGAGTGCGCAGAACCTGGCATCGCGGCTCCTGGAGCAGTCCGTGCTGAACTACATTCGTCTCGGCGGGGGGTTCAGTATCCAGGAAATGGTGGTACCCGGGAGGTGGGAAGGGCGGACCCTACGAGAATTGCAGCTTCCGTCCCGGTTCAAGATCTCGGTGGTCGCTATCCACGACGTGTTGACGGATCAGATGTTCGTGCCACCGGATCCGGATGCGCCCCTGAAGGGCTCCGATACGCTTGTCGTGGCCGGGAGTGAGGAGGCTTTGCGCCGCGCGGCGAAGGAAGAGTAAGGGGACGCGAGCGGGATTCATTCGTAGCGGAGTGAATCGACGGGGTTGAGGCGAGCGGCTTTAAGGGCGGGGTAGCCACCGAAGACGACGGCTACGACGGTTACCATGGCCACTCCGGCCAGGGCCCATCCAACCGGGAAGGCTGCGGAGATCTCGAAGAAGACAGCGAGCATGTTGCCAGCGACCGCACCGAGGGCAATACCGAACAGTCCGCCGATCTGGCATAGGAAGATGGCTTCCAGCAGGAACTGACGGGTTATATCCCGGCGGCGGGCTCCGAGCGATTTTCGTATGCCGATTTCACGGGTACGCTCGGTGACGGAGACGAGCATGATGTTCATGATACCCACGCCTGCGGCGAGGAGCGAGATGAGTCCGATGCCGGCGCCTCCCACCGTGAGGATGCTCGTGAACGCATCGAATGCGCCCTGGACGGAGTCGTTCGTCTCGATTTCGAAGTCGTTTTCTTCACCGGGCGGCACTTTGCGTATGGTGCGCATGCGACCGATGATGTGATCCATGGCAGCGGCTAATTCGCGGGGGGTATCGGTACGCACGCTGATGGACTCCAAATCCCGGTTCGGATCTCCGTAGACGTTGAAGAGCGTCGTGATGGGGGCGATGACCCGTTTATCCCAGCTGAAGCCCAGGAAGCTCCCCTTGGACGCCAAAACTCCCACGACCTGATACGAACGGCCGTCCATCCGAACGGTTTTGCCGATGGGCGTCTCGTTCACGAACAGATCTTCAGCGATATCAGAGCCCAGCAGGATGACAGGACGTCCGAATTGCACATCATCGTGCGTAAAGGACCGTCCCTCTTCGATGTCATATCCGAAGTTGGCGGTGTAATTCTCATTGGAACCGAAGACCAGGACGTCAGGCTCTGTTTGTTCGGCGCCGTACCGGATGCTCGTTTGCGCGAAGATCTCCTCCGGGCTGAGCGTTAGCGGCATCGAAATCTGCTCTTCGAGCCGCTGGAACTGGTCATAGGTGATGGGCTGACGGTTACGGATGCGCTCATCGTTGTCGCCGAAGTTGATTGCCGGAAACCGCTGGATGGTAAACGTGGACGATCCCAGCACATTGAGCGAGTTCTGGAAATAGACCTCGATCACCTTAACCGCGGTGACCGATGCGATGATCGCAAACACGCCGATCACCATGCCGAGCAGGGTCAGCACGGTGCGCATCTTGTTGGTCCGGAGCGAGTCCAGTGCGCTGCGGAAGATGTCGAGAACGTTCATGTTCAATCCGTCATGCGTACTGAGTAATAGAGGGACAGCTGTGACATCAACACCTCATTACTCATTGCTTACTCGTAGCGTAGGGCCTGGATGGGCTCGGAGCGGGCAGCGCGCCAGGCGGGAGCGAGGCCGAAGATCATTCCGATGATGATGCAGAGCCCGAAGGCCAGCGCAATCGTTTCCATCGGCAGGTAGGCAGGCATCACGGAGTTGATCAGCGCTGTGAGCCCCATAGAGATGCCTACGCCCACCGAACCTCCGATGAGACAGAGTACAACGGCTTCGATGAGGAACTGGAGGAGGATCGTCCGCCGACGGGCGCCCACGGCTTTCCGGATGCCGATCTCTTTGGTGCGCTCCTTCACGGAGACGAACATGATGTTCATGACACCGATACCTCCTACGAGAAGGGCCAGGGCCGTGAGGAAGAGGCCGATGCCGAAGATGGCCAGCTTTACCGGCGCAAGTTGCTCGCGTACCTGCGTCAGTTCGTTGATGACGAAGTCGTCATCTTCCCGGGCATCGAGCTGACGGGCGGCGCGCATGATGCCGGTGATCTCATCCTGTGCGGCCGGGATCACTTCTACGGAGGCGATTCGAACCTGGATGGAGACGTCGCGGTAACTCGTGCTGAAGAGCCGCTGGAAGGTGTTATACGGGATTTTGGCCTGGGTATCTACGGAGCTTTCTCCAAAGAGGCCTCTGCCTCGTTTTGCGATGACTCCGATAATCTGAAACGGGTGTCCGCCAATGCGGATCGTTTTCCCTATCGGCGTCTCCAGTGGAAACAGCTCTTCGGCTATCGTCGCTCCGATGACGGCGACGTTGCGCCCGGTGTGGTCGTCCAGTGCATTATAGAAGCGGCCTTCATCCACCTGGACGAGGTGAACGCGCTCATAGGCGGCGGTCGAGCCTTCAATGCTGATGCCGGTCAGCGTTTTTCCGTTGTACGAGACCGGCCGTCTGGTGGTGACGACCGGCGCAACGGCGAGGGCGTACTCCGATCGTTCTTCGATGGCGGTAGCGAGATCATCCGTGATGCGCGGTCTGTTGATGTACTCCCACCACTTGAAGTCTGGACCACCGACCCAGGGCCAGCGTTCGATGTACAGCACATCCGTGCCGAACTCCGACATCGAGTGTTCGAAGCTGCGCTCGATGCCGTTGATGATCGTCGCCATCGACGTTACGGACGTGATGCCGATGATGATGCCGAGCGTGGTCAGGACCGACCGCATCTTGTTGACGCGGATGGCACGCAGGGCGATCAGCAAGCCCTCCCATATTTCTAAGAGGATGGAACGCAAGGCAGTGCGGGTTCGGGAGCGTACAACTGTGATGAGTGGAGCGGGTGTTATTGCCGCGCGGCAACGACCTTCGGCGGGCCGGCATTATTCTTTTTCTCCGTGGTCACCAGCATGCCATGTTCCAGCGTACGGCTGACCACGCTATAGGGCCCGGTGATGACAACCTCGCCGGGGGTGAGTCCGGACCTGATGACGACATGCGTCTGGTCGGAGATGCCTGTTTCCACCTCCACCATGCGTGCCTTGCCGTTATCTACGAGGAACACGACGCGCCGCAGGTCTTCTTCGCTTGCGCCTTTCTTTGCAATGCCGAGTTCGGCGGCTGCCGTTGAGTCCGTTTTCACCTTATTGACGTCGCGTACGGTGACTGCCTGGATGGGAACGGCGACTGCGCCGGGTACGGTCTGTGTGTAGACATCGACGGTGCCGCTCATGCCGGGCCGGAGCACGGCGGCGGTCATTCCCGCGAGCGGTACTTCTTGCTGTTTGATTCCGCTGTCGGTGCTTTCACCCGAGGTAAGGGCGGTATTGTGTACATCGACGATGCGGATCTTGACGGGGAAGTTGGTGACCTGCTCCTGGGTCCCGGCCCCCGTAACGCGTGCCGAGTTGGCGATTTCCGTAACGATACCTCTGAATGTCCGGTCGGGGTAGGCATCGATTTCGACGGTGGCCGTATCGCCCACGCTCACGTTGACGACGTCGTTCTCATTGACGTCTACTTCCATCTCCATCCGTTCCAGGTGGGCGATGCGCATCATCTCGGTGCCGGCCATCTGGCTGGTTCCGACCACGCGTTCGCCGAGTTCCACGTTGAGCTGGCTGATCGTGCCCGACATCGGCGCGTAAATGCGCGTCTTGTTCAACTGCTCGCTCGCTTCGCGGAGTCGTGCCTGGGCGCTCTGGACGGCGTATTCGGCACCTTCGTAGGCTGCTTTCGAGATCTCGTACTGCGACTTGACGGTTTCATACTCACTTTCGGAGGTGACTTTCCGGTTGAACAGCTCCTCCTGTCGCTTGAGGTCGATCTCTGCTTTCATTAGATCCGCCTTCCGCTGGGCGAGCGTGGCCTGGGCCTGGAGGACGCCTGCCTGGGCCTGTTCCACCTGGGCTGCGTAGAAATCGGGCCGGATACGCGCGAGGAGATCTCCCTGGCGTACCTGATCGCCTTCCCGCACGCGCAGTTCGATGATTTCCCCGGATACGTCCGGGCTGATTTTTACTTCCAGTTCGGGCTGGACCTTGCCGGAAGCCGTGACGATCTGGGTGACATCGCGTATTACGACGGTATCCGCGTCTACGGCGATGCTCTTATCTCCTCCGCCCAACACGCCGGTCGCTCGGCCTGCGACACCAAGGACGACGAGGACAACAACGATGGCGCCTGTCCAGAGTAAGATGCGACGGGTAGAGGAGTTTTTTCTGGCCATGGTATCAGTAAGTACGGCTTCCGAATGCGGTCCCGGATAACATTCGCAGATCCTGATAGCCTATACACGGCAGGGACAGCCAAGGATTCTGGCGCTCGATCCGGGCATCGGGGTGATACGTAGAAACGTCGTGCAGTTGATTCCGAAGAACGAATTGCCCTCCGGTACGTGGTTCTCCGCTCGGTGTTGCGCTCCTGAGAAGAAAAGGCAACGGGGATGATGGGGAGGGTTACTGGATCGAAGTGTAACTGCATTGTAACGAGACTTACAAAAATGAGCAAGTCGTGGGTGGTTGCTGGCTGTCGGCGGTCGGATTGTAACGGAGGTGTAACGAATCTTACAAAATTGAACGGGGTGTGGGGCGGAGAGGGCGCAGCGCGCTGCGCC
>JAWLHQ010000018.1:0-58473 GCA_041690215.1 Rhodothermales bacterium
AAGCCGGTCACGCCGAAGCGTCCGATCCAGCTCGATGCCAAGCGATTCCGTTTCTACGAGAACATCGGCTAATGCACGCTCAGCATTAGCTAATGCAAAGCCATCAGGACAGGCCTGGGTCTGTCCTGCAGACCAGAGCCTGCAAAGGGGCACCCCGAACGGGGGTGCCCCTTTTCTTTTGTCCATACAGAGCAAACGTGCAATACCCCGGATGCTCCGTCGGCTAATGCCTCCCGCAACGCCCATCGAGACCTTCGCTGTAAGAGCACGTGCCGGAATGCGGCAGATGGATGCGGTCAGTCAATGGGTTCCAGATTCGCGACGATGGTGGCGCGATGCGGTTCCAGAAACGGAGGCAGTACGATGTGTTCGCCCAGCGTGGCCGGATCTTCATCTACGGCGAAACCAGGGCCGTCCGTAGCAATCTCGAAGAGGACACCGTTCGGTTCGTGGAAGTAGATGCTCTGGAAATAATACCGGTCCACCTTTCCACTGTTCGGAATACCAAGTGCCCGCAGGTGATCCAGCCATGCGTTGTATTGCGAATCGTCCGGCGTCCGAAAGGCCACGTGATGCACGCCGCCCGCGCCGAGTCGGGCCGGTGGAAGATCCGGCTGGTGCGCCACGTGCAGCTCCGCGTGCGGACCACCTTTTCCCATCTCGTACACGTGTACGGTATCGAGCGGATTGTCGGGGTGAGGATATTCGCGGACGGCACGCATGTTCAGCACCTTCTGGAGGAAGATGTCCGTCGGGTACAGGTTCGGTACGCTCATCATGATCGGACCGAGACCGCGCACCTGATAGATCGGGGGCACCGGACTGCGGTCCCACGGCACCGGCGGCTCGCCGAGCCCGCCATCATCCACGAGTGCGAGGCGCTGGCCTTCCGGGTCCTCGAAATCCAGTGTAAGCCGCCCATCCCGCTCTACGATCTCGCCCACCCTGACGCCGTGTCCCTCCAGGCGCGCCGTCCACCACTCCAGCGCAGCGCTGCCTTCGACACGTAAGAAGGTGCGGGTCAGGCTGTGCGTACCGCGCCGCTCACGCGGCATATCCCAGTCGAAGAACGTCAGGTCCGTGCCCGGCGTCCCCGCCCCGTCTGCATAAAACAGGTGATAGGCACTCACATCGTCCTGGTTCACGCTGCGCTTCACGAGGCGCATCCCCAGGACGTCCGTGTAGAACCGGTAATTCCCCCGAATGTCGGCGGACACGGCGGTCAGGTGGTGTATGCCGGTAAAGTCCATAGTTCCCCTGCAATCAGGAATGCCCCCTTCGCAATCTTCTCCACGATCGAGAAAGGGCTCTTGTTTCAGTACCTGGCGTCACAATCAACTCCATATACGGGAGCACACTCAACGGGCCCCACGAGGCGATCACGATGCCTGCACCCCACGCCCGCGCCTCGTCCTGCTCAAAGAGAGAAAACCCGCCCACGTAGGTCCCGAGCACCGTCGGGGCATCCCACGGAAACGAACCGGGGGCTCCAGTACCGATGCATCCTCTCTGTAGGATGCTTTGCCGGACTAGCGTCCCCGTGTCTATAGCCTGGCCGAAGCCGGTATCGTCAGTGCTTTGCCAGTTCCGCCCGGAGCCAGTCGGCACGGTTGGTTGTGATGCCGTCCACGCCGGCCGCCACCATCCGGCGCGCGATCTCCGGATCATCGACGGTCCACACGTACAGTTCCAGACCCGCCGCCTTGATGCGCCGTGCCGCCTCCGCATCGATAGGCCCGTTGTACGACAGGTCCAGTCCATCGGCGCCCGCCCCCTTCGCGCGCTGAATCAACTCGTCGATCGTAGGCGTCCATGCCCCCGTAGCCTCATCTTTCTTGAAGCTCGACAGGTAATATGCTTTCAGTTCGGGAAGCTGCCGCTTGGACTCGGCTATCGTATCGATATTGAAGGAAATCACGACCAGCTGCTCCGCCGCCTTGCCGGACTCCCGCACGGCCTTGACGAGCGCCGGAATAGCCTCGGGCCCGACTTTCACCTCGATGAAGACCCGCGTTCCAGCCGGCACCTCGGTCAGCGCTTCCTCCAGCGTCGGCATCCGTTCTCCCGCCCAGCGCTGCCCCTTCCACGACCCCGCATCAAGTGCCTGAAGTTCTTCCAGCGTGCTCTCCTTCACTAGCTTGTCCACGCCGGTAGTCCGCTTGGTGTTGGCGTCGTGAGAAAGGATCAACCTGCCGTCTTTCGTCAGATGGACATCGAGTTCCACAGATGGAACGTTGCGCTCCCACGCCAGCCGGAGGGCGGCCATCGTGTTCTCCGGAGCGTCGTAGGACTCTCCACGGTGGGCAGTCAATTCCACGGTCGGTTTCTCCATTTGCGCAAAGGCAGGCAAGGCCCACAACGACAGGGCCAGCAGCAGTCCTATCCTTCTCATCGGCACCAGGGGACTAGGTTGATTGTGCGGTTCTACCCTAATGTAGAAAGAAATTGTGTACCGTGCAGACGCACGGCAGAAGGAATATGCGGCCGCCGCCTGCAACCGGCATAACCTCGATTCCGCCAGTCACCACCACCTCGCCCCGGCCACCATGCACGGCACCTCCACGGAGTTCAAACCGACCGGGCTCCACCACACCGCGCACTCCAACTCAAAAGTAATGCGCTCCTGCCCCGAAGCCCAGCGCATCCGCAAAAGACAATCGTTTGTTTACGCAGCCCGCCTCGCCACGTATACCTTATAGCCGCACGTCCCACCGCCACTCTGCCAGAGTCTCAGGTTCAGCCACGTACCGACCGCGTACCCGTCACTGAAACATCTGTACAGACCTAAAATCTGTCACCTCGGCTCATTCTGAGGCCCCAACCTACCCCACGAACGTCATGCCCGACTCCAATCTATAGGCGTCAAGGAAGCCGTTAACTCCTTCAACAGAGCGATACGGCTCTCTTTCAGCCCCATCTTCCCCACCAACGTCATGCCCGGCCTCGACCAGGCATCCAGGCAGCACAACCTGACCGGCTCCTATGAAGCCTACCACGAGCACCAATGCCCCACATCCCGACCCACCCGTGTAGAGACATACCGCCAGTACGTCCACTCCTTTCGTACGGGCAGGTCATACCCACTCATCTGACCCTGCCAGAAAAATCCTCCTTGGACACGGGCCGCTAAAACAAAATCTTCCTTTGAAGGAGGACAGCCTTGCGAACGCGTCCAGCGGAGCAAGGCAGGAGGATGTTACACCGCCCAGGAATACCCGATGCCCCGAGCAAACCAAAACCCTCCCAATCACGTCATGCCCGGCCCCGACGCATAGGCGTCAAGGAGCCCTGTTAGCTCCTTCAAACAAAGCAATACGGCTCATTTTCACCTCAAACCTCCCCCCTGAGTCATTCCCGCGAAGGCGGATGCGAGCGGAGCGACCGACGAAGTAAATCCAGCCAGCATGACTTCAAGGCTAACTGCCTCACTGACGTCTTCACTTCCCGTGAAGACCGAAATCAGCCCATAGCGAGGCAATTCCTCTTGCCCGAACGAAGCCCCGACCGGAGACAAGCACCCTCGGCTCAGTGCCCGTGCATCATGCCCATCATCCCGCCGGCCATCAAATCACCGTGCATCGCCTCCATCATGTCCATCATGGTCATGTGCGTCATCATGTGATGGCACATTTGCATGGGTGTCATGTTGCGCAAGGTGGTCTGCTGTTGCGGGGAGAGCTCATTCCTCATCTGTTGAGCCGTACGGTAGGCAAGCGCCTGCATTCGGGCGTGGCGAGTGGCCGACTCTTCCAGTTGGGATGCGACACGAGAGGGATCGGCAGATTCAGAGGCCAGCAACCCCTGAAGCTGTTGCTGCGCCTGTCTCTCCTGCTCCTGGTAGGCATCCTGTTCCGCCGTGAACTGCTGCTCCATCTGGCGCAGGCGTGCGGTCTGCTCGCCCGAGAGCCCGAGTAGGTCTTGCATGGTAGGCAGAACGTAGACCAGCACGGAAGAATAGTGAAGCGGATCGGACATGACCTGCTGCATCATATGCATGTGCATCTCCATCATGTCGCCCTGCATCATGCCCATCATGTTGCCATGCATCTGATGGGTATGATGCATGTGATGGATAGAATCCGCCGGATGCACAGGGTGCATATCGTGATGTACGTGGTGCTGTCCTTGTTGTGCGAATACCGGATTTGCCAGCATGGCCGCGAGCGCGAGCAAGCATCCGAAACGGGGATTCATGGTGCTACCTCCCATATACCAGTCTGTGAACATCCGTTGCGTCACCAGTTGAGTACGGAGGTGAGATAGGTATCAGCAATGGGGTGAACTCCGGTCGATATTAGATGAGCCGATCTACCCTGTGGTTTTCCGGATGCTCTTCGGCGTACTGCCGGTTGCGTCTTTTTCCCGTGCGTTTCGGAACGCCTACGGCCTCCTTCATAGCGCCTCCTGAGGAAGTGGCTGCCGGGGACTCCACCCGGAACGCAATGCACCTGGAGCGGACGAGGCCTTTCCGCGCATTCCTATTCTGCCCGGGCCATGTCCCTCGGCCGCCGCAAAGCTTACCGCATGCGCTCCCCTTCGGCGAGCATGCCGAGCGAATCGGCACCGAGGCCCATCGAACCTTTCCGAAAACCGGCAGCCGGTTCGCCCACGATTGAGCCGGGATTTAGCTCCCTTCACTCCTCTGGTTGCGCCCCATCGCGCGGTCCAGACTGAATCCCGCCTCGTGCGCGATCTGCCTTGCTCCCAGATCAAGGCTGTCCAGGGCGGACTGGATAGCCGGGATGTTACCGTAATGATATACGGCCAGTTGCCGGTTCCGCAGGTCGAACTCCATCCACTCGATGTCACGGATCTCACTGAGCTTCATCCGAACCATCTGCTCGTCGGCCGAGCCGCCCATCTTCTCGATCCGAAATACCGTCCTTTCCATTCGTTTACTACCGTACTACAAGACATCAGATCGGGCCACGCACCGGCAGTCCCCGCCATTTAAACGCTCAATCTTGCTGCCTGAGACTCGTGAGATAGCATATCCTTAGTCATCCAGGCATCAGATCCACTGAGCGTTCTGACCGTGTCCACCAGTTTCTCCGGCCTCTCGATACCGGCTTCACCTGCCACCCGGGAATCCCTATTTCTGCATGATAACCCGGGCTGCATGATGCAACAGCCGACACAACACGTTGCGGAATGTAGCACGTTACGGATAAAGAATCGAATCAATGATCCACCGAAGTGAGTGCCTTCAATTCGGCCCACAGGCGAGCAGCTTCTTTGCGGCAGTGACCCGCCCGCCAGAAGCGCCCTGAGCACCCGGCACGTCGAGATAGCTTGCAGCGCCGTCGCGGCAGAGTTGTAGCGTGAGGCTATAGGCGCACTGCGCCCGAGGAACGATCCCCATTGAATAAATCCGAGCCTGTTCACGCGCTACTTCCAGTGTGAATACCTGGCGTTGCAGGCTGTTGACGACCCATATTAGGGACGTAGTGCACTATGGCATCATGAGGACCCCCGCGGATCGGCGGGCCTCCATCCTCACTCGCCATCCTCGATTCCGGGATCGGCGTCTCCTAGCGAAAGCAGGTACTGCGAGAGGTCGGACTTTTCCTGCTCGCTCAGCCCCAGACCCAGAAGGCTGCTGTAGTGCTCCATCACGTCATCCAGCGTCTCAAACCGGCCGTCGTGATAGAAGCCGCCCTTCGTGTGGGTCCACAATCCCTTCAGCGGGGCAGTCCGGTAACGCTCGGTAGGTGAGCGCATCGCCTGGAAATCGTCGATGCCGATCTCTTCTGCCGTGTGTAAGTTCCACCCCGGCTCGGTGAACAGCGGCGGAACGTGGCACGTCGCACACTGGGCGCGCCCGTTGAAGAGCGCTTCGCCTCGCGCTGCGGCGTCGGCATCGAACGTATCGTCCGGCGGCTTCGGCGCCGGGATCGCCAGCTGGTAAACGTGAAGTGCCGCCAGCTTCGGCGTAATCAGGTCGGGAGCGTTCCGGATGTCCCCGAGCCCGTTCCGGGCGGCAATCGGAAACTTTTCCTCGTTTTCCAGCCGCGGATCGTAGAAGGTGCCAAGCCCGTGCATCTGGGTATTGCTGACGTAGGCATTCCAGTACGTGACGGAGCCCCACCCCGTCCACGTATGGAGGTTGACACCGGCCAGGCCAAACGCGGGCGGTATCAGTGTAGCAGCCGACCTCCCGTCGGGACGGAAGGCTTTCCCATCAAGTACGAGTTGGGCGTCGTACTTGCCCGGCCCCCAGCTGGTGAGCACATTTCGGATCGTGGTTTCATCCAGCTCCAACAGCGTTTCGAATGGCTCCAACGTTGGAGCAAGTGCCACGATACCGCCCACGTTCAGGTCGCGATTGGCCCAGCCATCCAGGCGGCTGCCAATCCCTTCCGCCAGCGAGTTATCCACCGTGGAGTGACAGAATGCGCAGGTGATCCCGACGGACGTGAGTTCCCCATCCAGGAAAAAACCTATCACACCGACGACGGCATCGGCCTCCAGCAGCGTAAGCGTCACCTCCGGATCATTCAGGTCCACCTCACCCTCCTGCAAAGCCGTGATCACGTCGTCCGGCAGCGCATCGACATCCACCTTCAGGCCGAGCCCCAGCGCGTCCTGCGGACTGAGACCCGAACCTACACCTCCCAGAGCCTCACCTGCGATGGCTTCATGGAGCCGAAGTTCGCCGCCCCAGAAATCCTCCGATCCGAACGTATCGAACCGGAAGATCTCCCGCCCCTGCTCGACCATCTCATCGGCATTCGCCTCGATGGCTTCGTCGAAGTCGTTGTCAAACGGCAAGCGCCACATCCGCCCGGCTGCCATCAGCATGAAAACAACCAGCGGAACGAGAATCAGAAAAGGCACGGAGACTTTTCGCATGTATGCCATCGCACGCCTCCTCTTCGCCAGAAATGTAAAGGGAATCGGCAGGGAGCCTCTCCAGGGCCGGCAACAGTCAACCGAAGCAGATTCTCTTCCCCCAAGCGGATCGGTCTGCTTCGAGCATACCTCCAACTATAGGTCTGCCGCATGCAGCAGCGTACAAGCGTACCCCGCCGAACCAGGTACGGATTCGGCCGATACGCCTCGCAAACAACGCTCTTGATCGCACGTGCAAGATGCCTAACAGCCCTTCCCGCAGAGGATACCATGCAATACCCTCAGCAAGGCCACCTCAGCAATACGCCTCATGAACATACTAGAAACGCAACACGCGCATAGGCCGTTTAGCACGACTTGTCACGTTTCGGCAAAAGGCGCAGCGTCGCTGACTCGGAAAATGAGATGTAAGCTGGCACGACGCCTGTTAAGAGGCTGAATCATCAGCTCTATGCCCTGCCTTTCTCGGACCGACGAACCTCTTTAGCTCGCCCTCCTATCAGTCCACCACACGCTCCGCCAGCTCCTCCGCCCGCACGATCAGATCCTCGATGGCTCCCAGCCCCTCGTTCCAGAACGAAAGGTCCGTCAGATCGATGCCGAGCTTGCCGACGAGCTTGTGCGGCCAGTCCGAGCCGCCCGCCTCCAGGAGACCGAGATACCGGTCCGCAAAAACCGCCCCCTCCTCCTTGTACCGGGCGTAGAGGGCCAGCACGAGCAATTCGCCGAAGGCATAGGCATAGACGTAGCCGGGCGTGTGGACGAAGTGCGGAATGTAGCTCCACCAGAACCGGTAGTGCTCACCGAGAATGACGCTTCCCTGGAACATATCCGTCTGGGTCTCTAGCCAGAACTCGGAGAAACGATCCGGTGAAAGCTCGCCCTCGCCGCGCCGCGCGGTGTGGATCCGATCCTCGAAACGGTTCATGGCGACCTGCCGGAAGACTGTCGCTATGGTATCATCGATCTTTCCGGCGAGCATGGCGAGCTGGTTTCGGGGATTATCTTCCTGCTGCATCAGCCGCTGGAACACGAGCATTTCCCCGAATACCGATGCCGTTTCCGCCGTCGTGAGGGGTGTGTCAGCCTGCAGCACACCCTGCTTGCGAGACAGATACTGGTGAACGCCGTGGCCGAGTTCATGGGCCAGGGTCTGCACGTCCCGGATCTTCCCCGTATAGTTCATCAGGATGTACGGGTGGGCACTCGGGACCGCGCCGTGGCTGAACGCGCCTCCCCGCTTGCCCGGCGCCAGCGCCGCGTCGATCCAGTTCCGGTCGAAGAAATAGTCCACGATCTTGCCCATCTCCGGATGGAACGCGTGGTACGAGGACGACACCACCTCTCGCGCTTCCGACCACGTATACACCGTATCAGCCTCCCCGATGGGCGCATACCGGTCGTAGTCGTACATCTCGTCCAGCCCGAGGAGCCGCCGCTTGAGTGTATAGTAGCGGGCCACGAGGTCGTACCGGGAGGTTACTGCCTCGATGAGGGCCTGCACCACATCATCGGACACCTCATTGGCGAGGTTGCGGCTGGAGAGCCACGTCTTGTACTTCCGCAGGCGGTCGTTCGAAGCCTTATCGGCCAGGATGGTGTTGAACACGAACGTGAGTTCTCGGAGATGCCGCTGGAGCCCTTCAGTAAACGCCAGAGCCGCCTTCTGCCGGACCGCACGATCCGGTTCGTAGAGCATGGCCAGCACTTCCTGCTCCGTCTTCGATTCGCCTTCCACGTTGAAGCGGGCCGCTCCGAGTGTCTCATCGAAGAACCGGTTCCAGGCCGCCGCGCCGGTAACCGCTTTCTCGGCAAGAATCTTCTCCTCGGGTTCACTCAACAGGTGCTCCTTCTGAAGCAGTTGAAGCTCCAGGTAGTGCCGGTACGGCTCCAGTTCGGGCTGGGAGAGCAACTGCCTGGCACGCTCCTCGGGCACCGCAGCCCATTCCAGTTCGAAGAAGATGAGTTCCTGGCTGATCCGGGTATACGCCTCACGGACAGTTTGTAACAGAGCACCCCGGGCAGCTTCCTCGGTGTTGGTCGACCACTGAAGGTAAGCGTACGTATAAGCCCGGCCGATCCGATCTTGCAGAACCTCATAGGCCTTGAGCGCCCCGGCAAGTTCCGCCGCATCCATAGCGGAGATGTTGCCTCTGTACTGCGACGCGAAGCGGTTCGCTTCCTCCTCCGCAATAACGAGGTCCTGTTCGAGCGACTCCCGATTCGGATACAGATCCGTAAGATCCCAGTGGACGGCTTCAGCGCCCGTCATCAATTTCTCCATGGATACAACGATTATGGCTGTCGGCTGTCGGCTGTCGGAATGTACGAGACGCTTCGCATTCAGCCGCAGCTTCCCAACCTTTTAACCATCAAATCTTCTCACCCCCAGCGCCTCCCCTGCACCGCCCCCACTTTTGCTACAGCACAAGAACGACACGTCTGCAACCCCGACAGGTTTCAGTCCCCCGTCAGCCAGCCTGCAATCACCTCACATACGAACGCGTGCCATGTGTGCCATCCAATCCCTCCATGCAACACGCGCCACGGACCGAAATACCAACCAACCCCACTACGCCATGCCCCGCCCCGACCTCATTCGCGTCAAGAAATCCCGTTATTCCTTCAAACAAAGCGATACGGCTCTCTTTCAGCCCCATACCCCCACCCAACGTCATTCCCGCGAAAGCGGACGCGAGCGGAGCGACCGACGAAGTAAATCCAGCCAGCACAACCTTCAGGATTTACTATCATCCGAGCCAAGAGAAAATCCCCCTTCGAAGGGGGACAGCCTTGCGAACGCGTCCAGCCGAGCAAGGCAGGGGGATGTTTACAACGGTCAAGACTACCGCTACGCTCCAAATACGCCACGAGTCTCTCCGGCACCGCAAGAAATACCGGACAAGAACGAAGTGACTGAGCGAAGGTAAATCCAGGCAGCACAACCTGAAGGGCTAACTACCCGCTAGAGAGAGCACTCCCGTAAAGGCCGAAATCAGTAAGGCTTTGCACCACTTCCTTGATAAATACGGCCCGGCGAGGGTAACTCGTGCTCCCATCCTCCGTAAAGGGTTGTTGCGCCAGACCTTGGTTCCGCCATCACCACGCACGTTGCTTCATCTGATACCAGCCCGGCGTAGCCGGGCAACTGACGAAGGGAATCTGGAAATCCACACCCCGCAACGTGCTCGATTTTGTAAACCTCGTTACACCCCGGTTACACCCCGCTCCACACCCCGGCCCGATCCGCCATCTCTGCGAGTTAGCCGCACAGCCGCTGCATACACGCAAAAAGTGATCACGACCTGTGCATTCTGTGCCGGCTACCGGATGCGGGTGTCGGCTCCGGCGCCCCGGTTAACATGAGTTAACATTGACGATCTCGATCCGATACCTTTCCCCATCACCATGCCTCTGCCTGCCCGGCGAACCACGATCTCGTAGCCAGTAGTACAGTGGAAGTCCCACAACCCGAACAGAATCGATTGCAGTCCCTCCTCCGCTATCGCATCCTCGATACACCACCCGAGTCAGGCTACGACCGATTCACCCGTCTCGCTTCCCAGATCTTCCGAACGTCGAAC
Source organism: Rhodothermales bacterium (assembly GCA_041690215.1). GTDB lineage: Bacteria > Bacteroidota > Rhodothermia > Rhodothermales > DASSAV01 > DASSAV01. The sequence continues at coordinate 10,437 of JAWLHQ010000018.1, forward strand.
AGCTCCATCACCTTTGTGGATGCCGACCGAATCTGGGCAAAATCGAATGTCGGCATCGAATTTGACGAGATCCCGCGCGAGACAGCCCTCAGCAACGTGGTAGTAAACCAGTGTAAGCCGCTGGTGATCGAGGATGCCCTGAACGATCCGCTCTACGCCCGGCATCCGTTCATCACAGGATGGCCCCACCTGCGGTTCTACGCGGGCGTTCCGCTCCGCTCACGTGAAGGGTTCTGCGTCGGCGTGTTCAGCATTTCGGACCACCAGCCCCGTCGCTTCGGAAGGGATGATCTGGATCTCCTGGTCTCGCTCGCCGCTCAGGTGGAAGAAGAACTGGAGATCCGCCGTGAGCGGGACCAGTACCGGTTCCTTTTCGAGGAGAACCCGCACCCGATGTGGATCTACGATGTCGAGTCTCTCGAATTCCTGGCAGTAAACCGTGCCGCCGTTGCGAAATACGGGTATGCGTCGGACGAATTGCTCCGCATGCGCATTACCGACATCCGGCCCCCGGAGGACGTCCCGGCGCTGCGTCAGTGGGTTGAACGGCTATCCGACGAACAGAGATATCTCAGAGAGGTCCGGCACCTGACGAAAGATGGCGCCATCATCTATGTCGATGTCTCGTCGATTCCTGCCCCGTTTGAAGGGAGGAAGGCACGGCTCGTGGTGGCTACCGATATTACGGAACGCACGCTGGCCGAAGGGGCGCGCCTCACAGCCGAAGCTCGGTTCAGAACCCTGGCCGAAAATGCCGTCACAGCCGTTTACATCATCCAGGATAACCGGTTCGCCTACACAAACGCCCGGCTTACCGAGCTCAGCGGCTACACGGCGGAAGAGATGGTTCGGTTATCCCCTCTCCGGCTGATACACGAGGAGGACCGGCATTCCATCGTCGAAAAGATCCGCCGGCAGAAGGGGGACGAACAGAATATGCGCTATGAGTTCCGCCTTCTCCGTAAAGACGGGCACCTCCGATATGTCGAAATGCACGGCAGAACCATCGAACACGATGGGCGTCCGGCTCTGCTGGGTGCGCTCATCGACGTGACCGACCGCGTCCTCGCACAAATAGCCCTGGAACGGAATGAGGCCAGGTTCCGCGCGCTGGTCCATAACAGCGCGGAAGTGATCACCTTGCTCGATCCCGATGGAACGGTCCAGTATCAGAGCCCGTCCATCACTCGGATACTCGGGTATACGCCGGACGAACTCGAAGGGACGCAGATCTTTGAGTTGGTACATCCCGACGACCGGAACGATGTACTCCGCATCTTCCGGGAACTGATCAAGAAGAGCGGCGACACGACGGCAACGTTCAGGTTCCGTACGCAAGACGGTGCATGGAGGTGGATTGAATCCACGGCAAGTAATGCGCTCCACGATCCTGCGGTCCGCGCCGTAGTCGTAGTCTCACGCGATGTTACCGATCGCAAGCGCACCGAGGAAGCCCTCAGGCAGTCTCGCCTCCAGTACGAACGGCTCGTCAACAACCTTGACGGTATCATATGGGAAGGCACCACCGACATGCGCACGGGCGAAGTGCAATTCACGTTCGTGTCGGAGCGATTGCAGTCCATCCTGGGATACACCCCTGAAAGCTGGCTCACCGATGCCGGGCAATGGGTCACTACGCTCCATGAAGAGGATCGAGCATGGGCCCCGGCATTTTGTTTCGAGCAGACAAAAGAGGGGAACGACCACGCGCTTGAGTATCGTGCGATCGCCGCCGATGGACGCATCGTCTGGCTGCGCGATGTGGTACGCATCGTGGATGTGCAAGACGACATAGCTACCGTTGCGGGCGTAATGATCGACCTCACGGAAACTAGAAAGGCCCAGAGCGAGCTCCACAGTCGTGAAGAACTGCTGCGCATGGCGACTGAAGCGGCAGGTATCGGTATCTGGGACTGGGATGTGGCCGGCAAATTGGTCCGGTGGGATGCCAGTACCGCCGCAATGTTCGGCAGGCCGGATGACGTCCGCCACGTCACCTGGGAAGATTTCCTGAACGTGGTCTACGTGGCCGACCGGCCCGCAGTAGAACGCTCCATTCGGGATGCATTCGAGAATCGCTCTCACTATGCGGTAGACTATAGGATTCCGATTGCGGATGGATCGCTCCGCTGGATTACGGCGCGCGGACGCGTCTACACGAACGCGTCGGGCGATCCGATACGCATCGCAGGGATCGTCATGGATACCACCGAGCGAAAACACGCCGAAGCAGAACTCGTTCGCGCCCGGATGCAGGCAGAGGAAATGGCCCGCCTCAAGGACACCTTCCTCGCCAACATGTCGCATGAGATCCGCACCCCACTCACCTCGATCATCGGTTTCTCGGAAGTGCTCGCGGAGGACTTCCAAGGCGAGGACTACGACCTGGTTCGCATGATCCATACCAGCGGGAAACGCCTGCTGGAAACACTCAACTCCGTACTGGACCTCGCCCAGATCGAAAGTGGCTCTCTCCGGCTACAACCCGGTCCGGTTAACCTCTCCGACGCCGTGGAGCTGGCTGCCGAGCTATTTCAGCAACAGGCGAATCAAAAAGGCCTTGCCCTTAACATCGCCCTGCCGCCCCATCCAGTCTATGTCGAAGCCGACAGTGGTGCACTTAGCCGTATCCTCAACAATCTGATCTCGAACGCGATCAAATTCACCAGCGAGGGCGCGGTGACGATTGTTGGAGGGCTGGACGGGACCACTGCATGGGTCCGGGTATCTGACACGGGTGCAGGAATAAGCGCCGACTTCCTACCTCACTTGTTCGAGGAGTTCCGACAGGAGTCGGATGGAATCTCCCGGAGTCACGAGGGCAGCGGCCTCGGGCTGACGATCACGAAACGGCTCGTGGAACACATGGGCGGGATCATCGAGGTCCAGAGCAAGCAAGGACACGGCAGTTCCTTCACGGTACGCCTGCCTTCCTCCGCTCCCGGGTCAACCCTGGAAGAAAAGACCACCCATCTGACCAGTGGGTCCGTGAGAAGGCCATCCGTTCTCGTGGTCGAAGATCAGGAGCAGACTCAGATGATTCTCCGGCACTTCCTTAAAGACCTGTGCGACCTCACGACAGCCTATGCAGCAGAGGAAGCCATCGAAAGAGCTCGGTTGGGCGCCTTCGATGCCATCCTTATCGATATCAACCTGTCTGAGAAACGTACCGGCATCGACGTCCTGCACGAACTCCGCCAGATGAACCACCTCCGGCACGTTCCCATGATCGCCTGCACGGCGTATGCCCTGCCCGGTGACCGGGAGAAGTTTCTCGGTGCAGGCTTCGACGCCTACCTTGCCAAGCCTTTCAGAAAACGCGACGTGCTGGACACGTTGGCCGGTGTATTGGAGCGGCTGGCAGAATAAGTAAGGCCTCCCTTAGATAAGGGGCTCCGAAAGAGCGAGGCGGCCTCGATCGAGTTACTCACGGAAGCTGTACGTCTTCCTCGATCGCCTGTTCAGACTCAACCTGTGCTACCCAGGAACGCATATAGAGTCCACCAGCAGCGAGCAACTCCTCGTGAGTACCCGACTCCACGACCGTGCCGTTTTGCATGACGTGGATAATGTCCGCCCGCTTCGCAATCGTAAACCGGTGTGTGATGATGACACCGGTCCGCCCGTCAGCGAGCGCTCGGAACCGGTCGAACCAGTCTGCTTCCGCCCAGGAATCCATCATGCTCGTCGGCTCGTCCAGCACGAAAATAGGCGCATCGCGATAGAAGGCACGAGCCATGGCCAGGCGCTGCCATTCACCCCCGCTGAGCTCGTGTCCTTCTGTGAACCACTTGCCCAGAAACGTGTCGTACCCCGCCGGAAGCGTCAGAATCTTATGTTCGATCCCGGCCGCTCGCGCTGCACTCTCCACCCGTTCCTGGTCGAGTCGAGTAGTAACATCACCTAGTGCAATGCTTTCGGCGGCCGTGGCCTGGTAATTAACGGGAAACTGGAACAGCACCGAAACACGCCGCCGCAATTCTTCCACCGAGAATCTCCGAAGATCCACGCCATCCACGGTTACTGCGCCTTCAGTCGGGTCGTAAAACCGGGCCAGCAACTTGACGAGGGTCGTTTTGCCGGCACCGTTCTCCCCAACGATTGCGACCGTCTTCCCGGCCGGGATGGTGAGATTGAAGTTGCGCAGCACCGGGTGCTCGGAGCCCGGATAGCGGAAGGTGACGTTCTCGAATCGGATCCCTTGCGTGAGGCGCCGCGGCACACTGAGAGGAGCCGGTGGCGAAACCGTATTCGGCTTCTGATCCAGAAAATCGAACAGGTTGTGGAGAAAGAGCGCGCTTCGTTGCACCTGGCTGGCACTCGAGAACAGCGCGCGCATGAGCTGCTGCCCCTGCTCGAACGCACGATAGAATAGTCCCGCATCACCGAACGTAGCCCCTCCCGTCAGAACCCGCCACCCGATCCATGCAATCGTGCCCGCCGTGACGGCGAGCGCGATGAGAGCGGCCCCCACACGTGCGAAAACTTGCTGCTTCTCGAGGGCCAACCGCTCGCCACGAAGGCGGGATCGTATCGAGGAATAACTCGACTTGAACAGATCGCCAAGCCCGAAAAGCCGGACCTCAGGAGCGAACGGACCCGCCGTCAGAACCATGCTGAAATATTGCGCCCGGCGCATCTGCTCCGTACGCTTCTCCCACCAGGCGTGGTATTTGGTATTGAAACGCACGAGCACCCTGAATGCAGGCACTGCGCTCACGAAGAGAACGACCGGCAGCCACCACGCGTACGATGTCAGCATCGCACCCATCGCCACGAGCGTGATCGTGTTCTGAGCCAGCGCTCCCATCGTCTCGAGCAAAGCTAATGGCTGCGTGCTCGCACTTCCGAGCACGCGGTGCATCCTGTCGTAGTAGTCGGACGTTTCGTAATAGGCGATATCCACAGCCACGGCTTGCGTATGGATTCGCTCGTAGATATAGTCGCTGAAATGCTCGCTTTGTGCGGTACGAACCAGACCGAGGACATGCTGAAGGACCTGCTCGGTGACCATGACCGTCCCCATCAGTGCGGCTACGCCGAGCAAAGGCTGCACGTCTGGCCAGGAAACACCTCCTTGCGCCGTAGCAATGAACTGGTCGATGAGCGTCTTCGTCAGGTACACCGACGCCACAGGGAGGAGACCCTGCACGAGCAACAGGACCATCCATACAATCGTCCACACCCGCGCCGCTTCCCACGTCATACGGAGCGCTCGTGGTAAGTACGCGAAGTGGCGATGATATTCCTGTAGTTTGCCGATGATCATGGTGTACTCTTAGCCGACGCGCTTGCCCCTATTCGGAATGAACATGCCCACGAATCCTGACCTCTTCTCAGGCCGCGCACGGCATATGAACGTGATCCTCGAGAAAGGCGCCGAGTGCGGGTAACGAGAACAGATCCCGTGGTCTCGTGAGCCGGAAAGTGGGCACCCGTTGTACCAGCGAGAGGAGCTGCTGAAAATGTCCTCCCCCTACCTGATCCGCCCCTAGAAACCGGGCTGCGTACGAATGCCGGACGACCTCCGAGAACGCAGCGCCCCCGGTGAGGCGAGAGGTTCCGATCTCGGGTCCGTCTGCGAGCACAAAGATCGCGTGGAGCGGAACCGGCTCCGGGCTGAATCCGGCCCGGGCGCTCCGTACCCGTTTGTCCAGCGCCGGGTGCAGTTCGGGGTATGCTTCGGCGCGTTCACCGATCGCCGCAATACTGTCGCGGCACAGCTTCTGATTTGGGAAAGCGGGCCATACTTCCGGGGCACTGGCTCCTTTCAGATGCACGGCCAGCACATCGTCGGTTACCAGGGAATGCCCGCGCGAGTGCAACAACGCCGAGGTTGTGGACTTCCCGTCTCCCTTATTCCCCAGGAATGCCACGGCCCTCCCGCCAATAGACACGCAACTCGCGTGCAGTGTGAGGACGCCCCGCTGGTGCAACAGTGTCCCGAACCCCACACCCAGCAGCGGCGCACGCATCGACGAATCCGGCATCCCGGGATGCGGGTCGTAGAAAATCTGACGCCCACCTCGAATCAGCAACGCGCCAAATTCTCGCCACACGTAGTGCACCTCCTCCTTACGGATCCCGATGCACAACGAATTGCCTTCAATGACCTCCTTCGGCAACACAGGCAATGTGTCACGCGCGATCACCACGTCTGGCGCCGCCCCCGCCGGAGCCTGTAAAAGCTCCGGCAGAGGCAGACCAGCGTGGACATGCAGACCGTATGCGACGTACGAATACATAGAGTACGAGGCGCTATGCTGACCAGTAACGATGACCCGTCTTGCGTGTTAGGGTTAGTTTGAGGGGCCTGACTCCCGCCCGAAGCGGAAACCATGCCCCTCGCTACAAGTGCGCGGATCTACCGCGCCTTACCGCAGTGCGATCAGCTTACAGCCGGAGGAGGATTATCTCCCGGTTGATCACACGTGACGTTGGGAAGGAACTTGAAATTCGTATCACTCGGCCATCCGAGATTTTTGGTGTCGCTAAGGCCGATATCGACGCAAATTGTTCCAGTGAGATCGGCGACGGTGCCGTACGCCTGAATGGATGGTGCCGTATAGGACAGTTTGTTGTGTGTCATGATGTCTCTCCTAAGTGATGAGGATGGTACCTGGTCATGTCACTGCAAGCGTGCAGCAACGGTCTGCATATACTGTATTGGCCGATCCATGTCGCCCCCGCATCTGCTCGCCGCGAACGGCATCGACTTGCCCGAGCCAGCGATCGAGCACCAGCGCGAACCAGAGACTCATGGCATCCTTTTGCTTCCATGCGGTCTTTAGCGTGCTCATGTCGATGTAGGGCCTGATTCGCTCCGGCGCGGCAACGACCTGCTCGAGCGTCTCTCTCTCCATACCGGCCAGGTTACGCAAAAAATTGGGACTGAGATCGGCCTTGTCAGGCCGCCACTGAACGGACTCTGGCAGAAGGCTTTCCATGGCCTTCCGCAGGATCCAGCGAGGCCAGCCATGCCGGAGTTTCTGCTCTGCCGGCAGCGAAAGACAGTACGCGAGCAAACGCACGTCGTAGAAGGGATGGCGTCGCTCGATGCCTTCCATCGCAGCCAGGTGATTCGTTTCCTCCTGGATGGCGGCGATACCGGCAGAATTGCAGACCCAATCCTGAAAGTGGCGCTGACGCTCTGAGTAGATCGGCTGTGCTCGCATGCGCCTGCCACGCTCGAGCAAATCGTAAATGCGTGCCCGTTCAGCCAGATCGCGGCTCATAAGCGGGTGAATGCGGTCTGCTTCGGATCCATTCGCACTACCGGGACGAAAGGAGCGTGCTGCGCCCACCAGGTAGGGTTTCATGCCATACCCCCAGAGAAGCGCACGTCTGGGTATGGCAAAACGTGACGCAAGTTGCCTCATGTCGCGGGATACGTACTGAAGGGGATGGCGAAGCGCCCGCACCGGCAAGTACCTGGCAGCATGCGATCTGAAGAGCCCCGCTGCGGTTGAACCTCCTCGAGCAGCCATCAGAGAAAGCTCATCGTAGAGCGTGCCCCAACGTCCGCTCAAGGTCAGTTCGGCCAGATATCCTAGCCCGTACGAAACGGCGATGTCGCCCTCTGCCCCGTCCAGCATGACCCTCACACCTCGATCCGCAGCAGCGCGGTGCATGGCGCGCACGAGGTACGTGTTGCAGATCAATGGTGGCTGGTCCAGTTGCGCGATCACGTTGTCGATCGAAGCAAGAGGACTTATTTCGTCAAGCGGAATGCGATGCATGTCCAGACCGCCCTGCGCCTCCAGTGCGTCGAGGTGCATCCGCTCGTCCGCCTTCTTGAGTTCCGCCTCCGGAAGCCCTGGAAAGATGGCCGAGAAGGTGTGGAGCGGTCCTCGCCCCTCGTCCTGCAGCAGCTTCCGTGCTACACCCGCCACGGAGGACGAATCCAGACCGCCGCTGAGCATGACACTAGCGGCACCGTGTGAACGCATCCGGCATCGAACGGCCTCCGTGAATACGTCCAGGAAACCCTCAACGTATGCTTCATCGGAGCCGAGCCGTAACTCCCGTTCCGGATCGAGATGCCAGTACTGCCGCCGGCGAATCGTCCCGTCACGAGTAACGATCATCGAGGTCGCCGGCGGAAGCCGCAGGATATCCTCGTAGAACGTAATCTCTGGATCGTTCGCGACGTTCGCGAGGTACTCGGCTACGCGGGTCTCGTTAATCGCACAGGGCACCTCCTCTAAAGAGAAGAGCGCCTTGATCTCGGAACCGAACGCAAAAAACTCTCCCGGGCGATTGTAATAGTAGAAGGGTCTGTTTCCAATCGGGTCCCGAGCAAGGAATAATTGCTGCGCCCGCGCATCCCATATCGCAAAGGCAAAGTCGCCTATGAGTCGCTCCGGGCACACCTCTCCCCAGCGTTCGTAAGCGGCAGCGATGAGTTCGACGTCGGTGACCAGTCTGGCGGGCTTCCTGCCCGCGCCGAGTTGCGCGATGAGCTCGTCACGATTATCGATCCGGGCATCCGCTACGACAACCAGGCGCTCATTGCCGTGGACGTAGGGCTGCCGCTCGGCAGTAGACTCGGGCGTGGTGTACATCTGGCACTGACCCAGCGCCGCAGCACCTTTCGACCACGTACCTGTCGCATCTGGCCCGCGCCGCGCAAGCCGCCCCACCATGCGCTCGATCGCACCCGGATTTACGCCGGGACCAGAAAGAACTACGAAACCGACAATCCCACTCATAAAAAAACTACTGGGCCTCGCGAAACTGCAAACACAGCGAGCTACATCGCCGCACATGTGAATGGGATCGTTACATCCCGGTTACATCCACATTTTAGGACTTGGATTTATCGGATCTCATGCACCTCTGTAGCCCTTGCATTCGGATTCATAGCGCACGCGGCATGCTCTTTTGGCGCATGGAGCACATACGCGACTTTGAAAACGACGCATGCGCGCCGGTACCGCATACTCCAGAATCAATCGCCGCTCGCCTCTCTTTCCCATCACCGGCGCAAGGCCCGAGATGTCATCCCGCACCCATAGTTCGCCTCCGTGGCAGGTTGACTTTACTCTGCCCTCTGCTGCAAAAAATCCGGCACAACATCGCCGCTGGCGGGTATGTGTACGTCCCCCCGCACGCCGGGGCATCCTTTCTAGTCCATCTCCCTGCCGCGCAGATGTGCACCATTCAGACGTACCATGACCATTCTCTCGCTCGAAGGCGTCCGCAAGAGCTACGGCACCAAACCGCTTCTCGAAGATGTGACGTTCAGCCTCGAGCACGACGAAAAAATGGGGATCATCGGAGCGAACGGCTCCGGTAAAACGACGCTCCTGCGGATCATCGCGGGCACGGAGCCCGCCGACGGCGGTCGTCTCGTCGTCGGCAACGGCCGTACCGTCGGCTACCTGCCCCAGAACCCCGTGTTCGACCACGAGCAAACCGTGCTCGACGCAGTGTTCGATCAGGGCAACGAAACCATGCGGCTTCTCCACGATTACGAAGCCGCCTGTATCGCCCTCGACCGGTCCGGCGGCACAGATGAACGCCTGCTGAACCGCGTGACCGAACTCTCCCATCGACTCGACGTGACGGGCAGCTGGGATCTGGAGGCCAACGCAAAGGCCGTCCTCAGCCGGCTCGGCATCACGGATACCGAAGCGCAGGTCGGGACGCTCTCCGGCGGGCAGCGTAAGCGCGTCGCCATGGCCCGCACCCTCGTCCTCCACCCGGACCTCCTCATCCTCGACGAACCCACCAACCACCTGGACGCGGACACCATCACCTGGCTGGAGGAGTTTCTGGCCCGCTACACCGGCGCTCTGCTGCTCGTCACACACGACCGCTACTTCCTGGACCGCGTAACGAACCGGATGCTAGAGATCGAGCGAGGCCGCACCCAGCGTTTCGATGGTAACTACACCTATTACCTCGAGAAAAAGGAAGAGCAGGCACTTCAACAGGAGGCTGAAGCGCAGAAACGCGATAACCTCATCCGCCGCGAACTGGCCTGGCTCCGGCGCGGCGCGAAGGCCCGCACAACCAAACAAAAAGCTCGCATCCAACGGGCCGAGACCCTCATGAACGAGCCAAGAGAAACGCGGGACCGTACCATCGAACTGTCCGCCCCCTCCACTCGGCTCGGCAACAAAGTCGTGGAACTGGAAAACGTCTCGAAGGCATACGACGGGCGTACTCTGATCGACGGCTTCTCCTACAAGTTCACACGCGGCGACCGGGTCGGCATCATCGGCCCGAATGGCACGGGGAAGACGACCCTCCTGGAAATCATTGCCGGGCGGCTCCAGCCGGATGCGGGCGAGGTGGAGATCGGCCAGACGGCCGTCATCGGATACTACGACCAGGAAAGCCGTGCCTTGAAAGACGACCTGCGCGTCATCGACTACGTGAAAGAGGTGGCAGAGAATGTGAAGACGGCGGACGGCAGCCTCATCACGGCGAGCCAGATGCTGGATCGGTTTCTCTTCCCTCCGGCCGTCCAGTACACGCCGGTGGGCAACCTCTCTGGTGGCGAGCGGCGACGGCTCTATCTTCTCCGCCAGCTCATGTCTGCCCCGAACGTGCTCCTGCTGGACGAACCAACGAACGACCTCGACATCCCGACGCTCGTCGCCCTGGAAGACTACCTGGAAAGCTTCGCGGGTTGCCTCATCGTCGTCTCCCACGACCGCTATTTCCTCGACCGGACAGTAGACCACCTCTTCCGTTTCGAAGGCAACGGCGTGATCCGCGAGTACCCGGGCAACTACAGCGCCTTCCTGGAGATTCGCGCCCGTGAGGAAGCCGAACAGACTGCCGCACAGCCCGCACAACAAGCAAAGCCGCAACAGACCGCCACCCGGGCACCGGCTCCCGCCCCGTCCGGCCCGCGCAAGCTCTCTTACAAGGAACGCCGCGAGTTGGACACGCTCGAACAACGCATCGCCGCCGCCGAAGCCCGTAAGGCCGAGATCGAACAGCAACTCGCCATCGGAGGCAGCGACTTCGATATGGTCAATACCCTCTACACCGAGCTCCAGGCGCTAACGGAAGCGCTCGACCGGGATGTTGAACGCTGGGCAGAACTCGCAGAGCTGGCGTAATGCCCCAATGACTTCGGATCAGTGCATAATAGCGTGGAATGCCTGACTCCCTAACCTGTAAGACCGTGGCAGAGACCTATCGTTTGACCGTAGCAGCACTCGCGGCCACACTGTTCCTCCTCCAGGCCTGCGTCGGTGGCCGTAACGAGGCAACGCCCGATACCGGTCCGCCCACGGATCAGGGTATCGTTGAGCGAGATTCGACGGCGACGTATGCGTACACCATCGAGTACCCGGCTGCATCTTGGATGCAGTCTGTGGCGGGTGAAGCAATACGGGCATGGACGGCCGAGCGAAAACGCGCGTTCGCGGCCGAAGCACCGGACAGCACGAGCATGGACGGTATGCCCATCCGCCCGTGGGAGATGTTCATCCGATTCCGCACGGCAATGGGAACGGACGTATTCACGAGCATCCTGGCGGAAGGCTATGAATATACCGGCGGCGCCCACGGCATGCCCTACTACGAGGCGTTCAACTTCGACATGGCAACCGGGCGACGCCTCACTCTGGCCGACTTCTTTCCGGATTCGACAGCCCTCCAACCAATAAGCGCCTATGTGCGTGAGGACTTGTCTACCCGGTTGATGGATGCCATGGGATTGGATACGCCCCAGAGCGAGGCCGAGCAAGAAGCGCAGGCGAGACAGGAGGAGTGGATCGCGGAGGGCACGACACCGGAGCGGGCTAATTTCGAAACATTCTTTCTCGTACCGTCCGAAAACGGCCGGGCAGCGGGGATCACCTTCGTGCTGTCGCCCTACCAGGTGGCTCCTTACGCCGCCGGAACGCAAGAAGTATTCGTGCCCGCCTCCGTGTTCGCTGAATCACTGAATCCAGCGTATCGCAACCGATTCAACCTGAGTCCATCGCAGGATATACGGTGAGAACCAGGAATCTGCACCGTTAGGATAACGTCATTCCGGCCCCGACCACGTGCCTGTCCAGGAATTGCTTTCAGGCCCTCAAATCGGGACATCACACCTGATACGGGCCTGCGCTGACCGGTTTTACCTCCTTAACTGCGTATTATCACGCCGTTTCTGAACGCATCGGCGTTAAGAGCGTATCCTGGTCAATCATATCACCGTTTCAGCCTGGCCGCCCGGCCCTCTGGTGGGGAGTTCCGTAGCTTCCAGCATTCGGGCTGTATATTATCCGCCGCTCAGCTGCCGGGAGGCTTCCCGCTCTACTCCGGACGCCATGTGGCCCCGGCGCTGCATCGCGGCGCACAGGCATCCTGGCTGATTTCGTAGGACTATCCATTTTAAGACAGCATGTACCTGTACCGGCACATCGGCGTTGCAGCCGCTTTCTCCCCCCGGCTTCCGGCTCTGCTCGCAGAGGCCGCCCGGCATCTGGGCCAGCTTGCGCCGCGCGTCAGCCTCATCCATGCGGGCAAATACACGGCCGACATGGAAGCGCGGCTGCGGCATGTGGCGGAGGAGGCAGGCTTACCCGAAGACACTACCATTTACTGGCGGGAGGGCGTACCAGACGACGCGATCCTCCGCGTGGTAGAGCAGAACGATATCGACCTCCTGGTAGCCGGAGCACTCGAACGCGAACACCCCCTCCGCTACTATCTCGGCTCCGTTGCCCGCAACCTGGTCCGAGAGGCGCCGTGCTCGCTTCTGCTCTTTACGGAACCGCGCCTGAACCCCGTGCCATTTCGGAGACTGGTATTCGTTACGGACTTTTCCGAGACCTCTCAGATCGCACTGGCCAGGGCAGTCCGGCTGGCTGAACTGGAGAGTGCGGAGATCATCTACGTCCTCCGGGTACTCCCCGAATACGGCGCTGCCGCGGCAGTCGACCGCGCCGGCAACTTCCCCGACAAAGGCATGACGGCAACGACCATGGCGGAAGAAACAGCGCTTCTACGCGACTTCGTGGACGCCGCCGGCAAAACTCGCGTCCAGATCCGGGCGGAATGCATTCAGGGCCACGCCGGCGTGGTAGCCTCTCAGTTCGTCCAGAGCGTCGATGCAGATCTACTCGTCATGCCTTCGGTATCCCAGCACTCGCACATCTTCACGCGCATTTTCCCTACGGACATGGAGTGGGTGCTCCGTGAGATTCCCTGCAACCTCTGGGTTGCCCGCGAGCGCCCTCCGCTCGACTGACCGGTGCTCTGCCCCCATGAATCAGCCATTTTCCTGCAAATCCGATTTGCGCCTTCGAATGTAATACGTGTATGGAGAAACTCACATCAGCAGATATAACGACCTTTCTACTCGGATTTGCGATCATGCTCGCGCTGGCGCGGGCGTTCGGGGAACTGTTCAACCGCTTCAAGCAGCCCGCCATCGTCGGCGAGATCCTCGCAGGCGTCATCCTCGGCCCTACGATCCTGGGTACCCTGGCGCCGGACCTCTTTGGCTCCATTTTCCCGTCCTCCGGGCCTGTTTCGCTGGCCTACAGCACCATAACAACCCTGGCTGTCGTTCTCCTGCTCCTGATAGCAGGTCTCGAGATCGAATTGAGCGTGCTCTGGAGACAGGGGAAAGCAGCCCTCCTCGTCAGCGTGCTCGGCACGTTCATACCGTTCGTCTTCGGCGTGGCAGGCGCCTATGCCTTCCCCCAGTTCTGGGGCATTGAGCCCGGCGCGGACCTCCTCACGTTTGCCCTCTTCTTCGGGACCGCGCTCAGCATCTCCGCGCTTCCGGTGATCGCCAAGATCATGATGGACCTCGATCTGTTCAAGACCGACGTCGGTATGCTCATCATGGGGGCCGCCATGTTCAGCGATCTGGTCGGATGGATCATCTTCTCCATCATTCTGGCCATGATGAATGCGAACGCCCCGGCAAATGCAGCCGCAGGTCACGGGGGGCTGAGCATCGGCACGACCATCGCCTTCACGCTTTTCCTCGTCGTGTTTACGCTTACTGCCGGGCGCTGGCTGGTCCACCGGGCCTTGCCCTGGATCCAGTCGCGCCTCAGCTGGCCCGGAGGCGTCCTGAGTTTTACGCTGGTGCTGACACTCGCCGGAGCCGCCGCTACCGAAGCCATCGGCATTCACGCCATCTTCGGCGCGTTCCTGGTCGGTATTGCCGTTGGCGATTCCCGGTATATGCGCACCCAGACGCGCACCATCCTCCACCAGTTCGTCACCTATATCTTCGCGCCGGTCTTCTTCGTTTCCATCGGACTCGAAGCAAACTTCCTCGCCAACTTCAACGTCGGGCTCGTACTGGGCGTCCTGACCATCGCCTTCGCTGGGAAAATGGCCGGATGCATGCTCGGCGCGTACCTCGGAGGGCTCCCGCGATCGGAAGCATGGGCCATCAGCTTTGGCATGAACGCTCGCGGCGCGATGGAAATCATCCTCGGCCTGCTCGCCCTCGAATTCGGGGTGATTCAGGATGAGATGTTTGTGGCGCTCGTCGTGCTGGCCCTGCTGAGTTCTATCATCAGCGGCCCGGCCATGCAGCGCTTCATCAACCTGCCCAAGACCTGGAAACTGGGCGACCTGCTCGCCCCAGGCCTCTTCATCCCCAACCTGAAAGCCAGTACGCGGCAGGACGCCATCCGGGAGCTCGCCCGGGTTGCCGCGCCCGCAGCAGGCCTCGACTTCGAAACCATAAACCGGGCCGCCCAGGTACGGGAATCTGTCATGAGCACGAGCCTGGGGCACGAAGTCGCCGTACCACACGCCCGGCTTCCCGGCCTCTCGCGGCCGGTACTGGCCATCGGCCATAGCCCGGAAGGAATCGATTTCGACAGCCCCGACGGCCTGCCAACCCGCCTGGTATTTTTGCTCCTGACACCCACCAACGAGATGTCGTCCCAGATCCAGATCATGGGCCAGATTGCCCGGCTCTTCAGGCAGGAAGAGGTCCGGCAAGCCGTCTATGAAAGCGACTCAATCGACTTGGTGCGTGCGCTCGTGAAAACGGAGGCTCCGCCTCTTCAGCTACACGGGGCCTGATGCACGCGTGTAGCACGAGCTTGAGCACGTCCGGTCCCCGCGAGCACGGCAGAACTTTCCCACGACCCTCCGGTTCTGACCATCTGCCTGGACCATACGTACACCGAACGCCCCCGGCCCTATGTCCCTGAACACCAGCGGCTTCCTGCGGCTTAACGACGAGAACGACATCCGGACTATAGCAGACCGGTCCCACCAGGAGCCGGTCGTGATTTTCAAACACAGCGCGACCTGCCCGGTCAGCGCGTGGGCGCGAGACCAGATGTCCGCCTTTGCGCGCGAGACGGGGCGTACGGTCTATGAGGTCGTAGTCCAGTACGCCCGACCCGTCTCCAACACCATCGCAGAGCGCTACGGTATTCGGCACGAATCACCCCAGGTCATCGTCCTGTTCCAGGACCGGCCGCAGTTTCACGTATCGCACCGGGGTATCACGACCGGAGCCGTCCGGGATGCGCTCCGGTCAAGCCTCACGCAAGAATCCGCCCCCTTCCCAGCCTCTGCCTGACGTGACACGGCCCCCCTCGTACCTGCTCCTGCTCGGGGCCGGCCTGCTGGCGGCCGGGTGCCTGGCTCAGGAGCACGAACGCCCGCCGTTGCAACCGCTCCCTGACTCCCTCCTCGCCGCACCCCCCATACCGGCCCCGGTCGTGGATACCACCGCGCTCCCCCGGGAACTCCCGGACATCATGCTCCCGGCTCTGGAGGGCGACTCTCTTCGGCTCTCCAGCTACCGGGGCCGAACGGTCCTCCTCACCTTCTGGGCCACGTGGTGTCCCCCCTGCCGAACTTACATCCCCGACCTGAACCAACTACTTACCGGCATGCACGACGATAACATCGCGGTCATCGGCATCACGGTCGATTCCGACCCCGAAAAGGTCCGTTCTTTCGTAGCAGCTTACGACATACAGTACCCTGTCGCCTTCGATACCGGACTCCTCTCCAGCGCACTCGGTGGCGTATACAGCCTGCCCACCTCCTTCATCATCAGCCCCGAAGGCCACGTCTTGGAACGCATAACCGGCACCCTCACACCTACTCAACTCCAATCCCGCTTCCCCCACATCGCCCCCAATTGACAGCACATCTTCACAGCGAAGCATCGCACCTGCTCCCCCCCAACGGCACCCTCGCGAACAAAGCGAAGCAATCTCCCACCATGTCCTTGCGTACACGGTGGCACGAGCAAAGCGACTGACCGCAGGTAAACAATCTCGTCAGCCCTGGCGATTCCCAACCAGATTGCTTCCCCGCGTTCGCAAGGACCGCCTCCGGCTCCCCGTAAAGACACCTTCCTGTCACCCAACTGCCATAGCGGTATGGCGGTGCCATGCCCTACTTAAAAAATCCTCCTTTGAAGGAGGGCAGCCTTGCGAATGCGTCCAGCGGAGCAAGGCAGGAGGATGTTCGCACCCGGTCAGGAATACCCAATACCCCGAGCAAACCAAAACCCTCCCAACCACGTCATGCCCGACTCCGCCCCATGGGCGTCAAGGAAGCACGGTAGCTGCTTCAAACAAAGCGATACGGCGTACTTCAACGCTCAGACCTCCCCTTCATCGTCATTTAGAAACCCCGCACACGAATGAACAAGTAGCTGGCAGCGGCCAGATCGGCGTAGGTCCGGAACTCGTTCGGAGGCATGGTGAGCGCATCCGGGAATTCAAATGCCATCTGAGCCGCACCGCCAGTCAGCATAAACGCATTCCGGATTCGAGCAACATGTGACGGAGCGCCCAACCGGACGTAGATCATACCCCGGTCATCGAAACCTGCCGGAAAGCTCTCATCGCCATACCGCTCGAGCGCAACGGCTACACGCTCCAGGTGCTCGGCCACGCGCTCGTTCTCCTCCGTGGATGGACGTGGATCTTCAGAATCGAGCATGCGGCTTGTCGCAGCGATCAGGCCTAGATACGCAGTCGCAGCCTGTTTGTAGTCGTCCGTCCTGTGCTGCTCAAACGTTGAGCGTACCTCCGATGCAGATGGGAAAGTGTCGGACTGAGCCGGAACGGGCGCGGTGGTCAGGATGAACAACGCACCAACAGCGATGCATAGAACGCGCTGGCGTGCTGCCGGAAACGTACCCATGGACCACCTCTCAGATGGCGCAGAAAGGACACCTTCCGCAATATAAAGGGCACCTGGTTCCGATTCCACCAGGTCTAGAAACAATTCAGCGCTCCCTGGTTATCGATCAACTACAGGCAACAGCTGCAGGGCCGAGAGGATACACTGGACACAATGGTCACGTACAGCCCTACACAAATACTGTGAACAATATGTGTCCATAGTTATCCACATCCTTGTCTGGCAATGAACTTATTTCGTATATATCAGACCAGGCGCTACGACCGTACTGACCTGCGCTCCGGGTTGTTTTCATGAAGCACTCGATGTGACAAAAAAGGGCTTTCGTGTGCCGTTTGGCACGTTTTTACCCTCGTTCTGGAAATCGACGAGCTTCGCCCCCTCTGCCCGCTTGGAGCCATATGCGCCAAAGTCGCATGCCGCCCTACGCTTTTTGGCATGTGCTAGTGTCGGTTTTGTTGCTCATATTCCCTGCGTCGAATGCTGATGCGCAGGTTGGGTTGACGCAGCTCGAACCGGTATCATAAGCACCATACATGCGAACGGACGTGACGGACTACACCCAGTTTAGGCTTGGCGAGTTGATGGAGTTGGCGATGGACAACCGGCTCATCGACTTCTGCTACATGGCACCTGAGGGGATCGTGGTCTCGATAGGGGGCAGGCCGTTAACGTTTGATACCCCTGCAGCTCGCTCATTCCTCAGCAGCCTGCTTCAGGGGTGGGCTCGCTCCGAAACGCAGCTTCAGCCCGCGACGCTTGCCGTCGAACTACGCGAGCGCCTCACTCCCCCCGCCACACCACCAGCTCAACCTCCCCTCCCTTCGGTCGACTTTGGCGATGGCAGCGGTGTCGCGCTTGGCAACACCACGCCTTGGAATATCCCTGAGGACGCCTCCCTCGCATCCAACGAGGCGTACGTGGACGCGGTACTCTCCTGCGCCGAAAAACTCAACCTCATCGAGGGCTTTTCGAAGGACCGCACCCGGCACCGCGTCAAGCTGAAGACACGGGCCACCACGGCAGACATGTCTTACTTCGAAACGCTGGAATACCTCACCGGCAGCATCCTGGACGAACTCCGCACCTTAACGAATAACAAGGCGGACTAGAGGACGGTCTGGTATCGCCCAAGACGTGGTTTGCAAAGCCCCCTGTTGCCCGGTATAAGCTCACAGGAAAGGGCAGTCTAGGCACCCAACCTGCCATGTCCACGCCCGACCGCACAGGCGTCAAGGAAACATGCAGGATCCTCAATAGCAGCAATCCGGCTCATTTTCCCCCTCCAAACCTCCCCAATCACGTCATGCCCGGCCCCGACCGGGTATCCAGCCAGCACGACCTGACCGGCTCCTGCGAAACTTACCATGAGCACCAATGCCCCACATCCCAACCCGCCCGTGTAGAGACATACCACCAGTGTGTTCTCTATATCCACACGGCACCATGCTATACCCACATGCCACCACGCTATTGTGGAGACGCAGCATGCTGCGTCTCCACGCAACGGCCCTGCAATCGTACAACGACGACGTCCCCAGACTATAAAATCCTCCTTCGAAGGAGGATGTCAGCCCCGCAAAGCAATACCCGATGCCCTGAGCAAACCAAAGCCCTCCCCACAAACGTCATTCCCGCGAAGGTGGACGCGAGCGGAGCGACCGACGCAGTAAATCCAGGCAGCACAACCTGAAGGACTACCTACCCGCTGGCGTGAGCACGTCCGTAAAGGCCGAAACCAGATTAAACCAGGGGCGCTGCGCCATCCACATTGATACCAGTGCAGAGCCGACCGGCATGGAGCAACGCAGCCGATAAAGGCAGAAAGCTCAAAAACAAACCGTCAAATCCGACCCGAAAAGCGCCCCCCTGCCCTTACCTCAGCCTCTCTTACGATACCGGCACGACCCCGGGTTCGAGCACGCGCTCCAGGCGCCACTCCTTCCCATTCGACGAGATCTCCAGCTCCTCCTTGTCGGTTTCCAGGTGGTAAAACGTACGCTTGGACAACAGCTTCTTTTCGATGCGCTTCTCTGCGATGCGGCGAACAACGTACGTACGCCCGCACCAGTTGATCAGATAGGGCTCCCCATCACGCGTGGAGACGTTTAGCGCAGAAGTAACTCGCTTCATAGTGGTGCATGTTGGCCTGGAACGTGCCACACCTTCTGGTGCAGACATGCATTCCGGTCAGACCCGCCTCCCGGAAGATGTGCAATAAGTTCAGGCGGGTGTGCAAATAACGACATAGAAAGATCCCATGCAATCCCTTTACTGATCTTTATAAAATATGACGATACGCCAAGCATAGTAAAATCTACGGAGCGGATGTGACCCGGAGCCCGGTACAGGCCTTGTCGCCCGGACGGGCCGCGCCCTCTCGTAGCCCGTCCGGGCGACCGCCTTACCAACCTCCCCCTCTGTCGCATATACGTCGCTCCCGGCGCCCCGTACGCCCCCGCCGTTCCTTCCGCGGGTGAGGCCGCCCGGGGAGCCGGAGCAGCTCCAGTTCGACCAGCAGGCGTACGAGCGTCAACACGCCTACGAGCAAACCGACGATCAGGGTCGCCCACTCCAGCACACCTTCCAATACCTGCCATTTGAACACCAGCCGGCCAAAGGCCGTCGTCAGAAAGCCCAGTTCGGGCCGTTTGATGAATCGCCACCACATAGCTCCTCCGCAATGTATATGCTCCAGGTCTCCCCGTACCTTGTCATGCGTTCATGTCTCGAAGCACTACCCGGGCACCCGAACGCTCCAGCCTAAATCCTTCTGACCCTGTACAGCAGCCCGTCCCGCCGCGCAATTACGAACCCGCCCAGGCACGGGTAGGCCCGCACGTCGTCTCCGAAATCATAGACTTCCCACAGCATGGCCCCGGCGACGCGGGCCAGCCGCCCGTAGCCTACCGCCAGCACCGTATCCCGCAGGACGAACGTGGACGGCCCCCAGGCAGCATCCCGGCTTACCGTATACAGGCTTCCGACCTCCGCTTCGGTTGCCGCATCGAACCGGCGCACGATGCCCGCCAGATCCGTCACGTAGTGCTGCCCGTCCAGCACCACCCAGTTATGCGTGAGTCCGTGCAGACTGAACGGGATCGACCGGAAGAGATCGCCGTTCCGGGCATACACGGTGTAGACGCTCCCATCGTAGGAGGCCCGGTACAGGTCGAAGTTCATGAACCGGTAGCTAAGCCCGTGTGCAGGCGCAGCATCGACCTGAACCACGTCGCTCGTTTCGAGGTCGACCGTAAACGTGCCGCCCTCGGCGGCAACCCAGAGGACGAGCCCGTCCCAGGCCAGTGCCCACACCTCTGCCGCACCCGGAACCGGCAGCGTCTCCCACGTGAGGCCGTCGGCCGACCGGTAGACGTTGTCCACCCCTCCCGCAACCAGCGTGCTGCCGATCCACAACAGCGGCCCGTTCAGCTTCCCTCGCAGAGCGGGCACGTCCTCGTAGGTGCGAAAGTCCATCGTGCGATAAACCGAGGGCCCGTCCTGCGTGATGAACCAGTCGTCGCTTCCGGTCACCAGCAGCCCGCCGCTGCGCTCGTAAGCGCCCAGGCGTTCCAGGATGAGACCCGGCAGAAACTCGCCGTCACGACGGTGCAGCCGCACTACACGCCCGCGCTGGAGGAGCGGGTAGCCGATGAACGTCTCTCCCGGCGTACCCCCGTTTCCGGATACCTCTACCCATACGGGCTGTCCCGATGGATAATGGCCGGCCCCGGCAAGCACGGCGGTATACAACCGGCTCACCAACCGGTCACGCTCCGCGATCTGCCGGCTTCCGACGCCGCTCAACTCGTTCAGCGCCACCGGCATGAACGCGGCTCCGGCTTCGGGCATGGTTTTGTATAGTCTGGCGTTGTACTGCATAGCGGTTGAGGGTCGGCCCTTGAGAGCAAACCCCGGATCATTCCCGATCTTCACGTGCGCTGTGTCACTCCCCTGTATCATAGATGCCGTCCAGGCCCCACGAGCCGTTACTCGGGGTAACGCCCGTCGCATCGGCAAAGTGGGCGTCGCGGAGCAGGCGTGCGCCCGAACTCACAGGCCCGCCGGCGCGGAATGTCTGCTGCACGTCGCCGATACGTTCGCTGGTGAGCACCGGACTGGCCTGCATCTGGTAGTCGATCTGGAGCAGCACCATATCCGCCCACACGTCCTTCTCCGCGTCACTGAGACCGTCGTAGGCGAGCGGGTCTACCCGTAACAGCCGCTCCGCGAGCCGGGCCTGTGCGGTCAGAACCTCGGGCGCCAGGGCGGCTGCCTCCTCGGATAACCCCGGGTGTCCGATCGGATCAAACATGATCTCTTCTCCTGATGAACGTAGTTGACTGCATCTCTGCCGGCCTAAAGCGTATAAGATTCCTGCCGATACCCTGAAGAGGTCCCCCTACAGCCGGAACTGGCTCCGTATGAGAGAGATCACCTTCATCTGTATCCTGGCCGTCTGCGCCATCATTGCCCTGAAGCCGGCATTCCTCCCGCACGTGGCCGCCGGTTTCGCGCTGATCATGGGAATCGCAAGCGTCATCGGCTGGCGCCGCCTCCGGGATACCCGGAATGAATCCTACTGGAGCGAAACGGGAGGCTGGGGCGACCTCGGCAAGCACTTCGACGACAACTGGGACTACAGCCGCCGCGACTCCGACGAAATCCGGGACTAAAGGCTATCAGGGCCTGGAACATCTCCCCCATCCCCTCCTCCGCCTGTGCTCCCTATTGCATTCGAACTACCGCGCTTTGGGGGCGGGCGGCGTTCCGGAGCGAAACCGCCCACGGCGACGCCCGCCCCACCCGCAACGGCCGGAGACTCCTCAGCACGATGCCCCCACACGGGTCTCCGATATTCCTGGAATCGACGTACGAATGAAGGCGACGAGCGCGAAACAACGGAACTACCAGCCTGCTTCATACCCCCCGATCACTCGTCACCCGTACGTAGTCCCTTCCTCACGCCGTTCCGATCACGAGGGCGTCCCCGACGACGTATTTCGCATCCACTTCCGCCGTCAGGGTTACTTTGAGCAGGCGCTCCCGGTTGAGCACGTCACGGCCCACCGTCAGCTCCTGCCCGAACCCGACGACCAGGTTCTCGCGAAGGGTAAGCAGGATGTGCCCGTCGTCGAGACCGTACACCGGGTAGAGCTTCACGCCCATATAGCTCAGGTTTTCCTTCCAGGGCCCGGCCAGGAGCATGTCACCCAGCGCCGTAGCCCGACTCCCGATCTCTCGGGCGTACGCATCGTACACCGCCGCTGAGACGAAGAAGCCGAGTTCGTCCCGCTGGTCCCGGTAGTCCTTCGGAAGCAGCTCCAGCATCGCCGGAAAGACGGTCGTGTTGTACTCGGGTGAGGCTGGAATCGTGTAGGCATGCGCCTCCGGATCGGTGAGTGCCTGCGTGACGAACCCGTCGATCGCTTTCAGCGCCTTGTCCGTCCGCGTGCTCCCGATGTTCGATGTATCGCCCATGAAGGCCATCAGCACGATGTCCTTCCCGAATCGCTTCGCGAAGATGCGGTTGAGCCGCTCGTTCACCCGGCTGCGCTCGATGTTCTTCCGCAGGAAGCTGAACGACACGTCGAACGCCGCGATGATCTCCTGGGGCTGAAGCACCTTTCGGGTCCGCGTGACCGCCACCACGTCTGCCGGGTCCGGTGCCGTAGACTCGGTCGCCTTGACCGTCACCGGTTCGCCCAGCGCCATGTTGTCCAGGTTGAATGTACTCCGGATGCCCGTCTCGACCCGGATCGACCGCAGCACCGCTGTCTGGTCCACAGCAAGGTCGATGAACTCTTCCGCATCCTGCGCACCGGCTATCCCGGCCGGCACCGATGTGTCGATATGCGCCTTCAGAATGGCTAACAGTTCTTCGTTTGAGATTGCCATGATTCATTGAGGTTGGAGCCATCGGAGGTCAGCCACTGGCTGTCGGCCAGATAGAAAGCTGACCGCTGAATGCTGACAGCCGACAGCTAAATGATTCGGATTCCCTTGAAGCCTTTGTCCTTGCGCAGAGGCCGCGTGCCGCCGCCCAGAACGGTTTGCCTTCCCCCGGTCTGCCGTCCGGCAGCCTCGAGCTGGGCGGCCAGCCGTGCGATGCGTTCAGCCTGATCCCGAAGCGCGTCTTTACCGGGGTCAGCAGCAGCCGGAGCAAGCGCGGGCACCTCCACGGCACGCTCCGGCACGTCCAGGCCGAGCATCTTGCGCAGCCTGGTGACGAGGCCGCCGGGCACTTCCGCCTGCTCCGCGGCACGCTCGAACGGTTCGGAAGCCCCCTTCTCAGTAAGCGGCTCCGGCCGGGCAAGGCCCGCCATGGAGAGGCCGCGCAGCTCGCCGCGCTCGATGCGTTGCCAGGTGGCCGCATCGGTGACGTTCACTCCGACCGCCCACGTACCCGGCGGCTCATCGGGAAAAAGCGGATCACCTGCGCGGACGATCCAGCTCTCGGCCACGTAACCCTTTCCGGCCTGGCCGTCATGGTCGCTGTCGATCTGCCCCGTTCGACCTTCGCGCATGAAGGCGTACGCCGCGCGCCGGATCTCCTCGGCGCTCACGGTATCGCCCTCCGTGTCCGTCTCATCCGGCGCGTAAACGACCCCGTACACCGTCTTCCGGGCAGCATCTGTCTTCTCGATCCGCAATGCCTTCTCCAGCACGACGCATCCGCTGCGCGACGCGCTCTTGACGAGCACCGTGCGCTGGTTGGCCGCCGCCGGAACGAGCGACAGGAAATGAACCCGGATGTCACGCAGCCGCCGCCGCGCGGGGCGCTGCCGGTTCACCGGTTCGTACAGAGGGGATGGCGGATCTTCCGGGCCGCCTCCCGTGCGGGGCGCACACGTGCCGGCCCCGCTCGTCCTCACGATCTCGATCATGCCTTCCTCCTTGTCAATCAGTACGGTTGCAGGCTGACTGCACGGTGCCTCCGTGCAACTGGACCTAACGTACGAGTGAGAAGGACAGGCAAACAAGGTTATTTACATAACCCACACATGTAAAGTGAAACCACCCCCGCTCTGACGGACTGAAAACGCAGAAATGGAGTCGCCAAACGCTGCACATAAGGGTTAGAAACCAGGACACTAGCCGCCCCCCAGCATACGCCACTTCCTGCTGTATCGCCCTACCGGACACGTCCGGGCCACTTCTCCGCTGGAAAGAGCTTTCTTGTTTGAATAAGAACGCCCGTCAACGGCACGGCTCATCTGACAGAATCACCTCCCGCCCTACGCATACCGCGAAAGCGAGAGAACCACGTATCGAATCAGCCAGTACGGCGCCCATCGATGGGAATTCCGGCACCAGCCATGAGTAGCCACCAGGGTTTCCCCTCGACTGTATCCCTCGGTTAACCACGCCCCCTCTTGCGCGCAGATTCGTACCGGAATCCTGTAACGTTTTCCGCACCGGAAACGCTTTTCATGTTAAGATTCAGAGACGAAAGCCCTTACAACATTAGGCCATTGCAACGGAAGCACTTCCAATAAAAAACAGACACATATAACAACCTTAAATTAGATCAGGCCAAGCGCAAGGACGAGTTCGCGTACGGCTCTGAACGAGAGGTGGACCTACCGTACCTCTTAATTAATGCAACGGATAGAGAGGAGAATGACTATGAAAATACTTAAGAATCTGATATTCCTTTCTGTGCTTTTTTCTGCACTCCCCATGGCCGTCGCTGCCCAGGCACCCTCGGGCAGCGTCCTCTCCATGGATTATGCAAACAACCCGGCTGCCGAACGCAGCAAACACTGGTGGCGGGCACTTCAGGAAGAAGTCAACCTGCCCCGGGAGAGCAACTACACGGACGTAACCATGAGTGAACTCCAGGACATCATCTTCTTCGCCACGGTCCATGGCGACAAGGTGGACTTCCGGGCCTCTGTACCCCAGCTCCTGGATGTATACAAATACCACGAGGTAGAAGGGATGCGTACGATGGCACTGGCAGCACTCCATGCCATTGGCAGCAGCTACGGGATGGAAGGACTCCGGGAGGCCGTGCAGGAGCAGGAGTCCCCCGCCCTCCGCCGCCTTACCCTGCGCGCGCTCCACGATTACCAGAACCAGCAGCTCGCGGCAAAGTAAGCCCATGCCGCCCGGAACGACACACGTACGAAACGGTCCGCCTCACGGAAAAGGCCCACCGGAACCTCACCGGTGGGCCTTTCTCTTTCACCAGTTCCTTTCACCGCATCCGTCCCCTCCACCTCATGCCCTCCCCAAATCCGGATAAGGCGGTGCATGCTGTACCATTGAGGCTACCGGCAATCAGCGATCAGCAATCGGCTACGGATTCCACGCAACCTCCCACCCTGAACCCACTCATCAGCCCCGACCTGCCGGGGTACTTCCCCCGTCCTCCCTCACACCACCGGCATCTCTAAATACGCGGCAAAGCGGGATGCAGCCGCAGCAAGTCCGCGCTGCTCGTCTGCGCTCCATTCCGTGAACGGCACCGCATCGATGGCGACGCCGCCTTTCTTGAACGTGCGCTGCCACGTGCCCTCTACGTACCCATTGACTACGACTGTCGGACTGAACATGCCGTTCTTCGGAACGAGCCGGGCGTACCGATCATCCAGCACGGCACTTCGGTCGGTATAGCCGAGCATGTATTCGTCGAACCCGGGCAACAGGTACACGGACGGCTGCGAATCCCGGCCGGATGGCACCCTGTCTGGCAGCCAGTACGTAGTGCCGTCCACCTTCTCCTCAACGAGTTCCTGCCTGACCGCTTCGAGTCCGGCCCGCGCATCCGAGAGCGTGAGCCCCGACCACCACGCGAAATCTCGCACGGTGGCCGGTCCACGGCTGGTGAAGTACCGCCGGGCGAGATCTGCCAGGGCCTCATCACGCACTTTCGGCTGCGCCGGAGGGATCCATTCTTCGAGTAGCGTATACGTGAACTGCTTGCCGCGCCGCGCGCCGAAGCAGATCAGCCCGTCCAGAGCGGCCCGCAACAGCATGTACGCCAGCCGCTGACCGTCCTTAGCGATACCGGATTCCTGGAGTGCGGCTGCAATTTCCTCTCGTGTCAGTTGTTTGCCGTCCCGAAGCACCCGTTCCAGCACCGCATTGCTCTCTGCGAACGTAGCCTCGTCGAGTTCCAGTTGCCGGTGCCGGGGCGCGAATCGTGCCAGGGTCCGCGGTGCCGTCAGGGCCAGCATCCAGCGGACATCGGAGGCCGCGACAACGTGCAGAGTACCTCGGAGCGGCCAGGTGCGTACGATGCTCCGCTCCACGATGGCACGCTCGATATCGGCGTCGGTTGCTCCCGCCAGGCGCAAGCCAATCGACCATTTCACACCCGGGTAATCCTGCGCCTGCATGGCTCCCATCCAGGTCAACACCTCCGCGGGCGTCTGCAACAGAGATTGCGAGATGAGCTGGTTATGAAGCCGGTGTCGGGCAATCTCGATAGAGGTCATACACGTCTTCCTGGTACGGGCATGTGAGCGAACAAGATAACGCTTGCCGGGACCGGATATACCGCGACATGATGCGTGTGAAAGGGAAGCGATTCACCTGCATCCCTTGCATTCACCATTAATGTATTCTAATTTTAGCTTTAACTAAAAATAAAATACATCACACATGACTCGACTTACTATCTCATGGTGCGCCGCCGTGGCGCTGCTCCTGACCCTCTCGCAGCGTTCCGCACAGGCGCAGGAGCTTCCCGATATCATCACGGACCGCCCCGACTTCACTGAAAGCCCCACTACCGTGCCGGTTGGCCGCGTTCAGATCGAGGCGGGAGCTACACAGGAATGGGGCCGGGATTCCGACGTGATCGCCGGACCGGAAGCCCTGATCCGCTGGTCCCCCCTCTCACGCTTCGAACTCCGGTTGACGCTCCCCGACTACATCGACGCGGGATCGGCGTCCGGCTTCGGAGACATCTCGGTAGGCGCCAAAGCCGCCTTCGGCACGCTGGGAGGCTGGCAGGTGGCCGGCCTGGCAGGTCTGAGCCTGCCGACGGGCGAGAACGAAGTGAGCAGCGGAGAGGTCGTACCGGAGGTGCTGCTGACGGCGGGGCGCGATCTGAGCACGTCCTGGTCGATGGGCGCACAGGTTTCTGCAACGCTGGTAAACGCCGCAAATGACGTTG
The DNA here is from genome assembly GCA_041690215.1 of Rhodothermales bacterium. Classification (GTDB taxonomy): domain Bacteria; phylum Bacteroidota; class Rhodothermia; order Rhodothermales; family DASSAV01; genus DASSAV01. The sequence goes on from JAWLHQ010000018.1 coordinate 37,672, forward strand.
AACTAGGCGCTACGCTCGTAATGGGAACCGGCCTGACGGAGCGAATCGGTACGTTCCTCGAGGCCGCAGTCTCCGGAGCTGTCGGCGAGCCGGTCGCCGCCCTCCTCCACCATGGATACACCCTGAGCCTGGGCTCACAGATGCAGGCAGACCTGCACGCCGGGGTTGGCCTCACCGATACGGCCCCGAAATTCTTGCTCGGCGCCGGCTGGAGCACCCGATTCTAAAGTACCGGAATACATCCGATCTCCTGCCTGGCTCCTGCGAAACTTACCACGAGCACCAGTGCCCCACATCCCAACCCGCCCGTGTAAAGATATACCGCCAGTGCGTTCCCTCCTCTCGTACGAGCAGGTCATGCCACCCATCCGGTCCTGCTTCACCAAAATCCTCCTTCGACACGAGCCACTAAAACAAAATCCTCCTTCGAAGGGGGACAGCCTCGCGACGCGTCCAGCGGAGCAAGGCAGGAGGATGTTACACCACCCAGGAATACCCGATGCCCTGAGCAAACCAAAGCCCTCCCCACAAACGTCATTCCCATGAAAATGGACGCGAGCGGAGCGACCGACGAAGTAAATCCAGGCAGCACAACCTGAAGGACTACCTACCCGCTGGCGTGAGCACTCCCGTAAAAGCCTAAATCAGTTAAACCAGGATTCTGCGCCATTTCCTTGACGCACCGCGGCTCCCCCCGGCGACCTTGGCGAAGCACAGGAACCATGGAATGAGCCGGGCACGTATGTACCGGTCCGGCGCTACCCCGTCAGACGTCATCCTGAGCGATACCACACGCAAGACGGGCTCTCCCCTCAGAAAACGTCATGCGGAACCCTGTCCCGGACGGGTTCCGTACCCTCAACGGGGCAAGCGGACAGGCACCTGGTAGCCGGCGTAAAAGACAAACCCGTCCAATCCCGGATTGACCCGAGCCGTGTACGCGTTCGAGAGGTGGTGATACTTGTACCCCAGCCGGAGCCATCGCTCACGCCCCGTATGAATCAGCACGCCGCCTCCGTATTCGAGCGTGAAATTGGTCCGCCTGGCCTCGGGCACGGGGAAGGGATCTCTGAAGATGAGTCCGCCGGCAGCTGCCGCCCCGTACAACCCGAGGCCCCGAAACGGATACACACCCACCTCGAGCCCGAACGGCGATACCCCGTACGCATAGGCCAGGTCCGGTCCCGGCACTTCCCCGTCGGCATCCCTCGGCCCGTCGTACCCTCTAGGCGCGGTACGCCCCTCGATACCGACGAAAGGCAATACCTGAATGCCGTAGGAGATCGAGACCGGATCGAGCCGCAGCACCCGCGTCAGCGCATGCAAACCGACGAAGTAATGATCTCGCCCCGGCGTTACGCCCAGAAACGACCCCGCAGGAGAATCACGAGCCAGGCCGACAAACCCGCCCACATGCCATAGGGCGGATTCCGTCTCGCCTTCTCGGCTCGGCTGCGCCCGGGCCTGCTCCAGATTCAAGGCGAGTACACAATGCATGAGGAAAAGCACGGCACACGTGCGAAACATCAGACAGGTAATCTTCACGTGATACCTCCTACGCCAGATAACCGTATCCGCATCGAATGCAGCGATGCAACTATCCCCAATGTCCGGCTTTACTCCGCCTTGTACAAGCTGCAAACAGCATAAAACGAAAGCTGCCGGTTCAGCCAGCCGTGTCCGTAACGCGGGCCACTGGCGCGGGCGTCCAGCAGTCGTTACTCGCCCTCCTCCGGTCGCTCCTGGCCGCAATTCCAGCAGACAGCGAACTCCGCGTCTACCTCCTCCCCGCACTCCGCACAGATCCACGACTCCTCTCCCGCCCGTTCCTCACCTGCCTCGTCGATGATGTCCTGAACCACACGGGCCGCTTCCGGGAGCCGCGCATCGTCAACCAGCCAGAGCTCATACCAGGCATCCGCCGGCGCACCGCCTCCGATAATCGCAACCAGGTGTTCGCCCTGAATGATGGTCTCGATACCACGGTTCTCGAGCTCGTTCTTTATGAGCTGAACCATCGCCACGTTCATGTGGCTGTAGATTTTTTGCATGGCTCCGGGTACCTCGTGAGTGGAATCGTTCCCTACTGCTCGCCGCGAATGCTGTGCTTTAGTGTCAGACTTTCGAGGCGGTAAAGCAAGGCCCCACCGAGACGCAGGGCCAATCCACCCAAACCTCATCACGGGCAAAAGTGCGCAGCCCACATGCGACAGTTTCCGTACCAAACGTCAGCCGAACGATGAACGAAGTTTTTGACCTTTGTGCAGTCCTTAAACTATAGGACTGCGCTCGCGGGGAATTAATGCCGCGCCGCATACCGAAATAACAACGCCGAGCCGACAAACAGCGCCATGAACACCCCATGCAAGACCACGATGGCCACGGCGCTGGCGGTATTCGGGTATGTCAGAGCGATCCCACCAACCAACGCCTGCGCCAGCGCAGTCGCGAACAACGCGCGTGCCAATCCACGCGCCTGGAAACGCGCGATGATGGCACCAACGAATCCTATGCCGAGCACCCCAACATACATCAGGTTGGCAGGGTCGTCGTCCTCAATTCCGATGAGGCCAGCGGCAGCGTTGAGCCAAACGATCACGAATGCTGTCCCGAGTGCGACGCCGGCAGCGAATCGGTAGGCCGTATCGTTCTTCATCGTTGTTCCTCCAGTGTAATCGGAAGTCAGCACTCAGCCTGCCTGGCCCGACGTGGGCGTGGAAGACCGGCCGGGCATATCGTACGAGCAGGTGAACGCGGTGCGCTCGGTCAGCCCGCTGGCATTCTGGACGGACTAGACGAACGACTCCGTCAGCACTGGTCCGCCGACCGTCTGCTCCCCACCCCACATCGCCGAGATTTCGCGCTGTACGCCATCGCGAAGCTGCTGCCGCTCGAAAATGAGTTCCCCGAGCATCAGCACAGGAATCAACAGCACGATAATGAGTGCCGCGATGGCAAGCATCTTCAGTGCGATGGAGCGCCTGGCCCGCGTGGACCGAGCTTTGGCGAGTGTCATTCCGGTCCAGAAGAACCTTGTCCTCATAGAGTGCTTTATGTAGCAAAGCATAAAATGTTGCACCAAATCTCAACTCGTATGGAAAAACACCTCGCCTGCCTCCCATCGCGGCCAGCGCAACGAGCCCGCCTACACGCCTCGTTGCCGAAAAGCTCGACGAAGTGAAAAGTGTCTCATTCGGCTCCTCGGTGCCGTTATTCGCGTCCCTTCACCGCGGGCGATGGCAACGGGGTAACGGCCTCAAGACGTTCATGTCAGTGAAACGAAAAGGCCCACCAGCATCGCGCCAGCGGGCCTTTGTAGCCCACATGCGACAGCTTTCAAACCAGACCTGGGCAGCGTAGGTGAGGTTTACACGCTGCGAGAAATTCTGCCGGGGTAGTGCGGCCTGGCCTTCGTGCCGACCGGCCAGTACACGGTCTGGGCTATGCGAGAAGTGCAATTCAAGAGCTCTAAGGCCGATCTCCCGTATCATTTGCTGAGGTTACGGTACGGGTAGCCTACTTGACTTCTATGTACGCTGGAGCGCTGTACAGGTGGATTTCCTCTCCATGGAGATTGTTTAGCGTCACATACAGTTGGACTTTGTATTGCGCCGTTTCCAACACGTGCGGAAAAGGAATGCTAACCCATGCGCATTGGTGAGGGAAATCGTACGTACCGGGCTGTCCTCCATCAGGGCCGCAGAGTGCGTAGCTCTCCCCCGGATCGAGAACTGTGGTCCCATATGAGCTTGTAAGAGGTACTTCCGGGATTAGCGGCGGCCTTAAGTCCTCTACCCAGCCGCGAGGTATCTCATCACTGAAGATTGTGGTTCCATACAATCGATGGATCCTCATCTTGAAGAGCGGGTGACCAAACCAGATCCCGATGGCCTTCCGGCCTTCATTCACGAGGCGCCCCCTCGCTGTTAATCGGCCCGTCGTGGCCAGTGCTGCCTCATCGATGTGGACGTGGACGGCAAGAGGAAGCGTCCGGCGTTCCTGCAGAGGCAGGCGAGAATGACCACAGCTTGTTAATGCCAGCAGCGATAATAGTATGATTAGCCGTGTCATGCTGGATGAAGCAAGAAGTAGCAATTAATAGAGCTCATTCATAGCACACCTCACCACCCTCCATGAAATGTTAGACATAATTGCTCATAGTATATCAGGGGTGATAGGATGATCGGCGCATGAGAACAGGTGTACGTCACTCCATACCCATGTGTCATTCCGAGCGCAACGTAGCGACACGAGGCGGAGCCGACTGTCGAAGAAATCCCATAGAACAGCATCCTCGTGCCAGATAGATGAGATCCCTCGATACGCTCAGGAATGACACATGGTAGACATAGCAGATAACCCGAACATGACCGATCTCCTCATCCTATCACGATGAACATACCACTGGCATCACAACGCCAATGGGCTGCCGTAGCCCGGACGGAACTCAAGCCCTCTCTCCGTTTACACATGGAGGTACACATTTGATCTGCTCCATCGCTGTACAGCAAACCGATTGCGGGCCAGCTTCAACACAGCTATGGAGAAACCGCTGCAAGATAGAAGTACGTTCTCGAAGTTGCGACCTGACCTTCAAGGCTAAAGGGCATGCCCGCCCGCAATCTGAAGCACCTGCCCCGTAATCCACCTCGCCTGTTCCGAGGCAAGAAAGACAACGGCGTCTGCGATATCCTCCGGGGTACCCACTCGCCGGAGCGGAATCGACGGAAGGATCCGCTCCTCGAGATCCGGCGTGATCCAGCCCGTCTGCACGGGGCCAGGCGCGACCGCATTCACCGTAATGCCGAGCGGCCCCAGCTCAATGGCAATGCTTCGCGTGAACGCTTCCAGCGCGGCCTTGCTGGCTCCATAGGCGATCTGGCCCGGAAACGTCTGCGCCGCATCTGTACTGACATTGATCACCCGCCCCGAACCACCGCCGCGATCCCGGTACCGGCGCGCATATTCGTGAATGAGCAGCACCGGAGCATGCGTATTCACGGCAAAGTGCCGGTCGAGCGTGCCTGCCGTAAGCTCGAAAATCGTGTCTGGACTCTCGCAGTGCGCCGCATTGTTGACCAGGATATCGACGGGACCGGCCCCGGCTTCCGCCGCATCGAAGAGGCGCGGAATCGCGGCGGGGTCGAAGAAGTCCGCGGCCACCGGAACGGCCATTCCTCCCGAGGAAGCGATCTCTTTCGCGAGGGCGAACGCGGCAGGAGCACCCGGAGTCGTGTGCTCGATCCGGATGTTTGGATCTTCGGTTGGAGACGTGGTATCCAGGTAGTGCAGCACCACAGTAGCGCCCTGCACGGCGAAGGCCCTGGCCGTGGCAGCGCCGATTCCGGAGTTCGCTCCGGTCACGAGAACGACGCGTCCCCTCAATCCAGGATCGATCATGCGGCTTGGCGAAAAGGTGCAGGTGAAATAATGCGCACAGAAAATAGTGAATGCCCACTTGCCCCACCATGAATGACCGTACCCATCGGATTCGAACCACAAGGCACCGATAGGCCTGCGGCATGCACGTCTGAACGGAGCCCTAACGACGCACCGATTCCTGCCCGCGGTACCCCCTGCTGTGTCCAGCGTATCGCAGCATCGGTGTTTGGTGCAGGCCCACCCCCTCACCTTCATGCCCGGCTGCCAACGCCGGTCCCACTTCGGTTACGGCCGGCTCGCGACGGCACACCGGAACGCGCCGGTCAATCGTCCTTGCGTTCGTAGGCTTCTCCGGCCTCCGCGCCGCCTTCCGTGCCTGCGGCGGCCTGCGCCCCGGGGCGAATCTCCGAATGCCGTACCTCACCGCCCAGGTACGCCGTCCGCGCCATGAAGGCACTGGCAATCACCCCGAGCACCAGCAGGCCGCCGCTCAGCCACGTCGGAAGTCTTTTTCTGGAATACCACAGCCCTGCCAGGGATACGATGCCCAGCACGACGGTAAGGATCATTGAAACCAGCGCACTCTCTTCATGCTCCTCGATGAAGACCTCGGAGACCCCTGCAAGGTGCTCGACGACCTCCTCTGCCCCTTCCCCGGTCAGGTAGGCGGCCACGGCGCCCAACGCGCTGAACACGAAGATCCACATGCTGACCTGAGCCGAGTCCTTGCTCCTTCGGATCAGCGCATACGCCATGACCAGCACGCCGATTACGAGACTGATCACCGGAACGTGTGTAAGGAGTAGGTGCAGGTGCGCGCTCGACATAGCGAAGGTCCTCCAGCCTGTATCCTTGAACACAGGAACGGTGCTTCCTGTGTCAATGACGTGGTAGCAATCAACCAAGCCGTGCACCATGACTATGCAGCCGGAATGCGTACGTTCCGGCAAACGGCCGCCTCGTACCGGGCGAAGTCCGGGAACAGAGTCCCTGTGGATGAAGATTACTTGCCGGTTGCAGTCAGGATACTCCTCAGACCAGGCCTGTATCAATCAGAACGCGACGGCAGCTTGTCCCCTGCGCTCCTCTCACGGTCCAGCGTCTCGCGCACGGACAGCGCCCATTGCCGGACTCGCGCGATGTAGGCATCCGGCTCGGGCTCGACCGAGAGAAGGTCCTCCACCGTCATCGGCCAGGAGCCCCGCGGCCATTCCACCTCAGCCTCCCCTTCTCGCCGCATGACGCGGACGGGGCCGTTGTAGGCCCTGCGCGTGCGCCTGCGAAGTTTTCCGAGCGAAACCCGGCCGTCCAACTCCTCGCTCAGTGATCGGTGGAGGGCCACCAGACCCTCCGCCGTGAGCCGCATGCTGTCCGGGTGCTGCAAATTGTAGCAGGCTACGGCCCGAAAATGCGAGACAGGACTGTTGAGTCCGGGTATCTGCGACTCCAGAATGAGCAGGGCGTGTAAGTTGTCGCGGCATGTGCCGCCTTCCGGAACGCTGGCGCCGCACTCGGGACACATACCGGACATTTCGGAAACTCGTATGGATTGCACAATCTCCCGAACGCACCAGACGCCTGTAACGGGTGCACATCACGTCTGGCTGCATCGATCGGGGATAAAATACACGGACGTTACCGTATCGAGACACTCCGACTACAGCCGAATCGCCTACATTACCGTCTATACCTTCATCTCTGCCTTAAAAAAAGAAGGTTCTGTCGCCTGCTGAAGGACGCTAAACCCGCCTGATATCGTCCTTGATCGGTGCATCCACTGAAGGTAGATTGAAAATCCATCGCTGGCCTGTAATTGGGTTGCGGTACTGTCCCAAGCATGAGGCCCCACGCACATTATGGCGGATAACACGAAGTACAATGTCTCGGATACAGCCCTTCCCCAAGAGAATACAGTGGAAACACTACGTCAGAGCGAAGAGCGCTTTCGATTACTGGTTGAGGCGGTCAAGGATTACGCAATCTTCCTGATTGACCCGGAAGGCTACATCATCAGTTGGAATGCGGGTGCCGAACGCATAAAAGGATACACGGCGGACGAGATCATAGGCAAGCACTTCTCCATCTTCTATCCCCCCGATGAGGTCGCAAAGGGGTGGCCCATGCAAGAACTCGATATTGCGCACAAAGAAGGGCGCTTCGAGGACGAAGGGTGGCGTATCCGCAAAGATGGCAGCCGCTTCTGGGCCAACGTCACCATTACCCCCCTGTATGACCGGCACGGCTCGCTCTGGGGCTTTGCAAAAGTCACCCGCGACCTCACGGAACGCTACGAAACGACCCAGGCGATGCAGAGGGCGCATGAGGAACTGGATCGAAAGAACCGGGAGCTTCAGGCGCGAAACCGGGAACTCCAGAATTTCGCCTCAGTGGCCTCTCACGACCTGCAGGAGCCGCTCCGAAAGATCAATACGTTCTCTGAACTCCTGGAGCAGGAATATGCAGATCAGGTCGACGAAGCCGGACGCATGTATCTCGACCGGATCCGTAGCGCCGCGACGCGGATGTCGACGTTGATCAACGACCTGCTTTCCTATACCCGCGTGAGCATGCAAACCCCGTCCTATCGTTCAGTAGACCTGAACGCTGTTGTGGACGAGGTCGTGAATGACCTGGAAACGAGCATATCCGATGCCGGTGGGCGCGTCATAACGAAGGCGCTTCCCACGATCGAAGCGGATCCCACGCAGTTGAGGCAGCTGTTCCAGAACCTCATCGGTAACTCGATCAAGTTCCATAGGCCCGGCGTACCTCCGGAAGTGTACATCACGGGAAGCATGCTCGCTCCGAATAGCGACCGCCAGGAACGCAGTATGTGCCGGATCACCGTGGAGGATAACGGAATCGGATTCGAAGAAAAGTACCTGGACCGGATCTTCGCGCCGTTTCAGCGCCTCCATACACGTAGAGAGTATCCCGGTACAGGAATCGGCCTGGCGATCTGCAAGCAGATCGTGGAACGACATGGCGGCTCCATCACGGCTCGCAGCACACCGGGCGAGGGCACGACGTTTACGATCCTGCTACCGCTGTCCCACGAACAGTCCGATGAGGATGCCTGATCCTCGGGGCGAATCGGTAGCTGCCCCGGATGCACCCGGCTGGTTTGGGAAATCGTATGCCCCGCACGAAAACATGCCGGCAACCAGCAGCCCTCCCCTTCATGTCCGGCGGACTTCCTGCCTGTGATCATTTTCGCACACCTGGCCGACCGGCACGGATCAATCCATAAAAGCCAAACGCCCGACGACCACGAACAGAAGGAGCGTGAGCAACACGGCGGGCACTGCCACCGGCTCATTCCTGCGATAGTGGATCATGATGGCACCCCCATCGTTGCGGCCAGGCCCAGCGCCGCCAGGGGTGTTAACACCGGAACGATGCCGAGCAGCCAGGGGAGAACGAGCCCGAGCGCACCGAGCACCTCGGCCAGCCCGATCCACTTCATCTCGGCCACGCTACGATCCGCAGCGTAACCCATTCCTTTTCGTCGCTCCAGTTCCGCCTTGGGCGTGACCAGCTTCATCACGCCCACACTGAAAAACAGAACCGCAAGCCACCCCTGAACGACCCAGAGTGCAGTATTCATCCGTTCTCTGTCAGGTTAAAGTTCAATACTCGCAAACGGCTCGCCCCCCGGTCCGCCCTCCATCCCCTCCCTGCATCACCAGCCCCTCCTGCATAGGCCCTCCTTACACATTAAACCAGTCGGGTGAACCAGCGCAGCACCCCGTACTCACTCCGCCGAGGATGCTCGCCTCGCCGCCGTCGTGATAGCGTCTGTCAACTCGTCGATGAGTTCCACAGGCATATCGTGCCCCATACCGGGAATGACGCGCAGCTCCGCACCGGGGATGTTTGCTGCCACGTCCCGACCCGCCTCCACCGGCACGAGCGGATCCTCGGCGCCGTGAACCACCACGGTTGGCACCTTAATGGTCTTGAGTTGCTCACGCCGATCGCCCGCGACAAAGGCCGCTGCCGCTTGCCGGGCTTCGCCATCCGGATAATAGGAGCGTTCGACATCCCGCCGGACCACTTCACGCAACGTCGCCTCGTCTACGGGATAGCCCGGACTTCCCAGCGCCTGGGCGATTCTGACGTGCCGGTCGATAGCAGCCTTCTTCTCGCTCGGAGGGGGAGGCATCAGGGACATGAGCAGGTTCTGCAACTCCTGGTTCATCGGCGGAAGCGCAGGATTGCCCGTTGTGGCCATGATCGTCGTGAGAGAAAGCGTGTACTCGGGATACGTGGCTGCCACGATCTGAGCGATGATCGCTCCGCCGGAAACACCGACGATGTGCGCCTTCGAAATCCCCAGCGCATCGAGCAGATCCACAGCATCCTTTGCCATGTCATCGACCGTGTAAGCCAGCGGCGGTGGCGCTCCAACCGACAGAGCCTCGAAAATGCGAACCCAGTCCGGGGGACCTGCCGCATCCAGTTTCGTAGAGAGGCCGACGTCCCGGTTATCGTAAATGATGACCCGATAGCCCGCGTCCACGAGCGCGCGGCACAACTCCGGAGGCCATGCGGTCAACTGCATGCCCGTGCCCGCAACGAGCAGGATCGCCTCGCGCCCCTCCTCCCCGAAGCTCTCGTAAGCAAGCGTGACACCGTTGACCTGTACCTCACCCTGCTGTGCAAACGCAACCTGACTCACCAACATGAACGCCGAAAGCATGGCTGTCATCGAGTATGTCCTTGATCGTAAGGTATTCATGGGTCCTCCTTGATGATAGTGGATTGCGGGCAGGCCTCTGGTGCACAGGGTTCACCCCACGGGTACACCGAAAAGTTGACCAATCGTACAATATTTTGACCAATCGGTCAACTTTTCCTCACACTACGGACACACGTGGCAGGAGTTGCATTTACGACTGATTCCGCGTCGCCAGATCGAACAACGTGACGAGCTCACGCGTGTAGGCATTGAGATCCAGGTCCGCGCAAGCAGCCATCTGAGGCGGGATCCCATCGATGGCGTTGCGAATGGCGATAGCCATCACACGAGTCGAGAAGGCGCGAAACTCACCTGATTCCTGCCCCCACCGAAGGATCTCTTCCAGCCCCCTCACGCTCGTTTCGAACCAGTTCGAAACGTCGTGATCGGATCCGGAGCCGGGACGATAGTGTGACCATATTTCAAGCAGGGCCAGAATGTGGTTGCGGTACTCGCGCATGAAGGCCAGATTCGACGCGATGTACGCCCGGAGCGCTCCGGCAGCCGTGGTTTCCGCCTTGATCTTCGGCAGCATGAACGCAACACCGGTATTCAGCACCTCGACGACCACTTGCTGGATCAACTCGTCCTTTCCGGCGAAGTGGTAGGAGATCACGCCTTTACTGATCCCGGCCCGACGGGCGATCTTTGCCAGCGAAGCCTGTGCATAACCCACCTCCGCTATCGTATCGATCGCACAGGCCACGATCTGAGCCCTGCGTGCCTTCTCGATGAACGAGAGATCACGCGCATCACCCGGCGTCTCTTCCTTCCGCATGAGCAGCGTAACTGATTCCTGAATGGTAGCGACATAAAATAGGGAGACTGGTCGGCAGCAACCACGTGCCGGTTTGCAACCTCACGACCTGCGATGCTCCCGTCCCATCCTGAACCCCACGTCCGTATATTGGATCACGACGAAACGATCCGGCTCTCCCTCGAAGGCTGATCCCACCCTCCACCCACCGAAACGGATATGAAGCGCGCAACCGTAGGCAGAAACGACCCGTGCCCCTGCGGCAGTGGCCGCAAGTACAAGAACTGCTGCGAGGGCAAGAAGGCCTGGTATGCAGAACCGAAATGGGCCGGGCTCCTGAGCCTGCTCATCATCCTAGGTAGCGTGCTCCTGATCTGGTTTACCTCAGGCTCCGCGGAAAACGGTCCCGGAAACGCGCCGCCGGGCAAAGTATGGTCGCCCGAGCACGGGCACTACCACGACGCCCCCTGACCCCGCCTCCCCCTCTCTTCCAAAGCACAGCCCTCCCCACTCCGTCACACCCCACCCTGACCGCATTGGCACCAGGGAAACCCATTAGTTCCTTCAAACAGGGCGATACAGCTTGCTTCAAAGCACAAATCTCCCCCACAACGTCATGTCCGGCCCCGACCGGGCATCCAGGCAGCACGACCTGGAGGGCTATCTAACCACTGGCGTAAGTACCACAGCAAAGGCCGAAATCAGATCAAGCCAGGGCTCTGCGTCATTTCCTTGACGCCTATGCGCGAAAGCGGGCATCCAGGCAGCACACCCTGACCGGCTCCTGCGAAGCTTACCACAAGCACCAATGCCCCACATCCCACCCCGCCCGTGTAAGGACATACCACCAGTACGTCCACTCCTCTGGGCAGGTCATGCCACCCATCTGACCCTGCCAGAAAAATCCTCCTTCCACACGAGCCGCTAAAACAAAATCCTCCTTCGAAGGAGGACAGCCTTGCGAACGCGTCCAGCGGAGCAAGGCAGGAGGATGTTCGCACCCTCCATCACCCATTCGTACTTCGTCACTCATACTTCGTACTTCAAGGACCCGCCCCACCTCTACCCCTCCTGCAGCTTCAGAAACGCCGAAAGATCGCCATGCTTGAACAGCGCATACCATGCCTCCAGCACCTCGGCCTCGTACAACCCGAGCCGTCTGAAGATGTGGTACGCGAAATCCACCGGCGCCGTCGAATGGGCCGTGATCAGGTCCCCGTCGGTCACTGCCGGTTCATCCTGATAGAGCGCCGTGCCTCCGTATCCGGTCTCCTGTAAATACTCCCGGGCATTGCTCGTATGCCGCCGCCCATCGAGGAGACCCGCTCGCGCCAGGCCCGCCGTCGCGCCGCAGATCGCGGCGACCGGCACCCCGGCCGCCAGAAACTCGGCTGCCTTCTGCGCCGCCTCGGTGTTCTTCCCCGCATCCCAGGACGCCCCGCCCGGAAGAATGAGCATCGCGCTTCCGGACGGCTCCAGCGCATCCAGCGTCCTATCCGGCACGATGGTCATACCTCCGGTCGTCCGCACGGGCTTCTCAGTTAACCCGACGGTCTGTATGGCATACCGGCCGGGCTGGCTCTGAAATTCCGGATCATTGATCCCCGCCATAGCATAGCCGGCCTCCCAGTCGGCCAGGGTATCGAAAACATAAACGTGAACAATCCGGAGGTCCGATGTGCCGATAGGTGACATAACGATATAGTGTTGTTGTGGTGATGGGTGATACACGCAAACTCCGACCAGCCAGTGTCACCCTCGCGTCATAGGTCTGTATACCACGTCAGCCCTTCACGCACCCGGTAGCCGCTTGCCTATGGCAAACAGAACCGGAATCGACGCGAGGATCACGATGACGACCAGCGGCCCGGCCCAGGCGAACACGTGCAGCCGGATATACCCTTCCACGATGGCTTCCCGGAGAAGCAGCACGGTGACGGGCAGGTTGAGCAGCAGGGCCGTACCCGTCCCCGGCGCATACCGGCGCAGGACCAGCGTGGCCAGCAGGTGAGGAAACGCCACGTTCAGGAGCATGGCCAGGGCGAACCCCGCTACAATGTACGCACCCGCACTCTCCCGCCCACCCACCATAGCGAAATACGCCGCCCCATAGGCCGCCGCCGTAAGCACGATCACCGCGAAGCGAAACTCCCGCGCACCCACCGGGTGCTGCCAGCGCCCCGCTGTCTGCGACCACGCAGGCAGCAGGATGGCCTCTTCAATGTTGTGCAGGGTGACTGCCAGCGCAAACAGCCAGGATAGCAGGACGAAATCCATCGATGCCGGTAAACCGGATACGCTCAGTACTGGTGGAACGCCTCCGACACGAACGCCAGCACATCCGGCAGCGCCGTACGCCAGTACGTCCACGTGTGGCCGCCATCGCGGATACGGAACTCGTGCGGGATCTCCCTCTTCCGCATGGCGATGTGGATCAGCGAGTTGCCCTCGTACAGGAAGTCGTCATCCCCGCAGTCGATGTACCAGCGCACGGCCTTCTTCTGCTCCTCCGGCATCGCATTGACGAGGGCCAGTGCGCTGTGGCGGTTGAAGTACGCCTCCAGCTGCGCATCCGGGAGTTCTCGCTCCGTTCCATTCAGCCGCGCTTTGAGGTCGTCCAGCGTCAGCGGGCCCGTGCTCGCGCTGAGCGGGGCAGCAGATGAAAACAGGTCCGGTCGGTGCAGAGCGTACATGAACGACCCGCCGCCGCCCATGGAAAGCCCGGCCACCGCACGGTACCGCTTCTCGCCCTTGATCCGGTACGTGCTCTCCACGTACGGCATGAACTCCTCGAAGAAAAAGTCCTCATACCGCCAGGTCCCGCTGATGTCGTTGAAGTAGCCCCGCCGGCCCGTATTGGCATCGGGCATCACAATGATCATCGGTGTAGCGGTACCTTCGCGAATAGCCTTGTCTGCGATATGCTGCACCTCCCCGAACTGAATCCACCCGGTCTGGTCATCTCCGCCGCCATGCAACAGGTACAGAACGGGATAGCTGCGTTCGGACGTGTCGTAGTCGGGCGGCAGATAAATGGCGTACTTGCGCTCGCCGTTCAAAATCTCGCTCGTCATGGACAGGTTGTCGAAAACCTTGCCGCTCTGGGCGAACACCGAAACAGGCAGCCATACCAGAAATGCCGCCGTGAGAAGGATGCGATTCATCATCGTGTGAGAGGATTGGATGGGATCGAAACGAATCGCCCCAAATAACTCACCGGCAAAGGCATTTCCAATACGGCACTGCACTCCTACGCCGGTTCACACCGTAAACAACAGCTTCACCCCGGCAATGAGCAGCACCACGGCGAGAAGCCGCTTGATCACCTGATGCGGCAGACGGTGGCTCCCGAGGTGCGATCCGGCCGCACCGCCCGCCAGGACCGCCCCGATGAGCGGGAACGCAATCCCCGGCACACTGCCGGTCGCGATGACGTTGCCGAGCAACCCGGATACCGAGTTGAGCAGGATGAACACGACGGACACCGCCGCCGCGGTCCTCGTCGTCGCCCAGCCCATCAGGATGAGAAGCGGGGTGAGAAAGATGCCGCCCCCCGTGCCGGTCAGCCCGGCCAGCAACCCCAGTCCGGCCCCTGCCCCGAGCGCCGCCGCCCGCGAAGGCGGCCGGGGTTCGTGTTCCTCCGAAGGACGCACCAGAAACCGCAGCGCCGAGAAAATCAGCACACAGCCGACCATAAACATGAACGCCCGCGCGGGCAGATCGACGTAGCCGCCCAGAAACGCGCACGGAACGGCGAGCAGCGCGAACGGCCAGAACAGCCGCCAGGAGAAGTGCCCCGCCCGGTAGAACTGCCACGTACCGATCGAAGCGACGAGCACGTTCAGCACCAGTGCGGTCGGCTTCACGATCGCTGCCGCCACCCCGAAAAGCGACAACACCGCGATATACCCGGACGCACCCGCGTGCCCCACCGACGAATACAGAAAGGCAATGGCAAACATGCCGATCGTAAGGAGCGGAAGCAGGTCAGCAGACACAGGACATCCGGATCTGTGAGGGCTTACGGTACACGGTCCAGCACACGGCGTTTCCCGTAGGGATCGATGTCGAAGGCTTCCGCGTGCCCCTTACGGGCTTCTGCGCCGCGAACGGTGGCCAGGGCACTATAATACTCCAGGTAGGGAAAGGACGAAATCCCGCCGCGCACGAACTCGTAGCTCGAGACCGCCTCGCGCCACGCATCCATCGCCCCGCTCACATCGACGTAGAGGTACGGCTCGAAGCCCTCGGCGTCCTCCCAGTTTTCGGCGTACCATACGCCCCGCACGCCCCGGTGCGGCGGGTTGCCGGTCTCGACGCCCGCCAGCGACGCGAGGAGTACGGCATCCTGGACGAGCGCCGACGTCGTGGCGTGGTCCCGATGCATGCTCGCTCGCCAGTGCGTGATGATGAGGGTCGGCTTCACCTGCCGGATCACGTCGGCGACGTAGCGGCGCGCCGCTTCCGAGTCAGGCACCTCACCGTCCCGGTAGGGACCGAACAGCACCTCGGCGCCGATGATCTCGGCCGCCTGCATCGCCTCGCGCCGCTTCTGCTCGCCGTATGCCTCCGGCGAGAGCCTCGGGTTTCCGCCTTCGCCGAGCGTCAGGTGGAGGAGCACCACACGGTCGCCCTGCTGCCGCTGCTTCACGAGCACCGCACCCGCCGTAAGCTCCATGTCTCCCGCATGAGCGCCGATCGCGAGGATGGTTCGCGCCGGCGCATCCGACTGCTGCCCGAAAGCGACCGTGGACGGCAACACAAGAACGAAGTACAGGAGCCAGAGGCAAAAGCGGATAGGGGTCTGCACGTCCGGAAAAGTCTAAGATGGCAAACTCGCCGTAGAGGGTGGAGCCACACGGGCTTCGTCGAGGCGCCTGAGGATCATAGCGGCGATCTCCTCTACAGTCAGATCGGAGTTGTCGAGCCACAGACCGCGCCGGGGGGCTCCGTGCGGAGGACCCGGTCGAGATCTTCCACAGTCATCAAGTGATGCCCCCGCTTCTCACGCGCGGCATCGCGGGCCGCAACCACCTCGGGCCGGGGGCACAACATGACCCCATATACGGGCACCTGGCGAGGTTGAAAGAGCACCTCATCCAGATAGCGCCCCAGAATGACGTCCTGGTATACCACCGTAAAACCCGCTGCAAGGTACTGGTCCGCGACCATCCCCGCAATCCGGTACCGCAAACGGAGAAGCTCGAGTGCGGCCTCGGTGGGCTCTGCGCTCATCTCGGCCCGCCCGTTGACGATCATCCGCCGAAAGATGTCCCCCCGCAGATGGACGCTGCGCAGCAACCGCTCCGCCACAGCCTGCGCCACCGCCGACTTCCCCACCGCCATCACCCCGGTGATCACGATCAGCTTCGGCATGTCCGTGCCTGAATGGGCTGCCCCACCGGAAGACGGCCTCCGGTTTGAATCCGCTATCATAAATGTGTTACTCCGCTTCGCGTCCGAGAGGGTCCGGCAGCAACCGATAGGTAAACATCACCACCTGCTCCAGCGCCTCCTTGCCGCCGGTGGACGCGTACAGTTGGCGGGCCGGGGCGTTGGACGCTTCCGTCGTCACCCAGGCCTCCGCGCACCCGAGCCTCCGGGCGTGCGCCAGCAACGCCTTCACCAGTGCCGCCCCCACTCCCTTCCCCTGCCACTCCGGCGACACCCCGACCTCGTTGATCCATAGATCCGGATGCGGCTTGTCCGGGTGGACATAATCCACCGCCGACGCAAACCCGACGACCCGGCCGTCCGCTATCGCGACTACGATATGATGGCGAACGTCCGCCAGAAAAAGCTCGGTCGCCCGTGCGTCGAGCGGATCATCGAACACATCGGACGCAACGTTCGCAAGGACTGCCTCATCCCCCTTCTTTAGCAGTTTGATCTCGATGCCCACGTGTCTTTCCCCTCGTCAGTATAACCTCAGTGCTATCCCCAATGTCGGCCAGAAAAGCCAGAATCGACAATCCGCACCCCGAAATAGCTGCCCTCCAGATCCCACCGCATGCATTCGCCATTCATGGCCCCCGACCACATGCGAGTCAAGGCAACCAATTAGCTCCTTCAAACAGGGCAATACGGCTCTCTTTTAGCCCCATACCCCAACAACGTCATGCCCATGAAAATGGACGCGAGCGGAGCGACCGACGAAGTAAATCCACACAGCACAACCCGGGGCCTCATCGTATGCCCACCACGAGCACGCGTGCTCTCCTGATGCCCTCAGAACGACCGCAATACCCGGCTCGAAGCCACTCTACCCTCCACACAAATCCTCTTTCGAAGGGAGACAGCCTTCCGCGTCCTCAGCCGCTCCATCCCCGCCGCAAAAAATCCCCCTTCGAAGGGGGACAGCCTCGCGACGCGTCCAGCGGAGCAAGGCAGGGGGATGTTTACGACGGTCGGAACTACCGCTACGCTCCAAACTAGGCACGAGTCTGTCCGCACACGATCAGGAATATCGCATGGCCTGAGCGAATGCATACGCTCCCTCAACGTCATTCCCATAAATGGACGCGAGCGGAGCGACCGACGAAGTAAATCCAGGCAGCACAACCTTCGGAACTTCTACCACGACACCGCTTGGCAACCCTCCAACTGCCCCCTCGAGGGAGCTGCCGCGAAACCGGGTACCCTCTGGAGGGGGGGTATAAGCAAACAGCCTGCAATGAAGCTCCATCCCCCGCGAGCCGCCTTGTACAGGCATACCATGCCCGCCCGAACACCACCCGCCCACGGAGTCATTGCGAAACCGACACACCAGCCGCGTAAGAAAAAAGCCGAACCTTCCGGAAACATCACAGTCCACTCGCAATGCGGTAACACCCGAAAGCCTGCACAGAAAACACATGGCCTACACCCCGCTCGATACCCCGGAAAGCATCCCCATCGTCTTCGCAGAGGCCTGGAACAACCGGGATCCCGACACGCTGGCGTCCATCTTCGATGAAGACGCAGAGTTCGTCAACGTAGTCGGACTCTGGTGGCACGATCGCGCATCCATTCGGAAGGCCCACGCCTACGGCCTGGAGCGCATCTTCAACCAGTCCACGCTGCGGATCGTGCGGGTGAAAGTAAAACCCCTCTCAGACGACATCGCGGTGGTCCACGCCCGCATGAGCCTGTCCGGCCAGACCCCGGTGGGCGATGTCGCCCACCCGCGCCCCCGGCAGAACATCTTCTCCTTCGTCGTCCACCGGACAGCAGACGGATGGCGCTGCGCCGCCGCACAGAACACCGACGTCGTGCCGGGCATGGAAACGAACATCATCGACGAAGAAGGCCGCTTCCGGTCCGCCGACTACCGCACCGGTCAAACTACCGGTTGAGTCACCCCGCCATCTCCTGCGCAGTGGCGTTCACCAGCATCTGCCCCAGTTGCCGGGGCGCGTCTTCACCCGAGAGACGAGCGAACTCGGCAATCACGGACGGGTAGGCGGCCCACGTCTCCACGATGTGCGCGCGCATGCGAGGCCACGTCCGCCCCCCGGCAGCCTCGTACCGCTTCAGCAGAGCGCCGAGCGGTCCGGCACCCATCGTGGCATACAGAATCGCAAAGTCCGTCGCCGGGTCGCCGATGTGGGCTTCCGTCCAGTCCAGCAGCCCCGTCACGCGCTGGCCGTCGTCCACCAGCACATGGGCCGGATGCAGGTCGCCGTGGACCAGCACAGAATGCTCGGGCCAGTACGTGTCGTCCGCGATCCACTCCTGCCACCTGCGCCAGACGACCTCCGGCACGTCCAGCACCTCCCGCGCCCCCTCCATCCGCTCCCCAAATGCCGCTCTGATCTCGTCCGACCGCTTTACGCGCACCCCGGCACCGGCCGCCTCGTCCTCGGGGATTCGGTGTAGCGCCGCGAGCGCATCGCCCAGCGTGTCAGTGAAGGCTTGCGGCGGAGCCGTCTCGTCGAAGCGCCAGACGTACCCGCCGGCCTCCAGGTCCACCACCGCCGCCGGATGGCCGCCCAGCCTCGAATAAGCGATGATCTCCGGCGCGAACACCCGCCAATCCGGCACAGCAACGGGCAGCCGAGCCCGCACCAGATCCAGCACCCGCCGCTCGGCCTCGGCCCGCTCCAGCACGTCCGCCCGCCGCGGCGACCGCACCACCCACGGCACATCCTCCGCATCCACCACATGCGCCACGAGAAAGTCCGCCCCCGTCTCATCGAGCTTCGCACGCTCCGCCCGTACATTCAGCCCATGTGCGTGCGCAACGGCAATCAGGTCGTCCAGCGTAGCAACCATACTGCAAGAGGTCGGAAGAGAGAAAGCGAGAACGAACGAAAGAGATCCGGACGTAAATCCAGAAACCCAAGTTACGCGCAGATCGCCCCTCGCCAAAAGCCGCGATGAACGAAATGCCGTACTAGAACCCCCTCACGCCCACCTCCAGGTACCAACCTGAGCGCAGCGTAGCGACGACGAAGAAATCCCAAAAACCAGAACCACGATCAGGATAGATCTCTCCTCTCAGCATATGTATCCCCATCTAGGATGGGCCACTTCCCTCAGAATATGTCATGCTGGACCCTGTTCCGGACTTGATCCGGGATCGTTTCAACACCTCATAGACAGACAACTTGTCTGCTGGAATGAGATGCTGAACCATACCCTGAGCCTGTCGAAGGGTCGGTTCAGCATCTCATCAAACGAGTTGCTGCTATTCGCATCGGAACTCCTCAACAGAGCCTGCCCGAGACGCAGTCGAATG
Source organism: Rhodothermales bacterium (assembly GCA_041690215.1). Lineage (GTDB taxonomy): Bacteria > Bacteroidota > Rhodothermia > Rhodothermales > DASSAV01 > DASSAV01. The sequence continues at coordinate 57,271 of JAWLHQ010000018.1, forward strand.
GGCTCGACATGGCCCATGCGTCTCCTGCTCTCCTTACGTCTCGGCGTGCTCCTCCCTCACCCTTGCATCCTACACGGCAAAAGAAGAAATTCTAGACCGTGCCAGAAGCCTGTGGAGAGGACCCGGTTAGCATCCAGCACGCAACACCCAGGCACATGACCCCTTCCCTCCTGCAAAGACGCATCCTCTTCACAGCCCTCTGCCTGACCCTCAGCACGGCCGCGATGGCCCAGGAACGCGGACAGGTCGGCATCAGCCTGAAAGCCCAGACCGCCCCTCAGATCGGCCTCCAGTGGCAGGCGTCCGAACGGATCGCCGTCCGGGGCTCCGCCTTCATCCAGGGCGGAGGCGAGAACGCCGTAGACTTCTTCGACTCCTTCATCGTCAGCTTCTACCCGAGCTATCGCTGGCCGGTAGACGTCGGACTGAACACCTACGTCGGGCCCGACCTGACCTACTCGAAGTTCACGGATCAGTGGTTCCTGGGAGCAATCTGGGGCGCCCGCTACCACGTCCACGAGCGGTTCGACGTCTTCGGCGAATTCGGCCTGAGCTTCGACATCGACAACCACACCGACGCCATGCAGATGTTCAACACCGGCGCCGGTATCGTCTTCTACCTCAACCGCTGAGCGGTCAGCACTCAACCTTCAACACACAGCATTCGACTCCTCCCCTCCTTTCTTACCAACCAACGGCCACTCCGACCGGACACCCGGCCAACATAACCTGACCGAGCCCCCAGCCAGCACAACCCGAAAGACTTCTACCACGGCACCATCCGGCACACGCCCAACCGCTCCCTCGAGGGAGCGGTCGCGCAGCGACTGAGGGTGTCCTCCAACCCACCAGCCTGAAACAACCCTACCAATCACTGCCCCTTTCCAGTTTTGCTGATCGCTGACAGCTGACAGCCGACCGCCCAAACACACATATGTAGGTTATCAAAATAACCTCGACACGCCGCCTCTCATCACCTACCTTCCCCCTCATCATTCTTCATTACCCATTACACATTCGATTCGAGTGGAGGGGAGCATGGCAGCGAAGCGAAAGAAATCCAACCTCAAGCAAGCCAAACGCCGGAAGATCATATCGAACATTCTCAGTGGCCTGGCCGAAGGCCTCTCCGTAACAGAGGTCTGCGCCTGCAACGAGATCTCACGCCAGACCTACTACCACTGGAAGGAGACCGACCCTGTC
>JAWLHQ010000019.1:0-56340 GCA_041690215.1 Rhodothermales bacterium
CCGCATCCACACCCGCCCCGCCGTAGGGGCGCAGCGCGCTGCGCCCTCTTCGCCCCATACCCCTACGCCCTCTCCGCCTCACCCCGTTCAATTTTGTAAACTACGTTACACCCCCGTCACAATGCGCTCTCCCCCGATCCATGCGTAATCTCAATAAGGTATTCAATTATATAGAGTTATCTTCCATAGAAAGGAGCGGCGTTTGCCCGCGGTAGCGAGCGCACCTTCATGCCGCAGGAGGAATCCAATACCCGGTATGGAGCGTTCTGAGGGTGCTTCATTCCAGTCAGTACGTGTCCTTCATCCCGGAGCCTGCCCCGGCTTGCCGGGGCCACGCATCATTTCCCAGTGCTTCAACTTCTAAACATATCCCTTGCCTTTGGTGGACGACAGGTCCTCGATGGCGTCACGTGGACCCTCAAACCGAACCAGCGCATCGGCCTGGTCGGCCCCAACGGGGCTGGCAAGACGACGCTCCTGCGGGTCATCTCCGGCAAGCAGCGTCCCGATGAAGGAGAAGTCGCGCTGAGTGGCTCCATGACCGTCGGTTACCTCGAGCAGGACGTGCAGGAGGTACAGTCGGACCGCACCGTCCTCGATGAGGCCCTCCGTGCCTTTGAGGACGTGCTGGCGCTCGAGCAGGAGGAGGTGCAGATCACCGAGGCGCTCGAGAGAGCCGAGGACCATCAGAGCGAGGCGTACCTGAAGCTCCTCGATCGGCTTGAACAGATCCACACGCAACTCGTAGCTCGCGAGGCACACCTCATCCGGCCCAGGACCGAAGCCGTCCTGACCGGCCTGGGATTCGACCCCGCCGATGTGGATCGCCCCCTCAAGACGTTCTCCGGTGGCTGGCGTATGCGTGTGGCCCTGGCCCGCCTGCTCCTGCGCCGCCCCGATTACCTCCTGCTGGACGAGCCGACGAACCACCTCGACATCGATAGCATCGACTGGCTCGAGAACTACCTCCGCTCCTATAACGGAACCGTCGTCATCGTCTCACACGACCGGTACTTCCTGGATCGCATGGTCACCACTACCGTGGAACTGGTGAACGGCATCGTTACGGAGTACCCCGGTAACTACACGAACTACCTGAGCGAGCGCGTCGTCCGCCGTGAGTTGCAGCAGAACGCCTACGAAAACCAGCAGAAGCAGATCGCGGACATGGAGCGCTTCGTCGAGCGCTTCCGGGCCAAGGCGACGAAGGCCAGGCAGGCACAGAGCCGGATCAAGATGCTGGAGAAGATGGAGCGGATCCCGCCTCCGCCGACGGAAGCGGCGGCGATCTCGTTCCGCTTCCCCGAGCCGAAGCGTTCCGGTCGCACCGTCCTGGAACTGTCGCGCTTTTCCAAAACCTACGACACCCCCGAAGGCGAACTCCGCGTGTTCCGGGATGCCGGCCCGATCACCATCGAGCGCGGCGCGAAGATCGCCCTCATCGGACGCAACGGCGCCGGTAAGTCCACGCTCGCCCGCATCATCAACGGCACGGAACCGTTCGATGGCACGCGTACCCTGGGCCATAATGTCGATCTGACGTACTTCGCGCAGCACCAGGCGGACACACTGAATCCCGGCGACACGATCCTGGAGTCGCTGAAAGCCGTGTCTCGCGGGCATACCGAAACGGAGATCCGCTCGATCCTCGGCGCCTTCCTGTTTACCGGAGATGACGTCTTCAAGAAGATCGGCGTACTCTCCGGTGGAGAGAAAAGCCGCGTAGCACTGGCCCGGACGCTCCTGGTTCCGGCCAACTTCCTCATCCTGGACGAGCCGACGAACCACCTGGACATCCAGTCCATCAACGTGCTGATCGAGGCACTCAAGCAGTACACCGGCACGTTCGTCGTAGTAAGCCACGACAGGCACTTTCTCGACCAGGTTGTCAACCAGGTGTGGCGCGTCGAAGATGGCGCCATCCGCCAGTTCACCGGCAACTACGCCGACTACCTCTGGCAGGTCGAGCATGGCACGGCCAGCCGCCTCGAAATGACGGGCAGCGATGGACAGTTGTCCGCATCTCCGGATCCGGGACCTCGGAAAGTGCAGGCAGACGCGGCCGGACGTGCAACGGGCGGTGGCCCCAAGACGAAGGAGCAAAAGCGCCGGGAAGCCGAGGAACGCAACCGCCGCTACCGGGAAGGGTTGGAGACGACAGCCCTGCTAAACGGCGGCGACGGTGGAGTCTCTCCGAAGCAGCTCCGGAAGGTATACCAGAAGCTCGAAAGTGACATCCTGAAGCAGGAGACGCGCCAGGCCGAGCTGGAACAGATGCTCGCCGACCCCGCGATCTACCAGGACCCCGGTAAAGCACAGCAGACCACGGCGGACTACGAGGCGGTGCGGCAACAACTGCAAACCCTCTACGCCCAGTGGGAACAGGTCGCTGAACAGCTGGCCGCACTCCCCGAAGCCTGAACGCCCATGCACCTTCCCGCGAAGACATACCTGGCCCGGACCCTGATCCTGCTCGGTCTTGTCTTCGGGGCGAGCGTCCGTCCGGTAGGGGCTCAGATTGCAAAATTGGAGCATCCGGATACGACGGCTGGTAATTTCTTCGGTGTCGCCGTCTCGGTCGATGGCGACCGGGCCATCATCGGCGCAAGCGCGGAAAACGCCTGCGGAGTGAATTCCGGTGCGGCCTACGTCTTCCACTGGAACGACCGGGAACGCCGGTGGGCGGAAGAGGCCAGGCTCGTCCCAGAGGACTGCGACGCAGGCCGTTTCTTCGGGCGAGCCGTTTCCATTAGCGGCAACCGCGTCCTCATCGGCTCCGCCCAGTCCTTCTTTGCGACGAAAACCTCTAACGCGGCCTACGTCTTCGAACTGGATCCGGTCACGGGCACGTGGACGCAAACAGCCCGGCTTACCGGCGACCCGGCCATGGAAGAGGGGGCGTTCGGATCCTCCGTCTCGCTCGACGGCGACCGCGCCCTGATCACGACGTCCGGCGACCCCTCCGAGGGGCGCTACCATGGCGCGGCCTATATCTTCGAGCGAGACCCGGAAACGAATACGTGGAAACAGACAGCCCGGCTTGTCGGAAGCGGAGCACGTGAGTACGGGATCTTCGGGGGCTCCGGCGACCTCGAAGGGGATCGCCTCGTCGTAGCCGCTTCGACCTATGTACGATACCGCCCCGGTTCCGTCTACATCTTCGAGCGTGATCCGCAGACGGGTATCTGGAACGAGGTAAAGCGGATCTCGGGCATAGACGACTTCTTCATCTCGGTTGACCTCGATGGGAATCGCTTGATCGTCGGCGAAAGTCGACATGGTCGCCGTAAGTCCGGCATCGCAACAATCTATACCCGGTCCCATGCAGGCGAGTGGAGGCCCACGGCGACGATCCGGCCACCCTCACCCTACGATGACGGCGCGTTTGGCGCGCAGGTCTCGCTCTCCGGCGATCGCGCCCTGGTCGTCGGCTACGACGAACAACTCGGGTTTGAGTTCAACATCGACCGGGTCGTCTACTCCTTCGTATTCGATCCGGTGAAGGGCACGTGGCGGTACGAGCGCGTCTTCGACATCGGCGAGATCGCCTTCGGCTCTGCCATAGATCATACGGACCGTTGGGCCTTCATCGGTGAAGCCTCGCAGCAGAAGGCCGGCAGCGCCTACGTCGTGCGGCTATTCTGAATGCAGGGGAGCAGGGGAGGCGAAACAAAATCAACCCCTGCCCCGTGTGTTGTACATTGTGCCTTGAGAGGGAGTCCGCGATGTCGGTATCGGTTCGTCAGGGGGAGTCGGATGTCGTAGGGATCAAAACGCCGGCATGCATGGAAAACAATAGCTGGATGCTCTTGATCGCCCAGAATGAGATAGAGCAAGAGGAAAACAGGAGGGCGCTGATCGAAGCCGACTACCCCGAGGCCAATATCCTCACGACCACCCCGGAGGAGGCAGCCGACTTCCTCTCCGGGCGTCTGCACGATGCCCGGATCAAACGCCCGGGCCTCATCATCGTAGACCTGGATAATACGGAGGTGAGAATCGAGCACGGCTCAAACGCTTGGTGAAGAGCCTGAAAGAAGATCCCGAGCTGCAACCCATCCCGCTGATCATGATCATGCGGGGCGATCAAGCGGCGGAAGACGTGGACACGTGGTACGCTATCGGTGTCAACGCCGTCGCCGTACGGCCCAGCTCCCATGACGCCGCAGTGGAGTTCTATAAAAGCGTCAATCAATTCTGGCGCAAACGCGTCATTCTCCCCGGGGAAAAATGGCATTGATACCCCGCCCATAGCACGGCACCCGCTCCCGCCGGCTCTCACCCGTTCCCGCCAGCCCTCATCTGTAACCCCCCGGCCCTCCGACGCACCCTCTCCAACACGTCACGCCCGGCCCCGACCACATAGGCATCAAGAAAGCATAGTAGGATCCTCACAAGCAGCAATCCGGCTCACGTTCACCCCAAACCTCCCCCACAACGTCATGCCCGCGAAGGCGGACGCGAGCGAAGCGACCGACGAAGTAAATCCAGGTAGCACAACCTGACCGGCTTCTACAACGCCCACCAGAGCACGCACGCTCAGCCCCACACCCATTCGTACTTCGAACCGCCCTCTAGTGGCTCCGCGAAGCCGGGTACCCTCTGAGTGGGAGGGGTAGACGCGCCTAGTTCTGCAGAACACCCTTCATTCGATCCGGCATTACGGCACCTCCGTGCCACCGCAATCTTTCCTACTCCTGTCCCACCGAAGGAGCGCCCGAGAGCAGGTACAGCACCGCCATGCGCGCGGCCAGCCCGTTCGTCACCTGGTCCAGAATGACGGCACGCTCATGGTCCACGACCTCACTGGCCAGCTCCACGCCCCGGTTTACCGGACCGGGATGCATGACGATCAGGTCCGGGTTCTGCTCCAGGTGCTCCATGCGAATACCGAAACGGTCATGGTATTCCCGCAGGCTGGGAAAGAGGCCGGCTTCCTGCCGCTCCAGCTGGATACGGAGCGCCATGGCCACGTCGCAACCCTCCAGCGCCTCCTCCAGCCGGTAGGTGACCCGCAGCTTGCCCGGAGGCGCCATCTCCTCGATGGCGACCGGCATCATGGTCTTCGGCCCGCAGAGCGTCACGTTGGCCCCCAGCGTGGTCAGCCCGTAGATGTTCGACCGGGCAACACGGCTGTGTGTGATGTCGCCGATGATGGAGACGTTCAGGCCCTCGAAGGACGGGAAGAAGTCGGAGATCGTCAGCATGTCGAGGAGCGCCTGCGTCGGATGCTCGTGGGCTCCATCCCCGGCGTTGATGACCACGGCATCCACGACCTGCGTCAGGAACTGCGCGGCGCCGGGGCTCTTATGCCGGATCACGCACATGTCGATCTTCATCGCCTCCAGGTTCTGCGCGGTATCCTTCAGCGTCTCTCCCTTGGAGACAGAGGAGCCGGAGGCGGTGAAATTGACCACGTCGGCCGAAAGGCGCTTCTCAGCAAGCTCGAACGAGATGCGTGTGCGTGTGGAGGGCTCGAAGAAGAGGTTGACGACCGTGAAGCCGCGCAGGGTAGGCACCCGGGGGATGGCCCGGTTCAACACGTCACGGAACTGCCGGGCCGTGTCCAGTATGAGGCGGATCTCTGCCGCGCTATACGTGGCGAGACCCAATAAATGGCGATGGTTGAGCGAAGTCAGCGTCTCGTTCTGTGCATGTGCTTCCGTTAGAGCCATCGTTTTATGCTATCGTACTCCGTCAACTCGATGCCAGGAATCAGGTCGTCTATGCGCTCGGATGCTCTACGAGCCATACGCCCTCGCGGTCGTCGACTTCACTGAGCCGTACGCGTACCTCTTCGCCCCGAAGCGTCGGAACCCGCCTCCCCACGTAATCCGCCATGATGGGAAGCTCGTGCAGTCCACGATCCACGATCACCAGGAATCGCACCGATGCAGGACGCCCGAGGTCCATGAGCGCGTCCAGCGCGGCACGGGCCGTCCGGCCCGTATACAACACGTCGTCCACGAGCACTACGTGCCGCTCCGTTACATCGAATGGGATGTGGGTGGCGCGGACGACCGGCTGCTTCAGACGCAGGCGGAAGTCGTCACGGTACATCGTCGCATCCAGGATCCCGATGGGAACGTCCAGTTCCTCGACCGTACGGATCTTGGCCTGTAGCCGTTTCGCGAGCGGGACACCCCTCGTCTGCATGCCAATCAGGGCGAAATCCCGCGACACGTCCATGTCCGGATCGAGTTCCTCCACGATCTGCCGGGCCATACGGTTGAGCGTACGGTCCAGATCCTGGGCATCCATCAACTGTGCTTTGATGCGGTCAAGCGGGTCCATACCATCGAAGTTAATGCATTTTGGCGTTCCATCTACCTACATCGTCACGTTCACAGCAAATACGCAGCAGCCATAGCACCCGGCTTGCGGAACTCTGCCCGCCTGAAATATTCTAATCTCTATTCCAATATAGTAGCCCTCATTTGTTCGGGTGGGCACGTGTTCATGTGCTGGTGTGCGTATGCCCGAACCCCGAACCCCTCTCCCATGCTCGCCACCGAATCGCCTCGCCGTTTCCTCGATCCCGTCTTCGTCTCCCGCCTCAAGAACATGGAGATGCGGGCGCGCCTCATCGTGGAGGGATTCATCACCGGCCTCCACAAGAGCCCCTACCACGGATTCTCCGTCGAGTTCGCCGAGCATCGGCCCTATAACGCGGGCGACGAACTGCGGCACGTAGACTGGAAGGTGTATGCAAAGACGGACCGTCCCTACGTGAAGCAATACGAGGAGGAGACGAACCTGCGGCACTACGTCGTGCTGGATACGTCGCCTTCCATGCGCTACCGGTACAGTACCGGTCTCTCCAAGCTGGAATACAGCGCCTACCTGGCAGCCGCGCTTCACTTCCTCATGGTAAAGCAGCGCGATGCAACAGGTCTTATCGCGTTCGATGAGGACGTACATACCCTCCTCGACCCTAAAAGCACGCAGTCCTACCTGCGCCAGATCCTGCTTACCCTGGAGCGTCTCGCTGCTTCGAATCCGGACGGTCGCCGCACCAGGGCCGCCTCGACGCTGGATAAAGTAGCCGAGCGGATCGCCCGGCGCTCCCTCGTGGTCGTCCTGACCGACCTGTTCGAAAACGTAGCCCGGCACGAGGCCCTGCTCAAATCACTCCGCCACCTCCGGCATAAAGGCCACGAAGTGCTCGTCTTCCATGTCCTGGAGAGCGAGACGGAGCGCCAGTTCCGCTTTCCCGATGTCCCCATGGTCTTTCGAGACATGGAGACCGGAGAAGAGATCAGCGTTCAGCCCGCGCAGATACGCGAGAACTACACCGAAGCCGTACGCCTCTTCTCCGAAAACTTCCGCCGTCGCTGCCTCGAACAGAACGTCGATTTCATCGAGGTAGACACCGCCGAACCCTACGACACCGCCCTCCTCGCTTACCTGCGGAAACGGAACAAACTGGCCTGAACCGGCCCGAGCACCACGCAGAACAACCTCCACACCCTTCGGGACACGTGCCGCCGCACTCTTGATCGTCGCCGTCTCTCCCCACCTGTAGGGACACGATACATCGTGTCCCCATCCTCCTTAGCCGACCGCCAACCGCCTTCCGGTTTTGCCGACAGCCGACCCCTGCCTATTCCGGTTTAGCTGACCGCCGACCGCTCCCCTCACATATGTAGGTTACCAGAATAACCTCGACACGCCCTCTCTCACGACCTACCTTCCAGAACGCCGACTCGGCCCCAGACCACAAGGTAGGGACACACCACCGGTGTGTTCTCCACACCCACACGGCACCATGCCATTCCCACATGGCACCACGCTATCGTATGAGACGCAGCATGCTGCGTCTCCACGCAACGGCCCTGCAATCGTACAACGACGATGTCCCCAGACCATAAAATCCTCCTTGGAAGGAGGACAGCCTTGCGAGCGCGTCCAGCGGAGCAAGGCAGGAGGATGTCAGCCACGCACAGCAATACCCGATGCCCCGAGCAAACCGAAGCCCTCCCAATCACATTATGCCCGACTCCAATCCATAGGCGTCAAGCAACCATATTAGGATCTCACAAGCAGCAATCCGGCTCATCTTTACCTCAAACCTCCCCCACAACGTCATGCCCGACCCCGACCGGGCATCCAGGCAACACAACCTCAAGGTCTCATGACAACCCCACCACGAACACCCATGCCCCGAAACCACCCGAACACCCGCCCCATCGTAGGGGCGCAGCGCGCTGCGCCCTCTCCGCCCACACCCCGTTCAATTTTGTAAGATTCGTTACACCCCCGTTACAATCCGACCGCCTGCCGCTCCTCAATACGCATGCTCATGGACGAATCCTTTCCAGAGCGTCATCACCATGATCTTGAAATCGAGCGCGAGAGACCAATTCTGGATGTAGTACAGGTCGCATTCGATCCGCTTCTCGATGGACGTGTTGCCGCGCCAGCCGTTCACCTGTGCCCAGCCCGTAATCCCGGCCGGGACCTTGTGGCGCAGCATGTACCCGGGCACGCGGCTGCGGAACGCATCGACGAACACGGGCCGCTCAGGGCGTGGGCCGACGACCGACATGTCGCCCTTCAGCACATTGATGAACTGAGGGAGTTCGTCCAGCGAGGTGCGGCGCAGGAACCGGCCTACGGGCGTGGCCCGGTCTTCACCCGGCTGCGCCCAGACCGGTCCCGTCTCCGCCTCGGCGTCTACGGGCATGGAGCGGAACTTCAGCATCTGGAAACGATGCCCGTTCAGGGTCATACGCTCCTGCTTGTAGAAAACCGGGCCTTTCGAGGACAACTTCACGGCAAGGGCGATCACGAGCATGAGCGGCGCCGTTACCGTGAGGACGGTAGCGGCAAACACGACGTCGAAGAACCGCTTGATGAAGCGCCGGAGATCCAGTGGAGCCTCGTCGATGAGGTGGATGACCGGCAGTCCGTTCACGTCCGAGACGCGGCTATTGAGGATGTTGAACTGGAAAAGGTCCGGTACGAGATAGACGTGCGGAAGCCGGGTCGAGAGCTCATCCACGATCCGTTCGATCTTCTCCGCCGCTGTGAGCGGGAGCGCGATGTAAACGTAATCAAGCCGACGGCCCTGCGCCTCGAGCCAGTCAACGACGGTCGACACGTCATCCGTCCGGGCGAGCACGTCCCCCGAAATCGGCTTGTGGTCGTCGATGAAGCCCACGACGTCGAAGCCCATCCAGGGATACTGCCGGAAGGAAGCGGCCAACCGGCGTCCTGCTCGCCCGGCCCCGACGATCAGGACCCGCCGCACGTTCTTTCCGCGCAACCGCGCATGGCGTACGGCCGTGTACAGGGCGACGCGCGCTGCGATCATCAGAACAGGCGTGATGAGCCCGAAGAGGATCATGTGCAGCCGCGAGAACGAGAACGTGCGGTAGAAATACAGGGATGCCGTGACGAACAGCAGGCCGAATGCCACCGCGCGCACCACACTGAAGATGAGAAGCGGGAGGCGCTGCGCCCGGTTCGCCGCATAGAGCCCGCTCGCGTAAAAGACGAGCGTCGACAGGAACAGCACCCAGGGCAGAAAACTCAGGTAACGGGAAAAGGGGACCCAATCGGGCGGTGTGAGCACCTCGAACCGGATCAGGTAGGCCAACGACCAGCCGGTCGCGATGAGCACGAGATCCACGCAAAATAGCAGCCGCTGGTACAGGCGGCTTTGCTCCTTCAACATAAGGCCACGATGAGAAGAGTACGGTACTAGCTGTAGCTCTCTGTCATGCGGTATGGGATACAGGTGGGCTGGTCGCTCTACAAACGCTGGAATGAATATACCTCTTGCAGCACTAGGACACGATGATTCGCAAAAAAAGGGAATTCCCGGCCTCATTCCAGCCTCAATCCTCCCCCTCATCAACATGCCTGGCCCCGACCGCATTGGCGTCTAGGAAGCACGTTAGCTCCTTCAACCAGGGCGATACGGCTGACTTCAAAACTCAACTCTCCCCCAACGTCATTCCCATGAAAATGGACGCGAGCCGCAGGCGACCGACGAAGTATATCCAGGCAGCAAAACCTCCCATGTTTCCTGAAAGACCACTACGAGCACCTACGACCTCACATGCTCGATATACTCCCCCAAACCCCGTGATCCCTGTGTTCTTTGTGCCATCAGGACACGGCGCCAGATCTGACAGGTTTTCAAAACCTGTCAGGTCTCACACCCAACCGCATACACATAAAAAACTGTGCATTCTGTGCCATTCTCTCCCGGAAAACAGAATCAAACTGTATAAACTGTGCCATCCGCCCGACTCCTCACTCTTTACCCGTACTTCCAACATGCCATCCACCAGGGCTAACGGTTCACCGGCGTGAGCACCTCTGCAAATATTGAATCAGCCCGTACTGGCGCGTGCAGCCGAAAGAGATCGGCCCACAGAGGTCCGGTCCCATGCCGCTTACGTGCCGCCGCATACAGCGATGCGCTGCGCCAGGGCCAGCGCGCCCAGCACCCCCGCCCGGTCTCCGAGCATCGGCGGTACGATGTAGTCGTCGATGTGGCTCAGGATAGAGGGCGACTGGACGTAGCCGTTCAGGATATCCTGTACCTTGCGGCGGATGAGGGGGAAGAGCTGGCGCTGTTTCATGACCCCTCCGCCAAGGATGATGCGCTGTGGCGAGAGCACGTAGATGTAGTTCGCGACGGCCTGCGCAAGGTAGTGCGCCTCGACCTCCCAGGCGGGATGGTCAGGCGGCAGGTTCTCGGCCCGAGTGCCCCAGCGCGCCTCGAGTGCCGGGCCGCTTGCCATGCCTTCCAGGCAGGCGCCGTGATACGGACAGATCCCGGCGAAATCGTCCCCCTCCAGGCGAGGTAGCTGCAGGTGCCCCATCTCCGGATGAATGAGCCCGTGCATGGGCAGGCCTCCGACCATCCCGCCGCCTCCTATACCCGTCCCCACGGTCACGTAGAGAAACGTGTCCAGGCCCTGCGCTGCCCCCCATGTGTGTTCGCCCAGGCCCGCTACGTTCACGTCCGTATCGAATGCGACGGGCACGCTGAGTGCCTGCCGCATGGCTCCGGCGAAGTCTGTATACGCCCAGCCGGGTTTCGGTGTCGATGTGATGGAGCCGAAGGTCGGCGATGCCGGATTCGGATCGACCGGTCCGAACGAACCGATGCCCAGTGCGGCGATGGGCGTGGGGGAGGCTTCGAAGAACCGGGTGACCTGCGCAAAGGTCTCCTCCGGCGATGTCGTCGGAAAGTGCTCGATGGCCCGTATGTCGTCCGGGCCCGTCCCGATGGCGCAGACGAACTTCGTGCCGCCGGCCTCGATACCGCCGAAAACCGGCGATGAAGGGTATGGCATACTGGATCCGGTGGATAACTGGGTGATCGAAACGGTGCCGGCGAGCCTGGCGGCCAGCCGTGTAACGGCCCCGAGCCGGTATCAGGGTTCGGATTGCCAAATGTAACAAGCTACGAATCCTCGGCCAGTAGTCCGCGGTGTTGATACATTGGGTGGACCCGGCAGGTACCGCCGCCGGTATGCAGGCAATCCTTCCGGATAAGACAAGTCGTCACTCATCCTTCAAGCTCTTGATATGGCGCTGGACGCAGTCATCTTCGATATGGACGGCACGTTGCTGGATACGAACGGACTCCATGGCCGGGCCTGGAGGCAGGCATTGCAGGAGTTCGGGTATAACGTCGGAGAAGACCGCATCCTCATCGAGATCGGGAAGGGAGGCGACCGGCTCGTGGCGTCCATCCTGGGCCGGCATAGCGCGGAAAAGGATGGCGAGGCCCTGCGCGAGCGGCACGGCCAGATCTACCGTGAACTGGTCGAGCGGGAGGGAGTCAGCGTATTTCCTGATGCGCGGGAACTGATCGAAGCGATCCACGAGCGTGGCCTGAAGGTGGCCGTGGCTACGGCTTCGAAGAAGAAGGATCTGGAGGCCGTCATGGCGCATGCACCGGTGGACCTCGTGGTGATGGCCGATGAGGTGGTAACGGATACGGACGTGGAAGAGAGCAAACCGGCGCCGGATGTGGTGAGCGCTGCTATCAAGAAACTGAAGCTCTCTCCGGCGCAGTGCGTCATGATCGGCGATACACCGTATGATGCGCAGGCCTGCATGCAGGCCGGGGTAGTCTGCCTGGGTGTTTTGACCGGCGTTCATACTCCCGAGAGCATGTACGGTGCAGGCACCCGCCTGCTTTTTCAGGATACGGTCGACCTCCTGAACCGCATCGGCGAAGCCCTCGATCAATCATCCCCTGGCTCGATCCATGTTACGTACGACGTGATGGAACGGCTCATGGACCTTGCGCTGGATGAAGCTCGCATGGCCATGGACCAGGGCGAATTTCCGGTAGGAGCGCTGGTTGCTGCAGGAGATGGAACGGTTGTATCCAGGGGACATCGCGAGGTGCGCCAGCGCATGTCGCCCGTCGCGCACGCCGAGATCATGGCACTATGGAACCTGCCGCAGCAACTCCCCGAAGAGGGAAGAGGGCTCATGCTCGTAACGACACTGGAGCCCTGTGTCATGTGCTTCGGCGCCGCGATGCAGGTCGGTATCGATACCATCATCTATGGCCTGCCCTCGCCGGAAACCGGGGGTGTCAGGCATTGCCGACCTGACGCCTCGCCAGGCTCCGTCGTGCCGCGCGTCGTAGGCGGGATCAGGCGGGAGGACAGTGAGCAACTACTTAAACTGTGGCTCGACAGGCATCCGGAGGACGCGTTTGCGCGCAATCTGGTAAGTACCTGAGGGGGAGGCAATTACTGTTCAGGGCGAGCACGCTCTCCATGAGCAGGTGCTGGCAGGGCAAAGCGCGAACCAAACCGGGGTAGGATACGGCCGGTGCGTTCCATGTACTTCCGGTAGTCTGACCCGAAGGTGTCCAGCATCATCCGTTCCTCTCTTGGAATACGCCACAGGTGAAGCGTGGGGAGCGTAGCGAAACTGATCCATCCGGCAATCCAGTTGTGGAGCAGCATCGGTTGCGCCAGACTCCACAGCCAGAGCGAGGTATACATCGGATGGCGCACGTACGTGTAAATCCCTCGCGTCACGAGGGTGTGGCCGCTGAAGATCTGGAGTGTGGGGGAGTAGCTTCGGCCCAGGTCGAGGTGGGCGCGCCGGAAAATCCATACCGCCGCGCCGAGCAAGATGCTGCCGGCAGTCGTGAGTCTCCGCCTCGTTGCGGCGGAGACGCGATAGTCGGCCCGCCGTAGCCAGGGCGTAAAGATGTACAGAGCAGGGATTCCGGTTATCGCGGAAAAAATCAGAGCCAGGAAGGATATCTCAGAGGGTGTGATACGCTGCTCCTGAACGCTGGCTCGTTTGCGATACCGCTCGTGTGGCATGCGGATTGCGATCTCCGCTAGATATCCCGCCAGGTAGATCAGCTTGCCTGCACGATTCACGGTATCACTCTCATTTTTACCTGATACGACCTCGATGTGCTTCCTCCGGGTCAGTTCGCCTGCGTGCCTCCGCGGTATGGAGTACGGCCACGTCATGTTTTGCGCAATGTGCTGGTGCAGGGTGTGTGGTCCAATGAAGCCCGTAGCTCCTATGGCAAGAACCTTCTACCGATCTCTTCTGACGCAGGGTGTGAGCGGCAACCGGTTCGCGTGGTACGTATGAGGTGTACGTGTTCACGCGGAGTATAGGTTCTGCAAATAATCGCGCACACACCGGAACAACGCGGTACGTTTCCGGTGTTTTCTCGGCCTTATTCGAACAGAAAGGACAGAGCCATCGATACCCTCTCCTCAAAACGCCGGGCCGAGCTCAGATCGCAGGCCCATTCGCTCAAGCCCATCCTGCACATCGGGAAGGAAGGCGTTACCGTTGCGGCAATACGCGCCGTTCGGAATGCCTTTAATACGCGCGAACTGCTCAAGGTCAAGGTGCTGGAAGCTGCACCCGAGAGCACCCGTGATACGGCGGAGGCGCTCGCTCGGGAGATCGAGGACGCCCACGTCATTCAGGTGATCGGGCGAACGATCGTACTCTATCGGCCTCGTCTCGAGAGGGCAGACCCGCATCGGTAATCACCGGCTGCATCGTTACGAAGCCGCCTGTTCGTCGAGAGGCTTGAACGGATCGATCGGCATGACGCGTTTCTGGTCCTCTTCGTCGGGCCATTCCGGTTCGATACCCATTTCGAATTCGCGAATGGGGAGAGGAATCTTGATCCCCTCTTCGCGGAAACGGGCGAGCAGGAGCTTGATGAACTGGTGCCGGATGCGGTGTCGATCCGTATAGTCCCGCATCCAGATGTGGACGAGGAGATGTAGGCCGAACTCTCCGAAAGATCGGAGAAAGACTCTCGGGGCAGTATCAGAGGTGGCGCCCATTACGGATTGCGCTGCTTCCCGGGCTACCTCCAGCGTAACGCGTTCCACATGATCGAGGTCACTCTTGTAGTCCACGATGATGGGAATGCTGACGAACGAATCCCGGCGCGGAAGGCTGAAGTTGGTGACGGTCGAGGAGGCTACTTTCGAGTTAGGGACGATGACGAAGTTATCCTGGAACGTGCGGATCGCCGTGGAGCGCCAGTTTACGTCGACGACATGGCCTTCCTCGCCCGAGTCGAGGCGTATGAAGTCGCCGGGGTTGACCTGACGGGCTGCAAGGACGTAAAGGCCCGCGAAGATATTGGCAAGCGTGTCCTGCAGGGCAAGCGCGACGGCAAGGCCGCCGACGCCGAGAGCGGTGAGAATCGGGGTGATCTCAACTTCCAGTCGCTCCAGCACGATCAGCATGCCCACGAGATAGACGAGGATTCGTGCGAGATTCGGGATGAGTGATGTAGGCGGGAGGAAGGACTGGCCCCGGCTGGAATACGAAACGATCAGGCCCGAACCCATACGTGCGGCGACGATGGTAAGCGACCAGATAAAGGTGATGGTGAGGACCGCCTCGAGCTTGGTCTTTAGAGAGGGGTACGCGATGGTCGTTTGTAGGGCAAGGTGGAGGCCGAAGATGAGTCCCCAGAGAATGGGCATGCCCCGGAATGCGCGCACAAGCACATTGTCTGTGCGCCACAGCGTACGAGTCGCCACGGCGTGCACTCGTTTGAGAACGACTTTATCAAGGAAAATTCCGAGGAACAGGCCGAGCGCTATGCAGGCCAGTGGGACCCAGATCTCGGAATGGATGATGGATTCCATGTGCGTTGATTCAACGTTGCTCGCGGTATCTGGCGTTTGCCGACTCTCGAAAGGTGCTTATGCTACCACTTGGAGAAGATGCCATGAGGGCATGTGCCTGCCCGGCATGGCCGGCTGAGCCAGCAGAAAGTATCACGTCCAGTAATGCACCACGGCCTCCATGAGGCGCTGGCTCACGTGGCGATTTTGAGCGATGACCGTTTCGGTACTCTGTGTGGGGGAGGGATCGTGCAGGGTAGGCGTGAGCGCGGTATGCAGCCAGTCCTGCCATTTGCTCAGCCACGCCATCGGTAAGGAGTTGGGCAGATCCTGTCCCTGGAGCAGGAGATAGAGCAGCGCCCAGATGCGTATGGTAGAGTCGAAGTCGTATCCGCCGCCGAGCGCGAACACGGCACGGCCTCCCGTATGCTCGTCGGCTAGTTCGATGAGGCGACGGAAAATCTGCTCATAGGCATACGTGGATAGACTGAGATGGGCCAGGGGATCACGCTGGTGCGCGTCGGCGCCGCACTCGACGAGCAGCACGTCTGCCCCGAACCATGCCAGGGCATGCGGGACGACGCGTTCGAATGCGTCCAGATAGCTGTCATCTCCGGTGCCGGGCTCCAGAGGGACATTCAGCTTGAGCCCTTTTCCTCCGCCTTCGCCGATTTCATGGATACCGCCTGTGCCCGGATACAGGTACCGGCCGGACTCGTGCAGGCTGATCAACATGACATCGTGGTCCTCGTAATGAAGCCACTGAACGCCATCTCCGTGATGAACGTCGATGTCCACGTAGGCCACACGCAGGCCGCTCCGGGTCAGACTGCGGATGGCCACCGAGATGTCGTTGTATACGCAGAAGCCGGAGGCTAGGGCGTGATGCGCGTGGTGCAGCCCGCCTCCGAGTTGGAGCACGCGTTGCGCTGCTCCGTCCGCTACCAGGCGTGCCGCGTGCAGGGTGCCGCCTACCAGATAGCGCGTAGCCTCGTCCATCCCCGGAAACGTCGGCACGTCCATCGTATCCAGGCCATAGTCAGTGGCATCGGGGAGGGGAGCACCAGTCGAAGCGGCTTCCACTTGCTCCACGAATGCCTCGCTGTGTACGGACAGGACCTCCTCCCGGGTTGCCGGTTCCGGCAGGACCGGGTTCAGACTATATCCCAGAGCCTCGATCAACTCGATCAGCATGCGCTGGCGCAGGGGGCTGAACGGGTGTTGCGGGCCGAACCAGTAGTCCAGATACCGGGGATGGTAAACGACAGGGATCATTCTAGTTTCCATTTTGGATGCTCGATCCATGATCTGGAATCGGCGATCCAAAATATGAAGGGCTTAGTCCGAAGGGGGCCATTGGACGGTGAGACCGGAGGCGCGGAGGGTGTCTGCGAGCGCACGGGTGTTCAACGTGTCCACGCGGAAGATGACGAGCGTTTGCTTGTTAGCATTCGGGTACGTGAGAACGGAATGGATGTTCACGTCCTGCGCGTCGATGATGGCTGCAACACGGGCAAGCTGGCCGGGTGTATCCGGGAGTTGCACGGCAATACGGCCGGTAGGGCGTTGCAAACCAGTCAGCCGAATGATCGCGTCGAGGAGATCTGTCCCGGTAATGATGCCGATCAGCTTCTGACCTTCCAGCACCGGGAGACACCCGATCTTGTTTCGGCGCATCAGACGCGCCGCCTCTTCGACGGGGTCCAGAGGGGTCGTCGTGATGATGTTTCGTGCCATCACGTGCGAAACATCGGCTTCTTCCGAGAATGGCGTGGGATGTAAAACGCTTGTCGCATAGCGAAGATCGCGGTCGGTGACAATGCCGATCGGCATATCGCCCTGGACGACGGGCAGGTGCCGCACGTCGTGGTGCTGCATGATGCGATACGCCTCCGCCAAGCTTGTGCCGGGCGGTATGGTAACCGCCGGATCACGCATGATGTCTCGTACCAGCATGGAACTGAAGCTGAACCGGAGATTGAATTGTAACGGTTGTGTTGTTCAGCCCGGTAAGTTACAGGATCTTACGCGGGGCATACCATGATTGCAGAAAAAAAGACGATACCTACCTCGGAGTCATTGCCGTCGATCTTTATCCCACACCATCTTTCTACTGCATCCAAGAGGTGATTACGTCGCCCGACGTGAATCTAGACGGAGATTCATTTCCGAAAATCCTGTCAGCACGATGGCTGGTCCGGGTGGTTGAGAATCCGCGGGCAGCCGAACGGCAAGCAGAGAGGTGCCCTTTTCGAATTGCCTGACGTTCGTGCCTGAAGCTAGCCGATGCTCGGCTGCAAGCACCGCAACGAGAGTGTCCCCTTCCCAGTTCCCGTCAATTTTGGTTGTGAGATATATGGGTGCACAATGATAATTCTCGGCGGTCTATTGGAAACGACCAGATTGGCAGTTTAGCTTTGGGGATGTAGGTTCGAGCTGACATCAGGCGTATGTTCAACAGATACAACGCAGAAGAGTGCACGGAGCATGTGCCGGATCGAGTGAAGCTGGCAGCTATTCGCTCCCGAGGGCGGGGTTTTCTCGGCGCAGCCATTGTGCCCGTGCTGGCTCTTGGCCCTTTCGTATTCAATGAGGCGGAGTCGCATACGGGACTGCTTTCAGCGGGCCTCGGGCATGTTACTGCTGGCTGGGCTGGGCCGGCAGACGATTCCCTGCGTATCGCTGACTCGTTGCGTGTTGCAGACTCGTTGGCAGTAGTTGCGCTGAACCGGGCGGAAATTGATTCCCCCGAGAAACCTGTAGAGGACGTGGAAAGTCCGGCAGAGGAGGTAGAGGAGCGGGAGATCGCTACAGGTCACGCGAGCTACTACGGCAATGAACTGGCTGGACGGCGTACGGCCAGTGGAGAGCGTTTCGACCCGCGCGGCTTCACAGCAGCACATCGTACGCTCCCCTTTGGGTCGCGCGTGCGCGTGACCAACCTGAAAAACGGCAAGTCCGTCATCGTTCGAATCAATGACCGGGGACCGTTTACAGAGCGCCGCGTGATCGATATCTCGCACGCTGCGGCACAGGCGATCGGGATGATACGCTCCGGTGTCGCGCGGGTGCGGGTGGATCTGCTGGAAACCGAATGATGGCCGGGCGGAGAAGCACCGCTGCCGGTCGTACTACAGCCTGATCTTCAAGGAGATGTCCAGGGCGCGGACGGAGTGGGTCAGAGCACCGCAGGAGATGTAATCGACGCCGGTAGCTGCGATAGCCGGGACGGTTTCAAGTGTCACGTTGCCCGATGCTTCCGTGTGAACCTGGCCTTTCACGAGTTCAACGGCTTCGCGGAGGAGTGTCGTGTCCGTTTCTCCGCGTTCGTTCACTCGGACCATATTGTCGAGCAGAATGTAATCAACGCCGCCCCGGTTGAGGACTTCTCGGACCTGGTCTAGGGTGCTCGCTTCTATCTCGATCTGTAGCTCCAGGCCAGTTGCTTCCAGGTAGTGATGAGCGGCCTCGATAGCTGCACGTACACCTCCCGCAGCAGTGATATGGTTATCCTTGATGAGAACCATGTCGTAGAGCCCGATCCGATGGTTTTCGCCCCCGCCGAGGAGAACGGCCCATTTATCGAGCGGGCGCAGCCCCGGGGCGGTCTTCCGCGTATCCAGTATGCGCGCCCGGTGCGGCTTTGCTGCTTCTACCATTCGGTGCGTCAGCGTGGCGATGCCGCTCATGCGCTGCATCAGGTTGAGCGATAGCCGTTCGGCGGTGAGGATGCTACGGGCGTGCCCTTCAACGATGCCGAACTCGGTATCCCGCGCAACGGGATCGCCGTCCTTCTTGCTCCAGGTGACGCGGACGTCGGGATCGACCGCGTGTAGCACGTGCTCGGCGACGTAGAGGCCGGCCAGTACGCCGTCCTCCTTAGATAGAAAGCGGGCCTGGGCCTGCCGGCCTTCTGGTACGGTTGCCAGCGAGGTCACGTCGCCGGATCCCACATCTTCTGCGAGCGCACGGGCGATGAGGTCGTCGAGAGCCGTTTCAGAGAGATAGGGCGGTAGTGTAGCCGTAAATGCAGGCATCAGAGTCAGGCAGCTTGTTCTGGAAGTACCCGGCGGAACACCTCTATGATGGCAGGCGGTGCGGGGATGGGGCGGTTGCGCGTCGTGTCCACCCAGCAAAGGGTCACCTGTCCGGTGGTGAGGACCGTTGCTTCGCCGGCACGCATGACTTCGTACCGGATGGTCGCTCGCATGCGCGGCATCTCCTCGAAGATGGCTTTAATCTCCAGGAGGTCATCGTACCTTGCCGGGCGCTTGTACTGGACGCAGAGATCAACGACAGGCATGATGATGCCTGCCTCTTCCAGTTCCCGGTAAGGGAGGCCCAGCTCTCGCAAGGCTTCCGTACGGGCTGCCTCGAAGTAGTCGAGGTAATGGGTATGGTAGACGATACCCATCGGATCGCACTCACGATAGCGTACCCGGTGCCGATAGACGTAGACGTACATGCGGGATGAAAGAAAATCGGTAAGCCTGGACGCTTGCGAGCCTGCATGTCCGGATGCTCATGGGGCCGGGTCATAGGCCGTATGGCTCACCGGCTGCGGGAATACGCAGGGGCCCGGATCTCTGCTCTCGTAGCTTTATCAGGCTCGTAGACTCACCTGCGGCACATCAGCGTTTCAGCGTCACGTGCGACGATGCGGCCTGGCCGTTCCCCGAGATTTCGTGGGCGCCCATCTGGTCGAATTTCTCGATTCGTGCTTTGCATAGTGCATCGCTAGGAACACCCTCGAGTGCCTGGAGCGCACGAGCGATGGCTTTTCCGGTCGCGTCGAACGTAGCCTGCGGATTGCGATGGGCTCCGCCGACCGGTTCCGGAATCACCTCGTCGATAACACCTACCTCGATGAGGTCCTGAGCCGTCAATTTCAGAGCGCGGGCCGCCTCTTCTTTGAAGTCCCATGATCGCCATAGGATAGACGAGCAGCTTTCTGGAGAGATGACGGAGTACCAGGAATTCTCCAGCATGAGGATGCGGTCGCCAACCCCAATACCGAGTGCACCTCCCGAAGCTCCTTCCCCGATAATAACGACGATGATCGGCACCGGCAGGCGCGCCATTTCGAAAAGATTACGCGCAATGGCCTCAGCCTGGCCGCGTTCCTCGGCTTCGAGCCCCGGAAATGCGCCGGGTGTATCGAGGAACGTGATGATGGGTTTGTTAAATTTCGCCGCCAGCTTCATCACCCGCAGTGCCTTACGGTATCCCTCGGGGTTCGGCATGCCGAACCGGCGGTATTTCCGTTCTTTTGTATCACGTCCCTTTTGTTGGCCGATCAGAATGGCGGGCGTGTTCTTGTACCCGAATCGTTGGCCCTCGAATGTCCCGATGGCGGCCACGATAGCGGGGTCATCGCCATAGAGACGATCTCCATGCAGCTCGATGAAGTCAGGAGCAAGAGCGTGGAAGTAGTCGAGGGTATAGGGCCGCAGTGGATGGCGTGCGATCTGGACACGCTGCCACCGCGTCAGGTTGCGGTAGATAGAGGTGCGAAGTTCGTCTACGCGAGCCTCGAGGGCTTCGATCTCGCGGCTGAGGTCGATGGAGATCTGCTCGGCATTCAGAGTCCGCATCTCGTCGAGCTTTTGCTCCAGTTCGACCAGCGGCTTTTCAAAGTCCAGCAGGTAATTCGAAGGGGATTTAGCCATCGTCACGGGTCATGTTTCGTCTCACATCGGATCGCGGGATTAGCCGCTCTACGCGAGGAAGGACGTATCGTACGTTGTAATGGTAGTTGAATCGTGCTTCAGGTGAGAAGCGGTGGGCATGCATGTGTTCACGTACCTGGGTTCACACGTGCTCTTGCCCGAACACCTGAACACACAAGCACCTCATTTCTTGTACACCTGGTTGCTGTCATGCTCATCCAGGAGTGCGCGAATAGCGTGTTGAAGAATATCGATATCTAACGAAACAGATTGATTCGCCGCATACAGCCGGTACGTTCTGGCGATCTCGTCAGGGTCTGGTTTCGGGTTCGGCAATCCATCCGTGACGCCAAAGACGCCCGGACGCATTCCGAGATCCACTGGCACGAATGGTGCCTCGTGGGGGTGAATGCCGATCAGCCGCAACCTGCCGCTCAGCACGGCTGGCAGGTGCAGGAGCCGGTCGGCCAGCCGACGGTAACCGGGCCGTTGCAGCACACCCGCAAGAATACGAATGGCCGGATAGAATAGGATACCGGCCAGTGCGGCGGAGATCTCGAACGCTCGACGCGCCATAGGGGTCCGCAATCCGGTGGGCGCGCCGTTCACTTCTATCAGCGCAGGCAGTACGAGATGATGTACCGATGCTTTACCGATGATATGGCGGCTCCCCTCCGTCAGAATCTTGAACTGCACGGGCAACCCGTTGAGTTGTTGTATCAAACTGAAAATCGCATCGTTTGAGAGTCCAGCCGCTGCAAAGATAACATCGTCCACACGTCGGATGCGAACGAGGTCGCGCAACTGGTGCAGCGAACCCAGGCGGGGCGTGTCGGATTTCGGGATCTTGCCACGCTTAACGCCTCGATCCACGTAGCCGAGGAGCTCAAACGTAGAAGCAGGGTGGTTCGCCAGCATCTTCCGGAGGCGTTCTGCTTCAGAACGTGGCCCAACGAGTATCGCCCGGCGAGGTATTCTGGAACGGGCGTTCTGCGCCAGGCGCATCGAACCGAGCATCAGAGCGATGAGGGGGCAGCTCAGCAAGACGACAGCCCGAGAAAATGCAATCTCCTTGAGGAAAAAGGATGCACATGCGATGGCAACGAGCCCGACGAGGGATCCGGCAAAAACCGGGCGCAATCGTTGCGGGTCGGAGCGCACGTAACCTCGGCAAACCGCAATGCCTGTCACGATGGAAAGAGCATAGGCGGGGGCCAGCACAGCATAAAACGGGGCGGGAAACGTCATGCCCGCCTCCAGGGAGCGCGCCTTCCCTATGATAATCACTATGCCGAGTGCTAGCAGGAAGTCGAGCAAGGGCGCACGCAGACGCCGGAACACGTTGGCGATGACGGTTGCCGAAGCACGTAGCAGGATCCCTGCGTGCAGCAGTGCGGCAAATAGCCTCGAATAATGGCCCTGGAAGTGCTTGTCGGCGAACCGGCTCATAGCGCCGTAAAAAAGCCGGACATACCGTAGTTCGCCTTTTTTGGTACTCTCCCCCTTGTAGTGAATGATGCGTGTCTCGGGCGTATAGTACACCTTCCAGCCTGCTTGCTGAATGCGGTAGCACCAGTCGAGGTCTTCTCCGTACATGAAGAAATTCTCATCCAGAAGCCCTGCGCCGTTTCCTGAATAGCCAAGTGCACGGGTATGGCGCAGCGAGTTCGGATCGATTTCGCTGCGTTGCAGGGCCTCGACTTCCTCTCGGGCGTAGTGTAGAGCCGCATGCCGGACGAGCATGCAAGAGCCGCTCAATGCATCCACCTCTGCGATCTCGCTGTGTGGCAGGTACGTCAGGTTATAACGGCCAAAGCGCCGGCTTCGAGGGAAGAGGTGGCTGAGTCCGATAATGCGGTAGAAGGCGACCAGGGGGGTAGGGAAGGCCCGGCGGCTTTCGAGCGCAAAGGAGCCATCAGGGTTGAGGATTGTGCAGCCGACGGCTCCGGCTTCCGGGTGCCGATCCATGAAGGCAAGAAGCGTGCGGAACGTGTCCTCCTGGACGATGGTGTCGGGATTGAGAATCAGGAGGAAGCGCCCCCGCGCCTTTCGGATGGCCTGATTGTTCGCTCGCGCAAATCCCACATTTTCGTCGTTGATGATCAGGTGCACGTCCGGAAAATACGTGCGGATCATCTCCGCGGAGCCGTCAACCGAGCCGTTGTCCACTACGAATACCTCTACGCGGAGACCTCTGGCTGCGCGTTCTACAGAGCGAAGAGCCTGTTCGAGGAATTCCCGTACGTTGTAATTGACAATGATCACCGAGAGATCGAGCGAGGCAGGCGCATGCCCTGCGTGTGCGCGATCATCGTGGCGTTCGGTTGTGAGCGAAGCGTACATAAACCCAAAAATACGGCGCGCCCCTTTCTTTCTCCTACCTTCCGTACGCACTTCACAATGGAGCCGCTTCTCGGATTCTTTGCATAGTCCTTGAGAGAAGTACGGCTTCGGATTCGTATCAGGAGGCTCTGGTTTGAAATCCGAGCAGGCTCCGAGGCACTGCCTTCCGGATGCAACGTATATGGCGTCCGTTATTTCGGAGGATCGACTGAGTACATCCAGGTTCACGCACTAGCAAGAGAATCATCGTGGTGGGGATTCGGACATACCGGGCAGAGGCTAAGCGGACGCTCGTGCTGGCGGGTCCCGTCGTGGCCTCTATGCTTGCGCAGAACTCGATGGGGTTCGTCGATACGGTCATGGTCGGGCGGCTTGGAAGTCTCCCGCTTGCAGCCGCTGCGCTGGGGAACAACGTATTTTTCTTCATCCTGCTCGTCTGCATGGGCATCATTCTGGCCGTGGAGCCTCTGGTTGCGCAGGCATACGGGTCGGGTAACCACCAGGCCATCGAACGAACAGTCCGGCAGGGACTCTGGCTTGGAGTCCTGTTGACGATCCCCGCATTTCTCATCGTCTGGAATATTACGCCCTTCCTGCGTGCGACCGGGCAGCCGGATGAGGTGATCGTTCTAACGCAGGGTTACTTGCGTGCGGTATCGTTCGGGTACTTGCCCATGCTGTCGTTCACGGCATTGCGGAGCTTCGTGGAAGGACTTGCCAGGCCGTTGCCGGTGACGGTCATCACGTTCATGGCTGCCGGGCTCAACGCCGTGGCTGACTATGCATTCATTCACGGTGAGTTTGGCATGCCTGCTCTGGGGGTAACGGGGGCGGGAATCGCCACAGCCATGGTCCAGTGGTTCATGTTCATAGCACTTGGTACGTTCATCCGCTGGGACCCGGTGCTGCGGGCCTATCGCATTTTCGAGAAGTTGAAACGGCCTGACCGGTCGTATCTCGGAGAAATCTTTCGGGTCGGCTGGCCTGTCGGCGTGTCGCACGGGCTGGAATCCGGCCTGTTTACCGTAACGGCTCTGCTGATCGGGTCACTGAGTACCGTTGCACTGGCAGCGCATCAGGTGGCACTTCAGAGTGCTGCATTCACGTTCATGGTACCACTCGGAATTGGCGTTGCAACGTCGGTTCGGGTAGGGCAGGCTGTCGGGCGAGGGGATGGGGCTGCTGCACGGAGGGCCGGGTTCGTCGGAATCATGCTCGGCCTGTCGTTCATGACGATGACGGCCGTGCTTTTCCGGACCGTTCCAGACGTGGTGGTCGGCCTGTATCTGGACCTCAATGATCCGTCTAACATGGAAGTGGCTCGTTTGGCCGCAATCCTGCTTGGCGTTGCCGGAGTGTTTCAGGTGTTCGATGGCATTCAGGTATCGGCAGCGGGCGCGCTTCGAGGATTGAAAGACACGCGCACGCCGATGCTCATCGGATTCGTCGCTTACTGGGTGATTGGCCTCTCTGTGGGGTGCCTGTTGGGCTTCGGCCTGGGTCGAGGGGCCGAAGGGCTGTGGTGGGGGCTCGTTGTCGGCCTGGCTTCAGCAGCCACAATGCTGACGTTGCGGTTCAGGCGGCTGTCGTCGCGTATTCCGGCGCGGGCCACCAATGCCGTAGAGGACCTGCCCCTGCCTGCCGTTGCTGCTGAATAGTATGCACCGTCGCTGAAGAAGTGACGGTGCATAATGGGGTGCTGAGAGATCGCACGCGATACACGCAGCGGTATCGCGTGCGATCTCTTCTCGTATCGAGTCCGGAAGAGGTGCCGGACCTCTCCTGACAATTTCTGCGATCAGGCTGTTACTCCTCTCTCTTGGCGCTCGTGCTTTCTGATGCTTCGTCAAGCATCATGCAATAGGCTGAGCGGACAAGTATCGGACCACTGTAATCCTCCCAATCTGACCGCTTCAGTGTGAAGCACGTGAGCATCGTTGCAGGGAGCACCTTGCCGGTGTGTTGCCATCACGGTGGCCTCATCAAATAGACTGTGCGGCTAGGCAACGGCAACCCGGGATTTTGCGGGTTTTCAGCACAGAAATGCGCGTTTGACAGGAGATTTCTGATAAATCCATCTGAAATGCTAAGTTCGGTTGCCGATTCGCATTAGATTTTCGCCAGAATTGGTGCGTAGGGCCCGAGGGAAGGCCTAGGCAGCCGTGTGCATGATGCGCCGTTGTTGGCCTTTTTACCCGAAATTCAATCAGCCCTGGCGTCTGCATGAATGCAGAGCATGTACCTTTGGGGCTCATTGTTGCGATTTCTTTTCGTCCTGAGGCTTGTTTGAATGCCACAGATATTTCCGAAGCAGGCTAATCTGTTGCCGGCGCTGAGTCTTGTCGGATCGCTTGTTGGCGGTGTGCTCGCCATCCTGTTTGTCTGGTATTACTTCTCGCCGGAGTATACCGACGTGGGGTATCATCCTGTGCAGCCTGTTCCGTACAGTCACCAGCTTCACGTTGGGCAGCTCGGCATGGATTGTCGGTACTGTCATAGTAGTGTCGAAGTGTCGGCTCAGGCTATCATTCCGCCGACGCAGACTTGCATGAACTGTCATAACCAGGTTTTGGCGGAAGACATTCGGTTGCTCCCCGTGCGGGATAGCTGGGCCACTGGTCAGCCGATTCCCTGGGTGAATGTTCACCAGCTTCCGGACTATGTGCAATTCAGTCACGCCGTTCACGTTAATCGTGGCGTGAGCTGCGAGACATGCCATGGGCGTGTCGATCAGATGGATGCGGCCGTTCAGGCAGAGCCGTTGAGTATGGGCTGGTGTCTTGATTGCCATCGTCAGCCTGAGTTGTATCTGCGTCCAGTTGACGAGGTCACGACGATGGGCTATACGCAGCCTGCAAATTTCGTAGAGCGTAATCTGGAGCGCATTCGCCGGGAGGGGATCAGGCCTCCGACGAACTGCTCGGCCTGTCATTATTAATTGTTGTCCGTTGCTCATGGTTCGTGTCCTTTGCCGGCGGCTGGTTGATCAGAGCTGGTCTGGCAGCGGACGGTAAAACGGCAGCGAGCGAAGCGAGCGTACTACCGACGAATACAATGATCGAGTTACCCATTCTTGACGGAAGCGAGTTGGGCGGCGATGGGGCAGGGCCGAAGCTGTGGCGCAGTCTGCCTCAGTTGCAAAATGATCCCGCGGCCCGGCAGATGGTTCGGGATGAGTTTATGCCCGGTGCCGACGAGGCTCCTTCCGGTGCCAATCGGCGTCAGTTTTTGCAGTTGATGGGTGCTTCGATGGCGCTGGCAGGCCTGACGGCGTGTCGTCGCCCCAAGGAGCCGATTCTGCCGTATACGCAGGCTCCGGAAGAGATCATTCCGGGGATTCCGCTCTATTATGCGACGGCAATGCCGTTCCGTGGAATTGTGCGTGGGTTGCTGGTGGAGACGCACGAAGGGCGGCCGACGAAAGTGGAGGGCAATCCCGAGCACCCCGCAATGCGCGGGCGCACGAGTCCGTTTGAGCAGGCGTCCGTGCTCAATCTGTATGATCCGGATCGCTCCACCCGTGTCCTGCGCGCCGGTGAGCCGGCCTCGATGGATGAATTTGTTGCTGCGGTTCAGCAACTCGTTGCGAACGGGGCTGCCAGTCGCCTCGTGTTGATGTCCGGGGAGACTTCGTCTCCAACATTTCGCGGGTTGGTCGAGCGGCTCCGTCAGCGTTTTCCGCTCCTTCGTACGGTCACCTACAATGCAGAAGGAGATGATTCCGGGGCGCTTGGCATGCAGGCGGCTTTTGGTCGGCCGCTGCGCCCGTTTTATCAAATCTCGAAGCGAAGTGTTATTGTTAGCTTCGATGATGATTTCCTGAGCCCGGTCGATCCAAACTTCGTTCATAACAACCTGAGCTTCGCGGAGTCCAGGGACCTTCAGGTCCCGGAGGATACCATGAGCCGGTTGTACGTAGTCGAGAGTGGGCGGACCGTTACGGGGGCTAAGAGCGATCATCGCGTGCGGCTGCGCGCAAGTGAAATTCCCTTCTTCGCCGCAGCGCTTGCTGAGCAGTTGGGTGTAGCTACAGGTGGGCTAGGTAGTCAGTTTGCTGATGATCCATTGGTCGCTGCTATCGCGGAAGATCTTCGCTCGGCGGGCCCGGAGGCCATCGTCATGGCGGGTGAGACGCAGCCTGACTGGGTCCACTCACTGGTCGCTGCTATGAACTCGGCGCTGGGCAGCATCGGGCGCAGTGTTCTCCTGCTCGATCCTGGCGAAGGGCCGCGCACCTCTCAGGCAGAAGAACTTCGCGCACTGGCAGCCTCAATGGAGGCTGGGCAGGTGGATGCGCTCGTCATTCTGGGTGTGAACCCGGTCTACTCGGCGCCCGGCGATATCAACTTTGCCGAGGCGATGCAGCGAGTCCCGCTTACCATTCACCACGGCCTACACATTGACGAGACCGCGCAGGTAAGTGGCTGGCACGTCCCGGCTACGCATTACATGGAGCAATGGGGGGATGGTCGCGCGTACGACGGTACGCTCTCTGTGATTCAGCCTCTGATCGCCCCTCTGTACGAAGATGCGCTTTCTGATATTGAGGTGCTGAATCTCCTGGCAACGGGGGCGGCCGCTGCGGGCTACGATCTCGTTCGGCAGGTTTGGGAGCAGTCCGGCTTTGTCAGCGGCGACTTCGAGCAGGGTTGGAGTCGTGCCGTGCATGACGGTTTCGTGCCCAACACGCAGTATCCGGTAGTCACGGCTCAGGCGACGTTCACGCCGCCTGCTCAGGCGCCCGTCGCGTCTCCGGACCAGATGGAGCTCGTTTTCAGGCTGGATGGCACTGTGCTTGACGGAAGCTTCGCGAACAATGCCTGGATGCAAGAGCTTCCGGATCAGATCAACAAGATCAGCTGGGACAACTACGCGGCCATCAGCGCCAATACGGCGGGGCGGCTGGGCCTGAAGGTTAAGTACGATGCCGGTAAGTTTTACGCCGATGTCGTTGAGATCACCGTGGATGGGCGTAGCGTTCGGCTTCCGGTCTGGATCGTGCCCGGGCACCCGGACAACACGATTACGGTCACGTTCGGCTATGGACGCAACATCAAGTCGTTCCGTCCAGAAGACCGCCCCTGGTTCTTCGATTCTGTCGAGCGACAGAGTATTTACCGTAGTGGGGCTCTGGCGAATGGGGTCGGCGTAAACGTTTACCCGCTCCGCTCGTCGGCGGCTGGTCGCGTGCTGGTCGGTGTGGGTGTGGAGAAAGTCGATAGCGGCTATCTGCTGGCTACCACCCAGGAGCATGGCTCGATGGAGGGCCGCCCGATTGTCCGGCACGCTTCAATCGAAGAGTTTAGGCAGAATCCGGCCTTCGCTGAGCAGGCTGTTCCTACGCTGCCCGGCGGAGAGCCGTGGGATGAGTACCCGGAGCTTTGGCATGAAGATCACCCCATGGGTAAGCCGGAGTTCAAGGATAATCCGTATTTCCAGCACCAGTGGGGGATGTCCATCGACCTCAACCGGTGCACGGGTTGTTCAGCCTGCGTGGTTGCCTGTGTCTCGGAGAACAACATCCAGATGGTCGGTAAGGAGCAGGTGGCCCGTGGGCGTGAGATGCTCTGGCTCCGCATTGACCGCTACTATATCGGTGGCGACGAAGAGGGGAGTGAGGGTGCGCAGGGTGTGGGGCTGGACAATGCAGACGTTGCCTTCCAGCCGATGTTCTGTGTCCATTGTGAGAACGCGCCCTGTGAACCGGTTTGTCCGGTCTACGCAACGAGCCACTCGCCGGACGGCATCAGTGAGATGACCTACAACCGCTGCATCGGCACGCGGTACTGCTCAAATAACTGCCCGTATAAGGTTCGCCGGTTCAACTACCTGAACTGGTCGAAGAACATGCCTGATACGGTGGCGATGCAAATGAACCCGAACGTGACGGTCCGCTTCCGAGGCGTCATGGAAAAATGCACGTACTGCGTGCAGCGCATCCGCGAGGCAGACCGCAACAGAATCGTTGAACAGCGATCGCTTCGGGACGGCGAGGTGCTCACGGCCTGCCAGCAGGTCTGCCCGACAGACGCCATCGTGTTCGGTAATATCAACGATCCGGACAGTCTGGTTTCCCGAGAGAAGCGGGTCGTGCGCAATTACGAGGTTCTTGAGGAACTGAACACGAAGCCGCGGACGTCTTACCAGAGTCTGGTGAAAAACCCGAATCCGAGGCTGGTAACGGCGTAACGAGAGTTTTTGCCGGGGTCGCCCCGGCTGCTTCCATACACAATACGTATACGCGATGGCTGCGGACAATCACGTAGCAACGACAAAAGCTGCTCACGGGAACGACCTACACGGAGGCGATGGCCACTTTGACCAGGATCCGCCTCTCGTGAAGGGTGCCGTAACGTTCCACGATGTTACCGAACTCGTAGCAGGGCACACGGAGAAGAAACCGCCGGTGTTCTGGTGGGCGTCCATCACGCTCTCCAGTACACTGCTGTTGATTTTCCTTTTGGAGGTCACGTACCTCGTCTGGAACGGTATCGGTGAGTACGGCAACAACATTCCGGTTGGCTGGGGTTGGTTCATCGTCAACTTCGTCTTCTGGGTCGGTATCGGTCACGCCGGGACGCTCATCTCAGCCATTCTCTTTCTCTTCCGTCAGCGGTGGCGTACGTCCATCAACCGGGCTGCGGAGGCGATGACGCTATTTGCTGTCATCACGGCGCTCATGTTCCCGATCCTCCACACGGGTCGTCCATGGGTTGCTGCGTACTGGATGCTCCCCATCCCGAACCAGATGGACATGTGGCCGCAGTTCAAGAGCCCGCTCATCTGGGACGTGTTCGCGGTATCGAGTTACTTCACGGTATCACTTCTCTTCTGGTACGTGGGTCTTATTCCGGACCTGGCGACCATGCGTGATCGTGCAGTTGGGATATGGCGTCGCCGCGTCCTCGGAGTGCTCTCCATGGGTTGGAGCGGTGCCAACCGGCACTGGCGCAACTACGAGAAGGCGTACCTCCTTCTGGCCGGTCTCGCCACGCCGCTCGTGCTTTCCGTGCACTCGGTGGTGTCGTTCGACTTTGCCGTGTCGGTCATCCCGGGTTGGCATACCACCATCTTTCCGCCCTACTTCGTTGCCGGGGCCATCTTCTCGGGGTTTGCCATGGTGGTCACTCTCATGGTAATCGCGCGGAAAGTGTATAGGCTTGAGAACCTCATCACGCTCGATCACCTGGAGAAGATGAACATCATCATTCTCCTGACGGGCACCATGGTGGGCTTCGCGTACATCACGGAGTTCTTCATCGCCTGGTACTCCGGTGTCGAATACGAGCAGTTCACCTTCATCAACCGCGCTACCGGTCCGTACGCCTGGGCGTACTGGATCATGATGTCGTGCAACCTCATTTTCCCGCAGCTCTTCTGGGTGAAGAAGTTCCGGCGCAACATCCCGCTCATGTTCTTCATCTCGATCACCACGAACATCGGCATGTGGTTCGAGCGCTTCGTGATCGTGATCACCTCGCTTCATCGCGACTACCTGCCGAGCGCCTGGGGGTACTTCTCGCCCACGATTCACGACGTTTTGCTCTTCCTCGGTTCCTTCGGTCTCTTCCTTACGCTCTTCCTTCTCTTTCTGCGCTTCGGTCCGATGGTGGCCATTGCTGAGGTGAAGGGAATCATGCCGCAGGCGGACCCGCATTTCTATGAGGGGGATGGTCACGCGCAGCACCCGTCTACTTCGGAGCGGTCCGTACCCTACATACAGCCTGCACAGGAACAAGACGAAGCCCGGAAACGGCGGCCTTAAGTCTAACCGCTTTGTTGCTACGCAGTCATGCAGAGAACACTCATTCGCGACCTGAAATCCACGATGGGGATCTACGAGGGGGAAGCCGGTAAGCCGTATGGACTACTGGCCGAGTTCTCGAATCCGGGCGCGTTGCTGCACGCCGCGGAGCGGGTACGCACCGCCGGCTATCGCTATTTCGATACACATACTCCGTTTCCGATTCATGGGATGGATCGGGCGATGGGGCTCGGGCAGTCCAAGGTAGGATTCTTCGCTCTCGGCGGTGGGATTACTGGCCTGCTCCTCGGTCTGTGGCTTCAATGGTGGACGGGCGGATACGACTATCCGATCAATGTGGGCGGCAAACCGTTCTTCGCCTGGGAGCCCTCCATCCCGGTGATGTTCGAACTCACGATTCTGTTTGCGGCCTTCGGTACCGTGTTCGGGATGCTTGGCTTGAACGGACTGCCGCGGCCATATAATCCGTTGTTCTATTCACGCGAGTTCACTCGGGTCACGGATGACGCGTTCTTTCTCCACATTGCCGCTACGGATAAGCGGTTCGATCTGGATAAGACCCGGCAATTCCTCTACGACATCGGAGCCATGAGCGTGGAGGTAATTGATGATCGCGAGGTGTCTGACAGCAATCTCGTGAACGAGCAGCACGCGGGAATTGTGGAACCTGGTACGCGTAGTGTCCACAGTGCTGAGGCGGCCTCGCAGGGACACTGAACGATGACGCTGCCGGGCTATACAAACGTGGACGCAGGCTAACGTCTGTGTGTTTTCATCCGCATGCGCTCAAAGGCTAGTTAGCACGTTTCAACATGCAGAGACTTTCCGTAATAGTTGTTTTTCTGGCCTTCATGTTCGCCGGCTGTCGGGGGACGGAGTCCGAGAATCCGCCAATCCACCCGAACTTGAACATGGACTTCCAGGCGCGTTTCGATCCGCAGGAAGCCAATGAGTTCTTTGCTGACCGGCGTGCCATGCGTCCTCCTGTGCCCGGCACGATCGCGCGTGGTCTTCTGCGTGCAGATGCACGTTTTTACAACGGCCAGACTGAGGGCGGCCAGTTTGTGACCGAAGTCCCGGTTCCGGTTACGGAGGCTCTTCTACGGCGCGGTCAGGAGCGGTACAATATCTACTGTGCCGTCTGCCACGGGCTTAGCGGAGATGGACGCGGTATCGTCACGACGGGTGGGTATGGATACACCCCGGCGCCCACGTATCATGATGATCGACTCCGCCAGGTCGAGGATGGCTACCTGTACAGTGTGATCGTAAACGGAGTGCGTACCATGCCTTCGTATGCTGCGCAGGTGGAGGTGGCGGACCGGTGGGCTATCGTAGCGTATATCCGTGCCTTGCAGCGTTCGCAGTACGGAACTCAGGCCGATGTGCCGGCCCAGATTCTGCCGACGCTCCAGCAGGTGGGTACGGGCAGCACGGCAGACGGACAAGCCACTGGAGATACCACAGAGGCAGGTACTCCCGGTGCTGCAACGTCTCAAACCAACGCCCCGGCCACTCAGGGACAATAACAATGAGCGCTGTCAGTCGCCGGCCTCAGCGGGCAATCTGCTTGATTTCCGCCGAAGGTCGTCAGCCGGCAGCCGATACCGACACTGAATAGTAATGGCTCAGATCGTTCCACATAGCGGGTTTCCGATGGTCCTGGTGGACCCGCTGAAGCCGACCGATGCTCGTACGGAACCGGCGTACCGTTTCAAGCCGGGCATGATGGCCTGGGGCGTTCCGCTCCTGATCGGGCTGTTTGCGCTCGTAGCCGCCCTCGTAGGTTGGGCCATCGACGCGGAGCGGTTCTACTTCTCGTATCTCGTTGCCTGGACGTTCTGCCTCAGCATCACACTGGGAGCCCTCTTCTTCGTGCTGAGTCATCACATCACGAAGGCGCACTGGGGCATCGTCGTTCGCCGGGTCCCTGAAGCCCTTGCATGGGCCTTCCCGATGCTGGCGTTACTCTCCATTCCGATCTTCATCGGAATGCATGACCTCTATCACTGGACACACGCTGAACTTTACACCCCCGGAAGCCCCGAGTTCGACAGTGTCATCGCGGGCAAGCGGCCGTACCTCAACGAGCCGTTCTGGGTGATCCGCATGGTGATCTACTTTGTCGTCTGGAGCTACATATCCTATAAGCTGTACCAGCTCAGCTTGCGTCAAGACGTAGATCCAGACCAGGAGATCCCTGCGAAGCAGCGCAAGGTATCGGCATGGGGAATCCCGGTGTTCGCTGTAACCGTTGCCTTCGCCAGCTACGACCTGCTCATGTCGCTGGATCCGCACTGGTTCTCGACGATTTTCAGTGTCTATTTCTTTGCAGGGTGCTTCTGGGCGGCCATTGCCCTTATGATTGTGACGATCGCGTCGATGCAGAAGAACGGTGATACGTTGCGCGGAGTCGTCACGACGGAGCACTATCATGATCTTGGCAAGTGGCTGTTTGCATTCACAGTGTTCTGGGCCTACATCGCCTTTAGCCAGTACATGCTGATCTGGTACGGCAACCTCCCGGAGGAAACCGTCTGGTACCGCCACCGGCTGGAGAACGGATGGGGCTGGCACAGTGCGATGCTGCTCGTTGGCCACTTTATCGTACCGTTCGTCGTCCTGCTCCCGCGTGCGACCAAGCGTATACTGCCAGTACTCTCCTTCATGGCGGTATGGGCTCTCATCATGCACTGGTTCGATCTCCACTGGATCTCTATGCCGGTATACGAAAGCCTGTATGGCGGTGCCGGGCATGCCGCTGAGACGGTCCAGACGGTGGCTCATGCCGGGCAGGCGATTGCCGAGGGTACGGCCCATGGCGGAGATGCGGGATTCCACTGGCTTGACTTCGCCTGCTGGTTCGGGCTGTTCGGCGTCTACATCGGCGCGGCAATCTACCGGCTCACGCGCCATAGCGTAGTGCCGCAAAATGATCCACGCCTCGGGCTTTCGCTCCACTTCCACAATACGTGAGCAGGTGTTAAGGAACCTAAGTACCTTATTTTAATACTGCTTCATGCAATGTGTCGATCTTGTGATGAGATCGAGCATAGCGGATAGCATGCGATAACGACACGCAATGGCCGATAACAAGCATACACCTCCTCCGCAGGATCCCTGGCCGCTCTCTCCGTCCAATGAAGAGGTCGTAGACAGCGCCCATGTGACGTTTGCCTGGGAGCCCGTTGAGGGCGCGCTGGAGTACCGGTTTCAGGTCGCCAGAGACAGCACCTTCCAGCAAATCATTCTTCAGGAGGATCTGCCGGGAGATAAGACGTCCTATGGACCTGCTTCTTTCCAGGCAGACGACCAGACGTACTACTGGCGCGTTGTCGTACGAACAGATGTGGGCTGGAGCGCTGGAGAACGGGTGGAGAGCTTCGTAGCAGCTACGCGCGAGCAGGCATCGCTGAACATGGCTCGTCCCGACGATGACGAGCGTATGGGCCCCTTCCCCGAACTCGTGCGGTCCGGCAGTACGGAGATCAAGGCCGAATTTACGGGCAGACCGGAGTATTACGAAGAAGAGGAAGCCGAGGGAGTTGAGCACGAGGGCGTCGAGACCGCTCAGATCACGATCCTTGCTGGAATCGTGCTCGTCATTATTGCGGGCCTGATCGGTATCGTCGTTGTCCTGTATAATAATGTGGAGCAGACGACGCGCCGAATGGTTACCGGCATTTCGGGATATCCCGAACTGACCCAGCTAAACCAGCAGGCCGAGTCCATGCTTTCCAACTATGGAATCATCGATCAGGAGAATGGTATTTATCAGATCCCTATCGAGCAGGCGATGGAACTGACGGTTCAGCAATACAGCGGACGTCCTGAATCCGCATACTCTTCCGAACTTCCGCTTACACCTGCTCAGCAGGTACGGTATGGGCTTCCTGGCGGTGCAGCCGTGTCGTCGGACACGTCTGATGTGCAGAACGAATAAGGTGAAAAAGAGCAAACAACATAGCATCCTCACTGTCTGCTTTGTCACGCTCCTGTGCCTGCTCTGTGTAGATGCTTCGCAAGCGCAGCGCAGCGGCCAGACCCTCAAACCGTTCGAGGGTGTGGGTATGGACGAGCAGTTGGGAGGCTATGTGCCTCTGGATCTCACATTCCGTGATGACACCGGTCAGGAGGTGCAGATCGGGTCGTATTTTAATGGCACGAAGCCTGTCCTGCTGAATTTTGTATATCACAATTGCCCGATGCTTTGTAGCCTGGTGTTGGACGGGCTGACAAAGACACTCACGCAAATGGAGTGGACGCCGGGCGAGCAGTTTGACATAATAACGGTTAGCTTTGCGCCTTCGGAAGGGCCAGACTTGGCGGCTCGGGCGAAAGAGCGATACCTGACCCAACTGGGAAAACCTGCCGCAGCTGCTGGCTGGCATTTCCTGACCGGAACAGAAGAAAATGTACAGGCACTGGCCCGTTCTGTTGGATTCCAGTTCCGATGGATTGAGGAGCAACAGGAGTACGCACACCCTGCCGCCCTGATGTTCCTCAGCGGGAAGGGCAAGATTACACGGTATATCCACGGGATGGAGTACGTTCCCAGAGATGTCCGTGCGGCAATCGTCGAGGCATCGGAAGGGAAGGTCGGTACACCGATGGATCAGATGTTCCTTTACTGCTTCCAGTACGACCCCTCCGCAAACTCGTATGTGCTACATGCGACGAATGTGATGAAGGTGGGAGGAGTTCTCACACTCTTTGGGCTGGGAGCGGTGCTGTTCATCTTCTGGCGCCGCGAGCGGATGAACCAGAATAAACGCCAGGACTTGATTGGAGCGACGCCGGTGACGGCCGTACGCTCGTAGACGTAAATAAATACGAGTAATGGGAAGCGAATCTACAGCGTGGTTGCCCGAGGGCGTTTCAACACTCGCGCCCGAGGTCGACGCCATATTCAAGTTTGTCAACCTCGTCAGCGTCATTCTCTTTGCTGGCGTCGTTCTGGCGATTATTTACTTCGCGTATCGGTATCGCCGGAAACATCCGAACGAGCGTCCGTTGCCGATTAAGGAGAGCAAACTCCTCGAGGCAGCCTGGATCGTCATTCCGCTAATTCTGGTGCTCGTCACGTTCACGTGGGGCTTTCGCGTGTACATGCGCCTCAACGTCGCGCCGCCGGACTCGTACGTCATCAACGTGGAAGGCCGCCAGTGGTCCTGGCTCTACAAGTATCCGAATGGGGCCACGTCTGCTGAGTTGCATGTGCCTGCAGACCGTCCGGTGCGCCTGCGGATGATTAGTACGGACGTGATCCACAGCTTCTTCGTCCCTGCTTTCCGTATCAAGCAGGATGTGCTGCCCAACCGCTACTCCTATGTCTGGTTCCAGGCCACAAAACCGGGCACCTATGACTACTTCTGTACGGAATATTGCGGAACGCAGCACTCTGGGATGATTGGCAAGATCACAGTGCATACGCCCGAAGATTTCCAGGAATGGCTCCAGAATGCCGGCATTCCGGCAGACATGCCGCCCGCAGAAGCAGGCAAGCTGATCTTCCAGCAGCAGGGCTGCCAGGCTTGCCATGCCGTTGAAGCCAGTGGTGGTCCCGCAATCGGTCCCTCTCTGTTCGGCCTCTTCGGAAAAACCGAACAGCTTCAGGATGGAAGTTCGGTGCCGGTAGATGAAAACTACCTCCGCGAGTCCATTCTCGAGCCGCAGGCAAAAGTCGTGGCAGGTTATCCGCCCATCATGCCGGCCTCCTATGCTGCGCTGCCGGAAGATCAGATAACCGCCCTTGTTGAATATATCAAAACACTGCAGTAGAGTCTGGGTAGTGGTCTGTCGTCTGTGGTAGGTACGAAGGGGCAATTGGGGGCTCTTTCCCACCCTTAACGACCAGCAGCGGACTACAGGACAGCAGACAATAAACA
The DNA here is from genome assembly GCA_041690215.1 of Rhodothermales bacterium. GTDB lineage: Bacteria > Bacteroidota > Rhodothermia > Rhodothermales > DASSAV01 > DASSAV01. Next base: position 36,785 of record JAWLHQ010000019.1, read on the forward strand.
ACCGCCGGTAACAGCGATGCTACAAGCAAATGAGGCGGCTGCCTTGAAGCAGTCTCGCAACGTGCAGGAGCACGGCCATGCGAATGTAAACTTCCTGAACCACGACAAGCGCATCTGGTCGTGGATCTATACGGTGGACCATAAGCGAATCGGCGTCATGTATGCCGTGACGCTTGCTATTACGTTCCTGGTTGGCGGTATCCTCGCGCTCCTCGTCCGGACCGAGTTGATTGCACCGGGTGAGACGGTGTTCACCCCGGCGCAGTACAACCAGGTGTTCACCATGCACGGCATCGTGATGACGTTTCTCTTTCTGGTGCCTGCTATCCCGGCGATTGTTGGCAACATCATTTTGCCCTTGCAGCTAGGAGCGAAGGACGTGGCGTTCCCCCGCCTGAACCTTGCCAGCTACTGGATTTTCGTCTTGGGCGTTGTGTTTGTCATTATGGGGCTAATCGTTGGTCACGTCGATACCGGCTGGACCTTCTACACCCCATATTCCACGTCGGATGCGGCTGGGGATTCCGTGTTGTTCATAACACTGGCAATCTTCATCGCCGGCTTCGGTAACATCTTCACGGGGATCAACTTTATCGTCACGATCCACAAGATGCGTGCACCGGGCCTGACCTGGAACCGGTTGCCCCTCTTCGTATGGGCGATGTATGCGGTGAGCATCGTACAGGTTCTCGCCACCCCGGTGCTCGGCATCACGGTGCTCTTGCTCTTTTTCGAGCGTCTGCTGCAGATCGGCATCTTCGATCCGGCGCTCGGCGGCGATCCGATCCTCTTCCAGCACTTTTTCTGGTTCTACTCTCACCCGGCCGTATACATCATGATCTTGCCGGGCTTCGGTATCATCTCCGAGTTGGTCGCCGTCTTCTCGCGGCAGCGCCTCTTCGGTTACCGGGCGGTCGCGCTGTCCTCGGTCGCTATCGCGCTGCTGGGCTTCCTGGTATGGGGCCACCACATGTTCGTCTCCGGCCAGTCGGTGCTGGCTGCCGTCATCTTCTCGCTGATCACGTACCTCATCGGTATTCCTTCCGGCATCAAGGTGTTCAACTGGATCGCCACGATGTACCGCGGGTCGATCTGGCTCCAGACGCCGATGCTTTACGCGATCAGCTTCCTCTTCCTCTTCACCATCGGCGGTCTGACCGGTATCATGGTCGGTGTCTTGGCGGTAGACGTTCACCTGCACGATACCTACTACGTCGTGGGCCACTTCCACTATGTGATGATGGGAGGTAACGTCATTGCGCTCCTGGGTGCTGTCCATTACTGGTGGCCCAAGGTGGTTGGTAAACTCTATAATGAGCCTGTTGGAAAGATCGCCGCTGCAATCATCTTTATCGGGCTTAACTGCACCTTCTTCGCTCACCTCATCCTGGGGGCCAAGGGTATGCCGCGGCGCTATGCGGACTACGTGCCCGAGTTCCACGATCTGCACCTGATTTCGACGCTGGGTTCATACGTCCTCGGCATCGGTCTCTTCCTCTGTGCAGGCAATCTGATCTGGTCCATCTTCAAGGGCAAGAAGTCGCCGGCCAACCCATGGGGTGCGGCTACGCTTGAGTGGACGCATACCTCGTCTCCACCGATTCAGCACAACTTTGTACGTACGCCGATCGTCACGCGTGGTCCGTACGACTTCCACCTGGCTCACGACATCTTTGGCGAAGGTGATGGTGCTTCAGAAGCACTAGCGCACGATTCGAGCACGCCGCCCGATGCACCGCCTCCACCGGCCAACGTGAATGAACCTCGTGGCGCGACTCCCATGGCCCGGCCGAGTAAACCTGGCTCTAAGTCGTGACAGAAACAGGTGCGGGGTGAAATCCCCCGCACCTCCCGGCTAAACCGAACGCAGTTTTCAACTCAACGCAGTACATCGCCAGATGGCAACCGCGACGCCCCAGACACTAGCGGACACACACGCCGCGTCACATCATCCCCCGCACCTGCAGCACCACTTCGTGTCATCCGAGCAACAGTTCTCGGCGGCGAAGCTGGGTATGTGGATGTTCCTCATCACAGAAATCCTGCTCTTCAGCGGGATGTTCGTTGCCTACGCAGTGTACCGCACCTGGTACCCAGAGGTATTCGTCGGAGCCAGCAAGGGACTCGATCCCTGGATGGGTGGCCTCAACACGCTGGTGCTGTTGACATCCTCGTTCACCCTGGCGCTCTCCATCAACAAGGCCCAGCATAACAAAACAAAAGCAACGGCCTGGCTTCTCGTGATCACGGTTGTTCTGGCAGGCGCCTTCATGGTCGTCAAGTACTTCGAGTACACGTCCAAATTCCACGGCGGCGTCTTTCCCGGTATAGCCTTCAACCCGCACGGAGATCACTACGGATTCCTGCAGGACATCCCCTACGCGACGCAGTTCTATAGCATCTATTTCGTCATGACGGGCATTCACGGTGTCCACGTGCTCATCGGCATGGCCGTCATCAGCCGAATGGCCTATCGTGCGTTCCGGGGCGATTTCAGCAGCAGCTATTACACGCCGGTTGAGATCACTGGTCTGTACTGGCACCTCGTCGATATCATCTGGATCTTCCTTTTCCCGCTGATGTACCTGATCTAGTCAGTTGTGAGTTGCCGGCGGGCCTATTACATCCTTCGTCCGGTAAGGAGTAATGGCCCACTGGTAACGGTTGCCGCTCACAACGGACCAAGACCAACTGGCTACGGACTACAACCATGGCACATACTGCGCATACAACTTCCGAACCCGTCGAACACGGGCATCACCATATCGTGCCGCAGAAAACGCTCGCCATCATTTTCGGAGCGCTGCTTTTTCTGACGGTCGTCACGGTTATCACGGCGACGCAACTCGATATTGGCATGTTCAACCTTCCGCTGGCGCTCGCAATCGCCGGCACGAAGGCCTATCTGGTCGTTGCCTACTTCATGTCCCTCAAATACGATAGCCCTGTCAACCGCCTCGTATTCACGATCGGGGTGCTGTTTGTCGTCATCTTCCTGTCCTTCACACTGCTCGACGCCCTGTCCCGAGGTGATGTCGGGAACGTGGATACTCAGACGGTCAAGGACATGCAGCTTTACGAGCAGCAAGCCACCGGGCGTGCTGCTCAGCCTTGAAGCGCACGCAAGGATCTGCTGGCGTGGTGCTTCGGATAAAAAGAATGCAGTGAAATTGGAGTAACCGTATGTGGGGGGCTTGATAGAGAGGTGCGAAGGCGTTAATAATCGCTTAACGAAAAAGCGATTGGAGGGAGGAACATGCACGTGGTATTCATCGCCGCAATCCTGCCGCCGCTATTCATCATGATCGCCTGGGCAGCGGTCATGGCCATTCGCATTTGCTTCCCCGAAAAGCGCGTTCCTCCTCTCCAGCATCGGCTCTGGGTGCGCCAGCAACACGCCTCCGCGCACGAGATTACGCCTGTTGGTGCACATGAAATAAGGGAGAATCAGCGGAGGCTCCTGCGCAAAATGGCCCAGCAAGCCGTTTCCTACTCCAACCCGAAACGCGTAGTCGATGTCTGGGCGGAAGACCTGTGGAACCGGCGAAACTAGTGGAAAGTAACCAGTTACACTAGTAAGCGACCTGTAACATCCTGCGCGAAACTGTCCCGACGTGGCGATTAGCTGCCTCATCAGCAGAGCCAGGGATTTCCCCTCGAATAGTTAACGATCCCATACAGGTGGCTTTCGTGTGCAACCTGTATGGGATTTTGTGTTGACGTCGGATGGCGTTAGCAGGCATGTCATGGACAGGAGCCTAGCTGCCCGGATTTAGCCAATCTTTGTTGACCAAGCAAAAACCAGCACAGACGATTTCTCAATACATCTTCGCCCTACGAAGTCGCAGAGGGCGCACAGCCCTCATGTGTACGGGCCGTAGACTCGCCGGAATAGATAAAAGAGGACGTATGTGCTTCCAGGACACGAGCGTATGCAGGATAAACAATCTGTATCCAGCCCTGTGACATGCCGGTGCGGGCACGACAGGGCGCATCCCCAGGTGGAGGCCCGTCCGGTCCATGGATTTTGGGGATGGCTGAAGCTGTTGAATGGCATCTCCACGCTGCCGAAGCGCGTCGAATATCGATGCAGGAAGTGTGGCACTGTGCTCGGCGCGACCAGGGACGAACACGTCCGCTACCAGTTCCGATAAGGAGTACACTCGCAGGCAGCACCGTGTGCGGGAAATGGCAAGGTCGGTCTTCCCATGAGAGTTGCGCGCCTCTGAACGCAAACAGCCTCAGGTTTACAGCCGTGGGGCTGTTTGCGTTCAGAGGCGTCACTGCGTTGCAGCACGGCTCACGGGCAGGATGTCATTTGCAGTACAGGAAACGTGTCGGGTGAGACAGATAGGGAGACCAGGTTTTTCAGGTAGACCGTGTCTTTGCCTCTGACAGTCATTCCATGACGGGGCTTGGATGTAGGAGACCTGCATATCCAGACACTCACATCGGACTGATTTATCGTATCTTTACGTGCATGCCATGTATCCGGTAGACCTTGACGACGTGCTGGAGCAGGCAGCCGAGGAATGTAAAATCAGGGCGACAGGATAACCTCCCGATGAAGATAACCGAGCACCTCGACCGAGCAACCGAGCCTCTCATATCATACGAGATCATCCCGCCGACGAGAGGAGGATCCATCAAACAAATCTTTAGCCTGATCGAGGACCTCATCCGCTTCGAACCTCCGTTCATCGACGTTACGAGCCACTCGGCCCAGGTGTATTACGAGGAGATGACAGACGGCACATGGCGCCGTAGAGTCAAGCGTAAAAGGCCTGGCACCATCGGCCTGTGCGCCGCGATCAAGAGCCGCTTCGGTGTGGAAGCCGTGCCACATCTTCTCTGCAATGGTTTCACACGTGAGGAAACCGAGGATGCCCTCATCGAGCTGAATTACCTGGGTATTCAGAACGTAATGGCTCTCCGTGGCGACGAGAACGATTACAAGAAGCCCGTTCCGGATGGGAGATCCTGCAACCGTTATGCGGAAGAACTGGTCCAGCAGATCAGCAACATGAACCAGGGGCAGTACCTGGAAAAGCTGATCGATGCCGCTCCGACGGATTTCTGTATCGGAGTGGCCGGTTATCCGGAAAAGCACTTCGAGGCGCCGAACCTCACGTGGGATATCCTGAACCTGAAGCGGAAAATCGACGCAGGGGCCGAGTACGTCGTTACGCAGATGTTCTTCAACAACGCCCATTACTTCAGTTTCGTCGAACGCTGTCGTGACGTCGGGATCACGGTACCTATCATTCCAGGGTTGAAGATTATCACTAGTCAGGGCCAGCTTCAGTCGCTGCCCCGCAATTTCTTTCTGGAAATGCCCGAGCCGCTGGCTGCCGAGATCGAAGCGGCCAAGCCCGAGCACGTACCGGATATCGGTGTCGAATGGGCGCTGCGGCAGAGTGAGGAGTTGATGAGCGCCGGTGTGCCCTGCGTCCATTTCTACATCATGCAGACCGCCAGGCACGTAACCCGCGTCGTGGAAGCTCTCCGGAAGATGGCCTAGGTGCAGGAGGGTTGATGGGGGGGCCGTATTTTTACGAACCCTCGACTGTAAAACCCAGGTACTTGTCTTCCAGCGCGTGCATGGCCGCCTTTTCTTCCGGTGTGGCGTCGTCGTAGCCAAGCAAGTGGAGGACGCCGTGGATGACGTAGCGGCGGACCTCCTCCTCGAAGGAGACGCCGAACTCCTCGTGCCGCTCCAAGGCCGTATCGAGATCCACGTAGACCTCCCCCTCGATGGCATGCGCGTCTTCCGATTCGCTCAGGTCGAATGAGAGCACATCGGTAAGGTAGTCGTGCTGGAGATACGTGCGGTTCAGATCCAGGACCGTTTCGTGGTCAGTCAGGATGACCCCGATGTAGACGGGCTCAGCACCCTCCCCGGTGAGAACGTTCCAGATGAGTGCCTCCAGCACGCGCGTATCTACCTGAAGGGAGGGATGAGCCAGGTCGATCTCGATAGGGGAGACGTCAGCCAAGATCGTTGAAAATGGATTCTGTCATCGAGAGCGCGACGCTACTCATGATCAGCTCAGGGGGGAGCTGCGTGAAGTCCGTGGAGAGCAGGCGGTCCATTACGTTCGCATAGAGCGAGCAGCCTGCTTCCCGCTCTACCACGAGCCCGTTCGTTACGCCTCCACGCTTGGCGAAGAAGATGACCTCACCCAGTTCCTGACTGGCGATGTATCCGGTGCAGCCCTGGAGTTGGAGAAAAGAGCTGGCTGCATACACCGAAACGAGTGTTGCCGGCTCGCCTTCGAGGGCGTCCGGCAACTGCAGATCGCGCTGGATTTCCAGTGAAATGCTTCGGCCGCTCGTTTCGTCGGTTAGTTCGAAACGGACGAGTTTGTCGTCGAACTTCGGGGTAACACCGAGTACACTGGCGATACGTTCGATATCATCGCCTGAAAAGGAGAAGGGCATAAATAGAGACCCACTAAGACACACATGCGCCGAAAAAGTCCGCCGCCGGACAAAAAGAGCCGGACAGGCTCAGTGCATGACTGAGCAAGCCGGCCGCAGACCCAAAATAGGGGCGCTACGGTGCAAAAACAACGTGCCTCATGCCCGATCGTTCCAGCACGCTCAGCGGGCGTAGAACGGCCTCTGCGATTCCGATGTCGACTGATAGCTGGACGACTGCGCTTCGTCGGCAGGAGCGTCCGGTGTATCGAACGAATGTACGTTGTGCGCGTGCAGGCCCTTCGGTCCATCCTTCAATTCGAACTCGACGACCTGGCCCGTTCTCAACGTGCGGAATCGCCGGTCCGTATCGATGGAGGAGTAGTGAACGAACACGTCGGCCTCACTCTCAGGGTGAACAATGAAACCGTAACCTTTCTTTGCGTCGAACCATTTGACGACGCTCCGGAAAACCGCCATAGGTGCCTCCGACTTCGTCTTGACTATTACGCGGTGATAAGCTCCAGGGGGAGATCTTGGGTGAGTTAAAATCCTGGCGCAATCAGTAGGTGATGTCGACGGTTGCAGGGCCGTAAAGAACTACAACTGTTATTCTTTAAAAAGATAGGACGGCTCTGCGCATCGTGTCAACACAACCTCTTTCGTTAATATACCAACTTATGCAGCGTAATAACCTGCTGAGGAAGCGGGAAATCGATCTGAGAAAGATTCACCGGTTCCTGCCATAGACCACGCTGTATCATATGGCCTCTTTTCAGGCGGAATTACGCTGTACCGATTGTCAAAGCAGACCGGTGGTAAGAAAACAATCCGCAGAATCGCTCTGAATAGCTGCTCGATGTCAGTATGTAACGAAGTGGTAATCAGGTGGCCATTGTGTCTGGCCGGTAGCAAAGGTTGCGCTGGACATGGGCAGCGAGAGCCAACATCCCTGCTCATTTCCCACTTGAGATCGTCGGTTGGCCTTATCGGGTACATCCTCACGACAATTCACCACCCCCAGGAAAGGGAGGAATTCACCGATCAGCAGGCTCCGGGATTGTACCTGAAAAGGATAATTACCGCGAGCAGGAATAGCTGATGGGCTTTGAATCATGCTCGCTGCCCCTTGGAGCCATGTAGACTGCTACGAAAGGAAGCTATCGATTTTAAGTGGAGGGTTCCGGTGCCGCATCGTTCATTCCGGTGTGACCCATAGATGTGTGAACTCCTGCTGGCAAGCTCGTGGCGAGCCGTTTGGGAGGAGTAAACAGATGCGCGGCTATGCGAGGAGGGGTGTTCGTAAATACGAAGCGGCGTCTACGCCGGAGCGCAGACGCCGCTTCAAACTTCATTCAGGCGTGGAATCAGTCTTGCGCAGAGTCGACCTGAGGACTGGACTGCTGAGCAGACTGAAAGGCCTCGTATTCGCGGCGAAGCTCCTCCGGGCTCATCCGGAGTGATTCGTCGTCAAGCACGTCGGCCAGGCGACCTCCGAATTCTGCAGCGGCCTCATAGTCGCCCGCTTCCATATACGAATACCGGATCATCTGTACGAACTGCGCGGCATTGTTAGCTTCCTGGGCGCTTCGCGCGTTCTCTAACGACTGGAGTACCCAGGGCTCGGCGCGTTTCCAGATCGCTACGGCCTTGTCCTCGGCTCCGGCGATCTGGTAGGCTCGGGCCATGAAGAGGAACGAACCCTGGTCGCCTGGAATGATGTCGAAAGGCACTTTTTCGTTGAGGTCATCGAGCAGAGCGATTGCGTCCTGCTGGCGCCCCTGGTTGGCGAGTTGTTCCGCCGTGTGTGCATAAATATTGCGGTAGTTGTCCACCATACGCCGGATGTTCTCGTCGTAGTAGACATCCGGATTATTCAGGTTGGTGAACTTGAACTTGCTCAGCTTATCCAGCGCGACTTCCGGAACGACACGGCCGACCGGCACGTCGTGTTTGATTGGCACCACGCGATAGGCCTGCCCGTCCAGTTGGAAGTAGTTCTGGAGGTCAAGCTGGCCACTCGGGCTTACGGTCACCGCAAAGTATACGGGCCGTTTCCATCCCTGTTGTGCGTTCGTGGCGATGATGTCCAGCGCCACCTGGTCGGCCCCATACAGGATATTGAACTCCTGGCTGTATGGCCGTCCGTTCAGTTGCCAGCGCATGGGGCTTTCCAGGAGTTCCAGTTCCCGTTGCGGTAGTGCGACCTCCGAGGACTGCATGAGCTGGTTCTTATCGACCGGCAGGGTAATCTCACGAGGCCGCCACGGTACCACGTTCAACTGCTCGATCTGCTGGTCTGAAAGCGAGATCGGCAGCGGAGCAGAGTCGCGCGATGCCTGGTGCTTGAGTTGTTTTACGTACCAGGGCGTGTTCAGGAGGGAGAGGTTGACTACGCGCACATCGCGACGGATGCCCTCTACTTCCTGGAGGTACCAGAGGGGGAAGGTATCATTGTCCCCGTTCGTGAAGACGATCGCGTTTGGCTCCAGGCTCATCAGCATGTTGTAGGCATACTCCGGTGCCACGTAGTTGCCCGAGCGGTCGTGGTCGTCGTAGTTCTCCACCGTAACCAGAAGGGGCACGGCTGCAAACAGTACAGCCGCTGTGCCGAGGGCGACACCTTGCTGTGCGGCTGGTTTCAACTTGTCCTGCAAGGTCTCGAGCACGAGCTGGATGACCCCTGTCGCGCCGATCCCGACCCAGAGGCTGAAGGCGAAGAAGCTGGCCACGTACGAGTAGTCCCGCTCACGAGGCTGTAGGGGCGGCTGGTTCAGGTAGACGATGATCCCGAGTCCGGTTACCAGGAACAGGACGAGTACGCTGAACGCCCGCCGCCAGTCTCGCATGAAATGGTATGCGGCCCCGATGAGGCCGAGCAGAAGCGGCAGGCCGTAATAGACGTTGCGCCCCGCTCGTTCGCTGGGTGACAGGAACTGGCTGCCACTGTCGCTAACGAAGAGGCCCGTCGTCGCCGGAGCGTCCTGCAGGTCGCTGGATTTGCCTGCGAAGTTCCACAGGAAGTATCGCAGGTACATGTGCCCGACCTGGTATTTCCAGAAGAACTCGGCGTCGGATTTGTACTGATCGTACACACGCATGTGCATCGGGTCCGGCGAGTGGCGGCGCGGGAAGGTGACCTCCTTCGACGGATCGATCTGCCCGGTCGCGTTATCGTACGTCGGGCCCTTCAGGAGCGGTGTAGAACCGTACTGTTCACGTTTGAGGTACGAAACGATGGCGGCTGCCGTCTCCGGATCGTTCTCGTCGATGGGGGGATCGGCGGCGCTACGGATGAAGATGAGCGCGTAGGTCGAATATCCGATCAGCAGTACCGTGACGGAAAGGGCGATGAGGTTGCCCAGTTGCATGTTCTTCCGCTGCGTGTAATAGACAGCGAAGACGAGGAGCCCCAGCAGCGCGACGATGAAGAGGAGCGGCGCACCGCTTCTGCCCGCGAGATCCGGCAGTATCTGCACTACGCCCGGGTAGATGAACAGGAAGACCACGGCTGATACGATGCCCGTGAGAATGATTCCTGTCCACAGTTTGCCCCGTGTCCACTCCGGACGCTCGAACTCCTGGAAGAAAACGATGAGGGCGATAAAGAAGACCGCGAGCAGGTTCAGCAGGTGGACGCCGATTGCGAGCCCGAACAGGTACGCAATGAGGACGAGGTACCGGTTGGCCGCGAGGCCAAACGGATGTTGCCCGCCGGCAAGGATGGCCTCCTCCCGGGCAGCCTGGTCGCTCCACTTCATGATGAGCCAGATCACCACGGCCGTGAAGAGCATGGACATCGCGTAGACCTCGGCTTCCACGGCGTTGAACCAGAACGAGTCCGTCGCCCCGAACGTCAGCGCACCGATTACGCCGCCCGCCAGCGCAGAAATCCGCTGTGTCACCGTCCAATCCGCCGGTGGTCCCTGCCATTCCCGGATCAGGCGTACAATGATGAGGTGTGTCAAGAGCACCGTGAGTGCGCTCGAGAACACGGATACCAGGTTGACAGCGAAGGCGACGGCGTCGGTGGGGACGAACATCGAAAAGAACCGACCGACCAGCATGTAAAAGGGGGCGCCCGGCGGGTGGGACACCTGGAGCCCGTGGGCTATGGCAATGAACTCGCCCGTATCCCAGAACGATGCCGTTGGTGCAACGGTCAGGAGATACAGCACCAGCGCAAACAGGAACACGAATCCGGCTACGAGGCGGTCAACGAGTCGGTAATTCATGAGGAAGCTTGGATCACCAATTTCTGGAAGCCCGGGGAAGATATGCGAACGTACGAAAATCGGGCCGTCATTTTAATCGTTCGTGAACGCGGTACGCTCCTAATCGTTTCGAAAACGTCAATTTGTTTGCACGCTCTCAAAAATGACTTGATGATCCAGGTAAGCCGTCGTATATACCTGGTTGCTCCAGGTATATACGACTCATGCTCAGCCGAGAACTTGCCGGTGCATCTGCCCGGCCTATCCTCCTCTCCATTCTCTCCGACGGCGAGAGCTACGGCTACGCGATCCTGCAGCGGATCGAAACCCTCTCCGGAGGCGAACTGGAGTGGCAGGATGGCACGCTCTATCCCGTCCTCCACCGGCTGGAAAACGAGGGCCTGATCTCCTCCACGTGGCGCGTGGCCGAGAACGGCCGCAGGCGGAAGTATTACGCCATCACGGCAAAAGGCAGGGAGGCGCTGGAAGCGGAGCGGCGGCAGTGGCTCCGCGTGGATGCCGTCCTCGCCCGGCTCTGGGGCCTCCAGCCCCGCCTCGCCTGATTTTTACCCCTATCCCCGATGAACGCATGAGCAAGCGGTTCGATCTGGAGAAGGCCATCGCCGCATAGCGCCGTCCTTACGAGCACGACCGGACGTTCAACCGGGACGACCTCGACGAGCTAGAGGGAGAGAGTGGCCCGAGAGTCAGCATCATCGTACCGACTATTGATGCTGACTTCCTGGAAACAACCCGTATACCACTAATTGCCGGTCGGAACATTAAGGATGAGTCGGGGCAGTTCGGGAGTGCGGAGTCGCTCGTAAACGAGGCGGCGGTCAGGGCACTGGGCTGGGCGTCGCCGGAAGAAGCCCTCGGAAAGAAATTGGCGGGTGGAGTAGTAGTCGGTGTAGTGCCGGATTTTCATTTTCAGTCGCTGCACCACACAGTCGAGCCGCTCATGATGCAGCAGAACGACGGTCCAGCAGTCAGCACCATCGCGCTCCGCATTCAGGGCGAGGGCATTTTTGGTACGCTTGAGCGCATAGAGCAGACCTGGAAACGGATAGCTCCCAACGCGGCATTCGAGTCCTCCTTCCTCCGCGACGAGATGAACAAGCTATATGAAAAGGAGCAGCGAGCCGCTAAGGTGTTCGGGATTTTTGCCGGACTAGCCATCCTCATCGCCTGCCTGGGTCTCTTCGGCCTCGTCGCTTTCACAGCGGAGCAGCGCACCAAGGAAATCGGCATCCGGAAGGTGCTCGGGGCTACGGTGAGTAGCATCGTGGCCCTTCTCTCGAAGGACTTCCTCGAACTCGTTCTCGTGGCGTTCGGACTGGCCGTTCCGGTGGCCTACTATGCCATGAACCGCTGGCTGGAGGACTTCGCGTACCGGATCGAACTTGGTCCGGGCGTATTTCTGCTGGCCGGCGGTGCCGCGCTGGTGATCGCGTTGGCGACGGCAGGTGTCCACGCTGTTCGTGCCGCGCTGGCCAACCCGGTAGAGAGCCTGCGGTATGAATGATCGCGGGCCTCTACGAAGCGGGTGCCGAGCAGCGAACGATCTCAGGCACTTACGTGGGCTGCCAGGACAGTGTCCTTTACGGAGACTAGCTCATCCTTTACGGAGACTAGCTCATGTTGCGCGGGGCCGCCCAGCCAGAACTCTCCTTCATCGGGTTCATCCACCAGTACTTCGAGTAGATACCACTGCGCACCCTCATGGCACAGCTCCAACTCTCCGGCGCCTGTCGCCACCCGGTAGTGCGTGCGCTGACCCCGCCGCAGCCAGCCGCGAAGTTCTTCCTGGTGTGTATCGAGGACTTCCGATACCAGGTAGGTCCGTCCGCGCCAGTTTACGAGAGCGGGCTGATCACCGCGCAGAGCAACTCCGACCCGAGGGCGGTGGTCACCTTTCCTGAACGTGAGTGTAGCCATAGTCTTGTGCGGGTGAGGGTGAATGGACAGGCTGATCCAACGTAGGCTGCCTCGTTCGTCTAAGCAATCCCTGCAGCGCGACCGGAATGTTACGAGGTTGTATTTTTCGTTACCCGCTGTGGACATTGGCGGCCTGCCGAACTAATGGTATGCGCCGTTTGCTAGCGATGCTCGTCGTGGGGACGGCTGCCCGGAATGCTGAACCCCGGTTTTCAAAGACCCCGGTACTCGCGTTGAAAGCATGCAAACAGGCCCGGACGGGATCGTACCAGTCCGGGCCATGGCGTGATCGTGAGGGGGGCAGCCTTTTAGTTGCTCGTTACGACCGGGCTGGCTTCTCCGGCGACTAGGTAGAATTGCACGACGATGTCGTCGCCGGCTTTCAGGTGTTTCGGCTGAGGCGGTTCGATGCCGAAGTCGCTCATCCGTAGCGGCACCTCGCCTTTGAAGACGATGCTGCCGTCGTCCTGGCGCTCGCCTACGATGTCGGCCCATACGACGCGCTCGACACCGGCGGCCGAGATCGTCCCCTGTGTTCTGATGCTGAATGCCGCGTCATCCGTGGAGCGAGGTAGGACCTCCGCCGAGACCAGCTCGTACGTCACTTCGGGGAATGCATCGGCTTTCAGGGCCTGTTGCATGTCTCTGTCCATGTAGGGATGCCCGCAGTCGATGGCCTGTACAGGTACGGCTGCCGTCATTGAGACCACGTTCTCACCGGTCCGTAGGGCATCCCCGATTTCGAAGGACAGGGTGCCGCGTACGTCGTTGGCGGTACAACTCCAATCGTAGTCGGAGGACGTCCCGGTGAACCAGATCTGGCTCTGCGGGGCCAGCGTCCGTTCGACGGGTTCGAGCAGGGCCGCGTCTGCCAGAACGATGCCTGCACCGAGCAGGCCGAGGGTGATCGTGCGTTTCGTTCTCATGGTATCCTCCTTTCGGGTGGAATAGATGTCGAATCGGTTGGTGGAGCCGTGGGGCGGCTCGACGTAAGATTCCGGAATGCCATGAGAAGGCCCCGACGGTGAATCCCGCGTATCCGTACCCGCCGTTCCCGCCGGCGGCTGTACAGGATTCACCTACGGCGGCGCCATTGCATCGTGAGAAAGGGCGCACGAAGTACCCCGACAAATCGGGGCAGGCTCCGGGGGTGAAGTACGAATGATGGGGGATGGCATACCTGCCCGTACGGGACCTGTTCGTTTAGCTCGCTCCCTGCACGACGATCACGCACTCGCCTCGCACTCTGGGCTGTTCCGCGAAGTGGGTTCGCACCTCCTGTAATGTGCCGCGCCGGATTTCTTCGAACTTCTTCGTCAATTCCCGGGCGACCGCTGCCTGCCGGTCAGCACCGAACACGGCCTCGAACTGCTCCAGCGTTTTGACGAGGCGATGGGGGGATTCGTAGAAGACCATGGTGCGCTCCTCGGAAGCCAGTGCGTTCAGGCGGGTTTGCCTTCCCTTCTTTTGCGGCAGGAAGCCTTCGAACACGAAGCGTTCCGAGGGCAGCCCGCTCGCGCTCAAGGCGGGCACGAACGCCGTAGCGCCTGGCAGGGCCTCTACCGGTACGTCGTTTCGGATGCACTCACGCACGAGGTAGAAGCCGGGGTCTGAAATGCCCGGCGAGCCTGCGTCCGTAATAAGCGCCACCTTCTTGCCAGCCTGCATCAGGCCTACCAGATAGGGTGCTTTCTGGGCCTCGTTGTGGTCGTGGTAGCTGGTTTTCGGCGTCTCGATCCCGTAATGAGCCAGGAGCACGCCGGACGTGCGGGTATCCTCACAGGCGATGAGGTCCACCTCTTTCAACACGCGCAGCGCGCGCAGGGTGATATCCTCCAGGTTGCCGATCGGCGTCGGGACGAGGTAGAGCATGCGGGACGGGTTGCGAGTGTGTGAGGGGCTGCTGGGTGGGCTGCGTTCAGGTATTCCAGGTTCCCCTTCTGGAAACGAGCCTGTTTCCGCAGAGGCGTTCTGGTGTCACGGAAATGGCGCAGAGCGCTTGTTTAATTTGATTTCGGCCTTTATGGGAGTGCTCACGCCAGTGAGGCAGGTAGTCCTTGAGGTTGTGCTGCCTGGATTTACCTTCGGTCAGTCACTTCGTTCTTGTCCGGTCGGGGTCGGGAATGACGTTGGTGGGGAGGGCTTAGGTTTGCTCGGGGCATCGGGTATTGCTTTGCGTGGCTGACATCCTCCTGCCTTGCTCCGCTGGACGCGTTCGCAAGGCTGTCCTCTTTACCTTCGGTCAGTCGCCTGGCGGCTCGTGTCGAAGGAGGATTTTGTTTTAGCGGCTCGTGTCCAAGGAGGATTTTTCTGGCAGGGTCAGATGAGTGGGCATGACGGTGATGGGGAGGTCTGAGGGGAAAAGACTCCACGGTGCTCGATCAAAGGACTTCAACACGGTAGTTCAGACGATGTGGATGTTGTCGAACGGATAAACACTGCATTCGTTTTTATCGACCACCCCCGGCCCCGTCTGTCCGAGAGGGGAATCTATGCTCTTGCCAGAAAATCCCGGGACCCTACAAAGCTACGAATTCGCCCACACGCCTGTGCCCCCGTCCTCCGGCACGTTCACAGATGCACGGGCTTCGAATTGTTTGGGCGCCTTCCGGTTTTCGCGTATCAGGTCCCACAGCCGTTTCCGCAGTGGGGGGGTGGCTGATAGGTCCAGCGTGATGTATATGACGAGCCAGATGCCCAGGAGTACCATGACGATGTTGGCGAGCCACATCCCGACCCAGGGTGTCAGCAGACCCCGGTCGGCCAGCTTCTCGCCCTGGACGAGGGTCACCCAGTAAAACAGGAAGATGCCGACGGCGAGGCCAGCCGCTTTGCCCATTCCCCCGCGTCGGATCGTGAGTCCGAGCGGAGCTCCGATGAGCATGAAGATGACGCACGCGATGGCGATGGAGCGCTTCTTGTGGATCTCGACCCAGTAGCGGTCGGCGCGCTGCGCATTGAAGGCCATTAAGCGGCTGAACTCTTCGATGGTGTCGCGCGCGAGGCGTATGTCCTGCACTGCCTTGGACATGGTCTCCTGCTGCTGGAGCGAATCCAGTCCGGTCATCGAGACGGGACGGACCGGGGGAACGGCTGGCGCAGGTCGGTTCGGAGCGGGCAAGGGAGCGGTTCTGTCCGTCAGCGAGACGGGTTTCTGCTTCGTAAGCAGTTCGATACCGATCTGCCTGATTGCCTGTTTTCCGGCTCGGACTTCTTGTTCGAGCGAGTCTACGACGTGCAGCATGTCGGATGTCCGCATCGTGCGGTCCGACCGGTAGCCATGGCGAGGGTCCGACCGCTCGAACATGAACTCGGATAGGTCCAGCCGGAGGCGGAACTGCTCGAAGGCGAGCCGTTCGTATCGCTCTCTGGCTCCGGTCTGTCGTTCGAGGCGGTGGACTTCGCCATCGTTCAGGACCAGGTCCACCAGCAGTCCCGATTCCAGCGGAATGATGCGGCCGCGGCGGGCCTTGATCTCCGTTCGTTTCAGTGAGCCTTCCGTATAGTCGTAGACGAGCACATCCTGGAGCTCGCCCGGTGCGGGTCCCGTCTGCCCCACGAGGATGCTATATCCGTTCAGGCCGGTATAAAACACCCCCGGTTGCAATTCGAAGTCCGGGCGCTTGCGCTGGATATCCTGCCAGAGGTTTTTCGCTCTGAAGTTGGCCTCCGGGAGAATGTCGCTGTTGAAGTACCACATGCCGGCCGTGAGCATCAGCCCGAAGATGACGGCAGGCCAGATGAGCTGTGCGAGCGAGATCCCCGAACTCTTGATGACGAGATAGGTGTTCGTCTCGGACAGGCGCGCGAAGGTGAAGAGTGCCGCGATCAGCACGGACATGGGCACCGCCAGCACGACCATGTACGCCAGGTTGTAGACGATCAGCTCCACGATTACCGAGAACGGCAGTCCTTTCCCTACGATCTCCGGCAGGTACTTGATCAGGAACTGCATCAGCAGCAGGAACATGAGCATCCCCAGCCATCCCAGCAGCGGTCCCGGCAGCATCCGTATGATCTGGCGGTGGAGGAATTTCATGGGGAGGCTATCGGCTGTCAGTTATCAGCGGTCGGTTTTGAGAAGCTATGCCCGTACAAGCCCGAATGCAGAGGAGGAACCTTTGCTAGACGGGGCATACCCTGTTCATGAGCCGGCATCCTGGTGCTTCACGTATCTAACGATTCAGCATCAAACAGCCGAAAGCTGAAAGCCGACGGCTGATCGCTCCCTACGCTTTGCGTAGCGTGAGCAGCGTTACTTCCGGCTGTACGCCGATACGGAGCGGGGGTCCCACGGTTCCGAGGCCCCGGTTCACGTACAGGTACTGCGGGTCGGTGCCGGTCGGGCGGGCCTCGGTGTAGAGACCTGCCCAGCGCTCGTACATCAGTCTGGCCAGGCCCCACCGGAGCGGTCCGAACTCGAACCCGACCTGTCCCCCGTGTGTGTGGCCGCAGACCATCAGATCGATGTCCGGGTAGTTTGGCCGCACCTCGTTGTCCCAGAACGTCGGGTCGTGGGCCAGCAGGATGCAGACTTCATCACCCGGTTCGGAGTGCTCGATGCCTTCCAGTGCGCGGGGCAGGTCGGCGAACCGCTGGCGGAAGCCGGTGTTGTCCGTCCCGATCACGTGCAGCTTCGCTCCGTCGATGTTCAGCGTGCGGTGCTCGTTCACGAGCAGGTCGATGGGCGTGGTGCGGAGGGCGGCCATGACGTCCGTGACGTTCGCGTAGTGGTCGTGGTTGCCCAGACACCCGAACACTCCGAGATCGGCTTTGAACGTCCGCAGGGCCGGGAGGATGATGGGTGCCTCCGCGGCGTCGTTGTTTACGTAGTCACCCGTCACCATGATGAGATCCGGGTGCAGGCTGTTTACCAGCGCCGCCGCTTCCTCCATCGGCTTCGGACTGAAGAACGATCCCGCGTGCAGGTCGGATAGCTGCGCGATGGTCAGCCCGTCGAGTTGCCGGGGCAGGTTCGCCAGCTTCACCTCGACGTGATGTACCTGGAAGTCGTACAGCGAGCGGAAGACGCTGTAGCCCACCGTGACGAAAGGAACCGCCGCCAGCGACCAGCCGGCCGTCTGCAGGAATTCCTTCCGCGTCATCCGCTTCATGTCCGACAGATCCAGATCGGGCACGGCCTCACTGCCGGCAGGGTCCGGCTCAGGCCTCTGCAGCCGGACCTTGAACCACTCGAACAGCCACATTACGAACCGGGCAAAGTCCTTCAGCAGCAGCGCCAGCGCGATGATGACCTTCGGCAGGTAGTAGAGCGTCCACAGCCCGAAGAAGATGGCCCGTGGCAGTTTCGGTTCCACCTCCCACCAGCGGGAGAAGTAGAAGTACACCGGCAGCGCCAGCGGCATTACGAACATCAGGACCCGGTAGACCGGCAGCGTCAGCCGCAGCCGACCGCCCCGGTAGTCCGCAAACCGGCGCCAGTTGCGGTAGACGTAATAGTCCAGCGCAAGCAGAACGACCGACAATCCGAGTGTAACGAAAATGTATCTCCACATGGGGCGGGTGTACGATTCCTATCCGGTAAAAGTTCGGTGAGCCGCTGTCGCATTGGCCGTATCATTACGCTCGTCTGATCGCCACTGTCTCTGATAAATTATGACCGTTCACTCTTTCACCTTCAACCCCTTCGAAACCAACTGCTACGTCTGCCACGATGCAGGCGAAGCCGTTCTGATCGATCCTGCCAGCCACACGCCGGGCGAGCGCCAGCAGGTGCTCGACTACATCGAGCAGGAAAAGCTCACGGTCAAACACCTCCTGCTCACGCACGCCCACATCGACCACATCTTCGACTGCGCCTTCTTCGCTGAGCACTTCGACCTCGGCTGGCAGATGCACCGCGCCGACCTGCCCCTCCTGCGTGCGTCGGAAGAGCAGGGGCGGCTCTTCGGCATGCCGTTTCCCGCGCCCCCCGAGCCACAGGGCTTCCTCGGGGAGGACGACGTCGTTCGGTTCGGCGGCGCCGAGTGGCACGTCCTCCACACGCCCGGCCACTCGCCCGGCTCCATCTGCTTCTATGACGAAGCCAACCGCTTCGTCATCGGCGGCGACGTGCTCTTCAACGGCTCTATCGGCCGCACCGACCTCTGGATGGGTTCCTTACCTCAGCTCATGGCATCCATCTACCAGAAACTCCTCCCGCTCGGCGATGCCGTGACCGTCTACCCCGGTCACGGCCCTGCCACTACCGTCGGCCGGGAACGCGAAACCAATCCCTTCCTGACGAGCGGGTTTGCGAGGCTTTAGCATCCGTACCTCAAACGGGCAATGCGCGCCTTTTTTTGAAGAGCACGTTTCAAGGTGCGCTCAGGCTGGTGCGAAGGAAAATCGCTGTCGCCCTGTGGCGGCCTGCAACGGTGGGTTCGGCAGCCGGAAGGCTGCTACTCGGCTTCCAACCACCTCTCCGCCTCCGCCCTCGATTCGAAGAATCGAATCCGGTGACCCCGGTTCGATTCCCGTGCGTACTCCACGAACCGCTCCGGCTGCGATGACAGGTCCGGGACCACGCAGGCCAGCCGGATGCCGTAGAGCGTCAGGCGCTGAGCAAGCTCGCCTGCGACCCCCGAACGGAGGTCGAAGAACTCAGAGGGCAGCGCGTCCCGGTCGATCAAGACGGCATGCACGTCGTGCTCGTAGCACGCTTCAATGATGGCCTGGGGGGTGAACTCGTTGCCCGGCTCGAACTCCACGAACGTGTTCATGCGAGGTGTGGTTTTGCTTTTGAGGTGGAGGCGGCAGAACGCACTTTTGGATAGGGCATTCCGCGCAGAAGGCGATATCCCTTCGAGATAGCCCGCTGCGAAGTTACGTGCAGGCTTCTGCTTTATCTATACGTGGCGAGTGGGCTTCAGTACGAGTGAGGAAGGATCACCGGCGTTTTTTCTTTTTGAATGGCGGCTGGCGCATCCGGTCTCGTTTTCGGTTTGGCACAAATGGCACACCGATTACGGGGTTTTCTCTTGA
>JAWLHQ010000020.1:0-52403 GCA_041690215.1 Rhodothermales bacterium
GTGGCGCCACCGTGCCACCGGCGCTCCTGTTTCAACACCCGCCTGCACCAGACCACCTAGAGGCGTGTGGCCGCACGCCCCTACACAACCCCACTACGAGCACCAATGTCCCCGAACCTCCGAACACACCCGCCCCGCCGTAGGGGCGCAGCGCGCTGCGCCCTCTCCGCCCCCACACCCCGTTCAATTTTGTAAGATTCGTTACACCCCCGTCACAATCCGACAGCCGACCACCCAAAAATCCAGCCTCTTGCGAGCCTGAAAAAAAGCCGTTCCGTATACTAGGGGTGCCGAAACGGCGGTTGGGATGTCCCGCCATCCATCGATGAAACACGTTATGGAGTTGTTCAGGCCAACCTTTGCCCTCTTGTTTACCGCCGGGCTTCTGCTGCTCGTCGGGTGCAGGGATGAACCGTGGCCCCCTGTCGTTCAGGAGGTTCCGGAAATGTCGCCGGTGCGCTCGCCCGAGGAAGCGCTGGAGACCTTCTATATGCCGCCGGGGTACCGGCTGGAACTGGTCGCAGCCGAGCCGCTCGTTCAGGACCCGGTCGCCATCGACTTCGACGCGGACGGGCGGATGTGGGTGGTCGAAATGCGCGCCTACATGCCGAACGTCGAAGGCGAAGGCGAGGAGGCTCCCATCGGGCGCATCGTCGTGCTGCAGGATACGGACGATGATGGGCGCATGGACGATCGCACGGTGTACCTGGACAGTCTCGTGCTGCCCCGCGCCGTCGAGGTGCTCGAACACGGCGTTCTGGTCGCGACACCTCCCTACCTGTGGTTCACGCAGGACACGGACGGCGACCTCGTGGCCGACGTGCGGCGCGTGGTCCGTGACGACTACGGCGATCCCGAGTCCAACCCCGAGCACAATGCAAACGGGCTCGTGTGGGGGATGGATAACTGGATCCACAACGCCAACTACGGCGGCGAATTCCGTTTCCTGGGCGACACCTTCGCCTATCGGAGCGTGCCCCAGCGCGGCCAGTGGGGCGTATCGATGGACGACTATGGCCGGTACTACCGCAATTCGAATGAGGACCCCCTGCGCGTGGACCTCGTCCCGGTCCACTATCTGGGGCGAAACCCCGCGCTGAGACGCCCCCGAGGGGTGTACGAGCGGATGTATGAGACCAAGGAGGTCTGGCCGGTGCGCCCGACCCCTGGCGTCAACCGGGGATACCGGACGCACGTGCTCCGTGAGGACGGCACCCTGGCTGCGTTCACGGCTGCCGGAAGCCCGGTCGTGTACCGGGGCGACCGCCTGCCCGAGGAATTGCAGAACAACGTATTCGTGACCGAACCGGCCGGTAACCTGGTGCGCCGGTACGTCGTGACGGAGCAGGCCGATGGCACATTGAGCGCGCGCAATGCCTATGAGCGCGGAGAATTCATCGCCTCGACGGACGAGCGCTTCCGGCCCGTGAACCTGTACTCGGCGCCGGATGGGACGCTGTACGTAGTGGACATGTACCGGGGCATCATCCAGCACCGGCGCTACGTGACAGGATACCTGGAAGACCAGATCCGCAAGCGCGAACTGGAACAGCCGGTAGGATTGGGCCGCATCTACCGGGTCGTACATACCTCCACCAGACGTGACGAACAGCCCCGGCTCTCCGGGTACTCTCCGGTCGAGCTCGTCGCGCTGCTCGAACACCCGAACGGGTGGTGGCGCGATACCGCACAGCGGCTCCTCGTGGAGCGCGGCGACCGCTCGGTCGTCCCGGCCCTCCGCAAGCTCGCGGCTTCGGCAGGCGACGAGCGTACCCGCCTGCACGCGCTGTGGACGCTGGACGGGCTGGGCGCAGCCGAGCCGGATGTCCTGGAACCGGCCCTGAGCGATCCGTCGCCCCACGTGCGGGCGGCGGCCCTGCGGATCGCCGAAGCCTGGTTGGCGCAACCGGACCATCCGCTGCAAGCCGCCGTGATCGGCATGGTGGATGATCCGGCGCCGCTCGTACGCTGGCAGCTGGTCGCCACGCTGGGTGAGCTGCCGCCGGCAGAACGCGAAGGCCACCTGGCCACGATGTTGACACGCTACGGGGACGATCCTGTTGCCGTCGATGTGGCGATCAGCGGGATTCCGGGACAGGAGGTGGCCATGTTGCAGCGGTTGCTGACGGATAGCACGTCCGCGCCGGAGCATGCCGTCGGAAAGCTCGCTGCCGCGGTCATGCAGGGCCGCGACAAAGCTGGTATCCAGTCTCTGATTGCCTGGGTCGGTGAGGAGTCGCGTCCGCGCTGGCAACGCCTGGCCCTCCTGAATGGAATCGCGGAAGCCTTGCCTGAGCCGGCCTGGGGCACGGAGCAGGTCCCGTCAATGGAGATCGATTACAAGCCTGCGGGCCTGCTCGCAGCGGCGGCGTCGGGTGATTCGGCCGTGCATGTCGAGGCGGCGCGGATCGTGGATCGCCTCATCTGGCCCGGCAAACCGAGACCGGCCGGATCGACCGGGCCCAGGCCGCTCACGCCGGAAGAACAGCAGCGTTTCGATGCCGGAAAACAGATCTACCTCTCCACCTGCGCCGGCTGTCACCAGCAGGACGGCATGGGCATGCCCGGTGTGGCGAAACCGCTCGTCGGGTCGCCTTGGGTTACGGGTCGGGCAGACCACCTCCTGCGCATCCTCTTACATGGAAAAGAGGGCGAGATGCTCATGCCGGGCGTAGGCGCTACCCTGTCCAACGAAGAGATCGCGGCGGTATCGACCTATATCCGCCGCATGGGAACGAACCAGGCGAGCCCGGTCGATCCGGAACAAGTGCATGAGGTCCGGGGCGTTACGACCGGACGTGACCAGCCCTGGACCGAAGAAGAACTCGCCCGGGCGGGGCGCTGATCTATTTTCGCTGCCCTGACACCTTCACCGCAAGGTCGCGAATGCGGGCTGGGTAGGGGCCGGGGAAGATCGTATCTTCCCCGGTATCACCCTTTATGCAGTGCCAAACACGTTATCGATACAACACGCATGCCTCAATTTTATCTTCTAGCAGCCGCGCCCGGCGAGCCGGCCAACCCGTTCGTCAGCTTCCTGCCGCTCATCCTCATTTTCATCGTCTTCTACTTCTTCATCATCCGGCCTCAGAAGAAGCGGGAGGACACGCGCAAGAAAATGATCGAGTCGGTCAAGAAGGGTGACCGCATCGTCACCATCGGCGGTATCCACGGCACCGTCACCCAGGTGGACGACAACAGCGTTCTGGCGCAGGTCGATACGAATACGAAGCTCCGCATCGACAAGAACGCTATCGCCAACATCATCGCGAAGGAAGGATAAGGGGCTCCGGCCGAACGTGCCGGGGCAACCGTCTGCTCGAGCGGGCGGCCTGCACGTACGAATCCTCGACGTCCTCGATCAGCGCGAAGCCGGCCGGCTTCGCGCGCAGGGGCGGGTGGCTCGGGCCCGCCTGCACCCCCTCCGGCCGTCAACGACATTCCACGCGCACAGGTCAGGTAGCGGATGGGCAGCTATGTGATGGATTTCCAGGAGATCGGCCGGGCGCAGGTCGCGCTGGTCGGCGGCAAGGGGGCGCATCTGGGGGAGCTTTCGCGCATCGAAGGCCTCCATGTGCCTGATGGCTTTTGCGTGACGACGGACGCCTTCCGGCGGATCATGGCGGAAGCACCGTCGATTGATGATCGGCTCGATCGGCTGTCGCGTCTGAAGCCGGATGACCGGGAGGCGATCCACACGCTCAGTGCGGAGATCCGCCAGACTCTCGAAGGAATCACCATCCCCGACGATCTGGCCGCTGCGATCACCCGCTCGCTCGCCCGGCTCGGCGAGCAGGCAGCCTGCGCCGTCCGATCCAGTGCGACGGCGGAGGACTTGCCGACGGCCTCCTTCGCGGGCCAGCAGGACACGTACCTGAACGTCGTGGGACCGGAAGCGATTCTCCAGCACGTCAGCCGGTGCTGGGCCTCGCTCTTCACCGACCGGGCCGTGACGTACCGCTTGCGGAACGGCTTCGACCACCGGAAGGTCCACATGGCCGTGCTCGTGCAGCAGATGGTCTTCCCGCAGGCAGCCGGCATCCTGTTCACGGCCGACCCCGTCACGGGCAATCGGAAGGTCGCCTCCATAGAGGCCGGCTTCGGCCTCGGGGAAGCCCTGGTCTCCGGTCTGGTGAATCCGGACGTCTACAAGGTGCGGGACGGCGAGGTCGTCGCCCGGACGGTTGGTGCCAGGCGGCGTGCCATCCACGCTTCGCCTGGCGGCGGGACGCAGGAACGGGCAATCGAGCCGAAGCGGCAGGAGCAGCCGGTGCTGACAGATGTGCAGGCCGTGCGGCTCGCGCAGCTGGGCCGGCGCATCGAAGCGCACTTCGGCTGCCCCCAGGACATCGAATGGTGCCTGGTAGACGATGACGTTCACGTCGTCCAGAGCCGGCCCATCACCACCCTGTTCCCTATCCCCGAGAGAGGAGACCGGGAGAACCACGTCTATGTCTCCGTCGGTCATCAGCAGATGATGACTGACCCCATGAAACCTCTGGGAATCTCCTTCTGGCAGCTTACGGCAGGTCGGCCCATGTACGAAGCCGGCGGGAGGCTCTTCGTCGATGTCACCCGGGGCCTGGCTTCGCCGGCGAGCCGCGCAGATCTTCTGGAGGCCCTGGGGAAATCCGATCCGCTGATCAGGGACGCGCTGCAGACTATCCTCGACCGCGGCGACTTCATCCGGTCGCTTCCGGACGAGGGTCCTGCTGCGCCGCCCACCGGCAGCACGGCACCCCCCATCGAGACCGATCCGGCCATCGTCACCGAGTTGATCGGGCGTAGCCAGGCTTCCATCGCTGCCTTGAAGCGCGACATCCGGACGAAGTCCGGACCGGCCCTGCTCGACTTCATCCTGGCGGACCTGCAGGAGCTGAAGCGGATCTTGTTCGATCCGCAAAACTATCAGGTGATCATGGCGGCGATGGAGGCCACCTGGTGGCTCAACGAGCAATTGCAGGTGTGGCTGGGCGAGAAGAACGCCGCCGACACGCTCACGCAGTCCGTCCCCAACAATGTCACGTCGGAGATGGGGCTGGCGCTCCTGGACGTCGCAGACGTGATCCGCCCGCATCCGGAGGTAGTGGCCTTTCTGGAGCAGGTCGAGGATGAGGACTTCATCGACCAATTGCCCGGGCTCCCGGGCGGACAGGAAGCGCAAGACGCTATCCAGGCTTGGCTCGACAAGTACGGCGTGCGCTGCGTCGGCGAGATCGACATCACGAGGCCGCGCTGGAGCGAACGCCCCACCATGCTCGTGCCCCTGATCCTCGGCCACATCAAAAACTTCGAGCCGGGTGCCGGCAAGCGGCGCTTCGAGCAGGGGCAGCAGGAAGCCTGGGCAAAGGAGCAGGAGGTGCTGGAGCGCCTGCGGGCCTTGCCGGACGGGGAGCAGAAGGCCGAAGAAACCAGGCGGATGATCGACCGGGTCCGCACCTTCATCGGCTACCGGGAGTATCCGAAGTACGGCATGGTCAGCCG
This sequence comes from Rhodothermales bacterium, assembly GCA_041690215.1. GTDB lineage: Bacteria > Bacteroidota > Rhodothermia > Rhodothermales > DASSAV01 > DASSAV01. The sequence continues at coordinate 5,485 of JAWLHQ010000020.1, forward strand.
CTACTTCGTTTACAAGCAGGCCTTGTTGGAAGAGGCCGAGCGCCTCGTGCAGGCCCACGTGCTCCGCGAGAAGGAAGACATCTTCTATCTCACGTTCCAGGAGCTTCAGGATGTCGTGCGTACGAACCAGGTGGATGATCAGCTCATCCGCCGGCGCAAGGACGCGTTCAGGTCGTATCAGGCGCTCACGCCGCCCCGAGTGCTCACGTCGGATGGCGAGGTCGTCGCCGGGGCGTACAAGCGCGACAATCTGCCGGCCGGTGCGCTGGTCGGCCTGCCGGTTTCCACCGGGACGGTCGAGGGGCGGGCCCGCGTCATCCTGGACATGGCGGAGGCTGATCTCGAGGCGGGCGACATCCTGGTCACGGCCTACACGGACCCCAGCTGGACGCCCCTGTTCGTCGCAATCAAGGGCCTGGTGACGGAAGTAGGGGGCCTGATGACCCACGGTGCGGTGATCGCACGGGAGTACGGCCTGCCGGCCGTCGTGGGGGTAGAGCATGCCACCCGGCTGATCCGGGATGGGCAGTGGATCCGTGTGCATGGAACGGACGGGTACGTCGAGATTCTGCCCTGGGGGGCCGGTGCCGGCATGGCTTCCGGCTCAAAGCAGGAGACCCGTTCAGTCCCTGACTACGCCCCGGATGAATCGCTGCGTTCCGGTCCGGCCGAGTTGACGTACGGCTCGAAATAGCGGACCACGGCGAGGCGCAGGAGTTTTTCTTGCTGTTCGAGCGGCAGCTTGGGGACGTACGGGAGGGTGGGTTCCCAGATCCAGTTGCCTTCGGCATCCGCGCCGACGCGGTGATAGATCCCCAGCGTCTCGAAGGCGCAGTAGGTCCCCTCCATGATGAGGTCCTGCTTCCTCTCCTTCTTCAGCTTGCGCTGGTAGCCCCGGCCCTGCGACTGGATGCCGATTAGAAACAGAATAGCCTCCATGCCGGGCTGGCGCCCGAAACGTTTGTCCAGCCAGGCAAGCGTTCGTTGCCATGCCGTTTCCAGCCAGGCGTCGTCCGTGGCGAGGTGCGAACGGATCAGATCTGGGATCTCGCTGCCGTTCACCCCATCCACTGGTCTGCCTCTGCCAGCAGCTTGTTGTAATGGCTGTGCAGGAGGCGGGCGATGATGCCGCTCAGCAGCCGTGCCGCGCTGCCTTTCGGCTGTCCGGCTACGGCGCCCGCGATCCATGCCGTACCTTCTTCCAGAACGTGCATGGTATCCGTCAGCGCGAACCACCAGGATTTCTCACCATCCTGATCGGGGGCTGCGGGTGTGGGGGCCATGTTGAAAATCTTGGATCCCTGCTGATTCAGGGCATCGCGCAGTGCAGCTGCCATCGCCTCCAGAGAGGCAATCATCCCACGCAGCATTTCCTGCTGGCCCAGGGAAATGGCGGTTGCAGCGAGCTGGCGTTCGCTGTTGAGCACGCGATCCAGCATCTGGAGGGCGGCTACAGCAACCGACTGGAAGACGACACTCTCGGCCTGGCTATGCTGGGCGAGGGTGCGGATCCGCTCGGCGTCTGGGAGGCGAGCCTCGGCAACATCGACCCCCACCTGTGAGTGGGCGTTGCCGGCTCCGGTTCCGATGCCTGAGAGGATACCCGCTCCGCCCGGTAACCGGCGCTCCGCCGACGTCTGACGGCGAAATATATCAGCAATATTCATTCTATACGGTGTTCCAACCGGGCTGTTCACACAGCTAGTTGTGACGAGCACGCGTACACGAGAGGACGTCGAAGGTTCCACATTCACAGAACTTGGACGTCCTGTACGCAGGCCGGACGCAAATATACTCCAGGATGTTACCGGCGCAAATCGTCCTCTGGCGTAGGCAGGTGGAGCAACTGGCGCATGGCCGCGGTGCGCTCGTCCGAGAGCCTGCCGCTTCGCGCTGCTACGCGGACCGTCTCGGCAGCGAGCGCCGAGTAGATCGGAACGAGATGCGGCAGGTGAGCGCGCAGAGCGTGCAGGTGCCTTGCGACCGTCTCCAGGTCACCGCGGACGATCGGGCCGGTCAGGCTTTCTTCCGGAGTCTTGTGAGCAAGGTTGTGTAGCGTGGCCTGCACCAGGGGCATCAGCATGGCGCGGCCCTGCTCGTAGGGAATGCCGATCGTAGCCAGCACCTCGCCGGCCAGGGCGGCCAGGGTGACGGCGAAGTTGGACGCTATCGAGCCCGCAAGGTGGTACCGTGCTTTCGCTTCGGTGGGAATGGCGACGGGGGTCGTGCCGAGCGCTTTGGCAAGGCGTGTGCCGAGGGCGACCGCCTCGGGATCGCCTTCCAGTCCGATATAGATGCCGTCGAAAACGTCGGCCGGACTGCCGGGCGGGAAGGTTTGCATCGGGTGAAAGCTGAGGAGAGTGGCCCCCTGCACACCCAGGGGCGAGAGCGCATCGGACGTACGCACCCCGGAGGTGTGCGCCACGGTTACCCCCTCCCAGGAGCGTGGAAGTTCGGCAAGAGCGCGTGCGAGGGACGGGATGGCCGCATCAGGAACGCAGCAGAAGACGAGAGTGACGTCGGCCGGGAGGTCCTGCACGTGTGCCGAAGCGACCGGCGCCTCGACGTGCTTCGCCAGTGCCTCTGCAGACGCGAGCTTGCGGCTCACAATGGCCCGGATCGAGAAGCCTCGTTCGCGGAGCCGCCGCGCGAGCGCGCAGCCGAGAGCACCCGCGCCGATTACGGCAATCCTGAGATTCCGGGCAAGTGTAGGATCAGATACGGTCATACCATAAGATACGACCGCCAGGTATTGAGCCTTGCAGGTTTGAAATGGTAAGTTGGGTGCCGGCAAATCCGGATCACACCCCTTAACAAGCCAGAATCCGAAAATCGAAAATCTAAAATCCAAAATAGATCTCGAGGTTTGCGTAAACAGCCCGGACCGTGAAGCGACGGTGCAGGCCGTATCTGCCGCATACGAGGGTGGCGCGGCTCGGGTAGAGTTGTGCGCGGGCATGGACGTGGGCGGCCTCACGCCTCCGCCGGACCACATCGCGGCGGCGCGGGAGGCGTTCGGGGATCGTCCGGGGCTCCTCGTCATGATCCGGCCTCACGGCGAGGGGTTCGCGTACACCCGGAATGAACTGGATACGATGGTCGCCGGAATCCGTGACGCCCGCGAGGCCGGGGCCGATGGGGTCGTTTTTGGGGCGCTCCGCGCCGATGGGCGGGTGGACATGGATGCCATGCAGCGCCTGGTCGATACGGCCCGTTCCTGCGGGCTGGCCACGACGTTCCACCGCGCCTTCGACGCCACGCCTGATCCGTTCGCTGCACTGGACGACCTGCTCCGCTTCGGCGTAGATCGGGTGCTGACGGCGGGTATACCGTGGGGCCATCCGGGTGCTGCCGATCAGGGCATTTCTGTATTGCAGCAGGTGATCCGGCAGGCAGGACAGGCCCTGGAGGTCGTGATCGGGGGCGGCATCAACCGGGCAAACGTAGGCCCGCTCCTGCAGCAACTCCCGGTTGCTGCAGGAAGGGTTTCAATCCACGCATACTCTGGCGCGCAGCAGGGCGGTGCGACCTCTTCTGACGCTGTGCGGGCACTCGTGAAGGCGGCAAATAGCTGGCGTACGGGGATTACAACCGACTCGCCGCTTTGATCATCCGGTTGCCGGACTGATCGTACACGGCGTAATCGAAACCTGGCTGGATACAGTAGCTACCGTACTCGCCATACTTGTTGAGCGCCAGGAAGCCCACCTGGATCTCCCGGTAGTCCGGGTTCTTGCTGATCACCCGCTCTACGGCCAACCGGCATGCCTCTTCAGGCGAGTGCCCCTGCCGCATCAATTCGACCACGAGGTGGCTGCCTGCCACACGGATCACCGCCTCGCCCCAGCCGGTCGCCGTCGCTCCGCCCACCTCGTTATCCACGAACAGTCCGGCGCCAATGATGGGGGAGTCGCCGACGCGTCCATGCAGCTTCCAGGCTGCCCCGCTCGTCGTACACGCCCCGGAAAGGTTGCCCTGCGCGTCCAGTGCCAGCATGCCGATAGTGTCGTGGTTCTCCACGTTGATCTCGGCTTTTACGTTTGCAGGCGCCGTTTTCAGCCACTCGCGCCACGCGGCTTCCGATTCGGGCGTGAGCAGGTTCTCCTTCTCGAACCCCTGCTGCAGCGCGAACTCCAGTGCGCCGTCGCCGGTGAGCATGACGTGCGGCGTCTTCTCCATCACCAGCCGGGCTACCGAGATCGGGTGCTTGATGTGCTGGAGGAAGGCGACCGAGCCGCAGTTGCCCGTCTCATCCATGATGCAGGCATCCAGCGTGACGTGCCCGTCTCGGTCCGGAAACCCGCCGTAGCCCACACTGGTGACGCTCGGGTCGGCCTCCGGTACCCGCACACCCGCTTCTACCGCATCCAGCGCCCGCCCACCCTTCGATAGGATCTCCCACGCCGCTGCGTTCGCCGGCAGCCCGTGCTGCCAGGTAGAAATCACGATGGGCTTATTGACCGGCCTCGGAACGAACCGCTGGATAAAGCTGCTCGAACTCGTTCCCGCGAACAGGCCTCCCAGGAGACCCCGTTTTAGAAAGCTGCGCCGTGTTGCCATAGTCTGTTCTGATCTGGTGCGAATCCCAATGTACGTCCGGCACTCCGGCGATGAAAGTCGCAGAGCGACTGCTCCGGGCATATTCAATACGGTGGCGGAGCGCGTCTATTGCATCATTTCCCTGTGCGAATAGCTCCTCTTCTCCCCACCTGGGGTGAGCCCCCTCCTTGATCCGTTCAGCGCGGATTTTGCTATCTGTAGTGGGCGCAGCATTTCGCTGGCACGCAGCATCCACTCAGGTCTGCCGGGGAACGGTGCGGATATGGCATTCTGAATACAGTTTTCAGAGGTACAAAGGATGACAGGATCGCTACGACGCTGGACTCTGATTCCGTTGATCTTTGCCCTGGCCGTTTCAGCAGGCCCGGCCCTAGGTCAGTCCATCGAGGGTCTCGGCGGTAAGTTTGACCCCAGGGGAATATCGGAGGACGGTTCCGTGGTGGTCGGCTCTCTGATCGGGAATGGCAGTGAACAGGCCGCGCGGTGGACGCCGGGCGGCAGCATCACTACCCTGGTGGAAGCATCGGAGAACGTAGAGTGGTCTATAGCCTACGACGTGACGCCTGACGGATCCGTGATCGTCGGCCAGACCCGGTACGAGTATGCCGAAGGTGAACTACGCTCGAGGGGCTGGATCTGGACAGAGGACCAGGGGCTGGTCTATCTGCCCGAACCCTCTCTCGGCGAGGAACTCTATGCGTATTGGGCGACGGCGGTGGGTAAGCAAGGCGGCAACATAATCGTTGTAGGGACCGCCGACGGGCGAGTCGTACGATGGGTGAACGGCGGCCCGGCGCAGATCGTGGGCGAGGGGGGTGCCTACGATGTCTCGCAGGATGGATCCGTCATCGTGGGTGATGCTCACGACGAAGATAAAGGAAGGAAGGTCGCCGTCATGTGGGTGAACGGCGCCCGGAGCGTCATCGAGGATGCGAGCGACGAGCGGCTGGCTGTGTCGGCGGATGGCCGGTTCGTCGTCGGACACGACAGACCTAGTGGCTCGCCGGCCCGCTGGGCGGTCGGGGGCGGGAAGGAGGTCCTCTCCACCGAGTGGGGGGGCACCGCGTTGAGCGTCTCTAGCGATGGCTCGGTCGTGGTCGGACACGTATACAATAATAGCACGTTCCGGCAGGGGATTTTCATCTGGAGGGAAGCGGACGGCCTGCGCCTGCTCCGGGACGTGTTGGAGCAGGATTATGGTATGGATCTCTCCGCGTGGCTGGCTTTCGATTCCACGCCCTCGGCGTTTATTGCGCCGGACGCAAATGTCATCGTCGGGAGGGCCTATCCTGAATCGTGGCTCGTGCAGCTCTGCGGGATCCCGGTGGCCTGGGAGAATACGTCGGGCGGCATCTTTTCCGACGCGACGAACTGGGCGAACGAGATCGTGCCCGGCCCGCTCAGAAGCGCCCTCTTCGATGCGCAGGGCTCCTACTCGGTCACCATCGATAGCGACGTCGAGAACAATGCCCTGGAGGTGCGCGGCGGCACCGACCTGACGCTCGGCACAGGGAGTAGCACCTACACGTTGTCCGGAGAATGCCGTGCTCCCTCCGCCGTCGTCGAGAGCGCCTTCCTGGAACTGGAGGAGGGCAAGATCGAGGCCGCGCACGCGGTCCTTCTCCACCAGGACGAACCCGTGTTGAAGGTCAGCAGCGGTGGGCATCTGGTCGTGGACAGCGACGGGGACGGCACCGGGTGCCTCATTGCGGAGGGCGCCAGTGGAAGCGAAGCCCTGATCGCCGTAGCCGAGGGCGGGAAGGTGGAGAGCCGCGCCTGTACCTATCTGGGTGATGCGCCGGATACGGCGGGGCGTCTGGTGGTGGATGGAGGCGGGATGTTTACCACAGACACCCTCGTCGTCGGCAGCCAGGGCACGAGTGCCGTGGAGGTGCCGCAGGGCCACCTCACGGCCGGGCACCTGATTATGGCTGGCGGAGCCGATGCCACGGCCACCATCACCGTGGAGAACGTAGGCACTCTCCACTTTAAAGAGGCTGCAGACGTGGGAGTACGCGGCCAGGCCGAACTCCGCCTCACGAATGTGGCCTTAGCAGTCGGTGGAGACCCGGACGCGAGCGCGGTGTCGCTGCTGGTGCTGGGGCGGGAGAGCGGCGCGCAGGGGCAGCTTTTCATCGAGGATCACAGCCTGTTCCAGAACAGCGATGCCGTCGTGGGGCTCGATGGAGACGGGTCGATCGCCATCGGGAGTAACGGCAGCGCCGAGATTCGGCGGATCTGGATTGGAGGACACCTCGAAGGGACCAGCGGCACGGGGACCGTAAGCGTCATGGGAGCGGGTTCGAAGCTGGAGGCTCAGCGCATCTGGGTGGGGCGGGGCGAGATGGGTATCCTCGGAGCCCTGGACGGAGGGCTGATCCGGGCCGGTCAGATCACCCTCTACGGCGATGGCGTCACGACAACCGGGACCGGAGGGACGATCCGTGCGCCGATCCTCCAGGTGGGCGGGGGACAGCCGGCTGCGCCGAAGCAGGCTGCGCTGATGGCTGCGCACCAGGACGCGACCGGCGAGCAGGGCGTCGTCACGGACACGCTCCTCTTGGTTGGAGAGGGCGCCGCGCTGGAGGTGGATGCGCTGCTCTTCGGTCCCGGTGGGGTCATCGGCGGCCCCGGCACGTTCCCCTCTGCGCTCACCAACACGGGGGTGGTCAGCCCCGGCGACTCGGCCGGCGCCGGTAGGTTCGCCGTCGCAGGCGCCTACACCCAGGCCGCCTCCGGCCTCCTGGAGATCGACCTCGGCGGCACCGGGGAAGGCGACTACGACGTGCTCCAGGTCACGGGCCAGGCGGTGCTCGGGGGCACGCTGCGCATCAAGCTCACCGGCGGATTCATACCACAGCCGGGAGACGCCTTCGAGATCGTCCGCGCCGGGAGCATCACCGGAGTCTTCGAGATAGTGGAACTGCCGGAGGGGATCGCCGGTGAGGTCGACTACGGAGAAAAGACGGTCACGGTGGCCGTGAGCGCGGTCACACCTACCTCGAATGAGGAGCCCGTGGAGGAACTGCCACAGGCATTCACGCTGGATCAGAACCGTCCGAACCCGTTCGGGGGATCGACGACGATCCACTTCACGCTGCCGGAGCCTGCTGATGTGCGCTTGGTGGTGTACGACCTGCTGGGGCGTGAGGTGGCGCGTCTGGTGGAGGGGCGGCTGAGCGGGGGCTTTCACGAGGTGAGGTGGGATGCGTCGGGTCTTCCGAGCGGGGTGTACCTCTACCGCCTCGACGCGGGCAGCTTCAGCCAGACCCGCCGCATGGTGGTGGCGAGGTAGGTAGACCTGCATAACAGAAACGCCCCGTCCAGGATCTGCCAGACGGGGCGTTTCGGTAGATGTGTGAATCGGCGGGTTAGCCGATGCGCGTCTGCAGCTCTTCGTGGCCTGCTGGGTCCTTTCCTAGTACTCGCGATCTACCTTGATGCCTGGCTCGGGGACCGGGTACTTGCCGTCGGGCCCAAGGGCGAGCGGCGCGGGTGAATCATCGGTCAGAGTGTCGAGGCCCGGCGCGAACTCGTGGTCGGAATTCAGAACCTGATCGTATGTCACCACGCGGCCGGTGTGGGCGGCCATGCGCCCCATCGTCGTGACGAGGCTGGCCTCAACCCCACGCTTCACCTCGTTGTAAGGCTCGTCGTTCCGGATCGCCGCCATCAGATCCTCCCATTCCAGCTGATACGGGTTCAACTCCGGCTGCGGGAAGCTCCACAGGGGCGTCTGCCCCTGGATGTTGTGGCCGCGGTAGGTCCGCACGCGCCCCGGTGTGTGGCCGGAGTCCGAGACGATCGCGACACCCTTGGTGCCGTGGGCGAAGCTGGAGAAACCGCTGTCGGTGCCATTCATCGTCCGCCCGTCCATGAAGAGCTTCGTGCCGTCGGCAAAGGTGTACTCGACGGAATAGGTGTCGAAGTTCTGGTCGATGTAGTTACCGCGGTAGTGGCGTCCACCGGTGGCGTGCGCTTCGACGGGCCAGGCGTTTTTCATCCAGCAGCACTCGTCGATCTGGTGGATGTAAAAGTCGCTAAAGAGGCCGCCGCTGGCCCAGAGGAAGCTGTGGAAGCGTTGGATCTGGTACAGCAACTCACTCGTCTCCGGGGGCACCGGCTCAGAGAAGGCAGAGCCGGCAGGCCCGTGCATACGGTAGGCCCGCATCATGATGAGGTCGCCGATCTCGCCGGACTGGATGCGGTCGTGGAGCTCGCGCCGTCCTCGGCAGTGCCGCACCATGAGACCGACGCCCACCTTCAGGTTTTTCTTGTCGGCTTCCTCCGCCAGCGTAAACATGCGCCGGGAGGTAGGCCCGTCCACGGTGACGGGTTTCTCCATAAAGACGTGGAGCCCCCGCTCGATGGCATATTTGAAATGCACCCAGCGGAACGCGGGCGGCGTGGCAAGGATGACCAGATCGCCGGGCCGGAGCACGTCCATGGCGTGCTTGTAGGCGTCCAGGCCGAGGAATCGTCGATCCGGCGGCACGTCCACCAGCTCGGGCTTCCGCTGCGACAGGGCCTCATAGCTCCTATCGAGCTTGTGCTGGAACACGTCCGCCATGGCGACGAGCTTCACTGGACCCTGCTGGGTATCCAGAGCATTGATCGCCGCGCCCGAGCCGCGTCCGCCAGCACCGACCAGCGCGATGCGGATGGTATCGTCCACGGCGGCATACGCGCCGGGAACAGCGGTCATGGCCAGGGCCGATACTGCCGCTACGCGGCCGGTGTCTTTCAGGAATTCGCGGCGAGTCTTTAGCGCAAGCGTCGGTTTTCTCATGGGGTTTCTCCTAGCATTTACGCAGAGATTGTGGTTATTCCATGCACATCCGCAATCGCCGCCGAGCGGCGCGCCTCCCCACCATATTCATTTGCGAGGAGAACGGCAAGAACAGGGGGTAACTTTCAGCTGTCAGCATCCATGACGCAGTCTGACTGATGAAAGGTCACCGAATGGGAACGGTACAAGCACCACGTTGCCCTTACCACTCATGATGCTCGGTCCTTGTGTATGGAGCGGCTTCCCGTCCCCAGTGCAGTAGAGGTTCTCGATCGGACCGCTTGATAATCATATCGGGGCCGAGCCTCGATATGATTGTTAGCCGGTGTGCATCTGCAGCGCTTCTCGGCAATGCTTCAGGCGGAGCTTGCGGAGGGCTTTCCTGTGATCTGGCGGACTCACCTGTCCGCACCGCTGCAGAAAGTCGCCTGAACCCGTTCCGGTAAACGGGCCGCCGGGAGGGCCTGCTTGAGTAAGCTGCGCCGTGTTGCCATGGTTCGTCCTGGTCTGGCACGGTCCTCACTGTAATGTACGCCCGGCACATCGTGAAGAACGTCGCAGGGCTAATGACCAGGATGCGCCTTCTGCATGACCTCGACCCCGCAGCTCGCTCCTTTTCTACGCTACGTAGAGTGTGCGCATCGATGATCCGTTTGTCCTGAAATATGCTATTATATCGTGATATATATATGTGTGTATGTCGAGCATGCCGTATGGATGGCGTGCGGCAGCCATTTAAGGCCGTCTGTACTGTGCGAGGGGGCAATGCAGGCACAGTATCCTGAGTTCACTGGCACCCGCTGGGCCCGCACCTCGCATCGCTGTAGGCAGGATTGTACACAACACGGACATAGCTGAAATAGAGCAAGAGATTTACCATGAGTCGTTTCGTCCTCCAAGGTCTGGCCTACCTGTCAATCGGGACGGCGCACCGCCGCCGAGGACGATTCCGAAATGTGTACGGAGGTACTGCGATGAACCACTTGCTATGCCTGCGGGCTGCGATCCTGCTGGCCCTCTTGCCGGGTCTCTCAGCCCTGCCGGCGCGCGGACAGGACTTCCACGGCATGGGCTCCTACTCGGAGGACTTTCTCTTCGTGACGGGCATTTCCCGTGATGGGTCCGTTCTCATAGGATTCATCCGGGACGAGGGCTTTATGCATGCGGCGTTCCGCTGGACCGAAACCGGTGGCCTGGAGTTGCTGGGTGTTCCCGCGGGATCGTCGGGAGCGATAGCGTATGCCGCCTCACGAGATGGTTCCACGGTGGTGGGTACTTCATACGTTCCATCAGGGGATGAAGGAGATCCAGACGAAGTTGCCTTTGTCTGGACCGAAGCGGGCGGAATACGTGCATTAGGGCGCTTTCCCTATCCGGATTCATACGGCTATGACAGCGACGCCGTAGCAGTGTCTGCAGACGGTTCGGTTGTCGGGGGGCACATTTCATTCTTCTATTCCGACAGAAGTGAACGCTGGGCGAATGATGTTATCTGGAACGCCGGTTCCGGCGGTGTCGAGGAAGTCCTCGAAGGATGTTTCCAGCACATGAAAATGTCTGCGGATGCCTCGATCGTGGTGTGCCCGTTCTATGGGGAACTGGAGGAAGGAGGGCCTTACGGCAGGGGTGTCCGTCGGTGGAATCGAAACTCGGGTGGGCAGGACGTGATCTGGGCCAAGTCCGACGGGTACCAACATGTCTTCGCGATTTCGGCGGATGGTTCCACTCTGGTAGGATATGAAGGAAATCCGGGCCCAAATGGGACCATTGTTGAGGCCGTGCGCTGGACGGAGGAGACCGGGCCTGTATTCCTGGGCTATCCGAGCGGAGCCAGAGAGAGTCGAGCCGAGTACGTTTCCGGCGACGGCTCCGTGGTGGTAGGAGAGGTCTGGATGGAAGGTGGCGGCAATTGGACTTTCATCTGGACGGAAGACGAGGGCATGCGCGACCTCCGGGCCCTCCTTGAAGACGAGTATGGTCTGGATCTCACCGGATGGCAACTCACCGATGTCACGGGAATCTCCGATGATGGCCGGACCATCGTCGGTGTCGGCATCAACCCCGACGGCGAAGAAGAGTCCTGGCGCGCGGTGTTGCCTGGGCCAGCGGTCACGGATCTACGTTTCGTCGGTGGCACCATCCGGGAAGCTCCGTTCGAAGGCGCATCGGCCCGCCTCTCCCGGAATGGGGCCATGGTGGAACTCCAACTCACGGATTCGGCAGGCGTTTACACCTTCACAGAGGAGCTTTCCGGCGACGGATACGAGCTTGAAATCTCCGACACCGAAATCTGGGGCGTTTCGCGCGGATGGACGGATCTCACGGCAGACGGTGTCTACAGGAAGGTACGCCTGCCCGCTACCATGATGGTGCAGCTCGACGCGCTGGCCGACTCGATGGCGGCTAGGCACTACGATCTGGATGCGGTGCGCGCCCTCTTCAGGCCCTACGAGCACTGGGCAGACACCTCTTTCACCGGCGACGCCGCACAGGTGGACACGGCGCTCGCCCGGCTGATCATCGCGCACCAGGTGCTGCAGACCATGTATGAGAATACGCGGCCGGTTAGCAAGGAACTCGCCACGGCTCTGGCGGAGCTGACCGGTTTTGCGATCGGTTTGACGCAGACGCTACAGTCGATGAATTCGACCATGGCAAACCGCAATATGCCGGTCGCCCAGGCCAACCGGTTCAACATGCAGGCGCAGTCTTTTGCGGCGACGATGATCTTTGATATGATCACAAAGCCGATCGTCGCCGCGATGCCGTCCTCGCCTCCGGAACTCAAGCTAGGGCTAGAGGAGTTTCGGCGGATCGTTCTGGCGCAGATGCAAGCGGCCCTGGCGAACAAAGGCATCGACGTGATGGGGCTGATCAAGTCGGCTGCCGTACGGGTGGGCGCGTCGGTTGGAGAGGATGTGCTGATGAAGCTCTACCAGACCATGACGCAAGAGGAGCTGGACCGTGCGGCGCAGCCTGCCGACGGCTTTTCATACACGGGTGAAACGCAGGCGGCCTGGAGGGCTGTATCCGATGCAGGCATCGCGAACTTTACCGACAGCGACGATGCGGCCAGCTTTTCCGAGCTTACGCGGGGTACGGCAACCGAAATAGACGGCATGTCAGGCGTTGCCGGAGCGTTTACTCGGACGGTGGCGCTGGCGCGCGTGCTGCGGCTGGTACAGTTGGCCGGGTATATCTCCGCCATCGGGAGGACGGGATACCAGTTCTACGACACGGCCGAGAACGATCTGCCCCACGCAATCGATCTCGCGTTTCATCCGGCGGTGGCCTCGAAGCGATCGCCGAAACGATCGCCGGCTGTGCGGCCGGAAGCGCGAGCGGCTCAGATGCTGCTGGCGGCCCGTGGCGGCGGTCCCCGCTCATCGTCGGCTCAGGCTCTGGAGCAGGCTATCGAAGATTATCTACGGGAGGTGGACGAGCTCGTAGGCTTGGTACAGTCGGGCCAACGGGCGGCGTTCATCGAGCGGGTGCCTGCGTTCATGGATGCGGTGGATGCGGTGATGACGGCGGCGTCAAATGCGCAGCTTCCGATCCTTGCCGCCGCCGAGGAAGCGAATGCGCAGGTGGAGGGCTTCGAAGCGGCACAGGCGGCGCTCTCCGATGCGTTCGTCCACAGCGGAGCGCATCACCTGGCGCTATCGGCCTATATACTGGGATACCTGGACGGCGAGGCGAGCGGTGACGAGCTTGCAGCGCAGGCGGACACGGTGCGCAGCGCATTCGAAGCCGTGGTACCTCGGCTCGAGGCCGTATCGGCCCTGTTGGAGGATCTGCCCGTGGCGGCCTTTGTTGCCGTCACCGAGCATGGTCTCTCTGTGGATTCCGTGAAAGCGGGGGAGCCTGTTACGGTGAGCGCGCGCGTCCGTAACGGCGGCGGCCTGGCAGGAGAGGATGTAGTGGTGAGTCTCGTGCCGGATGCGAACATGCATGTCAGTACCACGCCGGCGTTTGATCTAGGCGAGTTAGGTGTGAATGAAGAGCGGGTGCTGGAGTGGACGGTTGTGGTTCATGACACGGCGACGGTGGGCACCTACGAGATCCGGATTACGTCTTCAAACGCAAAGGTGCTTCCGGCCGTGGGAGGCTTCGCTGTGGCCAGTGGATCGGTGGGTGTGAACGCGGACGATGGGCCGACCATCCCCGGCACGTACGGGCTGGAGCAGAACTATCCGAATCCTTTTAGTTCAGAGACGGTGATTCGCTTTGATCTTCCGAGGAGTGCGGTGGTGCGACTGACGATCTACGATGTATACGGGCGCGAGGTCAGGCGCCTTGTCGAGGGTGAGCGGTCGGCGGGACGCCACGAGGTGACCTTCCGGAGCGAGGGCCTGGCCAGCGGGATCTACTTTTACCGTTTGGAGGCAGGTGACTACAGGCAGGTGCGTCAGATGGTGCTGGTGCGGTAGTGCTCCGAGGTAGTGTTGATCAACAAAGCCCCGTCCGGCGTGTGCTGGACGGGGCTTTTCGGTAGGTGTGTGAATCGGCAGGTTAGCCGATGTGCATCTGCAGCTCTTCGCGGCGATGCTTCTGGCGGAGCTTGCGGAGGGCTTTCTCCTTGATCTGGCGGACGCGTTCGCGCGTGAGACCGAACCGCTGGCCGATCTCCTCCAGCGTCAGCGGGTGCTCCCGCCCGATGCCGAAGTACAGCCGCGTGATCTCCGCTTCGCGCGGGTGGAGCAGGCTCAACGCGCGCTCGATGTCGATCTTCAGCGACTCGTCCAGCAGGATCTCGTCCGGCGACGTGTCCTGATCGTTCGGGAGAACGTCCAGCAAGCTGTTGTCGTCATCGTCATTGAACGGAGCGTCCATCGAGAGGTGGCGGCCCGTGTGTTGCATGGCCTCGCGCACCTTTTCCACATCGATGTCGAGCTCCTTTGCGAGCTCCTCGATGTTCGGCGGACGTTCGTGTTCCTGAGCGAGTTTCGCGCTCGTCTTGCGGATCTTCGAGATCGTTCCGATCCGGTTGAGCGGGAGACGGACGACACGGCTCTGTTCAGCCAGCGCCTGGAGGATCGCCTGACGGATCCACCACACGGCGTAAGAGATGAACTTGAACCCTCGCGTCTCGTCGAAGCGCTGGGCGGCCTTGATCAGGCCGTAGTTGCCCTCATTGATCAGGTCTGCAAGGCTGAGCCCCTGTCCCTGGTATTTCTTGGCCACGGACACGACGAAGCGGAGGTTGGCGCGTGTAAGCCGGTGAAGAGCTTCCTGGTCACCCTGCTTGATGCGTTGTGCGAGGTCCACTTCCTCGTCGGGGGTCAATAGCGGGATTTGCCCGATCTCCTGCAGGTACTGATCCAGCATGCGTTGCTGGCGCGGGACATACATAGGCCTTAGGGAGTTAAGTGAAGCGGTAGCGTATGGCTCAACGGCTTGCGTAGAGAAGGGGCCGTTTGTGGAGTACGCCCGGTTCAGAAAGATTCGTGTTTGCTTTGAAGCAGAACCGTCGCTCTCCACGCTCGGGAGCCCGGGTTGTTCCGGCTAATCGAGTATTTCAACTCACGTTAGGTACTCTTCGTTAAGCACGGTTCGACGAATAGGTTCCGGACAAAGCAAGTACGCTGTCCGCTACGGCACGTTCCTCGCTCATACGAGGTACTTTCGTCTGTCCGCTGATCTTTTTTTTCGTCTGTTTAAGCCATTCGTAGAAAACCCCCTGGGGCAGGGGCACGATCTCGGGCCGGTCGAATGCGCGAGCCTCGCGGCGGATCTGATAATGGCGGTTGATCTCTTGCAGGTACTCGTCGATGAGACGGGCGAAGGTGTCCAGGTCCTCCGGCGGCCGCTCGAATTCGACGAGCCACTGGTGTGTGGGCAGCGCGTTCAGGCTGGCCTCGCGGGGCGCGATGTGATAGTCCAGCACCTGCGCTCCGGTAAGAGAGCAGGCGTGCTGCAGAGCGGCCCGCGCCTCGTCGCCGAACACCATCTCGCCGTACTTGTCAATCACCTCGCTCGTGCGTCCGGCCACGATCAACTTGTGCGGGAAGGTGGACGTGAAACGCAACACGTCGCCCACGGCGTAGGCCCACAACCCGCTACACGTCGTGATGAAGGGGGCATACCGGACGTTCGGTTCGACGTCGGCTATGGTGTAGCGCCGGGCGTTCGGCTTCCCGAGTTCTTCCTGACGCACGAACTCGAAAAAGATGCCATTATCCAGGTGGAGCAGCATGGAGGGGTCGTCGAGCGTGTTCTGGAACGAGAAGAAGCCCTCAGACGCCCCGTATGTTTCGATGAACTGGAGCTTCGGCAGCCCGAGCTGGGCCTCCAGCAGGTGGCGGTACGAACTCAGGGCGACGCCGCCCGAAATGAAGAGGCGGAGGTTTGGCCAGATCTCTCCAACCGTCGAGACCTGCCGTCCCTTGCGTTCCTTGTAGAGCGCGAGGAGCTGTTTGAAAAACACCAGTCCCCACGTGGGAGCCATAGCCACCATGCGGATGTCCATCTCCATCGTACGTGCGGCGATGGTTTCCAGTTTTTGCTCCCAGTTCGGCAGAAAAGCGATCTCGTTCGGGATTGCCTGAAAGATGCGCTTGAAAAAACCGGGGGCGTACTCGGCCTGCAGACCGCTCACCTCGCCCACCTTCGTGCCCGGATATTTCGGATCTTCGTCGATGCGCCCCGGCAGCGTCAGGTGCTTGCCGAACAGGAAGCCGGGATCACCGCTCTCTGCCAGATAGTTGAGCCCCACACCCACGCTGAAGCTCGCGTTGCTCACGAGCATGTTGTGGCTTACCGGGATGATCTTGCCGGTAGAAGCCGTCCCGCTGGAAACGGCGAAGTTCTGGAAGACCCCCGGCCAGAGTATGTCCGGCTCCCCGGCGCGCACGCGCCCGGCGTCCGCACGGAAATCCTCGTACGTGTGCAGTGGTACACGCGCCTGGTAGGCCCCGACGACGTCCGGCTCGCGAGCGATCGCGCCGAAATCGTACCGCCGCCCCCACTCCGTCTGTGCAGCACGCTGGAGCAACTCCCGCAGCACCCGCGCCTGCGTCTCGACCGGATTTTCCTTGAACCGTTTGACCTTGTGCAACGGACCGGCTGGTAGTCCGTAGAGAAGCTGACCTAACATACGGGGCGTGTTCTGCCTGTTCGTCCTATCTTGGTGTCCGCCCCCCATACCGCTATCGCGCGAATTTTCATGTAGGAAAGGTGCTATCGACGTATTCAGGTATTAACGTGTCCGGGAAGGGATTGAAGGTTGAAAGTTAAAAGGTTTGAAGGTTCAGGAGGCTCTTCCTCATCCAGGGACGCAGTAGACCTGGCAGGATTTGGAAACCAGGCCTGCGTAGCCGAAGCTATCGAGCCGCCTCTCCTTTGAAAACCCTCAACGCTCTAACCTTCGACAGTATTGATCAGCGCGTTGCAACTCACAACGCACGAGCCGGTTGCAATTTTATCGTTTTCGCCACGCGTTCCCGAATGGCCGCTCATAGAAATTCTTTGGAAACCTTTCCGGCAGCGCACTTCGTCCTGGATTGCCGGGGGCGGAAGCTGGACTGCACGCCGGGAATCGAGCAGGGCGCGCACGTCATGGGCATCCTCAACGTCACGCCGGACTCGTTCTCGGACGGAGGCCGGTACGTGGATCTCGATGCCGCTCTGGGACGTGTCGAGGACATGCTGGAGGAGGGAGCGGCCATCATCGATGTCGGAGGGGAGTCTACGCGGCCACGAGGTTCCGTGTACGGCGAAGGGGCTGTCCTGGTGCCTGCGGATGAGGAGCGGCGGCGTGTCGTGCCGGTCATCGAGGCCATCGCAAGCCGTTTCCCGGATGCGCTCATCTCGATCGATACCTACAAGCCGGATGTCGCGCGGGCGGCGCTCGATGCGGGCGCCCACCTCGTCAACGATGTGACCGGCCTTCGAAACGGCCCCGAATTGGCCGTGATCGCTGCCTCCTTCGGTGCGCCGGTGATCGTAATGCACTCCCTCGGGTCGCCCGGCGAGATGCCGCACGAGCACCGCTACGAGGATGTCGTCGAGGAGGTCGCCGCCTCGCTGGAAGGGTCTATGCGCACGGCCGAGGCCGCAGGCGTCCGCCAGGTCGTCTTGGATCCCGGCTTCGGTTTCGGAAAATCCATAGCAGAGAACCTGCGGGTGGTGAACGGCGTGGACCGTTTTTTGCAGCTGAATCGTCCGGTGCTGGTGGGCCTCTCGCGCAAGAGCACCATCGGCGCGGTACTCGGCTCGCGTGAGCACCCGGCGCCCGTCGATCAGCGGCTCTACGGCACGCTCGGAGCCACGGCGGTAGCCGTGCTGCGCGGCGCGACGATCGTGCGGACCCACGACGTACGTCCCACCGTAGAATTGCTGCGCGTGCTCGCTGCCACAGCCGCTTCGAGTATTCCTTCTTTCAGAGAGATGACGTGATCCGCACGCTGTGAGGCTCTTCGATATCATACCGATTCGCGTAGTCGACCTCATCGAGATCGGCATCGTGGCGTACGTCCTGTATAAGCTGTACCAGCTCATGCGGGGCACCATCGCCGTGCAGATCTTCTTCGGCGTGCTCGTCCTCTATCTCATTCAGGTGCTGGTCACCGCAGCGGATATGACCATGCTGCGGGTGCTCTTTTCGTCGGTGAGCGAGGTGTTCGTGCTGGCCGTCATCATCCTCTTCCAGCCTGAAATCCGCCGCCTGCTCCTGCTTTTGGGCCAGAATCCACTCATACGGAAGTTCGTGACGTCTCCGGCGCAGGAGGAGATGCTCGAAGAGGTGACGACCGCCGTCACCGAGATGAGCAAGCAACACATCGGCGCGCTCATTGCCTTCGAACGCTCTACCGGCCTCCGCAGCTACATCGAAACCGGCGCGCCCATCCACGCGAAGGTCACGCGCGACCTGCTCATCACGATCTTCTACTCTCAGAACCCGCTGCACGACGGCGCGGTCATCATCCGCAACCGCCGTATCGAAGCCGCCCGCTGTATTTTGCCCGTATCCACCAACATGCGCCTGAGCCCGCATCTGGGCCTCCGGCACCGCGCCGCCGTCGGTCTCACGGAGCAGACGGACGCCTTCGTCATCATCGTATCGGAAGAGACCGGGCGGATCTCGGTCGCGGAAAACGGGGTCCTCACGTCCGGCCTCACGGGGGGCGAA
Organism: Rhodothermales bacterium; assembly: GCA_041690215.1. Lineage (GTDB taxonomy): Bacteria > Bacteroidota > Rhodothermia > Rhodothermales > DASSAV01 > DASSAV01. The sequence continues at coordinate 23,964 of JAWLHQ010000020.1, forward strand.
CTGCTCTCCCGGCTCACCCAGGCCCTCTACAGCCACACGCCCGCCGAAGAGCAACTGGAACCTCTGGAGTCCTGAACGCGGCACCAGCTACCGGTCCCGGTTTTTGTCGTGTGAACTGTTTACCTTTCAAATCTTTTAAGGTCATATCCCCCGTCCAGGAAGTACCCTCGCATGTCCGACGATAGACGATACCAGCGCCTGCGGATGCAACTCGTAGACGAACTGCGCCGAAAGGGCATCCACGACCAGCGCGTGCTGGCGGCCATCGCCGCCGTGCCGCGCCACCTGTTCGTGGAGCCCGCGCTCCGGTCGCGCGCCTACGAGGACGAGGCCCTCCCCATCGGTCTCCGGCAGACCATCTCGCAGCCGTTCACGGTAGCCTATCAGACGATGATGCTCGACCTCCGGCCGGGTGACCGGGTTCTGGAGGTCGGGACCGGCAGCGGCTACCAGGCCGCCGTACTCTGTGAGATGGGCGCGCGGGTGTTCTCCCTGGAGCGCCACAAACCGCTGCTGGACCGGACCAAACAGCTCCTGGAAGACCTCGGCTACCGCGTCGTCACCCGCCACGGCGATGGCACCCTCGGATGGCCCACATTCGCGCCCTACGACGCCATCATCGTCACCGCCGGCGCCTCCGAAGTTCCGCAACCCCTCATGGAGCAGCTCCGCATCCCCGACGACCAGACGCCCGGCGGGCGCCTCGTCATCCCCATCGGCGATGCCCGGAGCCAGATCATGAACCGCATCACCCGCGTCAGCCCCAACGACTATGAACGCGAAGAAACCCACGGCTTTCGCTTCGTCCCCCTCATCGGCGAAGGCGGCGGCGGGATGATGGACGGATAGGGACGCACTGAGGTGCTTGGGTTAGGTGGTGAGGGGTGGTTCAAGTTCCGTCCGGGCTACTACGAAAGCCTACTGGCACAGCGTCTGTGGGCTTTCTTGCGTTCGAAGTAGACAGCCTACTGTTGGATCTACCATGTCATCTCAATACTCTAAATGGGAAAAAATTTGGGTATAGTGACTCAGGGGTGACTTAAATTGAACTGTCTGTGTTTGCTTTGGCCATTTGCTCTTCTGCCTTCAAGCATCGAGGAATGAGTCGGCTAGTATGATTCTGTGCAGTGTGAAATTTGATAAAGTTTAGCCATGAAATTCCTCTGGCTAGTAGAACAGCTTGTAGTACTTCATGCGTGCCCTTTTGACCTTTGCATCATTCTCGATCCTACTTACTCAGGCAGTAACTGCTCAGCAAGCTGAATACAAGATTGAACACCAAGTTCTTGATATTGGTATCGGATTAGGCTATCTGGTTGTAGATGGTAGGATGGAGAGCGGAGTAGTTGCTCCGATAAGGTTGCTCATACATACTCAGCAACGGAAAAGAAGTGGTAAATCCGAGAAAGCGAGACTTTTACCCGAACTGATTGGTAGTATTGGCTTGGATTATAGCTACGTACCAAGGTTTGAGGAGGTGTCGACCAGTCGCTACTATTGGGATAGGTTGTCCAATGGTCAATCGCGTTGTCGCGACAGTCAAACGGGACGCTTTGCAAGTAATAGCTTGTGCAATGGCTTGGTCTCAAGCGACGTGAATCTGTTTACGCCAAATGCGAGCATTGCGGTAGGTTTTCCCCTGAGACGATCTCCAAGCGTAGACGAGGCAGGGAAGCAGGCTATTGTCACCACGTCAAAGGAACAGCGGTCATTGCTATTCCTCGGTACTGGCATTCGTTATAATGAGCGTATACGACCTTACCTGTCAGCAATGTTACCGCTATTTGATTTCAGGAACAGTGTCACAGATTATACAGGAATGGGGATGAACTTGTGGGGAGAAGTCGGAGATGGATATATGATGGCCGCTATTAGCATGAATTTCCAGTTCTAAATACAGTGAAAGGCTTGTCGGCACACTGCCAGCGGGCCTTTTTCTACTCGTACCTCCGGCCGCGAAGCCGCTCCGAAACCATTTCGAGCTCTTCATGGTCGTGTCGTTGCAGTGGCCGCACCGGGCACGTGTTTAGCGTACTCTGCCTCCTGCGCGCCGGAACATTCCGGACCGTCATCCTTCTGTGTTCCGGTTCTTTCTGAACCGCACGTAACCTCGTCCGCGAGATGCCAGTGTATGCCGGAATACCCTGTGGATCCAGATCAAACTCCGGACCAGTCGGCTGGAGACGACCTGGTAACGGATGGGCAGAAACCGTTGCACCGGGCCGGAAGAGCGGCAGGCATAACGCAAGAACCTTTCACCCTTCCCTTCGCCGAGACCGCTGCACCGCTAGGTGTCGCGCTCACCCGATAGCAGCCCCTTTAGTTCACCGCGAGGGCAAACGCTTCCTCGCCTGCCTGCACCTCGGCGCGCTGTATGGCATCCAGCGCCGCCCGCACCGTCGGGTACTGCGGAAATACCTTGTGGGTGCGGGTGAGCTGGACGACGACTTCCACAGGACGTGACGCCGCCGCGAAAACGACGTGGCCGTTCATCTTCGTGACCTGCCGGTAGAGCGCGAAGATCGCGCCGAGGCCTGTCGAATCGAGGATGCCCGTCTCCGAAAAGTCGAGCACGAAGTTTCGCTTGCCGGCATCGATGTAGCTGAGGCAGAGAGCTTTGAAGTTGGCGGCGTTCCGGAAGTCGAGCGCGTTGCCGATCTCGATGACGATCGCGTCTGACGCGGAGGACTGAACGTTCATGGCAGCGTGTATAATAGGGATGGTTGGGTCTGTCGGATTCGGACGACGTACCGCGTGAGTAGCCTGCCCGATACGGGCGCTGCTCACGGGATCACTCGTCAGGGCTCTGGCCCTGGTTCGAGGTGTCGGTCCAGTACGGCATCGGCCCCGAAGAGAGGTCGCTCACGCTGCGGCAGAGGTGGAGGATCTCCCAGTCGATCTCCTCACGGCGCTCCCAGCTCTCTCTCGTTTTAGGCAAGGCGTAGGCTTCCTTCAAAAGCTGATCGATGCGATCGAGAAGCTCACGTCGTTGCTTCTGGCGGTCCGTCATATCCGAACGATAAGGTTCACAGGTGCTAACGCTGTGGGTATCGGATACGTCAATGCCGCCTTAAGGCTACCCGCACCGGTATTTTACCAGGCAGGAGGATACGTGTGTTCGGCAATCGTCAGTGGTCCGTTGCCAATCGCAATGCACCAGGAGCCGTCAACCACGGACCACTGGAGAGGGCACCGGGCCTACCCTTCAACCAATAATCGTACACGTCCCACTTTCGAAGGCTTCGCGGAGCGCCTCCGTGGCATCTGCACGGAAGGTGTCGGGGCTTTCGTGGTGGTCCTGCATCACGGCAATGCCGATACTCACGCCGCCTTCCAGCGGTCCGGCGAGCTCGTTCTGGAGATCCACCGCCCAGCTTTCCACCTCTTCCAGACCGCCCCGGTAGAACACGCCGAACGTGAGTTCGCCGAATCGCTCGATCCGGAACGCATCCGTGTCTTCTGCATGGGTGCGCAGGTGAGCTTCCAGGGTCGCCTCCGCGTCGAGCACGGCCTCCTGGCCCTGCTCCGCTACCTCCTCGGCGCGGTTGAGGTATACGAGGGCGAGCGAGAGCGGCAATTCCAGCACGCGGGCGTTGCGCATCTCTTCCGCGATGATGTCGCGCCGCGGACGGGGTTCGGCTTCTTCGATCTCCGGCTCGGCCTCCTCGACTGCTTCTTCGAGGGTCTCATGTGCATCGAGAATGGTCCCCAGCACGCCCGCGAACTGCTCCAGCAGGGTGCGTTGCCGCCGCGTGCCCAGCCCGCCTTCCTCCATCGTGTCGGCCAGGAGGATGTACGGAGCATCGTTGTCCGGCTGCGGGATGACCGCCAGCGCGATCTGCCGTACCGCAATGATGGGCTCGGCGTAGTAGCCGAGGCTCTTCGGCGAGATGCCCTTGCCGCCTACGCGGAGCAGGGTTACCGGCTTGCGCGCTTTACGCCCGGGAAGGAGAGGGGTCTTCGTGGTGAAATCGCCGTAGCTGCGGGCGTACCCGTTCTTGCTCACGACGGCCTCCAGATGGTAGCGGAGCCCGGTCTCGTCCTGCTTCAGCAGGCATACCGTCGTGGCGCCGACCGCCGCCTGTACGGCGTGCAGGAAGGGCACGAGCATCTCTTTCTTGAGCCGCTCGTCTGTCTCGTGTGCCTCGGCGATCGTCTTGCGGCGGACCGTCGCAGCCGATACGCCGAATGTGCTTCCCGTCGATCCCCGGTCGCTCGGCGCCGACGTACGCGCCTGCGCGGGACGGACCGCACCGATCCCATCAGAGTCAATGTCCTCGTCGACCGGGCTCGGCCCCGTTCCCTTCGGACGAATCGATACGATACCCAGCGAGCTCAGCTCCTCGTCGCGCGAGTCCCCAGCTGCTTTCACGTCATCGTCTTTCTTCCGGCCGAAAAACCAGCCGAACGCCATGCCAACCATAGCGACCAGCATGACACCGAGAAGCGGAAAGAGAAAGTCCGGCGCTACGAGATAGGTGAGTACCACGGCAAGGACGGCTAAGAAAATATACAGGACACGTAACATACTGCTGCCGAGAGACGTGTCGCAGGAGGCGAGAAAACACGAGACCGGACAGCCAATCTACCTTTGCACCTGAGTAAAGTCAACTCACAGAACATCGGGTAAATAGGTGTTTTCTCTGTCTCCGAACATCGGTGATCCGCCTGGCAAACACGTGCCTGCGGCCCATGTATCGAGGAGCTTGCGCATCCGGCAGCCTGCATGTCCGATCATGCTTTTCTCGCAATCTCTTGGACACGCGGTTTCCTGGATCTAAGCTCGCAGACACATGGTCACCCGATCTCGTACCCTTCCGGACACGTACTCTACGTTTTAATCGCTAAACAACCTCGTTTTTCTTCTCTCCACGCTCCCCCTCACGCACTCCGATCATCAGGGAGTCTGCCCCGGCAAGCCGGGGCACTCGGTACGCGTTTTATCCCGTTACCGGTAACGGCACGAACGTCGGTGCTCCGGTAGGGATCGTCGCAATACCTTCGGGGAGGTCGATCTCCGGCAGAGCGAGCGACCGTTCCTCGCCGGGTGGAAGCGGGTTCGGTTCGGCCCACAACTGACCGCTGTACGTTTCCATGACGACATGGTCGCCTGCGCGTCCCTTCACATAGGAGCCGTTCAGCGGCACCTTCCCGAACGGCGTATCGAGCACGTACTTCGGAATGGCGAAGCCCGTCGTCCGGCCCTGGAGCGCCTGCATGATCTCCATGCCCTTCTCGATGGATGTACGGAAGGAAGCCGTCCCGCCAATAAGCTGCGCCTGATAGAGGTAATAGGGCCGCACCCGCATCCGCACCAGCCCCTCACACAGCGCCTTCATCGTCTCCACGTCGTCGTTGACGCCCCGGAGCAGCACCGTCTGGTTACCGACCGGCACGCCGGCCCGTAACAGCCGGTCGATGGCTTCCGCCGCGTCCGGTGTCAGTTCGTTCGGGTGGTTGAAGTGCGTGTTGAGCCAGACCGGGTGGTACTTCTCGAGCACGGCGCACAACTCCGGCGTGATCCGGTAGGGCAGCAGCACCGGCAGCCGCGATCCGATCCGGACCACTTCGATGTGCGGAATCGCCCGTAGCTGCCCCAGCAGCCAGTCCAGGTGTCCGTCGTTGAACGTGAGCGGGTCGCCTCCCGTTAGCAGCACGTCGCGGATCTCGTCGTGTGCGGCCAGGTAGTCGATGGCATCCTGCAACTCGTCCTTCTTCATGAAGAACTCGGCATCCCCGACCATCCGTTTGCGGAGGCAGTACCGGCAGTAGATCGCGCATTCGGCCGTCACGCAGAAGGCCACCCGGTCCCGGTAGTTGTGGATCAGGTTCTTCACCGGCGAGTGCGCCACCTCCTCCAGCGGATCTACTACACCCACGATGTCCGGCTCCATCTCGCTCATGCGCGGCACGGACTGTCGCCGGATCGGATCGTTCGGGTCATCCGGGTTCATCAGGGAGGCGTAGTACGGCGTGATGTTCCACCGGAAGATGTCCCGCGTCGCCTCGATGGCCTCCAGTTCATCCGCCGTTGGCTCGATGAACCGGCGCAGGTCCTCCACGCTGTGTACCCGGTTCCGCATCTGCCACCGCCAGTTCCTCCAGTTCGGATCGTTCCTCATCTCTTCGCGGATCGTTCCCGCATCCATTCGCGCTAGTGTATCCATCTATGTCTCTCTATCCAGCGGCAGCCGGCTTACGGCGGCCGCTGGTACGGACTATATCAGTGTAATAGAGTGTTCGGGTGTTCAGGTGCGTGAGGAGTTGGCCTTGACACCAGCCCGGTCCTCACGCACCCCACCAGCGAACCACAAACAACGGGCCACGAACAACGGACGACCGGCGAATACCCGGCCACATCCATCAGCCCTTCAACCGCTTCAACCCTCGTTCCAGCACTTCGGCCAGGAAATTGGGGTACGGACGGCCCATTAATTCCGCGATGATGGCGAACGTTCCGTCCGGTGCGAACGTCGGGAGCGGGTTGATCTCCAGAAACCACGGTGTCCCGTTCGCATCCACCCGGAAGTCGATCCGGGCGAAATCCTTGCACAGGAGCTTCTCATAGACGCGTACGGCCAGTTCCTGCAGGCGTGCCTCCAACTCGGGCGTCAGTGTGCCTTCGATCAGGTAGTCCCATTCTTGTTCCGGCGCTCCCCGATGCTCCAGTGCGTGCAGACCGATCCGTGTGTTGGGCTCGACCGCCCGTTGGAGTACGGGCAACGCTTCGGGCGGATCGTTCCCGATCACGGCCACGGTGAATTCGCCCCCGCCCTGGATGAATGTCTCCACCAGCGCGTCCTGCCGGTACAGCTCTACCGTCCGCGTTACCTGCTCGCGTAGTGCTGCCGGGGTTTCCACCCGGCTCGCTGCCGTGATCCCCTTCGAGGAGCCCTCATACCGGGGCTTCACGAAAAGGGGAAACGTGAGAGGATCGGAGCCGGGCCCCATGCCGCGTCCCGCCAGCGCAGCTTCGGTAACCTCGTCCGCTGCGGAGAACGTTCGGTACGCCGGGGTCGGTACCCCTGCCGCCGCCACCAGATCCTTCGTCCACGCCTTGTCCAGGCTCAGCGAGAGCGTCAGCGCATCCGACCCCAGGAACGGGATCCCCGCCATCTCGAAGAGCGTCGGTGCAAAACCCTCCCGGTTGCGACTGCGCGTCCCTTCGGCAATGCTCAGCGCGGCATCGACACGCACGTCGCGCAGCTTCGCGAGCAAATCGTACGCCGTCCCGATCCGTACCGGCTCGTGTCCGAGCAGCCGCACTGCTTCCTCCATGGCGTCGACGGTTTCCTCCGGCTCGTACTCGGCGTCGGCATCCGGCGGCTCTCCCGCTTCCCACGGGTACGCGTCAAAGATGTCATACACGAGGCCGATACGCATGGGATGAGGATGTCTGGGATGGTTCGGATAGATTCGGAGCCGCAGTCGGCTGCGGCGACTTCCCGGGGCGGGAGCCCCTAGTTTACGCTTCATGCGGCCCGGTGTACCGCGTAGACCCGTAGTTTTACTGCGAAATCGTCCGTATCATACCTACTTGTATCACCCGAGCGGCATCCGCCGGAAGGCGATCCCTGCCGGAGCAAGCACGAGTGGGCCTATGAGACAGCGGCAAAAAGCAGTCATCGTGATGGCCGAGCCCGGAAAGACGCACGGGCTGGACGAGTTGAACCTCTTGCTCGGGCGCGGGTGGCGCGTCGTTACCACCACCTCCATGGGCGGCGCGTGCGCCCACTCGCACGGCGATGCGCCCGGATCCTGCTTCGCTGCCCTCGTGATCCTCGAATCCGCAGGCGACCTCACGGCCGAACTGCTGGAACAGGTCCAGCAGCCCGAAGAACTCGCCGAAGAAACCGGCGACGGCTCCAGCTACGACATCGGCGACAGCGGTCTCTAACCGCTTCAATCACTCCCATCTCGACCACTCCCGCACAGTTCTCCCGGAATAGCCTTCAAAACTCCTCCCTCATGATGCGTGATTCATGAATCCGGCAACGGGTTGGGAATCGAGATCCCCTCCCTGGATAAGAGCCTATCCCCGCGAAGGCGCATGCACGTCAAGGAAGCCCGTTAGCTCCTTCAAACAGAGCGATACGGCATACTTCAAGCACAAACCTCCCCTTACGATCATTCCCGCGAAGGCGGACGCGAGCGAAGCGACCGACGAAGTAAATCCAGGCAGCACAACCTGACCGGCTCCTACGAAGCTTACCACGAGCACCAATGCCCCACATCCAACCCGCCCGTGTAGGGACATATCGCCAGTGCGTCCACTCCTCTCGTACAGGCAGGTCATGCCCACCCAGCTGACCCTGCCTGTACGAAATCCTCCTTCCACACGAGCCGCCAAAACAAAATCCTCCTTTGAAGGAGGACAGCCTTGCGAACGCGTCCAGCGGAGCAAGGCAGGAGGATGTTACACCGCCCGGGAATACCCGATGCCCCGAGCAAACCAAAACCCTCCCAACCACGTCATTCCCATGAAAATGGACGCGAGCGAAGCGACCGACGAAGTAAATCCAGGCAGCACAACCTGAAGGACTGCCTACCCGCTGGCGTGAACACCTCCGTAAAGGCCGAAATCAGATAAACCAGAGCTTTAAACCATCTCCTTGACGCCTGTGCGCCGAGGCGAGGAAGGGGAGTTGCCTTCCCCTTGCCGAATCAATTAATCAAAGATCATGAGGGAGGTGGCTGCGAAGCAGCCGGAGGGTGTATGAATCCCCGGCCACAGCGGAGCGCCCACCACGCCTCCTGATTTCCAATCATGACACCGGACAGGCCCGGCGTGAGGTCGTCGCCATCTGCCTGAGATCCCTGCTGCCGCAATCTCACCGGATCCGTTTCTACATCAGAATCGGCAGAGAGGTTACATCCCGCTATGCGGATGGACCGTGCTTATCACATCCGCATCTGTTTACCCCGGCACACTTTTGTCCTAGCTTGCATCCCCGGTGATGTGCCGCGCGTTCACGAGTCCTCTCGAATACCATGAAACTCGGATTTCTGACTGCCTGCCTGAAAGAACTACCTCTCGAAGACCTCGTACCCTGGGCGTCGGCGCAGGGGTTCGAGACCCTGGAACTCGCCGCATGGCCCGGAAAACGGAAGAGTGGCCACCGCGCGGCCCACATCCTGGCCGAAAAGTTCACTGTCGAAGAAGCCGAACGAATCAAAGACCTGTTCGCCGCTCACGGCATCGGCATCTCCTCGCTGGCCTACTACGACAACAACCTCCACCCCAGGCCGAAGAAGCGCGAGAAGATTCAGGAGCACCTGTATCGAGTCATCGATGTCGCCGCGATGCTGAACGTGCGCCTTGTGGGCACGTTCGTCGGCGCCCGGCCCGGCGGCGCAGCGAAGAACATCAAACGGGCCGGCGAGCTGTTTCGCAACGTCGTGGCCTACGCCGAAGATCGGGGCGTTCGCATCATGATCGAAAACTGTCCGATGGTCGGCTGGGTGCAGCCGGGGCTCCCCGGTAACTATGCCTACTCGCCCGAGCTGTGGGAAGCGCTCTTCAATGAGGTGCCGTCCGATAACTTCGGCCTCAATTTCGACCCCTCCCACCTCGTCTGGCTCGGTATCAACTACAACCGCGCCGTGCGCGACTTCTCCGATAAGCTCTTTCACGTTCACGCCAAAGATGCCGAACTGCTGAAAGAAGGGCTCTACCGCTACGGCATCTTCTCCCGGCAACTGAACAGCGGCGATGCGCACGGGGCCGGATGGTGGCGCTACCGCATGCCCGGCAACGGTCAGATCGACTGGAAGTTTTTCCTCACGACGCTCCGCAGCGTCGGCTACGTCGGCCCCATCTCCATCGAGCACGAAGACCCCGAGTACGAAGGCTCCGAGGAACGCATCAAGGAGGGCCTCTGCGTCGCCCGCGAACACCTGGCCTCCTGCCTGGCTCCCGCACACGTCTAGGAACCGTCCACCACCCCCGATCATGTCATCACGAGCGGAGCAGTCCCGGCATGGTCGCCTTCCGTTCAGAAACACCGGTGCAGCTCTTAATCAGTCATTTCGGCTCATTCTCACCTCAAACCTCCCCCATCAACGTCATGCCCGGCCCCGACCGGGTATCCAGGCAGCACAACCTGACCGGCTCCTACGAAATCCACCACGAGCGCCCATGGCCCTACTTCCACACCCACCGTGTAGGAGCACAGCGCGCTGTGCCCAACCCATGCTCAATCCCAATCTCATTCATACTTCGTACTTCGAACGCCTCGTTCCTTGACCCGAAAGCGCAAAATCAGGGCATACGCCTCGTAAGCAACAACACATCCCGGGAACCAGCCCCGAGCGCAGCCGAAAAGAGCGCTCGCCACGATGATTCAGGTTCGGATGCGTAAATCCACCCCTCGAAGTGTCCCCATAGAGCGTGTATCGAAGCACGATGGAGTCGTCCGCCGCAACTTCGCTCTGAACGTGCTCGACGGTGCGCTGTTCACCCTGGGAATCAACCTCGTCTCCCGCCAGGCCGTCCTGCCCCTCCTCGTGACGCAGATCGGCGGGGGCGCGATTGCCGTTTCGCTCATCACGGTGTTGTGGACGGTCGGCTTCTACCTGCCGCAGTTCCTGATCGCGGGCCGCGTGGGCCGGGAGCCGCGCAAGAAGCGCCTCATGCTGCGTACCGCTGTCGCCCAGCGCCTGCCCTGGCTCTGCATGGCCCTGCTGGCTGCCTTCGGACTGGAGCGCGTGAGTGCGGACGTGGGCCTCATCTCGTTCTTTGCTGTCTTCGGACTGGCCGCTGTCATGGGCAGCCTCAGCGTGCCGGTCTGGTTCGAGATGGTCGCCAAACTGACGCCCGTCCGGCTACGCGGGCGCATGTTCGGCCTGCGTGTGATTTTCTCCGGCCTCTTCGGCATGGGAGCCGGGTGGGCGGCGGAGTTCATCCTGGAACGCATGGCCTACCCGGACAGCTTCGCCCTCCTGTTCGTGCTGGCGTTCGTCATGATGATCGGCTCGTACGTCTGCCTGGCGCTGCTCGAAGAGAACGAGGACGCCCCCACCGACGGCGTGAGCTATGCGGACATAGTCCGCCGTATCCCGTCCATTCTCCGGCACGAGCCGAACTTCCGCAATTTCCTCGTGGCCGACGCCCTGCTCATGGCCTCCCTCTCTGCCGAGGCCTTCTACGCCGTCCACGCCTTCGAGCGCTTCGGCCTCTCCTCCGGCTTCGCCGGGCGCTTCACGGCGGTGCTCATGGCGAGTTCGGTCATCGGGAGTGTCGTGTTCGGATACCTCGGCGACCGCATCGGGCACCGGCTCAATCTGGCTCTGATGGGCGCCTCTACCGCGCTGGCCTGCACGGTCGCCGTCCTGGCTCCCGGCGTGGAGGCCTATTACCTCGTGTTCGTAGGCGCGTCGTTCGCCACCACCTTGCAGCTTATCTCCCGGTTGCCGATCGTAGCAGAGATCTGCGGCGAACGGGACCGCCCGATCTACCTTGCCCTCGCGAACATCGTGTCATCCCCGTTCGCCCTCTGCGGCCTGCTGGCCGGGTGGCTCGCCCAGAGCGCCGGATACACGCCCGTGTTCCTCGTGCTGGGCGGCATGGCCCTCTGCGCCCTCCTCTGGCTGCTCCTGTTCGTCCGAGAACCCCGCACCATCGCCTAAGTGCAATCACGTTGAGGTTGTCGGGTACAACCTCCCGGAGGTTTCAAACCTCCGGGAGGTTCTGGCATCTCCGTTCAACATTGTCTCTGTGATTGTATTTAGTGGTGTGTCAACCGTGATAAGATGAGCGGGACGTGAGGTCATATGTATACCGCCTTGTACTAAAATGTCATCCTGAGCGGAGGCCCGCCAGGGCCGTAGTCGAAGACACGAGGCGGAGCCGACGGTCGGAGAAATCCCACCAGACAGCACTGCGATCAGAATAGACAATTCCCCTCAACACGTGTCATGCTGAACTCGTTTCAGCATCTCATGGAGGGGGCTATCTTCCATGCGAATTGAGATCCCGTACCCTCCGGTTCACGCAGTAAACGAGTTCGGAATGACATACTCAGGATGTCTCGTGGGGGATGAAGGGGAGCGGTCAACCAATCCAAAATCCAAAATCCCAAATTGACGCGTCTTTCCGGCAAAATCGCCCTCGTAACCGGCGGCGGCTCCGGCATCGGGCGGAGCATCGCCGTCCGATTCGCCCGCGAAGGCGCCTGCGTCGGCATCCTCGACGTCGATGTACAGGGCGCCAGCGAAACGGAGTGCGCCATCGCCGAGGCCGGGGGCACGGCCCGAGTTTACGCCTGCGACGTCGCCAATCAGGCCCGCGTCATCGCTGCCGTCCGTGAGGTCGCAGAAACCTTTGGCCGCATCGACGTCCTCGTCAACAACGCCGGTATCGCCCACGTCGGCACCCTGGAGCAGACCACCGAAGCCGACCTCGACCGCCTCTACCAGGTCAATGTCAAAGGGGTCTATAACGGCATGTACGCCTGCATCGGTCCGATGATGGAGCAGGGGGGAGGCGTCATCCTCAACCTCGCCTCCATCGCCTCTAGAGTCGGCGTGGCCGACCGCTTCGCCTACATGATGACCAAGGGTGCCGTTCTCACCATGACACTCTCCGTCGCCCGCGACTACGTCGATAAAGGCATCCGCTGCAACTGCATCTGCCCCGCCCGCATCCACACGCCCTTCGTCGATAACTTCCTCCGCAAAAACTACCCCGGCCGCGAAGACGACATGTTCCGCACCCTCAGCCGCTACCAGCCCCTCGGCCGCATGGGCACCCCCGACGAAGTAGCTGCCCTCGCCACCTTCCTCTGCTCCGACGAAGCCGCCTTCATCACCGGCGCCGCCTACGACATCGACGGCGGTGTCATCGGCCTCCGCTGATCCTCCCCGGGCATCCAGCCACGCGTACGATGCCCACCCTGCTACGCCCGCCCTGAACCCACGTCCATCCATCTGACCCTGCCTGCACACAAGTCCACCGTCTGGTCCTGCCTGAACCCACGCCCACCCATCCGGTCCTGCCTAAAAAATCCTCCTTTGAAGGAGGACAGCCTTGCGAACGCGTCCAGCGGAGCAAGGCAGGAGGATGTCAGCCCCGCAAAGCAATACCCGATGCCCCGAGCAAACCAAAACCCTCCTCCATACGTCATTCCCGCGAAGGCGGACGCGAGCGAAGCGACCGACGAAGTAAATCCAGGCAGCACAACCAAAGAACTACCTGCCTCACTGGCGTAAGCACTCCCGTAAAGGCCGAAATTAGATCAACCCAAAACCCTCCCGCACCAGACCACGTAGGGGCGTGCGGCCGCACGCACCTGCACAACCCCACCACGAACACCCACGCCCAAACACGCCTCGAACACGCCTCGAACACGCCACCATCCACCCCGCCGTAGGGGCGCAGCGCGCTGCGCCCCTCTTGGCCCCGCCCCACCCCTCAAAACCGCATCTGCACAGCCACACCCGCCGACCCATCCCGCGGATTCACCAGCGGAGCCACACCCGTCAGGCGCAACCCGTGCCGCTCATTGTAGTGCTTCGCGGCTACAGGCGCACGCACGATACTGTACACCATACTCGACCCCAGCCCGATCATTCCGCCGAAGAATAAAGCCACGCCTAGTCTTGTGTCCCCGTCTGTCCAGGCTACAGTAAACACGTTGACGATCCCGGCAATGGCAGCCGCCGAGAAACCAGCCCGCAACAGCGCGCTAGCCCCACAACTCCCGTTGCGCGCATAGAAGTGGCCCGCGCACGGCCCCAGTGTGGCGCCGTAGAGGAACAAGAGTGTTGAAGGAACCGCGAGCGTGGCACCCGCACGGTAGCCCATCACAGCCAGTCCGAGCGGCACGGCCGTATGCACCACCGACAGACCCAGTGCCGTCTGCGGATCCTTCGGCCTCACTGTATCACTGCTGTCCACCGGCACCACCACAATGACGGCATCCGCCTCCGCGCCCGTAGACACCTCGAAGCCGGACACGCCGCCGAAAGATGGGGTGATGAGCACCAGCGCGCAGATGGACAGAAATGACATGAGGGCACGGATAAAGTGGAAAAGTGACCCGGCGACTCGTAACATGCGACGGACGCGCAGCACACGAGAGGCGTACCTCCTCGGCTGCCACGGTACTGCACAAGCTAGTTAGAACAGGTCGTCCATCAAAGCCCCGAGCCATACACGCCCACCGCTGACCGCCCTTATTACCCATTACGCATTATTCATTCCTCATTACCATGCGCCTCATCCGCCACGGCCCCCCCGACCAGGAATCCCCCGGCCTCATCCTCCCCGACGGCCGCCGCATCGATGCCAGCGCCTTCGGTGAGGACTACGACGAACGTTTCTTTGAAACGGACGGTCTCGCCCGCCTCCGTATCTGGGCCGATCACCACGCCGCTACCGCCCCGGAACTGCCCCCCGGTCTGCGCCTCGGCCCGCCCGTGGCCCGCCCCAGCAAGATCGTTTGCATCGGCACCAACTACCGCGACCACGCCGCCGAGTCGGGCATGCCTGCCCCGAAAGAACCCATCGTCTTCTTCAAGGCCACGAGCGCCCTCTGTGGACCGTACGACAACCTCATCCTGCCCAGAGGCAGCGAGAAGACCGACTGGGAAGTCGAGCTCGCCGTCATCATCGGCCGCCGCGCCTCCTACGTTTCCGAGGCCGAAGCCCTGGATTACGTCGCCGGCTATGCCATCATGAACGACTACAGCGAGCGGGCCTTCCAGATCGAGCGGGGCGGTCAGTGGGTCAAAGGCAAAAGCGCCGACACCTTCGCCCCCCTTGGCCCCTGGCTCGCCACGAAGGACGAAGTCCCGGACGTCCACGCCCTCCGCATGCGCCTCACCGTCAACGGCGAGACGAAGCAGGACGGCACCACCGCCGACATGATCTTCGGCGTCCCCTTCCTCGTCAGCTACCTCAGCCAGTTCATGACGCTCCTCCCCGGCGACGTGATCTCCACCGGCACTCCCGCCGGCGTCGGCTTCGGCCACACCCCCCCACAATACCTCAAACCCGGCGACATCGTAGAACTCACCATCGACCACCTGGGCACCGCCCGCCAGAAAGCCGTCGCCTATAAAGAATCCAGAGTAGCGGCGCCCATTGCAGGTTAATTATCAATGCGCGATTCTCTATTCCGGTAGCTGTACTCGCAAACCCCTCCCTTGAGGGAGGTGGCTGCGAAGCAGCCGGAGGGTGTATGAACTCCCGGCTCCAGCAGGACGCGGTTTACTCAGTGTCCTCCGTCATCATAGAGTGGAATTAACGCTATCCGGTTGACCGTAAAATGAACCGCGCTTACCACGACTACGATGCCCGTCTGGTCGGCATAGCGAGACGGCTGCGGAGAGGCAGTACTTTTCCTGAACGGCTACTCTGGTCTCGATTACGGCGGCGGCAACTCGGCGTTCGCTTCCTGCGCCAGCATCCTATCGGCACCTATGTAGTGGACTTCTACTGCCCTGAAGCCAGGTTAGTCATTGAAGTCGATGGACGTAGCCACGATGAGGCAAACTTCGCATACGATCGCGAGCGCCAGATCACGCTGGAGCGTCGGGGCATCCGAGTCATGCGAATCCGTAATGACGAGGTCTTGAAAGATGTGGATAGCATCGTAGCACGTCTCCGAGACTGGATGGAAGAGAGAGCTCACGGTGATAGGAGCCCGCTATCGACACCAGACGACGATGCAGGTGCTCAAGTCTGACAACCTGCACGAGACTGCTGGAGATAACGACAGGCCTGCATTCAGGCCAAACACCCCCGGCCGTTAGTGTAGCAGCCCCCTCGAGGGGACGGTTTCCATAACTCTCCTCTGGAGGACGGATTTCAAAACTCCTCCCTCGAGGGAGGTGGCCCGAAGGGCCGGAGGGTGTTAATACCCGCTCACCGGACACTGGACATAATCGAAAGATTAGGCTGCCCGGAGAATCCAAAATCTAAAATCGGCCATGCCCCCCGAAGCCGCAGTTCTGTCTCCACCCGAAGAGGTACACCTTCCGCCGAAAACCCTCGGCGCCACCCTCCGCAAGCTCGGCCCCGGCATGATCATCGCCGGCTCCATTGTCGGCTCCGGCGAACTCATCGCCACCACGAAGGTCGGTGCCGAAGCCGGGTTCTGGCTCCTCTGGCTCATCGTCGTCGGCTGCGTCATCAAGGTCTTCGCCCAGGTAGAGTTCGGGCGCTACACCATCGCCTGGAGCCAGACGCCCCTCCAGGCCCTGAACGCCGTTCCCGGCCCCCGCCTGCGCGGGACCAACTGGATCATCTGGTACTGGGCCGTCATGACCGTCCTCATCATCTCCCAGCAGGGCGGCATCGTCGGCGGAGTCGGGCAGGCCCTCGCCATCAGCCTTCCGCTGACAGAGGAGGGGAGAGCCTACAACGAGATCCATGCCGAACTCACCCGCGCCCGGGTGGATGCCGCCCTCGCGGGCATGAACGGCGCGGATGCCGCAGTTTTCGCGCAACGCGTGGAAGCGCTTGCCGCGCAGGCCGCCATGATTCCTGAGCCGTCCGACGCCTATCTCTGGGCCGCTCTCGTGGCCGCCCTCACCGCCATCTTGCTCTACCTAGGCCGCTACCGGCTCATCCAGACCGTCTCTACCGTTCTCGTCATCGCCTTCACCGCCGTTACCCTCCTCACGGTGTTCCTGCTCCAGCAGACTGCCTGGGCCGTGACAGGGGAGGAGTTCGCCTCCGGATTCAGCTTCGGCCTGCCGCCCGCTGCTGGCGGTATCGATCCCGTCGCCACCGCCCTCGCCGCTTTCGGCATCATCGGCCTCGGCGCCTCCGAACTCATCATGTACCCCTACTGGTGCCTCGAGAAAGGCTACGCGAAGTTCTCCGGGGTGCGCGACGGCACGCCGGACTGGATCGCCCGTGCAAAAGGCTGGCTCCGCGTCCTCTATACCGACGCCTGGCTCTCGATGGCCGTCTATACCTTCGCCACCGTCGGCTTCTACCTGCTCGGAGCCGCTGTCCTCTGGCGGGTCGGACTCAACCCCGAGGGGGGCAGCATGATTCGCACCCTCGCCGAGATGTACGTCCCGGTCTTCGGCCCCTGGGCGCACGGCGTCTTCCTCTTCGGCGCCTTCGCTGTGCTCTACTCTACTTTCTTCGTCGCCGCTGCCGGAAATGCCCGCATGGTGGCCGACGGCCTCGGCCTCTTCGGCCTCCACGATGGCTCGGAGTCTACCCGCATGCGGTGGACCCGCCGCATCAGCGCCGCCTGGCCCCTCGCCGCCCTCGCCATCCTTCTCTTCGTCCGCGCTCCCGTCGGCATGGTCCTCGCCAGTGGACTCGCCCAGTCCATCATGCTTCCCATGCTCGGTATCGCCGCCCTCTACTTCCGCTACAAACGCGCCGACACCGACCTCCGCCCCGGACGCCTCTGGGACATCATGCTCTGGCTCTCCGTCGCCGGCTTCTTCATCGTAGGCGCCTGGTCCCTCTATAGCGCCCTCGCCTCTTGAAAATCACCCCGCACACCCCGCGCACTCCCCACCCGCCACAAATCCGCCACCACCCCCCGAAAGCGCAGCCTGTCCAACCCCTCCCTCGAGGGAGGTGCCCGAAGGGCCGAAGGATGTTACTACCCGCTCACCGGCACCTGCCATCGATAGAAAAGCTCCGCCGCCTCTGTCAATCCGCAATCCGCATTCCGCAATCCCAATCGTCTCCCTTACTTGACATGACCCTGCTCGCTTCGTACAATGCGTAACCGATTGGTTAATAGTCAGACCATGTCCCGCATCCCCTCCAGCATCGACGTATTCCATGCCGTAGCCGACCCCACCCGCCGGGCCATCCTGGACCGGCTGAGGGAACGCAGCGCGCCCGCCACCGACCTGGCCCGAGGCTTTCGCATGAGCCGGCCCGCCGTCTCCAAGCACCTCCGCGTGCTGCGGCAGGCCGACCTCGTCCGGGAGCGGAAGGAGGGACGGCAGCGCATCTACCAGCTCAACCCTGCCCCCCTGCGCGACGTCGCCCGCTGGGTCGAACAGTACCGCGACTTCTGGCAGGCCAACCTCACTAACCTTAAAACCTTCCTGGAAAACAACGATGATGAATGCGATCGCTAACGTGAAGGACGGCGCCGTCCACGCCGCCGTCGAGATCGCGGCTCCGCCCGCACGGGTCTTCCGCGCCCTGACCGATCCGGAGCTGCTCGAAAGGTGGTGGGGCTCCGGCGAAGCCTATCGCACGTTCGACTGGAAAGTCGATCTGAACGTAGGAGGGAAGTGGAGCTGCATGACGAAAGACCCGGCCGGTCGCACCTCTACCGTCCATGGCGAATACCTGGAAATCGACCCGCCCAACCGATTGGTCTGCACCTGGCGCGCCAGCTGGCAAAACGACTTCCCCACGACCATCACCTATGAGCTGGAGCCGATCCCCGACGGAACGCGCCTCACCCTGACGCACACCGGTTTCGAAGATCACCCCTCCGCCGCCAGCTACGCCTCCGGATGGCCCCTCGTACTCGGATGGCTGAGCCGGCACATGGCCGAACACGCCGAAGCCACGGCAGAGTGACAGCCCCGTAGAAAACGAACATCCCCAAGTTCCCTGTTTGAACGGGAATAGCCTTGCTTCGCGTCCAGCGGAGCAAGGCTGGAGGGATGGGCTGCACGTCCCGACCTCCCGCGCCCCCACACCTCCTCCCAATTACGCAGTACGCATGCTATCTACATTGCTCATTTCCCCGCCCTGCTCGCCTCATACCGCGAGATGAACGCCTCCACTGACGTGCTCGCTACGACCTCCCCGATCACCTTCAGGGGCAAATCCTCTAGCCTCCGGAAGCGCAGGCACGACTTCCCCATGTCCAGCTTCTTCCCCGCCTGTTCGAACCCCTCCTTCAAACGGGCCTCTAGTTCCGGGTCCGCGTACACGCACGTCAGGTACAAGGCGTAGTAGTTCTTCTGTGCCGCCAATCCTGCATAAGAAAGCGGCTGCTTGTTGTACGTCGTCGGGTACCGCTCCAGCGGGATCTCGTAGCTGATCATCCCCCAGTTGATCCGCTCCTCATACCCCTCCGGCAAGTGCTCCAGCACTACCTCGCGCACCGCCGAGACCACCCGCCGCCGCTCCTCCGGCAGCCCGCTCAAATATTCCTCGACCGTAGCAGCATCGCTTCGTGCCATTCGATCACATCCGGCTTGTCAATATTCCTCATCCCCCATTCCGCATTATTCATTTCTCATTCAGGTCCCCGTACAACGTGTGCGTCCGTAGCTTCTTTGCCAGCTCCAGCGCCCGGGTGATCCGCGTCTCCGTCCGCTTCGCGCTCGTCACGTAATACGCCAGCGACCGCTGCCGCCCCGGCGTCATCGCGTAGAACCGCGCCGCGGCCTCCTCATCCTGCTCCAGCACCGCCGTAAGCTCCTCCCCGAGATCGATGCGCTCCGGCTCCGGGTCCGGCCGCAGCGTCACCATCACGATATCCCCGAGCTTTGCCCCGATCTCCCGCAGCAGGGGGATACCCAGCAGGATGAACCGCTCCCCGTCCTTGTTGCTCTGGATCGCCCGCCGCTCCTCGTGCCCGTTCATCACTGCGATCACCCGCCTCCCGCTCGTCGCCAGCAGGTCGTCCGCAATCTCCGGCGGCACCGGGATGTAATGCTGCCGGAACCCCACTTCCTGCCGCAACACCGGCCCTGCGAAATGATATTCGTTCATGGATAGAGCTTTTTTGCTGCACCTGCGAGACCTCGCAAAATACGAACTTCCCGCTCGGCGCCGAACACCGAACAGGCGGTGCCTTGCAGGTCTTCCCCCGCACACCTATTTTTTTGAGACGAAGCAAGTTGGGCAAGGTATCCCTGCCTGCGTTACCCTCGCGAAAGTGCACGCCCGTCAGGGAAGCACGTTAGCTCCTTCAATCATGGCGATACGGCTTACGTTAACCATGAAACCTCCAACTTGTCATGCCCGGCCCCGACCAGGCATCCAGGCAGCATAACCTGAAGGACTATCTACCCCCTGGCGTGAGCACGCCCGTAAAGGGAACCTCCCGATTGTCAAGACGAAACACCATTCCCCTGACGCCGGTACGCGAAAGCAGTAAATCCAGTATCAGAACCGCACGTCTGACTGAATTCCGAATCAGGGCTATATGCCGAACAAAACCCGATATCACTCGCCTGCCTGATAACTACGCGCAGTTGCCTCCGCCTTCCTTGTCTCCGATGTTCTTTCATCATAAAGAGGTGAGCACTCAGAATCGGTGTGACACGGCCCCGCAGGAGACCGGCAGCGCCGCCGACGCGCAGTACCTCCACGACCTCGCCCGGCTGCGCCGTGTGCGCGACCGGATCGACCGGGAATACGAGCAGCCCCTGAATGTCGAAGCGCTCGCTCGCGGCGTCAACATGTCAGCCGGGCACCTCAGCCGCCAGTTCCGGCGCGTCTATGGCGAGTCGCCCTACTCCTATCTGATGACACGGCGCATCGAGCGTGCGATGGCGCTGCTGCGCCGCGGCGACCTCACCGTCACCGAGGTCTGCTTCGCGGTCGGTTGCTCGTCGCTCGGCACCTTCAGCACGCGCTTCACCGAGCTGGTCGGCGTGCCGCCCAGCGTCTACCGGCGTCAGGCGGCGCAAGCGACCGCAGGCATCCCGGCGTGCGTCGCGAAACAAATTTCCAGGCCGATCAGGAATCGAGAAGCGCCGGTCACCGAGCCGCAACTATCTTGACCGCCATCATCATCATTACCATTCACTTCGACGGATCGGCATGAACATCACCATTCACGCGAGCTTTCTTCCCCACAACGACCCGGACGCCGCTCTGGCCTTCTATCGCGATCTCCTCGGCTTTGAGGTCCGCAACGACGTCGGATACAACGGAATGCGCTGGATCACGGTTGGCCCTCCCGGCCAGCCCGAAACCTCCATCGTGCTGCATCCGCCCGCCGTCGATCCCGGCATCACCGACGACGAGCGCCGCACCATCACCGAGATGATGGCCAAGGGTACCTACGCCGGCATCGTCCTGGCCACCGCCGACCTCGACCGTCTCTTCGACCGCCTCCAGGCCGGCGACGCCGAGATCGTCCAGGAGCCGACCGACCAGCCGTACGGCGTTCGCGATTGCGCCGTCCGCGATCCCGCGGGCAACATGATCCGCATCCAGGAGCTGCGCTGAGCCTCCGGCACCGCCACCAACCACGCATAGGGGGGCCCGATCCGCTTCGGGCTCGTCCTCAGATCATAGGAGTTCCCATGAACTGGAATAAAGGAGTCCGGCAGACCCATCGCTGGCTGTCCGTCATCTTCACGCTGACGGTCATCGCCAACTTCGTCGATATGGCTGTGCGCCCCGGGCAGCCTCCAGGCCCGGTGACCTATTCGCCGTTGCTCCCGCTTGCCTTGCTTCTGTTCACCGGCCTGTACCTGTTCGTACTGCCGTATACCACCAGGCGGCGCAGCGAGCGACGCACCGCGTGAACGATCGGCCGCACGCCGAAAGACTGCTGGATAGAAACCGACGAAATCCGCTTGAAAGAGTATGTCCTCGATGATGGAGACGCAGCTGTCTGAGCTGCACGTTGCCGATAGCCACTACCTGATCCGCGTGCAGGGCGCGCGTGTAAATAACCTCAAGGACATCAGCGTCGAAATCCCGAAGCGACGGCTGACGGTGTTCACCGGCGTCTCCGGCTCGGGCAAGAGTTCGCTGGTGTTCGGCACCATCGCCGCAGAGTCGCAGCGGATGATCAACGAGACCTACAGCACCTTCGTGCAGGGCTTCATGCCGACGATGGCCCGGCCCGACGTCGATGTGCTCGAAGGACTGACCACGGCGATCATCGTCGACCAGGAGCGGATGGGCGCCAACGTGCGCTCCACGGTCGGCACGGCCACCGACGCCAACGCGCTGCTGCGCATCCTCTTCAGCCGGCTCGGCCAGCCGCACATCGGCTCGCCCAACGCCTTCTCCTTCAACATCCCCTCGGTGAAGGCGAGCGGTGCCATTACGGTCGAGCGCGGCAACAAAACGTCCGAAAAGGTCACCTACACCCGGCTCGGCGGCATGTGCCCGCGCTGCGAGGGCATGGGCAGCATCACCGACTTCGACCTGTCCGCGCTGTACGATGCCAGCAAGTCGCTCAACGAGGGAGCGCTCACGATCCCCGGCTACAGCATGGACAGCTGGTACGGCCGCATCTACCGCGGCTGCGGCTTCTTCGACCCGGACAAGCCGATTGCGAAATTCACGAAGCGAGAGCTGCACGACCTGCTCTACAAGGAGCCGACCAAGATCAAAGTCGACGGCATCAACCTGACCTATGAGGGCTTGATCCCGAAGATCCAGAAGTCGATGCTCTCGAAGGACCCCGAGGCGATGCAGCCGCACATCCGGGCCTTCGTGGAGCGGGCGGTCACGTTCACCACCTGCCCCGATTGCAACGGCACCCGGCTCAACGAGACCGCCCGGTCGTCTAAGATCAAGGGCATCAACATCGCCGATGCCTGCGCCATGCAGATCAGCGACCTGGCCGAATGGGTGCGCGGCCTCGATGAGCCGTCGGTGGCGCCGCTGCTCGCCAAGCTGCAGCACGTGCTCGACTCGTTCGTGGAGATCGGCCTCGGCTATCTCAGCCTCGACCGGCCCTCCGGTACGCTCTCCGGCGGTGAGGCACAGCGCACCAAGATGATCCGCCACCTCGGCTCGTCCCTCACCGATGTCACTTACGTCTTCGACGAACCCACCGTCGGCCTGCATCCCCACGACATCCAGCGGATGAACGAACTGCTGCTGCGGCTGCGCGACAAGGGCAACACCGTCCTCGTGGTCGAGCACAAGCCGGAAGTAATCGCCATCGCCGACCATGTCGTCGATCTCGGCCCCGGCGCCGGCACCGCGGGCGGCGAGGTCGTCTACGAGGGTACCGTCGAGGGACTGCGGGCCAGCGGCACCCTCACCGGCCGCCACCTCGACGACCGGGCCTCCCTCAAACCGACGGTTCGAAAGCCCACCGGCGCGCTCCAGATCCGCGGCGCGACGACGAACAACCTGAAGAACGTGGACGTCGACATCCCGCTCGGGGTGCTCGTCGTCGTCACCGGTGTCGCCGGCTCCGGCAAGAGCTCACTCATCCACGGCTCCGTGGCGGGCCAGGATGGCGTGGTCGCCATCGACCAGACGGCCATCAAGGGCTCGCGGCGCAGCAACCCTGCTACCTACACCGGACTGCTCGACCCGATCCGCAAGGCGTTTGCGAAGGCCAACGGCGTCAAACCCGCCCTGTTCAGCGCCAACTCCGAAGGCGCCTGCCCCACCTGCAACGGCGCCGGCGTCATCTACACCGACCTGGCGATGATGGCCGGCGTCACCACGGTCTGCGAGGATTGTGAGGGCCGGCGGTTCCAGGCCGCGGTGCTGGATTACCGCCTCGGCGGGCTCAACATCGCCGAAGTGCTCGACCTCCCCGCCGAAGAGGCGGCCGCCTTCTTCGGCGCGGGCGAAGCGCGTACACCCGCCGCGCATGCCATCCTGAAGCGCCTGACGGACGTGGGCCTCGGCTACCTGCGGCTCGGCCAGCCCCTCACCACGCTCTCCGGCGGCGAGCGCCAGCGGCTCAAACTCGCAACCCACATGGGCACCAGCGGCGGCATCTACATACTCGACGAACCCACCACCGGACTGCACCTGGCCGACGTCGAACAACTGCTCGGCCTGCTGGATCGCCTGGTCGATTCCGGCAAGTCGGTCATCGTCATCGAACACCACCAGGCCGTCATGGCGCACGCCGACTGGATCATCGACCTCGGCCCCGGCGCCGGCCACGACGGCGGCCGGATCGTCTTCGAAGGCACCCCCACCGATCTCGTCACCGCCCGCTCCACCCTCACCGGCAAACACCTCGCCGCCTATGTCGGCGCCTGACCACAACCTCACAGACACCCGAGACGAACGCACTCATCGGCTTCCCCGCATCCCCTCCACAGCCGATACGCCGGGATTCCGAAGATACCTGTGAGAGGAAGCGGGACTCTGGTAGATCGCCCACCGTGATAGGACGGCGGAGCAAAAAGCAGCGCAAGACCAAGCGTATGCCACTCCGTACTCATCAGTCATCCTGATCAGCGGAGCATCATGCCACGCGTATAACACTCCCTACCACGTGTCATCCTGATGAGCGGCATGATGTCACGCGTATACCACTCCCTACCCCATGTGTCATCCTGAGCGCAGCGCAGTGGAGTCGAAGGATCCCACAAAACAGCACCACGATCAGGATAGACCTCTTCCCTCAGGATATGTCATGCTGAACCCTGTTCCTGACTCGATCGGGGATCGTTCCAGCATCTCGTGGAAAGGCCTACATGCTATTCGCATTGAGCCCCCGTAACCCTCCGGTCCAAGCAGTAACCGAGCCCGGGATAGGTAGACCTACCAGATGGCCCGATCACGACCGGCTCATCCCCCGATCACTCATTCTTCATTACGCATTACTCATTACAAACGCTAGCCTGCAAGCAGCGCCTGAAGCCGGTCGAGCACCTGCTCGTTGGCGGTTTCGCTCAGGGGGCGTATCCGCGCAGCCATCTCCGGATTCTCGAACGCCTGGTCCCAGATCAGATAGGTCTGATCCCCCTGAGCGGTCAGCGTCACCGTCAGCAGGTACCAGGGCTTCACGACGTGCTCGATCACGATCCGCGTATCGGGCTGAATCTCACGGAAGATGCTCTCGTTGGGGTAGTTGGCGCCATTCGGACCGTGCATCACAAAGACCCACCGGCCGCCGGCCTCGAACTCGAACCGCTCGAACGTATTCGTAAAGCCTTTCGGCCCCCACCATCGAGCAAGGCGCTCCGGCTCTTCGAACGCAGCGAATACCTCACGCGGATGGGCGGCCAACACCCGCTCGGTACGGATCACAGCGCTCGGATCGTTTACTTGGAACATGGTTTTCACCGGATTGGGTTAGTGATGATGGTTCTGCCGAACGCTGATCAGGCCCACCCCCGATCGCGTGTTGCCTGCCACGGCCTGGCGCGCTCCCTCAGGGCCGACAGGAAAGGCCCCTTTGCCTGGGAGTACGTGGAAAACATACGCGATCCCGCGGCAAAGGTCGACCGCTTGCACGCGGCGTACGCGGCCGCCTCCTCAGGGTGCGCCCTCAGATAATCTCGGATGAGGATCTGGTCCGCCCAGAACGGGCTGCCCTCGACTGTCATGGCTACGTTGAAATGGACGGGCCCGCAGCGGCGCAGGTAGATCCGCCCTGGGAAAAAGACCTCTCCGAAGTTCTCGTAGCCCAGCTCCTCCAGCACGCGCACGCGCTCGGACGCCAGGGCCAGGTCCGTCACGCCGACCAGAAGGTCCACGACCGGCTTCCCCGCCATCCCCGGCACCGCCGTGCTCCCGAAATGCTCGATCCGCGTCACCACCTCCCCGAGCGCTTCATGGACACGCGCCCGCTCCGATTCGAACAGGCTCGGCCACGACGGATCGTGCTCCGTAATGGTAATCGGCTCGTCGATATCCCCACGTGTCGGTCTCATGTCATTCAGATATCAAAGTGCTCCCGCCCGATCACTGCACGCCGATCCGCCTGCTGACAGCCGATCCGCTCGCCGACGCCTGCTTCATCCCATACCGTCCATCCCAGGCCCGTCTGACACCGCCCAACTCCGCCGTCCATCAGCACTCCATTCGTCGCTCCACCGCTCCCGCCCCCACGTGTCATCCTGAGCGAAGGCCCGCAGGGCCGCAGTCGAAGGACCCCACCCGACAGCACAACGATCCCCTGTCCCTGAAACAAATCCAGGGTCCGGCACAAGCCATGCTGAACCCCGTCCCCATCTGGATCCGAAAAGGCGTCAAAGAACCATGTTCACCGCCTCGATCTGAACAATCCGGCCCATGCTCACCCCCACCCCCCCTCACCGTCATTCCCGCGAAGGCGGACGCGAGCGGAGCGACCGACGCAGTAAATCCACACAGCACAACCCGGGGCCTCATCGTATGCCCACCACGAGCACGCGTGCTCTCCTGATGCCCTCAGAACGACCGCAATACCCGGCTCGAAGCCACTCTACCCTCCACACAAATCCTCTTTCGAAGGGAGACAGCCTTCCGCGTCCTCAGCCGCTCCATCCCCACCGCCGAAAATCCTCTTTACCAAAAATCCCCCTTCGAAGGGGGACAGCCTTGCGACGCGTCCAGCGGAGCAAGGCAGGGGGATGTTTACGACGGTCAGGAATCCTTGCAGCCTCACAGCAACATCCCCCGTCCGCTCCGGAGGAGCGTCCACCCCCTTCGAAGGGGGACTTGGCTGTACTGGATGTCTCCTACCAGGTCCGACAGCGTAGTCACGATTTCAGCACGCTTCCTCTCTTGGGCAGAGCCTGCCCCCGCACACGCAGGGAAGAGGACCGGGGCGAGGTTGACTACACCGACGCAAACCAGTACTACGCTCCCGGATGTGGCACAACAGAGTAAATTCGAGCAACAGAACAGAAAACCTACCGCCCGATGGCATAAGGATATTGCCCCAGAAAGCCTGCTCGATGAAGGGCACGCCAGCCTACACACACAACCCGCCTCCATCATACACGCCGTCCCATCCCCATCATACACGCCGTCCCATCCCCATCATACACGCCGTCCCATCCCCATCATACACGCCGTCCCATCCCCATCATACACGCCGTCCCATCCCCATCATACACGCAACCCCATTCCCTTCACCGCGCAATCCCGCCCCCACGGTGTCATTGCGAACGCAGTGAAGCAATCTCGAAGGAATAGCCGAACTTGACGAGATTGCCGCGCCCGCTACGCAGGCTCGCAATGATAAACTGCTAGGTCGTTGATAATTTGGCGGGAAATGCACTTCTCTTGGGACTCACCATGAGGTTCAGATAAACCACAGCGTGTACCTCACATGCTTGTAATCCGAATCCTGCGACGAGAGTCAATTCGCCAAGAAGCCGCTTAGTACATCGCGTTATCTGCTTAGGAGTGAGCGTAGCATTCTGCTGGCTTCGCCTGGCCCGGAACTCCTCTCGTCTGATCCGTTTCGCGGCCGCCGTGCGTACTTGACCCTCCTCTCAGAGCGCTACATCCTCTCAGCGGGATCGCATTGGACGGATGCCCCGTTTCTCATCCACCTCGTATACCTTGTGCTGTCGCATGTCTCGTCAGCGCTCACCTGTGTTTACGGACGAGGTGATTTGCTCCAAAAGCTCCGGCAGGCTGTCGCGGTCAGCGCTGGTCACCTCCGTTGCCAAGATTTATCCTGCCTCAGCATATACTCCTAGAGTATATGCTGACATTTGGTTTGGACTCTGTTGATGTGTCCTTGCTGCGCAGTGCCGAGCTCACCCTCTCTGCTGTTCGACATCTCCATCCTCAGAGTATATACACGAGGACTCAGCCAGTATATCAATATTCTCATTAATGTAATCGTTCTTCATTTCGCATTGCGTTAAGAAAGCCATCTATCGAGTCGTATTTGTTAGCAATATTGCGCATATATTCAGGTTTGACTCGGGTCACACCAGGTACCTGATAATTGGGTCTATAGCCGAGAGATCTAACGACTTTCTCTTTGCTAAGCTCAATCCGACTTACATCTTCTAGTACATAAATAAGTTCCCACGGTTTACCCGGCACAACATTCCACAAACTCTCGCCGAACTGCCGACATTCCAGTTTGGTCACGACCGTGGCTTTGTAGTCGAAACGGCCGGTTCCTCTGATGGACAGGAGAACGATGTCTCCGGGGTTCATATTCTTAAATACGCTGATTTTGCTCTTCGTCATTGCCCAACAATTAAAGCTTCGACGACTCCCAAGCACGCGCTTTAGGTTCTCGAACTGAGCCGGGTTAAGGTGCTGCCGGGCTATTTCAATGTCCACGCTGCGGGCGATAGTGGCGCGAATGTTCTCGCTGCTAGCAGGTACAAGAAAGAGATTCATAAGGTTTGATTAGCTCCTGATGTCTGACCAATAAAATTACAGAGAACGTGTTGGATAGATGCTCGAGTCTCTAGATTGATATCCTGAATGTCGTGTAAATGGTTTCGGTGTGGTATGCTTAGTCGATGAAGTTAATAGTACGTAAGTTTTGGTTGAATATCACGCAAGACCCATACCCTTCCATATGATAAGATGATGCACATCACCCACAGCGATTTGTCGCAAAAGCTTAATTTCAATTGTCATACTCCTTTCTCACTATATTAAGTAAGATGTCTTCAGGACATTGACTTTTCTAGTCAGCCAGCGCTCGCTACAGGGCTCGCCGACCGCCGACCGCCCCACCCCACATATGTAGGTTATGAAAATAACCTCGACACGCCGCCTTCCACGCCGTACCTTCTCCTCATCATGCTTCGTTCCACACTACGCATGCTACATTCGAGGAGGGGATCATGGAAGCGCAGGACCACACGCTCACCCAGCGCAAGCAGGAAGACCGCAAACGCGAGATCGTC
>JAWLHQ010000021.1:0-51984 GCA_041690215.1 Rhodothermales bacterium
GGCAGTGGTCTGCGCATCCACGACATCAGTGATCCGGAGAACCCGGTCGAGGTGGGCTATTTCGATACCACGCCCATAGGTGGAAACGGACCGGGATTCGACGGAAGCTGGAGCAACTACCCCTTCTTCGAGAGCGGCGTCATTGCCGTATCCAGCATTGGAGAAGGGTTGTTCCTGGTGAAGAAGAGTGATCCCGAACTCTAGGTTCGGGGGCTCCGGGCTATACTCATGGTACATGATAAAGGCACCCGGCAACGGATCTATAAGTGAGTTTCCCCTTGGAAAAGGAAGAGGGTCAATGACTTAGGCTCTGTAGACCTGACAGGTTTTGAAAACCTGTCAGGTCTCCTCTAACCATCCCTCCACGAGACAGGCATTTGTCAGAGTAAGGAAGTTATCCTCCCCCCTGCCGAATTAATAAATCAAAGACCATTCAAACGTTGGGGAATCCGTAAGGGCATCGCCGCACGACGCATCTCATGTTCCTTGCCCCGCGGGTGTGCTGCCATGAAACATCGTATCTCGAAACTCGCGCTCATTCTCATCGCGGCCGCCGGTCTGGCTGCCTTTGCACCGGCTGTATCCATCGCGCAAGGGCAGGCAGAGACCGACGACCCGTTGCTCTACGTGTGTAACCAGAACGGTGCCAGCATTTCCGTTGTGGATATGGAGCGCAACGAGGTGATCCACACGATAGACCTGCGCGCGCTGGGATTCTCCGAGAACGCTCGCCCCCACCATATCGCGGTGGAACCGGACGGGTCGTACTGGTACGTCTCGCTCATCGGCGAGAACCGCGTGCTCAAGTTCAACCGCAACAACGAGATCGTCGGACAGGCTTCCTTCGAGACCCCGGGCATGCTGGCGCTCGATCCGGCGAGCGATCTGCTCTACGTGGGTCGCTCCATGAGCGCCGTCAACCCGCCGCAGAGCATCGGCATCATCGACCGAACGGACATGTCCATCGAAGAGATCGACGTGTTCTTCCCGCGCCCGCACGCGCTGGTGGTGGATCCTCGCACGTCCCTGGCCTATAGCGGCAGCATGACGATCGACCAGATCGCTACCATAGACGGCGAAGCGCTGGACGTGGCGCTCACGACGATCGACAGCCAGGCCGGCCATGTGACGCATGCAGGCATGAGCCACGGCAACATGTTCGTCCAGTTCGCCATCGCGCCGGATAGCCCGACCCTCGTGGTTGGTGGTGAGATGACGAACCAGGTCCTGTTCATCGACCTCTCCAACCCGCAGTCACCGGTGTTGACCGGCACGGTGGCCGTCAATGCCAAGCCGTGGGATCCCGTGTTCACCCCTGACGGGCGCTATATCTACCTGGGCAACAACGGTGCGAACACCGTGACCGTGCTCGATGCGAAAGAGCGAACGGTGGTGGATGTCATCTCCGGCGAGGGGCTTTCAGAACCGTACGGCATCGCGATTCGTCCGGATGGCCGGTACGTCTACGTGTCCAATAGCAACCTGCAGGGTGCCTACACACCGCGTCGCGCGGTAGAAAAGGCCAGCGACGTAGGCACACTGGCAGTCATCGATACGGAGACCCGGGAGATCGTGAAGATCCTGGAGGTAGGCGCCAACCCGACGGGCATCGGCACCGTCCGTACCTACTGAAACGCCGTATGAGGGCGCCCTACCCTGCCATCCTTCTGTCTCTACTCGTGCTGACCGGGTGCGCGGCGCCGCAGGCGGCACGACAGGCAGCCGCCCCCTCACAGGCGGCGTCTACGGAGGCCACGTTCGAGCGCCGCGTGTACCCGTTCCCGGTATACAGCCCGCACGGCTCGCCCTACACACACCCCTTTCTGGGCGGCCTGAATCAGCCGCGGCCCCAGTTCGTCGACATCGACGGGGACGGCGACCTCGACCTCTTCGTCCAGGAGCGTACCGACCGGTTGATATTCTTCGAGAACACGGGCGATGCCGGCTCGCCCGTGTTCACCTGGCGCTCGGACCGGTACCAGAATCTGGAGGTCGGCGACTGGTTCCGGTTCGCCGATATCGACGCCGACGGTGACGCCGACCTGCTGGCCGAGCAGCGCTACAGCTATGTGCGCTATTACGAGAATACCGGAGCGAACGGCAGGCCTTCTTTCACGCTGGCGGCGGACACCCTCAAGGAAGCCGACGGCACACCGATCTTCTCCGATCGCCAGAACATCCCCAATGTCACCGACCTGGATTGCGATGGACTGCTCGACCTGTTCATCGGCCGGCTCGACGGCACCGTCTCTCGCTACGAAGAAGTAGATCGAAACGAGCGAGGCGTCCCGATCTTCGAACTCGTGACGGATCGTTTCGAAAACATCCAGATCGTGACCCAGATCACCCAGCCCGGCCTGCCGCCCCCGCCCATCCCCGGCGGCCCTGCCGGAGGGCCGGCAGGAGCGGGCAGCTTCCCCGGCAGTGGTAACCGGCCCACGCGCCACGGCGCGAACACCCTCGTCTTCTACGATTACGACGCCGACGGCGACCCGGATCTCTTCTGGGGCGACTTCTTCGAGCCGGGGCTGCTGCTCATCGAGAATACCGGTTCATGCGAAGCCCCCTCGTTACGCGAGGAGCCCATATCGTTTCCGATCATGAACCCGCTCGTATCGACCGGCTACAATGCACCGGCTTTCGCCGATCTGGACGGTGACGGGGACCAGGATCTGACGGTCGGCGTGCTCGGCGGCGCGTACAACCCGAACCGCTCGGATCGGGAAAACCTCTATTACTACGAGCAGACGGATGTAGGCCGGTATGCGCTCCGCACCCGCCAGCTTCTCCCCAGCCTCGACGTAGGCAGCGAGAGTGCCGCCGCCCTGGGCGACCTGGACGGCGATGGAGACCTCGACATGCTCATCGGTAACAAGCTCGTCGTCGGCGAGACCCAGACCGCTCACCTGTATTTGCTACGCAACGAGGGCACGGATACGCAGCCTTCCTTCGTCTTCGCAGACACCATCGCGACGGCTGCCGCCTACAACTACGCGCCGGAACTGGGCGATCTGGACGGTGATGGCGACCTGGATCTGCTCCTCGGGACGTGGAACGACGGCATCGCGTACTATCGCAATACCGGCACCCGGAGCGAGCCGCGCTTCGAACTCGTGGCCAACGGGTTCGTGCGGCTTACCCGGGGCAGCCACAGCACCCCCGCCCTCGTGGACATCGATGCGGATGGCGACCTGGACCTGTTCGTCGGTGAAACCTCCGGCGACCTCAACTTCTACCGCAACACCGGATCTCCAACCAACCCCGTTTTCGAGCTCGAAAGCGACACCTACGCGGACATCAATGTGGGCCGGCGAAGCGCACCTACCTTCATGGACATCGACGGCGACGGCGACTTCGACCTGCTCATCGGCACGGCCAGAGACGACCTGGTCCTGTTCCGCAACACGGGCACGCCTCAGGAACCCTCGTTCGAACAGGACCTCGACTTCACGCTGGATGCACCGGATGTGGCCTCCCCGGTCTTCGCCGACATGGATGGCGACGGCGACCCCGATCTCTTCATCGGCAGCGTAGCCGGCGGGCTCATCTACTACGAGAATACCAGCCCCTGACCGTCCATCAGCCCCACACAGCCGTTACCAGGAACGCGAGAGGCGCTGCCCCACCGGGCAGCGCCTCTCGTACTCAGGTGCGGCAATGCCGCACACCGGAAAAACAACGTCCGTATTATTTCCGCTCGAACGCAGCGTCGAAAGCGACGGCCGAGGGCTGGAAGTCGTAGGCCTTCACGTTGGCACAGGCTTCTTCGGCGCCCATCTCGCGATCCATGCCGATGTCCTCCCACTCGATCGAGAGCGGACCGTCGTAGCCGATGCGGTTGAGGGCGCGGATGATCTCCTCGAAGTTGATGTTGCCGCGGCCGATGGAACGGAAGTCCCAGTACCGATCTACGTGGCCGAAATCGAGGTGCCCGCCGAAGACACCGCTGGGCGTCGGCACATCCGACCACCACACGTCTTTCATGTGGACGTGGTAGATGCGGTCGGCGAACTCATAGATAAACTTCACGTAGTCCACGCCCTGATAGCCGAAATGGCTCGGGTCGTAGTTGAAGCCGAATGCCGGGCGGTTGCCGAGGGCCTGGAGTGCCCGCTTCGCACTGGAGATGTCGAACGCGATCTCGGTCGGGTGGACTTCCAGACCGAAACGCACGCCCACCTCATCGAACACGTCCAGGATGGGATTCCAGCGGTCGGCAAAATCCTGGTAGCCCTTATCGATCATGCCGGGAAGGTTCGGCGGGAAGGAGTAGAGCAGGTGCCAGATGCTGCTGCCGGTGAAGCCGTTCACTACCTTCAAGCCCATCTTCGCCGCCGCACGGGCCGTGTTCTTGATCTCCTCTGCGGCACGCTGGCGCACGCCCTCGGGGTCGCCGTCGCCCCACACGCGCGGCGGCAGGATGGCCTTGTGCCGCTCGTCGATGCGGTCGCACACGGCCTGCCCGACGAGATGGTTGCTGATCGCCCAGATCTTGAGGCCGTTCTTCTCGAGGATATCGAATCGGCTCTGAATGTAGCCGTCCTGCTCCAGTGCTTTGTCTACCTCGAAGTGATCGCCCCAGCAGGCGAGTTCGAGTCCGTCGAAGCCCCATTCGGCGGCTTTCTTTGCAAGCGTTTCCAGGGGCATGTCCGCCCACTGGCCCGTAAACAGCGTAACCGGTCGTGCCATGAGATGTAGGTGAGGTTCAGGTGATGGATTACGAGAAAGAGGGGGCGGGCGTAGCCCGGCTACGCCCGCCACACGATGCCAGGATCAGAGCACCCCGAGATGCTCCAGTTCGGCCCTGAGTTGCTCGGGGCTGTGAAACTGGATGCCGGTAAAACCAACGGCACGAGCTCCCTCGACGTTCGGCAGGCGATCGTCAATGAAGACACTCTCCTCCGCACGGATGTTATGGACCTCCAGCAGGTGCAGGTAGATCTTCGGATCCGGCTTGATCATTTTCAACTCGCCCGAGACAACGATACCGTCGAACCAGTTGAGAAACGGGTACATCTCCCTCGCGACAGGAAAACTCTCTGCCGACCAGTTCGTCAGCGCGAATAACGGACGCCCGTTCTCCTTCAGTTCGGACAGGATCTCCACCGTGCCATCGATGGGACCGCCGAGCATATCCTGCCAGCGGTCGTAATAGGCCCGGATCCACGCCTCGTGTTCGGGGAAATGTGCGAGCCGGTCCGCAATCGCCTCCGCGAACGTCCGCCCCGCATCCTGCTGCTCATTCCATTCGGAGTGGCACACATGCGTCAAAAACCACTCGATCTGCTCTTCGTCACCCCCGAGTTGCCGGTACAGATAGCGCGGATTCCAGTCGATCAACACGCCACCGAGGTCGAAAACGATATTCCGGATGCTGGATTCTGGATTCTGGACTCGCTTGGACGGCACCACTGCTACTGAATTACTCATTTCCCCTTAGATAAACCCTTTCTGAATCGTTAAACGCATAGAACCGGATCAGGAGGGCATTGTCCCTACTCAATCCAAAATCCGAAATCCGAAATCGTCATGCTCCCGGCGGTGTATAGCGAGCGTCTACCCAGTCCCGTTTCTTGCCGCTATTCACAGCCGTGTGAATGAAGTGGACACCGATGGCGCCGTCCTGTACGGTCGGGAAGTCCAGATCGAACTCGCTTGGCTGCTCCCCGGCGATACGAGCAGCAATGGTCCGCCCCGCATTCACGTAGATGTTGGCAAAGGCCTCGATGAATGCTTCGGGATGGCCGGAGGGCAGGCGGGAGTTGTGCTGGGCAATCGGAGCCAGGTAGCCGTTGCCGCGCTTGTACACACGCTCCGGCCCATCCCCGGTATACACATAGAGGTAGTTCGGATTCTCCTGGTGCCACTCCAGCGCAGCCTTCTCGCCGTACACGCGGATGCGCAGGTTGTTTTCCTCACCCACGGAAATCTGCGAGCAGTAGAGGATACCGCGCGCGCCGCCCTCGTAGTGGACGAGCATGTTGGCGTCGTCTTCCAGCTGCCGTCCCGGCACGAACGTCGTCAGGTCGGCGAAGAGCGACTCCATCTCCAGCCCCGTAATGTACCGGGCGAGGTTCTCTGCGTGGGTGCCGATATCACCGATGGCGGAGGACACTCCGGCCTGTTTCGGATCGGTGCGCCAGGAAGCCTGCTTCGAACCCGAGGCTTCGACGAGGTCTGACAGCCAGCCCTGCGGGTATTCCACGACGATCTTGCGAATCTTGCCGAGTTCACCTGCCTGCACCATGGCCCGTGCCTGCTTGACCATGGGATAGCCGGTGTAATTGTGCGTGAGCGCAAAGACGACGCCGTGCTGGTCCACGAGGCGGCAGAGCGTTTCCGCATCCTCGATCGTGGTCGTCATCGGCTTGTCGCACACGACGTGAAAGCCCGCCTCGATGAACGTCTTCGCCACGGGAAAGTGCATGTGGTTCGGCGTGACGATGGAGACGAAGTCGATGCGCTCTCCTTCTGGCAGTTTGGCCTCTTTCTCGGCCATCTCCTCGTACGAGCTGTACACGCGGTTCTTGTTCAGGAACAGTTCCTGTCCCTGCTGCTGCGACTTCTCAGCCGACGATGAGAACGCGCCTGCGACGAGTTCGATCTCGCCGTCGAGCGCGGCAGCTTTGCGATGCACGGCCCCGATGAACGCACCGGGTCCGCCTCCTACCATTCCGTACCGTAGCTTCCTTCCAAGTGGCATAATCCTGTAGCGTATGTCTATACGTTGAGAGTGAACGAACTGTATTCGAGTGGTGATCTGCTCGCGTGTTCAGGCGCCCACGCGGGTGCTCCAACATACGAACACACGAACATACGAATACCTGAACACATCGATGTATGGCCGCCCGCAAACCTGAACACCTGCCCCCGACTGCCTGAACACATCGCCCGGACACGGAGCGGTTCGAACGCGTCCGGCATCACATGACCTGGCGCTTAGCTACCAGGAAGTGTCCGCACATCCGTGCGCAGATGTACGCAGGTTTGCGGTCCGCAATATAGCGTTCTCCGCCGATCTGTTACACTAGAAATCGCGGCAAGTCGGGCACTCATGTGTCAGACAGTATTTCAGCCTCTCTCCCCTGCCTACGATGGCCGCCGGTACATCCCAGGGGACCAAAGCCAGAATAAAATCAGGCCTCCTGACGAGCCGGCCGCCCCTTCTCCACGACCTCACGGAGGTGCTCCTCATACGGCGGGTAGATGACCCCGTATTCCGTGATGATCGCCGTAATGTACTTCGCGGGCGTAACGTCGAAAGCCGGATTGTACACGGCAACGCCCTCGGGGGCCGTCTGCTTGCCGAACCCGTGCGTGACCTCCCGCGCATTTCGCTCTTCGATCGTGATGTCCGCTCCGGTACGCGTGTTCAGATCGATGGTCGAGACGGGCGCGGAGACGTAGAACGGAATCCCATGTACGTGCGCGAGGACCGAGAGCGAGTACGTGCCGATCTTATTGGCCGTGTCGCCGTTGGCGGCGATGCGGTCTGCGCCAACGATCACAGCATCCACGAGCCCGCGCTGCATGACGTGACCGGCCATGGAATCGGTGATGAGCGTAGCCGGAACACCGCTCCGGGTCAACTCCCACGCCGTAATGCGGCTGCCTTGCAGGAGCGGACGGGTTTCATCCACGTAGGCGCGCAGCTTCATCCCGCGCTCGCCGGAAAGCAACAACGGCGCGAGCGCCGTCCCATACCCGGAAGTCGCCACGCCGCCGGTGTGGCAGTGCGTCAGAACGGTCATGCCGTCCTGCAGGAGCGAAAGGCCGTGCTCGCCGAGCTTGAGCCCTGCCCGCCGGTCCTCTTCCTCGATGGCCCGGGCCTCTTCGAGCAGTCGGAGCCGCAGCCCTTCGCGATCCAGACCGGGATGCTGTTCGACCGCCCTCCGCATCCGCTCCAGGGCCCAGAACAGGTTCACCGCAGTCGGGCGTGTAGTCGCGAGCATGTCGATGGTATCGAGCACCGTGCGGTAGGGGTCCTCGTCCCCCCTCCCTCGCAACGCGAGCACCACTCCGTAGGACGCCGCAATCCCGATAGCCGGTGCTCCACGCACCCGCAGGCTACGGATCGCCTCAGCCATCTGATCCGGCGTTTCTATGTTCAGCCAGATCTCCTCGACGGGGAGCCGGGTCTGGTCCAGCAGATCGACGCGCTGGTGTTCCTCGTTCCAGTGAAGTGGTGCAATCATCGTTCGTCAACGTGCAAATAAACTCACAACAGGTACTCCTCTCGGCGGAGCGCAAGATCTCGGATCCGGCTCCCACAGTCCAGGTCCCGCCGCGGTAGCCAGACGTAACCGTTCCGGATACCCGATGGCATGGCGCTCCGGGAAACCCGCCGCGGACGGCGCTAGGGCTGAGCCTCCTCCTGCGACGGTTCGGCCCGTTGCCAGTTCTCACCGTTCAGCCGAAACTGAACGGAAATGCGGTGCGAGTAGCCAAGTTCGGACACGAGGCCTGAAAAATCCCCGAAGCCATAATCCACCGAGAGTTGCTTGAAATTCAGCCCGGCGCCAACGGATGGGGTCGCGTTGAACCCATCCACCTCCGAGGTAGAGATCTGGCCCAGACCGGCCCGGAGTGCAAGAACGCCCTTATAGCTGAACTCGGTCCCGAATCGCGGGTGAAATGAGATGTCGCCGGCATTGAAAGCGTACGCCCGCTGCCCGTCGAAAGCCACGTCCATATCCAGGCCCAGCGTAAGCGCGCTCTCCCCCATTGGCACGACGAGGCCGGATCCCAGGCGCATGACGGGCAGAACGAGATAGGAGCCGCCCTCCGGCAGGGCCTGCCCGAACGTCTCCTGAAACGTAAACGGCTCCCCGGTATCCGGATTGATGCCCTCGATAGCAAAGGCATCCTCGTTGATGCTCCACGACTGGAGCATGGTAGAGGCATCTTGCAGCTGTACCCCCAGCACGACGCTACGGGTACGGTACTGCGCGCCTACGTCGAAACTATAGCCCCACGCCTCCGCGAAATCGCCGATCCCGCGCCGGATGATCTTGCCGGTAACGCCGAACGAAAGCTGCTCGCTCGCCATGCGGGCATAGCTCAGAAAGAACGCATAGTCCGCCGCCGAGAACCGCGTCACGTAGTTCTCCGCGTTCGGGAGCGGCTGATTGCGCTCCCGGTCCCATGCGTTGAGCGTGTTGGGGATGTCGTCCACGCCCACGCGGAAGACGGAAAGCCCCACCGTGGAGCGACTGCTGATCGGAAATGCCGCACCGCCGTAGTCGAAGGAGACGACCCCGCTGAAACGCTCGGCGTGCATGTAAGCCACCTCGGGCACATCCAACCCGCTCAGCCCCGCCACATTCCAGTACCCGGCCGTCACGTCCTGAACGAGCCCGACGGCCGTCCCCCCCATGCCGAGCGCCCGCGCGCCAACCCCGCCCGCCAGAAAATCGCCACCGTACTTGGCAAGCACCTGAGCCCGTGCCTCACCGGCATACAGCAACAACACATTGAATACGAAGAGGACCGGGAGCCGTCGAATCGAACGAAAAGAAATGAGGGCCGACAAAGTAGTCTCCAGCAAGAACAACGCCGTAAACGAATGCATGCTACGCGCCCTCATGAACGCGTGTCACATCGGGAGCCGTGCAGAAAGAAACGGGATCGTAGCAGATGTGCAATAGCGCGTAGGAACGTGCCGGAGAATGGACGTGGAATCAGGTGCCAAGTTTAGCAAACGAAGCGCCTGTAAACAAGACGCCCGGAATGCATATCCGGCATGCCAACCGGATACACACCCCGGGAGCATACACCATACCGAAACGAATCGACAGGCCTCAATGCTGCGACACCAGACCCGGGATGCCGTTCCAGACCGCCTCACGGCGCAGTCGTGTCAGGCGTGGCCGGGCTCGTAGAGGCGCTCGTTGATTTGGAGAGCGGTAACACGTGAAAAAGCGAGTCGGTGCGTCCACGGCCAACGAACGACCGAATCCATTCGGGCATCGCCTGAATGCGGGCGCCCTCCATCAATCGCTCGTAGAACGGCGGCATAACGACATATCGAGAGTCGGGCAGCTGATCCCATAGATCCAGAACCCGCGGATTGGCGGGCTCCGGACGCAGCAGGAGCTCCTCATACCGGTTGCGGATCAACTCCTGCTCACTCAGGATGGCACCAAACGCGCGGGCAATGGTGCGGTACGTATCCTGATCCGGCGAGAGGCTCGCAGCCAACTCCTTGTGATCTGCCAGAATCGTCTCGTGTGCCAGAAGAACCGACTGGAACTCTTCCACCTGACCACTCAAGCGTGGATCGCGCGCAGCAGCCGTTTCAAGTTCTGCCTCGATCTGCTGGGCGGCCTCCAGATCCTGCTCGAATTCGGCATTCGCCTGCAGGATGGCCTCCATATTTGCCTCCTTCGTGCCGTAACCGCCGTAGCTGCGGCAGCCCACCGTCGTCAGCAACAGGAGCACGGCCACAGCCTGAATCGTTCCTAAACCTCGTAGATGTATCATCCTAGTGCACCGGTCTGGTAATCTGATTCATCATTCCGCGAACGGGTTACGCACACGACCACGCCCCTCCAGTCCCCGTTTGAACGGTACCACAGGCACCGTTCCACGCCACCCTCATCAGCGACACGGATGTTCGACTGAAAAAACCTGAACGCTCAACACCCCGAGAGCCGGAGCAGGCAACAGCCCTTCAGGTGAATCTACACACCGAAAAGACATCTATCCGTAACCACCTGGATACGCAGGCACGTGAATACGCCCCCGCACCCGTTCCATCCAACCCATCCTGCCCGCCCCTCGACCGCACAAGCGTCAAGAAAGCCCGCTAGCTCCTTCAAACAGAGCGATACGGCTCACCTTCACCTCACACCTCCCCCTCACCGTCATTCTCGCGAAAGCGGACGCGAGCGGAGCGACCGACGAAGTAAATCCAGGCAGCACAACCTGACCGGCTCCTACGAAGCCTGTCACGAGCACCAATGCCCCACATCCCACCCCGCCCGTGTAAGGACATACCGCCAGTGCGTCCACTCCTCTCGTACGGGCAGGTCATGCCCACCCATCTGACCCCGCCCGCACACAAGTCCACCCATCCGGTCCTGCTTCACCAAAATCCTCCTTCGAAGGAGGACAGCCTTGCGAACGCGTCCAGCGGAGCAAGGCAGGAGGATGTTACACCGCTCAGGCATACTGAACGGCCTCAAACAGTCAGAATCCTCCCAACCACGTCATGCCCGCGAAGGCGGACGCGAGCGGAGCGAC
Organism: Rhodothermales bacterium; assembly: GCA_041690215.1. GTDB lineage: Bacteria > Bacteroidota > Rhodothermia > Rhodothermales > DASSAV01 > DASSAV01. Next base: position 11,245 of record JAWLHQ010000021.1, read on the forward strand.
CGACGCAGTAAATCCAGGCAGCACGACTTCAAGGCTACCTACCTCACTGGCGTGAGCCCCCCGTAAAGGCCGAAATCAAATTAAACCAGGGCTCTGCGCTATTTCCTAGACGCAATACCGGCCCCGGCCAGCCATCTCCCCACCACAAGCATCCACACACTCCAGCCGTAACGGACGATACACGCCTCCCCTAGATCACCGTATTGTCTTCAATCTGCACATTCTTCGGAATGACCACGATACCGTCGCGGATATACACCTTGCCCCGCTCGCCCTCCTGGACGTTGTCGCGATTGCTGATGATGCACCGTCTGCCGATACTCGCGTTTCTATCGACGATGGTCCGTTCGATATACGACTCATCGTGAACGCCGGGACGCGTCGGCCCTTCCACAGGATCGCGCAATTGCTGATCGTGCCAGGGATAGTAATCGGACCCCATGATGATGGAGTTCTTGATCGTGGTGTTGTACCCAATGAACGAGCGGATTCCGATGACCGAGTTCGAAATCTGGCTGTTGATGACGATGCTCCCCTCGCCCAGAATCGAGTCCTGGATGTACGAACTCTCGATCTTGGCCGGTGGCAGCATGCGCGCATTCGTGTAGATCGGCATGGACTGGCTGTACATGTCGAACTCCGGTCCTCTCCGCGTCAACTCCAGGTGGGCCTCGTAGAACGAGCGGATCGTTCCGATATCGCTCCAGTACCCGGTAAACGGATAGCTCGCCACCCGGCGCGAGCGAATGGCATGCGGGATGATCTGCTTTCCGAAATCGTTCTGGTCGGGGTTCTGATCGAGCAGTTCCTGGAGAACATCCCGGTTGAAGATGTAGATGCCCATAGAGGCCAGGTAGATGCGGCCCTGCTCCCGCATCTGCTCGTCTACGGGGCTGTCCTTCCCTTCGAGTTCTTCCAGTTTCGGCTTTTCGTGGAACTCGGTGATGATACCCTCATCGTCCGTCTTCAGAATGCCGAAGCCCGGTGCATCGGCAGCAACCACCGGAATGGTAGCGATGGTGATGTCGGCATTCAGACGCTGGTGATGCTCGTACATCTTCCGGTAGTCCATGAGATACAGCTGGTCTCCGGAAAGGATGAGCGTGTGGGAATGCCGGTACACATTTACATGGGGCAGGCTCTGCCGCACCGCATCGGCCGTGCCCTGGTACCACTCTTTCGAAGAGGGTGTCTGCTCGGCCGCCAGAATCGTGACGAACCCGCGCCGGAACCGGTCGAACTGATACGTGCGGGCGATGTGCCGGTTGAGGCTGGCACTGTTGTACTGCGTGAGAACGAAAATCCGGCTCAGCCCCGAGTTGATACAGTTCGAAATGGGAATGTCAATGAGCCGGTACTTTCCAGCGAGGGGAACTGCTGGCTTGGAACGATGAAGTGTAAGCGGATGAAGGCGCGTACCCGCACCTCCACCCAGAATGATCGTAATGAGATCGCTCATGTAACTGATTCGGAATGTATGAAAGAGAGCAGCGAGGCGGGCGTGATATACGGACCGGACTGGAAGATCGTGCCGGAAGATACATGATCCTGTCGAACCTTCGACGATGCAGGTCGACTGTACACGAACAATGCACAGGAAGTCTTTCGCGTGCCCCTGCATGATATCGCGTGCCGAAATCTTCCACAATGCACGCCGCCACATCGAACCCATACAGGGGCCCTGCTTCCGGATCGCCCCGTTCATGAAGGCGAAAACGCGCTCTGAAACCCGCTCTACTCGGCCTCGTTTACGAAGTGCAAAGCAGTACGGCGATCTTCCCACGGCCTACACCATGAGCGAGCAGACCCTCGACCTTCTCGAATTGATCCGGCAGCGGCTGAAGGTTGCCACCCGCCGGATTCAGCAGGCGGAGCTGGCACACGGACTGGCATTGACGCTGGGTATCCTCGCCTCGATCTGGCTCATCCTGACGGCGATAGAAGCCGGATTCTGGCTGGAAACGACCTCTCGCTCACTGCTCTTCTGGGCCGTCCTGCTCCTCACCACGGGCCTCACCGGCTACTTTCTGGTAATGCCGCTCCTCCGCTTTTTCGGGATCTTACCGGGCCCGTCGGAAGAGCACATCGCGGCGCTCATCGGTCACCGGTACCCGGACGTGTCCGACCGGCTCGTAAATATGCTGCACCTGGCGAAGGGCCGCCGCAGCGAAGCACCGGACGTATTCGTGGACAGAGCCGTCCGGATGCTGGGCGAGCAAGTTCGCTCCGTACCGTTCGAGCAGGTGGAGGACTTCGGACGTGTACGCCGCATAGGCCGCTACGCCGGTGTACCGGTTGCCGGCCTGCTCATCTTCCTCCTGGCCGCACCTGGTACGTTCCTGGACGCCAGCGAACGCCTGCTCTCGCCGGGCACCTACTTCGAACGCCCGGCGCCGTTCAGCCTCTCCGTCCAACCCGGCAACACGCAACTCGTCAAGGGAGATCCGCTGGAAGTCACCATCCGTGCAGCCGGCCAGGCACCACGCAGCCTCACGCTCTTCATCAACAACCTCGATGAAGACCTCGTCGAGGAGGTCCAGCTTATGGCGGACTCGACGGGCACGTTCCGGCATACCCTGGCCAACGTGCGCAAGCCGATGCGCTACGCCGTGGCGGCCGCCCCGGTTCGTACGCCCTGGTACGAGGTCGGCGTCACGGAACGCCCGCTCGTCCGCGGATTGCAGGTTTCGCTGGAGTTCCCCCGCTACACCCGCATCCCCGCTCGTGAACTGGAACCCAACGTAGGCGACGTGAGCGCACTCGCCGGAACACGTGTCTCGGTGGATGTGGCCGTGGGCGGCGCCGGCGCCGCGGAAGCCTTCCTGGAGTTCGACGACGGCACGCGGGATACCCTCTCCATCGAGGAAAACCGGGCGACCGGCTCCTTCGTCCTCCGGAAAGACGGCGCCTATAAGGTGATTCTCCGCAATGCGCATGGCGTCGAGAACGATACGCCCATCACGTATACCCTCACGGCCCTTCGCGACGGCTCACCCTCCATCGCCCTCCTCGAACCGGATAGTGACGCCGTACTTACGGAAGCCCTGCAGATGCCGCTCCATGCGCGCATCAGGGATGACTTCGGCTTCTCACGCCTCCACCTGTACTATCGCCTGGCCGAAAGCCGCTTCGGCACGCCGTCCGAAACCTTCGAAACCCTGCCGCTCCCGCTGCAGAACCCGTCGCAACTCGACCAGGACGTAGTCTACGAATGGCTGCTCTCTCAGACGACGGAGCTCGACCCGGTGCCTGGCGATGTGATCGAGTACTACGTACAGGTCTGGGATAACGATGCCTTCGCCGGACCCAAGTCCGCCCGCACGGAGACGTACCGTCTGCGCTTGCCATCGCTCTCGGAGCAGTACCAGGAACTCGAAAAGCAGCAGGATGACACCCAGGACGAACTGGAAAACCTCCTCGAAGAGACACAGGCCATCCGGGACCAGTTCCAGAATCTCCGAAACGAACTGCGCAGCAAGCAGGAAAGCGACTGGCAGGATCAGCGCCAGCTTCAGCAACTCCAGGAGCAGCAAAAGAACCTGGAAGAGCGCGTCGAAGCGCTCAGCGAGCAGGTCGAGTCTGTCATGCAGAAGATGCAGGAGAACAACCTCGTCAGCGAACAGACGCTCCGGCAATACCAGGAACTCCAGAAAGTGATCGAGGAGATCAACTCCCCCGAATTACAGGAGGCACTCCGACAGCTTCAGGAAGCCATGCAGCAGCTCAATCTCCAGCAGTTGCAGGAGAGCCTGGGCAAGTTCGAGTTCAATGAGCAGCAGTACCGAGAACGCCTGGAACGCACGCTGGAACTGTTCAAGAAGCTCCGGATGCAGCAGAACCTGGACGAGGCCTCCCGCCGCGCGGAAGAGCTAGCCGAGCGGCAACGAGAACTCGCGAAAGAGACGGGTAAGCTACTCGGTGAGACAGAACCCGCCGAGGACCGATCCAAACCCATCGACGCACCGGAACCCGAAGGCGGTGAAGAGAACGGCGAGAGCCCGGAAAGGCGCGATGAGGCCGGTCAGGAGCAAGGCACCCCGGAGCAAACGGACGAACGACAGGGCGAGGCGAATCAGAACCAGAATCAGCCTCGCGAACGGCTGGCGGACGAGCAGGAGCGCTCCAGCCAGGAGATGCAGGAACTGGAGAGGGAGCTGGAAGAGATGGTCCGGAAGATGGAGGAGCTTCGTAACGGACCGAAGCAGGAAATGCAAGAGCTCAACGAGCAGGTCCGCCAGCAGGAGCTCTCCCGCCGGATGCAGCAGAACGCGCAGCAACTCCAGCAAAACCAGTTGCAACAGGCCCGGAGCGGACAGCAGCAGATGCAGCAACAGCTCCAGCAACTCCAGCAGCAGCTCCAGCAAATGCAGCAGAACATGCAGGGCCAGCAGCAACAGGTCAACATGGCCGGCCTCCGCCGCGCGCTGGACAATGTCCTGACCCTCTCGAAAGACCAGGAAGACCTCCACGCGAACGTCCGCAGCCTGACCGGAGAGGCCCCCCAGGTGCGTGATCTGGCCCGGCGCCAGACCGAACTCTCGGAGGCCATGCGGGTCGTGAGCGACTCGCTGCAGCGGCTGTCGAGGGACATCCCCCAGATGAGCCGCGGCGTCCAGCAGCAGGCCGGGGATGCCATCCGCGCGATGCACGCCGCCACCGAAGCCATGGCCGAACGCATGGCGCCCCAGGCGAGCGCCCATCAACAGGCCTCCATGATGCACCTGAACGAACTGGCCCTCCTGCTCTCCGATCTCATGAACCAGCTCATGAACCAGTCGAGCGGCGGAGAAGGCATGTCCATGCAGCAGATGCAGCAACAACTACAGCAGATGGCCGGGCAACAGCAGAAGCTCAACGAGCAGATCCAGCAGATGCTGAACGAGATGCAGGGCAACCGCCTCTCGTCCGACATGCAGCAGCGCCTCCGGCAGATGGCCGCCCAGCAACGCGCCATTCAGGAACAGCTCAAACAGCTCAACCGCGACCCCAACGCCCGCGGCAAACTGCTCGGCGACCTCAACAAGGTAGCGGACCAGATGGAGGAAACGATCCGGGAGCTTCAACGCAACCAGCTCGACCGGCCCCTCATCGAGCGGCAGCAACAAATCCTGACCCGCCTGCTCGATGCCCAGAAATCACTCCAGGAACGCGGCCGGGAAAAGGAACGCGAGGGCCGTCGCGGAAAAGATGTGAACCGGGAAAGCCCTGCTGACCTGCCCCGCGAAGAACAGATCGAGAAACTCCGCCGCGATCTCCTCCGCGCCCTCGAAACCGGCTACGCCCCGGATTACGAGGAACTGATCAAACGCTACTTCGACCTCCTCCAGAACCAGAACCAACCCCAGAACGAATCGAACTAACCAGACCCTCCCCCATCCCCGGGCACCGTACAAATCACAGACTCTGCCCCACAACATCACGAATGAGCAGCGCGGCAATCCGCCCCACGGCATCATGCGAACGCAGTGAAGTAATTCCCTTACCACACCATTGCACGCCCCCTGCAGGAGGCGCGACCATCCCGTAAGGAACAACTGAACCAAGCCCAGATGCTTCCCCGCGTTCACAAGAACCACTTCGGCCCCTCCTAAAGACCCTTCCTGCCATCCAGCTGCCGTAGGCGCGTAAAACCGCCACGCCCTGCCAGAACCCACGTCCACCCATCCGGTCCTGCTTCACCAAAATCCTCCTTCCACACGAGCGGCTAAAACAAACTCCTCCTTGGAAGGAGGACAGCCTTACGAACGCGTCCAGCGGAGCAAGGCAGGAGGATGTCAACCACGCAAAGGAGTACCCGATGCCCCGAGCCCCCCACCAACGTCATGCCTGGCCCGACCACATGCGCGTCAAGGAAGCATGTTAACTCCTTCAAACAGGGCAATCCGGCTCCTTTTTACCTCACCCCTCCCCATAAACGTCATTCCCAACTCGATTGGACGCGAGCGGAGCGACCGACGAAGTAAATCCAGGCAGCACAACCTTCAGGACTTACTATCATCCGAGCCAGGAGAAAATCCCCCTTCGAAGGGGGACAGCCTTGCGAACGCGTCCAGCCGAGCAAGGCAGGGGGATGTTTACAACGGTCAGCACTACCGCTACGCTCCAAATACGCCACGAGCCTCTCCGGCACCGCAAGAAATACCGGACAAGAACGAAGTGGCTGACCGAAGTAAATCCAGGCAGCACAACCTGAAAGACTTCTACCACGTCACCGTCCGGCAAAGCCCAACCGCTCCCTCGAGGGAGCTGTCGCGCAGCGACTGAGGGTGTTCTCTAACCCATCAGCCTGCTCTTCTGACCGCCCACCCCACATATGTAGGTTATCAGAATAACCTCGACACAGCCCTCTTTCTTCCGTACCCTCCCCGGTTGATCCCTCCCGAATCAAACCACGAGAGCCCCATGCCTCCCCGCCCCACCCGCGCCAAACCCGCATTCCGTTGCGCCATTTGTGCCATGAGCAGTACCGACAGCCTCCTGCTCAGACCTGACAGGTTTCCAAAACCTGTCAGGTCTCACACCCAACCGCATACACATATTTTCGTGTGCATTTTGTGCCATCACCCTCCTCCCTCAGCCCCCAATTCACCCGAACACCCCGCTCAATTTTGTAAACTTCGTTACACCTCCGTTACAATCACCCCTCAGATCCGCAATTCCTACGCCCCCTCAATCCGTCGGCAGAAAACGCGCCCGCAACGCTGGCGTCGGCACCCGGCAGGCATCCTCCTTTCCGAACCAGCGATATCGATGCGCCGCGATGAAATCATAGACCCGGTCTCGGATGAACCGGGGCACGATGATGAAACTATAGAGCAACGGCCAGCCACCCCTGAGCCGCCGGGCAATCCGCAGCGCCGCACCGGAACGCTGGTAGACCCGCCCGCCCTCGATCAGCACGATGCTATCGAGGGTCTCCGTAGGAAGAGCATGTTGCTCTAGCAAAGCACGGCCGGTATTCGACTGCAAAGGAGCAAACTTGAAGAACCCCGCTGGATCGCGATCGATCACGAAGTTGACCGCGCCATTGCAAAGATTACACACGCCGTCAAACAAGATGATACCATGAGCTTCCTGCTCGAATGACCGGGAGAGAGTTGCCATAGATCGGTAACGGTTGTGCAGAGTGTGCCAACGCACCTTCCATGCTGCACTACCTTAAAGGATCCTGCTGGTAAGCCCCCTGCACCACCTGATCCTGCTACCCCCATGCCGCAAGGATTCCACCACGTGTTGGGCGACGTCACGTCCGTCTCAAACCTGGAGAACGGCGTCGAACTCTTGGCCGGAACGCCTCGACTCCGGATCTGCGCCGTCACGGAGGGCCTGTTTCAGGTACGCTTTTCGCAATCGGGAGCCTCGTTTCGCGAGCAGCCGTTCTCGTACGCTGTCCTGCCCGACTTCCTTTCGGGCGAGCCGGAGGAAGTCGAAGTACAGACGCAAGAAGACCATACCCGGATACGGTCCGGCTCCTATACGGCGGTCGTGCAGCACAGGCCGCTACGCATCCATTTCGAAGATGCGCACGGCAACGTGTTCGCCGAGGATGATTTCGGCATCACCTGGAAGGGAGACCACGTGACGGCGCGCAAGCGGAAAACAGACGGCGAACACTTCTATGGCCTCGGAGAGCGGGCCCTTGGCATCAACCGCGTCGGACAGCGGTTTACCAACTGGAACACCGATTACCCCGCCTACCAGGAATGGTCCGACCCGCTTTATACGTCCTTCCCCTTCTTTATCGCGCTACGGCCTTGTGAGGATGGTCTGCGCCGTGCCTACGGGATCTACCTCGATAACAGCTACCGCTCCGAGTTCGACTTCGGCGGAGAAATGCTCGACGGGTTCAGCTTCGGAGCGCACGGCGGCGAGTTCGTGTACTACTTCATCCCCGGCCCGGAAATGACCGACGTCCTCCGCCGCTACACCGCGATGACGGGACGGGTGCCTCTGCCGCCCCGATGGGCGCTCGGATACCACCAGAGCAGATGGAGCTACTTCCCGGACACCGAAGTCACCTCTATCGTCCGGCAATTCCGTGAGCGCCGGATTCCGCTGGACGCCATCTACCTGGATATCCACTACATGGACGCGTACCGCGTCTTCACGTGGAATCCCGAGCGATTCCCCGATCCGCGCGGCCTCCTGAACGAACTGCGCAATCAGGGCGTCAGGGCGGTCGTCATCATCAACCCCGGAGTAAAGCAGGACCCCGGCTACTTCGTACATGATGAAGGCCTCGAAAAAGGCATGTTCGTGACATACCCCGACGGTAGCATCTACAAAGGATCCGTCTGGCCCGGCGCCTGCTACTTCCCGGACTTCACCAACCCCGCCGTCCGGCAGTGGTTCGGCGATTATTACCGGCTGATGCAGGATGCCGGAGTAGCCGGTATTTGGACGGACATGAATGAACCGTCCAATCACCGCTTCAGAACCATCTCCGAGATCGCCCTGCACGCCTTCGAGGGCGAGGGTGGCACCCACGCGGAAGCCCACAACGTATACGGCCTGCTCATGACGCGCGCAACGTACGAGGGCCTCCTGCGCCACCGTCCGGATGAACGCCCCTTCGTACTGACGCGCTCAGGCTTCTCCGGCTCCCAGCGGTATGCCGCCGTCTGGACGGGCGATAACGTGTCGAACTGGGAGCACCTGCGGCTTACCCTCCCCATGCTGCTATCGCTCGGACTCAGCGGCATGCCCTTTTGCGGAAGCGACGTAGGCGGCTTCTTCGATTCCCCTACGCCCGAACTATTCGCCCGCTGGATCCAGATTGGCGCCTTCTCGCCGTTCTTCCGAACGCACACGATCTTCGAGAGCATGCGCCAGGAACCCTGGAGCTTCGGCCCCGGTGTGGAGACGATCTCCCGCAAGTTCATCGAACTGCGCTACCGGCTCATGCCCGTCTTCTACACCCTGTTCGAAGAACACGGGCGTACGGGACTGCCCATCATCCGCCCCCTGGTGCTGCACTACCCGCAGGATACGCAGGTACACGACCTCGACGACCAGTTCCTCCTCGGTGAGACCATCCTGGTTGCGCCCATCCTCTACGAGGGTGCCCACTCGCGCAAAATCCACCTCCCGGCAGGCCGGTGGTACGACTTCTGGACCGGGAAAGCCTACGTAGCCAATGGCGACACCGAATACGAACCCTTACTCTTCTCCTCGCTGCTTGAAGAAATGCCGGTGCTCGTAAAGGGAGGAACGGTCATACCGCTGGCCCCCGTCCTTCAGCACGATGGCGAACGCGAGATCGTGGGACTCGAACTGCGCGTTTTCCCGGGTACCGGCATCTCCAACCTGTTCGAGGACGACGGCGCCTCGTTTGCGTACCAGCGGGGGGACTTCCGCAGAACCACGTTCTCACTGTTGGAATCCGACCAGGGCAGGTACACGCTCTTGCGAGAACATACTGGGTCCTACACGGCCCATGCAAAGCGATACCGGATGCATATCTTCGGCGTCGAAAAACCGGGCGAGGTCAGCGTAGACGGCCGTCCGTTGTCCATCGAAGCATACCACGACGAAACGGAGCCTGAACTCGAAGCCGACGCCCTGTACCACGCACGCCACCACACCCTCCTTTTCCACGCCCCGGCTGACTTTAGCCAGATCGAGTTCAGCACGTTCTGATCCCGACCTCTCCCCTCACCATTCCCGTCCAACCTTTCACGCATCCCCTTGTGTCTGCGTGCTTTCGCAGGCGATTCGAATCTCGGTATTACGCTCAGCTTGATAAATACCGCAGATTTACTTAAATTATGGGTTTAGGTCTCGAAAGCCGCGCCTGTGGTTACCAACGCCGCTCCTCGCTGGATGAGCTGCTGCGGTTTCCGACGTGCCGAACGCTGTCCGGACGAGCGCGTCCGCTCCCTATGTGTGTCGTACGCGTAGCGGGTTTAAACCACCTTCAAACTAACCGTCAGACGTATGGCCAATCCGACGAGAGTCCTACTGGTCTCTGGTGAAGTCGCCCCTTTTGCAAAGCATTCCGATGTTGCCGACCTGGTTCGGATGCTCCCTGAAAAGCTTCAGGAGACGAATTCGTACGAGATCCGAATCATGATGCCCCGCTACGGTACGATCAGCGAGCGCAGAAACCGGCTACACGAAGTGATCCGCCTTTCAGGCACCGATGTCGCTATGGGGCCCAGCACTGAAGCGCTGAAAGTAAAGGTAGCCTCTATCCCCGGCATCCGGTTGCAGGTCTACTTCATGGACAACAACCGCTTCTTTAAACGCAAAGGGATCTACGCAGACAAAACCGGTAAACAATTCGAAGATAATCCCGCCCGGGCCCTCTTCTTCGGCCGTGCCGCACTGCAGACGGTCCGGAACCTGGGCTGGACACCCGATGTGGTGCACGCATTCGGATGGATGAGCTCGCTCGTCCCCTACCTCGTTCGCACCGAATTCGCCAATGACCCGCACCTCGAAAGTGCCAAGGTCGTCTACACACCGAATGATTTCGACCGCACGGAGTGCTTCGTCGAAGCCGACGTGCAAGCGCTCGGCCTCACGCACGACGACCGCCTCATCGGCCCCGACTTCAATAGCGTCGGCGTTGCATTTGCGGACACGGCCGTGTATCCGCCCTCTGTTGAACCCGTCACCGGCATCCCGGGAGGCCAGTTCAGCAGCGACCCGGATGAGATTGTCCAGCAGGCCATGGCGCTCTACAGCCCTTCTGTGAACGTCATTGCGGCCTGACGAAAGCCTGATCAGTAGCAAAGCGCACACCGCGTGGAAACAGTATCCATCCCGGATTTCACGCGGCGTGCGCTTTGCTTATTTACGTTCGGCGGATCTGAACGGAAACCTGCTGAAATATTCGGCATACTTAATCCCCATCTGATCCCGGAACCCCGGCGGCCCGTGTCGTTCGGGGTTTTTCTTCTCTCAAACGGCGGCTTCTCTGCCGGAAAATTGGTGATGCACGCAGCCCGATTTGCCAGGCCACATGCGAAAACGGGTGCATCGTGCGTTATCAAGAAACCGGCGTACACTTCGCAACTCTGCCAGACTCATCTATGCGCTTGAATCGAATAGGCTTGTGGGCGTCTTCGTGTTTGTTCCTCGTCACCTTTGCAGCGTGCGAGAACCCCGGAAACGTGGGAGAAGGCCTTGTGGGCGGACTGGACGGCACACCCGAGACAAAGGTCCTGCAAGCCTCCTCCGTCGAACCCGACACCGTCCGCGATGTAACCGGAAACGTTCTCGTTCCAACGATAGGAGGAGGGGCAAGGTGGTTAGGCAATTCAACGCGTGTGCTGGCAGGCCGGGTTGCGGACCCCATGCTGGGCACCATGGCTGCTAAGGGATACGTGGACTTTGCGGGCTCGACCTCGCAAGCCTTCAGAAATGGTACCGTTACCGCCGCCGAACTCCATCTCGTGCCGAACTACACCTACGGCAGTGTCGTCACGCAGGCCACCTTCCGCCTGAACGAGATCCGCGAAGAAATCGACATGACTAGCGCGAAGGCTGATACGTCCTTCGCTGAGAACGTCATCGGCGATTTCATCACCGAGTTTTCCATCAAGCCCAGTGATACCCTCGTCGTCATTCCGCTTCCCCCTGCGTTCATCGCGGCCAATGACACGACGTTCCGTAGCGAGCGGTTTGCCACCAGTTTTCACGGCTTTCAGATATCTAGCACGGGCACGGATGCCATTCGCGGGTTCTCAGCAGATAGCAGCATGCTGCGCGTCGTATCAGGTCAGGATACCGTCGACTTCCCCGTGACCAAAATTCTTACCACCCTGACCCGCGAGAGTGAGCCGACGCTTCCGGAAGGATACGTGCTGATACAGGACGGCTTCGGAGAGGCTGCAAATTTCGACTTCCCATTTGAACAGGCCGGATTCGGTCCCAGCGCTATCAACCGCGTGGTGTTCGCGCTGCCTGCTGATACGGTTGCAACACAGGCCAATGCCCCTGCCGGATTCGTTCGCCCTCTCCTCCGCGAGGTCTCGTTGTATACCCTCTCAGACGATGGCGATGTGGCCAGGCTCGGCTATACGAGCTTGATCGACTTTCGCCTGGGAACGAAGGATGCACGATTCATCCTGGATTACGAGGGATTAACCGACATCGTCCAATCGAGACTGGAAGGCGACGATACGCTCTCGGGTTTCCGCATTACGCCGGACGTAGAGTCGAACACGATCAATCCGATTCTCATCTACACGGGTAACTCTCAGACGATACCTGATCCAGGCAAAGCGCCTCAGGCTACTGTGATGTTCACACCTACCGAGTAACGGGTTGCCGGTGTGCACGATCCGGTGACCCATAACGGAGCATCACCGTTCGCTCGCATCTGCCACCCTCGTATTCCGTTCTCATTGCCACATACGTCCATGTTCTCCACGGAAAAGATTCTCTTCGCAGTCCGGTTCCTGCCCTGGATGGCATGCCTGGCTGTTCTGCTCGGCCAGTCGGCCCATGCGCAGAGTACGAACGACGGTTCCATCTACTCGAGCTTCGGTGTCGGCGAACTGCGCACGTTCCCATCCGCGCAGATTCAGGCTCTGGGCGGAGGCGGCACGGGAATGCTGTCGTTCAACTACCTCAATAGCGGCAACCCGGCTACCTGGTCGGACCAGGTGCTGACACGCTTCTCTGCCGGTATGCTCTTCCAGGGTGTGGAGGCCACCGATGCCAGCAACAACAGCAGCACGCTCACGGAAGGCACGCTGAACACCTTCCAGTTCAGCTTCCCGATTCTGGACCGTAAACTCGGCGTCGCACTGGCCTATGAGCCCTACTCCCGCATGAACTACCGTGTCCAGTTGCCGGGCACCCTCGAACCCGATCCTGTGCTGGGAGACACGAACTCCTTCCTGCTCAGTAACGTCGGAAGCGGCGGCCTGCAGCGCGTCATCGGCGGTGTCGGGTACCGGATCAATGAAAACCTCAGTGTGGGCGCCAGCCTGAATTACGTCTTTGGCATCCTGGAAAACACCCGGCGCACGGAGTTCGAAGGCAGGCGAGATATCCAGGATGCCCACCTGGCGAATACGACCCGGCTCTCCGGCCTTACCGGTACGGTAGGAGCTACCCTCACGATCCCGACCCTCGTTTCTGACAACGATTACCTGTCGATCGGCGCGGCCCTGACCCTGCCCGCCTCCCTGAGTGGCACCCGCGTACGAACGCTCAGTGCAAACGACGGCGTCGACCGGGATACGCTTGGAACACCGGTCGACGGCTCCCTTACGCTTCCGCTACGTGCGCAACTGGGCGCGGCGTTCATGTACGATAACCGGTGGACCTTTGTAGCAGACGGGCTCTACGAACCATGGAGCGGCTTTGACAGCGACTTTGCCCTGGGTGGATACGATCCCGTAGAAGGAACGTCCGGCTTCAACGACCGCATCCGGGCCTCCTTCGGTGCCGAGTACCTGCCGGCCGGTAACGACATGCTCCGCCCCTTCCCGGCACGTGTCGCCTACCGTCTGGGCTTCTACTACGACCAGGCCTACGTAACACCCAACCCCGACGTCAGCCTGAGCACGATCGCGCTGACAGGCGGCTTCGGCCTGCCGACCCTCATTCCAGGCACGCGGTTCGACATCGGCTTCGAGGCCGGCCTACGAGGCACGACGGACCATGACCTCATCCGGGATCGGTTCTACCGGATTTCGGCCAGCATCAACTTCGGAGAACGCTGGTTCGAACAACGCAGGCTCCGATAGCCAATAAATAAACCACAAGGGCCGGTGGACGGTACGTTCACCGGCCTTTGTCTTTTTCTAAGCGGGCGGTGAGCCATACCGACGACCTCGAGCCTCGCTGTAAATTGATAAACAAACTGCACGGCTAAGGACCTGTTTGGCTAACTTCTCTCTGATCTTTTCCACGTACCAAGCCCCGCTACACCCTTGGCGAATATCATTGACGGAACGGCCATCGCGGCCCAGGTTCGTGCGGACGTGCGCGCACAGGTTGATGCATGGCGAGCCGCAGGACACCGGGCGCCGTACCTGGCCGTCATTCTCATCGGGGATAACCCCGCCTCCGCTTCCTACGTCCGAGGCAAGACAAAGGCCGCGGCAGAAGCCGGCATCGAGAGCGACACGCTTACCTATGACAGCAGCATGCCGGAGGCCGACCTGCTCCAGCTCGTTGCGGACCTGAACGCTGACGACCGGGTAGACGGTATTCTGGTACAGCTCCCGCTGCCACCTCACATCGATGAGCAGGAGGTGATCCGGGCCATCGATCCGGATAAGGACGTAGACGGATTTCACCCGGTAAACGTCGGGCGCCTCCTCATCGGGCAGCCTGGCTTTCCGCCTGCCACCCCCGCCGGTATCATCGAACTGCTACGCCGCTCGAACATCGAAACTCGGGGTAAGCATGCCGTAGTCATCGGGCGTTCAAACATCGTAGGCAAGCCTGTTGCCAACCTCCTGCTCCAGCCCGGCACGGATGCCACGGTCACCGTATGCCATAGCCGGACCCGCAACCTGCCCGAGATTACCCGGCAAGCGGATATCCTGATCGCAGCCATCGGCCGTCCCGGCTTCATCACGGCTGACATGGTAAAGGAAGGCGCTGCCGTAATCGACGTCGGTGTGAATCGGGTCGAAGATGCATCGCGACCGCGTGGATACCGACTGACCGGCGACGTGGATTTCGAGGCCGTGCGTGAAAAAGCGGGATGGATTACCCCCGTACCGGGAGGCGTCGGCCCGATGACGATTGCAATGCTCTTGCAGAACACAATGAAGGCCGCCCGCCTCCACGTGTGATGGGAGAACGTCGAGTGGCGCGCGAAGTGCGCCACTCGATGGCAATTACTCCAGGAAGCGGTAGAACTCAGCTATTCGCCGCGGACACGCACCCGAGCCAGGATGCATCCTCCACGTAATCAATGATCGGAACAGCCTGAGCGGAGCTGCGATACTGCGCCAGCAAGCTCTCGATCTCGTGCTTGAGTACCTCCAGGCAGTTCTCGACGAGGTCGCGCCGGAAGGCCCGCTCTCCTAGCTCGATCGCGAAGTCCATCGTGACCACGCGCCCGAGAACACGCCCCAGTTCGACGAGCTTCCGTTGCGACATGCGCAGATCCACTTCGAAGTTCAGCAGGTTCTTGAAGTAATCCGCCGCCCGCGACGTCAGTTCGTACTCCTTCAGGAAGCTGAAAAGATTACTCTCGCTGATACGGCGCATCGCCTTGAGGACGGACTCCGTGATCTGCTGATAGAGAATATCGTTCGACCCTTCGAAGATCTGAAACGGGCGGCTATCCACAATTGCACGGCCAGCAATGTGATCGAGCCGGTACCCTTTTGCGCCGACGAGTTGCAGCAGTGACTGAGCCGATTCCTGCATGAAATCCGTCACGACGGACTTGATCGAGTTAGCTGCTACGTTGTCTTTTGAGAGGTCGTGCTCGATGCCTGCGTGCTCGGACGAATAGACGCACATAGCAGAACAAGCCGTGAAGTACGCCTGCATCCGTGCAATTCTCTCCTTCACCTGGTCGTAGGTAAGCAGGCTGGCGCCCCCGACGTGACGCTCGCTGCAATGAGCGATGGCTTCGTCCATCATACGCCGCAGGAAGCCGATCCCCATCCCCGGGAATTCGGTCCGGCTCCGATGCAGGGTATCGAGCATCATCTTGATGCCGGTACTGTGGGGCTGCAGCCGGTAGGTTTCGGGCACCCGCACGTCGATCCGGTTCCGCCCGTAGGGAATGAGGTACAGACCGAGGTTGTTAAAATATTCCTCGACGTAGATCTCCTGGCCCGGGCTGTTCACATTGCAGATGAAGAAGTCGATATCGCGCGCAAGTTGCCCGTCCGCTCCCCGGCGGCGTGCCGTGAGCAGCCAGAAATCCGCCCAACCGGTGAGCCCGCCCCAGTGCTTCACGCCCCGAATATGGTAGCCGTCTTTCTCCTCGATCCAGGAGGTCTGCATGCTCAATGCGTCCGAGCCGTAATCAGGCTCCGTAATCATGAGCCCTCCCAGATTCTGGTGATGGAGGAAGCGTTCGAACACGCCATGTTTGACTTCCTCCTGCCCGTATTTGGCGACGGGCTGCAGAAAGAGCGCACCATTGATACCCATCGTCAGCGAAAGTGCCAGCGACTCATACCCGGCCGCCTCTAGTACCGACATGCACTCCATTACGTGCCCCCCTCGTCCGCCGTACTCGCTCGGAATCCAGACTGCCAGCGGGTTCGCAGCCAGGATCTCACGCATGATGTAAGGCGGCAACCCACGCTGGAGGCTTAGCTCATCAATGTCAGCCCGCACGTGGAATACCCGCCGAAGGGTATCGCGAAAGTTATCGAGGTAGGAAGCGAAGTCAACCTGTTCGATGTATGGGGTCGGAGCAACTGCTTGCATGCAACGGCGCTGATATCAGCTTGCTATGATTCGATGAGAAGTTGAATAGGAATACGACCCCTCTCGCGTCGCCGCGAGCCGAGAATCCATTGATTGTTACCCGCGGGGCTCAGTGTGGCAGAAAGTGGAGGCTGCTGAAAAGCTCCGTCTCACCCAGCTCCCACCGCGGAGAAGAACGCAGGGCACTGGCAGGACGAGATCTCCTGTATCCGGTATGATCCCGCCTCCTCTCTACCTGCGCCGTCTGCTTCCACAGGACATAGCCGCACGCGAGTCCTATCCCTAACACTCCCAGTATCGGCAATGTGGTATTCTTTCGTTTAGTCATGGTGCTAGCTAACCTGTGGTATAGCGTATCAGAGCTAAAAAAACTGACTGCCAGTCAATAAACAGAACAAAAATAACCGGCACAAGCCGGTTGCAAAAAATTGACTGCGAGTCAATACGAGGACAATATAATGTTTCAGGGAGAAGAAAGCACTTCACTAGGTTTGAGCGCATCCGTAACAAACTCGAAAGCAAATCGCAGGAGCGAATCGAAATCGAGTTGATAACGCTCCTGGATATTCTTGAGCACGGCGACCTCGATGACTCCGTGCATCTGACCCCAGAGCATGACAGCCGCTTCCATGGGATCGACATCGGACCGTATCGTATTGTCCATAATACCAAGCCGGATCGCATCGGCAACGAGTCCCAGGATCTTGTCCCGTTCGGCTTCGGATGCCGCAGCGTATGAATCGGGCTCACTGGCAGCCTCCTGTGCAGCCTGATAGACAATGGTGCTGAAATAGTCCGGATAGCGCTGCGCAAAGGTGACGTACGTATACCCGATGGCCCGGATACGCTGCATCCCTGTATCGTGGTGGGCTATGGCACGGAGGAATGACTGGCGCAGCATGCGGAGGCCACGATAACAGACTGCATTGTAGAGGTCTTCCTTGCTCTTGAAGTAGACGTACAGAAGCCCCTTGCTTATATCCGCAACCTCGGCGATCTCGTCCATCGTAGCCGTCTCGATGCCCCGCGAGAAGAAAACGCGCTCGGCAGCGCTGATGATGCGGTTGCGGCGTTGTTCTTTTCCTCGCAGGCGCTTTGCTACGACACTCATTGTTAGATGTGGATCATGCTGACGAGAGAGTTTGCGAACGTTCGCGGAAACACAAAGTTCGCCGGTATTCCCTTCGAATCTGAACCGGCTTCGATGAATACGAGCATCAGAGGCCCTTCCCTACAGAATAGCTTGCCCGATCAGGTTCTGATTCACACAGCGAACGCGGGGTCCATAGTCATCCAGTTCAATGATGCTCACGGATGCAGGATCGATCTCGATTCGCAGGAAGAAATCAAGGGGAATCCCTAAAAAGTAAGCAATCGCACAACGAATGGGATCGGCATGACTGAAGAGAGCCACTGTTCCACCGGAGTGTACGGCCTGTAGCTCAATCATTTTCCTGACGAACCGCGCCTGCACATCCAGCATGAGTTCGCCGCGCGGGGCACAGGTGCCACTTCGGAACGTATTGAAGCGCCGCCATACTTCATCGCCATCGAGATCACCAATCGTTCGGTTCGTCCAGTCCCCGAAGTCGATTTCCAGTATTTCGTCCACCGTATTCCACGGCAGGCCCAGCCGCTCACATAGTGGTCGTGCTGTCTCATACACACGTTCCAATGAGCTGCAGTAGATACCTTGAAAAGGCACGTCGGCCAGCGCATCAGCCAGTCGTTCGGCCTGAGCACGCCCTTCCTCCGTAATGTGTACGCCCGGCATCCGCCCGGGCAGCCATCCCTCCCCGCCTTCTTTCTGGGCATGCCGGATGAGATAGAATGTCGTCGCACTCATCCCAGGGTATCCCTATCCATTGATCGTACCGGAGCACCACCATCGCCCCCAACGGATTGGAACATGCGGAGTTTTCGGTCCTCGCCCGCATCAAAAAGATCCAGATCATCTCCGGATTCATTGCGAATGAATGCTTCGGTCCGCTCGTGCGCCTCGTTATCAGTGAATTGCACCGGAGGCGATTTCATAAAGTAGCTCGCCGGCCCAATAAGCGGGCCACCGATGCCCCGGTCCAACGCCAGCTTTGCACAACGAACGGCATCGATGACGACACCCGCCGAGTTTGGAGAGTCCCACACTTCCAGCTTGAGTTCACAGGTGAGAGGGACATTCCCGAATGTCGTACCCTCCATGCGAATGTGGCACCACTTACGGTCTTCCAGCCACGGGATATAATCACTCGGCCCAACGTGAATGTTGTTGTCCGGCAACGGATAATCGAGCTGGCTGGTAACCGCCTGTGTTTTGGATACTTTCTTCGAGTGCAGGCGCTCACGTTCCAGCATGTTCATGAAATCCGTATTACCACCGAAGTTTAGCTGGTACGTACGGTCCAGCCGTACCCCCCGCTCGCGGAACAGGTTGGTCAGGATACGGTGCGTGATCGTTGCCCCGACCTGCGATTTGATATCATCGCCGATGAGTGGCAACCGCCGCTCGGCGAATTTCTGCTGCCAGAACGGATCGGAGGCTATAAACACAGGAATACAGTTTACCATTCCACATCCGGCTTCCAGAATCCGCTCCGCATAGTACCGCGTAGCCTGTTCCGAACCAACCGGGAGGTACGAGATGACGACGTCCGTCTTCGTCTTTTTCAGAATACGAACGATATCGTCCGGTTCGGCAGGCGACTCCTCAACCACCTCTTTGAGGTATTTACCGAGACCATCGAGCGTAACGCCCCGATATACCCTAACTCCCAGAAAAGGCACATCCGAGAACCTGTACGTGTTATTGGGCTGAGCAAAGATGGCTTCAGAAAGGTCCTTGCCGACCTTTTCTGCATTCACATCGAAAGCCGCCGTAAACTCTATATCCCGGATGTGGTATCCACCGAGACTGACGTGCATCAACCCGGGCACGAAGTCGCTCTCGTTCGCATCCTTATAGAATTGCACACCCTGAACCAGTGAGGAAGCGCAGTTACCGACGCCGATGATGGCAACTCTTACCTTTTTCGTATCCATAGTATTCTGTCTCAAGGTGTCAGGTGGCTGTGCTGATTGGAGTCCGGTTCTGTACGATATCCAACGTTGCTAGATAGACCTGCCGGAACCGGATGTTCAGGCGCGATGCCGATCTTCTCGTAGATCGTCCCTCGATGTCGTTCCCAGTGCTCCCGAATGTATTCCGTCGCAGAGCGGCCATTCAGGCTCCACGGTATGTGTTTCGTATTGAGGCCCACGAAGTGAGCGCCGCATCGCCCCAGGTACGACATATGCGGAGGAAACGGAGAGCAGATTGTCACCTCTTCGGTAGTAACGATGAGCGGCTCGCTATGCCGGCATAAAGCGGCCACTTGCAGGCCCTGCTCATCCTGTTCGGAGGTCATCAGGACAGGCTTCTCCCTGAGAACCTCAGCTAGAGCAGCTTCATAGTCGAACCCGGGAGGTAGACCAATGATGCCGGCGTTGCGAGGCTCCGGCCCGCACATGCTATCGAACTGGCCGAAGCACCGCCTGACGTCTTCTGCGATCACACACCGGCCGATATCTTCTGCTTCCAACCACCTCCGGATCCCCTCCGGCAGATCCCACAGAATGACGTCATTGTCCAGCACAAGCGCATGCCTGTCTGCGAATACCCGCAACGGCGAAAACTTCCAGGCAGTCCCTTCCGCCATGTCCGGACTCAGGTACGGTTGCAGAAAACCTGGCAACTTAGCCGACCTGGAATGCCAGGCTACACCGTCCGGGAGCGTCCCCACCCGGCGGCGTGCTATATCCACTGGTATCGTATTCACACAGATGAGGAAGGAAGCTTCCGGGCCGAACACGTGCCAGGCCCCCCATACAGACAGCCGAAGTGCTTCAAACCCGTACGGATTCACATCTCCGATCGTCCACCGGATACCCAGCTTGCGCGTGCCCCTGGAACCGTTTTGCGTCACGTCGTACCTCCCTGCTTGCCGTCCATCTATCTATGCCGCCCTTCACAAAGCTGAAATCAAAACGCCGGGTCTCGTTTGATTTCAGCCTACGTGCGGCCTGACCTGTTCAGCCGGCACCGGCGTCTAAAGGTGTGGTGATCCGTTGTACCCCACAGGTACTTGTAGTCTTCCTGCCCGCGCAGGAAATCAAACGAGACCCCGTCTTTCCGTGCAGTATCGCATATGGCATGACCTATGATCTGCGTGCCAAGACTGAGTTCAGGTAGGTCCGGATCGAAGCAGCTCATATAGGAGTAGACCCGCCCCTTCGCGAACATGCCGTAGTAGCAGGCTACGACCGTACCATCGAGATACAACCCATACATGCGAAGCAGATCCTGCTGCAGGAGATCCCTGACCAGTGTGCGGTGAAACACTTGCACATCTTCATCGGCAAACATGCCTGCTTCACCTCGGCGCTCCCACCGTCTCGTGTGCAACCTGAACAGCGCATCGACCAGGACATCGAGGTTGGCTTCCGATGCGGCCTCGATTCGTACTTCCCCGGCACTCTCGGCGCGGCGACGGTAGTACCGAAGGTTCTTCCGCATCTTGCGAGGAAGGAAAGCCGTGCAATCCGTGGCACCATCCGGAAATATGAGCACCGGGCATGCATCCTGCTCCGTGATGACATCCGACCACCCTTCCCCTAACTCGCGTGTCAAAAGCATCGACGAGACCGATAACTGCTGGAAATCACATACATCCCATCGTTCGCATTCGCGGGACAGGTGCTCGAATACGGCCGCTGCCCCTGCATTCTCAAAGTCCTCCGCAAATACGGCATCGAGATAATCCGTGATACCTGTTCCGATGAGCAGCACGGTTCGTTCCGAAATATCCTGGCGGTTCCAGATACACAATGGAGCGAGCCCGACGAGGCGATCTTCACTGCGGAGTGCGAGTACCCAGAGCCCATCCCACCCGAAGCGCTGCCACCACGCGATGATCCAGGAAGGGGTTTGAAATGGGGTGGCCGTCCGGGATTCGTGCCACAACGCCCACCATTCCGGCCGCAGGCGCTCCAGCCCCGCTATCGTGGTGATTTCCTCGACGGTATCGATATGGGTGACGACATCAGACCACATGGCGTGTCACCGAGTTCGGTTCAAGCGTTTCGGCGAGGATAGACCGGCTCACCTGAAGGGAAGCTATCCGCTCGTAGACTTCGAGATACCGTGTGGTCATCCGATCCAGCGAGAATCGCTCTCGCGCGACAGCACGGCACACCTCCGGATCCAGAGTAGCAGTAGCGTAGATGGCTTCCACCATTTCTTCCACCCCGTTGACGATGAACCCGGTCCTCCCTTGTTCGATAATCTCCGGCAACGCCCCAGACGCAAACGCCACGACCGGCGTGCCGCAGGCAAGTGCTTCCATGGCTACGAGAGAACTCGTCTCGGGAGCAAGGCTGGGCACGAGCAGACACCGCGCCGCCGTGAGCAGGCGCCGCTTTTTATCAAATCCGACCGGCCCTATATAGACCCGGTACTTATCCAGTCGGGGTATGATTTCTGACTCGAACGTCTGCCGGTGGTCGGCATAGGGAAATACCTCTCCCGCCAGCACCATGGGCACACCGGCTTGCCGTGCCGCGTCAAGCGCGAGGTGAAACCCCTTCTCCTGGCAGATCCGTCCCAGCGAGCAGATAAAACCTCGTTTGGCGTGGCGAACGGTCAGTCCATCCACGTCCACCCCGTTTTCGATCTCCGGAAGCAGGTGCAATCCATCAGGGCAGGTTTCTCGTTGGGATCGGGAGACACAATGGAAGAACGTATCCGGACGGTCCAGACGAACGATGTCTTCCGGATACCAGTCAATTGGTAGGTGCAGCGTAATGAGAACGGGTACACCAGGAGGCGGCAGGTAGTGCAGGAAATCCACCCCGTGCATGTGAACGACATCGACAGGCCAGCGGTCAAGTGCCTCGATGATAGCCTCCCGGTGCCGCATCCAGGCCTTTCGTTTCACCACTTCGTCTAATACTCCGTCCGGGGCAGGTGTCGCAACCAGTGTACCGCTCACCACCGAGCCCCCGCAGGCAACCACGATAGAACGATGACCGGACCGCACGAGCGCAGCATCCAGATGCGTCAGCACCTGCTCCGCCCCACCGACGGCGTCCGGTCCGACCGGCGCCAGCGGGTAGGCCACATTGAGTATGGTCCGTGTCATCGGTTGTGTTCAGGTATTCGGGTACACCGGTGTTCAGTATTCGGGTGCACGACATCTTTCACACGAGCACACGAATACTTCTCCCCGGTTACTATGCGTTGATCACAAGTCCCAACTCTTCTTCCGCAGTACCGACCAGGGCACGCCAGCGTGCCCCGTCCATGCCCCAGTCAAACATTTCATAGAACAGTGTGCCTTTATGGGGAGGCTGTGAGAACACATAGCCAGGTGCCAACCTGAAAACCTCCCGGTCTACCGGGAAATGTCGCACTATGTGCTTCTGACTCGAAAAACAGGCGATCATCTGTTCCTTCAATGTCTTCTGCCACTCTGCGAGTAGCAGAAGACGTGCTTCGCGACTTGCATGCGGTAAGAACTCGCACACCCTCATCTCACCGCCTGCATTGTGATAGGAGGTCATCTCTATGATGACGGGCGCCCGCACAGATCGTTGCTGTAACAGCCTGCATGCGCTATGCACAGCGAATGCCGTGGCATCGTGGTCCGGGTGCCCTCCCTCATAGGGGTGTGTCACGACTGCATCCGGTTGAACATCCTGAAACAGGCTCACCAGTATCCAGGTCAGTTCAACCAGGTAGTGTGCTGCCTCCTGATCTACCAGCCCGATCTCACGTGTCCGCTCTGCAGGAATCCCAGCAAGCGAGAGCGCCGCTACGAGTTCGCGTCGCCGCGCCGACGCGTATGCTTCCCGCGTGGCAAACCCGGCAGCCCTCGCATCATCCAGGTTGCGGGGAGATCCATCCGTCACATGGACGATGGTTATTTCCGGCAGGGACGGAAGCCGACCTGCCAGCCCGAGCGTCTCATCGTCGGGATGAGCGACGACAGCCACTACCTTCGGAGGTCCTTGTGCATACTCCTCGAAGCAGCAGAAACGGTCGAGCATCTCCGTATCGGAAATGTATGCCATGGCATTTACCTGTAGGCCTCAAATTTCAAGGACATGAGGTCCCCTGATCCGGCGACATGCGCCTCCGCAGGCCAGGACGTCCTCTGGCCCGCTGACTCTTAATCAGCCGTCCACCGTTCAGACAATTCCCCCGGTCACCGCTGCCGGCTGATCTTGCCTTGCATACACGCTGGCACGCGGTGCGTCGGGAATCACGGATGGTGTTGCCGGTGCGTAGCGGCGAACGATGCTGGCACAAAAATCTGCGAACTCCTCGATCTGTTGCGGAGGACTTGTGTGATGCGGCTCGATGCCCCTATGCTCGGGGGTAAAACAAAAGGTGATTGTCACGTTAAAGTCGGCGAGCGCCTCCATCTGCCTGTCGAACCAGGCATCGGCATCGGGGCGGAAGCTATCGGCCCAGCTAATGCCCGTCCGGAGGTACGTCACACCGAGGCGCTTCATCCACTCGACGGCCGCATCCAATCGATGGTCCTCGAAGTGGAACCATTGGCAGAGGCCGAACTCGGGTGTACAATCGTAGAACCGCTCCAGCGCGATCTTAGGCGTGCCATCTTCCCGGAGCAGTCCCATATAGAAGTGGCGGTAATACGACGAGCCCTCTGCCTCCTTATGCCGTGTCGTCGCGGGCCATGCTTTCGGCAAATCGTACAGACTGTACCAGTGAATGCGAGGCGCGCGCCCTGTCAACAAGTCAACCGTGCGCTGAAGGCCGAAATCCTGAACTTCCTCGGCACCGAATGAGGAAACTCCGACCTCCGATACCCAGATGGGCAGATCCGTAACGGCTCGGATTTCCTCGATCTTACCAGGCCACTCGTTGATCTGCCAGTGATTCCAGTCGAGCGGGAATCCATGGACGGCTACGGCATCGACGCAATCGAGTACGCCCTGATCTTTCATGCGCTGCATGAAAGCCGGGTCGATAGGTGAGATGCCGCCCAGCACACGCGTAAGCCCGGGACGCTCCGCGGCTATCGCACTACCTGCCAGTTTGACCATCTCCGAAAACGTCTTCCACTCCGGATCGATCTCAAACATCCAGTGGGACTTATTGTTGGGCTCGTTCCAGAGCATTACTGCTTCAACCATTCTTCCGTCCGTCTCGTGAGAAACATGTCAGGGGTTCTACATTCGCCTCGGTCCACTTGCAGAGGTAGACCTCCTCTTCGGGGTGATTCAGGATCTCGAAGCCCGCGCTTCGCAGCATTGCCTCGGTACATGCCCGGTTCGGCACCCACCAGTTCGTCGGATCACCCGAATACCTGTGTTCGATGAAGTACATCTTCGGGTAGCCGGGCTGTTCGAAATGATCCGTCTGCCAGAAATCATAATCAGCCAGCACATGCGCCACCTCCTTGCTGCCACGCTGCATGGACTGAAAGAGGAATAGATCTCTGGCGACGTACTCGTGGATCAGATCCAGCGCGAGGAGCGGATGCCGCAGGTGGTAAAGCACCCCCATAAAGACGACGATATCGAACTTCTCGCCGAGCGTAGGGATATCGTACACGGAGAGCTTCTGAAACTCGATCTCTATGCCCAGCACTTCCGCGGCAAACCGGGCCTGGTTCAGATAGTCGTCGTCGTAGTCGATACCGATCACTCGTTCTGCACCACGCCGCTTCATCTCGATGGAGTAGAAACCGGCATTGCAGCCGATATCCAGTACGGTTTTGCCGGTCAGATCGGCTGGGAGGGCGTGCTCGAACATCCGCCACTTGAATCCTGGATAATCGCCGAGAAAATGATCCGGTGCAGTCCATACCCCACCCAGGTTCATGTTATGGAACCACGTTCCGAGCTCCCGCACGCGCCGTTCGATTTCATCCCGCGCAAGCACCTGTTTCGGCGCTCCGCTTGCGATCGAGTTTCCTACAGCCGCATTCTTCGTTACCGATGGCATCATGCTTCCTGCTTCCGCGCCACGATGGGCACTATTTCTGCCACAACATCTGCCAAACGGGATATCTCGGGAATCAGCCCGTTGCTAGCCTTCACTCGGCTGGACCGCCTTTCATTCCCATCCTCAACCTCAGGAGCAATCAGGTCATCGTCCGGCAAGCTTCCCAGAAGCTGGATCGCTTCGCGGTAGCCATGGAGCGTGCCTACGTCCACGTAGGCTCCCCCGAAGGGAATCCCTTTTGCTTTGCCGCCACGCTCCAGGTAGGCATTGACTAGCGTGCCTATATACTCGTCCTGCCGACCTCGCTCCTGCCACAATGCATGCAGATCGTGGAGCGTCGAACCCGGCATCTTGATAGCGCCCCAGATCCAGTTCGAGGACGCCTCCTGCTCCTTCACCCGAATCTCCTGCACGTCCCCCTCATCGTCCGTTACGACGGCATCGAAAAATTCCGGATGCTCAACGGGGAAAAGAAGAAACGAAAGCACGTCATCCGGAAGGGCACATAATCCGTCAGCGGGAAACCAGATGGTATCGGGCAGCCCTATGACGACCGGCTCATTCGAGGGTATGAGCGGCTGCGCCCGGAATATGGCGTCGCAGAGCCCCGCCGGTCTCGGCTGCACCACGTAGGAGATACTCGCCGTTCCAATGTTTCCTCCGTAATACTCCAGGATGTCGGATTTGCCTGACGAGATGACGAAGCAGATTTTCGTTACTCCGCCCGTGATCATGCGTTCGATGAGGTATTCACTGACGGCCCGCGGACGCTCCATAGCTCCCTCCAGGCGACTGCCTACCGGTAGGAGTTCCTTCGAGAACGCCAGTGGCTGTATCCGGCTACCGGCCCCCGCTGCTGGTATGATTCCCCACATAGCTTATGTCTCCGGTACAGAAAGTGGTTGTGATATCGGAGATCCGGAATCGGGCTGCTGCACAACTGGCCCGGAAGCCAGTTCCAATGCCGCTTCTAGATCCGTCACACGATGATCCGCCGTGTGCCCGGCAAGCACGCGTTCCCGCGCCCGACGGCCGATTTCTGCGGATTCTTCAGACGACAGTTCCAGCGCCTGAATCACGTGCTCTGTGCTCCGGGCAATCACGACCTCGGACCAGGGATCGAAGAAGGTGTCCAGCCCCACCCACCAGTCACTGATGACTGCCACCCCGCACGCGGCGGCTTCGAAAAGCCGGCCCGAAGGGCAAAAGCCGGACTGGGCCATAGCCCGACGGGTTACATTGAGCGTGAACCGGGAGGAGCAATAGAACGCCGAGTGCAGGCTCGGCTCCAGGTGCCGAACGAAATAGATATTTCCCGTCCATGGAAAGTCCACGGGATACAATGCCCCCCCGATCATGAAACGATAGTGTGGGAGCCTGCGTGCGGGCTCAACGAAGAAAGCCTCTACAGCCGATTGCCTGTCTTCCGCGTACGTGCCCAGATAGGACAGGTCGGATCGAAACCGTTCCTTCGGTTCCACCGGGAAATGGGCTTCGGGATCGACACTGCCATATAACGGTGCCACGCAACGCGCACCAAGCATGGTCTTCAGCTCATCCAGTGCCCGCCCACCGGTATAGCTCAATACGAGATCGAAATCGCCAAGGCCGTACGGAGGCAGGTAGTTCACAGGCCTCCCTGCCCGTACATGATCGAGTGTTACGGGCGTATCGAGATCATAGAACACGCGGATACGCGCGTTGGAAGCGAGTACAAGGTTCGATGCCACTACCCCATCGGGACAGTAGGACGTGACCATACCCACGTCTGCCCCGGTGAGATGTTGTCTGGCTAGCGGCAACACCGTTTCCCAACTGTCGTACAAGACAAGCCTGACACCGGGAATTTCCGTGAGATCGCGGTGTTGGGCGTAGTAGGGAACGTCCCGTTCGAAAAAGACGACCTGATGCCCTCGCCGTATGAGGGCGCGAAAGAGGCCGCGCCACAAGGTTGCGTGGCCATTACCCCAGGAAGAACTGACTGTAAGTCCAAAGATGACTAGTTTCACGGCAGGTAGTTCAGTTCACAATCGACAGAGACTCCCGGCGCTGTGGCCCCAAATTTCCCGGCATCCTCGATCAAACAAGTCGTTACATCTGGACCACGACGGCCAGGACAGGTCAGCACACCTGCCCTTTCTTATCCAGCGGGATACAACGCATGTAGCTCGTCAAGAAGCGTACGGGACACCGAACCAGCATACAAGAAGTCGGCTGTGAACATGCCGTAACTAGACACTTGCTTTCATTTGGTTTGTAACAAACGGGTATTCATTCGGACTGGCGTATCTGCTGACCGACGTTGTCAGTGGAATGGATGCTCCTTCGCAAACAAGCACCACCAGAAATCTCTCGGTTTCAGCTTCAGGTGAGGCCCACGGCTACACACACGTAACGAGTTGCCCGTCTCTTTTCTACATGTCAATGAACACACGACAGCACCCGTTCATTACCCAGGTATTCATTGCACTACTGGCCAGTCTGACCTTCCTGGCGCTGGTTCTACCCGCCGTAGCCCAGGAAAGCCCGGCTCTTTCCGGCACCTTACCGGTGGATCCGAACGTACGGACCGGCACATTGCCCAACGGGGTACGCTACTACCTCCGGCACAATACCGAACCGAAAGGCCGGGTAGAGTTGCGGCTGGCAGTGAATGCGGGTACGGCGCTGGAAGAGGCCGACCAGGGCGGCGTCGCTCACTTCCTGGAGCATATGCTCTTCAATGGCACGGAGCGTTTCGAGAAGCAGGAGCTTATCAACTTTCTGGAGCGTGCCGGTGTACGATTCGGGCCGCATGTAAATGCCTACACCTCGCTGGACGAAACCGTCTACATGCTCACGATCCCGACAGACAGCATAGAGATTGTCGAAGGCGCTTTCGACGTCCTGGAGGATTGGGCCGCTTACGCCACGCTGTCCGAGGAAGAGATCGATAAAGAGCGCGGCGTCATCATCGAGGAGTGGCGTGCTCGCAGGGAGAACGTACAGGGGCGGATACTCGAAAAGACGGTTCCCTTCCTCCTGGGTGATTCGCGCTATGCTGAAACCCTCTTCGCAGGAAAACCCGAGGTCATTCAGAACCTCGATTATGACGTATTCAGGCGTTTTTACGAGGATTGGTATCGCCCCGACCTCATGGCCGTCGTAGCCGTAGGCGACATTGATCTAGACTGGTACGAGCAACTCATCCGGGAGCACTTCTCACATCTGTCCACCCCGGAGAACCCGCGCTCCAGGCCCGACCTCTCTGTCCCGCTCCGTGAGCACGATGACTACCTCGTGATTGCCGACCCCGAGTACCCATACACCACGGTTCAGGTGAACTATCTACGGCCTGCCGAAGATGACAGCACTGTAGCGGACTACCGAGAAAACCTGATTTCGAGTCTCGTCAACAGCATGCTGAACGAACGGCTCAGTGAGATCGCACGCGAACCGAACTCGCCCTTCCTCAGCGCGAGCGTGAGCGCCTACAGGCTGGTCCGCCCTATTCAGGTATCCGGCTTATTCGCCCAAGTACAGGAAGATAGCATTGCAAGGGGACTGGAAGCGATCCTCACGGAAGCCAAGCGGGTCCGTGAACACGGCTTTACGCCGACCGAACTCGAGCGCCGGAAACTGGAATACCTGCGTGCCTACGAAAAAGCGTACACGGAACGCGAGAACACCAATTCTGCCGCCTACGCGGACGAATACGTCTCCAACTTTCTGGAAGGCGAACCCATCCCTGGCATTGCTTTCGAGTACGAACTGGTCAAACGATTACTGCCCGAAATCACGCTCGCAGAAGTGAACGAGCGAGCCAATGAGATCCTCGCGGGCGATGCTCCGGGCGTTATCGTAACGATGCCCGAGAAGCCGGACCTGAAACAGCCTTCCTCGGCCGAACTGGCAGCTGTGTTTGAG
Source organism: Rhodothermales bacterium (assembly GCA_041690215.1). Classification (GTDB taxonomy): domain Bacteria; phylum Bacteroidota; class Rhodothermia; order Rhodothermales; family DASSAV01; genus DASSAV01. The sequence goes on from JAWLHQ010000021.1 coordinate 40,529, forward strand.
ACCGTACAGCACAAAGTAGTCGCCCCCTATGTAGATAGCATTTCCGACAAACCCCTACTCACGGTCATTCCCGAACCCGCAGCCGTAACCTTCCGGCACACGATTCCTGAGCTTGACGTAACGGAAATCACGCTGGCCAATGGGGTACGTCTGGTGATGAAGCCAACGGATTTCAAGAAAGATGAGATCCGTTTCACCGCATTTAGCCCGGGCGGCTCCTCGCTCGTCCCGGATGAGGACGTATTCGAGGCGGAGTTGGCCCCGACACTCGTCGTGCAGAGTGGTCTGGGCTCATTCACACGCACCGAGCTCGACAAGCTACTCGCGGGCAAGGTAGTGAGTGTCGCTCCGAACATTGGAGAACTGGAGGAAGGCCTCAGCGGAAGTGCCTCCCCCCAGGACCTGGAAACCATGTTCCAGCTCATCCACCTCTATTTCACAGCACCGCGTGCGGACAGTTCGGCACTGGTCACGCTGCAGAACCAGTACCAGGCCTATCTGACGAACCGCTCGGCCCAACCGGGAGCAGCGTTCCAGGATTCCATACAGGTAGCCCTGTATGGCAATCACCCCCGCCGGCAGGTACCCACACTGAAAGACGTGGCAGAATTTGACCTGAACACGGCGTTCGAGATCTACCGAGATCGCTTCGCTGATGCAGGAGACTTCACGTTTGTCTTCGTCGGCAACTTCGACGTGGACAGTCTGACGAGCCTGGCACAAACCTACCTCGGCACGTTGCCAACCATGCAGCGAACAGAAACGTGGCGAGACGTATATCCTGACCTGCCGGACGGCGTCGTCATGAAGGTAGCACGCAAGGGTATAGCTCCGCAGAGCCAGGTGGCCATCGTCTTCAACGGTCCGTTCGAGTACAACCGTAAGCACCGCCACGCGCTTCGTACTATGGCCGATGTGCTCTCGCTCAGGCTACGCGAGGAGCTTCGCGAAGAGCGTGGCGGTGTCTATGGCGTCGGTGTACAACCCGTAACGATAAGCGAACCGGATCCCCAATACCGCCTCGTGATCAACTTCACTACCGACCCCGCACGAGTAGACGAGCTCATCCAGGCCGTCCACGAGCGAATCGACTCATTGCAGGTGAACGGCCCCTCTGCCGACGACCTGGCCAAAGTAAGAGAGCAGCAACGCCGTGAGCGTGAGGTGCAAATCGAAACGAACCCTTTCTGGCTCGGCACACTGCACTTCTACTATAACCAGGATGAAGAAAATGTACTGGACGTGCTCACGTACCCGGAACTGATCCGGGATATCACTGCACAGGACGTTCAGGAAGCCGCCCGTAAATACCTGAACAAAGAACGATACGTGCAGGTCGTGCTGTACCCGGAAAACCACGAACAGTAATCCGAAAGGGTTCTTTCCGTTACTCGACGGTGGACCTGTATCAGAGCTGCCGTTCCAGTTCCTACAAGTACCGGCGAACCATAGCCAACATCCATGCTTATTGATCATCGACGAGCATGGATAATATGAGCGCCACGAGTGCGGCGAGATTCAATACCGCACTCGTGGCGTGGGAGTATTCCCACTGCCTGCGCACATGCTCCCAGTTCTCAGGCAGCACGGTCCAGTTATCGGTTACCTGATTGGCGGGAAACGTGAATGTCCAGAACACGACTTGGGTACCTGCAATACAGAGGAACGCAATCAGGGCCAGAGCAAACGCTTTCCGCCGGTGGCGAAGCATCACGGTCAGCATCAAGGTTGAAAACAGTGCACCCAGCACAACGATGCCAAGCAATGCCCAACCTCGATAAATCTGCTGAACCGTCAGATAATCCTCACGTGATAGATTGATTTTGCCGGGCAATTCCAGCAGATGAGCAAGCGCAGGAGCCAGCGCCAGCGCGGTCAAAAACAGTGCGATGAACCGCATCACGTTCAATCCCCTCATACCTAACCTCCTTGGTAGGTTTCTACCGGAGTTTATGCTGATTGCATGATACCCTCTGCCGGAAAACAAGCGAATGCCATTTACTCTGCATAGATCATCTTCCGCGTCATCCCGCCATCAACAATGAACCGTTGCCCGGTAATGAATCCTGCCTGCCCGGAGAGGAGGAAAGAAGCCAGTGCAGCGATATCCTCGGGACGTCCTACACGGCCAACCGGGTGCTGCTCCTGATCGATGCGACTGAGGTGCGGCTCCTCTCGCTCCGAGGCCTTCTTCCAATCCGTCACAACGATCCATCCGGGAAGGATACAATTTACGCGGATTTCTGGTCCCAGACTGATAGCCAAAGCATGTGTGAGGGCATCGACTCCGCCCTTCGAGGCGGCGTACGCTTCCGTATGAGGCTCGGACTGAAGCGCGCGCGTGGACGAAATGTTTACGATAGCGCCACGCTGCTTCCGGAGATGCGGAACGGCATGCTTCGCGCAGAGAAAATAGCCGGTCAGATTCACTGCTATCTTTCGGTTCCACTCCTCCAGGCTGAGCTGTTCCACAGGCGTGTTGTTCGGGTCGGCAATGCCTGCATTATTGACCAGCCCGTCGATACGACCATACCGGTCGATCGTTTGTGCTATCATGCGCTGCACCGAGGACTCGTCGGACGTATCCGTCTCCACTAATAGAATGTCACCGATGGACCGGTATTCACGTTCGGTTTCTCGACCTGCTTCGAGATCGGTCTCGGCAATGACTACCCGCGCGCCCTCACGCAATACCTGCAGGGCAATACCCTTGCCGATCCCCTGTCCTCCCCCCGTCACGATGATGACATGATCCTGATGCTTCATGGCCTCCTCCGGCTGGCATGATATGGTGCTTACCGGCCATCTTATCGCTTGGATCGTTACAAGCCGGCATAGATAAAATACTCGCGTCTTTGAGCGTTATCTTGTTGCACGACAGATCATCCGACCTACCCGCCCGTATGCTCGCTGCCGCCGACGCCTGGATCGAAGCCTTTCGTATTCGTGCCTATGAAGTCGATCCAACGGGAGTCGCTTCCATTCAAACGCTGTGCAACTTCCTCCAGGAAGCGGCTGGTAACCACGCCCGGTCACTGGGCGTATCCGTCGACCAGCTTGCCGGAGACAATCTGACCTGGGTGCTGTCCCGGCTTCACGTCCAGGTTTCATCCTACCCCCGCTGGCGCGAGACGATACAGGTAGAAACGTGGCCCTCAGGCATCGAAGGCCTCTACGGCACTCGCGAGTTCCGGGTTCTCGGCACTGATGACCAGCCCATCGCTCTGGGTACGAGTGCCTGGCTCATGTTTGATCTGACTCGCCGGCGTCCAGTCCGAATGCCCGATTACGTGAACGAGATAATCGGTCCGGACCGCCCTCGGACTATCCAGGATTCGTTTCCTAAGCTGGAGGTACCCGGAAGGGTTGACCACAGCCGGCGTTTCTCTGTACGATACAGTGATCTGGATGTGAACCAGCACGTCAATAACGTGCGCTACATCGAATGGGCAGTAGAAACGTTACCATTGGACATCATTGAAAGCCATAGCCTCTCCTCCATCGAAGTCATCTTCCGAGCCGAGACCTCTTACGGAGATTCCGTTGTCGGAGAAGCAGAGAAGGCCTCATCCGGCGACGATCTGGCCTTCTTCCACCGCGTCCTCCGCGAGGGTGATAACCGGGAAGTCGCCATCGTCCATACCCGCTGGCGACCTGCCTAGGCGCGTTACCTACCTTCTCCTGCGCTTGCGTTCAACAGACCAACAACATCCGTCCCGCAGCCTTTCTACGCATCGCGCTGTTACGTCGCAACGATCCATGCTATGCCATCTGCATGTTGTGACCTGCACGCTGCCTTCGGCCTCGCGTTAGGCATTCACATCGACTACAATTCGGCCCTGTACGTGGCCTTCCACGATCTCCAGACTCTTCGAGGGTACGTCGGCCAGGGCAATTTGCTGTCCTGTACGAGCGAGGAGCGCCTTCGGTAGCTCATCTGCCAGACGCTGCCAGGCTTTCCGGCGTACATCATTAGGGCACGTGTTGGAATCGATACCGAGCAGGTTCACGCCACGAAGAATAAACGGGAAAACCGTTGTGTGTAGTTCATGACTGCCGGCCAAGCCACAGGATGCTACGCTTGCATGTCGATCCAGCGTACTGAGAATGGATGCCAGCGTACTTCCCCCCACGGTATCAATCGCACCAGCCCACCGCGCCGAGTCGAGCGGGCGTTTTGGTCCCTGCCCCAGTTCACTACGCGCGATGATGCGTCTGGCCCCCAACTCCGTCAGGTACTCATGGGCCTCCTCCTTGCCTGTGGAAGCCACAACACGATAGCCAAGTTGTCCCAGAATCGCGATGGCCATGCTACCTACTCCGCCGGAGGCGCCCGTCACCACAACCTCTCCGTTATTCGGTCGCACACCATGCGTTTCCAGCGCCATCACGGCTAGCATGGCGGTCAGCCCCGCGGTCCCGATAATCATGGCCTCCTCTGCCGAGAGTCCCTCAGGCAGAGGAACGAGCCATTCCGATTGTACACGCTGCCACTGGGAATAGCCTCCCCAGTGCTGCTCACCCAACCCCCAACCCGTTCCGATGACGAGGTCACCGGGTGCAAACGCAGACGCATTCGACTGCGCGACTTCACCGACAAGATCGATTCCCGGCACGAACGGGTAATCGCCGCGAATGATCTTTCCCCGCCCTGTGATGGCCAGCCCATCCTTGTAATTGAGGCTGGAGTACAACACGCGGAGGAGCACGTCCCCTTTTGGAAGCTGTGACGGTTTCAGTTGCCGAATGGAGACGGTTGTCCCTTCCTCTGATTCATCCAGCACGAGGGCCTGAAACGTATCATCCACGGTGTATCCTCAGTAATCTGACCAGTCTCCAACCACATGGCACGACTGATTGTCGAACCTCACGCTCTCAAGATAACACCCTGGCTTTGTTCATGTATTGTGCGAACAAGCGCTGCTGTTGATGCCTGCAAAAATAATCGCTGGCCTGCTCAACCCTTTGCAATTCAGTAACGTAAATCGTTTACTCTTGCATGAGCGGACTGGCCACACACCATGGGGACTCCTGACGCCGGCCACCATAGCTTCGAACCCGGCTCTGCCGCGCGGCGCTCTATCGTTGCCGCGAAAAGCATTCGAGAGACGTATACGTTGCGCCTCATGGTAGGCTATATCGCAAGCCTACTGGTACTCCTCGGCGCATTTCATTTTCCGCTACACCGGGGACCCGCCCGCCTCGCATGGGAGCCAGCGAGTATACACGAGCAGATCACTCTTCAAGACGTACGAACCTCGCGTGCTCAGGAAGCACGCCCTCTTGTCCCCGTTACCTCGTTCAGTGAGAAGAGCGAAGATCCCGGCAAGGGCCAGGCGCAGCAAACCTTCGAACTGCAGCCTGAGGACACGCCTGACCCGACCAACGCGGAACGGCGCATGGAAATCCCTCGGCTTGAACGAGCCGTTTATGATTTCGCAGAGGTAATGCCACAGGTTGTAGGTGGAATGCGAGCCTTCTACATCAACATAGAGTACCCGGAAGAAGCGCGACGAGCCGGAATCGAGGGGCAGCTCATTCTAACCTTTACCGTCGAAACGGATGGTACCCCCACAGGCATTCGCGTACTTCGCAGCCTGCATCCGCTCTGTGATTCAGCAGCTGTACGAGCCCTCCGGCTCACGCGGTTCATGCCGGCTCGCCGAAACGGGGAAGATGTCCGTGTCCGCATGCGGCTCCCGGTCCGGTTTACACTCATTGATCACCCCGCCTCCTCCGAAGATAGTAGTGAGGCCCCCCGGTAGCGCCACGTTCTATTTCGCGCTATCCCCACTTGAACTGCGCCCCGCTGGCCTGAAGACACCCTGTCGCCAGGCCCAGAGTAGACCTGCCACATGTAGTCCATGCAGAACCTCTCCCCGCGTCACCATTTCAAGGACATCGCCAGGGGAATACAGACGAATCGTTAGCTGCTCGGATTCGTCGAGTGTCTGCTCTGCTACCTTCCGGGCATTTCTCGCCACGTAGAAGTAAGCAAAATTGGTCTGCCGGGAAGGATCCTGCGCGCAGCGTCCGAGAAACATCCAGTCATCGGCCTCATATCCGGTTTCTTCCAGCAACTCCCGTTTTGCCGCGACCAGCGGGTCCTCACCATCGTCAATCACACCGGCGGGCATCTCCAGGCTGACCCGATCTACAGCGTACCGGTACTGCTCTACCATGAGCATTTTCCCATCCTCGGTGAGACACACGACGGCTACCCAATCCGGGTGCTCGAGAACATGGTACTCCGATAGCTCTATGCCATTGGGAAGCAATACCCGATCCACACGCAGGTTCATCCACCAGCGCCGGACGAGATAGGAGCTACCAAGCTTCTTCCAGGGGGCCATAGGATACGACGTAGCTGTAACGGTTCCGAAAGACGCCGAGTAAAGGGGGAACGCCTGGTTGATGATCTTGTGTAACGAGAAGGCATGTCACGATACGGCCCTGCAAGCGCTTCCGACAAACAAGCCTTCTACTGCCATGGCCGAGTTACACGATACGCTGACGGCTACCACCGGTGTAGAGGAAGATTTCCTGCCGATCAACGGGACAGACTACATCGAATTCTACGTAGGAAACGCAAAGCAGGCCGCCTATTACTACCAGAGCGCCTTTGGTTTTCAGATCACCGCTTATAAGGGACCGGAGACTGGCCATCGCGAGGCGGCCAGCTATCTATTGCAGCAGGGGAAGATACGCCTGGTCCTTACGACGGCTCTCTATCCTGATTCGTTCATCGCCAAGCATGTTCACCGCCACGGTGATGGAGTACGGGACCTGGCACTCTGGGTGGATGATGCCGCATACTCCTTCCGGGAAACAGTGGCACGCGGAGCGACACCCGTCCGTGAGCCGGAAACGCTGCGCGATGAGCACGGCGAGATCACCATTGCCGCCATCGCTACATACGGCGATACGATCCACTCTTTCGTCCAGCGTGACGGCTATGGAGGCCTGTTCATGCCAGGTTTCCAGCCATGGGATAACCCGTACTGGTCCCCCCCGCCCGTGGGTCTCAAGTACGTAGACCACGTGGTAGGCAATGTGGCCCTGGGCGACATGAATAAGTTCGTCGACTTTTACGCCAACGTGATGGGATTCAAGCAACTCATCTCGTTCGACGATAAGGACATCTCCACGGAATACTCGGCCTTGATGTCGAAGGTGATGTCGAGCGGTAATGAGCGGATCAAATTTCCGCTCAATGAGCCTGCGCAGGGCAAAAAGCAAAGCCAGATCGACGAATACCTGACGTTCTACGGAGGCCCGGGTGCCCAGCATATCGCCATGTCCACGGACGATGTCGTGGAGACGGTATCCTCCATGAGAAACCGAGGCGTCCAGTTCCTGAGTGTTCCGACTACCTACTATGACGATCTGCAAAGCCGAGTGGGTAAAATCGATGAGCCGCTGGAAGCACTCAAAGAGCTCGGCATCCTCGTGGACCGCGACGACGAAGGATATCTGCTCCAGATCTTTACCAAGCCTGTCGAGGACCGACCGACCGTATTCTATGAGATCATTCAGCGGAAGGGCGCCCGCTCCTTTGGCAAGGGCAACTTCAAGGCCCTGTTTGAGGCCATAGAACGCGAGCAGGCCCTGCGTGGGAATCTGTGATTTCGAATTGCGGACTGCGAAATGCCTGCGATGACGATGCCTGGCAACCGCAACCGCCCCATAATCCGCCATTCCAATCCGCATTCGAATCATGCCCTATTACTTCCGGCTCGGCAACATCCCGCCTAAACGCCATACGCAATTCCGTAGACCGGATGGCGAACTTTATAGAGAAGAAGTGATCGGTGCCGAGGGATTCAGCGGAATCTCTTCCATAGCCTACCACCTCCATCCACCGACACTGGTGGAACGTATCGAAGCTCCCATCCCCTATCAGGTAGAGTACGCTGATACCGACTTCCTCCGGCATCGACACTTGAAGGGCTCCGATCTGGAAGCCCGTGGTGACTGGCTGAGTGGGCGACAATACCTCATGGGCAACAGCGATGTGCGGCTCGCTCTGTGCAGTCCTACCGAGGAGATGAGCTACTTCTACAAGAACGCGAAGGCCGATGAACTAGTCTTTGTCCACGAAGGCGAGGGTACCCTCGAAAGTCCCTTCGGCGTCCTTGAGTTCACTTCGGGTGATTACGTCCACATTCCTCGTACCGTCACGCACAGATGGATCTTCAACAAGCACCGCTCGCCTCGTTTGCTCGTGATCGAAGCCTTTTCTGAGATCCGCTTCCCCAGGCGATACCGCAACCAGTTCGGACAGCTTCTGGAGCACAGTCCCTATTGCGAGCGTGACATCCGTCCTCCCAGTGAACTGCTCACCATCGATGAAGAAGGCGAATACGAGATACGCATCTCGAAGCATGGATACCTGCACCGGTATGTTTACCGGCACCATCCATTCGACGTCGTGGGATGGGACGGCTACATGTACCCATACGCAATCTCCATTCACGACTTTGAACCGATCACAGGTCGTATTCACCAGCCGCCGCCCGTGCACCAGATGTTCGAAGGCCACAACTTCGTCGTGTGCTCCTTCGTCCCTCGTAAGTTTGATTATCACCCCCTTGCCATTCCAGCTCCTTACAGCCACTCCAACATCGACTCCGATGAGGTGCTCTACTACGCTGGGGGGGACTTCATGAGCCGCAAGGGGATCGGACGTGGATCCTTCACGCTGCACCCTGGCGGCATTCCGCATGGGCCGCATCCAGGCACAGCAGAAGCCTCTATTGGCAAAGAAGGCACGGAAGAGCTTGCGGTCATGGTAGACACATTCCAGCCGCTCCATCTGACTCTGCGTGCTCTAGAGATCGAGGATCCAGACTATGCCTACTCATGGCAACCGGAGCGTCAACGAGAACATGCTGTAGGCAGTAACGGCTCAAGAGACGGTATGGTAGATACGCAGTGACTCTGCGGCGCCTGCTCGATCTCCCGGACATATTACACGATGTTTAGCATCTGGTTACCAGTCCGTACCCTTTCGACACCTCTCATATAGAACAGTCAGGCAGCGCCTCCGTTTGTGTAGAGATAGTGTGGGAGATCTCGTGACAAGGAGGATAAAGCCATGGCTGATACACATGAAAAGGTCGAGGTCTACAACGAGCCCGTCGCGACAACGGCAGCAACACGTCGCGAGCAGATCGTAGCTGCCGGTGAGGGCCGAGATGTCTATCGAGGCGGATATCCTTCCGCCATCAAACGCGTCTCCTGGGGCGCCATCCTTGCAGGTAGCGTCGTTGCAATCGTCACGCAGATCATGCTCAGTCTGCTAGGACTTGCCATCGGACTGGCCACCATAAATCCCGCTACGGAGACCAATCCGCTAGGTGGACTTGGGACGGGGACTGGAATCTGGCTGGCAGTCTCCACCATCATTGCGTTCCTTATCGGTGGATACGTTGCGGCCCGGCTTTCTGGCCTGCCCCGCCGCCAGGACGGCATCTGGCACGGCATTGTCACGTGGGGGTTTGTATCGTTGCTAACCCTTTACCTGATGACGTCCGCCGTAGGCCAGCTCTTCAATACGGCGACAGGGCTCGTTGGGCGTGGACTCACCGTGCTCAGTGGCGCAGCTCCCGCCATCGAACAGCGCCTGCCTGAGCGTGTTAATGTGCCGAGCCCGGGCCAGATACAGCAACAACTGCCCAATGTAACGCCCCAACAGGCGCAACAAATGGCGCAGCAGGCTGCGGCCTCCCTCTCCAGCGCAGCACTCTGGGCGTTCATCGCCATGGTCGTGGGCCTTGCTGCGGCAGCCGGAGGCGGTGCTATGGGCACGCCCCGCGATATGCCGGCTTCTCCGGCCATACGCCGTGAATGACCGGAGGCTTGACATCATTGCAAAGGGGACGATAGCAGCGCCATCGTCCCCTTTTTCGTTATTTCGGAACGTCCTTCTTCTGGCTAGTCCTCGCTAATGAACGGCTTCTCCGGCCCCAGTGCCGGGTCAAAATCAAGCGATGCGGAGTTGACGCAGAAGCGCAGACCAGTTGGCAGCGGTCCATCGTCGAAGACGTGCCCCAGGTGTGCCGCGCACCGCGCACAGTGTATCTCTGTACGGCGCATACCGAAGCTGGTGTCCTCCTCCGTCTCAATGTTCTCCGGATCAATGGGAGCATAGAAACTGGGCCAGCCGCTGCCGGATTCATACTTCGCCTCAGAGCTAAATAGCGGCGTGCCACAGCACACGCAGCGGTAGACGCCCGGCTCCTTATGATTCCAGTATTTGCCCGTGAAAGCGGGCTCAGTGCCCTTCTCGCGTGTTACATAGTACTGTTCGGCTGTCAGTTCCTCCTTCCACTCCTCCTCGTTCTTAATCACTTTTTCCGGCATATCACACCCTCTGGGTTAGTATCGTTCGATCGAGCGGAGTTCTTGCACTCCTCGTCACCTAATAGACACCCAATTATAGCACAGCGTTCCACACCGCTGTGATACAGACCTCATTCAATACTATGGTTCAGAGCTTCGTCGATCGACTGCGAGAGATTCAGACCTCAAAAACCTCCGCGCTTTGTGTTGGACTAGATCCCGATCCCGCTCTGATGCCTCCCCACCTCCTGCACAGCACTGACCTACCTGATGCCGTCCTCCAGTTCTGCCGGGATATCATAGAAGCGACGCATCCCTATGCGTGTGCCTTCAAGGTCAACTTCGCTTTTTTTGAGGTCCTGGGAGAGCCAGGATGGCGCGTGCTCCACGAGGTCATCCGAAGCATTCCACGGCATACACTGATCATTGCGGATGCCAAGCGCGGGGACATCGGAAACTCCGGACGTTTCTACGCGCGCGCCGTATTCGAGCAGTTGGACTGTGATGCCATTACGGTTTCGCCCTACATGGGCCGCGATTCCGTCGAGCCGTTCCTGGCTTATGAAGGGAAAGCCGCTTTCATTCTGGCACGTACGTCGAATCCCGGTGCACGAGACTTCCAGGAACGAAGTCTTGAAGGTGAGCCACTCTATCTCCGTGTTGCGGAAGCGATACATGCCTGGGATAGTCAGGCTCAAGGTACTGCCGGTCTCGTCGTAGGAGCAACGAGTGCGGAGGCACTGAACACGCTCCGCAATGCATGCCCCTCCTTACCCTTTCTAATTCCAGGCGTCGGAGCCCAGGGCGGCGATGCCCAGACGGTAATGCGCTCTGCCTCAACTCCAGAAGGACTCGTCATCGTGAACAGCAGCCGCGCTATTCTGTATGCCTCATCAGACAAGGATTTCGCCGAGGCAGCGGCCGGCGAAGCGGAGCGGCTCGCGGCCCAACTGCAGCCAACGCGTGGAGAATGACTACAGGGTAGCCACTAAACGAGGAAAGGGCGACCTTTTTTGGAGGTCGCCCTTTCTAGAGGGGACTTGGCGGCGCCCTACTCTCCCACCCTTAAGAGGGCAGTACCATCGGCGCAGCGGGGCTTAACGGCTCTGTTC
>JAWLHQ010000022.1:0-50687 GCA_041690215.1 Rhodothermales bacterium
ACGATGGAGGTGGAGGTGCCACGAACTTTCGGCCAGCCCTGAATCCGCGATAGCAGCGCCTCCAGCGTCGTCGTATTCCGCGTCCGAACCTTCAGCATGTGCGATCCTTCACCCGTGATCGAGTGCACCTCGAGCACTTCGTCCAGCTTCATCGCCCGTTTCACGAAATCCGGGTAGGCATCGGAGCTGTCCACCGTCACCCGGATGAAGGCGGTGATGTCCACCTGCAGGCGCTTGGCGTCTACGACGGCGTGGTAGCCTGTGATCACCCCGCGCTCTTCCAGTTTGCGCATCCGCTCGCTCACGCTCGGCACTGATAACCCCACCTCCTCTGCTATCGCGTTCCGCTTCATCCGCCCCTGCGCCTGCAATCGCTTCAAGATGTGGCTATCGATGTAGTCGATCCGACCCATGGTCCGTTGCCTTTGTTACTTCTTCGTCTCTGCAGGTAATCTAATATTATTTACCAGTCCTCGTCAACCCGCATAACTTATTTAAGTTTTCTATCAGGCGCCCCTGAACAAGATTTTTTTCGAACGACGTGCCTATGCCGTAGTGTCCGGAACCCTCTCCGGCGCGCATGCGTTTGAGGTGCCCCGTGTTGTCCGATCGGGATATGCCCCTGCTGCACGGGGCTGATTCGGGCGCGTGGCGCGGGCCCATAGCTCAGCGGTCAGAGCAGTCGACTCATAATCGATTGGTCGCAGGTTCAAATCCTGCTGGGCCCACATGGAAGAAGCCCCTGAACCGGAGGTCCTGCCGGTTCAGGGGCTTCTGATTTCTGGTAGCGTGTGTCCGATCGGTCTCTCGCCCGGACTCAGCGCTTTTTGAGGATGACGAAGGTGATGTCGTCGTCCTGCGGGCTCCCGTCACGCCACCTGGCTATGGTTCCGCGGAGATGGTCGGCAATAGCATCCGGCGTGGCCGAGCCGCCCTCCTTCAGCGCTGTGCCGATGCGCTCCATGCCCAGCATTTCCCGCCGGGGATTGAAGAGTTCGGAGAGCCCGTCCGAGAGCAGTACTACCGTATCACCGCTTTCCAGCTCGACCGACGTTTGCTGGTACGGGAAGTCGTGGAACGCGCCCAGGGGCATCCCTTTCAGCGTAAGCTCCTCCACCCGGCCGGCGCGGCTCCGCTTGCGAGCGATCACTGCCCCAGGAGCCGGGTGAACGAGAGCGAGGCTAGTTTCCAGGTGTCGCCTTGCTGTACGTATACCTCCGTCACCTCGAAGGGATTGGTGACCTCGTTGCCACCCACAACGGCATCCAGGCGAATCGTGTTCAAGACGATGGCCGTCGGGCCGATGATCCGCACTGACGCTTTCTGGATCTCCGCGTGCTTGTAGTGAATCCCTCCGCTTCTAATAACCCCGAGTTCCTGGTCCCTGGTCATGGTCCCTCCCATGTGGACGAAGACAGCCTCATCATGGAAGAGCTCGGCGAGGGCGTCCACGTTACGGTCTGCCATCCAGAGCCACTTCTCCCTGGAAAGGTCGAGGAGTTCTTGCTCCTCGTCGCTCGTAGCAGGGGGCGTTCCTTCATTTCGTTGCGCGTAAGACCATTGCGCGCTCACCACCAAGAAGCAGAGCCCAAGAAAGGTTGCTTTCATGCAGGTATACATTGGTTTACAGAGATTTAGGTAGCTGTTTATTCCACACCCGAGTATTCCTCATCGGTTACTCTTTCTAACCATATCGTTGGCTGATTCATCGTTATAGCAACGTAGGCAAAGGCACTTTCAGGTGTTGCGCCGTGCCAGTGTTCCACGCCCGGAAGACACTTGATTACATTCCCTTTATGAATCATCTGCCTTGGCCTGCCCTTTTCCTGATAGTATCCAGTGCCTTCCGTGATTAGCAGAATCTGGCCACCCGGATGCGTATGCCAGTCCAGTTTTGCGCCGGGCTCAAAGGTTGCGACTGCTATGTTGTAGTTGAAGGTGCTATCAGCTTCACTCAACTCATGGAGCCAGACAGCCCCTGTATGATGAACGTTGGGAGCTTTCTCACCTCTGGGAAATATGGAGGCTTCTTGCGCCGCTACCCGAGTAGACATAGCGGTCAGGAGCAGCGTGGTGAAATACACTACCTTTTTCATAACTGAACCTTTCTGCGAGCGAGTTGGGAAAGTGGGGCGGCTCGGCAGCGTTCGAGCGAGCAGCCAATCACACATTCGATCGGGCTGATAAGAACGAGGCGCCTGAGTCCATGATCTCGACGATCATGCGAGCCTGATCGTCGAGACTACCGGAGCGGTTGGCATGGACGGCGTCCTGCCGCCGGCTGATGGCGTGAGCGCCTTCTCTCTTGGTGGACATTGTACACGAGCGGCGGAAACCAGTGTTGGACGATATTCCAGAATCATTGTATCATCCTGCAAATATGCCTGGCTATCCGCCTGGAGAGTTGCACTATTTTCCAATAACGGGGTACATATTCTCCAACAGCGAAGCACCCTGCGTGCCCGGACTTTAAACGGTCTGGCGACGTGAGAGACGACAATTGATCCATGATGAATCCGATGAGCCGGCAGAATGGGATCAGCCATGGAAGCACGGAGCGAGAGGCGCTCCGCCTGCAAGCCGATCGGGAGGAGCTCGTGGAACGGATCGCGCGGGCCATACCTGAAGATGGGAGAATCGAAGCCTTCGAAGGCCTGTGGCTCCGCCGTTACTCCGCGACCGGGGATCCGCTGTACGCCGTGTCTCAGCCGACGCTCTGCGTGATTGCTCAGGGGAGCAAGGAGATCGTCGTGGGCGAGCGCCGCTACCGGTACGACCCCTTCCATTTCCTTCTGGTCACGGCTGAACTACCCATCGTAGGCCAAGTCCTCGAAGCATCGGAGAAGCGGCCCTTCCTGGGCCTGATCCTCACACTTGACATTGCCCTCGTCAGTTCGGTGATGGTCGAGGCCGGGCACGCCGCGCCGCAGAGCCGTGATGTAATGGCCATCGATGTGAGCCCGCTCAGCGCGAGCCTCCTGGGTGCCGTGGTGCGCCTCGTGCGGCTCCTGGATGCTCCCGATGAAGTGCCGGTTCTGGCGCCTCTGATCAAACGAGAGATCGTCTACCGGCTCCTGCAGAGTGCGCAGAGCAGTCGACTCCGTCACATCGCGGTGCTAAACGGGAACAGTCACCCCATCGCTCGGGCCGTGAAACGGATCCGCGAGCACTTCGACCAGCCCCTTCAGATCGAGCGCATAGCGAAGGAGATCGGCATGAGCCCCTCGAGCTTCTACCATCACTTCAAGGCCGTCACCGATATGACGCCGCTACAGTTCCAGAAACAGCTGCAACTCCAGGAGGCGCGTCGGTTGATGCTCACCGAGGAGCTTGATGCCGCCACGGCAGGCTACCGCGTGGGCTACAACGATGCGTCGCACTTCAACCGTGAGTATAAACGGCTATTCGGTGAGCCGCCGAAACGTGACATAGAGCGACTACGGAACACCATGAGGAAAAGCGCCATGCGGATCGGCTAGCCAGCGGCCTTCGCACGACGGAGCGATCATCCCGTTGCCTCTTGCACGTACTGCTCTATCTGAGGAGCGAAGGGTTGCTCATATAAGCGCTTACCGGTCGCTCTATAGAGCGCGTTGGCGAGGGCAGCGAAAACCGGAGGGAAAGGCGGCTCGCCCAGGCCCGTCGGATCGATGTCATTCTCGACGAAGTGGACGTCGATGGCTTTGGGAGCCTCGGCGTGACGGATCATCCGGTAGGTATCGAAATTGCTCTTATCCGGCACGCCGTCCACGAACGACATGGCTCCGTACAGGGCATTCCCGATCCCGTCGACAACGGCGCCTTCGACCATGTTCACGGCAGCGTCCGGGTTGATGACGATACCGCAGTCAACC
The DNA here is from genome assembly GCA_041690215.1 of Rhodothermales bacterium. Taxonomy (GTDB): domain Bacteria; phylum Bacteroidota; class Rhodothermia; order Rhodothermales; family DASSAV01; genus DASSAV01. The sequence goes on from JAWLHQ010000022.1 coordinate 3,855, forward strand.
GCACTGCAGACACGCCGCACCACAGGCCGGCCGTCTTCAATGGTCACGTCCACCACGTGGGCCGCATAGGAGTTATGGCAGAAGTAGGCCGCTACACCGCGATGAACCCCGGACGGACGGGTATCCTCCCACCCTGATTTCTCTCTCACGAGTTTGAGCACACCGGCGTACCGTTCCGCGTCGTAATCGTTGTTTTCACCTACGGGCCGGGTCCGCGCGCGTTCAAGCAGCTCGAGACGGAACGCGATGGGATCCTTGCCCGCCGCCTCTGCGACCTCATCCAGAAATGCCTGCTCGACGGCGCCCATGAAGTTGGAGCGCGGTGCACGAAAGGCGCCGATGGTGATGTTGGATTCGAGCGCCCACTCCTCGGCCAGGTAATGATCGACGGCACCAGCCGGGAATCGGTTCGCGGAGAGCGGGCTCTCGGGGATCCCGCCCGCCCGGACGTGGAAGGCGATGAGGTTGCCGTCGGCATCGAGGCCAGCACGGAATACGGCGTGATACGCCGGGCGGTAGATGCCGAACGTCATGTCGTCCTCCCGCGTGTAGACGAGCTTGACGGGCGCGTTCACCTTCTGCGAGATGAGGGCCGCCTCGATGACGTAATGGCCGTATGCGCGCCGACCAAATCCACCGCCCATGCGTGTCATCTGTATGTCGATCTTTTCCGGCGGCAGCCCGAGCCGCGCCGACAGGGTCCGCTCGACGAACTCAGGCGCCTGGAGCGGCCCGATCACCTCGGCCCGGTCCTTCGTCACGTGGGCGAAGAAGTTCATCGGCTCCAGGGCATTGTGGGCGAGGAAAGGAGCGCTGTAGGTGCTTTCGACGATCCGGGCGGCACGTGCGAATGCCGCCTCGGGGTCCCCGTCACGCCGTACGGTCCGAACCGGTCCCGCTGCCGCCTCCGCCATTCTCTTAATGTGGTCCGTCGTACTTTCGAGGCCAGCTGGAACACGGACTTTCTGTGCTCCGCCAAAACCACCGATGGTATACGTGGAATCGGGAATGGGCTCCCACTCGAGTTTCAGCGCCTTCTTGGCCTGCATCACCTCCCACGTCGTCCTGCCGACGACGACCACGAGCTCGGGGAAAGCGTTCGTGTCGAAGAAGCCTCTTTCGAAATCGTCATCGAAGGTCGTGATGGTGAAGACGTCCACGATGCCCGGCATCGTGCGGGCCTCCGCGTCGTCCACCGACTTCAATCGCAGGCCGAAAGCCGGCGGGTGCACGATCATGGCGATGAGCATCCCGTCCCGGTAATAGTCGAGCCCGAAGAGCGGCTGTCCGGTTACGATCTTTTTCGCTTCCACATTCTTGCGGGACGTGCCGACGATCGTGAAGTCTCGCACGTCCTTGAGCTGTACCTCCTCCGGTACAGGCATCGTGGCTGCGGCAGAGGCCATCTCGCCGTAGGTTGCCGATCTGCCGCTTTTTCGATGATATAACGTGCCCGCCTGTGTGGTGACTTCCTCTATCGGCACTCCCCAGGCCTGCGCCGCAGCCTCGCGAAGCATGTGCCGCGCGGCGGCACCGGCCATGCGCAGCCCTCGCCACCCCTGGCGGATGGACTGGCTGCCCCCAGCGAACTGGCGGGTGTAGATATCGGTATTGAACGGTGCCTGCTCGACGACAACGCTTCTCCAGTCCACATCGAGTTCTTCTGCCACGATCATGGGCATGGAGGTCTTCACGTTCTGCCCGAACTCTGGATTCGGGGACATGAGAGTGACGAGGCCGTTCTGAGAGATCTTGACAAAGCCGTTGATCTCAAAGAGATCATCCGGCACGCCGGCGGGCGATGCGACGGCCAGCGCGTCATTCGCGGACCAGTTGAAGCCGAGTAGCAGCCCACCCCCTGCCAAGGCGGAGGCTTTTAGGAAGGACCGTCTGTTGAGTGTCGTTCTAATGGTAGGCACGGTGGTTCTCGCTTCGAACGGTTCTTGGTCGTGCGTTAATCTGCTGCAATCACAGCTTGCCGGCCGCCGACTTGATGGCAGCATGGATGCGCAGGTAAGTGCCGCATCGGCACAGGTTGCCGTTCATCCACGCATCGATTTCCTCGTCGCTGGGCGATGGATTCTGATTGAGAAGCGCCACGGCGCTCATGATCTGCCCGGCCTGGCAATAGCCGCACTGCGGCACGTCATGTTCGAGCCACGCCTGCTGGACGGGGTGCAAGCCGTCCTGCGAGAGCCCTTCGATCGTCGTGATGGACTGATCGGCCACGCTTGCGACGGGTAGCGAGCAGGAGCGCACGGGCAGGCCGTTCAGGTGAACGGTGCACGCACCGCACTGTCCGATGCCGCACCCGTACTTCGTACCCACCAGCTTCAGGTGGTCGCGCAGGACCCACAATAAGGGGGTGTCCGGAGCAACGTCCACCTCGACGGCGTTCCCGTTAACGGTAAGATTCAGGCGAGCCATAGTGTGCGGGGGGGCGTAATATGGTAGTGAAGAACAGATTCCGGTACCAGGAAATTTAGCCTTTATCCTAGGCAAGGGCCGGATGGTCTGGATATAATAATCTTCCGAGATTCTTGAACGATCCTGCAGATCATGCGAGGATGTAGCCGGAGGATTGTATTATCCCACATTCAGACAGGGAAGATGCGACCCTGGCAATTTCGCAGTGAGGTCAATATATAGTGTCGGAGCGCGAAGGAGGAGGAGATGCGGCGCGCAGGTCCCGATCCGATCGCAAAGTACGGATCGGGAGCATGCTGTTCAATGGTGATCGCTATCGGCGAGTTGGTTTTCAAGCCGATCCCGCTCCGCGAACGAGTTGTAGACTGGAGAGCAACGACCTGCAGGTCCCTGGCAGCATGCAGGTGTTCCATTACGCGTTCAGCCTTCGCCTGACCCACATCACCCCGTCACGCTAGAACCTTCGTGAGCATATGCGCGAGCTCCGCGACATCGCAGAGCGTGCCACCGTCCTCCGCCGACGGGCAGTGCCTTTCGCCCTCGCCACGGTCGTGCGCGTGGAGGGCTCGGCATATCGCCGGGAGGGCGCACGGATGCTCGTGGAAGTGGATGGACGAGCCACCGGCGCTATCAGCGGCGGCTGTCTCGAGGGTGAGGTAATCGAGCAGATGCGCGATGTGCTGCGTGAGGGCCGCCCGCGCCTCGTCTCCTTCCGGCTAGGCGCCGACGACCCGTACCTCGACGCCGCGCTCGGCTTCGGCACGGGTTGCAACGGGATCGTACACCTCCTGCTCGAACCGTTTCCGTGTGACCGCCTGGACCCGCTCTCGTTCGTTGCGCATCTCGATGCGCGGCAGAGCGTCACGCTCGCTACCGTATTTGCGTCCGACGATCCGACACTCGTCGGTTGTCGCGCCATGAGCGGCGCCCGCACAGTGTGCGACGTGTCTGATGCACTGCTTTCAGAGACGCTCCTGGGGCTGGGGCCGGGAATCCACGAAGTAAAGGGGCCATGGGGGCGGGCCGAGGTGCTTGTTGAAGCACACCGGCCGCCCGTCCACCTCATCGTCTGCGGCGACGGACCGGACGCCGAACCCGTCGTGCAATTCGCCAGACAGTTGGGATGGCAAACGACGCTCGTCGGCACGCGCCCCGCTGACGAACTCAAGGTTCGCTTCGCCGCAGCCGACCGCCGCATCGTCCTCGCCCATGCCGATGACGTGCTGCGGCGCGTCGCCGTGGACACGCGGACGGCGGTCGTGATCCTCACCCACAACTATCTCCGCGACCGAGTTCTGCTCCGCCACCTCCTCCCCACACCAGCTTTTTATGTCGGTGCACTCGGCTCATTGGGCCGGGCTGCCCGCTTACGCGAGGATCTCCGAGAGGCGGGGCTGAGTCCAGAGATCATTGCCCACCTCTACGCGCCCGTCGGACTCGATGTGGGGGCCGAGACGCCGGATGAGATTGCGCTTTCGATCATCGCGCACGTACTGGCGGTGCTCCGTGGAAGCGAAGGCGGTGCGATGGTGCAAGGCGTTGGCGCGCTCACGTGTGGCGTATCGCCATGAAAACCGCCGCTGTCGTACTGGCGGCCGGTGCTTCGGAACGAATGGGCGGCCCGAACAAGCTGCTGATGGACCTAGGCGGCCGCTCCGTGCTGGCCCGAACGCTGAACGCCGTGATCTCAGGGCCGTTCGACGAGGTGGTAGTGGTAACAGGACGGGACGCCGACATGGTTAAGACGATCGCGCTGGCAGCCGGTGCTCGGACCGTGCACAACGCCGCGTTCAGTGGTGGAATGGGGGGATCGATCGCGGCAGGTGTCGGTGTGCTGCATGCCTGGAACGTAGTAGCCATCGTGCCAGGAGACCTGCCGCTACTGCGGACGGCTACCATCGAAGCCGTCCTCGAAGCAGCCGGTCCAGATCGGATTGCGCGGCCCGTAGTCGAAGGGCAACCGGGGCATCCCGTAGTGTTCGGCAACCGCTTTGGTCCAGAGTTGCTCGTGCTCCGCGGTGACGACGGTGCCCGCCCATTGCTCCGGCGCCATGCCGCCCGTGTTACGCTCGTCGGGTGCGACGACCTCGGCGCCGTATCTGACGCGGATACGCTTGCCGAACTACACGCCCTCCAGCGTTGCCTCAGTTCCTACGAAAGATAGCGGTTCCGCGAGCCGGAGCGAAGCGCGGATGTGCTCCCAAGCCGCCAGACCACTTCACCAGCGTGAGATTGGGTCGAGGTTCAGATCTTGCACGGGAAGAATATCGCCTTGAAACTCGCTGGCCAGACACCTGGTCGCAGGTGTCACAAAGGCTCGATGAGTGGGCTCACCTCCCATTTTCGAACGAGTGGTACTCGTCCCCGGGGATACGGACTCAGCGCTTTTTGAGGATGACGAAGGTGATGTCGTCGTCCTGCGGGCTCCCGTCTCGCCACCCGGCTATGGTTCCACGGAGATGGTCGGCAATAGCATCCGGCATGGCCGAGCCGACCTCCTTCAGCGCTGTGCCGATGCACTCCATGCCCAGCATTTCCCGCCGGGAATTAAAGAGCTCGGAGAGCCCGTCCGAGAGCAGCAGTACCACATCGCCGCTTTCCAGCTCGACCGACGTTTGCTGATACGGGAAGTTGTGGAACGCGCCAAGGGGCATCCCTTTCAGCGTAAGCTCCTCCACCCGGCCAGCGCGGCTCCGGTAGATGAGTATCGGGGGCATACCGGCAGCCGACGCCGTCATGGTGCGATCCTGAATCCGCACCAGCATCATCGCCATGTAGTTGTTACCCAGGTTCATCGGCTTGAGGATGTCCGTACACCGGTTGAAGAACGCCGGGATATCCCGTATCGGGACACTGCTCTGAAAGAGGCTCTTGGCCAGGGCCACCATGAGTCCCGCCCTGGTTCCGTGGCCTGTGGCATCTCCGATGGCAGCCACCAGCGTGCCATCAGGCTCTACGTGGAAGTCATAGTAGTCGCCGCCGACCTCCGTCGCCGTCTCCATGTGCACGGCGATCTCGACATCCGGAAGGGTGGGGACCGATCTCGGGAGCATGGAGGACTGCAACGCGCGCGCTTCCGAAAGCTCCGCCGTTTTCCGAGCAACCTCGGCGGACAACAGCTGGCGCTCCGCCTCCTGCCGCTGCACTTCCCGCTCCCGCTCCACCACCCTCGCGTTCGTCCGTGCGATGTCTCTGGCCAGGTAGGCCGACGTCGCGGTGAGGAGGCCGACGATCCCGTACGGGTAGGCATTCACGATACCCGCGATGCTCCGGATCAGTCCCACATCGAGCAGGACGTCGTACAGTGCGAAGGCTGCGAAGAAGAGGAAGCCGGACGCGACGATCCAGGCATCCTCCCGGTGGGACTTTACCGCCCGAACGAGCACCCGCACGATATCGACCAGTGCAATGACCACCAGGACCTCTACCAGGAAGAACAGGCCCACCGGGTCGAGGGTCGCGATAGCGCCCGCTACCACCAGACCGACCATTAGCGGCCATACGTGGCGCGCCAGCGAGGGGGCGAACAACTCGTAGAAGAAGCGGAGACCGGATGCGACGCTCAGGCTCAGGGCCAGCCGCTGAAGCCGGAGCATATCAATGGCTTCAGCGGGCGTATCCGCGAGGAAATGTTCGAAGTCGAAATACGTAGCGGCCGAGAGGAGGATGAGGAAGAGGGCATAGTAGAAGTTGCTCTTCTGGCCGGGCAGAAACGCGAACAGGATGAGGTGGAGCAGTCCGAAGCCGAAGAGGAGCGCGGTGAAGAACATCTGATCCCGCACCACAGATGCCTCGTCGAACGCGGACGCCTCTTCTCCGGCAGGCGGCGCCTCCGTTTGTAGCTGAACGGCCGGACCGCGCCCCTCTGTGTACTCCTGCTCCGGATGCCCCGCCTCGATAGAGATAGGGTGCGATGCAGCCGCTTGTGCCGGGGCGTCGTGTGGAATCGCCAGGCAGAGCGTGAGCATCAAAAGCGCGAAGCGGAGCATGTACATCGTGGCAGCCGGTCATAACCCTATTGCGAAAGATACGCGCTGCACGTGATGCTTCCGGCTTACAGGCCACAATCGTTGATCGGGGAATCCCATTCCTATTCACCCGACTGCCAGAGTGCCACCGGTTCAAGCCCTGTGTGGGCTGCGATAATCCACATGCGGTGGGTTCTTTTTTGGCCGCAAGCATAGCATACTTTTGAGGTCGTAGCTACTCCTCTGGCCGGCGGACTTCACCCTGTCGTGCGCGATACCAGAGGCATGCTATGTGGATTCCTTCCGCTTTTGCTACCTTGAGGCGTTCTCCTTTTCATTGCACGTTAGTCTGCGCTTCAGGCCTCAGAGGTCCATATGGCAGGAACGAAGGCTCCGAGGGTAGCTCATGCGAAAAAGGCGGGTGACGTCGGCGCATTTCTGGCGGAGCTTGAACACCCGCGCAAGGCGGAGATAGAGGCTCTCAGAGCACTCATCCTCGGCGCTGACGAGCGCGTACGCGAAGCGGTGAAGTGGAACGCGCCGAGCTTCTATATCGAGGAGCACTTCGCCACATTCAAGTTGCGGCCCGTGGAGAAAATCCAGGTCGTCTTTCACACGGGAGCCAAGGTCAAATCCGATGCACGAGCCTTACAGATCGATGATCCGGCCGGCCTGTTGAGCTGGCCTGCCCGAGACCGGTGCGTAGCGACCTTCGTCGACCGGGACGATGTAAGGGCGAAGGAGGCCGCCTTCGTGGGCATCGTAAAACAGTGGATCGAACAGACGACCGGTACCACTGCTTAGAAGATAACGGGGGCAGGTCACCGCATTACTGTAACTGATATCCCTCGTACGCGGAACGCGATACGCCGGATGACTGCATGCGGGCCCTTGCTCCGGCGCGGAGAAAGTAAGACCTTGAGCATGTGAGAAGCGGTTCCGCATGGTAGCTGTTGGTCGGTATGTAACGAGCCCTCAAGACCTGGATTGCTATGAAGAAATGGTTTGATCGTCCGTTTGATTTCGGCCTACCGGTGTGGCTTTTTCCCAACCTCGTCGAGCGCCTACGCGGGACAGCCGCCCGCATGGAGGAAATGGTGCGCCTGCTGCCGCCCGCATTCCTGACGCGGCGCGACGGCGACGGCTGGTCCATCCAGGAAAACTTCGGGCACTTGCTCGACCTCGAACCGCTCTGGCTCGGACGCGTGGACGATATCCTCGGCGGGAGTCCCCACCTGCGTGAAGCCGACCTGACGAACCGGAAGACGCATGAGGCCCGGCATAACGAAAGACCGGTAGAGGAGATCCTGCGCGACTTCCGGTCTGCCCGCGCGCAACTGATCGAGCGTGTGGAAGGGCTCGACGAAGCCGCCGTGGAACAGACGGCCATCCATCCCCGGCTGAAACAACCGATGCGCCTGATCGACCACGTGTATTTCGTAGCGGAGCACGACGACCATCATCTGGCCTGGGCCCGGCAGTTGTGGCGGGGCTTCGAGCAGCGGGCGGACCAGAGGTCGATCGAAGCAAGGTGATACACCTGCTCGGCCACATGGATACGGTGGCCGAGATACAGCATACCTACGCAGCGGGTCAGCGATTCCCCTGATCGCCAGGGAGGCAGAGCGCGTCGGGTAGTCCGGCATACGCATGGCGGCACTACCGGGCTGCGATGCGTGCGACCTGGGCGATTATACCAGCACGGCCATACAGAGCACCCTCTTCTAACCGCTACCGTATCAGACAACGCGATCCGTCATGGGCCACATACGTTATGTCTCGCTAGTTCAGGTAGCCATCGTTCTCCTGCTAACCGGATGTGGATCCCTTACGGAGAGCGACCGGCCTGGCGTGGACATTGCCATCAACAAAAGCCGGTATCGGACTGGCGACACGGCTGTCATTACTATCCAGAATCGATACCATGAAGACCTCGCACTGCTTGACTGCGACTGGAGCCTGGAACGGCGGACTTCCGACACGTGGCAGGTAGTCGAGGCGCCGCTATGTCCAGGTATCGTTTCCCTACCCATCAAGGCAGGAGAGACGCGCGTGTTACGCCCCTGGGTTAGCGACTATTACGGCGCGTCCGTTGATGCGGACTACCGGTTCAGAATACACCTCGGCATCACAGACGGCCAGGCAATGCGTCGTCTGCCGGCCGAGGAAACCTCCACGCCGACATTCAGACTGGTGAGCAATCAGCCGAAGTGATCGATCCATCCAGGCTCGCAGCTCCTGCGCGGGGCATCCGTTCGGGCCACCACAATGGTGACAGGGGATGACACGCCACTTCCAAGCGGGTTGCCCTTCTATGCGGGCGGGTAGAAAAGAATGAGGCGGAGCGGCCGGCCGCTCCGCCTCGTGCTTCTCAGTGAGATTCCTGGATGTCCCGAAGGAGCGGGTCGGCGGCATCGTGCGGCGGATTGCCCGTCTCGATCATCGTCTTCATCCGGTTCAGATCCTCGTCCATCTCCTTTTTCGGATCCGCGCCGAAGAGCGACGCAACCACGTGGCCGATAGCCCCGGCCGGCGGCGTATAGCTCATGTGGATATCCACGCGCGTGGTACCATCGGGATTGGTGAAGAACTTGACGGTTCCGGAGTTCTCTACAACGGCATCCGGCAAGCTGCGCCAGGCAATGACCTCGTTCTCCTTCCAGTCCGTGATCTTAGCCTGCCAGTGAACGGTGGTCCCTGCCGGACCGGCCACCTTCCAGTAGGAGATGCCATTGCCCTGATCCCGCACTTCACGCACGTTCCGCATGAAGAGAGGGAAGTTCTCGAAGTTGGCCCAGAAGCCGAACACATCTTCTATCGGGGCATCGATGTTGATGGTTTTGTTGATCCGTATCGCCCCACGTCCTGCCCGAATGCCTGTGATCTGGCTGGTGTCGAGGTTCGTCAGGCCGCGTGTCACCAGGCCGAGTCCGACCGTCCCGAGGCTGAGCCCCACCGCATCGCGACGCCTGGCGCCGTAAGCGACGAGTCCGGAGCCCGCAAGCCCCGCTACGAGCCGGGACGTGGGCGACCACCGTTCCTGTGAAAACGGAAGCGGCATACCTGGCCTCCTGCGCCCACCCTGGAGCGACGGCTGGCCGTCCTGCGACTCCTGAATTTCGAGCTGGTTCTCGACACTGCGCACGCCCCGGACGAACCTCACGGTGCGCAACAAAGGCTTCACTTCCCGCGCGAGGATCTGTCCCCGCAGGGTGACGTGGCCATCCGAGGCCGTTACGTCAATGGAATGGGGGTGCGAGACCACGCGCCCCATCCTCGAGCGAACGCGGGCAACAAGCACGTCATCATCGACCTGCTCACGCGCGAACCGGTTCCGCATTTCGGCGACCGCGCCGATGGCCCGGTTCCGCAAGTCGCGTGTCGTGGCATCCAGGGCATCCCCCGTCTTGTGCACGATGCGAGTCACCCGATCGCGTGCGAGGGAGCGACGGCGAGGGCCCCGAACGGGATCCAGGATGTACATCAACAGAGCGCCAAGCCCCATCCCGATACCGACCCCGCTCCAGACGAACGAACTGCGCTGCCTGCGTGAACGCTCTTTGTTGAATGATCTGAATTCATTTATTGCTTTTAAGCCTCCCAGAATCAGCAATAATCTCCTCATAACCTACCTCCTGCTATTCCTAAAGGCTCGCGCACTGCATTGCTGCCGGCTGCACCGACACAAGCAGCGAAAGCCTTATTTATCCTTTCATACAGGATTCCACACGATCCCTGTAACGACTTAAATGCATGCAGATATGGAGTGTGCGACCAGGCGGCTTCGTTTGCCGAGAAGGTTACGAGTGTGAGGCGCACTTCTTCACCGGGTACGGAGCGGCCCCATGTTTACCTTACAGCCACCCGGGCGATACACCCATACCCACGACGAACGCACCTCACCATGACGAGGCGAGAAACTGAATGAATGAAGGCTTGATACAGTTCGGCCTGACGGCGTTCATCACGTTGACGGTAGTGGTAGACCCGTTCGGGATCGTCCCCATCTTCGTGAGCCTGACGACGGGGATGCCGCCTGTCCGCCGGCAGACCATTCTGACACGCGCAGTCCTGATCTCACTGGGCATCTCACTCTTCTTTCTCTTCGCCGGGCGGAGTGCCATCACGTACCTCGGGGTATCCGTGCCTGCCTTCGCCATCAGTGGCGGCATCCTCCTGTTCGTGACCGCTCTGCCGATGCTTTTCGGGCAGCGGCCAGGCCTTCAATCGTCCGAGCCGCACGAACACGGCGGCGATGATGTAGGGATTGCCATTTTCCCACTCGCCATTCCGCTTCTGGCCGGGCCAGGCATCATCACGACGCTTCTGCTGCTATCCGCACGCGCGGGCGGCGAGCCGTGGCGAATGGGTGTACTCGTGCTGACGGTAGCCGCCGTGTTTGCGGCGACCTGGATCATCCTGCGTGTGGGCGAGCCGCTGGTGATACGGATCGGAGAAGGTGGCGTCCACATCTTCACGCGTGTGATGGGCATCCTGCTGGCCGCCCTGGCAGTGCAATTCATTCTGAACGGCATTGCAGAATTCTTCGACACATTAGCTCCGCCCACTCCGTAATCGGCACGTCGTATAGCCCTGAAAAAAGAAACCCTTCCGGGCTGATTCGCCCGGAAGGGTAGATATGGCAAAGCGAAATACAGCGATGCCTGGTCTGTTACGATATCTCAATGCGGCGTGGCTTGCTCTCCTCCGTCTTCGGCAGTTCGATGGTAAGCACGCCGTTCTCGAACGTCGCTTTGATGTGCTCCTGATCGATGTTGTGGCTGAACTGGAAGCTACGGAAGAAGTGGCCACTCCAACGCTCTACCCGGTGAAACTGCGGCTTCTGCTCCTCTTCATGCCACATTTTGCGTTCGCCGCTTACCTGAAGAGCGCCTCGATCGAACGTGATCGTCACGTCGTCCCTGGACAGACCTGGCAGGTCCATGTAGACCACATATGCCTCATCGGTCTCATGCACATCCACGACCGGAGACCAGACGCTCGTCCCATTCTGCTCTCTGCTCACGGGCATGAAGCGGTCGAACAGACGATCGACTTCGCGCTGCAAGTCGCTCAGTGAGCGGTAGATAGTCAGGTTTGCCATCGTTCGTTCACCTCCAACTTGGTACAGTTAGCGATGATTGACTGCAAAGCGCCGTGTGGCGCTCTGCCTGGCACACATAACCTGCATCAACAAGACACATGCCAGTGGTATCGGGCCTATACATCTGGCAGACGCCCCGGGTGAGCGCCGGGCATCTTTTCATATGACCTTTGCCAAAATTACAAGTCTGTTTGACATTCTTTCAGATCCAAGAGGGAATTCCAGCCCGACCGTGACCTGGCACATGGATTGAGTAAAACGTGCTACAAGGAGCATCACAGCGCAGATTCTCGATCTGCCCGACCAGACCTCATCGCGCACGTCATCTTGCTGGTGTCACGTCAACCAACAGGAACGAGCCATGTGTAAGCCCCTCTCTCTTACACTCTCCCTCGCGTTCACCCTGCTCTTCCTGCCCTACGGAATAGCGAGTGCACAGATCAAGCCGCCGGGACATGTCAGCGTCATGCGGCAACCGGGTGTCTTGCCTGAATTCCCCCCTATTCTAAAACGGACCGTCGTGCCCGTTGACGTTCGAACCATCGAAGGTCCGAACCAGCTTGCACCCGGTGAGACGGGGTTATTCTCCGCACGAACCAATATCGAAGCGGCGTCGCTCCCCATCCGATCCCGGTGGGATTTCGGAGACGGCCATACGGCTGCCGGACTAAGTGCGCGGCATGCATTCGCTCAACCGGGAACGTATGCAGTTACGTTCCGCATGTGGAACGAGTATAGCGAAGATGCCGATACGCTCGTGGTTACGGTAGCCGCGCAACAAACTCCGCATGGGGCGCTCGACCCCACTCAGACGGACCTGCTCCACCGGGCCGAAAGACAGGCGGAACACAACCACTAAGTGCCTATCAGCGGAATCACGCCCTACATCTAAACCCTAGAGGCCTATACGAGAAAACGAAAGCCAACAGAAGGGGAGGTACAGCCATGAAAGCACACGTCACCGTAGAGAGGAGGACTATGGCGGCTGCTCTGGTTATACTTGCTCTGACTGCCGGTCTCGTTCATCCGGCGCCGGGCCAAACGCCCCCGGACACAGGCATAATGCCTTCAGAAAATGCCGGGCCGAGGTTTTCCTATGGCGTACGCGCCAGCTTCAACGTAACGACCTTCTCCGGGGATGCCGCCGATAGCCCCGAATCGGGCGCACGGCCAGGCGCCGGGCTGTTTGCAATGTATCGCATCAGTCCGTTCCTGGCCTTGCAACCGGAACTGCTGTACACCCACCGGTCCGGCGGCATGCAGCGAATCCGTACGAATCCGCCCACGGCACAGACAGACCTCAACCTGGGCTATCTGGACCTTCTGGTACTGGTCAAGTTCATCCTCCCGGAGTACCAGCAAACCGCACCGATTGTGCTTGCCGGCCCCTACGTGAGCCGCCGCATCACCGGTAGTATCCATGACGCGAATGACGTCTTCGAGGATAGCGACCTGGACGATCTCATCCGGCCCTACGACTACGGCATGGTGGTGGGAGCCGGACTGGAACGCTACTTCGGCCGGCGTCATCTCAACTTCGACACGCGGTACTCGCTGGGTCTTACGCGCCTGCTTCATACCGACGACCGACCCGATCTGTATAACCGAGGCCTGACCTTCTCCGTAGGCCTGAGCCTGTAAACAGCGCGGGTCTCGGGTTCTGCACCGTTAGCGCACTTGCTCATGCCCGCAGACCGACTTTAACCGGCCTCCCTGCCGCCCCGGGGCGGCAGGGTTTCTTATATTAGCGGTATTAATAGCCGAGTCTCCATCGAAGAGCCGGAACCGAGGCGGGTTTCCGGCGATCAAGAGCCCACGCCCAGCGCCTTATCTCCGTGCACGCTGGGCAAGCCAACCAGAACCCATCTCATCGCATTGTCATGGATAGATTGAAGAAAGACCTGTTCCTTATTCTCATCGGTGTTACAGGTGTGGCCATCGTAGCGGTCTGGGCGCTCGGTTCCTTCTGATCCGGACCGGCTACGCTGCTTCTGCCCCGGTAAACGGCTGAAACCAGTCTGCGAAGGAAACTGTCCCGTTCGCGTCTTCGATCTCCTATTTGCCGGAGGCATTCCTCATTCCAGCACCCGAGATACGGGCACGTTGTGTTCCTCCCGCGGCATGCTGTGTGCCTACGAGGAGTTTCCCGATGGTATCGACCAGTACATCGGGATCGAACGGTTTCAGGAAGACCCGGGTAGCACCCAAGGCGTAGCAATGTTGCCGCGCTGCGGGATCGAGGTCCGCCGTTACGAGGACGAATGGGATATCGGTGGTGCCAGGATCCGCTCGCACGGCCCGAAGCACATAGAGCCCGTCGCCTCCGGCCATATGTAGATCGCTCATGATGAGATCCGGCCGGTGCTGACGCACCATGGCCAGACCATCCCGACCATTGTTAACGGCGACTACGATGAAGTCATTTTGTTGAAGCAGCAACTGAATGAATTCCAGAATGACCTCGTTATCCTCGATGACCACGATCGTTTTGTTCATACACAGACTCCGAGCGTCAGGTCAGGCCGGTAGATACAAAAGGGTGACCCTCCCATAGCGCAACTGCACATGGTTCCCGTAGCCATGCCGCCACTCCGCATCCGGGCTGCGTACGTTCCGTGAATCCCTGTCAGCACACGAGCGGAATGCCTGTCGCCGCTTCACACCGCGGTCCCGAATCTGCGGGCTCCGCATGTATCTTCTACCCAGCGCTCTATTTCTCGTTGTATACTCCCTTTACCAGCAGCTCGTGCGAGCACCTTTCGTATGGAAGTGATCCTTGCACGGGCTTTTCTTCTCTACGGGATGCGGAATCCCGTGTTTGGTTTTCAGGCTGCCCGGGGTATCCATGTAACCAGTCCGTGACAGCTTGCCGCGCACGTTGCGCAGGCGTAACCTTCCGTCCCGGTACGGTTTAACGCCGGTAAGACATGAGCGAAAACGTACTCACACGGGACATACAGCACGTCCGGGGTATCAATTCAAAGAGAGGGATGGTGCTGGAAAAGGCCGGAGTCCGCACATTCCGGGACCTTCTCCATTTCTACCCTCGACGCTACCTGGATCGTTCAACCATCGTACCCATCCGTTCACTGGACGAGGGCATGGGCGCCGTGACCGTAGTGGGCCACGTGCGCGCGAGCGGGATCGTGCCGGGGCAGGGCCGTAAGCGATTCGAATTGATCGTCGAGGACGACAGCGGGGGCAAGCTGAAATGCGTATGGTTCCAGGGAGCGGCCTGGATCAGCAAGTTGTTCAAGAGCGGAGAGCGGGTCGCCTTTCACGGCAAGCCCCAGAAGTTCGGCCGGCAGTTTTCCTTCACGCACCCCGACTTCGACAAGCTGGACGAGGAAGGGGCGGCACTCGATACGGGCCGGATCATTCCACTGTATCCGGGCGGCTCCGCCTTCGAGAAAGCGGGCCTGACGAGCCGCACGTTCCGGCGCATCATCTACGGCCTGTTCAAGGAGTACGGGCTGGAGATCCCCGAGATCCTGCCTGACTGGATCCGGCAGCGCTACGGCCTCATCGATGGGCGTGTGGCGCTCCGGGCCATTCACTTCCCGAAGAACCACGGCGAGCTGAACCAGGCGCGCGAGCGGCTCAAGTTCGAAGAACTGTTCTTCCTGCAACTCCTGCTGGCCGTCACCAAGCAGACGCGGCAAGACATGCCCGGGGTCGTTTTCGGTGAGCCCGGCGAAACGTTCCACCGCTTCATCCGAGACGTGCTACCCTTCACGCTGACAAACGCCCAGCAAAAAGCGATCGCGGACTGCATCAAGGATACGCAGAGCGGAGTCCAGATGAACCGACTCATCCAGGGCGACGTGGGTAGCGGAAAGACAGTGGTGGCCATCGCGGTCATGCTGCATGCGCTGGACAACGGGTACCAGAGCGCATTCATGGCTCCGACGGAAATTCTGGCCGAGCAGCACTACGCCAACCTGAAGAAGTACCTGGACCCGCTCGGCGTCCAGGTGCGTCTCGTGATCGGAGGGCAGAGCAAGGCCCTCCGGGAGGAAATCCTGGCCGATCTCATCGAGGGACGGGCGCACGTGGCCGTCGGCACCCATGCTCTGATCGAGGAGAAGGTACAGTTCCAGCGGCTGGGTATGGCCGTGGTGGACGAGCAGCACCGGTTTGGCGTGCTGCAGCGCGCGGAGATGTTCAGCAAGGGCGAGCACCCGCACATGCTGCTCATGACGGCTACCCCCATCCCCCGCTCGCTGGCCATGACCCTCTATGGCGACCTCGATGTGAGTGTCATGAACGAACGCCCGGCGGGCCGCAAGCCGATCAAAACGACGCTTCGAACCGAGAAACGGCGAGGGGAGGTATACGAGTTCGTAAAGGCCCAGCTTCGAGAGGGGCGACAGTGCTATGTGGTCTACCCGCTGGTAGAAGAGAGTGAAAAGCTGGACCTGAAGGATGCCGAGAACGGCTACCATGAATTACAGGAGCTTTTCCGTCCATACCGGGTGGACCTCATTCACGGGCGCATGCTGCCCTACGAGAAGGACGAGGCCATGGACCGGTTCAAGCGAGGCGAGACGGACATCCTCGTAGCGACGACCGTGATCGAGGTAGGTGTGGACGTGCCGAATGCTACGGTGATGATCATCGAGCACGCCGAGCGATTCGGGCTGAGCCAGTTGCACCAGCTCCGGGGACGTGTAGGTCGCGGCGGGGACCAGAGCTACTGCATCCTGATGGCCGATTACAAGCGCTCACAGGAGGCCGAGCAACGGCTGGAGGCGATGGTCGCCACGGATGATGGGTTCAAGATCAGCGAGTTCGACCTGAAGCTACGCGGTGCGGGCGATTTCTTCGGCACAAAGCAGAGTGGTGTGCCGGACCTGAAGATCGCAGACATCACGCAGGATCTGGAGATCCTCATGCATGCCCGTGAAGCCGCTTTCGAACTCGTCAAACGAGATCCGCATCTCCGCCTCCCCGAACACCGTCACATCCGTGAGCACTTCGAGCGTTATCACCTGCGGCGCGGGCTCGGATTGGCGCGGGTAGGATAGCCCCTTGCACCCGAAGTTATGACGAGGTTGCAAAAATAAATACCGGAACGACAGCAAGCGCGCGGAACCGCCACATTTTGCGTAGGTTGTAGCTACCGTTATCTCAATGCATCGTCGGTTGCTGTCTCAAGCTTTCTGCCCCGGGTGCGTGAACGGATGCCCGGATTGTGCAGGAAGCTTTTTTATTTGGCGGTTGCCTGATGCGGTTATCTCAATCATCTAAGGACGATGAACATCTACGTAGGCAATCTGCCCCACCGGACCACGGAATCCGAACTTCGCGAAGCATTCGAAGCGTATGGCGAGGTCAACTCGGCAGCAATCATCAAGGACAAGTTTACGGGCGACTCCCGTGGTTTCGGCTTCGTCGAGATGCCGAACAGGAGCGAAGCGGAAAGCGCCATCAATGAAATGAACGGCCAGGACTTCGGCGGCCGGACGCTCACAGTGAACGAAGCCCGCCCGCGCGAAGAGCGCTCCGGTGGCAACCGTAGCAGCTTCGGCGGCGGAAACCGCGGCTTTGGCGGAAACCGTGGCGGCGGCAGCCGCGGCGGGTATGGCGGCGGACGGCGCTCCTTCTGAGCACGCGCCCATACAGCATGAAAAGGCTCGGCCAGTTGGCCGGGCCTTTTCTGTTTGTCTTCTGTTTGTCGTGGTACCGCTCCCCTCTCTGATACGCTACATGCACCCGTCGTGCATGAGAATCGGCCAACGCACCTGCTTGCCCAGGATGGGGCAGATCAATCTCGCTCCCGTATTGCCATGCCTTCTTCGTACGGCTGAACCACGACGAATCCGCCCGGCTGCCGGAAGTCCATCTGGAACGTCTCGCCGGATGATTTACCGAAGATCGTCCCGATATTGATGTCGGTTTTGAGGTCCGGGTGTACGTTGCCGCTCCAGGCTACCGTGGCCTGTGGATCAGTCGTTACGGGTGTCTCCAACACGATGGGCTTGCCGTGAGTGCTGAATGCGATCAGCCCAGGCCCCCGCAGGTGTACGTTGAAGAGCCCGCCGGCAACGAGTCCGGCCGCCTTCCGCATGAGTTGAATATCCCATTCAACCGTCTCCTGAAAAGCCAGGACGTCGTTGCCGTTCACCGAGAGCGTCTCGCCGGCACCAAGCTCCAGTACGTGGATCTCTTTGGCTTCATCCGCGAGGTATACGACACCCCGGCCCGTCACCTGCATGGTGTGAGCCCCCTCACCCGTCATGGCCTTCTGAAGCCATTTGCCGAGCCCGCCGTGCTTCTGCGAGAACTTCAGATCCCCGCGATAGGCCACCATTGAGCCTACCTTGGCCCATACCATTCCGTCCACCTTCACTTCGAGAAGCTTCGGGTTTTCAAGTTGAAAAACTCCGCCTCCCTGTTTCTGCCGGTGTTCTGCCAGGAAATCGCTCAGTCGCATGACATGCCTGTTCATTTCGAGATAAAGCGTACGCGTCCCCGCCGGAATCAGAGGCGGCCTTCCCCCTCTCCCAACGTCACGGTCTGACCTGCCTCCGCCGAACGCCTAGCGGCATCCAGAATGCGCATGACGGTCATGTTATTCGCCAGTGAAGAGAGGTCCCCATCCGCCACCGTCACCTCACCTCGAACGACCGCCGCGAAGTAGGCGAATGGATCATCGAACGGCGTCCGGCGCGGTTCCAGGCGGACCTGCCGTGCCTCTCGCTGACCCGCTTCGCGGACGCGCATATTGAGGCCATCGAGGGCGTAAACATACCCCGTCTTTCCGTACACTTCCATATCCTTCCGGCTGAACGGCCAGTTCCACGATGCCTGGATGATAGCCTGCGTCTCCGGGTACGTCAGCAGGATCGTAGCCTCGTCATCCACTTTCGGATAGACGTCTGGCTTGATTTGCTGGGTGACGGCTGTGACGGTAAGCGGCTCCCGGCCTCCCATGAGTTGTGTGACGAGGTTTGCGCCGTAGCAACCGAAATCCATGAGCGCTCCGCCGCCGTTCAGAACAGGATCCGTGAGCCAGGCCAGGAACTCGTCGCCTACACCGATCTCCTTCGGCCCCTCGTGCCCGTCGTGTACGACGATCTTGCGCACGGGGCCGAGCGTGCCACCCTGCACGAGATCGTAGACGGCTTTGGTCGTTGCATACCAGGTGGTTTCGTAGTTGGTAAGCAGATGGATGCCGTACTGCTTCGCGAGGGCTTCCATGCGCAGGGCGTGTTCCAGGTTGGCCGCCAGAGGCTTCTCGACCATGACATGGATCCCCCGGGGTGCAGCGGCTTCCACGACCATGAGGTGGTCGAAGATCGATCCGAAGGCCACGACTGCCTGCGGCTTCACCGTATCCAGCATGCGACCGAGATCGTCATAGACGAGGTTTTTATCGAAGCCGTGCCGGGTGGCCAGTTTGTCTACGAGCGCATCATCGGTTTCGTAGATGCCGACGACCTGAATGTCGCCTTTCTCCGGCCTGCCCAGGATCCAGCCGACATGTCCGTGGCTCATTCCGACGATAGCAATTCGTACGGGATCGGCGGATCGGGACTCTGAATCTGTGACAGGCGATAGCAGCGCCAGGAGGAGTGCGACGAAAACATGCATGGTTGCCAATCGGGAAGTTTCGCGTGTGAGCCTGTGATCTACGATACTACGCCGCCAGCCAACTGGCAACCCGCTCTCCGGATTCAATGCATCTGCAGGACCGTGTTGGTTAAACACGGCTCCGTGTGTATCATCCCGGCACTACGTACCCCTCCAACTTCAGTTTCACGCTATGTTCGTCATCATTAAAGACGATTACGAGGCCGTCAGCCTGGAGGCGGCCAAACTGGTTACCGACCGGCTCCGGCGAAAGCCCAATCTCGTACTCGGGCTGGCTACCGGCTCCACTCCCCTGGGACTCTACCGGGAACTCATCCGGCGCCATCAGCTGGGGCTGGATTTTTCAAAAATCACCACGTTCAACCTCGACGAATACGTAGGCCTTCCTCGCACGCATGAGCAGAGCTATTACCGTTTCATGTGGGATAACCTGTTCAGCCACATCAATGCCAATCCGCGCTACGTCCACATACTCGACGGCATGACGACGGACATCAATGCACACTGCGAGTGGTACGAGGATGAGATCCGAAAGGCTGGAGGGCTCGATCTGCAGCTGCTGGGTATCGGTGCAAACGGACATATCGCGTTCAACGAACCGGGTTCTTCACTCGGCTCCCGTACCCGTGTGAAGACGCTCACCCCGACGACCCGTGAAGACAATGCCCGGTTCTTCGGGGGGATCGACAAGGTGCCCCGGTACGCCCTGACGATGGGTGTCGGCACCGTCATGGAAGCCAAGGAACTTTTGCTGATCGCCTCGGGCGAGGGGAAGGCCGAGGCCATCCGGGCTGCCGTCGAAGGCCCCTTGACGGCCATGGTGCCCGCCTCGATCATCCAGATGCACCGCAAGGCCACCGTGATCATCGACAAGGCCGCCGCGTCCAAGCTCCAAGGTGAGTACGCCGAGACGCTCGAAGACGCCATGCTCATCCACCCGCCCACGAGTGAAGCGGAGATCGCGGCGCAGGGAGATCAGGCCAACTCGTGAATTCCCTGGAGAACGGATGACCTTCTCTTGAGGAGGTTAGCGTCCGCAGGATGAGCACAACACCCTGCTTACCTTTGGCAGAAGTCCAACGGTAAGCAGGGTGTTGTGTATCGGCCCGGATCGGCCCCTGTTGGCACGGAGTCACTGATCGCAGCCTGGATGCCGACGTGGAGCGCATGGATGAGACTTGCCAGACGGTGCCTTTGTATAATCCCTTCAGGTTGTGCTGCCTGGATGCCCGGTCATTCGAAGTACGAGTGACCCGGACTGCCGGGGCAGGCTCCGTGATGAATGGGTGAAGGGGCGACATCGACCTACCTTGTTCGGCTGGACGCGACGGCAAGGCTGTCCTTCCACAGAGACGCAGCGTGCTGCGTCTCTACCGGAGCATGATAGCCAATCTTTCACGTCTGTACGTGGGTTGACTACCTCCCTGCTCTTGATCCTTGTTTGGAATGGGCCATGTGCTATGGAGGGCACAGCACGCTGTGCCCCTACGAGGACGACGATAGGGACGTACGGATGCGGGTGCTCGTGTGGATTTGGTAGGAGTTGGTCAGGCTGTGCTGCCTGGATGCCCGGTCGGGGCCGGATTGCCATATTCGTGATTCCGACGACGTTTCCCTGACAGGTATGCGGTATGCAGCGGAACAGACCGGGCGCGTACTGTGTCGATTCCTGGCGGCAAAGCCCTGCTCTGCCCGCGCTCGCCCTGCCACCCTGCGAAGGTCCCGCCCATGAGTCATTCGTGGAGGCAGCCATGAACCGCTTCGTCCTTGCGCTTACCGCCTGCGCTCTTACCACTTCCGCCTCAGCTCAGACCACGCCCTCGTCCCCAGAACCCGACCTCGCTGCTGTGCGTGCGGCGACCGAACGCTTCCGCGACGTGAACGTGGCCCTCGCGGAAGGATACATCCGCGACCCGCTGGACCGCTGCGAGACAGCCGAAATGATGGGCCAGCCTGCCGAACTCGGGGCGATGGGAATCCATTACTTCCGCCCGGACCTCCTCGGCATCACCGAGACAGCGCCGCGCATCAACGGCACCGGTACGCATACGGATTTCCTCAATCCCGCCGTCCTGGTCTACGAGCCCCAGGCAGACGGCTCCCTGGAACTCGTTGCCGTGGAGAATCTCGTCTTCAAGAAAGCGTGGGACGCTACGCACACACAATTGCCCTCCTTCCACGGGGTTGCCTATGACTATATGGCTGACGATCCGGCCACAGAGGTCGACGAGGCCCATACGTTCGAGCCGCACTACGACCGCCATATCTGGCTCTTCCGCAAGAATCCGAATGGCGTGTATGCTCAGTTCAACCCCAGGGTTAGCTGCGCATACCACAAGCCCCAGAAACCCTGATGGTGGATACAGACGAGGGATGTCTCCTTTTGCCCCTCAAATCCGCTCGATCGTCTTTACATCGATCGTCGTACCCTGCATGCAGAAAGAGACTTCGACGGGGGTGCCGGTAATGCGGACGCGGGTACCGGCAGAAAAGCCGACCAGATCGCCGACCAGCGTGTAGAGCTGCCCGTCATCCCCACGCATGGCCTGACACTCGACGCCCTCCGACGTAAGCATACCAGTTACGGTGACCTCATCTTCCATTCGGGAGTCCTGGGGCATTCCTGTAATTTCGAACTCATTCGAGATAACCTTCCACGAGGCGTCCTCTGCCGCAGCTACGAACACGATGCGCAGACCGGGCACCATCCAGGCCGGCACCGTAACGGTCGTGTCGATCCGTCCCTGCGCATCCGCCCGAGCCTGACCGATGATGCTGTACTCAGACTGAACCGGCCCCACGCCGATTGCTACCGTGCTGTTCGGCTCGTAACCGGTGCCTGTCAGACGGGCTCCCGTGCCCGGAGCCCCGCTTTCGGGCGCGACCGTGAGCGTCCGCTGTCCGGACTCTACCTGCGCATCGTCACTGCCGTTTTGAACCGGTGCGGGTCCGGACGAATTGCAGGCGATCGAGCTGCCTATGACGGCAGTGAGCACGAGGTAGCGATAGGTCACGATACTCCGAAGCATAGATGCCGCTCATCGACTGGTAAGGTGATCAGCCGGGAACGGGCGTATCCATTGGACATGGTATGCCCGCCCCAGGCTCCTTCTCAATGATTCAGACGCTTCGGAGTTTCGCCTGCTCCCATCCTCAGGGCAGCACCGCCAGCGTAGTGGGCGGGCTACTGATTGCCAGATAGAGCAATGCGGCGAGTATACCGCCAACGATGGGGCCCAGCACCGGAATCCAGGCATATCCCCAATCGCTGTCCCCTTTTCCGGGAATGGGCAGAATGGCATGCATGATGCGGGGAGAGAGGTCGCGCGCCGGATTGATGGCGTAGCCGGTCGTGCCTCCCAATGAGAGTCCGATGACGAGCACGACTAGCGCCACGGGCAGCGCATCGAGCGCGCCGAGCCCACCGGGTTCGCCCTCCGGACCAACAATGTTCGGTGCGGCCAGATAGAGCACGCTGAAGACGAGCACGAAGGTGGCGATCACCTCCGAGATGAAGTTCAAGCTCGTGTTTCGCACGGCGGGGCCGGTACAGAACACAGAACGTTTCGTCACCGGATCGGCGGTCAGGCCGAAATGCGAATAGTAAAAGATCCATACGAGCGTCGCCCCGATTGCTGCGCCAATGAATTGCGCGGCGATGTATGCAGGCACGTCGGCCCAGGCGAACTTGCCGGCCATGGCCAGACCGACGGTGACGGCGGGATTCAGGTGCGCGCCACTGTAGGCCGCAGCGGTGAAAACGCCCACGAACACGGCCATTCCCCAGCCGAAGGTGATGACGATCCATCCGGCATTTTCGCCTTTCGTACCACGCAGAATAGCATTGGCAACGACACCGTCACCGAGCAGCAGAAGCAGCATGGTGCCGATGATCTCAGCAACAAAAGGAGACATTTCGATTCTGGATTACGGATTCTGGATTGCGGATTGGGAACACAGGGCAAAGCGCACTGGGAGGGCGCAGGAATAAGAGCGTACCGTGCTTTCGACTATGCGCCTGGCACGTCACTCTTGCTCCCAGGCACGAGCGCGGTCGAGGGCGCGGCGCCAACCGGAGCGGAGGCGCTGCACTTCGGACTGAGACATGCGCGGGGTGAACTCGGCATCCCGGGCCCACTGCTCCGAGATGGCTTCTTCATTCTCCCAGTAGCCCACGGCGAGGCCGGCGAGGTAAGCCGCACCAAGCGCCGTCGTCTCGAACACTGTCGGGCGGACGATCGGAACGCCGAGTACGTCCGCCTGGAACTGCATGAGGAGATCGTTCATCGCGGCCCCGCCGTCCACACGAAGTTCCGTGATCTGAATGCCGCTGTCAGCCTCCATGGCTTCGAGCACGTCGGCAACCTGGTAGGCAATGCCTTCGAGGGCGGCACGCGCGATGTGGCCTGCCGTGGTGCCGCGCGTCAGGCCCACGATGGTTCCGCGGGCGTAAGGATCCCAGTGCGGGGCACCCAGACCGGCAAACGCAGGTACGAGGTAGATACCACCATTATCCTCGACAGACCGGGCCAGCCCTTCGATTTCGGATGAACTGCGGATGATCCCGAGCCCGTCCCGCAGCCACTGCACGACGGCGCCTGCGATGAAGACGCTGCCTTCGAGTGCATATTCGACAGGCTTGTCGCCCACCTTCCAGGCGATCGTGGTCAGCAGGTTGTTTTTCGAGGGAATGGCCTCCGTGCCCGTGTTCATGAGCATGAAGCAACCAGTGCCGTAGGTGTTCTTCGCCATGCCACGCTCGATACAACGCTGACCGAACGTAGCCGCCTGCTGATCTCCGGCGATTCCCGCGATAGGGATCTGTGCCGCGAGGAGGTTGCCTGCCGTATACCCGTACACTTCGCTGGACGAGCGCACTTCGGGAAGCATCGAGCGAGGGACACCCAATGCGTTCAGCAAGTCGTCGTCCCAATCACAGGTGTGAATATTGAAGAGGAGCGTCCGGCTGGCATTGGTGACGTCGGTTACATGGAGCTGGCCATTCGTCAGTTTATAGAGGAGCCAGGAATCCACCGTGCCGAAGGCAAGCTCGCCTGCCTCGGCCCGCTGACGGGCACCGGGCACGTTATCCAGAATCCACTTGACCTTGGTGCCGGAAAAATAGGAGTCGATGAGGAGGCCGGTCCGCTCGCGAAACAGCGGCTCCAGGCCCTCTGCCTTGAGCGCGTCGCAAATGCCTGCGGTGCGGCGATCCTGCCAGACGATGGCATTGAAAACGGGTTCGCCCGACTTCTTATCCCAGACGACCGCGGTCTCACGCTGGTTTGTGATACCGATTGCTGCCACTTCTCGCGCGCTGATCCCGACGCGGGAAAGCACCTCGGTTGCTACGCTGATCTGAGAAGACCAGATTTCGGTCGGGTGATGCTCGACCCAACCCGGTTTCGGGAAAATCTGTTCGAACTCTTTCTGGGCGACGGCTTTGATTCCGCCCTGCTGATCGAAGAGGATGGCACGTGAGCTTGTAGTACCCTGGTCCAGAGCAAGGATATACGGCATGTGGTCGTCCGGCGGATCACCGGGATGTCACGGGTGAATCGATTCCCTCCTCACGAATCCGCCCACCCCGGCAAGTTATCGGAAACCTACGAATGCTTCAAGAAGCGCTTTCAATCTGATCTTCTTCACTTCGTTCGGACCGCATGGGTATCAAAAACAAGGTGCAGTCCGTTGCACGGACCGATTTCTGCCTTTGCAGACGTGCTCACGTCGGGGCGGGCTCCGCGATGGGGTTGGGCGTGAGACCTGACAGGTTTTGGAAACCTGTCAGGTCTGGGTAGGAGAGCGTCGGTGCTGCTCATGGCACACATGGCACACGGAATGCGGGTTTAGCGCGGATGGCGGCTGGTGCAGGTCGCATGGTGAGGAGGGGCTTGGTGAACGGGTGGGGAGCAAACCTGAACGGTTGGACTCTGTGTGCTGGGTGCAGGGAGGCGTGGGATCAACCGGGGAGTGTACGGAAGAAGGGGAGCTCTGTCGAGGTTATTTTTATAACCCTGGGCGGTCAGCTTTCAGCGGTCAGCAAAACCGGAAATAGGCAGTGGTTGGCGGGGTGGTTTCTGGCTGGTGGGTTGGAGGACACCCTCAGTCGCTGCGCGACCGCTCCCTCGAGGGAGCGGTTGGGCTTTGCCGGATGGTGCCGTGGTAGAAGTCTTTCAGGTTGTGCTGGCTGGATTTACTTCGTCGGTCGCTCCGCTCGCGTCCAATCGAGTTGGGAATGACGTTGATGGGGAGGGTTGAGGTGAACATGAGCCGGATTGCTGCTTGTGAGGATCCGATGTTGGCTCCTTGATGCCAATGTGATCGGGGCCGGGCATGACGTTGATGGGGAGGTTTGTGCCGCAGTATGAGTCGATAAGGCAAACTCAAAGGCTGCTCGCTGCACAGACGTATCCTGACCGGGATGCGGTCGGACGGAGAACTTACCTGAGGCGAGTTCCGCACCGGGGTATGCCTGCATCGGACGCTGGATGCGGGGCGGATCATGTGGCGGATTCTGCGAGCGGCTTGCGGTGCCGGGCTTCCGCCAGCTTTGCCTCGTCCGTCAGGTCGAGCCGGAGCGGCGTGATCGAAACGAGGCCCTGCTCGACGGCCCAGCGATCGGTGCCCTCCTCTGTCTCCTCGATAGGGATCACCGAAAACCAGAAGTGTTCTCTGCCCATGGGGTCCGCTCCCGGTACGACGACACCGTCGTAGTGCCTGACGGACTGCCTCGTCCAGCAAAGCCCCTCCGGCTCCATGGGGAAGTTCACGTTCACGAGAACCAGGTCCTCTTCCGGCAGCAACACACTGAGCACCTCGCTTACGAAAGGCCCGATCGTGGAGAAGTCCGACTCCCCCTCCTTAATCGGAGCACTCAGAGCAATTCCACGGCTGCCCAGCAGCGCTGCCTGCTTGGCCGCCGCCAGAGTACCGGAGTGCCACGTCGAATTTCCCAGATTGAGACCCAGGTTAATGCCGGACAGCACAACATCTACTTTGTCCCAGTGGTACATTCCGAGCGCAACGCAGTCGGCAGGTGTACCATTAACCCTGTACGCCTCGTAAGGACCGAGCGGTGTTTTCCTGTATTTCAGCGGGCGAGAAGCGGTAACCGCGTGCCCCATGGAGGATTGCTCGATATCCGGAGCGACAATGCGAACACTACCGAACTCGGAAGCGATCTCTGCGAGAGCCTCGATTCCGGGGCTATAGATTCCATCGTCGTTGACTACGAGTATGCGCATGGCTGTGTACGGGAATATGAATGGGCACGATTGACCGGTAGTTATACGTATCAGAAAGCGCCATGCACGTAACGTTGCTGCACAATCCGAATGCCGGCCGGGGGAAGGCAACTGCTGACGACCTTATCGGCCTCATACGCAAAGCCGGATATGACGTAACGTACGTCTCCATAAAGGGCGACTACAAAACCGCCCTCCGTACTCCCGGAGACTTCATCGCCATTGCCGGCGGGGACGGCACCGTCGAGAAGGTCGGGCGCCGCATGGCGGGAGCGGGCGTTCTGCTGGCCATTCTCCCCCTGGGCACGGCAAACAACATTGCCAACGCCCTGGATATCCGAGGCTCCTTGCGCGAAATCGTGAACGGCTGGAAAACAGCCCGGCGGCGCTCGTTCGACGTTGGAATTGCAAAGGGACCGTGGGGCGAACGCCGTTTCCTCGAGGGTGTCGGCTTAGGCCCCATTCCTATAGGCATGAAGGCGTTCCAGAAAAAGGAGTACGCACGAGCGCCATCCAGCAAGAAACTACACCATGCCTCCCGGACGATGCGGGAGATCATCGAGAAGCACCCCGCTCATCCGTACGAGATACGACTGGACGGGCGCGACATGAGCGGATCGTACGTCTTCGTTGCGGCCATGAACATCGGAGCCCTGGGCCCGCAGGTCGCTGTTGCGCCAGAGGCCGACCCCAGCGACGGCCTGTTCCATCTCGTCTTGATCGATGCGTCGCACCGCGAAGCCTTGCTGGCATCGGCTTCGTCCCGCGGCAACCGTCGACTCGGCACGTCCAAGCTGACGTTCCCGTTAGGACGACACATTCAAATCACCTGGTCGGGCGCCCCGCTGCACATCGATGACGAGATATGGCCGTACGAGAATCACGATTATGCCTCCGTGAACAACGTTACGGCCGACATCCGCATCGAACCCGGCGCGCTGGAATTCCTGGTCCCCGGTACTATTCGGGGCGAGAGATAAGACGCGGACTGCCGCTTCTCCTTTTAATGCACGTAGCTGGCGGCGTTGATGTCAATGGTACAACCGGTCGCGTGATCGGCGAGGCCGCTGGCCAGGAAGACAGCGAAGGGAGCGATGTCGTCCGGCTCGGTCAGGCGATCGAGCGCAATGTCTTGGAGGGCGTGGTCTTCTCCGAAGCTCTGGATGTACTCCTGGGCCATATCGGTCCGGGTGAAACCGGGAGCCAGCGTAAACGCGCGGACGCCCTCTTTTCCAAAGCCGCGTGCGATGGAGCGTGTCAGCGCCACCATGCCCCCTTTCGAGGCGGCATAAGCCATGAAGTCCGGCACGTCTCCCCGGAAGGCTGCGCGAGAAGCGATGTTGATGATCCGCCCGATGCCGCGTGTACGGAAATGGCCGATCGCCAGGCGGCAGAGTTGATCGACGGCGCGAAGGTTCACGGCCATGATGCGGTCCCATTCCCGTTGCCACTCCTCCTGTGAGGCATCGAGAGGAATATAGCCGCTGACTGCCGCATTGTTGACGAGTACATCCAGATGGCCATAAGTGGCTATGACCTCCCGAAACAGGCGAGCGCATGCCTCAGCGTCCGCCAGTTCGGCCTGGAACACTCGTGCATTCCGTCCCAAGCGCTCGGCCAGCTGCTCGGCGGCCTCCCGATGCTCGCGGTAATGGATGGCGACGGAGGCACCTGCTTCGGCCATACGCCGGGCGATAGCCCGCCCGATCCCCCGGCTTGCCCCCGTTACCAACACCACACGGCCTGTCAGATCGATAATCATGCGATCGCTGTGAAGTAACCCGTTCCTTCGGAAGAAACCGGGTACATCTTACGAACCGGGGCATTACGCGTAAAGGTCTCCGGGCGAGAACGGCCTGCCTACGGCGGCATCTATCTCTGTACAGCGGCGGCCATCAAGAGACGATGTCATTGACGAACGTACGCACGTCCGCTTCCTTCTCTCGCAGTACTGCGGCCAGCTTTTCCGGCTTGACCCTGAATAGACGCGCCAGCTCGCCAAGGGGCGTCGCCTGGTCCAGGTTCTTCGCCTGTGCCTGCCGCCGGTGGGTTGACGGGCCGAACGTCTCCGTAGCCGCTTCGTGCCCGGCGGCTACAAGCAGCGTCAGGATGCGGTGGCGTTTATACGGATTCCCTTCGGGGTCCGTGTGGTAGCGGATAGCAACGAGGAGTTCTTCCGCAAGCTGCCACTTCCTGCCTACGTCGGCACCCAGGCGCGCATAATCGGTGCCGTACGTTTCCAATTCCGCAGTAGGCCTGATGCATAATCCTCCGCTACGTCGTCCTCCGGATTCAGGATCCTGCCACAGGCTGCAGTAGCGTTTCGTATCGCAGCTGAGGAGGACGAAGCGTCCAAGCTGGTGGAGCAGACCCGCGGTGAACGCCGTTTCCGGTCTGGGCATACCGAGCTGGTACCCCAGGAGCCGGGCAAACGCTGCCGTCCCGACGCTCGTTTTCATGATCTGCCGGTAAACCCGGACAGCTTTCGGCGAGTTCAGTGTGGAGAATGTCCGCGCCACGGCTTCCGTCAACACGAGGTTGCAGACGGGATCGAACCCGAGCATCAGCACGGCCCGCTGGATGCTCGAGACTTTGTGGACGAGGCTGAAATAGGAGGAGTTTACGTGTTGAATGACCCACAACGAGACGACAGGGTCCTTCCCGAGAATCTCGACGAGGCGGTCCGTGTCGGGCACGTTCTCCTTCCGGGACAGGAGTTGCACGATGCCGGGGAAGGTTGCGGATAAGGGCGGTAGCGGCAGCTTGAAACTGATCTTTTCCAGCGCACTCGGGCCGGAAAGAGGATCCAGGATATCCCGGAGGGCAGCCAGCACCTGCTCTTTTCTGAACGGCTTGCCGATATAGCCATTGAATCCGGCTTTCAGAAAGCGTTCGCGGCTCTCGGTAGGCGTGTATTCCGTGCAGGCGATCGCGGGTAGCCTCTCGTGGCCGGGGATAGCGCGGAGTTCCTTCAACAGGTCGAAGCCGGATCGTTCTTCTCCCAGGTCGATATCCAGTATCGCTGCCGAGAAGGATTGCTGCCACGCCAGTCCCACTGCCTGATCGAAGCTCGTTACCGCAACGACCTCATAGTCGGATGTGAGTTGCAGGGTGAGCAGCTTGCACACGTGCCTGTGATCATCGACCACAAGTATCCGTGGCGTATCGGGCTCTTCCGTTTCGATAGCCCGCAACGCACCGGGTATGCTCTCGCTCTCGACAGAGGACGGTTCGTGTTCGGCCGATTGAGTCGCCATGCCCTTGTGGCAGGTACAGTAGCATGAGGTCGGTGCTAAGCGGATTCAGGGACAGGCTGAACCTGCTGTTCTACCAGCGAACCGGCCACATGGGTTAAAAATGGAAATCTCACGAAAGCAGCCGTGGCGAACTCGCGCTTCCAGGCAAAATCGATCAGGTAAGGTATCGACCGATTCGGCAATACTTTTAGGCCGAGTCCTCTCTGAATCCCCTCTCTACAGGCTCGCCTTCTGAGCATGTGTCTTCGAAACAGGGGTATCGTTCCCGAACGAACCGGCTGCGTTGGGATCAGCCGCGAGCCGATGCTACTCGTACGAGATGGTCTTCAAAGCGGTAACCGGCCGATTGGCCCGTACGACCCGGAAGGGAATCCGGCTCAGCGTCTTTCCTTCGGCCGTCTGTACGTCCACACGCCACCGGCCCGGCTGGAGATTCCGCTTGCGCGTATGACCCCGGTAACCCCGATCCCGACTTCCGGTTATGTGATAGCCGATCCGGTCGGTCTGCACCCATTCCTTCAGGCCGGGGTCATAGTACGACCAGACGTGGTAGACCCGCGTTTTCAGGTCGGTAGGGGCAAAGATGGCTGTGAAGCAGTAGACGGTATCTCCCTCGGAATACCGGAACGTGCGGTTTGATTTGACCCAGAACTCGTACCAGTGCGGCTTTTCGAAGGAAAGATCGTAGACGCCTGCCTCCGTACGCGGTTTGACGTGATGGTAGATCCCGCCATGGCGGAGTGCAAGCGGCACCGGAGGAATCCAGTTTTGCACGTAAAACAGGTTGAGAACCCCGAAGAGCCCGAGCACGATACCGCAGGCCGCGAAGAACTCGTGCCGCCTGACAAAGCCCCCCTTGCGATCCAGGAAGTGCAGCATGGCGATGACGACCAGCACGCTCAGCGCACCGCCTCCCAGGAATGTCCAGTAGCCCATCGTCTTCGTCAGGATCGGTACGAAGAAGATGAAGAACGAGAACGCCGCGAGGAAATACAGGCCGAACAGGAGGTACAGGTTGAGCAGCCTGCGGTGGATGAACTCGTTGGCAATGAGCAGTCCAACCAGCAACAGGAGGAACAAGGAGGTTCCGGTGAGGGAGGCGCTCTGGGAGTAGTAGACCACGTAGGCGCTGAATAGCGCTCCGAGGAAGAACTGGATGGCGCTCGGATAGGCCTCCCGGTACTTGACGAGCCAGGGATGCTTCACGCGCCCTTGCTGAACGAGCGCTGCTACGACGATGAGCCCACCGAGGGCGATGAGGTACGCCAGCAGGAAGATGTTGTCGAAGAGCGCATCGATTCGCCGGAGCGTGGCGGCGTCCCACCCTACCCCACCGAAAAAGAAGAGCGCCGGGGCGTATCGCTCATGTGCCTTGTAAAACCCTACGACCCGCCGTACCGGTCCGGCAGCCATGAACCTGGAGATCAGCGTGCTGCCGGCAGGGGTACGTGGAAGCTCAGGGCCCGTAAGCTCCTGGACGGGTTGTTCGATCATGACCGGAACGTACTACAGCACGCGCCCAGTGACGGGAATCACTGGCTTTACCGCCCCGACCGGTCTGGCCACACCGCCCGCTTCCGGCCTGGCCGCAGGCTTCCGCCAGAGCGGCACAGACGAGCAGGGCTCGCCATACATGAGTTTTCGCGCCACCCCTTGCAGCTTCTGCGTGGCGAGGAGGTACGCGTCCGTTGGCACGATCTTGCTGGCGCAGCCCTTCACGACGACGATCTGATCCGCATACTGGCTCCAGTCTTCCCGTTCGAGCGCCCGCACGAAATGATCCCGCACCAGATCCTCTTTGCGCCCGTAGGCAACGGACCGGGCGACTCCCTCGAGCTTCGTCGCGACCAGCATGGGGGCCCAGGTCGGGATGATGGCATCCGTGGAGCAGAACACCGCTACATGCGCATCCCGGTACTGCTGCCAGTCGTGCTCCTTCACGGCCGCACGAAACTCCTTTTCCCGAAGCACGAGGCCTTTGTAGAGAAACGGGGCGAGATCAAGTTCCACGACCGGCTTCTCGTCCCAGAGGTCTTCCAGGTTATAAACGACCACGTCGCTTTCGGCGACACGGTTTACGATGGGTTCCATAGTTGCTCTCGTATTTGACCGCCGGCAATTGGCCGCGGTTCATCCGCACACAGGGTTCAGGACCTTGGTGCACGAACAACGGGCGGAAGTTACAGCGGCCGTACCGACAACTTCAATGAAAATACTGTGTTCCACCTATCGGATCACCCTGCGGCCACCGGCCCGGCCTGCCGTTGTTCGCAAACGGCGCGAGCGATCTCGTTTACTGCGAAGGCTATTTCTTCCTCCGTCGTGAAGCGCCCCAGGCTGAACCGGATCGTCGCGGCCGCCTCATCGTCGCTCAGCCCGATCGCCTTGAGCACGTGACTTGGAGCGGGAGTGCCCGAAGAACATGCGCTTCCGGCCGAAACGGCGAGGCTTCTCAGCGCCAGCATCAGGTCTGCTGCCCGCACGTCTTTAAACGTCATGCTGGACGTTTGCGGCAGGCGAGGCGCCGCTTTCCCCTGAACCTGTACGCCCTCCAGCACGCGCGCGAGGTCTGCTTCGAACCGGTCCCGGAGCGCCGCAAGCCGCTCCTGTTCTCCGGCCAGCTCCTCCAGCGCGATGCGCGCCGCCGCCCCCATGCCGACGATGCCGGGTACGTTCTGCGTACCGGCCCGTAACCCGCCTTCATGCCCTCCGCCATCGAGGAGCCGGAGCAATCGAACGCGCGGGCGGCTCTGCCGGATCCACAGGGCTCCCGTGCCCTTCGGCCCATAAAACTTGTGCGCAGAGCAGACGAGGAGATCGACGTGCTCGACACTGACGGGCACCTTGCCGACGGCCTGGGTGGCATCCGTCATGAGCAAGGCGCCGCGCTCACGGACGACCCGGTTGATCTCCGGTATCGGTTGCATGACGCCGGTTTCGTTATTGGCCCACATGACGGCGACGATCGTGGTCTGATCCGTCAGTGCCGCCGCGAGGGCGTCTATCTCTACTACCCCGTCCGCATTCACCGGGACGTACGTGACGGTAAACCCGCGCCGTTCCAGGCTCTTGCAGGATTCGAGGACGGCTCTGTGCTCTACCTGTGTCGTTACGATGTGCCGGCCCTTGCTCGCGTAGGCTTCGGCAGCGCCCTTGATGGCCAGGTTGGCTGCCTCGGTGGCTCCGCTCGTGAACACGATCTCGCGCGGCTGCGCGCCGATCAACGCGGCCACGTCGGCCCGGGCCTGCTCGACAGCCTCATCCGCCGCCCAGCCGTACGGGTGCCCCTTGCTCGACGCGTTTCCGAAGTGTTCGCTGAAATATGGCAGCATGGCCTCCAGCACGCGCCGATCCGTGGGCGTGGTCGCGTTGTAATCGAGGTAGATGGGCAGTTTCATAGCATGGTTGCTGGTTGCCAGTAGAACAGACGGAGGACGGAGGGGTTTCTTGGGGCGGTCGAAGATCGGTCGATCAGCGGTCAGTTTTCGGCGGTCAGCGGGTGGATTGTGACGAGGGTGTAACGAATCTTACAAAATTGAACGGGGTGTGAGCGGAGTGGGCGCAGCGCGCTGCGCCGCAACGGGGGGGCGGATGTGTTCGGAGGTTGGGGGACATTGGTGCTCGTAGTGGGGTTGTGTAGGGGCGTGCGGCCACACGCCTCTAGGTGGTCTGGTGCGGGAGGGTGTTGAAACAGGAGCGTCGGTGGCACGGTGGCGCCACCGGTACCTGGATTCCGGGCGGGCGGGCATGATGTTGCAGGTTCTTTCGTCCAGACGGTTTGCTATTGCTGATCGTGTGCGAACATCCTCCTGCCTTGCTCCGCTGGACGCGTTCGCAAGGCTGTCCTCCTTCGAAGGGGGATTTGTTTTACAAGGAGGATTTTGTTTTAGCGGCTCGTGTCCAAGGAGGATTTTTAGTCTGGGGACGTCGTCGTTGTGCGATGGCAGGGCCGTTGCGCGGAGACGCGGCGTGCTGCGTCTCTAACCGGAGCATGGTAGCCAACCTTTAGTAGAGGCGAGATTTACTGGCGTGAACCTGCGGTTTTGCGTCTCTACGATGGCGTGGTGCCATGTTGTTATGGAGGACACACCGGCGGTGTGTCCCTACCATGCAGGCGGAGATTGGGAACGTAGGGCGGAAATGAGGCGGGGGCAAGGTTATTTTGATAACCTTCGGGCTGTCGGTTGTGGGAAAGGGATCGGCTTACGGCTGTCAATCAGTTGATCCTCGATCTTTTGATCTTCTACTTTTCGGACGTTCAAACCTTTTTACTGCCCCATGATCATCAAGCCGGTCGAAAGTGAACGGGAGTGGGAGATGGCGCGGGGGATCCGGACGCGCGTGTTCGTCGAGGAGCAGGGATGCCCGCCGGAGGAGGAGTGGGACGCCTACGATGAACGGAGCCGGCACATCATCGTGCTGGTGGACGGATCGCCTGTCGCTACGGCGCGATGGCGGGTAGCGCCGTACGCGGAGCGGCTTGCGGCGAAGCTGGAGCGGTTCGCGGTGCTCCCTGAGTACCGGGGCAAAGGGCTGGGGCGTCAGCTCGTGGCGTACGTGATCCGGGATGCGGAAGCGGCGGGGTTTCCCGTACAGGTCATCCACGCACAGGCCCACCTCCGCTCGTTCTACGAATCGTTCGACTTCGTTGCAGAGGGGGATCTCTTCATGGAAGCGGGCATCCCGCACATCAAGATGGCCCGAATGCCGGGGAGGTGATGTGCCGTCCGGGCCATTCAGATGTGCCGTCCGGGCCATTCATACGTAGGGGCATCCCGTGGTGGGCCGCATGGGTATCTAGCAATTGTTGGCGAGCCCTGGTTAATCTACTTTCTGCCTTTACGGGAGTGCTCACGTCAGTAAGGTAGGTAGCCTTGAGGTCGTGCTTCCTGGATACCTGGTCAGGGCCACATAGGCATCAAGGAAATGAAGTAGAGCACCGGTTTAGTCTGATTTCGGCCTTTACGGGAGTGCTTATGCCAGTGAGATAGATAGTCCTTCAGGTTGTGCTGTCTGGATTTACTTCGTCGGTCGCTCCGCTCGCGTCCATTTTCATGGGAATGACGTGATTGGGAGGATTCTGATTGATTCAGGCTGTTCGCTATTCCTAACCTAGTGCAACATCCTCCTGCCTTGCTCCGCTGGACGCGTTCGCAAGGCTGTCCTCCTTCAAAGGAGGATTTTGTTTTAGCGGCTCGTGTGGAAGGAGGATTTTTCTGGCAGGGTCAGATAGGTGGCATGACCTGCCCAGAGGAGTGGACGTACTGGCGGTATGTCCTTACACGGGCGGGGTGGGATGTGGGGGCACTGGTGCTCGTGGTAAGCTTCGCAGGAGCCGGTCAGGGTGTGCTGTCTGGATTTACTTCGTCGGTCGCTCCGCTCGTGTCCGCCTTTGCGGGAATGACGGTGAGGGAAGGTGTGAGGTGAAGGTGAGCCGTATCGTTCTGTTTGAAGGAGTTAACGTGCTTCCCTGACGCGCATGCGATGGTGGGTGGGGTGTGCGACGTCGTTTTTTCTCGTTGCTCGTGGTGGGCGTATCAGATGATCTGAATACACCCGAGTTGCTCATCCGATGATTCTTGAGCTCCACCCGGGCGTTGAGGGGAGGGTATAAAAAGAAACCTCCCGGAGGGCATCTCCGGGAGGTCGAATGCAGGACTGACGACCTGCTCTGGCTTTTATCCGGACCTGATCCGGGATCGTCCGGGCGTTAGAACTCTTCGCGCGTCTTGTTGATGTCTACCGTGACGACGTTCGGGTTCACCTGTACGGTTGCCATCTTTCTGAGGCGGTCCACTTCGTTTTCGACGGCTTCCTGGCGGCGCTGAGCGAGCATCATCTGGCGGGCGCGCGTGGTGTCCATCAGTTCACCCGTGCGGCGGTCCGTCAGGCGGATGATGTGGTAGCCGAACTGGGTACGAACCAGCTCCGGGGAGATGTCACCCGAGTCGGCCAGCGCGAACGCGGCATCCTCGAAGGGCTTGACCATGGCTCCGCGGCGGAAGTAGTTCAGGTCGCCACCGGCCTGGGCGGAGCCGTCCTGGCTATGCCGCCGGGCCAGTTCGTCGAACGGAACGGCACCGCTCTTGGCCGTATCCAGTACCGCTTCTGCCACCGATCTGATGGAATCCTGCTGCTCTTGCGGGGTGCCGGGCGGGAGAAGGAAGAGGATATGCTGGGCGCGTACCTCCTCGGACTGCTCCTTACGAAAGTCTTCGAGTTCGCGCTCGGTCGGGTTGACGGCATTCTGCGCGAAGCGCTCCTGAAGCATCTGCTGGCGGATGAACTCCGAGATATTATAGCGGAGGCTATCCTCGGTGATGCCTTCCGTGGCGAGCGCCTGCTGGTAGGCTTCCTGGCTGGGGAACTGGCTGCGGATGCGGCTGAGTTGCTGGTTTACCTGCGCCGTGTCGGCCTGGAGGTTGAGCCGGTCGGCTTCGCCAACGATCAGGTGTTCGAGGATGAAGTTCTCCACGATCGTACGCTGGAGTTCTTCGACCTGCGAGGCGTCCTGCCGGATCGTCGGATACTGCTGGACGATCATCTCGAACCGTTCGTTGTATTCCCGCGCCGTGAGCGTGTCTTGACCGAACTCCGAGCTTACGACGACGGCCAGCGTAGAATCGGTGAGGGGAGCGCCCATGGTATACTGTACTTGCTCGGCCTGCTCGCCTTTGGCGCCTTCGGCGTCTTTGTTGCATCCGATCAGAACGAGACCGGATGTGAGGAGCATTCCGAGCACTACGGCAAACCGCGAGCCCCGGTGTGATTGAAAATCAGACATGTTGATAGATGATTAATGGTCCTGGAACCGGACAGGGCATCCGGCGCGTCATTGCTGCCCGTCGTTCCACGCCGGAGCGCTCCGGGCGGTTCTTTACCCGGTCATGACGAGCGGGTGTACAGCGTCGATAGCGAATAGATACCGGTGTCTTCCGGCTGTTCCGGCGAATGTCCCCTAAATGCCGTGGTCACGTGTTAGTTTCCGGGAATTCATCTTCTTTGATTCTCCGCGAAACCCGGAACACGGAACGACGTTAGCGTGTCCTCCTGAACATGCCGCGTTCGTCTAGGGGTCCAGGACGCCGCCCTCTCACGGCGGTAACACGGGTTCGAATCCCGTACGCGGTACACTTTCTTCAGATTCTTCCGACTGGACAGCCTCATTTTTCTGTCGTATATTGAAGATCTGCACATACGCCGCGTTCGTCTAGGGGTCTAGGACGCCGCCCTTTCACGGCGGTAGCACGGGTTCGAATCCCGTACGCGGTACATCGGAAAGCCCTCCTCGTGAGTCTCGCCGCCGGGCGCTTACGAGGAGGGCTTTTTCGTTTAGCGCTCCTGTCGTGGTGGAGAGTTTTTCTTTCATCCAGGTGCTGGTGGGCCCCAGGATTGAGCTACTCGCTTGGCCATCGTCCTTATATCAACCTGGCCGGACCAATACCCTGTCTGGTGCGTAGGCATTATTCTGTGCCGGCGTTCTAGAGCGTGCAGACTGCATGCGGCGCGTGGCACGTTCATCCATGTGCTACGGCACGTAACCCAGACTTGATGGCAAAGCAAGAACCGATCAAACAAGAAGGCATCGTCACAGAAGCTCTCCCGAACGCGCAGTTCCGCGTCGAACTAGAGAACGGACACGAGATCCTGGGGCTGGTTTCCGGCAAGATGCGCAAGTTTTTCATTCGAATCCTTCCCGGCGACCGTGTAGACGTCGAGATGTCGCCATACGACCTCACCAAGGGGCGCATCGTCTACCGGTACAAGTAAGACCGAGCATCGTCGTCACGAGCGTGGCAGTTCGAGCACCTGGCCGTCGGCCAGCAGGCGCCGGCGGAGTGCGTCGTAGTCCACATCCTGCACGCTCGTGCCCCGCTCGATGGCCAGTACGGCGGCCGTGGCGGCGCTCTGGCCCAGGATCATGAAGACGGGCTCCATGCGGATGGAGCCGTAGGCGATGTGAGAGGACGAGACGGCTACCGGCACGAGCAGGTTAGCCGCTTCGGACTCTTTCGGGATGATCGCCCCGTAGCTGATCGGGTACGGGCCGCCGGGATTGACCTGGATATCGCCCTCGTTGCGGGCGTACCCGTTCTCGTCCACGTAGCGCTGGACGTTGTGGGAGTCCATGTTGTAGGAGCCCATTCCTATGGACTTCGGTGTGGGCTCGATGCCGCGCAGGTGGCGTTCCGTCATGACGAAGTCGCTCACCATGCGGCGTGCTTCGCGGACGTAGATCTGATGGGGCCAGTTGCCGTTGTCGGTAAACTCGTCGGCGCAGAGGCCCCACTGGCTCATTTTCACCCGCACGTCCCGCGGCACGCGCTCGTCGTAGGCGAGGAACCACATGAGCCCTTTCTGATAGTCCTCGTGCTCGCGGATGATTTCCCGGCGGCGCTCGTAGGAGGCTTCCGGGTAGTCGTAGTTCATCCCGATGTTGTCCGTCGAGAAGGCTCCGTGGTTGTTCGTGTCGGTCTTCCAGTTCGGCGCGGGGTCGAACTTGTTGAAGACCTCCCGCCAGCCCGCATCGAGGTAGCGGCCGAGCAGTTCGTACTGCATCGGGTCGTAGTTCTCGGGCTTCGGGAACGGTACCTGGTTCGCCTTCACCGTGGTGAGGCACATGCGGAAATTGTACGCCTGGATGCGGTGATCGCCCTCCCCGTCCTCGCCGGGATCGCCGTCGTGGATGCGCGGCAGGAGCCCGCTGGAGGGGTCGCCGGGCACGATATAGGGGCTGACGGGCAGGTCGAACTGGTGCTTGACGGTGTTCGCTTTCTGGACGCCGTTGAGCGTCTCGTCATAGACGCTGTTGGCTTCCCGGCCCGTGGTATAGGAGACCCCGGCGGCGGCCATGAGGTCGCCTTCGTAGGTGGCGTCGACGAACACGCGCCCGGCGTAGGTCTCCCCGTTCATCATCGAAATCGAGACGATCCGCGCGCCCTCCTTCTCCACGCCGTTCTGCCGATCCAACCAGCGGTCGCGGTAGACCGGGATGTCCGCCTCGTCGAGCATGGCCTCGAAGGTCTGTTCGGCGACGTGCGGCTCAAAGACCCACATGGCATCGTCCTCGGGGCGGTAGTGCGCGTATTCTTCCGGCTTCTGCTGGCGCCAGGCTTCGGGCCGGTCGTAATAGGCTTTGAGGCGGCGGTAGAACTCGCGGGCGAAGCCGCCGACGGCCTCCTTGCGGCCGGAGTCCGTCCAACCGAGCCCACCCGCGGTGAGCCCTCCGACGTGCGTCTCGGGGCAGACGAGTACGGCGGATTTGCCCATGCGGTCCGCCTGGATGGCGGCAGCGATCCCTGCCGACGTACAGCCATAAACGACCACATCATAGACCTGGCCGGCGCCAGCCGGCGGCTGTACGTCCGAAATACCCAGGGCTGGCAGGCAGAGAAGCAGGAGGGCGGAAAGAGTCTTTCGCATGGCAACCGGGGCTGGTGGCGGATGCGGGTGGGTGTGAACCAAGGTACGAGACCAGCTAACCAAGATCCACAGCATAACCCCGGCACGTTACATGTACAATCAGCCCGGACGGCACCTACCGGTGGGCATCAGGAACGCACGCGAATGACCATGACCGTGACGTTATCTTCACTCCCCTCCTCTATGGCCATCTGAACCAGCCGTTCCGCCGCTTTCTGCGGTTCCAACGAACGCACGACGGACACCAGGGCCTCCCGGCTCACCGGCGCCAGCCCGTCGCTGCACAGCAGGTAGTAGTCCCCCTTTTCCGCGGGCATCGGGTCGGATACATCCAGTTTGACGTGCTGCGCGACGCCCAGGGCGCGCATGAGGGCATGGCGCTGCGGGTGACTCATGGCTTCTCGCTCCGTCAGCACGCCCTCGCGCAAGAGTTCCTCGGCGACCGTATGATCCGTGGTCAGTTGTTCGAGGGTGGTACGGCGAATCCGGTAGGCTCTCGTATCCCCGACGTGCGCCACATGGACGAAGCCGTCCGCGAACGCCAGTGCCGTACACGTCGTACCCATCATCTCGTACGGCTGCTTCTCCAGGGCGAGGCGGTGGATGGCGTCGTTGGCTGCCGTGAAGGCGTTCTCGAGCCGCTGGCGGACCGTTCCCTCCCGGTTCTCGAAGAAGACCCGTTGCACGACATCTACGGCCGTGGTACTGGCTTCCCGTCCTCGCGCATGCCCTCCCATGCCGTCCGCGATGATGAACAGGTGCTCACGCGGCGCCCCGTCTCGATCCCCGGTGAAATGTCCGAAGGCATCCTGGTTTTCGGCACGAACACGTCCAACATCTGAAAGTGCTCCGTACCCGATACGGGGTTTCGGTTTCGTCCTCTGCCAGAACATGCTCGTCGTGCATTCCCTTTAAACAGCAGGATACTCCGCACCCGCAGGGCTACGCGCATCCAGTGGGCGAAAGAAATCCTGTTTGCGGCTCGGGTGTTCCCGAGGCATACGGTTCGCCTAATAATATGAAAGGCGGACCGGGTTTGCCGGTCCGCCTTTCATATTTCTCCAGGCCGTGACGTATCAGCCCTCCGACTTGGTAATGGAGTCTGTCTGGCCGTTGGTGGAGGGTTTGTAGCCGCGCTTCGGCTCCAGGACGTTGTCGATGAGGCCATAGCTCTTGGCATCTTCGGCGCTGAGCCAGTAGTCGCGGTCGGCATCGCGCTCCAGCTGCTTCGTGTCCTTGCCGCTGTGGTGGGCGAGGATGCTGTAGAGGCGCTCTTTGAGCCAGAGGATCTCCTTGGCCTGGATCTCAATGTCCGAGGCCTGCCCCTGGGCGCCGCCGAGCGGCTGGTGCAGCATGATACGCGAGTTCGGGAGCGCGGCCCTGCGGCCTGCCGTACCGGCGGCCAGGAGCACGGAGCCCATGGAGGCGGCGAGGCCAACGCAGATGGTCGCGACGGGGGGCGAGACCCACTGCATGGTATCGTAGACCGCGAGGCCGGAGTAGATGACGCCACCCGGCGAGTTGATGTACATATTGATGTCGCGGTCCGGATCCTCGCTCGTAAGGTAGAGCAGCTGGGCTACGGTAAGGTTGGCGATCGCATCGTTGATCGGGGTGCCGAGCAGGACGATGCGCTCCTTGAGGAGGCGGCTGAAGATGTCGTAGGCGCGTTCGCCGCGGGTGGTCTGCTCGACGACCATCGGCACCAGCCCGTTGATGGATTGATCCCGGAACGGGCCGCTGTAGATGCTGCTGGGTACCGTCAGGCTCTTGGCAAACTTGATGAAGTCCTCTACCATATTTCTATGCGTTGGGTGAGCAGAAACTCAAAAGGGGGAATAGGAGCCTTACGGTACCTATTCCCCCCTTGTTCCACAGTCTATTTCCCGCTCAGGTGATGATCTTTGAAGGGGCGGAGGCATTCCGCTCCTCGATCTCGCGCTCGAGTTCTTCGCGGTTCTTTTCGACCACCTCGAAACGCTTCTCCAGTGCGGAGAAGACCCGTTCGCTGAGCATGCGCTGCTTGAGCTGATCGACGAGACCGGGCATGGAGGCGTAGAGCTGCCGGAGGGTGTCCGGAGACATCTCTTCGCCCTGGCCGAGCTTGTTGAAGTAGGCCTCCATGTCCTCGTCCGTGATTTCCAGGCCTTCCTCCTTGATGACCTTGTCTCGGATCAGCATCCAGCGGGCCTGTTTTTCGGCCTCCTCCCGGTTGGCATTGCGGAACGCCTGCTCGTCGAACCCGGCGGGCAGGTTGCCTCTGTTACGCCGCTTGACATCCTCGACGAACGAGTCGAGGTACACGTCGATGACGGATTCGGGTACAGGAACCGGGTGGAGTTCGAGCATGCGCTCGACGATGCTCTCGTTGAGGAAGTCCTCGCTGTACTGCTTCCACGAGTTCTGGAGCTGCTTGCGTATTTCCTCGCGCAGGCCGGCCTCGTCCGAGGCCGCATCGTCCGTGATCCGCTTGATGAACTCCTCGTCCAGTTCCGGGAGTTCGCGCCGCTTGGTTTCCTTGATGGTAACCTCGTACGGATGCGTGTGGACGTGCTCGTGCCCCGGCTCGTCGTGATGGCCTCCCTCGTGCGTGATGTCGACCCGGAAGGTGTCGCCGGTCTGTTTGCCGAGGATGGCGTCACGCAGTTCATCCTTCAGGTTCGTGTCATCCATGAAGAAGGCGACGTCCTCCTCCCGTTCGCCGATGACGGGGGTGCCGGTGGCATCGTCGAGGCGCTGAATGTCGACCGTCACGTAGTCGTCTTTTCCGACGGGCTCTTCGGAGGGGACGAGATCGGCCTCGCGGCGCAGGCGGCGCTGGATTTCCTCGTCCACCTCCTCGTCGGTCACTTCGTGGACGAGCTTCGTGACCTTCTCGCTGGAGAGGTCTTTCAGTTCGATGTCGGGCCGCACGCCGAAGCGGATGACGGCGTCCAGATCCTGATCGAGGTCGTACTCGAGTTTCGTGATGGTGGGGCGGCCGAGGATGTCGTACTCGGAGGTATCCATGAACTCCTCGTAGGCGTCCTGGACTTTCTGCTCGGCGACGCCGTAGGCGAGGGCTTTCCCATACATCTTGCGGATCAACTGAACCGGCACCATGCCGGGCCGGAATCCTTTCAGCTGGGTGCGGCTCCGCTGTGCGCGGATCGCCTTATCAATCTCCGGGGCAAGCTCTCCGGCCGGCACGTGGATCTCCAACTCGTATTCGGCCGGGCCAACCTGATTAACCGTCTTTTCCATTGTTCTATCTGCTAAACAGCGCCACCTGCAAGCCGCGGCGGGCTCGCGTTCCTATGCACCGCCCGGGCCGTACCGGCACGTATGTATGTGTAAGGGCGGGCCTTATATAAGAAAGCCGCATACGACGGTTCCTGGACTCATCGCACGCAGGCACAGAGCGTTGAACGTACGGAAAAACAGGACGGTACGTACGGGCGATGCTGTTCTATCATTGAAATTTCACGGGTTTGGGGCGATGGGTGGTTAGCGATCAGCGGTCAGTGGTGGATTGTGACGGGGGTGTAACGAATCTTACAAAATTGAACGGGGTGTGAGGCGGAGAGGGCGCAGCGCGCTGCGCCCCTACGGCGGGGCGGGTGTGGATGCGGGTGTTCGGGTGATTGGGCATGGGTGTTCGTAGTGGAGTTGTGTAGGGGCGTGCGGCCGCGCGCGCCTACGTGGTCTGGTGCGGGAGGGTGTTAAAACAGGAGCGCCGGTGGCACGGTGGTGCCGCCGGTAACTGGATTCCGGGCGGGCATGTCCATCGGGGCAGGGAGGGCACACCGGCGGTGTGCCCCTATACGGCGGGTTAGCGATCGAGGTTGGCGTTCTGGAAGGTAGGCAGCGGGAGCGGATGTGTCGAGGTTATTCTGGTAACCTACATATGTGGGGTGGGCGGTCAGCGGTCGGCGGTCGGCAAAACCAGAAGGCTGTCAGCGGTCGGCTGCTGACCTGTTAACCGCAACAACAGCAACGTGCTGAGGCAACGGAATTTCCGGGCTGCGACCCTGGCGGGCTTTCGCTCGGGGGTCAGAAGTCGAAGCCGATGGAGAGGTAGAGCTGGCGGTTGCCGAAGGAGCGGCCGTCGAAGGGCCAGGCGTATTCGAGGCGGACGGGGTAGCCGAGAAGGACGGTGCGGAGGCCGAAGCCCGCGCCGATGAGGAGATCGTCCAGGTGGCGGTCGCCGGTTTCGGCGTCTTTGCGGAGCAGGTTCCAGCGGACGTCCTCGCCGCGCCCGCCCCAGATGCTGCCGGCGTCCACGAAGGCGCTGCCCTGGATGTGGTAGAGCGGGAGGATCGGGATGGGGCCGGGAAGGATGGCAGCGGCGAGGGGGAAACGAAACTCCGCGTTGACGAGGCCGAAATGGGAGCCGTTGCGGCCGTTGATGTCGTAGCCCCGGAGTGGCATGACCGGGGTGGCGAAGAGGAAGTCCGAGGCGTCGGAGATCGGGAAGCCGTTCTTGTCGTCGAAGCGGCGGTTGATCCAGTTCTGGACGCCGGAGGTGTAGAAGAGCTGCTGGTCCGGACCGATCGAGATCCCGCCCGACAGGCGGAGGGCGATCGAATAGAGCCCGCGCCCGAAGGACGTATACATACGGCCATCGCCCAGGAGGGTGGCGAACCGGGTCTGCTTACCCGCCACGTTGCCGGGGCTTCCGGAGAGGCTCACGGCGAAGCGGTGCCCGCCGACGGGGTAGAGCATGCCGGGCGTGGAGACATCCTTCGAGTAGGTGATGGACGGGTGAATGAGGGTGCGAGTGAAGGGCCGGTCGGAGGGATCGGTGATGTCGGCCTGGCTGACGCCGAGCACATTCAGATCCACTTCGACACGCCGGAACTTATCGATGGGGTAGCTCGCCGTGATTCCGGCGCCGTACTGGCGGTACTGGTAGTAGGTGGCCCACCCGAAGCGAAAGTCCTGGAGGAGGCGGGACATGTGGAAGCCCGAGATGCTCCAGTCGATCCGGCGCGGGAGGTAGTTGTAGGCGACGATGTAGTCCGAGTTGCGGAGGTCGATGAGGAGGTTCGTGGCGAAGAAGATCTGGTGGTCGCCCAGCATGTCGCTAAACATCATCTGGGTGACGCCCTGGACGCCGTAGAGCATGTCGTACCCGGCGGTGCCGTAGACGAGGTCCGAGGAGAAGGAGAGCTTGTACTTCTTCTCCTTGTAATCGCCGTTGTCGTCGATGTTATCCGTGAGCAGGAACGGTTCCAGGTCGTCCTCG
The DNA here is from genome assembly GCA_041690215.1 of Rhodothermales bacterium. Lineage (GTDB taxonomy): Bacteria > Bacteroidota > Rhodothermia > Rhodothermales > DASSAV01 > DASSAV01. The sequence continues at coordinate 48,104 of JAWLHQ010000022.1, forward strand.
TCGCGGCGGAGATCGGGCGGCTCCCCGAAGACGAAGTCCTTAAAATCCACGCGTACGTTGCCGTAGGCGGACGTGTCGGGTCCGGCGAGGCCGGAGGCCGCGCTGTCGGCTGCGGGCCTATAGGCGCCGCCTGCAGGCCCGAACAGTTCGGTCAGCATGGAGGCGCCATAGGTGAACCGGTCCTGCGGATTTGCATCGCGAACCCGCGCATAGGCGATGCCGTCGCGCGCGTCCCGCAGGAGCGGGTTGTTCTGGAGGACAGACGCCGAGGCGAGGGCTATCGCGGGGGCGTCGCGGAGGGTCTCTTGCATGACGCGCTGCGCCCACACGTTGGGCGTGAGAACGTCGTCGGGCAGCCTGTCTTCGAACGGATCGTTCAGGATATAGATGGAGGGCGTGCCTTCGTGCAGGGTGACGAGGGCAGCCCGGGAGCCGTCTGCCGAGAGGGAGACCTGGGTGATGCCCACCACATCGTCAGTCAGCGGGCGTTCGGCGCCGGTAGCCAGGTCTTTCTCGTAGAGGTTGTAGATCCCGTTTCGGTCGGAAATGAAGAGCAGGCGGGTGCCATCGGCATCAAACTGCGCGCTCCGGTCGTCCCAGGTTTCGTCGGTCGTCAGGCGTTCGAGCCTGGGCTGCCCCGGGCGGAGGAGGTAGAGATCGAACTGGCTGTAGTCGTGGCCCGTCATGTCGAAGCGGTCCGCGCTGTACCGGCCCAGTTCGACGCGCGCGCCCCGGTCGCTATGAAAGACGATGGTGGAGCCGTCCGGGCTCCACGCAGGCGCGTGATCGCTGAAGACATCGTTCGTATAGTTCGTCGTGGTGCGGGAGCCGAGGTCGAGGACGTAGATGTCGCTCTGGTTGTCCATCGAGGCTTCGAAGGCGATCTGATTGCCGCGCGGGCTCCAGGCGACGGAGATGATCTGATCGATGCCGGGGATGCGGTAGTGGGTAGTGCGTCTGGTCTCCACGTCCACCAGGGCGATGGCGTCCGTGGGCCCGCTCTTCACGGCAACGGCGATCTGCCTGCCATCGGGGCTCCAGGAGAGTCCGGGCGTGAGGATGCGGAGGCTTTCGAACTCGGTGTTGTTCTGCCCGTCGATGAGCTTGCCGAGGACCTTGCCGTCGTTCGCATCGGCGAGGTAGACGTCGAAGAGCGCGCCTTTCGTGGTGATGTAGGCGACCTTATCCCCCTGTGGGGAGAGGGCCGGGCTCGTGTTGTAGTAACCGTCCTCGCGCGTAATGAGGGGTTTCGCCACGTCGTCCAGGCTTCGCCGGGCGGCGACTTCGGGGAAGTAGATCTCCTTGAGCGCCTTGTGCCAGCGCTCGGAGAGTTGGTCCAGGCTCAGCCCCGTGGCCCGTTGGAAGCTGCTCTCGACGTTGCGGGTGAGGCGGATACGCTGAAGGATTTCGCTGATCTTCTCCTGCCCGTACTGCTCGACGATATAGTCCCACACGCTCTGACCGCCCCGGTACGCAAAGTAGCCATCGAGGTATGGGATCGGGGCGAGGCGGTCTTCGAGGATGGCTTCCCGCACGTACATGTCCGACTGCGTATCCCACCCGAGCGCGGCGTACTCGGCCAGTCCTTCGTTGAGCCAGAGGGGAATCTGGAGGCGGATGTTGTTCTGGATGATGCTCTGGATGGAGCCGCCGTAGAACATGTCGTTCAGGACGGCATGGACGAGCTCGTGGTGGAGGACGCGGCGGTACTCGCGGTAGTCGCCCGTGAAGGGCACGGCGATCCGGTTTTTGAAGAGCTCCGTCACGCCCCCGATGCCTTCCGCATTCATCGGCAGGTTGACCGCGTTCGTCACCGAGAAGTCGTTGTGGCTCTGGTAGACGATGAGGGGGATGCGGTCCGTGATGGCGTACGACAGGAGCTTCGAGATCTGGGTGTAGGCAGCCTCGGCGGCTTTGGCGGTGTAGTTGGCGAGCGGGTAGCCGCCCTCGTAGTAGTAGACGTCGAAGTGCTCGGACTGGAGGTAGCGCCAGTCGGGCGCCTCATACTGGACCTTGTTTTTCCCGAAGCGGAAGTATTGCGCGTGCAGCCCGGCGGGGAATGCGAGGCACACGACGAGCAGCCCTGCGAGGACTGCTGCGTTGCGGCAGGAAGGGGACGTGCGGATCATAAAACCCGGTCCGAAGCTGAACGATGCGAGTAGCGGGGAGCCGCGGGAGCAGGGCCTGACTCCGGGAGATGCCAACATTAAGAAAATACAGGCACTTCACAAAGATTTGAAGTCCTGTGGGAAATTGATGTTCCGGTGGGGTGGGTGGCGGTCAGCGGTCCGTGGTTGGCGGTCGGGAATTGTAACGGAATGGACGGATCGGGTAAAGGTGATTGCGGATTGCGGAGTTCGGATTGCGGATTGGAGAGCGCATGATGCGGTGTGGGAGGTTGGACGGGTGGGTGTTCGGGTGTGTCTGGGGGTGCTCGGGTGTGTTTTGTGGGCGCGAAGGGCGTTCGAGAAGGGTAAAAACGTGGTGTAGGGGCATGGCGGGCCATGCCCCGGTCCAGGATCGGCGGGGTTCTCGGGGGTGTGGGGTACGGGGGCCGTGTGGTTCCGTGGGAGAGGGCGACCTG
>JAWLHQ010000023.1:0-47388 GCA_041690215.1 Rhodothermales bacterium
CGCCTTCCTCGCCGCCAACTCCGCACCCGATCACCTCACCGCCACACCGATCGCAGGCGACGGCACCACCCTGCCCGAACCAATCCCCATACCCCAACCGGCATCGTAGGGGCATACCGGTGGCATGCCCTCCCCAAACACCCCACCACGCCCTTGCGAGCGTGGCGACAGAGCGCGCTCAACCAACCTGTCATAGCATCGTAGGCCAAGGCCTCCTCGCAATGACAGACTCTATGCTTTTAGATAGACAGAACAAAATCCCCCTTCGAAGGGGGACAGCCTTGCGAACGCGTCCAGCGGAGCAAGGCAGGGGGATGTTCGCACACGATCAGCAATAGCAAACCGTCTAGACGAAAGAACCTGCAACATCATGCCCGCCCGGAATCCAGGTACCGGTGGCGCCACCGTGCCACCGGCGCTCCTGTTTCAACCCCCTCCCGCCCCTACACAACCCCACCACGAACACCCATGCCTAAACACGCCCCAAACACGCCAACACCCGCCCCATCGTAGGGGCGCAGCGCGCTGCGCCCTCTCCGCCCCACACCCCGTTCAATTTTGTAAGATTCGTTACACCCCCGTCACAATCCGACCACTGACAGCCGACCACTGACCGCTGACAGCTAATCCCCCCAATGTGGAAAACTCACCCTCGCAAAACCGCAAACCTTCCAGTACGTTAGGAGTTGTGAACAGGGCGTAACCGAATCTCAAGCAGCCCCATGTCCCAACGCTACCTCGTCACCGCTCGAAAGTACCGGCCCATGTTGTTCGGTGAGCTCGTCGCGCAGGAGCACGTCACCGAAACCCTCAAAAACGCCATCCGGCTCAACCGGCTGGCCCACGCCTACCTCTTCAGCGGACCCCGCGGCGTCGGCAAAACCACCGCCGCCCGCATCCTCGCCAAGGCCATCAACTGCACCACCCCGCCCGAGCAGCGCATCGACGCCGCCGAGCCGTGCCGCCAGTGCGAGTCCTGCCGCTCCTTCGAGGAAGGCCGCAACCTCAACATCTTCGAGATCGACGCCGCCTCGAACAACAAGGTCGAGGACGTCCGCGAACTCCGGGACACCGTCCGCATCCCGCCCCAGGGCAGCCGGAAAAAGGTCTACATCATCGACGAGGTCCACATGCTCTCCAATGCGGCCTTCAACGCTCTGTTGAAGACCCTCGAAGAGCCCCCGCCCTACGTCCTCTTCATCTTCGCCACCACCGAGCCCAACAAGGTCCTCCCGACCATCCTCTCCCGGTGCCAGCGGTTCGACTTCCGTCGGATCCCGGTCCCCGAAATCGTCACCCGGCTGGAAGGCATCTGCGCCGAAGAAGGCATCCGGGCCGATGAAGCCTCCCTCGTCCTCATCGCCCGCAAAGGCGACGGCGCCCTCCGCGACTCGCTCTCGGCCTTCGATCAGGCCGTCTCCCTCTGCGGCGACGACCTGCGCTATACCGAGCTCGCCCAGGCCCTCGGTGTCGTCGATACGGACCTGTTCTTCGAGACGTCTCGCTACGTGCACGAGCGGGACAGCGCGGGCATGCTCCGCCTCGTGGATAACCTCGTCCGCTCCGGCTACGACCTCCAGGAGTTCCTCAGCGGCCTCGCCGAGCACCTCCGCAACCTCCTCGTCGCCCTCACCACGGGCGACACCAGCCTCATCGAAGCCACCGAGGCTACCCGGCAGCGCTACGCCGAAAACGCCCGCCTCTTCGAGGAAAGCGAACTCCTCCGCCTCCTCATGGTCGCCGGCGACACCGAGGAGGCACTCAAGAACAGCACCCATCCCCGCCTGAAGCTGGAAACCGGGCTCCTGAAAATGGTCGGCCTCTCCCGCGCCGCCGACCTCCGCCAGGCCCTCCAGAAACTGGAGTCCCTGGAACAGCTCGCCCGTGAAGGTAAACTCAACGGCTCCACCGAAGCGGCCGCCTCCCATGCGCCTGCAACCCGCGAGCCCGCCCGCCCGGCTGCCCACCCACTCCCCGAGCCCAGCTCCAGCCCTCAAGTGGCGACTTCCGGACACAATCCGCAATCCGCAATCCGCAATCCACAATCTGCCCTCCCCGACTTCAATCCACAGCCGGCAGCTTCCGAGCGCAATCCGCAATCCGAAATCCGCAATCCGCAATCCGTCATCCACCATCTGCACCCGCCCCAGAATGCCCCGGTCGCGGATGACGAACCGCCCCACACGCCCGAGCCGGAGCAATCCGCCCCGGCGCCCCGTCCCGCGCTGAGCCTCTTCGGCGCACCGGCCCTCAGCCTCGCCAGGCCACCGCAGAATCCCCGGCCCGGACCCACTGGCCCGACCGGTCCCGCCGCCATGTTCGCCGGATCCGGCGCACTCGCCGTCGTGCCGGATGTCCAGCCCTCGGCAACGGCTGACCTGGAAGAGATCCGCGCCGTCTGGCCCGATTTCGTGCAGCAGGCGAAGCAGGTGGCCATCCGCGTCGGTGCCGTCCTCGGCGAAGGCGAGCCGGTTGCCCTGGAAAGCGGCACCCTCACCGTGACAGTACCCACCCCGTTCCACAAGCAGCTCCTGGAAGACCACCGCGACGTCCTCCACAGGCACCTCGCGGCCCTCACCAGTGTGCCTGTCTCGTACTTCCAGTACATCGTCCGCAACGACCCGGCCCCTGACCAGCCGGCTGGCACCGCGAAAGAAGAGGTCAACCCCGCCGAGTATCTCAAACAACGCGCTGCGAAAGACCCCGTCGTTCGCGCCATCATCGAACACTTCGGCGGTGAAATCGTCTGGTAACCCCCTTCGACATACCTACCCGGCCTGACTGCCCTCACCCCACACCCGCAGGGATACGATGTAAAGTGTCCCTGCGGACAGAAACATTCAACGCTCCCGAGCGCCCCCCGCTTTAAGCCCGGTACTACCTCGCACATATCCCACCTCCGTGTGGAAAACTCTCCCGCTCGAGTGGAGGCGCTTCCAGCGATACTCGCCTGCTTCCATCTCCATCGACCAGGAGTTGTTCACACATGATTGCCTGGTGCCACGCCCTGCCCTACCATAGTGGTGAATCGTGGGAGAAACATGGAAGCACTGGACGACATGAAAGGAAGTGACGTAACGAAGCGCATCGCCAATCTCCAGACCGCCTACAACCTGCGTCGCTGGATGCTTGAGCAGGAGGAACTCGATTCCATCCGGAAACAGCGGGTCGATGCACACATCGCCCAGATCGAAGAGGAGCTTCGCTCGCTAGCCGTCTCGAAAACCCGGCCGATGGAACTCGCCGCCTGAGGCATCCACCGGCAGTCCCCCTGGCAGGTCGCCATTCGCCAGAAAACAGTCCGAAGCCCTGGCTCCTCGAGATAAATACCGGGCTACCGGGCAACCGTGAGGTGGTACACCGGCTGGCGCTCCTCGAGCAGCACCAGCACCTTCCCTTCCGCCTGAAGCTCGCGCAGCACACGGCCCAGGATGGCCTTCAGTTCGTGCGATCGCTGGGCCGCTATGCGTTCCACAGCCATTGCTTCATACTGCTTCAGGTACGCCGCGAGCCAGGGCGCCTCGGCCGCTAGTTCCGCATCCGCCTGCTGCGCCGGAGCCGGAAAGCTGTTGTATGCAATGTCGATGGTAGTGCCGAACTCGTGAGAGCTGGTCCCCCGCGCGGCATTCGCGTTCGCCCGCCGCAGATCCGACTGGCTCTCGGCAGTGCGCAGCACCGAGGAAATCTCGAACCGCAACGGAGGGAGCCCCATGCTCCTGAGCCGCGCTTGAAACCGCTCTCCGAGCTCGACGAGAAACGACTTCGTACCCGGCGTGACCAGTGGAACCGAGTGCTCCAGCTCGCGAACGACCCAGTGCTCGGTGCTGTCCTCCAGGGCGACTAACCGACCGGCCCGCACGTGGACCTGCACTACACTGAAGTCGTCCGCTGGCGCAACACCCAGGCTGCGTGCCCGAGCAAGGTGTTGCCCGTTCGAATAGCGCCGCAACGAGGCTTCCTCCGCCGCGCTGAGCAGAGATACCGGACGCAGCGCATCATCTATGGAACGAGTGCGGAGTTCGATCTGCCTCACGGCCCGATCCAGCACATCGACCGTATAGGCCTGCATCTCTGCCTCCAACCTCGAGCGCACATCTGCTTGCTCCGACTGCGCGCACGCAGCCGTCGCTATACTCATCATAACCGCCGCAGCGGCCAGCTTCACTCCATACATCGCGATACCGGTACAGGGATGGTTCATGCTGGACCTACGCACGAACTGGAAAGTAGATCTCTCCGAACCACCCTTTGCGCGATCCTTTTCTCATCCCCCACAGAACAAGCATCCTCTACAGAGGGTGTAATCACTCGCAGATCACAGAGGCTCGCACCGGAATGCGAACGGCCTCTGCCCATCGCTGGCGTGCAAAAGATCGCTGCCGTACCGCTTCATGACTTCTGGGATCTTACATTCACCGAAATGTGGCGCCCTGGCAGACACCCGTGCACCCCGGGCGCAGCGACATAGACACGATATCTACTCGCACCTCAAGGAGATAAATAACAGATGGACACACCAGGAATGAACATGGCCGACATGTTCGGCAAGATCATGGATATGCAGAAGCGGGTCGCTGAAGCACAGGAAGCGCTCGCTTCGAAAACCACTACGGCCGAGGCCGGCGGCGGCATGGTGAAGGTTACCGCCAACGGTCAACTACGCATCACTGCTATCGAAATCGAGCGGGAAGCCGTCGACCCGGACGACCTGGAACTCCTTGAAGACCTCATCGTCGCTGGTGTAAACAAGGCGCTGGAACAGGCTGCGGAACTCGCCAAAGAAGAAATGGGCCGCGCCGCAGGCGGTATGCTTCCCCCCGGCTTCGACCTCAGCAAACTGGGATTCTAATGGCGATAGGCTTTCAACCGTCAGCGTCTTTGCCTTCTGCCAATAGCCGAAAGCTGACTGCTAAAAGCTCCGTATGACACACTGCTGTCCCTCGCGCGTCGTATCCTATCGTGTTACGACGGTTACTCCGAGTCGATAGAAGAATATGCAGTTTACTTCAGAATCCGTGGAGGCGCTGGTGGAGCAGCTTACCAAGCTCCCCACCATCGGGCGTAAGACGGCGCAGCGACTGGCAGCGTTTGTCCTCAAGATGCCTCGCGAAGACGTAGTCGAAATCGCAAAGGCGCTCGTGGCCGTCAAAGACCGGGTAAAACACTGCGCCGTGTGCCATAATGTAACGGACACGGACATCTGCCCCGTCTGCGCTTCGGCGCGGCGCGATCACTCCGTTGTCTGTGTCGTGGAGGAGCCGACGGATGTCATGGCCCTCGAACGCACCGGCGAATACGACGGCGTCTATCACGTCCTGGGCGGCGTCATTTCACCGCTCGACGGCATCGGTCCGGAAGATCTCCGCATCCGGGAACTCGTGGAACGAATCACGGCTGCGCAGTCCGAACCCGTCGTGGGAGGCGATGGCCACGTTGCAGAAGAAGCCGGCAGTTACGGAAACGGGCGCCCACCCGTTCGGGAAGTCATCCTCGCCATGAACCCCAACGTCGAAGGCGACACGACGGCGTACTACATCAGCCAGCTTCTCAAACCCTTCGGCATCAAGGTTACCCGCATCGCCCGCGGCCTCCCCATCGGCGGCGACCTGGAGTACGCGGACGAAGCCACCCTCTCCCGCGCCCTCGAAGGCCGTAATTCCATCTAGCCACCTCCTACCTGATGACAGAGGGCGCAGCATCACACTGCGCCCTGCTTATTTTAGCGAAGCCCTTATCCGTAGTATAGGGCGCCACACCTCCTGTATCCTGATTCCACAACCCCAGTAACCCGAAATCGGCAGATGTCTCGTCGCGGTGCCGTCCTCCTCGCCATCCCGGTTCTCCTTATCCTCCTCGGCTACGTCCTCTACCCCAGCCTGGAGATGTTCATACTCGGGGTAAATGCGGACAACTATGCACAGGCATTCGCATCCTGGCGATCTGCCAATGCCCGTGCCCTCCTGAACTCGGTCGGCATTTCCCTCGCTACCGTTCTGGGTGCAGGCATCGTGGGTACGGCGCTGGCCTACCTCTTCTTTCGCTATAGCTTCCCCCTGCGGAAGACCCTCATGACGGTAGCGGCTCTGCCGCTTGCGCTACCTCCCCTCGTGGGCGTCCTGGCTTTTCTCTTCCTCTACGGCGAGAGTGGTATCCTTCCGCGCCTGCTCCAGAGCCTGCTCGGCCTCGATCAAGTACCCTTCGCCTTCGAGGGCCTGTGGGCCGTCTGGCTCGTACACGTCTACACAATGTACGTGTACTTCTACCTGTTCGTAACCGCCGGACTTCAGGGCATCGACCAGAGCCTCTTCCATGCATCTGCCGACATGGGTGCGTCCGCCTTCACGACGTTCCGACGGGTCATCCTGCCCCTCCTCCGCTCTCCCCTGATAAGCGCCGCGCTCCTGGTCTTCATGATCTCGATGGCCTCGTTCACGGCCCCCCTCCTCTTTGCCGGCACCGAACCATTCCTCACACTCCAGATCTACAACTACAAAACCAACGGCAACCTCGACCTGTCTGCTACCATCTCGACGGTCCTCACGTTCATCTGCCTGCTGTTCCTGCTTGCCATCGAATGGGGCAACCGGCAGCAACATGTGGGAGCCGCCAAGGGCGTTGCCGCAACGGCTCAACCGGTTCGAAGTGGGTTCGGGCGCTTTCTTGCTCTGGCCTTCGCGCTCGTCTTCCTTCTCTTTCTTGCACTCCCCATCTTCACCATCATCCTCATCTCATTCGCGCAGGAAGGTAGCTGGACGTACCAGATCCTGCCCGAAACGTACACGGTGGCTAATTATCTGGCCCTGTTCAGTGAACCCGACGTGCTGGAACCCATCCTGAACAGCATCCGGATGGCCGCGCTGGCTACTGCTGGGAATATCGCCTTCGGCGTGGCTGCCGCCCTGATCATCGTGAAAAGCCGCCTGCCCGGACGCATGCTCGTCCGGCTTCTCACAGCACTCCCCTTTGCTATTCCCGGAACGGTCATCGCGCTCAACCTCATCGTCGCCTTCAACGAGCCTACCCTGCCATCCTTCGGGAATGTCCTGGTCGGTACCTTCTGGATCCTCCCCCTCGCCTACTTCATTCGCAACATTCCGCTCATTGTCCGCTCCACCACTGCTGCCCTGGACGGATACGACGACCGCCTCACCGAAGCCTCTGCCGACCTAGGCGCATCCTATACCCGTACGTTCCGACGCATCGTACTTCCCCTCATCATGCCGGGCATCCTCGCCGGCACACTGCTCTCCTTCGTAACGGCGCTCGGAGAGTTCGTATCCTCCATCATGCTCTACGTCTACACCAATCGCCCCATCAGCGTCGAAATCCTTGCCCAGCTCCGCCTCTACGAGTTCGGGACTGCCGCCGCCTACAGCGTCTTCTTGATGGTCCTGATCGCCCTCTCGTCGCTTATTGTCCGCCGCATCGGTGTGTCTGTACCCGCCACGGCCACGATCTAGCCTCTACGCAGGTACTTCTCCTGCTTCACCTCAAAATCCTAAACCAAAAATGCAAATTCGACCTATCTTCTGAACCACTCATATAGGCATTCTCTTGCTTTCCGTCCGCCAGCACGTTCGTTCATGAAAGTCACCGTAATCGGAGCGGGTGCTATCGGCACCGCCGTCGCATACTTCCTCTGTAAGCAAGACGACATCAAGCAGATACAGGTCTGCGACTCCGGGGCACGAGCGCTCCGCAATCTCCACGAACACATTCGCAGCCCCAAACTCAGATCCTTTCAGATCGATGCTCGCGACCCCTCCATTCTCGAACCGATCCTTGCTGGCAGCGCCTGTGTGATAAGCTGCGTCCCGCCTCACATGAATCTGGCACTTGCCGAGCTCTGCCTATCTCTCGGCTGCCATTTCTGTGACCTGGGCGGTAACGACGATATTGCGCTGCGCCAACTTGAGCTCGATGACCGCGCCAGAGAAAAGAACGTCTGGATCGTGCCCAACTGTGGCCTTGCGCCAGGGCTATCAAACATCCTCTGCATGCATGGCATCGAACAGTTCGATGAGGTAGAAGCAGCCTACGTGCGAGTCGGGAATATCCCGCTTCAGCCCGAACCCCCTTTCAATTTCCGTATCTCGTGGTCGGCTGAGCGCTTCCTGGACGACTATACCCATCCTGCCGAAATTATCACCGACGGACAGATCCAGCAGGTCCCACCCCTCACGGAAAAAGAGCAGATCAGCTTCAGCGAGCCGTTCGGTACGATGGAAGCCTTTTATGCCGCGGGTAGCCTCTCCACCCTGGTGACCGACCTCCTCGGCAAAGTCCACACACTTAACCACAAGACGATCCGCTATCCGGGCCATGCCGACCAGATGCATTTCATCATCGGCCTGGGCTTCGCCGACAACCAGACTATTGACGTCCGCACACACCTGACCTACCGTGACCTGCTGATCCGCCGACTGCGCCAGCGCCTGGGGGGAGAGTATCAGGATGCAGTTCTGCTCCGCGTACTCATCCAGGGCAAGCAGGAGGGCCGCGAACGCACCCTCGTCTACGAGATGATCGACCTGTATAACGAGGAAGAAAACCTGACCGCCATGATGCGCTGCACGAGCATCCCGACTGCGCTGGTTGCCTATCTCATTGCTACGGGACGTGTCCCCGGCGGAGGCGCACGCCCCCCCGAACTCGTAGTGCCCAGGGAAGAATACTGCCGGTTGCTCGCTGAACGCGGTCTCCACGTCCGGACGCAGTGGTACGACGGCTATCGCGACGTGACCAACCCGGCCGCTGGCTAAATAAAATGGCAGACCGGGTTCTGCCTGACCCGGTCTGCCATGCGCCGAATATTCTACGGCATCTAGATTGGTTTGAGCCTACCCCCGAAGCCTCCGGTTGATTCGGACACGGGGTTGAGCACTGCAGTGCGCGGCGCTCTTATGGCCGCGGAGGAATAGGACGATCAGTACGGCGTAGGCGCGTTGACGGCTTCTACGCGGGAGATCTGCGGCACGCTCCGCTTGAGGGCCTGTTCGATGCCCGCCCGGAGCGTCATCGTGCTCATCGGGCACGAACCGCACGCGCCGAGCAACTCCAGCTCCACTACGAGGTCGGGCGTTACGTCCAGCAGGCGCACCGAGCCGCCATCAGCCATGAGGTAGGGACGGATCATGTCCAGCGCCTCTTCGATCTGGCGGCGAAGCTCGGGATCCGCACCTGGATTGTACAGCTCCTCGGCCGGGGTCTCGTTGTCGGCAGCGCCGTTTTTCAAATCAGCCATAAATACCTCGTATACTATCGCAAATCGATATAAGCCAGTACGGTTGCTAATCTAACAAACCGAACGGAAAAAAGATGCGAAGGGAGTTCGCAGTTGGTACCCGCAGCCCTGTGCTGGTTATCGAACCATTCGGCCCGGATTTAACAACCAACCCCGCACACCAGACCGCAAATACCTATCGATAAAGAATCTCTACCTGCTGAGTGGGCGGAAGCTCGGCATTCCGCAGCCTGATCTGCCGTACTGCGTGCTCGGCAGCAGATCGAAAGGCCTGTGCGGATAGACTCTCCGGCTCGGCCGCGATAACGGGCTTGCCCTCGTCTCCACCCTCACGCACGGCCTGCTCGATGGGGATTTCACCAAGGAACGGAACACCGAGTGTCTCTGCAAGCCGCCGCGCGCCACCCCGGCCAAACAAATAATACTTGCGGTCCGGGAGATCAGGCGGGGTGAAATAAGCCATGTTTTCCATGATGCCCAGCACCGGAACGTTGACATTCTTGAACATGGCCACCCCCTTCCGGGCATCGGACAATGCCACCTCCTGCGGCGTGCTGACGATGACGGCCCCTGTCAAGGGAATCGTCTGCACAATAGTCAGTTGAATATCGCCCGTTCCGGGAGGTAGATCCAGGATCAGAAAGTCAAGTTCACCCCAATCGGCGTCGCCCAGGAACTGCCGTACGGCGTTCGAAACCATGGGACCACGCCAGATGACGGCCTGGCTCTCATCTACCAGAAAGCCCATCGAGAGCAGTTTCACACCGTACCGCTCTAGCGGCACGATCTTACGCTGCGCATTGACACGCGGCTTTTCGTTGATACCAAACATGACCGGCACGGAAGGGCCGTAGATGTCGGTGTCGACGAGACCGACATCGTATCCCTGCTGCGCCAGCGCCAGCGCGAGGTTCACGGCTACGGTGCTCTTACCCACACCTCCTTTCCCGGACGCTACCGCGATATAGTTTCGCACACCCGCGGGCCGTTTCGGAGCCTTTTCACCCCCGCCGACAACCTGAATGTCGTCTCCCAGTCCGATCATCTCGCTATCCACGTCCACCTGTACGTTTACAGCCGGACCAAGCCGCTCGCGAACAGCGCGCTTCGCAAGCTCCGCAACCTCGCCTGCAAACGGGGATCCCGGATTCTTGAGGACGACCGTGAACCGGACTGCGTTACCATCCACCTTCAAACTCTTCACCATATCGAGCCGGACGATGTCTTTTCCTCGTTCCGGCTCGTGGATGGTGGAGAGCGCCTGGAGTACCGCTTCCGCTGAAACTGTCATATCGTCTATGTGGATCTACCAATACTGAGCGTACGGACAGCATGCAGGCATGATTGTTCCGTCCCTGAAAACATACCGCTCATTCTCCACTTCCAATTCTCCATCGCAGATTTGCTCGATCATGCAGGAGAATCGGCCCACCCGCTAGCATCGGCCTTAGACGACGAGCGACTCACAAGAACTCCCGCTGTCAGTTCGCTGCAGCGCGAAGGTTGAACAGAGGAATCTGAACCCGGAAACGCTCGCCGTTCGGCCGCTGCATGAGGTAGTTTCCTTCCATTGTACCCTCAAACGATTCGAGAATACAGAAGCTGTTGTACTCGTGGGCCTGGCCGGGCAGGATGACAGGCTGCTGACCAATGACACCCTCGCCCTCAATCTCCTGCACCCGCCCGGTCTGCTCACGAATGTACCAGTGCCGCCGCAAGAGTTGCACCTCGCTCGACCCGTGGTTCTCGATACGTATGAAGTAACCGAATGCAAACCGATGATTGAAGAAATCGGACTGCTCGTCCAGATAGACGGGACGGACCGTTACGGTGATGTCGGACGTAGTGGCGTTATAGGTGACCATAGTCGCACGCCGAAAATAACATGGGTATCTCTGTCGTAGCGCTGTTTAACGTGGCTGCATTCTAAAAGGTCTTGCCTGTTCCAAAAGAGGTCAAAAAAGCCTGCAAGTAGTTACCGGTTCGGCACGAATACCGCATCCATGTGAGACTTAGGACAGATCATTTCCAGGCATCTGACTACGTGATCAACGCGCCTCCGCTATGGCAGCCATGAACGCCGCAACACGCTCTTTACTGACGGGAGCGTGCCATATACCGTCTTCTTTCAGAGCTGTCCCAACGATGAACCCGTCCACGAATGGCGCAAGCACAGGAAGATTTTGCGGTGTCGCACCACTCCCAACGATAAGTGGAAGCCGAGTTGCGGCACGGATGCGATGAATCTCCTCGATATCCGGCGCATCTCCCGTGTGAACACCGGTCACAATAACCCCGTCCGCCCCGTGTAATTCCATTCCCCGGGCAACATCCGCTGCGGAAAGGTCGGCGGTCCAGGCATGAGCAGCGTGTTTCTTCTTCACGTCGGCCAGGATAGAAATGTGATCCGCTCCGATAGCATGCCGGTAACGAACGACAGCCCCTGCCGACGCCTCCGCAATCCCCTTGTCCGAAACGTGGGCATACGTCCAGCCCTCTGCGCGGATGAAGTCACACCCGGCCGCAAGCGCTACAGCAAGGGCGGTCTTGTTGGCCTGGAAGAGCACCTGGACGCCAACCGGCACATCACGGGCTCGCTGCTTCACCTCGTGAGCTACACGGGTCATGTACGCTGTGACATCCGGCCCCATCTCGCGCTCGTGGATGGGCGGAAAGTCGTGCATGTTTTCTACGAGGAGCCCGTCCACACCTGCAGCCAGATAGATCTCAGCCTCGTCTAATGCCCGTTTTATCATGGCTGCTAGTGATACATAGCCCGGCACGCCGGGACCAGGTCCGGTGTGAATCATGGCAATGACGGGCTTGGATTTCTTGAAATATGAGAGAAAATCCATAAGCTGACACAGACAATCGACAGGAAGAACGAGCGGGGAAATGCCCCCTGAGGGCGTGTGGTTGAAACGGAAGGCACACAGGAAGCACCATGTGGAACTACGGCCTATGTAACCAAACACAGAATAGTTATACCCACGTGTGTGGAAGAAGACAGAACGGCTTCATGAGCTACCTGAAACATCCACACCAAGAGGCCAACCCCTGCTATCCTTCAAAATAGGATGATGGGAGAATCCTCAGGATTTCCACAGCGTTGGAATGCAACTATTTGGATTTGTCATACATTTGGCTTGACCGTTATCCATCGAGTAGGGTAACGTCCGCACCGATATCATTTTTTCCACGCGCACACGCATGCAACTCCCTGGAAAGGCCGTCGAGACGATCCCGGAAGCCACGATCCTGTTTGCAGGAGATTCCGGAGACGGCATGCAGTTGACCGGCTCGCAGTTTACGCTTGCCACCGCTATCGCCCGAAACGACCTCGCGACGCTCCCGGACTTCCCGGCTGAAATCCGCGCTCCCGCTGGCACTACGTACGGCGTAAGCGGCTTTCAACTCCACTTCGGATCCGTCGAGATTCGCACACCGGGTGACGAGGTAGACCTGCTGGTAGCGATGAACCCGGCCGCACTCAAAGTGAACCTGAGCCGCGTTCATCTTCAGGGCACCATCATCGTCAACGTGGACGCGTTCGACGAACGGGGACTGGAACTGGCGGGATACAAGTCCAATCCGCTGGAGGACGGCTCGCTGCATGCATACCGGGTCATCCCCGTCGAGTTGACGAAACTGACGCGTGAAGCGCTCAAGGACTTCGATCTCAACCAGAAGGAGATCGACCGCTCCAAGAACATGTTCGCGCTTGGCCTGGCGCTCTGGCTGTACTCGCGTCCGATCGAACCCGCTACGGACTGGATCAATCAGAAGTTCGCAAAGAAGCCTCAGATCCGCGACGCGAACCTCCACCTCCTCAACAAGGGCTACCACTACGGCGAAACGACCGAACAGTTCGTCGCCCGGTATGAGGTACAGCCGGCCCAGCTGGCACCGGGTAAATACCGCGCTATTCACGGTACAGAAGCGCTTGCGCTCGGCCTCATAGCGGCCAGCAGCAAAAGCGGACTGCCGCTCTTCTATGGTACCTACCCGATCACCCCGGCATCGGACATTCTCCATGAATTGAGCCGCCATAAGAACTTCGGCGTGATGACGTTCCAGGCCGAGGACGAGATTGCAGCCGTTGGTGCAGCTATCGGCGCGAGCTTCGGCGGACAACTTGGAGTAACCGGCACGAGCGGCCCTGGCATGGCGTTGAAAATGGAAGCCATCGGCCTGGCCGTCATGACGGAACTGCCGCTCGTCATCGTAGATGTGCAGCGCGGCGGGCCGTCGACGGGCCTCCCGACGAAAACCGAACAGAGCGACCTACTCCAGGCCGTCTATGGACGTAATGGTGAAGCTCCTCTGCCTGTCATCGCGGCCAATTCACCGGGCGACTGCTTCTATGCGGCGTATGAGGCATGCCGGATTGCGGTAACGTACCGCACCCCGGTCATTCTTCTCGCCGATGGCTATATCGGCAACGGCTCCGAGCCCTGGCTGATTCCCGACGTGAACGCGCTGGAACCATTCAAGCCGAACTTTGCCGAAAAGCCCAACCGTATCGTAGATGGTAAGGAGGAGTTTCTCCCCTATCTGCGGGACGAGGAAACCCTGGCGCGCCCCTGGGCACGGCCTGGAACACCTGGTCTGGAACACCGGATCGGCGGACTGGAAAAGCAGCACGAAACCGGTGCCGTCTCCTACGACGCCGACAACCACGAGTTCATGGTGAAGCTGCGTGCCGAGAAGGTCGAACGTGTAGCCCGGATCATCCCTCCGACTGAGATCCACGGCGACGATTCGGGCGAACTGCTCGTCATCGGCTGGGGCAGCACCAAGGGCTCTATCGAAGCAGCGGTAGACCGGGCGCGCAAGCGTGGCATCAAGGTAAGTAGCATCCACCTCCGCCACATCAGTCCGCTTCCCCCGGACCTCGGCTCGATTTTCAACCGGTTCGAACACTACCTCGTACCAGAGTTGAACAACGGCCAGCTTGTCCGCATCCTCCGCGACCGCTTTTTGCTGCCCTTCGTTCCGTATAACAAGATCAAAGGCGCCCCCTTCCGGACGAACGAGATCGAACGGGCAATCGACACTGTTTTGAGTGGCGCTCCTGCCCACTCGTACTGAAGCACGTTTAGCAATTCGGAATATCCGTCATGGCCGATAACATCCAGTCTGATAACGGGAAGCCGAAGGGGGTAAAGCCTACCCTGCCGCCCGGCGTTGCAAAACCGAAGGTTCCGGGCGCTGCCAAACCGGCAATGCCTCCGGCTGGAAAGCCTGCGATGCCTCCGGCTGGGAAGCCGGCAATGCCCCCGGCCGCGAAGCCGAGTATGCCTCCTGCGGCGAAAGCACCCGTCCTTCCACCTCCCGGTGGGGATGGCGACAGCGTCGTGCCGATGCTTTCGCGCAAGGATTTCGCGACGGATCAGGACGTTCGCTGGTGCCCCGGATGTGGAGACTACGCCATCCTTGCGACGGTCCAGCGTCTCATGCCGGAACTCGGTGTGCCGAAAGAAAAAACCGTGTTCATTTCGGGCATCGGCTGCTCCAGCCGCTTCCCGTACTATATGAACACCTATGGCATGCACTCCATCCACGGACGCGCACCGACCATAGCGACGGGGCTCAAGGCGAGCCGCCCGGACTTGGATGTATGGATCATCACCGGTGACGGGGATGCCCTCTCCATCGGAGGCAACCACCTGATCCACCTTCTGCGGCGCAACCTCAACGTACAGCTACTGCTCTTCAACAACCAGATCTACGGCCTCACGAAGGGGCAGTACAGCCCGACATCCGAGCAGGGCAAAATCACGAAGAGCACGCCATACGGATCTATCGACCACCCGTTCAATCCGGTTGCAGTGGCCCTGGGTGCCGATGCCACATTCGTCGCCCGCTCGATGGACCGTGACCCGAAGCATTTGCAAGAAACCCTTCGCCGGGCCCATGAGCACAAGGGCGCGTCCTTTGTGGAGATCTATCAGAACTGCAATATCTTCAATGACGGCGCTTTCTTCTCCTTCACGGAGAAAGCCACGAAATCGAAGAGCACCCTCTTCATCGAACACGGCAAGCCCCTCGTTTACGAAAACGGCAAGAAGGGTATCCGGCTCGACGGGCTCAAGCTGGAGGCAATCGATCTCGATGGAGGCTCCTGGTCGGCATCCGACTGCGTCGTCTACGACGAAACGAATCGGGAACTGGCTTATCTCGTAGGACGCCTGTTCTGGCAGCAGGAAATGCCGCGCCCGTTCGGCGTCTTCTACCGGGAGGAACGGGCCACCTATGAAGACCTGCTCCACACGCAGATCGAGGGGATCCGGGAAAAACGCGGTGCGGGCGACCTGGCACGCCTGCTGAACAGCGGAGAAACCTGGACGATAAGCTAGTCCGGACTGCACGAAGCGCCCGACTGCAACCAGCATGTCGGGCGCTTTCATGTTGAACCGTCTGCTTTCCGCGCGTGGTCTCAAGCACTGTCAAGAAATGCCGCTTCACAGCATGTAGTGCCGGCCCGCATTCCTCGCAGAAGGCAAGTAATCGCATGGACCAACTCGAGACGCTTCGTTACCCAATCGGCCGTTTTACACCTCCTCCGAAAATCACGCCGGAACTACGCGCGAACTGGATCCGGGAAATCGCGGAGGCGCCGCAGCGGTTGCGCGACGCGGTGAAAGGACTTACGGAGGAGCAACTCCGGACGCCCTACCGACCCGGCGGCTGGACGGTACGGCAACTGGTACACCACATCCCCGACAGCCATATGAATGCCTACATCCGGTTCAAGCTGTCGCTGACAGAGGACGTGCCTACCATCAAGCCCTACGACGAGGCGGCATGGGCGGAGCTGACCGATACGGATACGGTTCCGCTCGAAACGTCACTCGACCTGCTGAATGCCATTCACACACGGTGGGTCGCCCTGCTAAAAAACATGGGATCCGATGAGTTCCGCAGAAGCTACCGACACCCGGAGCATGGCGGGCGTGTTTTCCCCCTGGAGGAGGTTCTCGGGTTGTACGCCTGGCATGGACGCCACCACATCGCCCACATCACCTCTCTACGCGAAAGAAACGGGTGGTGATCACACGCTACCCCACCTACACCTCCCGCCTCAGAACCCCCGCAGCCGATGCGGTTGCGTTCCCCCCTCTACCTGATCCTACTTCCTCACGAGCCGGACGCGGATGTAGCCATCGACGGGCGGGATGCCATCGTATCCATCCTCAATATCCGAGAGGCGCACTTTTTTTCGGAAATCCCCGCTTAGAATGCCCCCCTCACCGCGCTGAAGAAGGATACGCCGGTCCAGATAAATCTTCGACAGCTCTGTTGCATCTTCAGACCTGGCGTCCAACCGGACCATCGTACTGGATGCCGTATATCGCCCCGTAATCAAAGCGTCCTGCGCGGTATTCTCGAAAGCGTAGACGAACGAGAAGTCGCAGCTGTTGAGCAGTTGCACCTCGGTTCGCGCCATGTCGAGCGTGTCCAAGAGGCTGACTGGATCGAACCGATCGGCATCGGGGTCAAACTCGAAGGTCTCGAACGTATACCGCCCCGCCATGTCGAGGCATTCCGCTGCATAATTCGGACTGCCGCTATCACATCCGGCGACCAGAAGAGTGGCAATGAACAGAAAAGCAGCAAAGGTAGGGTAGCGAACGGTCGTCATATCGATGAATCTGTATCACGTTGGGGGTACAACGAAAAGACGATCCGCCTCACGTGTACCGCACATACCGACCTGCTCGTTCAGAGAATGAGCCGAACGGCAGCCTCTTCCAGGCAATGCGGCGCTGTCGTCACCAGGCAATATTTGCCAGGGGCGGAATACTCTGAAGGCGCTACGTAACGGCAAAAGGCAAAAATAGTTTTCGAGAGCCGCATTTCTACCCCTTCCCCTTTATGTGGACCGTCGTTTGCCACACTCCCGCCCCAGAGTTTTGATAGGCGCCGAATGCGCCAGAATCGTGCGATACGCAGGTGTGCCTGCTCGTCCAATCTTCCCAACGTTAACATTCGAAATGAAGCGGTTTCATTTTCTCTCTCTTTTCTTCGGTGCTCTGGCCGTACTCAGTACGGGCTGTGACGCCATCAGCGGTAAGGATGATGGCGGAGGTACAGTGCAACTCACGGGGCAGGTACTCAATGCGGAAACCAACAATCCGGTGCCAGACGCGGTCGTCCGAATCGCCCCTTACGGTTTGATCTTCGAAGTAGATGAAGATGGCAGATTCATGGGGTCGGTCGATGTCGATAGCACGATGAACCTGCAGGTCACGGCGAGCAGCAGCGGCTTCGCGGAAACCACCGTTCCCGTGCTCGCCATCGCCGGGCGCACCATCGCAGTCCCTCCGCTGAGACTCAGCCAGACGTCGCTGCCGCCTGCCCAGTCCGGCCGGGCCTCGAACATCATCCTTGCGTCGCAATCGGCCCAGAGTATCGGGGTGAAAGAGAGCGGATCGGATGAGGTCGCACAGATTACCTTCCAGGTAGCAGACTCCATGGGCCGTCCGGTCACGCTGGATCAGGCTATCACAGTGAGCTTCCGTTTCGGCGCTCGCCCGAACGGCAACGAGTTCCTCTTCCCGACGACGGCAAAGACAGATAACAACGGCCGCGTCACAGTGAGCGTCTCGGCCGGCACGCGGGCCGGTGTACTACAGGTCATCGCCGAGGCCAATATGAACGGAACCCTTGTTCGGTCCATGCCGGTCGCCCTGGCTATTCATGGCGGTCTACCTGTCCAACAGCGGTTTACACTGGCTGCAGAGAAGTACAATTTCCCCGGACTCGTTCGTTACGGGGAGCAGAATGCTATCAGTGTCATTCTTGGTGACCAGTACGGGAACCCTGTCAAACCCGGCACCGCCACCTATTTCACGACTACACACGGTGTTATCGAGGGCTCTGTATTGACGGATGAGAGCGGTGGGGGCTCCGTGAACCTCATGTCCGCCGAACCGCTCCCATCCCTGAGCGGTGTCGCCATCGTGACGGCGACGACAGGTGATCAGAACCAGAATGCCATCTCCAAGCAGATTCCTGTCTTGTTCTCGGGTGTGCCCCAGATCAATCTGAGTCCGGCTACGCCTGCATTAGGTCAGGCTTACACCCTGAAAATCACGGATCCTCTGGGTAACCCGCTTGCAGAAGGCACGCAGGTCACCGTCGTTGCAGAAGGCGAGAACGTAAAAGCTGTCGGTAGTGCCAACTTCACTATACCGGAAACGATCTTCGACATTGATCCGAATGCGGACGGAAACTGGAACGATACCAGAGCAATTACCGGCCTCGGGCACACCGAATGGAATTTCAGTATAGTAAAGGACCAACAGTTCGACGATAGCGGAAATCCTTTGTCTGCAAGCGTATCCACCATTACCGTCAGCGTGTCCGGTCCTAATGGGTCACTCCAGTATACCTTTGGTGGCGCGGCAAAAACCGGGGCATCCAATGCCATCGTGATCGCCGAACCCGACGGATCGACCACCGTTCGATATAGTAAAGACTGAACCTTTACCGAGTAAAACGAGAAAGCCCGATCACGCAATAGGTCGGGCTTTCTCGTTTCCCGGATCCGCCCTCGACTGCCCGTGTACTATTGGCTGGAAGTTGGAAACGAAGAAGAGGATATGGAGATGGAGACAACGGGCATCGTAGGCGCTATCTTCATCGCCCCGACTGCCGGTGCGTCCATGCAGCCGGTCACCGAGGTACGCGCCGTTCCGGGTCGTGGCCTGGAGGGTGACCGGTACTTCTATGGGAAGGGGTCGTTCTCGCGGTGGCCCGGTCCGCACCGTGAGGTAACCCTGATTGCGGAAGAAGCCCTGCGTGAGATGGCCGAATCAACGGGCGTGATGCTGCTTCCCGAGCAAAGCCGTCGCAATATCCTGACGCGCGGCATCGACGTAAACGGTCTTTTGCATCAGACGTTCTCAATAGGTTCCGTACGCATGAAAGGGTTGCGCCTCTGCCAGCCATGCAAGTATCTGGCCCGATTGACGGATCTGCCCGACCTCGTGCCTGCTCTGTTGAATCGCGGTGGACTCCGCGCTCGGATCCTTACGGAAGGCGTTATTTCTATTGGCGACCCTATCGTTCAGGTTACCAGTACATCGCCGCATAGTATCTGAGGTAAACCGCGTGCACCCGGGCATGTTTACCATATTATCCGCTATCCGCCGTCTTTGAATTTCATACCGTTAGCATTTCAGAATCGCTAGGCGGTTTCCCGGCTGCTCTGAAATGGTAGTCACACCCGATGGATATGCTTCGTTTCCTTTACGTCTGTACGGTTGCCCTGGGATTCATAGCGGGAGCCGGTTGCAACGCTTCCGATGACGCGAGCGCCGGTCCGGTACGTGACTCCACTCCCTCACAGCACACACCTCCCACTCCGGTAGATTCCATAGCCCTGATGACGGACGGTGGCCGAATCACGATACCCGCCGTCCGGCAACGCATCCTCATCCGTGAAGATTCCCTCTGGGAAGAGGCCCTACGAATCCATTACAACGCGATCGTGGTCGATGGACACATCGACACGCCGATGCTGATGTTGGATAGAGGCTACAATTTCCTGGAGCGGCACCGGGCGAGTCACGTGGACCTGCCCCGGATGATCGACGGCGGGTTGGATGGAGCCTTCTTCTCCATCTATGTGGCGCCACCATACGGCGAGGGAGAGCGAGCCGTACAGCGCGCAAGAGATATGATCGCCGAGGTGAAACGACAAGTGGCGCTATCGGACAGCCTGGAACTCGCGACATCGGCAAACGACGTTCGCCGGATCACCAGGGCAGGTCGTAAGGCCGTCCTCATGGGCATCGAAGGCGGACACGCCCTTGCCGGCTCTCCGGAGGTTCTCCGAGAAATGCGTGACCTCGGTATCCGGTACGTCACGCTCACCCACATCAATTCGAACTCTCTGGCGGATGCCTCCCAGGCAGCGGCTCGATGGAACGGGTTGAGCGACCGGGGCGCTCACATGATTCGTGAAATGAACCGGCTCGGCGTGCTCGTAGACCTATCCCATGCCTCCGATGCTACGTTCTATGATGCGATCCGTGTAAGCCAGGCACCGGTCATGTTATCCCACTCGTCCGTTGACCACCTGTCTCCTAACGTCCGCAACGTGGACGATGCCATGCTTCGTGCGCTGGCTGAAAACGGCGGCATCATCATGATCAACTTCTTCGATGCTGTTGTGAATCCGCATCTGACCGAGGAATTTTACGAAGAGGTCTACAGCCGACTTCCCGTCCCCGACCTACACAACCTCTGGAGCGTCGTCTACGAGGTGAAGCGTGAGATGGGACTACCGGGCTCAACGCTGGATGACGTGCTGAACCACATCGATCACGCCGTCAAAGTAGCCGGCATTGATCACGTCGGTCTCGGGTCCGACTTCGACGGCGTATTCGATCTCCCCGCCGGCCTTCAGGACGTGACCCGACTCCCCTGGCTCACGTACGGCCTGCTCAAGCGCGGCTATTCAGAAGAGGAGGTGTACAAACTCCTCGGTGGGAATGCGCTCCGCGTAATGGAAGAAGCGGAACACGTTGCCGCCCGTATGCGCGAGACAGATATATGAACTATTCGCTCCTTACTCCCCTCTCCTTCTGCTGCTCGCGTTCCGGGTAATACCCTCGCTTCGGTCCGACGCTTCGCTCGATGTAGTCCAGTATGCGGCGGTATTCGTCGGTCCAACTCGCCGGCTCCACGAAGCCGTGGTCCTCGACCGGATAAACAGCCATTTCCCAGTCTTCCTTCCCGAGTTCGATGAGCCGCTGAACAAGACGGACGACATCCTGGAAGTGGACGTTCGTATCGACCATTCCGTGCGCGATCAGCAAGGGGTCCTGTAAACCCTCGGCGAAGTAGATGGGGGAGGAACGAACATAGGCAAGGGAGTCCGTCACGGGCGTATTCAGGATGTTGGAGGTGTAACCGTGGTTGTAATGCGCCCAGTCCGTTACGGCACGGAGCGCCGCACCCCCGCCAAAGTGCTCGGGCTCGGTGAACAGAGCCATGAGCGTGATGAAGCCTCCGTACGATCCGCCGTAGATAAAGACGCGCTCGGGGTCAATACCGTACGTCTCACCGAGGTACCTCGAGGCATCCACGTAATCCTGGAGATCGCGCCCGCCCATGTGGCGGTAGATGGCAGTGCGCCAGTCACGCCCATAGCCTTCAGAAGCGCGATAGTCCACATTCATCACGGTATACCCGAGATCCGTAAGGAGATTGTGAAACATGTACTCCCGGTAATAATTCGACCACCACGCATGAACGTTCTGCAAATAGCCGGCGCCGTGGACAAACAGCACCGCCGCTCCATTGGGCTGCTCCGGGCGAAAAACGTGCGCCGGGACCCGCACTCCGTCTGAAGCCTCGAACGAGATGGTTTCCGGCACATGCCATTCATAGGAAAGCCATTCCGATGTGGGCGACTCGGTAATCCGTTCCGCCTTTCCCGAAACAGGCTGGAGGTATACCTCGGGCGGTCGGTTCGTATAGGAGTACAGGATTGCCATCATTTCGCCGTCAGGCGACAGGGCAACCTGGTTGTGTCCCTCCATTGAGGTCAGGCGTTCCCGCTTTCCGCCACGGATGGGCATGCGGTAGAAATGGCGCTCATAGGGCGAATCCTCGCTGCTGGTGAAGTACCAATAGCGTCCATCTTTCGATACCTGAGGATCGAATACCTCGAATGTGCCCGACGTTAGCTGTTGGATCTCCCCGGTCTCCACGTCGACCGTATAGAGATGGCTGTAGCCGGTACGCTCGCTCTGAAAGAAGAAGGTGCGGCCGTCGGGCAACCAGCCCACCGTGCTCTCTTCGCCGTACGTCGAGATACCCGGTCCACCGATCCACGCATCATCCGTCTGGCGGTCGAGCACCGTCAGGGTGGCGGTCTCCGGGTCGAGCCGGGCAATCCAGCGATCCTTGTTATCCGTTGCGCGGAGATCGACGACGGCATACCTCCCATCGCTACGCCAGTACAGGCCGGTAACGTCGATACTTCGTGCCGTTTTGGCCGAGTCTACCACAACTCCCTGCTCGCGAAGGTATGCCGGAACGTCGTAGGCACCGGGAAGCTGGAGTAAATCCACCTTGTACGTGGTGTCTCGTTGAAGATCCTGCACGTAGAGCGTCATCTCCGCACCGGGTGCCCCCACTTTAGGCCGCGCTTCCATTGCCCCGGCGTGTCCAGACTCCGTCACGTAAGTGCCTACCGACGTTGGCTCCGGAGAATCCGGCTCGTCGACGAGGAGAAAGGTGACATATCGCCCGGCTGGATCAAGCTGGAGCGACCGGACGGAACTCGTGCCGTAGTAAAAAACCGGAGGAACTCCGGCAGCCGTTTCTTCCCGTTTCCGAGATGCCTCTGCCTCGTTGCGCCGCCGCTCACGCTCGCGGATCACGCCAAATAGTGCCGATTGCTGTTCCTGAAGGAATTTGTCCTGTGCATCAGGAACCTTCTCCGCAGGTGCAGCACCCGAGCGCAAATCTGTCACCTGCGCGATCGAACCTGTCTCGAAATCCATTCGGAACAGGTTCGAGCCTCTGCGGAATAGGACTCCGGATCCGTCAGGTGTGAACCGCGGACCCGTTTCGCGTTCGAGCGTCTGCGTCAGACGTGTTAGATCCCCCGATTTGAGATCTAATAGAAAAAGATCGCCCTGATCTTCATAGACCTTACGCGAGAACGTACGATCGTAAACGTGCTCACCGTGATGCCAGCCCGTAAACCTCGGAATGGAGGGGCGCCGTTCTTCGGCGAGTACCTTAATGGGCTTTCCTCCCTGGCGACCGACCTTGAAGAGGGAATCACTCGTGAATTGCCCGCCTGGATTCCAGTTGAAATAAACCGTTTCTCCGTCCTCCGACCACACCGGAGCGGATGGCCATGCCCCGATCCACTTCTTTGGATCTTGCATGATCTTCTGAACGGAAAGCGGAGATTCCTGCCCCTGTGCACAGGGAACATACGTGAGTAAAGCGGAAGCACAGCAAACCGCCACAACGAGTCGTTTCGTCATCTGAAATGGCTTTAGGGCTACGAAGGCGAGCGAGTCCGGTCACTCAGCGATGAGCGGGAAACATGAATCGCTGGTAGAAAGGCAACATGGAAGAAAGGCGCGGATGGATTAAAGGTCAATCGAGCAGCCCAGTTCCGCTGCCCTATTTAGCGGAAGGTGAAAGAAGTGGGGTGACACTTTGCATGTTATGTGACGTGTGTAAAAACAAGCACCCTTCTTCCCCAGCCTTGTTTCCATGGTTCATGTGACATGGAGCACGAATGTGCTGTTTCTCTCACACAGCGGTCGTATTCTGCTTCTGATCTCTACGTTGTGTTACGACAAGCACCGCGGCATCGATAACCAAACGATGACTAGAGCACTTCAGTCACTCCGGCAGATAATCCCTCCGGAAGCCCTCGTGTGGACAATTGGTCTGATAGGACTTGCTCTGACCGATCCCGATACGCAGGGCGTGCTGGATCTGTGCCTGTTCAAACAACTCGGTTTCGAGGGCTGTCCCGGCTGCGGGCTCGGCCATTCCGTAGCCTACCTGTTACACGGGGATCTGGGCCGTTCTCTCGAAACGCATCCTCTCGGTCCTTTTGCCGTAGGGGTGCTGTGTATGCGCATCCTATCGCTGGTGCGCGATACGACCCGCTTCAGAGCTTTCCAATCTCAGCCCTAATCTCTTGCCAGGAATGTCGAAAGTCATAAAGTACCTCCCCGAACTGGAAGACGAAGAGCAGCTCTACGTGGCCCAGCTCATGAAATCGATGACCGAAGAACAGGCCGAGCATTTCGCCCGCGTGTACCGGGAGCGTCGCAAAGATCCGAACGTTACGTTACTGGCCGCACTGGCTGGATTCCTGGGACTAGCGGGCGGCGGACGGTTCTATCTGAATCAGGTTGGAATGGGCGTGCTCTACTTACTTACGGGCGGGCTCTGCGTCATCGGCACCATCATCGATATCATTCAGCACAAGAAGATGACGCGTAAATACAATGAGAAAAAGGCAGACGAAGCCAGCATACTCATTCGTGGAGCCTTTCCGGCACCATCGGACCGGGGTCTTCTGCCAGAATGATCGAGGGCCGTACCGAGTAGAGTGGTAGCCTACTCGGTACGGCCCTCGATCTTTATGTCTACGACGCGCAGCGGGCTCATGAGATAAGCCTCGCCAATGGCGTCACGTTTCGCGTTGGTGAACCATGCATACCTGCACGGAGAGGTTACCGCAAGCTGAAGCCGATACCCGCATTGAGGCTCGGATATTTGGCAAGCGTGTACTCTGCGTTGATCGTCAGGATGAATAGCCGCAGCCGCATCCCAGCCAGAGCATGTAGTCCGTTTACCCCACTAAAGTTCAGCGCGATCGGATCTTTGATCTGCTCGGTTCCTACCTCCGATTCGATCTCATACGTACCTTTCAGTGCGATATCGGATGAAGACGACTCCCATCCGAGTCCGGCATACCCCGAAATGAACGACAGTGATTTGCCTGCGATCACGTTCATGGCAAACGCGCTCGCATTCCAGTCTAGCTCCTGATCTGAAGGCCCCGGCTCGTCCGAATCACTGAGGTCTACATTCATGCCGAAACGCGTGAAACCGAGCTGTACCGACAAGTCGATCGGCAGGAAATCACCACCGGGAATCCACTGGTTCAGGCCGTGCTGAACACCGACACCAAACATCCCGACACTCCCGAACTCATCGAGTTCAAGTGAGGGCACAAGACGAAGCATGAGGCTTGTATTACGTACGGCCCCGACGCCGAGCTGAATCTCAGGAGCCGGGACATACGGGACTCCTATCCCCGCCGGCATCTCGAATCGGGCAAGGGCTTCGTCGGTAAACGGATGACGTTCGATGGTTTCTAAAATATAGGTAGCGGCATCGTCAGCTCCACTCGCCGTTGGCGACTCGCCGATCTCGGGATTAACAACCCGGAGCATGCTCAACTCCTCATTTGAAACCGTAAACCCCCGGTCACTGCTGGGCACCATCGCGACGCCGGCACCAACACGAACGTGAAATCCGAATGGCTTGTGTGGCGCAGAAGCACTGATCCAGCCGCTATTGAGCCCGGCACCAAACCCGCGCGCGAGGGGCTCCGTGTACTTCGTGAGCAGAAGATTCGCATCCTCAACCCCGCCTTTCAGGACGCGATCTATATCCCCAAGTTGAGCATGTGCATTGGTAACGAAGGCCGCGAGCAGTAACACGGCCATGAATAACCCTCTTAGCAACGTAGTAGCTGACCTCATGATACTATGTGTTCAACACACCATTAGAATGAAGTAGGAAAGATGAAGGGGGTATAGAAGCAATCAGACCATGCAGGCGGAAACAGTCCATGCACACACAACCCCACCACCCCTGGTTATCGCCGGTTCCGGCTCCCGCTTAATAGTTTCCGCAGAACTCATTGCAGAAATGCCATCAAGCCGGTCCGGAAATTCCCATCACCACACACCGGACCGTGATCCGAACAGGCAGGCAGTGAGAAAGGAAGTAGCGATGTACCCGACGAGCCGCAATGCGTGCGGAAGGTTAGAATCGCAGCGTGAATACGGTGCGGGTATCGGGCTCGGAGAAGACACTGAGGGTACCGCCGTGCTGGCGCATGATCTGGCGGGAAAGGCTGAGCCCGATTCCAGACCCCTCTTTCTTTGTCGTAAAGAACGGGATGAAGATCTTATCGAGTGTCTCCTCCACGATGCCGGGGCCGTTGTCGATCACCTGGATGACGGTCCGGCCGCGCTCATCGATCCGTGCCACCATCTTCACCTCGGCGCCAGGGATGCCTTCGACGGCCTCCATGGCATTCTTCAGCAGATTGATGAGCACTTGCTCGACCAGTTCGGGGTCAACCGTCAGGCTAAGCGTTTCTGGTTCGATGGAATCGGCGAAAACGATCCCTCGCGCCGCCATTTGCGGCCTCATCAGGAGCGCTACGTTGTCGAACAGCTCCTGTACTGGAACGATGCGGAAATCAGGCTTGGGAATGCGCGTCAGACTGCGGTACGCGTTCACGAACCCGAGGAGACTCTGGCTACGCCGCTCGATCGTGCGCATAGCGTTTCGCACATCAGAGATGGTCTCCGTCGCAGCCGCGCCATCTCCGGCAGGCTCCGGCACCTCGGCCAGCAAACCGTTCACCGTCGAGGCCAGTGATGCTATCGGCGTTATGGAGTTCATGATCTCGTGAGTCAGGACGCGCGTCAGTTTCTGCCAGGATTCGATCTCTTTCTCTTCCAACTCGCTCTGAATATTCTGGATGGATACGAGCGTGTAGAGATCGCCGCGCATCTTGAACTCCGTGGCGTAGATGGAAAGCTGGAGCAAATCCTCATCGTCTACGACCTGGAGTAGGGCCTTTTCCCCGGAACGCATCTGAAGCAGGATGCCGGCCAGTTCGCGATTGTGGTCGGAGAGGCTTTTGATGTTCTTAAGATGACTTACCCGCAGCAAACGCTTCGCGGCGGTATTCATGAGCCCTACCGTGCCATCCTGCTTGAACGAAATCAACCCTATCCCGATATGCTGTATGACCGTGAGCAGGTAGCGGTAGCTTTCCTCCTTTTCGGAGCGCTCCGCCCGGAAGTCGTCTATAACCGCACTGAATGCCTGCCCCAGTTCTTCGAACGCGTGTCCCCGGCCTCCGCCCGTAAACGTCTGTGAGAAGTCGGAGTACCGGATCGAACGCAAAAACCGGCTCAACTCCCGGTTCGTACGTTCCACATACACGATGAGCGAGTACACCTGCGATACCGCCGCCAGCGCCACCAGTCCTGCCGCCATATAGGACGTAGTCCGGTAAAACAAGAACATTGCCAGCAGCATCGTTGCTCCGATGAAGATGACGCGAAGGATGCACTGGATACGGAAACGCTTCATTGCATGTTGTCCGTTGTTTTGTAGGCCGTAAACACGTGCGAGGCTCCCGATAGCAACCAACGACTGGTTACAGACAACGGACCGCTCACAACCCGTATTTATCCAGCCTCCGGTAGAGCGAGGCACGCGTCAGGCCGAGCTCGTCGGCGGCTTTGCTGATATTTCCGGCGTGCTTATCGATGGCTTTGCGGATGACCAGCTTTTCCACGTCGTCCAGATTGTAGCTATCAAAGACAAGGCCGTCTTCTTCCGCCTTCTGGACGGCGGCGAAAAAGAAGTCTTCCGGCTGAAGCACGGTGGACTCTGTCATGATGACGGCGCGCTCCACCATATGCTGAAGCTCGCGCACATTCCCGGGCCAGTGGTACTTCTCTAGCTTCACGATGGCTGCCGGACTGATACCCTTCACATCCGGGTTGTACTTCCGCGCGTACGTACCGAGAAAGTATTCCGCTAGTAATGGGATGTCTTCGCGTCGATCTCGAAGAGGAGGCAGGCGGATTTCGACGGTGTTGATGCGATACAGGAGATCCTGCCTGAATGTACCCTCGCGAACCATATCATAGAGGGGCATGTTGGTCGCACAGATCAGGCGCACATCGATGGACCTCGGCTTGTTCGAGCCTACACGCGTTACTTCGCGCCGCTGCAAAGCCGTGAGAATCTTCGCCTGCATTGGCATGGAGAGGTTACCGATTTCATCGAGGAAAAGCGTACCACCGGAGGCAACCTCGAAACGTCCTGGGCGATCTTCCTTAGCGTCGGTGAACGCCCCTTTGGAGTGGCCGAACAGTTCACTCTCGAATAGCGTATCCGGCAAAGCCGCCATATCGACACTCACGAACACCTCATCGGCCCGGGAAGAGCGCCGGTGTAGGGCACGGGCCACGAGTTCCTTCCCCGTACCATTCTCGCCTAGGATAAGTACGTTCGCATCCGTGCGCGCCACCTTCTCGATCGTCTCGAACACCCTTCGCATTGCCGGAGAGGCACCAACGAAACCCTGAAATTTATAATCGAGGTCCTTGCTGAGTTGCTTCTGTTGCGTACGAAGGCGGACAGCCTCATTGCGGGATCGGCGTAGCTGTGAAGCTGAGGAAAGCGTAGCCAGCAGCTTTTCGTTTTGCCATGGCTTCAATACGAAATCCGTTGCGCCTGCCTTGATCGCCTGTACGGCCATCTCTACGTCGCCGAAGGCCGTAATGAGAATTACGATAGCGGCAGGATCGATGTCGAGAATACGGTCCAGCCAGTAGAGCCCCTCTCTACCACTACTGACGTCCCTCGTGAAATTCATATCCAGCAGAATGACGTCGTAGTCCCCATTCTTCAGAAGCGCAGGAATCTGCTCCGGGTCTTTCTCGATATGGACGCCCTGGCTGTGCTTCTTCAGGAGCAGACGCGCCGCCTGCAACACGTCCTCGTCATCATCTACGACCAGAATTTTACCTAGCATCGTGGGCTCTTCGTTGTCGGTGGCACTCGTCCTTTGTCAGAGATGCATTGCAAAGGGCCATGCCGTTTCATGCAGAGTTGCCGGGGATCCCTCTGCATGGCGTACAGCAAATTGCAAACCACCAGACATGCATGACAGGATCTAGCACGGACTACCGGCAACGTACAACGGCCAACACTCTATAAAGTGTCCGCCAGCGGACACTTCTGTACCGCGATCGTACACCTGCCCGGCAACGACATCCCTGAAAGCGCGCCCGGTTCATATTTTCGCTGCTGTCGTAACCAGTGGCACACCCCTTGCGTAGAGCCGTCTGTAGCACGACCGCAAAGCCCGGAACACGTGCCATCTCGAAGCACCACTTCCCTGGATTTAGCTCTTCTTCGATTGTGGCAGACACTCCCATCAAGCAGAAATCCATCTTCACACCGGAGTCGGTGGGTAATGGTAACAGACGTAACGCCGGGTTAGAGACACCAGGGTCTGGCATCAGTATGGATCGCAAGATCCAGAAAAAACGCTGGACGCCAAAGCGGATCGCCCTCATCGCCGCCGCTACCCTCTTCGCCGTTTTTGTCGGTTACGGTTTTTCCACGACAACCGGCGGCTCCCGACTCAATGTTGACCAGGATAAGATCACGGTGGCAGCTGTGGAGCGCGGCGCTTTCCAGGAACTCATCAACGTGACCGGCAGCGTCATGCCGCGTACTACCGTGTACCTGGATGCCGTCGAAGGTGGCCGTGTCGAAGAGATCTTCGTCCGAGAGGGCGCTATGATTACGGCAGGCGAACCCATTCTTCGCCTCTCCAATAGCAACCTGCAGCTCCAATTGCTCAACAACGAGGCTGCCGTGACAGAGCAGGAAAATATGCTCCAGAACATGCGCTTCCAGATGGAGCAGAACAGCCTGAATCTGCGCCAGCAGCTCATGCAGATGGATTATGAGATCATTCGCTTACGTCGCGAGCACGAGCGCAATGTAGAACTACACGCCAAGAAGCTGATTTCCGACCAGGAATACGAGCGTACGAAAGACGAGCTCGATTATTACATCAACCGGCGCGAATTGACCTGGCAAAGTTACCAATCCGACTCGTTGGCCCAGTCGGCACGCCTGCTCCAGACCCAGGAGTCCATAAGCGGCATGCGGAGAAGCTTTGCGCTGCTTCAGGAGACGCTGGAGAATCTCACGGTGAAAGCACCCGTATCCGGCCACCTGACCATGCTTGATGCTGAACTCGGCCAGTTGCGCCCTTCCGGTTCTCGTTTCGGCCAGATCGACGTGCTGGATAGCGGCTACAAGATTCGTGCGGGTGTAGACGAGTTCTATATCTCTCGTGTACAGCGGGGCCAGACAGCGCGCACGACGCCCATCGGGGGCAAGGAATACCGGCTCGAAGTCGTCCGTGTCTATCCCGAGGTTCGTGATGGCCGGTTCGAGGTAGACCTGGACTTCGTGGGCGAGGTGCCTCCGGAGATCCGCCGTGGGCAGACGATCCGCTTCTATCTGGAACTGAGCGATCCGGCGGAAGCCATCATCCTCCCGCGTGGTGGCTTCTATCAGACCACCGGAGGCAACTGGGTGTACGTGGTAGATCCCTCTGGCGACTTCGCCGTAAAGCGCAATATCCGCCTGGGCCGTCAGAACCCGAGTTATTACGAGGTCCTCGAAGGACTCGAACCCGGCGAACGTGTCGTCACGTCAAGCTACGAGACGTTCGGAGACGCGGACAGGTTGATATTGAATTAGTGTTTGTCGTCAGTGATCGGTGGATCTGCTGGCATTAATGCCTGAGTCTAACCACCGTATTCTTTGTTGTCTATGATAGATCCAAATAAGCGTTCAAACGCGGAGCTAGTTCATCGAGGAGCAGCCTGAGCGCATCAATCCGTTCACTCGTCAGCAACTTCCGCCGGTACGCTCGCCACAACCAGTGCCTGGTCTCATATAAAGATCCTCTGGCCATACGAACGAATCGGCGGTTATCCGGGAATGAACCTCGACCTGCCCTTCGGCTTTGTTCTCGCCAATACCGTCTGTCGCTCAGAGAGCTTGCAGACCTCCAGGTTTTCAAAATTCGACCTTGCCATAGACCAGCGACGCATGTGAGCGGGTACGACGATCAATACTCGGCGTACGCTACCTCTATCGCACCCGAACACCTGAATACATGAACACCCGAACACTCAACTACCGCCGATCATGATTAAAACAGCTAACCTCAAAAAATTCTATCGTACCGATGAGGTTGAGACGACGGCGCTCAACAATGTGAACATCGAGATCAAGGCGGGCGAGTTCGTCTCGATCATGGGACCGTCGGGCTGCGGAAAATCCACGCTGCTCAACATCATGGGCCTGCTGGATAACCCGTCGGAAGGTGAGTACTACTTCCTCGGCCACGAGATCTCGAAATACTCCGAGCGGCAGCGGGCCAACCTCCGCAAAGGGTCCATCGGGTTTGTATTTCAGAGCTTCAACCTTATTGATGAGCTGACGGTGTTCGAAAATGTGGAGTTGCCGCTCCTCTATCTGGGCGTCCACTCTGCCGAGCGGGAAAAGCGCGTGAACGCGGCCCTGGAACGCGTGGGCATCATGCACCGGAAGAATCACTTCCCGCAACAGCTCTCGGGCGGCCAGCAGCAGCGCGTCGCCATCGCACGCGCTGTCGTCGCCGAGCCAAAGCTCATCCTGGCGGACGAGCCGACAGGTAACCTAGATTCGACACACGGCGAGGAGGTGATGAACCTCCTTACCCAGCTCAACGAAGCCGGTACCACCATCGTCATGGTGACCCACTCCCCTGCGGACGCCGAGTACAGCCACCGTATCATCCACCTGTTCGACGGCCACATCGTCACCGAGAATTTCCTGGCACGCAAGTACAGTTCCTCGGCTGCCGCTGTTTGACGAATATGACGCAAGAGCACCCGGATCCTCTGAACGGGTGCCCTTGCAGAATCAAACCTCCACAAAACACCCGGGCACCCTCTAGAGTGCCCGGGTGTTTTCATGTGTAGCAGCCAGACTCTCAGAGGCGGCGCGCTGCAAAGTGTCCGCTGACAGCCCATCAAGTGTCCGCTGACGGACACCTGATCCGGAATAAGAACCAACAATCACATGTTGCACCCGGAATTAGGGGATGAACGATGGCATAGGGCTTGAGTAAGTCTCAGAAAAGCGCCGCGTTGATATTTCCCCCCTTACCCTCTCATGCTAAAGAATTATCTCGTCATCGCAGTCCGTAATCTCAGTCGTCAGAAGGGCTATGCCTTTATCAATATCGCCGGACTAGCGGTTGGCATGGCGGTCTGCCTCGTTATCCTGCTCTACGTCCAGCACGAACTCAGCTATGACCGCTTCCACGAGAAAGCGGATCGCATTTACCGCCTCTTGTTGGAAGATGACGGTCGGCTCAGCGAAAGCCTACCGGATCCGATAGGATCCGAACTGGAGCAAACATTCCCGGAAGTGGAGGCAGCGGTTCGAATAATGGACCCGCTTGACGAAGTCCTCGTCACGGCAGGCGACCGACAGGGTTACGAAGACGGACACATTCAGGCTGATCCATCTTTCTTTAGCATCTTCTCCTTCCGACCTGTCGAAGGCAACCTGACCACGGCCCTCACCGCCCCGGGCTCTATCGTTCTCACGCACTCCTTTGCAAAGAAATACTTCGGCGACGAGAGTCCCATTGGGAAATCCATCACCCTCGACTCGTGGGCGGCGATGACATACACGGTGAAAGCCGTCATAGAGGACGTACCAGGCAACTCTCATCTCCAATTTCAGACAGTTGCCTATCGTCCGAAGCCCGAGCACAAAAGCTGGAATTATTTCTATGGTCCGACCTACGTGCTCCTGCGCAATGGTGTCGATGCCGATGCCTTCGAGCGAAAGTTACCAGACTACGCGCGCCGAAGCGCCAGGGCAAACGCCCCGGAGGGTGGGTCGGGCAGAGTCTACGATGAGAGCCTACGCCTGCAGCGCCTTACGAACATACATCTCCAGCCGGACCCGAATGCGGTGACTGCCAAAAGCCGGCCGGTTCAGTACCTCTATATCTTCTCGGCGGCGGCGGTCCTCATCCTGCTTATCGCCTGCGTCAACTACACGAACCTAGCGACCTCCCGCTCCCTGCGCCGAGCCCGGGAGGTGGGCATTCGTAAGGTCGTCGGCGCCGGACGCGCCCAACTCGCCCGGCAATTCTTCGCCGAGTCCATACTGACCAGCCTCACCGCGCTGGTGTTCGCCGTCGTGCTCGTGGAAGCATTCCTGCCGGTGTTCGGCGGCATCATCGGGGTAGACCTCTCCCTGCGGAGTTCCGCTGGTCTCGAGATGATCGGATTGTTCATCGGGATCGGTCTACTCGTGGGTGTCGTGAGCGGAAGCTACCCCGCGCTTCTACTGTCAAGGTTCCAGCCGGCGCACGTTCTGAAAGGCAATGTGGACGCAAGGGGCTCCGGAAGCACATTCCGGAAGATCCTCGTGGTATTCCAGTTTACGGTTTCGGTAGCACTCATCCTCGCTACCGTCATCATCCAGCAGCAGATGGAATACATCCGTACGAAGCGGCTCAATGCGAACGATGCGCAGGTAGTCGTCATCGCGAACCGCGGCGGTTCAGCTATTCCCAACTATGATGCCTTTAAACGGGCGCTCCTCGCCAGGCCGGGCATTGCATCGGTTACGACCGGCAAAGTGCCCGGAAGCATCTCCGCGACGGCAAGCTATACAGACGACTCGACGGATATCGTCGAGCGCGTAAACTTCATGGCTGTCGGACATGACTATTTGCAGACACTTGGACTCACGTTAATCGCCGGGCGTGACTTCTCTGAAGACCGCGACCATACCATCCAGCGGCCCATCATCGTGAACGAAGCCGCTGTGGCCTGGCTAGATCTAGAAGCCCCTGTTGGCCAGCAGATCCGAAAGTTCAGCGACGGCACGGTTGTGGGAGTCGTGGAAGACTTCCACATGCTGCCTATGTACGAGTCGGTAGATCCCCTCGTGATCCAACTGAATGATGAGGCTGTCAGGAATGTCCTCGTGCGCCTCGAAGCAAGCCAGATCTCGCAGGGATTAGCTTCCATCCTTGAGGTCTGGAAAACGCACGTACCAGATCGCCCGATCCTTTACTCCTTCCTCGACGACCGGCTCGACGAGGCGTACCGTTCGGAACTACACCTCGGTCGCATTCTCGGCGCGTTCGGTGCGGTCGCTATCCTGGTAGCCTGCCTTGGTCTCTTCGGCCTTACTGCGTACATGGCAGAGCAGCGTACCAAAGAGATCGGCATCCGCAAGGTACTCGGCGCTTCTGTCTTGAACATCGTTACCCTCCTCTCCAGGGGATTCATATACCTCGTTCTCATCGCTATAGCTGTAGCCCTGCCGCTAGCTTACTTCGGCATGCAGCGATGGCTCGATGACTTCGCCTATCGGACGGAGATCGGCCCCGGCATCTTCATTCTGACCACCGCCATGGTCCTTCTCATCGCCCTGCTAACCGTGAGTTACCAGGCAATCGGGGCTGCTACGGCCAATCCTGTGAAAGCACTACGGTATGAATAGAGCGGGTTTGCATGTCAGATTTCGAAGGACGTATCGATAGTCTCCGTGAGATGAGTGGTTCCTATCCTCCGTTGGAAGTTCGTCCAAGCAGGTAGCCCTCTATTTTTTGCGGTACGTGTAACCTGCTCGAGCGGTGTGCCGTATGCCCATTTGTACTACAAACGCGAATGACTTTCTCGCACACTGGCCGGTAGGCCGAGCATGAAAGGAGAACGACTCGGTGAATTCGAAGAACTGATCCTGCTGGCCGTGTGCAATCTGGGTGAGAACGCTTACGGTGTCACCATCCAGGAGACACTGGACAGGGAAGTCCGCCGCTCCGTTTCAGTCGGTGCCGTGTATGCTGCGCTCGACCGGCTGGAACGCAAGGGATACGTACAGTCGTGGGTGGGCGGGGCGACGGAAGAGCGTGGCGGAAGACGTAAGCGGTATTACCGCGCCACGAATGCAGGAATAAATGCCTTGATTGAATTGCGCGACCTGCGCGCGGAACTCTGGCGTGGGCTGGAAGCCCTCGGCCTATCCGGCAGAAACTTCTGAGCTTCAATTCCCGGACGAGCCATGCCGGATCGAGGCGAACACGACGCACAGTCTACTCCGCCCTCTGGGGCAACACATCTGCTGCGGAGGTTCTGTCCGGAACGATGGGTGGAAGAGGTCGAGGGGGATCTGGAGGAAATCTACAGGCACGTGGCAGTTCACCGGGGGCTCTACGTGGCTCGGTTCACCTACTGGAAAGAGGTAGTGCTCTTTTGCCTGTGGCACGGCCTCAGCCGCATGAGCGAATACGACTTAACCTGGAACGCGAGCATGTACAAGAACTACCTCACCGTGGCCTGGCGCAATCTCCGCCGCCAGAAGGGCTATGCCCTCATCAACGTGTCAGGACTTGCACTGGGGATGGCGTGCTGCATCCTCATCCTGATGCTCGTCCGGCATGAGTTCAGCTTCGATGCCTTTCACGAGCACGCCGATTCGGTTTACCGCCTGGTGATTCAGGAGACAAGACCGGACGGCAGCATCGATTTCCGCAATCTCATCTTCCCGCACATCGGGGAGACGATGGATGAGGAGTTCCCCGCCGTTCAGGCCTACACGAACATCGTAAAATCCACACTGGATCTGAAGCGAGTGGATCGAATCTTCCCAGCACAGCTCATGATGGCGGATTCGGCCTTCTTCGAGGTATTTACCTTTCCACTACTCGCGGGTAATCCAGCGACTGCCCTCGCAGACCCGAACGGGATCGTGGTCACGGAGAGGATGGCGCACACGCTCCTTGGCAGGATTGATCACGGGTCAATCCTCGGCGAGATGATCTCACTGCCATTCAGAGATACGACCTACACGTTCGCCGTAACCGGGCTCATGGCGGATGTCCCTGCTAGTTCCAGTCTCCAGTTCGATGCGATCATCTCCTTCAAGAACTACGAGGAAATGCCTCTGGGCGCGAACGATTGGGGCGGACGCACATCCTTGTATCTCCGGCTGGCCGAAGGACAAAATACAGCCGAATTCGAACATGCGATCATCCCGTTTACCACCCGGGAGTTTGGTGAACGCATCGAGGCGCGCCGCCAGGGTGGCTATATCGCGGACCACCCTGATGCATTCAAGCTGCTACTTCAGCCATTGCGGAAATTGCATCTGAGCCCCGAAGTGGACGTCAGCTACGAGGAAACCCCACACAACCCGGTGTATTCGTACGTTCTCTCCGGTGTGGCCCTGCTCGTGCTACTCATTGCGTGCATCAACTTCATGATTCTCTCCATCGGCCGCTCCACGAGCCGGGCAAAAGAAGTCGGCATGCGGAAAGTGCTGGGCGCCCACCGTACACAGGTGATGAAGCAATTCTGGAGCGAAGCGCTGCTCATGGGGCTAGTCGCGCTTGTGATAGGAATTGCACTCGCCGCGCTAGCCCTCCCGTTCTTTAATGGGCTGACGGGAAAACAGCTCTCACTGTCAGATTTCGCCGGCTGGGAAAGCCTCGCCGCCGTACTGGGACTCATCGTCATCGTAGGCCTCGTGGCGGGTGGCTACCCTGCTGCCGTGCTCTCGGGATTCCAGCCGGTAACCGTACTGAAGGGCGATGCCAGAACGCGCGGCAATAGCCTGTTCACGCGAAGCCTGGTGGTCGTACAGTACACGCTATCCATCGGCCTCATCATCGGCACACTCGTGATGACTCGGCAACTGGATTACGTGCTAAACCGGGACCTGGGTTTCGAGGAAGACCAGGTCGTCGTTATTCACACGTACAATGTCAGCCGCAGTGAGGCTCCAACCGTCATCGAGCGATTCCGGAATGAACTGGCGCCCCACGATCAGGTCGTCAATATCGCACGCACAGGCTATTCCTTCACTCGTGGAGGAGACTGGAATGGCTGGACGGACGAACACGGCATCCAACGCAACACGGCCAATTTCGGCATCGATTACGATTACCTGGACGTGATGGGAATGGAGATCGTGCAGGGGCGCAACTTCTCACGCGAATACCCGAGCGACCCGACCACGGCAGTACTGGTCAACGAGGCGCTCGTGCGAGAATTCGGCCTGGCGAATCCTATCGGGCATAAGCTTGTCGGCTGGGGGAATGGCTACATGGAACAGCCGCCCACGATCATCGGAGTGGTGCGGGATTTCAACTTCCAATCGCTTCACACGAGCGTCGAACCCGCCGTGCTCAATATGCACCCGGACTATTACATGGCAATGGGAGCGATGCTGGTTAAGGTACGCGGGACCGATCTTCCCGGCACGATCCGTCTCCTGGAAAGCACCTGGAATAAGCTCCTCCCTGATAAGCCGTTCTCCTACTCTTTCCTCAGCGACGATCTCGCAAACCAGTACCAGACAGAGCGGAGGTGGAGAACCATCCTGACGTACTCGTCAGGGTTTGCTATCCTCATTGCCTGCATGGGATTGTTCGGGCTCGCCACACTGATGGTCATCAGGCGAACGAAGGAAATAGGCATCCGGAAAGTGCTGGGCGCTTCTGTGTATGGCATCATGACGCTCATTACGAGAGAATTCCTGATGCTCGTACTGATCTCCAGCGTAGTGGCGTCTCCGCTGGCGTATTTCGGAATGAATCGCTGGCTGGAGGGTTTTGCCTACCGAATCACCGTTGGCCCCGGTGTTTTCATTGCAGCCGGAGCACTGGCACTGATCATTGCACTCTGTACCGTGAGCTACCAGGCTATCAGAGCCGCCCTGACTGACCCGGTAAGAAGTTTGCGGTACGAATGAGCCGCTTGCTCGTGCCCACCGGTGCTCCACACGAGTCGAAGAATTGCAAAAACGCGCCGTTACACCTAGTTTTCAGCTTTCTCCAGCCAGAAACCAGGTGCCCCGGCGCTATGAAACGACATATCCTTCTTGTGACGCTCGTATCCGCTCTCATGCTCACCGCAGCTTGCGGAGATACTGCTGAGCAGGGCGTCGATCTCCCAGAACTGCCCTACAATCTGATCGTGGCTCCGGGCCAGGATACGACGGTCGGCAACTATATCATTGCACAAGGTATCGAGCCGGCTCAGGGTGAGCTGCCCGCCCGCCCGTTTGCGGCCGCACTCTACTGCTATGGCACGTGGTCATGGCCGAACCAGCAGCAGATGCGCGAATACCAGGTCTTCCGCAGCTGGCTCACAACCTCACCAGCCGAGGGTGACAATTCAGGGCTGCGCTACGAGGATATTTCGATTACCTGCGATAATGTAGAC
Organism: Rhodothermales bacterium; assembly: GCA_041690215.1. Lineage (GTDB taxonomy): Bacteria > Bacteroidota > Rhodothermia > Rhodothermales > DASSAV01 > DASSAV01. Next base: position 37,906 of record JAWLHQ010000023.1, read on the forward strand.
ACGACCATCCAGTTCAAGTCGAGCGAATTCCGCAAAACACTGGCGCTGCTACCCAGTGGCGTGAGTGGATCCAATATCCTGGCTCGCGGTGAGGGCATGACGGCCGACGTGATTCGCTTCCCTGCCGCCGGGGTTGATTCATTCGGCGTCCGCATCACCGAAACCGAAGTAGAGCCTGTCGTAGGCAGCACCGGTACGGGAGGAACCATCCTCGCACGCCAGGGCAGTAATACAGCTACCCTCTGGCCAGGCGGTACAGAGGGCTTCACGTATGATCCTGCTCAGCCGGTCGAGATTGCGGCCCAACGGCCGGCACCGGACAGCCTCTGGGACCTCCTCACTGTCAGCTACAACGAAGGTGCTTTCACCTGGAAAAAGACACCTGGGAAGCCGTTCTGAAGTATGCGTTCAGGAGATCAGGAATGAGCCTCGTATCTGATCTCCTGAACACCGATCTACTTTTGCTTGAATACGAGTGTCAGCGGCACACCCGTGAAGTCGAAGGCTTCCCGGATCTGGTTCTCCAGGTAGCGCTCATATGCTTCCCCTACCCCTTTGGGCTGGTTGCAAAAGAACGCGAACACGGGTGGGGCTTCACGAATCTGGGTGACGTACTTGATGCGAACCAACTGTCCTCGGTAGCTGGGCGGACGGTGCCTCTGGATGGCCTCCTGCATGACTTCGTTGAGTTGCGCGGTAGGAATCCGTTTTCGGCGGTTCTCCGCTATCTGTAGCGCCGTATCCAGCACTCTGGAGATGCGCTGCTTCGTGACAGCCGAGATGAACAGCACGGGCACGTAGTCGAGCGTCTTCAGCCGCTCGTGGATGGAACGTTGGTAGTCGCGCGCCGTGTTCGTTTCCTTCTCCACGAGATCCCACTTGTTCACAGCCACCACGAGGCCCTTCTTCATCTCCTCGGCATGTTTGAGCACACGGATGTCCTGCGCCTCCAACCCCTGTGTAGCATCCAGAAGTAACACGGCCACATCACACTCCTGGATCGCACGTTCCGTGCGGAGGGTGGAGTAGAACTCGACGTTCTCTTCCACTTTGGAGCGCTTACGAAGACCCGCCGTATCCACTAGCACGATCTCTTGCCCGTGGTACTTCAGCAGTGAGTCGATGGCGTCGCGCGTCGTCCCGCTGATTTCGGTGACGATGGAGCGCTCCTCCCCCAGCAGCGCGTTCGTCAGGGATGATTTGCCGACGTTCGGCCGCCCGATGATGGCGATCCTCACCCGTCCTTCTTCCTCTTCACGCACTTGCTCCGGCGGCAATGCCGCCACGACCGCATCCAGAAGATCGCCCGTACCCGAACCGTTGATCGAACTGATGGGGTAGACCTCGCCCAAACCGAGCTGGTAGAAAGTACTGGCCTCCCACCGGCGCATCTCATTATCGGCCTTGTTGGCAGCGACGAAGACGGGTTTATCACTCTTGCGCAGGACTGCCGCCATTTCTTCGTCGATATCCGTCACCCCGGTCGTCACGTCGACGACGAATATGAGCGCGTCGGCTTCGTCGATTGCGATCTGCACCTGTTCCCGGATCGCTTCCTCGAAGCGGTCTGTAGAGCGTGGCACGAAACCACCGGTGTCCACTACAGAAAAATCTCGCCCCGTCCAGTTCGCCGTACCATATACACGATCTCGCGTCACACCCGGCTCATCATGCACAATGGAGCGGCGTGACTCGGTAAGCCGGTTAAAGAATGTGGATTTGCCGACATTCGGCCGGCCAACGATTGCGACTAACGGCATGGTTTCAATCAGAGAGAAATGCACGCTGGGAGAGCGCACGAAACTAACCGAGAAAGCAGGATTCGGTGGAAAAGAGTTCGTCGATTTAGTGGCAAACCTCGGCCTCACCTACCGAATCGTCGTCCTGTCCTCACGCTCCCGTCCTTACAACCTCTCCTTATACTCCAGATAGAGCGCTCGGAAAAGCATGTACGCCACCTCTGCCGTCTGAGTTGTGAACCAGTAATTGACGCCAGCACCTACGGCAGCGCCGGCAATCGGAATGGCCTGCATGAGCTTACGGCCGAGAATGTTCTTGGCGATCTCACGGGGCAAATGCCGGTTCTGATCGCGCAGGGTTCCGGTTACGCGGCCTTTGTATTCCAGGTTGTTGGCAAAAGCAGCCGCCGCGACGCTTATTTCACGGAGCGCATCATTGCGGGCCTCTTTCGAGCCGGACGAGGACGCATTGAAGATGGCGAGTACGAGAGGCCTGAAACTCGGGCCACGCATCGAATAACCGTACGATGCACCGATCTGCTGGATGAGACGGAGATTGATGGTGAAGAGCAACGGGATATCTGCCACGATGAATACCGCTCCCCCGAGCCCCGTACCTCCTCCTTCCACAGCCGCCATGATTGCATTTTGGGAGAAGTGGCTCCGCGCGAGCGTATCCAGGGCTTCCATGGGTTGATCGCGCAGCTCTTCGATGCTGTTCACGAAGAGCCCTTGTTGGCGCGCCGTGCGTAGAAGATCCTCATAATCATAGGTCCACTCAGACGCATCACTAAGAACGGAGAGGGAGTCCGCTATGGCCTTGCTGGCCTGGTCGACAAGATCCGGCGACACGCGATCTGTCACCCAGTCGAGCGGCTTCGCCGCCCAGCTCAGAGCCTGCGAAATCAGCGAGGCATCCTGGTGATGCCACTTCTCTATTTCACGCTGGACGTTCCGTTCGTAGGGAGTAAGGCGCATGCTCTTGTGTCGAGTCGGTTTTCAAACCGGCAGAATGGGGACAGGAATTCTGAATCGCTCCACTATACTGCCCTCTACTGGAGGATGTTGCACCCTGCAGGAACTGGCACTGCAATCCGCGACCTGCTACCAGATACTCGGCCTGTTCAACATTCCTACCCGAACCCCACCTCCCCCTACTCCTATTCCGCCTTTCAAGTGGCACTGCACGAAGACGATCAAGCTCTGCCGCTTTCTTCACGCAGCCGCTGCACCTCCTGCCGGAGCTGTTCCAGTTCCCATTCCAGCATCTTTCGCTCCTCGATGTTCTTCACGATCGCGCCGAGCCGGAGCAGATCGTCTTGCCCCTTGGTAACGTAATCGAATGCGCCGAGCTTGATCGCTTCCGCGGCGGTACCGATTACGCCCTGTGCTGAAACGACGAGCACGTGTACCTGAGGGTGACGCTCCTTGATACGCTTGAGCGTTTCCAGGCCGTTCATTCCCGGCATCATGATGTCGAGCAAAACAAGATCCGGCGGATCGTCCAGGTTGGAAAGAAGGCTCTCCCCGCTCGTAAAAACCTTTACTTCACGCTCCGTATGTTGATCTAACCGGTAGCTTAATAGACGTGCATAATGCCGGTCATCATCGACAACGAAGACCTTCAGTTTCATAGCGCACCCAGACATTGAAAGCGTAGTAGTGTATTCAAGTGTTGGTGTGAGCGAGAATCATCAAGAATCTCCTCCGTTCATCCAGCATAGGTCGAAGCGCACGTGAAACACCCCTGCACTTCGACCGGCAGCGTACCGAGTGCCCCACCTCTCGTGATACCCGTACACGTGAACACACGAACAGCTTAAACACTACAACCCCAAAGCCGCGATGATTTCTTGAACAACCTCGTCAGGTGATCTCTCAGCATTCACATGTATCGCATCCGAAGGCACTTCGAGCGTCTGAAACTGGCTTGCAAGCAAGGTAGGATTCATGAAGTGCCCAACACGTGCATTCAACCGGGCCTGAACGATTTCCGACCGTGCAGACAAGTATACAAAGTGAACGCCTTCATTACCGTCCTTCAATAGCTCGCGATACGACGCCCGCAAGGCGGAGCATGCCAACACAGCCGAGGAACCCCGATTCAGGCTTTCCTTGATGAGCACATTCAATGCCTTGAGCCAGGGTAACCGATCTTCATCGACCAGCGCCATACCCTGCCGCATCTTTTCAACGTTTGTAGACGGATGAAAATCGTCGGCATCGTAAAAGGGCCATCCCAGTGTGTTCGCCAGTTGCTTCCCGATGGTAGTCTTGCCCACACCCGTCACCCCCATCACTACAATGACCATCGGCTTATCCTTATCGGCTTTCATAACTTTAATCGAGTCGTAAACTTCATGTCACGATTTAGCCCTATCTTACCGGGCTTGCGAGGGTCGCGACTACCCCTGCTACAGAGGTCTGTTACCATATCCCCGCCCAATTGCCACTCCGGCGTGCAAATGTAGGACGGATCAATTGAACTTCGGCCCCCGGATGCCGTATGTGTAACGCGCGCTGTGGATACGAGACCGGCGACGGTTGAGAATCACAAATGTGAGCCGGAATCGCAACTAACCGCAGCCACATGAGACTACATCCTATCCAGATATGTCGAAATCACTACGCGTTGGCCTCCTGACTGGAGGTGGAGATGCCCCGGGCTTAAATGCGGTCATCCGCGCTGTCACGAAGAGCCTGATCGTACAACACAACGCCGAGGTCATCGGATTTGAGGACGGCTGGCTGGGACTCATCGAGCAGCGAGTCCACCCGCTTACCTACCGCGACGTGAGCGGCATTCTCACGCGAGGCGGAACCATCCTCGGGACAAGCAACAAGGCAAATCCATTCGCATACCACCGGCGGGGCGGAGCCGATGTATCGGCTGAGATCGTCAAGTTCTGCCGAGGTCGTGGGCTCGATGCCATCGTGGCTATCGGTGGCGACGGTACGATGGCGGTGGCACACGGACTACAGGAGCGTGGACTTAACTTCGTTGGCGTGCCGAAAACCATCGATAATGACATCGCCTATACGGATCGTACGTTCGGTTTCGACACGGCTGTAGCTATCGCAACGGATGCGATCGATCGCTTGCACACGACGGCACAGAGCCACCATCGGGTCATGATTCTCGAAACGATGGGACGCTATGCCGGATGGATTGCACTCTACGCAGGCGTGGCTGGCGGTGCGGATGTGATCCTCATCCCGGAGTTCGAATACGACATCGAGGAAATTGCGGCGTACTGCCGGGACCGTGAGAGCGGCGGCCAGCGCTTCACCATCATCGTAGCAGCCGAAGGCGCCCGCCCCAGAGGAGGAGAAATGACGATCGCCGGTATCGTAGAGGACAGCCCGGACCCCATCCGGCTCGGCGGCATCGGCAAGGTCATTGAATCCCAACTGAAGGATCGCATCCGAAGCGAGATTCGGACCACCATTCTGGGACACATCCAGCGCGGCGGCACACCCACCGCTTATGACCGCAACCTGGCCACTGTTTTCGGATCGTACGCGGCCACCATGGTTGCAGAGGGCAATTTCGGACGAATGGTGGCTCTTCAGCAAAACCACCTGACCAGCGTGCCGCTCAAGGATGTTGCGGGCAAAACACGCACGGTCCCATACGATGCCCCCATGCTTGCGGCAGCCCTCTCAGTAGGGACCTCTTTTGGCGTCAAAAACCTCGAGCAGTCGATCACGTTCTCTGGCGATACGGGCGCCATTTCGTGAATGAGACCGAACGATAAATGGGCGAGGAGGCAGAGGTGCCTCCTCGCCCATTTACGGTTTCCATGTTCAAGCGAATCGATCCGCTCCGATACTTTCCTCGAGGTGTGATACGTCCCCGCAGAGCTCGGCAATCCACCGGTCCTCCTCCCTGACCGCTTTAACGACACTGCACAGGGCACACTCAAAGATGCCGATATCGTGAACGAGGCCCTGTGCTCCGCCGGTGACTGAGACGGCGTGTCCGATAAGCAGGATGGCACCTGCATACCGTTCCGCCAGTTCTCTCGTTACGCGACCAGAACGAAGGTATGCTTCTTCTGACGTTTCGGGGTACTTCGGCACAAACACCGGCTCGTAATTGGCATTGATCGCGGGGTACTGTGCTACCAGGTCTTTGGGATGGTACAGTTCCGGCCCCTCATGAAACCACTCGGGGTTGAGCCACTCACAGATGCCGGACTCAACGCAAATGGGCGCGCCGACCTCTTCAGCAACGTAGTGTGCCGTCTGGATCGTTCGAAGAAAAGGCGAAGCAAAAATGTGCGTGATCCCCTCACCCGCCAGGCGTTCCCCGAGACGTCGTGCCTGAACGATTCCGTCCTCTGAGAGCCCTGGATCGAAGGGCCGCTCTGCCCGGGTACGCCAGGTAGGATCGACGAAATCCTGCCGATTACCATGCCGGGCTATCCATACGACCTGCTTCATTACAAACCGATCATCATTACCTGTTAACTCTCCATCCAGAACACGGACGCGACTCTTTGTAGAAAAGACAGGCTGCTCCTGTTCCGCTCTACACGCATCTCCGTGCGACAACTCTGTCTCTGTTCTATGTGCTAGACCTCGGTATCAGCACACCACAATGGAAGATCGAAGCCGGGCCCGGCCATCCTGGTTAGCCAGCATCGGTGACGTTGTATCGGGGAAGCAGGCCTCAGGCGAACCGCACGGGTCACAGGAGATGCGATTTGCCGTCGTAACGAGTATCTTACACCATCTCGTCGGCAGCACACTTACATTCTTCATGCACTGAGGGCGCCATGTCCTCGCATGTGTCAGCAACGCCGGGGCCGGTTCCGCCGAGCCTCCCCTGTCGGCGTTGCTGATCCATTCCGGCACTAATGTGCCGGACAGACCGGTCCCTATGGTTCCGGCTACATCGTCACAGGGCGCCTCGGCATTATTCCGGGTGGGGCCTACCCACCCGGAATAAAAAGTCCGACGGGAGTACGTTCGTAATACCGTTCCCTCCAGCCACCTCGCACTCAGCATCCGAGTAGAAGCAATGCGTATTCTCCCGGGAGATGATGCGACCTCGCTTCGCACACGTCCGCATATTCTGGTCGTTGAAGACAATCCGGACACTTGCATCCTGATGGAGCAAATCCTGGAAGACCTTGGTGAAACGATTGTCACCTCCGACCCAGAGGAAGCCCTCTCCTATGCTTCCGAGACCATGTTCGACCTCATTATACTGGACATCAATCTCGGATCGGCCATGGACGGAACCGATGTTTTGCGGGAACTACGAACTAATCTGCCCTATTCTCATACTCCGATCCTCGCGCTCACAGCGTATGCCGTCCCGGGCGACCGTGAGAAGTTCCTCCAGATGGGTTTCACAGCCTACTTGAGCAAGCCGTTCGAGGTAGACGACCTCCTGGAACTGAGCGACCGGTTGCTCCAGGAATCCGCCGAACTGGCTGGAAGTCCTCTTGCACGCTAAAGCCACGTCATTGTACTCGTACTGACGGAGAGGGGCTCGTACATACGAGCCCCCTTCTTTACTGGTAAGAGTTCGCAATCTGCTTCAGGCGTGCTTCGATCGTTTCTTTCGGAAGCCAGCGCCCGCGTACCATTACGCCGGAAATCCTGTGCACGTTGTGGATGCTTTCCAGCGGATTGGCGTCCACCAGAATGAGATCTGCTCGTTTTCCTACACTGACGGTGCCGAAAGTGTCCTTGCTTCTGAAGTAGTCGCCGACATTCCGCGTACCGGAAACGAGGATCTCATACGGAGTCATGCCGGCCTCCTCCATCCGCAGAAACTCGCGATGAAGCGAGAATCCAGGTACACTGAAGAATTGAGGCGTATCCGTACCCAAGAGAATCTTGACACCGGCTTCGTTCATCGCCCGGAGCAGGCGTTGCCGGTTCTCTACGATGCGCTGCGCCTGCTCACGGTTGAGATTGGGATTCGCTAGCCGGTTCCGATGGCTCTCTGTCCAGGCCTGTACGACTCGCGGAGGCATATACTGAAGCTCCGGGTAAGCCGTCAGTGTTTCCAAATCGGCGGCCCCTACGATGATTTCCCAGAGTGGCATAGTCGGGACAACCGCTGCATCCGCATCCAGTGTCATCTGTACGACCTCTGCTATCTCATCATCGGTAAGAACGCGCTCGTGTCCCTTCAGGTACTCGATGTAGCCGTCCAGGTGATCAAACGTGTCCTGCCCACGCTTGATGGCATGTACCAGCCCGACTTCGGAGGGCACATGCCCGGCGAACCGGATCCCTACCTCCTGTGCCGCGCGGGCCATGGCGTCGTATTCCTCGAGCGAGAGACCGGGATGTACCTTCAGAAGGTCCCATCCTTCGGCTTTCTGCTGCCGGACCCGCTCCGCGGCCTGCTCGGGCGAGTCCACGGACCCTCCACTGAAGCTCGGCCCTGCCAGATACAGTGTCGGCGCAATGAGTTCACCCCGATTGGCCTGCTCCCGGAGTTCGAGGTTGCCCGGCCACCCGAGCATCCCACGCACGGTCGTTACCCCGTTCGCGACATACATGAACAGGGTCTCTTCGACCTGCTTCTCCGGCTGATCGGGCGGAGGGATATGGCCGTGCATCTCGGCCAATCCGGGCAAAAGGTATTTGCCCTGCCCATCGATCACCAGAGCATTCTCCGGCACCTGTACGACAGATGCTGGCCCCACCTCCACGATTCGCCCGGCTTCGATCATGACCGTCTGGTCATTCAAGACGCGCTCTTCGTCCATCGGAATGACATTGACGTGTTCGAACACGATCACCGGCGCAGTGACCCAGTCCACGTGCGGGGCCGGGGTCTGGGCGAACGCGCACGTCGTGACGAACAGGAGAACGAGGGTGGTGGGTAATGCTTTCATAGTGGCTCCCGATAAAGTGTCCGACATGGATACTCACGGGCCGCTCGGGCCTTACGGCAAGCTAACGAGCCACGCTGGCTTCAGCAAGGGGCTCCACAGCACCCCCTATGCTCCATGTTACAATCCGTTACATTGCGATGATGGCGACGAGGAAGGCTGCGAAGAGTCCGAGAGTAACGCGCCATGAGCGCCGGTAGCGCCTGAACAGATCCTGGAGCGCTCCATCATCCAGGTCCTCCTTTTGGTAAGCCGAAGCAATACCTGCGTACGTCTTGCCCTTCGCCCAGATCTCATCAAGGTTCCAGGTCATACTGCCTCCACTTCTGCGAAAGAGGTATCGCAGAATGCGAATGTGCAGTACGTTCAGCGGCACGAGCGAGAGCAATAGCCCGATACCGAGTGCCAGGGGGAGAAAGTTTATCGCCGCGCCCATCTCTAGTGCCGACCGGTTTTCCTGTTGAGAACAGCATGACGCAGGCTCAACGCAGACCGTACATGCTGTAGCTCAGGAGTACAAGACGACAACGCTTCCAGGTCCGATTCGCGGCGAGTCGTTTCGAGTATATCGCAACTTTATACCATTCCCATCGCCCCTCCCACGCTGCATACACGCACTACCTGCCCCTTCTAAATACCCATGTATTACACAGCAAATGATGATCTAAGTAGCTCGTCCTATTTCGCTGCACAACCACTCATAAACGCCCTTTCCAGGTCATATCCCCACAATATGAACATCCGGTGAAGCAATTGTTACGCCTTGCAATTGCAACGGAACTGTCACCCAGAGCATGGGTAGGAAAGGTTACAAAATGGCGATATCCTGCTGTCTTTTCAGCACTTGCGCCATTACTGATCAAGCACACATCACTACGATT
>JAWLHQ010000024.1:0-43223 GCA_041690215.1 Rhodothermales bacterium
GTGCTCTTCGACGAGGGTGGCGATGCGGCGAGCCACCTGGAGGGCCACCTCCGAGGGCTGCTCGAAGATGTACACCGGGACACGCTCCAACTGCGTGCCGGGCTCGGTGGATGCGAGGCCTTCTTCGATGGATGGAGGCTGATAAGCTGGAGAAGCGATTTCCATGATCTATGCGTTCTCGAAAAGTCGGTTCATTGTGGTAGCGGGTCGGCCGAACCCGGGGTGTACGGCGCTGTACGGGCGCTACACAGCAACGGGACGGTAGACACGCATAGAGTACGCCTAGCTCATCCTTGGAAGCAACAGGATGCAGCCCCGATGGAACCGCTCTCTCATCGCGAAGGAGGCAATTTCTCCGCACGTAAGATGCCCGTAGGTCGCGTATGAGATGTTTGGATCTCGTGAGGGGCTACCGCGAATATGGAAGACCGGAGGTCGTTGACAGAAACGGCTATCCCTGATGCGGCAGTCGGTTTTGGTGCTCCTGGCCGCTGATTTTCGCCCTGTGACACGTGGTATGGACGCCGGCTAGTCGATCCGGCTTTCCACCTTGCCCGGCATGCGTTTCATAGCACCGCAGGAATCTCGCACAACCAGTTCGGCGGGCAGCCTCACATGGACCACATCCGATCGCACACCCTCGATCTGGTCGATGATGATATTGGCCGCACGCTGTCCCTTTTCATAGATCGGTTGGTGGACCGTAGTGAGCGGGGGGGCCGTATACCGGGCATTGGGCAGGTCGTCGAAGCCGACGACGGCCACGTCATCCGGTACAGCGATGCCGGACCGGTATAACGCGAGCAGTGCCCCGGTGGCAATCGCATCACTGGCGCAGAAAATGGCAGGTGGAAGCGTGCCTTGCTCGATCCAGCGCTTCATGACTTCGTACCCGCTTTCCTCGGAGTACGAACTTACGAAGGCGCGTGTATCCGGTGCCTCGAGACCGGCATCCGTTAGTGCCTGTGTGTACCCGCGATATCGGTCAATGGACTCCTGCAAATGCATGCTCGCGAGAATCACACCGATCCGATCAAATCCGAGCTCGATCAGGTGGGAGGTTGCCTTGTAGGCGCCATCGAAGTTATCTACGTCGATCGAGTTGACGTCCGGTAACGACGGGTCCTGGCCGATGAGCACGATGGGCACGGTTCGGGCACGCAGCTTGGGAATCAGGGTCTCGGTGACCTCCTGCGTGATCAGGATATACCCATCGAACACACGCTCATTGAGTATGCGGTCGTAGATCTCGTCTGCCGTGTCGGATGAGATCATCGTGAGTGATACGAAGTAGCCTCGCTCTATACATTGCTCGGAGATACCGAGGTGGAGGAGCGGCCAGAAGCCGTTTGCAATGGCTTCATTGCGGCGGCGAGGCGTAACGATACAGATCTCGAACGTCCGATCCGTGGCCAGGCTTCGCGCGACGGAGCTGGGCCTGTAATTGTATTTCTCAATGATCTCCAGCACCCGCGTGCGGGCTTCGGTGCTGACTCTCGAGCGATTATTGAGGACTCGAGATACCACAGACCGCGAGACGCCCGCCAGCAACGCAATCTGGTCGATTGTCAATCTCGATTTCTCAGACATGCTGCGCGGCCCCAGGCCGGGTAGAGTCGCTTAACATCCAGTATCACACCTGTTCTCCGCATACGGAACAATGCGCGTCAGCGAAGTCAGGCGATTGCTTTTTGCACCACCCTGTCAGGGTGTGCTGTCCGCGTTTCGAATGGTTAGGAACGTACGGTTCCGCGATCTGATCCGGTTGAACGGCTATTGTCCCGCCTTGGAACAGGTTTAACGATCAATAACATACTGCAATGTATTGTAGCATGTATACGGGGGACGAGATACACAACACTCATTTTTGGCACGGGCCTCCATCGTGAAGCGCAACGTGACCGGGTACCCGCGTACCCGGTTCCAGGTACAGCACTCTCCACGTACGTTGTGGCTTGGTTCCAGGGCTTTCATGTACCCATGATGTGGTAGGCTAACAGCCTGGTGCAACCCCGTATGGGTTTGGTGACCTCAGAACGGGTCAAAATAAAAAGGCCCGCCGGTTCAGGCGGGCCCTTCTCTCAGCCGGTTCAGGCGACCGATCTGAGGGTTTCTGCCTCGAACTCGGCCAGGTTCACCGGCCGACCTTCTTCCGCCGAGCGGTCGGCCGCATAGGCGATACGGTGTGAGTTGAATGCGGTCTCAAAGTTCGTGAGCGGCATCTCTTCTCCCCGTTGCAGGCTATCGATGAATGCCTGGAACTGTGCCTGATACGGGTGGTCGTCCACATCTCCGGAGTCGATCAGCGGGGCTGCAAACCTGCTCCACTCGTCCTTTGTCGTCCCTTTCAGTTTGGCACTGTAGAACCGGTCATCCAGTATGCTTCCTTCACTGCCCACCAGGTGGATATGGAAGTAGTACGGCTGCAGGCAGTCCACGACGGAGGCCACTTTGCCGATCCGGCCATCTGCAAACTTGAGCAGCGTAACCGATGTGGTGTCGTACTCGTAGGGCTCGAAGATCGGGCTCTTCGACCGGTTGCTATAGCTGGTCACTTCTTCGACGTCCCCACCCATATACCAGAGCAGCAGGTCGAGCGCGTGGGCGCCCGCCGTGAGGAGGCTGCTTCCGCCCATGTCCTTCTTGATGTTCCAGGGGAACTGTCCGTACCAGGGGCCAATGCCGTGGTAGTAGTCCACCTCGCCGTAGTGCAGTGAACCGATCAGCCCCTGGTCGAGAATCGAGCGGATCGCCATCGCTTGTCCGCTGAAACGAACTTCGAAGCACACGCACGATTTTACGCCAGTTTCCTGGAGCACGGTGCGTAGAGCCACTGCTTCTTCGAAGTTCATGGCTATCGGCTTCTCGATGAGCACGTGCTTTCCTGCTCTGGCTGCCGCCATAGCCTGCGGCGCATGGAACGGGTGCGGGGTGCAGATGTCGATGATGTCGATCGAGGGGTCTTTCAGCATCTGCTCGAAATCCTGATAGGCTTTCAAGGGAATCCCGAATTGCCGCTCCAGGTCCGCCTCATCGAGTTTGCGGCGCGAGCAGACGGCCGTGACATTGGCTCCCTTTACGTCCTTGAAGGTGTTGATGTGCGCACCGGCCACCCAGCCGAGTCCTACGACGCCTACGTTCAGATCACGCATGAGCTTGGATTCGTTGTAGTAGTTTCTGTGTGTGTGATGATAAATTGAACTGAGAAATCGCTTACGTATCTACCAGCCTTTCTCGAACATAAGGCTGGAGCGCCTGCTGGATCCATGGCTCATGAGGATATCCATGACCCAGGTGCTGGCGCAAGCCTTCCGCATACGCAGCTCCGCATTCCTGACCGTAGTGAGCCGCCCACTCCATCATCCGGTCGAGGTACTCATCGATGCCATGATGGGCGCGCAGCCATTCTCGTTGTGAAGCGTGGTAGCTCAGCATCCGGCGTTTGTCTTCTATCCGGTTGCTGATGTCGATGTAAAAGTCGGGATAGGTCCGCTTGCCCATCGGGTCTACGCCTTCTACCGGGTCTGCGTAGTAGAGGGCCGGGGTGGCTGCCGCAGGTTCGGCAGGCGGCACTTGGTGGGTTCGGTAGAGCGGGACAGCGGCAGCAAAAACGGCGGCTCGCACGATCCGTGAGGTTTCCTCGTGATCGAGCATGTAATCGGACGGGGAGTGGGTCATGACCACGTCGGGCTTGAAGCGCCGAATGAGTTCGACCACGCGCTGCACGCTCTGTGCGTTGGCAAAGACCTCTATATCCATCAGCCCGGCGCAAGCATACCACGCGCTGATGGAGGCTGCAGCCTGTTGTGCTTCCTCCAGGCGGATGCGTGCAATCTCGTCCTGTGTACGGGATGCATCGGAGCCACAGTCACCGGACGTCATGGTGATGATGCCGGCTTGCCACCCGGCATCCACGAGCAGATGCAGTGTGCCCCCGATGAGGATTTCAACATCGTCCGGGTGGGCCATTACAGCCAGCACACGGGGTTTTTTCTTTTCCATCAGTGAACGTCAGCTTCGAGTGGACCGGCCAGGGCCCGCGTGAAATACAGCACTCCCGGTCGCGTCGGCATCCAGGTGGACGGAACGTGCCGGGTTACAGGATGGCGAAGTGTCACCCAGAGGGAAAGCCCCTGCCACTGCATGCCACGCCCCAGTTCACCGTCAGCGCCACCAATGGCGTAATCGGCCTGCGTGAAGAGCGCCGGTCCGATGGTGTTGGCGAAGGCCGGCACACGCGTGGTCCTGCTTTTGAAGCTCGTGATCGCATTCTGCTCGATGGTCAGCGGATGTAGCTTCGCCCCGATTCGGTGCGTCTGCTTCCGCCACTCCTCGTCGGTCTCGAACTCTTCTCCGAAGTGAGGCTCCCAGAATGCAATGTGGCAGGCCCTACCGATTCCGTAGACCACGACGAGCTTGGCGCCATCTTGCCTCAATGCGCTGATTCGGTCTCCGTATTCCGGAAGCATCTCTTTCGTGGCGAAGAAGCGCTGCCCGGGTGGCACAGTGTGTCTGCCGAGTGGGCCATAAAAGGCATGTTCCATCGCGTTCTGAAAAGCGCGCGGGTCACTGCCGGGCAGGGTGTCCCCTTCGGCGTTGCTCCACTCGTCCATGTTAAACCCGGTGACGTGGTCACACGGGACGTTCCATTCCTGCAGGAAGTAGGTCGCCCACCGGTACATCCCCATCGGACCCACGGGCAAGATGAGCACCAGCTTGCGACCCTGATCGCGGCAGCGCCGGATTTCAGCGGCAAGCTCATGGCCCAGCATCACATCGAAGTCGGCCACGTTCTGCGCCATTCGGATCCGGAAGTCTTCGTGCCAGTGCCGCTGGCGTTCGAAGATGTCGTCCGGCTTATCGGATACGCAGGCGTCCCATTGAGCTAAGTCCCACTTGGCAGGAAAGAAGGACTCGAGCAACGAGCCCCGAAGCGTCGAGAGCAGGTTGATCACAGTATCCCGTGCAGGTTATTCTTCTGTAGTATTGCAGATGGCGAACCTATCGCCGGGACATCTTTCGAATAGGCCCCGGAGCGTATTTACGATAGACATCCAATCCGTAACCTGCAATCGACTGCGCTCAACCATGGGAAGGGATGCTCGTGGCTGAGGCGTTGCGAGTGCATGTGATTTCCGGAGGCAAACCTGCTCGAGCCATGCTGGGGAATCGATTCTGATCGGAGAGTATCTGCGGAAGCGGGAAAGTAGATGCGTGCCGTCATGACTCAAGCGTGAGCTGGATACCAGGCGAGTGGCACAGTAACGGCTGCGTGTTGTAGTCCTCCCGAACATTGATCCACGCCTGTACAGATCGGTAGAGCTATCTGGCTGGTGCTCATAACGAAAATCTCTGTATCATCGGTTCAGTGGGGCCACTATGTTGGATGTCAGTATGGCCGCGCCTCATCTTGCAGGTAATCAGAGGGTCAGTTATGAGTCGAACAGCTCTTGCGGGAGTCCTGCGTTGGGCAGGAGTTTTTCTGCTATCCGTACAGTTTGTTCAGGTTGGTACCGCACAGGAGCCGCAGAACCTGCCGAGGGCATTCGTGGACGGCACCGGTCCGGGCTGGAGAGCGCTGGGCGAGGAGGACTTCGCCGATGTCAACGGCCTGCCGGAAACCTGGGTCTGGAAAGGGGATCTCCTAACGAGTACCGGCCAGCCGATCGGGGTCATGCGCACCCGACAGACCTTCACCAATTTCGAGATGGTCATCGAATGGCGGCATCTGAAATCGGGGGGCAACTCGGGTGTATTCGTGTGGGTACCGGAGAAGGCGCTCGAAAATCTGGAACCGGGTGTATTGCCGCAGTACGGCATCGAGGTGCAGATGCTCGACCATGGCTATGCCGAGCAGTACAGGGAGCGGACAGGGCAGGAGGGTGACTGGTTCACCACGAACGGCGACATCTTCGCCGTCGGGGAATCCAGGTTGAGCCCTTTTCCCCCGACATCACCCAACGGGTCGCGCAGCTTTCCCCGGAAACAGCTCAGCAGAGGCGCGGGCGAATGGAATCACTATTACGTCCGGGCCATCAACGGTGAGGTGCGGCTCTGGGTCAACGGGGAGGAGGTTTCAGGTGGAACCGGCGCAGAGCCTCGCACGGGTTATCTATGTCTGGAAGCGGAAGGCTCCCCGATCGAGTTCAGGAATATTCGCATCCGCGAACTGCCGTAGCCGGCTCAATCGTGTGTAGAAACGCGTGGTTGCGGCTGCAAAAAAGCGGATCGGCTCCTGTACACCTCGCAAAATAGCGAACATCAGGCCTGGCACGAGTCAGGCCTGATGTTTACTATGATCTGAACCTGTCGCCGCTTTTCGATTCAGCGGGAGAAACAGAGATGTCCAGCGCTCCATACCATTTCGGAGATGCGGTTACCGACCGCTGTGCGTTCCCTATGTGGGTGGGATGGAGACAGAAATGACCGGGCTGACCGAAGGATTAGCCTATACATACTGCCTCGCTTTGCGTTGGTTTTTATCTGCTTATGCAGATGTTGAACGCTTGCTGGCCAAATTTTTTGCATCAAAAATTAAATTTCCTTGACACGCTACAGGTCATGTTCTACATTCTTGTGTAATACAGGATATGTATGACATGTTACAGGATGCCGGAAAACACGCCGTATAGCATCTGATGCCGGACTACAGTTTTCTCGGGCGATCCGGAGTGGTGATGCATACAACCTGAGTTCTGGTGATGTGGCTCGGTTTCACCCTGGGAAGCGCGTTTGCTTTCATGCAGAGTGGGGGAACCGGAGGCGCCATCTGGCCGGACTCGCTTGCGGTGTTACCGGTATTCTTGGGGATCACAGGTTGCAAGGCGAACGCAGTACATATCCGAAAGGCAAGCAAAAACGCATCCCTGCTCAATCCTTCGAGCAGGTGCTTTTGAAATAAGAGCGTCAGGTGCAGGGTAGCGGCATCCGGTGATGCGTGGGGCGGGTGTGTGGGCGTCACGTGGTGGGATGGAGAGCGTGTGAGAGGGTGAGAGACTTCATCCGGTTCGACTGCTCTCGCTTCCTGTGATTTGTGCAGCCGGATTCACCCGTTGTTCTGGCTGAGGCGTAACGTCGGAGCAGGCCATCGTACGTGCCAGGACGTACGGATAAATGTGGGGAAGGATGTTCCTTGTTGCTGATGCGAATGTCCGATTCGCATCCGGTGCAGTGATGGGTCATTATGTACTGATACCATGCAACTCTCCACAAAAATCGTCCTCTCTGCAAGTGTGCTGCTGTTTCTCACGGCCGGCCTGCTGGCGCTGATTGGGCAGGGTGAGCAGACCGGGCTGTTGCTCACACTCGGATTCGCGTCGCTCGGCATCGCAGCGAAAGGACACCGGATATTGAAGGATTTTTCCTTCACGATCTGGATTTTTGCCGCTGTGTCGGCTGCGATGTTTTATCCCCAGTATTTCCTCAGCATCGGCGATTTCAAACTGACCGGGCTTATCACGCCGCTCGTTCAGGTTATCATGTTCGGCATGGGGACGGCCATGAGCCTTTCCGACTTCGCAGGCGTGGTCAAGATGCCCAGAGGTGTGCTCATCGGGATCGCTTGCCAGTTCACCATCATGCCTTGCATAGGAATCACACTGGCCACGCTATTCGGTTTTCCCGATGAGATCGCGGCAGGAGTCGTTCTGATAGGGTCGGCTCCCAGCGGGGTGGCTTCGAACGTGATGACGTACATCGCCGGTGCGAACCTGCCGCTATCCGTAACGCTCACCTCTGTCGCTACGTTGATGGCACCGGTGATGACGCCGCTGATGATGAAGTTGCTGGCCGGGCAGTTTGTCGAGGTGAACTTCCTGGAGATGATGCTGGGCATCATCAATATGATCATCCTGCCACTTGCAGCAGGTCTGATTTTCAATCGCATCTTCCGGGGGAAAGCCCAGTGGCTGCACCGGGCTATGCCGGTGGTCTCCATGGCCGGTATCGCCCTCATCGTCACGGTGATCACGGCAGCCGGACGCGATGCGCTGCTGGAGGTCGGGGGCAGCCTGATCCTGGCAGCCATGCTGCATAATGGATTGGGGTACTTCCTGGGTTACTGGGGGGCTCGCATGCTGCGCATGGACGAGCGCTCATGCCGGACAATAGCAATTGAGGTAGGGATGCAGAACGGGGGGCTGGCTTCGGGGATTGCGCTACAAATGGGCAAGGTAGCAACCGTGGGTCTGGCGCCTGCAATCTTTGGCCCCTGGATGAATATCTCTGGATCCGTGCTTGCCAACTGGTGGCGCAGTAAGCCGATTACGGAAGAGGCGGGCGAAGTAGTGGCGGAGAAGGTCCCGGTACCTGCCGCCTCGTGAGATGCTGGGCCCGTCCGGTAGTCCGTTACCTCGTTTTCAGCAGAGGGTAGCCGGGGCGGGTTCGAGAACCGTTGTACGTCGCATGTAACGTTTTCATGACCATGATTAGAGCTATTTGCTTCTTCGCTCTTCTACTGGTTTCTGTACTGGACAGGCCTGCATTCGGCCAGGCCATGTCACGAGACGAGATTATTGGCTATACCTCTTTGTGGGAAGGCGAGCGCTTCCCGGATGGCCGGCCCAAAGTCTCCGACGACATCCTCGAGCGCATGAAACGGGTGTCCATCGAGGGTGCCTGGTCCGTGCTGCGTGGCGAAGGCTATGTCAACCAGTTCGAAGGGGGCTGGATGATGATCCACGATGATCGGCCCATCGTTGGACGGGTTCTTACGGCCCAGTACATGCCTGCACGGCCGGATGCGGAGGCCTATATCCAGCGGAAGGGGCAAGAGGCCGGTCATACGGGCAGCTCGAACTCGTGGCCCATCAACATGCTGACCAGCGGAGATGTGTACGTCGCCTCTGCGTTCGGCAAGGTGGAAAACGGCACGTTGATCGGCAATAACCTGGCAAGCGCCATCTATGCGAAATCGGGTAACGGGGTGATTTTCGACGCGGGTGTCCGTGACCTCGAAGAGCTGGAAAAGATGGAGGGGTTCAACGCATTCGTCCGAGGATGGGACCCCACGTTTCTGACGGAAACGATGCTGACCGGCATCAATGTCCCGATTCGAATTGGCAGGGCGACGGTACTGCCGGGCGATGTCGTGCTGGCCAAGCGAGAAGGGGTGATCTTCATTCCCGCGCATCTCGCAGAGCGGGTTGTCATCACGTCGGAGATCATTGCCCTTCGTGATGCCTTTGGGATACAACGCTTGCAGGAAGGCAAATACACTCCCGGACAAATTGATAACCGGTGGACCGAGGACATCGAGCGGGATTTTTCTCAATGGTTGGATGCGCATGCCAGCGAGTTACCGGTGCCCAAGGAGGAGTTTCAGAAATACCTCGAAATACGAACCTGGTAAGATTCGGATATCCCTTCCACGGCTGTATTCATGACGCTGATATCACCTGAACCTTAAACGCATATCCTCTACCGCTATGAGTAATGAGCAGCGAAACAGACGCTCCTTTTTCAAGAAAGCAGGAGCCTTCCTCGCATCATTCGGCTTCGGTGCGGCCAGCGCGAGCACAGCGGCCGCTTCCCCCCGAGCCGAGAAAGTCGCCGGCAATGTCGTAAAGCACGATGATGTGCCGCTCTTTTCTGGCCATGTCATTCATGGCGGTCTGGTGTATGTCGCCGGAAAAGGGGCGCATTTTGAGGGAGATATCAGGGCGCATACCGATCACGTCCTCAAGGAGATCGAAAAGGAACTCAAGAAGGCCGGGTCATCTATGGACAAAGTGCTCAAAGTGAACGTGTATCTGGCCGACCTGAACGACTACCAGGCTATGAACGAGGTCTATCGAGGGCGTTTCGGTGACAAGCCACCCGTGCGCACGACCGTGGCCACGTACGGCGGCGTTCCCGGCAATTCGCTGGTCGAGATCGATTGCATTGCTGCGTTGTAGGCTGTGGGCCTGCGCGTACGCCGCTTCATCCTCACCCGTCTGTCTCACCGCCTGTATCGTTCGATTCCGGTCAGGCCCTAACCCCGTCAAAGCATGATTTCCAGAAGACGGCTTCTCCATTATCTGCCCAGCGTACCATTCCTCGGCGGGTTGCTCGGCGGCAGTGCCGCAATGGGAGGCGGAGGATCGGCTACTGCATCTCATCTTGGCAGGGGAAGCGGGATTCCCGAATACAGAGACTACTTCGCTGAACTAGGCCTACGGACATTCATCAATGCAGCAGGAACGCTCACGGCACTCTCTGGCTCTCTCATGCCTGACGAAGTCGTTGAAGCCTACGACTATGCACGTCGCACGTATGTCAGGCTGGATGACATCCAGGATAAGGTCGGCGAGCGAATCGCGTCCATGCTCGGCGTCGAGTATGCTACCGTTACCACGGGTGCTTTCGGTGCAATCACACTCGGAACGGCCGGAGTGCTGACCGGAATGGACGAGAAAAAAGTCGCCCAGCTTCCGGACACGACGGGGATGAAGAACGTCGTCATCAAGATGGGCACCAGCGATATCGGATATATCCACGCAGTACTCAATACGGGGGCGAAGGTCATCGAGGTGTCGACGCTGCAGGAGCTTGAGAATGCCATCGATGAGCGGACAGCCATGTTGTTTTACTTCAATGCCTACAACAACACGGATGTCACTCCCGAGCAATTCGTAGCCGTTGGTAAGAAGTATGGAATCCCCACCTTCAATGATATCGCGGCTGACGTACCTCCGGTCGAGAACCTGTGGAAGTACTCGAAGATGGGCTTCGATCTGGTTGCGGTCTCAGGAGGTAAGGGGCTTCGCGGCCCCCAGAGCGCCGGATTGCTGCTGGGGCGTAGAGACCTGATCCAGGCTGCTCGCCTGCATACCCCTCCAAGAGGCGCCACGATAGGCCGTGGCATGAAGGTGAATAAGGAGGAGGTACTGGCAATGATGGTTGCTGTAGAGCGGTACCTGGCTACAGATCACGAGAAGGAGTGGAAGGAGTGGGAATCTCAGATTCAGTTCATCAGCGACACGGTCAAAACCGTGCCTGGAACGGAAACGGAGTATTACGTTCCTGAGATTGCCAACCATGTGCCTACGCTGAGAATCACCTGGGATCAGAACCGCATCCCGGTTACGCCGAATGATGCTAAACAGCGCTTGCGGGATGGGCATCCGTCTATCGAGACGGGTGGTGGACGGGACGATATCAGTGTATCCGTCTGGATGATGCGCCCCGGGGAAGTGGAGATCGTCGCCTATCGTATTCGGGACGTTTTGCGGGCGGCGGCGGCCTAGCTCGAGCTGTTGTGGAGGGCAATCGGCAATCCCAGATACGCCTTCCAACCCTGACCTGTATCCCTGCCCCTTCGCTTTCCTGAAGCGAAGACTGTTCCTGTACCATGCCTTAGCGGCATGCCAGGGTAATCCATACCCATAACCATCCACTAAGCGACATTCGAGGCAGATATGCTATCCGGCGAAATGTTCGACAGGAAATCCGCCCACCGCTTTCGTGATATCTTAAAGGCCGTATTGTCAGTGATGAGGACAGCCATTGCGCTTGCGGTCATCATGCCGGGGATTACCGCTATGGCCGTAGCCCAGGATCTGGATCTGCTCATCAAAGGCGGGCACGTGATCGATCCGAAGAACAACCGCAATGAAGTACTGGATGTGGGTATTGCGGATGGGAAGATCGCCGTGGTAGCGCCCAACGTTCCGGCTAGCCGTGCCCAGAAGGTCGTGGATGCGTCGGGGTTGTATGTAACCCCTGGCTTGATCGACTTGCACGTCCACATTTTCAACGGCACCGATCCTGAAGGTGGCTACAGCAACGGATTCTCGAGCGTCCCACCCGATCCCTTTTCGTTCCGCGCCGGCGTGACCACCGTGGTCGATGCTGGAAGCGCCGGTTGGAAAAACTTCAACCAGTTCGTCGCGCAGACGGTAAAACACTCTCGGACGCGTGTTCTGGCGTTCCTCAACATCGTGGGTTCCGGCATGAGTGGAATCCACGAGCAGAACGTCGAGGACATGAATCCCAAGATGACCGCGCTGGTTGCCCGGCGGTATGCCGATCTCATCGTTGGCATCAAGACGGCACACTTTAACGGCGGTTGGGAAGCCGTGGATAAGGCCGTAGAGGCGGGGCGCCTGGCCGAGCTTCCGGTGATGGTCGATTTCGGCGGTTCGAACCCACCACTCCCGCTTGAGGCACTTTTCTTCGAGCACCTGCGTCCCGGGGATATCTATACGCATGCGTATGCTCACTTCCCCGGAGGCAGCAGAGAAGCGGTAGTTGAAGACAGCGGTGAACTACGCGCGTTCGTGCCGAAGGCACAGGAGCGAGGAATCGTGTTCGATGTCGGGCACGGAGGCGGCAGCTTCAGGTACAGTGCGGCCATGCCGGCCACGAAAGCCGGCTTCTGGCCGAATACCATCAGCACCGACCTTCATATTGGCAGTATGAATGCGGGCATGAAGGATATGGCGAACGTCATGTCGAAGATGCTCGTGCTGGGAATGCCACTTGAAGATGTGATCCGGGCCAGTACGTGGACACCGGCTCAAGTGATTCACCGCCCCGAACTTGGCAATCTGGACGTCGGAGCCGAAGCCGATGTAGCCGTCTTCAATCTTCGAGAAGACGATTTCGGTTACGTGGACTCTGATGGCAACATGTGGCCAGGCTCTCAGAAACTGGAGGCGGAACTGACCCTCCGTGCGGGCCGGGTCGTGTGGGATCTCAACGGAATCGCCAGTCCGCGCTGGAGCGAGTCAGGTAACGAACAGGCTGGTCTGTGATCTATGTTGCCTTTTGATGGCATAACCGTAGAAGTTCTGGTAGAAGTCCAGCTTTTCTCTACGCATCTAATAACTGTTTTATTTCGAAAGTATGCCGTCCTTGTCTACTTTCCGGATGCATGTGAGGGACGCATGTGTTGGAATCCTGACTCGCGGCTTGAACGCGGCTGAAGCGTGTGATTGAGGGCGGGACCGCGTGTAGAGGCCTCGTTTCGCCAACTGTCTCGAAAATGAGAATATGCCATGGCATTTGATTTTACGCGCCGCGAGTTCCTGAAGATGATGGGAGTGGGTGCTGCATCCACTGCTTTCAGCGAGTGTTTTACCAAAGGGGTGCGTTCTGCCAGGCAGCCCCTGTACATCGGTACCTACACCAATGGCGCGAGCGAAGGGATATACTTCGCTAACATGGATACGGCCTCGGGGGCGCTCGAGTTGAAAGGTGTGACGAAGGGTATTTCAAACCCATCGTTTCTGGCTGTGGATCGCCAGCAACGGTTTCTCTACGCTGTGAGCGAAACGCCGGAGTTCGAAGGCGAGCCGGGTGGCAGCGTCCACGCTTATGCTATCGACAGTGGGACCGGTAATCTGCGGCACCTGAATGCTCGATCTTCTCGCGGTGGGGGGCCGTGCCATCTGACGGTTGATGCCCAGGGCCGCAACGTGCTCGTTGCAAACTATTCCGGTGGCAACGTCGCTGTCCTACCGATCCAGTCGGATGGCAGCCTGCTTCCAGCATCGGATGTTGCACAGCATGAGGGATCGAGCATCACGAAACGCCAGCAGGGGCCGCATGCGCATTCGGTCACGCTGGATGCAGCCGGCCGTTTCGCTTTCGTGGCGGACCTCGGGCTGGATAAGGTCATGATCTACCGTTTCGATGGGGCAGAAGGCCAGCTTACGCCAGGCAACCCTCCCTGGGCACAGGTACGATCAGGAGCTGGCCCGCGGCACTTTGCATTCCATCCGGATGGTACGCGTGCCTACGTCATCAATGAACTCGATTCGACGTTAACCGCCTTTACGTACGATCCGAGTAGTGGCCGGTTGACAGAGTCCCAGACCCTTTCGACACTACCGGATGGCTTTACAGGCGACAACTACCCGGCCGATGTGCATGTCGCGGCCTCGGGCCGGTACGTCTATGGGTCCAATCGCGGGCATGATAGCATCGTCGTTTTCGCTATAGATCCGGAAACGGGGGCGCTTACCACCGTTCAGCATCAATCCGTAGAGGGGAAATGGCCTCGCAATTTTGCGCTTGATCCGACAGGGCAATTCCTGTTGGTTGCCAACCAGAATTCTGATACGGTCGTCGTGTTTGCCATCGATGCCGATACGGGTAAACTTACCCCGACAGGGCAGGTGCTTGAGGTTCCGACGCCGGTGTGTTTACGATTTATGCCGCCTCATTCGTAGCCACAGTCTGCTTCGGAAATGCTCGACAGGAGTGAGCATGGATGGACGTGGATCATCAACCTGAACCAACCCAACATGTCCCAAATGTTTAAACCCGTCGGCAGCCGACAGCTTTTGAGCAAAACCGTAGAGGAAGAGATCGTGGCAGCAATCCGCGCCAACGGCCTTACCCCCGGAACGAGACTTCCGACGGAGCACGAATTATGTGCCCAGTTCGGTGTCAGCCGGACCGTGCTCCGGGAAGCACTGCGTATGTTGAGTGCGCGCGGCCTCGTCACGATTGAGAAAGGGCGTGGTATTTTCGTCAGTCAGATAACGGCGGATACGATTGTGAACTCGCTCCAACTCTATCTCAGCACGCGAAGCGGACTGGATTCAGCGTTCGACCTCGTTCACGCTCGCCAGGTTTTGGAACCCCCCGTGGCGGCTCTTGCCGCACTGAACCACACTGATCAGGAGGCCGAAGCACTTAAAGAAGCATTCAGCAAGATGAAAAAGGGGGAAGAAGATCTGGCTGAATTGCCTCACCTGGATATGGCTTTCCATCTGGCCGTTGCAAAAGCCTCCGGGAATCCACTGTTTCCATTACTGCTGAAACCCATTCATCAGCTCATGCAGCAAATCGTCCCCTCTGTATATGAAACCGTAGCAGAGGCAAAAGAGGTGGCGATGGCGTGGCATGCACAGATTCTCGACGCAATACTTCGCCGCGATGCTAACGCGGCATCGGAGGCCATGGCGCGTCACCTCGAGTTCTCCGAAGAGCACACACGGCAGGTACATGGTGTGCAGAAGACAGATGGTAAACCGGTGCGGGTAGAACAACGCTCAGGGTAGTAATTAGACCTTGCCCACGTTTTATATCCTGTTTAGAAAATAGTTGAAGCATATATTCGCTGTCGGAGCGTTCTGGCGACACACGTAAGTGGGTCGCATGGGATATTAATTTTTGTGGCTAAAATCGATTTTGTCCACAAAAAATTAAGGGGTAAAATAAATGTCATTGACAAATTTGTGATCTGAGGTATATGTTTACGTTGTAGTAACATGTATGACATATTACGGATCTGATGGTGTCACGTAGTCCCGTTCCTAACACCCAACGAACTATGGAATTGCCTAAGCTGCACCCTCTTCCCTTATTCCTGGTGGTGCTCTCCTTGTGTGCGCTATCTGCCCAGGCGCAGAGTCCAGGACGAATCACAGGTATGGTGACTGATAGCCTGAGTGGCGACCCCATTCCTGGCGCAAACGTGGTCATCCTGGGCACTACGCTCGGCACCGCGACGGATGGTACCGGTAGCTACTCAATAGGAAATGTCGTAGCTGGCACGTACGACGTGCAGGCGAGCTTTATCGGCTACGCTTCCAAGCTGATTCGTGGAGTGGAGGTGCAGGCGGGGGAGACCGTTCAGCTCAACATTCGGCTGGCCGAAAGCGCCATCTCGCTTCAAGACGTCATTGTAACGGCACTGGGTGTGGAGCGAGAGGAACGGTCGCTGACCTACGGAACCCAGAGTGTGGACACAGACCGTCTGGCCGAAGCCCGTGAGTTGAACGTTACCAATGCGCTGGCAGGTAAGGTCGCCGGTCTGTCAGTAACCCAGGCCGGTACCGGTGTTGGAGGCGCCACCCGCGTTATCCTGCGTGGTAATCGCTCGATCAGTGGTAGTAGCGAGCCCCTGTATGTGGTCGACGGTGTACCCGTCCGTGGTGGAATCAGTAACCTGAATCCCAACGACATCGTTGACATTTCCGTCCTGAAAGGGCCGAACGCGGCCGCGCTTTACGGAAGTGCCGCTCAGAACGGCGCGATCGTCGTCACGACGAAGAAAGCCGCGGCAGGCAGGGTTAGTGCCAGTGTGAGCACGAACCTGATGATTAGCGAGCCCATCCTCCTCACGAATTACCAGAACGTCTACGGTCAGGGCAGCGCCGGGGAATACAATGCCGGTTCTGAGTTCTCCTGGGGACCGAAGATGGAGGGGCAGATGGTAGATCACTGGTCGCCGAGCCCGGAAATGGCCGGGGCGCAGTATGCCTTCCTCCCGCAGCCGAACAACGTAGCCGATGCTTTCAGAACAGGCTATAACTCTGCGACGAACGTCACGGCCAGTGTAGGAGGCCAGAACGTGCAGACGGTGTTCTCCTACTCCTTTACCACCGCTACGGGCATCGTGCCGAACAATGATCTGGAACGGCACAACGTTTCAATCCGGGCAACCAGCGAGCCCATCCAGAATCTCGAACTAGACGGTAAGCTCAGTTATATCAGGCAATCCCTTGATAACCAGCTTGCGACGGGGGAAAACTTTACGAACCCGCTCCGGCATATCTACCGGCTGCCCCGGAATATCCCCACTTCGGATATCAAGCAGTTCGAATACTTCACCGAACAAGGGCTGCGACGCCAGCACTACTGGAATCCCGGTTCGAACGGTGGAGCGAACCCATACTGGGCGATGTACCGGAACCTCAATGAAAACACGAGCAACCGGGTAATGGTCCTGGGATCTGCGAGGTACCGTTTCACGGATGCGCTGAGCTTGATGGTCAGGGGTTCGTATGACGGAGAGGCCGGCTCCAGCGAAACGAAGCTGTACAACGATACCTACATCGTTGCCAATAATGGTCAGTACGCAGTCAGCAAGAGCGACGCGTTCGAATGGAACGGAGATTTCTTGCTGTCTTACTCGGATAACCTGATCGGGGGCCTGTCTTTCGACGCGAACGTAGGTGGCAGCGTCAAGCAGCGTCGGAATACGTCGCTTTCGGCGAACACGGGTACGGCGCTGACGGTGCCCAACTTCTTCGCGCTCTCTAATACACAGCTCGTCGTGTCCAGCGCAAGCATCGGATCTCCCTTCGATGTGTACTCCCTGTATGCCTTCGGACAGCTCAACTGGAACGATGCCATCTATCTGGACCTCACGGGGCGTAATGACTGGAGTTCGACGCTTCCTGCCGACAACCGGTCATACTTCTATCCCTCCGTTGGTCTGTCGGCCATCGTATCGGATCTGATCCCGGCGCTACCCGATGTTCTGAGCTTCGCTCGGGTGAGGGCCTCCTGGGCCAAGGTGGGTAACAGTGCCGCCCCGTTCATGCTGCAGCGCACGGCCAACTTTATCGCCGGAGGCAACAACGGATTCCTGCAGTTGAGCACAGTGCTGCCGAACGAGAATCTGCTACCGGAGGAGACGGTCTCCACAGAGGTAGGTGTGGACGTGCGTTTCTTCGGCGACCGCCTGGGATTGGATGCCACGTTCTATAAGTCCAACACCAAGAACCAGCTGTTCACGGTTGCGCTACCGGTTGGCTCGGGAGCCAGTTCGTACTACACCAACGGCGGTGACGTCGAGAACAAGGGTGTGGAAGTCATGCTGTCCACCACGCCGATACGAACACAGAGCTTCTCCTGGGATCTGGATTTCAACTTCTCACGCAACCGGAACATGGTCGTGGCGATCTCCGACGAGCGTCCAAGCCTGACGATTGCTCAGGACTTCCTGCGGGAGTTCCGCATCGAAGAGGGACAGCCGTACGGAATGGTGTACTCCCGCGGTTTCCAGCGTGACGATCAGGGCAGAGTGGTTGTCGGTTCCAACGGCGTGCCACTCATTTCGAGCGGATTGAATGTGCCGGTGGCAAACTTCAATCCGGACTGGATGGGAGGCATCAACGCCTCGATTTCCTACAAGAACTTCTCGGCAAGCGTGCTCATCGACCACCGGCAGGGTGGAACGATCGCATCGCTGACCAACGCGATCCTCTACGCCGACGGCGTTACGGAGGAAACGTTGGAGGGCCGTGATGGCGGTCTCATCTTCGGACAGAACTTTTTCGAACACGAAACGGCCGTTCTGGAGGATGGCTCTCCGAACAACATTGCCATTGATGCCGAAACCTTCTGGAGGAACATGGGAGGCCGCAATGCGCCGGTGGGCGAGGTATTCGTAGAGAGCGCCACGAATACTCGTCTCCGTGAAGTGACCCTCGGCTACACCTTGCCGCAGTCGATGCTTGGCGGCCTTCCGGTTTCTTCCATCAGGTTCTCGCTCGTGGGTAGGAACTTGTTCTTCATCCACCGGGCCGCGAAGAACCTGGATCCGGATCTGATGGTCGGTACCAACGCCGCCGCGGAAGGCTTCGAGTCGTTCACGCCCCCCTCGACGCGTGCGTTCGGCTTTAACCTCGCAATCGATTACTGATTCGACTCTGTGGAAGCCTAGCGCCTGATTCTAACTCTACTTCTGAAGAGGATTCGCGACAATGACGAAAACGTATGCATATACGAGGTGGGCGAGTGTCTGCTTTCTGGCAATGCTGCTCACCCTGCCTGCCTGCACCGATAATTTCGATGCGTTGAATACGCCGAGTGATCGGATCGTGGTCGATAATGTGGATGCCAACCTGCTGGGGCAAGCCTTTGCGCAATCGCAGTGGCGAGGCATGTTCGGGTCTCCCGGGCCTTTCCAGCTGGCTCAATCGCTTTTCGCTGACCTCTACGCCCAGTATTTCGCCACGACGGCGGAAAACTTCGACTCCGACCAGTATGTAGAGGTCGGACGATGGATCGATGGGGCATGGACAGACTTCTATGCCAATGCCGCCCCGCAAATCCATTTCGTCGAGCAGTTTTCCAGTGAGAATGGGCTGACTTTGCAGAATGCCGTCGCAAAGATCTGGAAGGTGCAGCTGTTCCACCGGATCACCGATTACTGGGGACCGATCATCTATTCCCAATTCGGTAATGGCGAGACGAGTGTCCCCTACGATTCTCAGGAGGACATTTACAAGAGCTTCTTTACGACGCTCGACGAGGCCATTGCCGTGCTGGAAGCGAATAGAGGAGGCAATGCCTTCGGTAACAATGACCAGGTTTACGGAGGCGACGTAGATAAGTGGATCAAGTTTGCCAATTCGTTGAGGCTCCGGCTCGCATTGCGCGTGAAGTATGTAGAGCCCACACTGGCGCAGCAGCAAGCCGAAAAGGCGGTTGCGGGCGGGGTTATCGAGAGCAACGACGATAACGCAGAAGTGTTGACCACGCCGAACTCTCGGAATCCTTACACCACCATCACAGACTGGGGTGAGTTCAGAATGAGCTCAGCGATGGAGAGCGTGCTCGAAGGATATGAAGATCCGCGGCTGGAGGTTTATTACAGCCCGGCAGTGGATGGGGATAGCGATGGTGATGGCAGCCCGTACGAGGGGATGCGAAATGGACTGCCCAGAACGGAGAAAGGTCCCGTGCTGAATCCTCAGTATTCGGACATGGGCGTCGACTGGCTGAATGACAACCGCGGTGGATCGAACCCGCCGATGCGGGTAATGTGTGCTGCCGAAGTGTACTTCCTGCGTGCAGAAGGCGCTCTGGAAGGCTGGAACATGGGCGGAACGGCCCAGGAACTCTACAACGAAGGGATCAGGATGTCCCTGTCGGAGAATCGTATCGGGGCATCTCCGAGCGAGATTGAAGCCTACATCGCCAGTACGAACGTCCCGGTAGCACCCGATGATGCCTGGGGAACTCCGGCCCTGTCGGATATTCCGGTCGCCTTTGATGTCGGAGGCAGTAAGGAACGCCAGCTAGAGCAGATCATCACGCAGAAATGGCTGGCATTGTATCCTGATGGCTGGGAGGCATTCACCGAGTACAGGAGGACAGGCTATCCCAGGCTCTACCCGATCATCAATTCGGCGAACCCCGATCTTGCCGAGGACGACATCTTCCGCCGAATGACCTTCGTGGACGGCGAGTTTTCGAATAACCGGGCCGCTACGGAGGCAGCCATAGGCCTCCTCAACGGACCGGACAACAACGCCACCAGGCTCTGGTGGGACGCCAAGTAAGTGCGATTGTGATCCGAAGAGAGGGCACGGCTACCGGCCGGTAGCCGTGCCCCTCAGAGGTCTGGTTTTGTGTATGACGGAATAGGCAGGTAGGGATACGAGCGTTTACGTGTGAGGCCGGGTGTGTCGGTTCAGCATGTAAGAGCGTGTTTTGCGTTCCCTGCCCGCCGGATTGGCGGGCTGCATGAAAAGTGCCTCATTCTTCTGATCGATGATTGCAAGGCGCTTACGCTTCCGGTCGGGATACAGAGACGACCGGGTGATTCACCAACCGGAACTGCTGCTAAATGTAAGGGGAAGCTGATGTAGTCGTCATCAACCTGCGGAGATGCAGGAGGTGGCGTGAGCGTCCGGGTAACGAACAGTCTGCTCACGAGAGAGAAGGCCGACGATCCGGGTGGGCGGGATGTGCGGATTGTGGAGTAACGCTATCGCACAGAGTCATTGCGGTGGATTTTTTGTACTTCGTTTGACGTGTTCATCCACTCGAATTCAATGGCCAGGGACCGTCTCTTTCCACCGGTGCCGCTCTTCTATGGGCTCTTGCTACTTGCAGGTTGTACCGGTCGTGCAGCAGAAGAATCAGAAGAGGTATTGTTTCAGCTTGTTCCGGCTGCCATAACGAATATCGAGTTTTCGAACGACCTCATGTTCAGTGAGGAGTTTAATATCTATACCAATAAAGATTTTTATGCAGGAGGAGGCGTTGCGCTAGGAGATATTAATAATGATGGATTGCTTGATATTTATCTCGTAGCCAACCAGAAGCGAAATGCGCTTTATCTGAATAAGGGGAATTTCTCATTCGAGGACATTACCGAAAGTGCGGGGGTTGCTGGGAATAAGCCCTGGTCTACCGGAGTGGGTATGGTGGATGTGAATGGGGATGGCTGGCTGGATATCTATGTCACTAACAGCGGCAACCCGAACCCCGAGAATCGCAAGAACGAGCTATTTATCAACAACGGAGATCTGACGTTCACCGAGCGTGCCGATGAATTCGGGCTGGCGGACCGGGGATATTCCACCCATGCGGCCTTCTTCGACTACGACAGGGATGGAAGGCTGGATATGTATCTCCTGAATAATTACGCGAGCAAACCGGTCAGTGGCTACAACCTGAAAACGCTCCGCCGTGATCAGCCGTCGTTCGAAGGTGGAGACCGCCTGTACCACAATGAAGGCGACCTCTTTGTCGATGTGACGGAGCAGGCCGGAATCTATAGAAACGAGGCGGCTTTTGGTCTTGGAGTGTCGGTCGGAGATATAAATAGAGACGGGTGGCAGGATGTGTATGTCTCCAATGATTTCTTTGAGCGGGATTATCTCTACATGAACAATGGAGATGGGACGTTTACCGAATCGCTGGAGACCACATTCAGTAGCATTAGTACCAGCTCCATGGGCGGTGATATAGCCGATCTGGATGACGACGGATTTCCCGAGATCTTTGTTTCCGAAATGCTGCCCGGTACGGAAGAGCGGCTCAAAACCATTTCGGATTTCATCGAATGGGAAAGGTATGAGGCCGAAGTACAGATGGGGTATCACCGGCAGTTCGCGCGCAATACCCTCCAGTATAACAATGGCGATGGTACGTTCAGTGAAATCGGGCGGTATGCGGGTGTAGAAGCAACCGACTGGAGTTGGGGCGCTCTCATGGCCGATTTCAATCTCGATGGCCGGCGGGAGATTTTCGTTCCGAATGGATTCTATAAGAGCGTGACCGATAAGGATCACCTGGTGCAGGCCGTCCGGCTCATGGAATCGAATAGGTATCAGCTCGATTTTCGGCAGCTGGTCGACATGGCGCCCACCGTTCCTCTTTCAAACTACATGTTTGAGAATCTGGGAGGCTTACGGTTTACCAATCGAGCGGCCGAATGGGGATTGGATAAGCCGAGCTTCTCGAACGGGGCCGCCTACGGCGATCTGGATGGCGATGGGGACCTGGATCTCGTAGTGAATAATGTCAACATGGCGGCCTTCATCTACCGGAACAGAGCTTCCGAATTGTATCCGGATCGGGCCTGGATTCAGTTGGCATTGGAGGGGCAGACGCCGAACACGTTTGGCATCGGAGCACAGGTGCGCGTCGTGGCCGGTGGCCGAAACTGGTATGCAGAGCAGATGCTGCAGCGGGGATTTGAGTCGTCCGTAGATCCTACCCTGCATATCGGGCTGGGCGAAGGCATACAGACTATCGATACGTTGCAGATCTGGTGGCCGGATGGCCGCGTGAGCCTGGAGACGAATATCGAACCCCGCCAGCGATTGGCGGTCCGGCAATCCGAGGCCCAATATACCGGGGAGCTGGCATCTGCCGTATCGTTCACGAACAGTACGGCCGTTCCGCTGCTGGTCGATGTTACGCGTGAAGTTCGTCTGGACTGGAAGCACGAGGAGTCTGCCTACAATGATTTCAGGCAGGCGCCTCTGTTGTTCCATATGCGTTCGACCGAAGGGCCGGCGCTCTGCATCGGCGACGTAAACGGTGATGGCCTGGACGATGTGTATAGCGGCGGCGCACGAGGCCAGTCCGGGGCGTTGTTCGTACAGGAAAGGAACGGTCGTTTCCGGCAGACACATCAACCGGCTCTGGAAGCCGACCGAATGGCCGAGGATACCGATTGCGAGTTCGTCGATGTGGACGGCGATGGGATTCCTGAACTCTACGTCGTCAGTGGAAGCAACGAAACTCCCGGCATGCCGGATCGCCTGTATCGGATTCAGGCAGAGGGCGTGCTCGTGCGCACGGAAGGTCTCCTGCCGCAGCCTGCAAAAGAAAACGGGCCGACCGGGGTGGTCCGGGCAGCTGATCTGGATGGAGATGGGGACCAGGATCTATTCCTGGGGACCCGGATGGCGCTGGAGTACGGCATCCCTGTCGGAGGACGCCTGCTGGAGAATGACGGGACCGGAAGGTATCAGGATGCGACCGACCGGCTGGCCCCACAACTACGTGCGCAGGAATTACGGGCAGCCGGCATAACCGATGCCGCATGGGGAGACCTCAATGGCGATGGGATGCCGGATCTCATCGTAGTAGGGGAATGGATGCCGCTGACGATCTTTTTCAACCGGGCAGGAAAGCTGGAGCGGGCCGATCTCCGTTCGGCAGGATTAGAGCAAACACACGGCTGGTGGCAGAGCGTGGCGCTGGCTGACCTGAACGGCGATGGGACTCTGGATCTGGTGGCCGGTAACCATGGCCTCAACTCACGGTTTCGCGGGGCTCCCGGACGGCCGGTGCAGATGTGGGCGGGCGATTTTGCTCGCAGCGGGCGGACGGTACAGATCTTCGCGTACTACACGGATGAAGGAGGCCCCTTTCCAGCAGCGCTCCGGCATAATCTGATTCAACAACTGCCTTATCTGAAGTCACGTTACCCGACGTTCGCCGATTATGCTGGCAAGAGAGTACCGGAGATCTTCCGTCCAGAAGAACTAGAGGCCGCCGAACACTATCAGGCCGAGCAACTGGCGAGTATCGTCGGCTGGAATGATGGAAGCGGCAGCTTTCGCATCGATTCGCTCCCGTTCCGGGCGCAACTGACTCCTGTATATGGAATCCTCGCAGAGGATCTGGATGGCGATGGTGCCCGGGAGTTGCTGCTTGGCGGAAACCTGGCTGCGGCGAATCCACAGGCAGGTCCCTACGATGCCGGTTATGGAACGCTTTTCCGGTTGGACTCGGCCCGCACGTACCGCGAGGTGCCCTCTCGCGAGAGCGGGTTTTTCAGTCCGGGCGAGATCCGGTCTATTCGATTGGTGCGATCCCGAGGGCATCCCCTTGTCCTGGTTGCCCGAAATAACAGTCACTTGCAGGTGTTCAGAGCAGCCGGCCCGCAGGCCCGGCCGATGGAGTAAGTATTACCTAGTAGTTGATGTCCGTCATGTCTAGAAGTTTTCTCAGCATAGCTGCCGTCATCCTGGTTGGTGCCATCTGGATCATGTATTCGCGATTCGATAGCCAGACGCCTCCTGATCCATCCGATGATGTCACGCTGGTACTACCGGACGGTTTTGAAGCCATCGTGGTGGTGGATAGCATTGGTCCCGCACGCCACATCGCCGTGAATGATAACGGCGATATTTACGTCAAATTGCGCAGGTCGGATGAGGAGGGTAGCATCGTAGCACTTCGTGATACGACAGGTGATGGCAGGGCGGATATCATCGAGAAGTTTGGCGTCTTGAACGACGAGCGAGGGGGCTACCATACGGAGGCGAAGATCCATGAGGGTTACCTGTATGTCAGCACGAACCTCAAGGTTTTTCGCTACAAGTTGACCCCCGGGAAACTGGTCCCCGAGGGGCCCCCTGATACACTCGTGATCGACGATCACCCACACGGGTCGCACGAGCATATCACCAAGCCTGTCGCGTTCGATGACGAAGGGAATATGTACGTGCCGTTCGGAGCGCCGAACAACGCCTGCCAGAGTCCGAAGCGGACGCCCGGTGTTCCGGGGCAGGACCCGTGTCCGGATCTCGAGGATCACGGTGGCATCTGGCGATTCAAAAAAGATGCGTTCAATCAGACTCAGGCACAGGCCTACAAGTATGCCACAGGACTGAGAAGTATCGTCGGCATGGACTGGAATCCGGTCGACAAGCAGCTGTATGTCGTCATGCACGGCCGGGATGACTTGCATCGCCTGTGGCCGAACACGTTCTCCCAGTGGGACAACGCCGTGCTTCCGGCAGACGAGTTCATGCGGGTAACGGAAGGCTCGAACTTCGGTTGGCCCTATTGCTACTATGACCAGATCCAGGGCAAAAAAGTACTGGCTCCCGAATACGGCGGGGATGGCAAGATGATCGGCCGGTGCAGCGCCTTTGACGATCCGCTTATCGGATTCCCCGGCCATTTCGCACCCAACGACATAAAATTCTACCGCGGAGAGCAATTCCCCGACCGATACCGGAATGGAGCGTTCGTCGCCCTCCACGGATCGACCATCCGTAACCCCTATCCACAGGCGGGCTACTTCGTAGCGTTCATCCCCTTTGAGAATGGTGAGCCGACAGGGGATTGGGAGGTGTTTGCGAACGGGTTTGCTGGCGTGGATCCGATTGTGAATACGAGCGACGCCATGCACCGTCCCGTCGGTATTGCCATAGGACCGGATGGATCGCTGTACATAACCGAGTCGGTCCGTGGCAAGGTATGGCGGATCAAATTTACGGGAGATAAGAGGTCGTTCGGTGAAGCGCAATTAGCCCGTGTAATGGAGGAAAAGCGTTCCGCCAGCAACGTTCGTACGCCGGATGAGATCGCGGATAACCTCCAGCGGGGCCAGGAAGTTGCGGAGAACCAGATCTACGATATGTACTGTGCTGCCTGCCACCAGCGCAATGGCGAAGGTTCTCCGCCTCGCTACCCTCCGATCGCCGGATCTGAATGGGTGACTGGGGACGTGGATCGGCTGATCTCTGTGATCATCAATGGACTGGAAGGTCCGATCGTGGTGAAGGGCGAACCCTACGACAGCGTTATGCCGCAACACAGCTTCCTGAGCGATGAGGACGTTGCGAAAGTCGCCACATATATCAGGCAAAACTTCGGCAATAATGCCAGTGCGGTGAGTGTCGAAGATGTGAGCCGGGTCAGGACGGCGCTATGAGGTGCTCGGCAGCCGCCGCTGCAGGAATGCAATAACGCATGCCGCTACGATAGACTGCCTTCTCATGATGAGAAGGCAGTCGGAATCCAGCGATAACCCGGATCGCAGATACGAGCAAATACCTTCCGACCATGACCATGTGTAAAACCGCCGGAGTCGTATTTCTGGCGCTATGCATTGCTTCGTGCCGTGCATCGGATCGGGATGAAGTCTACTTCCCTTTGCCGGATAAGCGGCTGGAAGTCATCCATTCAGAAGCACAGTCATTCAGCGTCGATACCGTGCTGACTGGGCTGGTCCGGCCATGGGGATTCGCATTTTTACCCGATGGGGTCGTCCTTATTACGGAGCGACGAGGAAACCTGCTCTTCATCCAGGATGGAGTGATACAGGGATCGGTTGACGGCAATGTGCCGAATGGCTTGCGAGACATCGAACTGCATCCCGATTTCGAGAAGAACAGACTGATTTACCTCTCCTACTATACCGATCCGGACAGTAGTGGAGGCGGATACACCGTCTTGATGCGGGGCAGGCTGAACGGTCAACAGCTCGTAGACGAGGAGATCCTGTACAGGGCCGGTCCCTTCGAGGAGGATGGCGAGTGGTACGGTAGCAGAATCGCGTTTGATCGCGAAGGATATCTCTACTTCACCGTCGGGATCCGGGGAAAGCGGCTGAATGCCCAGGATAAGTCACATTATGCAGGCAAGACCATGAGGCTGCATGATGACGGGCGTATTCCAGCCGACAATCCCTACACCGACTCGATCGGTGTCCTCCCGGAGATCTACACCTACGGGCACCGGATGCATGAGGGGCTGGTAGTTCACCCCGAAACGGGTGAGGTGTGGGCGCATGAGCATGGTGAGTTCGGTGGGGACGAGGTCAACTTGATCAAGGCAGGCGCCAATTACGGGTGGCCGAAAGCCACGTACAGCCTTGAATATGACGGTACCCTCATTACTGCAGATACGCTCCTCGACGGCATAGAACCGCCCGTACATCACTGGACGCCCTCTATCGCGCCTTCCGGTATGGATTTCCTGTATGGTGGAAAATACCCCGGATGGGAGGGCGATTTGTTCTCCGGTGCCCTGAGCCACAGGATGCTGAATCGCAGTGTCGTCGAGAATGGCCGCATCGTGCGCGATGAGCCGTTGTTGTCCGGTATCGGGAGGGTTCGAGATGTAGAGGTCGGGCCCGATGGATTTCTGTACTTGATCACTGAGGATACAGGCTTGATGGTCAGGCTGCTCCCGGTACGGTAACGTCTGATGCGGTTGGTCAGGATGCCCATGAAGATGCACTACCGAACGGCCTGCTGAGCACCAGAGGTGACAAACAACTATGGCGTATTGCTATGGCAGACAACATTCGTTCAAATCAATCAGGTATGGATCATGAAACGATTGGCACTTGTGCTTCCGCTCGCTTTGATCGCGATCGCTTGCACGCCGAGCCAGGGAGGTGATACCCCGATGCAGAGCGATAACTATACGTACGATGTGGAAGAGCGGCTCGCGGAGCTGGGTATCGAGCTGGGTGCGCCTACACCCCCCGTGGCAAACTATGTGCGAACCGTACGCACAGGTAACCTCGTGTTTCTCTCCGGCCATGGTCCGGATAAGCCTGAAGGGGGGCAGGTCATCGGGAAGGTCGGAAGCGATCTGACGCTGGAGGAGGGGCAGCAGGCGGCTCGCCTGACCGGCATTTCACTGCTGGCCTCTCTGAAGGGAGAAATTGGTGACCTCAACAAAGTGAAGCGGATCGTCAAGGTGCTGGGTATGGTGAACGCCGAACCTGATTTCGCACAGCATCCGCTCGTAATGAACGGATTCTCCGATTTGATGGTCGAGGTCTTTGGTGACAACGGGAAACACGCGCGAAGCGCCGTAGGCATGGGATCTCTGCCGGGCAATATCCCGGTCGAGATAGAGATGATCGTAGAGGTCACAGAGTAATCCCAGCCGATGTTTGTCGCCTTACTCCGCCTGCCGTGACCGGAGTAGGGCCGGCAAACGGCCTTGCCACCACGAAGTCCATATCCGAGATGGATTACGTATCGATGCTCCGAACCATCTTTCTCCTGGGAGGCTTCCTCTCTCCTCTGGTTGTAGGCCTGTGGAGTGGTCCTGCCGGTAACACCGGGTCCTCTGTGCGCGGATGGACGCCGGAAGCGGACCCCGAAATGGCTTTCACCCCGAGCACCTATGTCATTTACAGGACTTCCGGTCCGATTGAGGTAGATGGGCGCCTGAGCGAACCGGACTGGGCGGCAGTACCCTGGACGGAGGACTTCGTCGATATCAATGGACGTGACCATCCGGCTCCGCGCTTTCGGACCAGAGCCAAGATGCTCTGGGATGACGAAGCACTGTATGTCGCTGCCGAACTCGAAGAGCCGCACGTCTGGGCAACGCTTACCGAGCGGGATGCGGCGGTCTTCCAGGATAATGCATTTGAGATCTTCCTGGACCCGGACGGCGATACCCATAACTACTACGAGTTCGAGGTGAATGCCCTGGGGACGGTCTTCGACCTCATGCTTGGCAGTGCCTTTCGAAACGGCGGCCCGTCCATTTCTGCATGGGACATACGCGGTCTCGAACTGGGGTTGGATGTGAAAGGGACGCTGAACGATCCGTCGGACACGGACGAGGGCTGGACTGTTGAGGTTGCGCTTCCCTGGACTGTGCTTCGGCAAGCCGCGCCGGGACGTCGCCTGCCTCGCTCGGGCGATCAGTGGCGCCTCAACTTCGCGCGTTCCGAGTGGCCTCACAAGGTCGTGAACGGCACATACGAGAAGCTCATCGACCCGGCCACGGGGCGCGCCGAGGCAGACTGGTGGGTGTGGTCTCCGCAGGGGGCCGTCAACATGCACATCCCCGAGCGCTGGGGCTACGTGCAATTCGCGGATGTCGAGGCCGGTAAGGGTACGGTGGCATTTGTTGAGGATCCAAACGAGCGGGTAAAGTGGGCGCTACGGCAGCTCTACTATCGTCAACTGGACTACCGTGATGCGAACGGGCATTATGCGAAACAGCTCTCCGAGCTTGGAGCGGGGGAGATCACCGTGGACGGCATAGCCTTCGAGCCGGAGTTGCAGACAACGCAGAGCATGTACGAGATCACAGCGCCGGGTGCGAATGGTACCACCGTTCACATCCGGCATGACGGAAAGGTATGGACGACCACGGATTGAGTGCACATGGTGAATGGCTCATGGGGTGATGCACAGATCTGAGGCGGTTCTCCTATAGCGACATGAAATGAAAGGCCCTGCCTATAGCAGCACCAGACCGGCGGGATGCCTCCTTCTTTTAACATCAAGCAAGAGGATCGGTTATGCTAAGCAGGAGAGACGTGATGAAGACATTATCGGCTCTGCCTCTGGGGCTGGCGGCCGGGAGCGCCAGTGGAGCCGCTGGTCTCACATCGCCGAGTGGTTCGGAAACCGCTCCGGCGTTCGGAGCCGAAATCTTTCGGTCGATCGGCGTCGAACCGGTTATCAATTGTCGCGGCACCTTCACCATCATCGGAGGATCCCTGGAGCGGCCGGAGGTACGGGCCGCGATGGAGGCCGCTTCTACGAGCTTTGTGCAATATGATGAACTGGCAGAGGGGATTGGCCGTCGGCTGGCTGAACTGACCGGTGCGGAGTGGGGGATGGTTTCGGCAGGCTGCGCCGCCGCGCTAAAGCATGCAACGGCGGCGTGTGTGGCAGGCGGCAACCCCGAAAAGCTCCTCCGCATTCCCGATCTGACCGGGTTCGACAAGACCCAGGTCATCATTCCACGCCATTCGCGAAATGCCTACGACCACGCCATCCGCAATATCGGCGTGGAGGTCATTACCGTAGAGACCCCGGAAGAACTCCAGCGAGCGCTGAGCCCGCGGACGGCGATGATTTATCTACTGGCCGGGCGAACGGGGCCGATGGGGTTGAAAGCCATTGCGGAGATGGCCAGGCCTTTGCAGATCCCGATCCTGGTCGATGCGGCGGCAGAAAACCTTACGATACCGAACGTGCACCTACAGGAAGGTGCCACAATGGTGGCGTACAGCGGCGGGAAGGCACTTCGGGGACCACAATGTGCCGGGCTGCTCCTGGGACCCAAAGATCTGCTGACCTCGGCATGGCAGGCAAGCTCTCCTCACCATGGCCCCGGGCGGGACAACAAGGTTGGCCGTGAAGAGATGATAGGCATGCTGGCCGCCGTGGAGGCGTGGGTCAAGATCGACCACGAAGCCGAGTGGAAGACGTGGCTCTCCTATCTGGACACCATCGCAAAGCGCGTTTCCACCCTGGAGGGCGTGACGACTGCCGTGCGCGAGCCTAGTGGGCTCTCCAACTATAGTCCGAGGCTGGACATCATGTGGGATCCAGCGAAGCTGCATATCACCGGGGAAGAACTCGCCGAGATTGTGGGGCGGACGAAACCGAGAATCGCGCTCGGCAGCGGTCATGATAATGAGACCGGCACCACGTCTGTAAATATCACGGCGTGGATGATGCAGCCGGGCGAGGATAAGATCGTAGCCGACCGGCTCTATGAGCTTCTATCCCAGAAGCGCAGCCCTAGATCGACGGCGATGAGCGCTCCGGCGGCCACGCTTACGGGCCGATGGAACGTGGACGTCGAGTTCTCCAGCAGCCGGAGCCGCCATACGTGGTATATCGAGCAGCAGGACCAGAACTGGATTGAAGGCTCGCACAAAGGAGACTTTTCGGTCCGCGACGTGGCCGGTACAATCGAGGGTAATCAGGTCAAACTCCTGAGCGTTGACCGCCGCCCCGGAGATAGCGTCACCTTCATTTTCACCGGTAACCTGTCCAGCGATGCGAATACCATCTCCGGACAGATCTTTCTAGGCGAATACCTCAGCGCCCGGTTTACGGCGAACCGTCAATCGTACACGCGTGAACGTAGGCCGATAATGGTGCCGGGTGGACCGCCGCTCGCGACCTGAGGAATTCCGTAAAGCAGATAGGATAGTGGATACGGGCTGTGGAGATGGTTCAGATTGCACCAACAACCATTCGGATTAGCACATGTTTTCTGGTTCAGCAGTTCGTATGTACATGGAACGTAAGTTCGGGACAGGCAGGTATCACAATGGCAGGGGACTGAGGTGCGCCATCCATTGCGGCCTGATCATTCTGTTTGTTTTGCTTGTCGCACCGGCACAGGCTCAGCAGTATGATCTATTGCTCAAAGGCGGGCATGTCATCGATCCTAAGAATGGAATCGACGGGCCGATGGATGTGGCGATTGCCGATGGCAAGATCGCCCGTGTGGCGTCCGATATTCCGGCTGCTGACGCCGAGCGGGTCGTCGACGTGAGTGGCCTCTACGTCACGCCGGGTATCATTGATATTCACGTCCACGTCTTTCACGGCACGGAGCCCGGTGCATATATCGCCAATGCCCACACCAGCCTGCCTCCCGACGGATTCACGTTTCGGGCTGGCGTGACGACCGTGGTGGATGCAGGGTCCTCCGGATGGAAGAACTTCCGCCTCTTTAAGTCGCAGACGATCGACAATTCTCGCACGCGTGTGCTGGCTTTGTTGAACATCGTCGGTACAGGGATGGTCGGGAGGCTAGAGGAGCAGGATGTCTCGGACATGAATCCGGTCATGACGGCGCACATGATTCGCCGCATGTTCCCCGAACACATCGTGGGCATCAAGGCTGCTCACTACTGGGGCGATTTTACGCAGGTGGAGCGTGCGGTTGAAGCGGGTAACCTGGCGGATGTCCCGGTCATGGTGGATTTCGGCGAGCACGACCCGCCGTTGTCTCTCGAGACGCTCCTGATGGAGAAGCTCCGGCCCGGTGACATCTTTACCCATACCTACTCCTACACACGTGGACGTGAGGAGGTAGTGGACGAGAACTCGAAGGTAAGGCCTTATATCTTCAAGGCTCGGGAACGGGGCATCATTTTCGACGTGGGCCACGGCGGGGGGAGCCTGATCTGGCACCAAGTAGTCCCATCAATGCAACAGGGATTCTATCCGGATGTGATCAGCAGCGACCTGCACACCGGCAGTATGAACGACGGCATGAAGGACATGGCGAACCTCATGTCGAAGTTCCTGAACGTGGGTATGTCGCTCCAGGATGTGATCGAGGCATCGACGTGGAAACCGGCGCAGGTGATCAACCGCGAAGAACTCGGGCACCTGAGCGAGGGGGCCGTGGCAGATGTCGCTGTATTTAACCTGAGAGAAGGTGATTTCGGCTTCATCGATTCGCGGCGGAGAACCTTGAAAGGTACGCAGAAGCTGGAGGCGGAACTTACCATACGAGAAGGAAGGGTCGTGTGGGACCTGAATGGGAGGGCAGTGCCGATGTGGGATGAAGAGCCGTTACGGTACTAAGCAGGGGCCCAAACGGGACGGCTTCACTGAAGCTATGTGGCAGGAAGTTGCTTCGTGTGTCGTGCTACTTGGCCTCTGGAAAGGATCTGTACTTAACGGATACGACATGGAAGCAGATAACAAAAAACCGGCAGCGCGTTCTGGATGGCTTCGCTGTAGAAGGGTATCCAGTCGCAGTATTCATCCCCTGATGCGTCATGCTGTTGCCTGTACGCTGGCCATTCTGGTCCTTTTACTGGCCGCACCGGCACAGGCTCAGCAGTATGATCTGTTGCTCAAAGGCGGGCATGTCATCGATCCGAAGAATGGAATCGACGGACCGATGGACGTGGCGATTGCCGGTGGCAAGATCGCCCGTGTGGCGTCCGATATTCCGGCTGCTGACGCCGAGCGGGTCATCGACGTGAGCGGCCTCTATGTTACGCCTGGACTCATCGATATCCATACACACGTCTTCGTAGGAAGTACGCCGGGTAGATTTGCCGACGGATTTTCGAGTGTATCGCCGGATGACTTCACGTTTCGATCCGGCGTGACGACGGTTGTAGATGCCGGAACGTCGGGCTGGAGAAACTTCTCTACCTTCAAGGAGCAGGTCATCGATCAGTCACGGACGCGCGTGCTGGCGTTCCTGAACATCGTCGGGTACGGGATGAGGGGGGATCCCTACAATCAGGATCTCGGAGATATGGATCCGTTCATAACCTCGTCTATCATTCGGCAGTATCCGGAACTCATCGTAGGGACCAAAATCGGGCACTTTCAGGCGGAGAACTGGCAACCTTTCGACCGAGCTCTGGAAGCTGCTCGTATGGCCGATGTACCTCTTTTGCTGGAATGCCATCTTCCGGAACTGGCACTTAGAGACCTGCTGGAGCGCATGAGGCCCGGGGATATTTTTACGCACGCGTTCGGAAAGGTGAATGATCGGACGTCCGTATTAGACGAGCGCGGCATCGTTCGGGATTATGTTCGCACGGCAAAAGAAAAAGGGATCGTATTTGATGTGGGGCATGGGGGTGGGAGTTTTCATTTCAGCCAGGCCATCCCCGCCATGAAACAGGGGTTAACTCCGGATGCGTTCGGCACTGACCTGCATCGGGGGAGCATGAACGCAGGGATGAAGTCGATGCTCAATGTCATGTCTAAATACCTGAATATGGGCATGAGCATCGAGGAGATCATCCTTCGTGCGACCTGGAACCCTGCCAGGATCATTCAGCGAGAGGACCTGGGGCATTTGAGCGAAGGGGCGGAAGCCGATGTGGCTGTGCTGAATGTTCTGCGTGGAGCGTTCGGATTCGTCGATTCGGGAGGCTATAAGATCAATGGAGATCAAAAATTTGAGGCCGAGCTGACTCTTCGCGCGGGCCGTATCGTCTGGGATCTCAATGGCCTGGCCGCTCCCGTATGGCAGGATGTGAGTGAAAGTCTGAATTGAGAGGTGTGCCTATCCGCACAGCCTAATATCTACCGGTTGAATGCTCGAAGCGTGAGCCAACTGCGCTACACCTCCTGTTTAATCCAGCCGAATCAACACGAGCGATTGAGTTGAAAGGTTAGATGGAGAGATTTTATTCGAACAGTAAGGTGTGCTCAGGCGGCATTGGCTGATTCGGAACGTGCAGGAGAAACAGGATGCGTATGCCTGACCAGGCGTCTGTGACTGGCATTTCGATCTACATGAGGAGACGGCGTTACAAGAGAGGTTAGCATCGCCATAAAACGGTTAACTTTGGAGTTAACAAGAACTTGTGCGTCTCATTCCCATCAGTATCCTGCGGATTCTGGCTCCAACTGCCGGTGGTACCCGGATGGATGACCGAATCGCGCAGGTACGTTGTGCAGCAGACATGAGCAGAGGAATCAAACATGGGACAGACGCACTTCAGCATACATGGATTTAATCCCTTACTTCTAGCACTCGCCCTGTTTCTCGTGGCGGGGTGCGCGAGTACGGCGGCTAGCGGCGATGCAGAAGGGGATTCGCGTGATGTCGTGTCAAACGGCTTCGGAGAAATCGAACGGGACAAGTTGACGACTACCGTTTCCTCTCTGAAGAAAGAGGATCTGAATACGACCCACGCGACTTCCGTTGAGGAGTTGCTCGCCGGAAGGGTGGCTGGTGTGGAAGTCATACAGACACCCGAAGGTTTTTCGGTCCGGATCCGGGGTGTGAGATCGATCTTCGGCAACAACGAGCCGCTTTATGTGGTGGATGGAATGCCCCTCATGCCGGGTCGTAATGGGATCATTCCCGTCAATCCGCACGACGTCGAGTCTATCGACGTGCTGAAAGGGGCTGCGGCCGCCGTCTATGGCTGGCGCGGCGGCAACGGGGTGATCGTCATCAAGACGAAACGTCCGCGCTGATTGGTCACGAGCGTAAAGTCGGCTGGTACAGAGCAAACGGCTTTTCCAGCCCCCTCTCGCCTGCGGCAAAGCAGGAATGCACGTCCACGTCCGTGTATTGAGGCATAGGAGCGTCGAGGCCACTCCTATGCCTCAACCTGCAGCACCTCATTTTAAAGCATGGGTGCTGCAGGTTAACCGGAGCGTTCGGTACAGGGGATGCCTGTCTGATCCCGGAAGCCCCTTCTGGTCCAAGTCATAATCCCCTCATTCTGCAAGCCTGCTCCATTGCGGGTAGTTCTATTCGAGTGGCAATCAACAGGAAGTTTTGTATGGACTTTCGTTGAGAATCCGCTCCAACTTCTTCTGAGAGTCTTCTTATCAGCCGTAGTTTTTTAGGAAGCCTCTGCAAGCGTATCTGCACGAGGTGTATGAGGTGTATTCGGTGTGGACTGATCCAGGTCAGGCTCCCAATCAATGGGGGTTAGCAGTGTTAACCATGCTGAACCGTTGCGTATGGTCCAAAGGACAGCATCAAAAGAGAGCGGTTCTAGTCAGCCGTCACGACCGGATCTGGGACTAGCAGGCAAATGGTGCTCGATTC
Source organism: Rhodothermales bacterium (assembly GCA_041690215.1). Lineage (GTDB taxonomy): Bacteria > Bacteroidota > Rhodothermia > Rhodothermales > DASSAV01 > DASSAV01. The sequence continues at coordinate 34,990 of JAWLHQ010000024.1, forward strand.
GCTCGAACCATGAGCCGAACGTTTCGGATGGGAGAGGGCAGCCGTTCTTGTGCGGCCTCGGTATAGGGTAGTGCCATAGATGGGCGTAAGCACGGCATGGTATATGCATGGTGCCGTGTTTACGGGACGCTGGTTGCGAGGAGGGACGGCATGGGCAAGGGAGCGTATTTGTGCAAGCAGGCCGGTACACCCACCTTCTGAGAGGCTTCGTCGCAGGATCGCAGCTTTAATACTTTCTAAGACAAGTGGGACGTGGATCACCCACTCCGGAAACCCTTCCGGCCTCCACGTTCCGTTTATCATCGTGCACATGTTTAAAACACTGGGCAATCGGCAACTGTTGAGCCAGGCAGTCGAGGAAGAAATCGAGGCAGCAATCCGTTCCAACAAGCTGCCTCCGGGTACGAAGCTACCGAACGAACTCGAGCTATGCCGACAGTTCGGTGTTAGTCGGACGGCAGTACGCGAGGCCTTGCGCATGCTGAGTGCGCGTGGGCTCATTGCAATCGAAAAGGGACGCGGCACGTTCGTACTTCCCGTAACGGCTGCCACGGTGGCGAATCCGCTTCATCTGTACCTGAGCATGCAGAGTGGGGGCGATTCGGCACTGGATCTCGTCCACGCGCGGCGGGTAATTGAGCCGCTCGTTGCAGAACTTGCCGCCGTGAACCACGATGCAAAGTCGGTAGATAAGCTGGTGGATGCTGCTGAGCGGCTAAGAACCTCCGAGGGCGATTTTGAGGAACTTGCCAGACTGGACGTGGCTTTTCATCAGGCCGTAGCGGAGGCTTCAGGAAACCCGCTTTTCCCGGTGTTATTGGAGCCACTACAAATGCTCATGAAGGAGGTTATCCTCTCCGTGTATGAGGCGGTCACGGACGCCAGGGATTCCGCTCTTACGCTTCACGATGAGATCCTTACTGCCATTCTGAATCGTGATGGTGCGGCGGCCCGGGAGGCGATGTCGAGTCACCTCGAAATTGCCGAGGAGCACGTCAAACGTAGCGCGGTAAGTCCGGGTAAGAAAAAAAAGCGCAGTTTGTACGTGCCGAATTAGTGCAGCATGCCCTCCGCGCATGCAGGTGCTCGTGGGCCGATTGTCCAGTGTGCGTGCCTCAACCGCCCACTGTGCCTCTGTATGAAACGCTGGGGGCATCCGGACGAAAGCCGGCAGTCTGACCTGTGCTCTGGCTGTGCCCTGTAGAGCACCGGGATTCTCGTCCGGGCATCCTGCTGCAGGGCACCTCCCATGAGATCGATCAACGTGACATGCCTCCCGGCAGCGCCCGGTGTGCGTCCTGCAGTCTGTCATCCTGACGGACTGATTTCAATACCTGCATTCCGTCGCTTGTGTGGATTTCCGGAATACTTGGAAAACGCACAGGTCTGATCGTTGCGTGGCGGAGAAGAGTTGCATGTCGAGTGTACAACGAGGCTGCAACTGACCGGGTGACTTTCGCTATTCGGATCTGATCGATTATCCTTGCTCTCGTTCGAGGAGCCGGGCGATTCTACACTTGTGTAGGTTTTGATATGTCACGCTCGCAGGCAGGCAGGTTCTCCGGGGAGGAGCTTCCGTGGTACCGTTCGCTCTGGGCACGGTGGGCTCAACTGGGAATCGGTTTATTCATGTACGGACTCGCGCTCGCGCTCATGATCCAAAGTGGGCTGGGGCTCGGGCCGTGGGATGCATTCCACGTCGGTCTGCACCTTACAACCGGCATCACGATCGGGATGGCTTCCATCCTGGTCGGGCTCATCATTGTAGTGGGCCTGCTTCTGATGGGCATACGCCCCGGGCTAGGTACGCTGGCCAATATGGTTTTCATCGGCGTTTTCGTTGATCTGCTGTTACCGGTTCTGCCGCAGCCGGAAGGGTGGGTGTTACCGGCCGTCTATTTCCTGGCCGGCATTGTGCTCTGCGGGTTTGCAACGGGCCTCTACATCGGGGCCGGGCTGGGGAAGGGACCGCGCGACGGGCTCATGATCGGGATCAGTGAGCGGACGGGCTGGCCGGTGCGTCGCGTGCGCACGCTCATCGAGATCTCCGTACTTGCGGGCGGCTGGTTGATGGGGGGTACTGTCGGTATCTGGACGCTCGTCTTTGCCCTTACGATCGGTCCGGTCACGCAGTGGGGGCTTCAACTCTTCGGGATCTCAGCGACAGGTGCCGAGCGACACGTGCGTGATCAAGCCCTGACTGAAGAGTCAACTCCGTTGCGGGATGCGGCATAGAGCCGATCTTATCGGTTGATCGGGGGGCGTGTCTTACGTTACCGGCCCAGCAGCCATCGAAGCGTGTCTGCGTTACGGACGGCGTTACCTCCACCATCATTGTTGAAATAGACGAACACGTCTCGCCCCATCGCTTCCCACTCGCGAATGCGGTCCGTCCACCAGCGCAGGTTGTCGTCTGAATAGGACCCTCCGTAGAGGTGGTGCCGGTCCGGTCCGTGCAGGCGGACGTAGACGAACGGGGCCGTTGCTCGGAGTACACAGGGCAGGTGAGCGCCGCTCATGACGCAGTATGCCGCTCCGTGCCGTTCCAGCAGTTCGAAGACGCCATCGTGGTGCCAGCTCGGATGTCGAAACTCGAAGGCAACGCGCAGGTGAGCGGGTAGTTGGGAGAGGAAATAGGCCAGCCGGGCATGGTCGTAGGCCAGGGTAGGCGAGAGCTGTACGAGCAGGACTCCCCGTTTCGTTCCGAGGCGAGCCAGGCTCCGGTCGATCCGGCTGATCCACCGTTCGGGGCCGTAGAGCCGCCGCACGTGTGTGAGCAGCCCCGGGGCCTTTACGCTCAGGAGAAAACCTTCGGGCATACGGCGTCCCCAGGTTGCAAAGGTAGCGTCCTTCGGCCAGCGATAATAGCTGCTGTTGAGTTCTGCCGTGGAATAGCGTTGCAGATAGTAAGAGAGGCGCTCGCGTGGAGGGATGCCGTGCGGATAGAGCACGCCATGCCAGTGGTCATAGCTCCACCCTGAAGTGCCAATGTGAATGCCCATCGAGGGTGTGTGATCTATGGGGTTGCCATGCCCGCGTTTTGGGATCGGGTTGCAGCCTCGCCATGGGGAGGCCGGGGGGATAACGAGGGCTTACGTTCTTGCATTGTATGGCAGTGCTGCAGGTGCTAAACTGAACGGTATACCGTTGTGCCGGCCTGCGGTCTCGTGCGAGCCGCCGGGTTTGTCCACCACATGCAAGAGGCCCGACTCATGTCTATGCTCACCGTTTACCAGGGTAGCCGGAATTACCATCGGTTAGTACGCCGGCTTCGCAGTGAGCCGGGAGGTGTTCTTCTCATTTCCGCGAAGGAGCCTGTGCAACGTCACGAGATCGCGGCGGCGCTTGCGGCCGAACTGGGTGTTCCGGTTTCGCGGATCGACCTCTCTCAGGTCGTGAGCCCGTACACTGGCGAGACGGAGAAGAACCTGGCGCGGATCTTGGACGCGGCGGAGAAATCGGACGGGATCCTCTTGCTGGATGAAGGGGATGTTCTGTTCGGCAAGCGAACGGACGTGGGGGATTCCGAGGACCGCTACGCCGATACGGAATCGAACTTCTTGCAGCAGCGGCTTACATGCCGTTCGGGTTTCGTGCTCGTGGCCCGGTCCGGCTCCACGATCCCTCCGGAACTCTCCCGCCAGGCCTGCGCCATCATCAAGCCGCCCCGGGCGCGACGGCCGAAGCACTGAGGGCAGCGGGCAGATCCTACAGCAGTTGCTGTTTTCAAAACGAAAAGCGCTCAACTGCCAGAAGCAGGTTGAGCGCTTCGCTGCTATTTGGGTTGTTCGTAAAGCGTCGTTATGGAGGCTTTACGCAGGTGCCCGGGACTGGAGTCGAACCAGCACGCCCTTGCGGGCGCCACCCCCTCAAGATGGTGCGTCTACCAATTCCGCCACCCGGGCAGGTACCAACGCAGATTATAGATTCAGGTACACCGAATTGTTTCAGCTATGTAACTGATTAATTCGAAATCCACAATCTGTGATGTGGTGATCCCGGCAGGATTCGAACCTGCGACCTACTGATTAAAAGTCAGTTGCTCTACCGGCTGAGCTACGGGATCCGGTCCGCTCTGATGAGCAGGGGGCGTAAAATAGAGTCTATGTATAACTCCTTGCAAGGCTAGCTTGTTCTCTTAGGTTGAAGTCTCTATGAGGATCCGGTCCTCTACGGCGGGTTCGTGGCGGAATATGAGGCGGATTGCTTGCCGAGAATGGGGGTGTGATTTGAATATTCGTTGATGTCGCGCTGGTGATTCAGAAACGGTATATCCGGGCAGATTGCTCGAGGAACACCCCGCGTAAACATGCGTTTCGGGGGTTCTTCTGCAAGAAACGTGTGGTATTGGCAGCATCTGGACACAATTATTGTCTGCAGCCATTGCATACGATTCGTGCATGGGGATATTTTTATTTAATGGTTCGAGCCGCTTTCGGGGCACGCCTGCTGTCACCGGGTAATCTCTGGATCGCGTCGAATCACGTTCTTTGATCGCGTAGATTCATGCGCCTCAACCAGAGGATAGCATGATGCGCTAGCGGCTGGTGAAGCACAAGCTGAAGGAGAGCGCGTAGAGTCGTGTTTGAGCGTCTTCCGGCGTTCTCCCTACCCTTCCCTTCATCAGGCCTGCGGTTGTATGGGTGGGTCCTGACCTTACAGGGACACTAACACATACAATGTTTCTCCATGCGTGACACATGGGGGGTGCATTAACCTGGAGGGTAGTCAATGCAAGCACTCGGAAGACAAATTCTGGTAGAGTTCTACGATTGTGATCGGGATGTTCTGAACGATGAGAGCCTGATCAGAGAGATTCTGCTGGAAGGTGTTCGCCGGTCTCGGGCGACCGTCATCTCCGACACATTCCACACGTTCAGCCCCCACGGGGTGAGTGGGGTGATCGTCATCGCTGAGTCTCACGTGACGATCCATACGTGGCCGGAACACGGGTACGCCGCTATCGACATCTTTACGTGCGGGGAGACGATTGATCCCTGGGTGATTCAGAATTACCTGGAGCGTCACTTCCGGTCGAAGAAGGTGTCGAGCATGGAGTTGAAGCGAGGGCTGTTCCCGGAGCGTGTGGCGCATAAGCCACTGGCGCTGGAGGAGATGGCAGCTTAGGGGAGTGTGCAAGGAACTGAGCATTCGCGCGTGGCGCGCCCGGGATACAACCCGGAGCGCGCCATATGTTTTTATGGCTGTCGGCTTTCGGTGGTTGGCTGTTGCGTCCGGAGGTGGAACGTGGGGGGCGGCCGAGGCAGGGATTGCGTAGATCTGGTTGAAAATTGAAGGCCGACGGTGTGGCGGCGTGTGGGGGTGTGTTTATGAAGTACCTTACGCCGACACCTGATTACGTTATCACTCGAACACATCAATACCTGAATTCTAGAGGCATGGCGGACCAGAAGCAGCATCATTTCCAGTATTCCGAATATTGGGAGAAGCAGACGGGGCTTACGTTCGGGGTCGAGGAGGTCCTGTTCAATCAGCAGAGTGAATATCAGCACGTGCAGGTGCTTCAGACGGACGCGTTCGGGCGGCTGTTGACGCTGGACGGGCTGGTGATGCTGACGGAATGGGACGAGTTCGTCTACCATGAGATGATTTCGCATCCAGCGCTGTGCCTGATGCACGAGCCGAAGCGGGTACTCGTGGTGGGCGGCGGAGACGGCGGGACCGTTCGGGAGGTATTGCGGCACCCGAGTGTGGAACAGGTCGATCTGGTGGAGATCGACAAGATGGTGATCGACGTGTCGCGGGAGTTCTTTCCGCAGATCGCGTCGGGGCTGGACGATCCGCGGGTGAACGTGCTGGTGCAGGATGGAATCGAGTTCGTGAAGCAGGCGGCGCCGGGGACGTACGATCTGGTTACAGTGGACTCGACGGACCCGGTGGGGTTTGCGGAGGGCTTGTTCGGGGAGGCATTTTACCGGGACTGCGCGCGTATCCTGACGGACCAGGGCATCCTGGCGGCCCAGACGGAGTCGCCGTTCGACCGGTTGTTTCGGGACTCGATTCAGGCAGCACACCGGCTTCTGGGGGACATCTTCCCGGAGGTCCACATGTACCTCGCGTACATTCCGACGTACCCGATGGGTATGTGGTCGTTCACGGTGGGCAGTAAGCGTTTGCATCCGGTTCGAGATTATGATGCATCACGGGCGGCGGAGCGGCTGGCCTCGTTGCAGGGTGAGCTCCGGTATTACAACCCGGACGTCCACGTAGCGGCCTTCTCGTTGCCGACCTTCGTGCGGAAGCTGTTTGTGTAGGGTTCTGTTGCGGGTTGGCACAGAATGCACAGGAAATTGCGGATTGCGGGGCGAGGTTATTCGTTCGAAGTACGAATGACGATGTACGAGTGACGAGTGGATGGCACAGATTGCACACGGAAGTATGTGTATGAGGTTGCGGATTAGACCTGACAGGTTTTGAAAACCTCTCAGGTCTGGTACCGTGTCTTTTGCCTCGTTTTGATGGCTCATTCGTAGTACGAATGGGTGAGGGGTGGTGCGAACATCCTCCTGCCTTGCTTCGCTGGACGCGTTCGCAAGGCTGTCCTCTTTACCTTCGGTCAGTCGCCTGCGGCTCGTGTCGAAAGAGGATTTTGTTCAGGCAGGGCGGTTGGAGGAGGGCGTGGCGGTGCCACGCCCGTATAGGCGGATCAGGAGAGGGGTGCGTGGACGAGGGCTGTGTCGGGGCGGGCAGGTGTGCGGGGCGGTGTGGGCGGGCGGTTCTGCGGCGGGCCTGTGGTGGACGGGTCCGGTTTGGTGAGTGGATCTGGTGTGGCGGGGGTGTCCGGGGTGTCCAGTGTGGCAGACGGGGCTGGTGGGGCGGCTTCGGTGGGGCCTGTGTCCGGCGTGGCGGTTTCGGTGGCGGGTGTATCGGGTGTAGCGGGGGTGTCTGCCGGGGGGTGGATGGGTTTGCGGTAGACCTTGCCGGGTCTGCGCAGGTGCGGGGGTGGAGGCCAGGTGGGCAGGGGCGGGGCCTTGGTGCCGTCGTAGGGCAGGTTGAGGTGCTTGCGGATCTCGCTGACGGACATTTTTTCTTCGTAGCAGAGGTAGGTGATGTAGGACGTGTGCCCGTTGGGCAGTGGCGGCAGGGGGACGACGGGCAGGCCCTGACTTCGTCGCCATTCGAGGTGGGCTTCCCACTGGTCGTGCAGCCGGGCGAGTTCGCGGGTGACGAGGAGTTCCATGTCGGCCAGTCCGGCGGGTTCGTGGGTGCCGTAGAAGGCGCGTTCGTCTTCGGGTACGGTGGCCAGGAGGGCAGCGAGATCCGGATCGACGGGGCCTTCACGCCGGGGCCTGGGGTAGCAGTCCGTTGTGGGTTTTTCCGGTTCCGGCTCTGGCTCAGGCTCGGATGGTCCGGCAGGCTCGGGCTCTTTTCTGGCGGGTGCGCCCCAGGCGGGGCTTTTCGCTTTGAGGAAGGCGAGCATGGAGCGCTGGTAGCGGGGATCGTCGGCGGCCATTATGGCGCATTCGTAGGCCACGCCTTCGACGTTCTCTATGGCTTCGAGCTCGGCTTCTTCGACCTGTTCCCGGAAGTCGGGGTCTTGTTCGATCCAGTTGTAGAGGGTGCGGCGGGCGAGGCCGGCGGCTCGGCAGGCGGCGCTGCGGGTGGCTCCTCGGGAGAGGCTGGTGAGGATGGACGTTCTCTGGTGCTCGCGCCTGGTGGTTTCGGGGGTGATCGTTTCCATGGCTCCTCGGGTCTTGCTTCACGGTTTCAGGGGGAAGATAGGAGCCCAGAGGCGGTGTGTCGAGGTTATTTTCATAACCTACATATGTGGGGTGGGGCGGTCAGAAGAGCAGGCTGATGGGTTAGAGAACACCCTCAGTTGCTGCGCGACAGCTCCCTCGAGGGAGCGGTTGGGCGTGTGCCGGATGGTGACGTGGTAGAAGTCTTTCAGGTTGTGCTAGTTGGGTGCCCGGTCGGGGCCGTATTGGCGTCAAGGAAATGGCCCAAAGCCCTGGCTTGATCTGATTTCGGCCTTTACGGGAGTGCTCACGACAGCGGGTAGGTAGTCCTTCAGGTTGTGCTGCCTGGATTTACCTTCGGTCAGTCACCTCGTTCTTGTCCGGTATTTCTTGTGGTGCCGGAGAGGCTCGTGGCGTATTTGGAGCGTAGCGGTAGTCCTGACCGCTGTAAACATCCCCCTGCCTTGCTCCGCTGGACGCGTTCGCAAGGCTGTCCCCCTTCGAAGGGGGATTTTCTCTTGGCTCGGATGATAG
>JAWLHQ010000025.1:0-37780 GCA_041690215.1 Rhodothermales bacterium
TCGCGGGTCGCCGTTGGCGCGGCAGGCGGCGTGCCAGAGCACCATGTCGATGAAGCTGGCCCGGGCATCGTAGGTGTGCTCGATCTGGTGGGCGAAGACGGGGTCGGTCTCCTTCCAGTGGTAGTAGGTCTGGCGTGAGATCTCGTTGCAGGCGCAGACCTCTGTTACGGAGAGGCCTTCGGCAAGGCCACTGAGGATGTTCGATATGATCTTCCGGCGTTTGGCTTGCTTGAGGTTGGATTTCTTTCGCTTCGCTGCCATGCTCCCCTCCACTCGAATGAATGTAGAACTGGAATGAATGTAGAATGGGTAATGAAGAATGCTGAGGGGGAAGGTAGGTGATGGGAGGCGGCGTGTCGAGGTTATTCTGATAACCTACATATGTGGGATGGGGCGGTCAGCGGTCGGCGGGCAGCAAAACCGGAAAGGGGCAGTGGTTGGTAGGGGGGCAGGCTAGTGGGTTAGAGAACACCCTCAGTCGCTGCGCGACCGCTCCCTCGAGGGGGCGGTTGGGCTTTGCCGGACGGTGTCGTGGTAGAAGTCTTTCGGGTTGTGCTGGCTGGGTGCTCGGTCAGGTTATGCTGGCTGGGTGTCCGGTCAGGGTGGTGGTTGGTGAGAAAGGAGGGGAAGTCGAGTGCTGAATGCTGATCGCTGAGGGCTGGATCTGTGGGAGGGGGAGATCAGGAGAGGAGGGTCTGAATGGTGGCTTCGAGTTGGTCGAGTTTGAAGGGTTTCGGGAGGACGGCGGCGATGCCGTTGCCGGGTTCGCCGGTTTCGGTGTCGCCGGTGAGCAGGACGATGGGGAGGTCGGGGTGGCGTTCGTTCAGGGTGTGGGCGAGGTCGATGCCGTTCATTTCGGGCATGCCTTTGTCAGTGAAGACGATGTCGAACGTTTGCGAGTCGACCAGGGAGAGTGCCATGCTGGCCGATTCGGCCTGCGTGACGGTATGGCCGTTAAGGGAGAGGAGCCGGGCGAGGACGTTGCGTACCATAGGTTCGTCGTCCACGATGAGGACGCGTGCTTTCCGGCCGGACTGTTGGGTGGCTTCCGGCGCCTTCTCTGGGTTTGCCAACTCGGCAGGGGGGAAGGTGAGGGTGAACTCGGTGCCCCTGCCGACCTGGGAGGCGACCTCAATGGTACCGTCGTGGGCCTGAATGATGCCGTAGCTTACGGCGAGACCCATGCCGGTGCCGCTCTCGCCTTTCGTTGAGAAGAGCGGTTCGAAGATGCGGCGGCGCAGGCTATCCGACATGCCGATCCCGGTATCCCGCACTTTGATCTCGACGTGACGGTTCGGCAGGGTGCGGGTGGTGAAGTTGATGGCGCCGCCTTCCGGCATCGCATGGACGGCATTCAGGATGAGGTTGACGAAGATTTCCCGCAGTTCGGTAGGAGAGCCAAGGATCTGAGGGATCTCGCCCAGCTGGAGGTCGGTATGGATCGCGATGCCCTGGCGGCGGGGTTCGTTGTACCAGTAGGGTCGGGTGAGGGCAACGCAGTCTTCGATGAGCTGGTTGGCGTCGACGAGTTCGTAGCGGTCTTGTTTTTCCTGCCGGATGTACTGCTGTATCTTGCGGATGAGGGCGGCGCCGTCGAGCGCGGCTTGTTCGATGGTGCGGAGGTTGTCTCTCAGTTCCTGAGCGTACCCGTTTCCCGAGATCACGCTGCGCATAAGCTCCGTATGCCCGAGGATGCCGCCGAGGAGGTTATTGAAATCATGGGCAATGCCCATGGTCATGCGGCCCAGGGTTTCCATGCGGTGACGCTGGGTCTGGCTGGCGGTCCAGCTCGTGGGTTCGGCCAGTATTTCGCCCGTGACGGTGACTGCGGCGATGCGCGTCTTACGTGATGGTTGCGGGAGGTGGACGGGGATAAAGTGGAGCAAGAGCGGGAAGGGTTCGTCGCGCTCGGGGCTGTTGACGGAGATTAGCTGGTGTGTGGAGAGATTGCCCGTGAGGGCTTCATCGACGAGGCTACGGGCGAGCGCTCGATCTTCCTCACTGAGGCGCGTCCAGGGGTCGTCCTCCGCACCGAGGAGCCGTTCCCAAACGAGATCCCTGTATGAGGTCGTATCCGGGCCGGTGAACGTGGCGACGAGCAGGGCAGCTTCCAGCGGGGCGAGTGCGTCCAGTCCGTCTAGCATGGCAAGCTGCAGATGGGAAGTATTGGCAACGTGATCGTTTGCGAGTGGGAACACCTGATGAGCAGCGTGGCGTTCACGTTCATCGTTTCGTCGTAGTAGAAAAATGTACGGAACATGTAACGCTGAGCGGTGAAGATATACAATAAGCGTGAAGGTTTAAAGGTTTGGCGGTTCGAGGGCAGGCGGCCAGGGCATTTGCCGCCGAATGCGGTCTGCCAAAGGGAATAGAACGTCCGACCATCCAAATTTCGAATTATCTCTGCTATACTCGTCGTCCGGCACGCTACATTGGTCGCCAACCAGTCTTCCAGCGTTCGAACGGGGTTTATCTATCATATCATGTGGCACGATAATGTACTTGGGACCATCGGCAATACGCCGCTGGTGAGGTTGAACCGGCTGGCAGCGGACCTGCCCTGCACCGTGCTCGCCAAGGTGGAGTTTTTCAATCCCGGCGGGTCGGTGAAGGACCGGATCGGGATTGCCATGATCGAGGCGGCGGAACGGGAAGGGCGCCTGAGGCCCGGTGGAACGATCATCGAGGGTACAAGCGGCAATACGGGCGCAGGTATTGCTCTGGCGGCCATTGCGAAGGGCTACCGGTGCATCTTCACGACGACCGACAAACAGAGCCAGGAGAAGATCGACGTGTTGCGGGCGCTCGGGGCCGAGGTGATGGTGTGCCCGACGAATGTAGCCCCGGAGGACCCACGCTCGTACTACCAGGTGGCACGGCGACTGGCCCGGGAGATTCCCAACTCGGTTTACCTCAACCAGTACGACAACCCTGCCAATGCCGAGGCGCATTACCAGACGACCGGTCCGGAGCTATGGGAGCAGACGGAGGGGCGTATCACCCATTTCTTCGCCGGTGCAGGAACGGGCGGGACGATCTCCGGGACGGGCAAGTACCTGAAGGAGCGGAACGGAAACATCAAGGTGATCGGCGTAGATCCGTACGGCTCGGTGTACTTCAAGTATTTCCACGCCGGTGTGTTCGACGAGAAGGAGATCTACCCGTACCTGACGGAAGGCGTGGGGGAGGATATCCTTGCGGAGAACATGGATTTCGGGCTGATCGATGATTACGTGCGGGTGACGGACAAGGAGACGATGCAGATGACGCGGCGGCTGGCCCGTGAGGAGGGACTGTTCGCCGGGCAGTCGAGCGGTATGGCGGTCGCGGGCATGCTTCACTGGCTGCGCGCGCACCGAGACGAACTGAAGGCCGATGATGTTGTGGTGGTTGTTCTGCCCGATTCGGGTTTCCGCTATCTCTCCAAGACCTACAACGACAACTGGATGCTGGGCCACGGTTTCCTGGAGCGTCGGCCTGAGATCACGGTGCAGGAGGTGCTCGTGACGCGGCGCCAGCCTACGCCGGTGGTAGCCGTTTCGCCGGCGGATACGCTGGGGAAGGCGATCCAGTGCATGGCGGAATTTTCCATTTCGCAGCTTCCGGTGGTGCAGGACGGTGAGGTCGTAGGGAGTCTGACCGAGACGGGGATTCTGAATCGGCTCATTCAGGAGCCGGACGCCCGAGAAGAGCCGGTGCGTGTCGTGATGGGCGAGCCATTCCCCATTGTGCCGCGTTCGCTGGATCTGGATCAACTTTCTTCGTACCTAGAACAGGGGGCGGGAGCCGTGCTGGTACAGGGTGAGGACGGCTCGTATGAGATCATTACAAAGAGCGACCTCATCAGCGCCCTGGCCAGTGCAGTGCGAAAAGGGAAGAACGGGAAGGGTGAGTAGGGGTTTGCGGGTTCTGGAATGTGGATTTGAGCGTGAGGAAGAAGGTGTACGTGGGGAATTGCGTTGTGCATGGTAACCACTCTCGAGGCTCGCGATCCATCCTTCGTTTTATCACGTCGGCAATATTCAGATCGAGATGAGCAAATCAGCCGGGCAGCGTGAGATGCCTCCATCGGGACAAATAAACATCGAACTGAGTGAGGAGGTAGCGGAGGGGACCTACTCCAATCTCGTGATGATCGCTCACTCGCCGGAGGAGTTCATCCTGGACTTCATCCGGGTGATGCCGGGGCTTTCGAAGGCGAATGTAAAGAGCAGGATCATCGTTACGCCGCAACATGCGAAACGGCTTCTCCGGGCGCTGGCGGATAACGTCGAGCGCTATGAGATGACCTACGGGGAGATCGAGGAGTACGGAGCGCCGGGGCAGTCGGTGCAGTTCGGTGTGCCGGGCGGGGAAGCGTAATCGGTTCGATTCTGGATCGGGGGGATTCAGAAGGATTATGGGATGAGTAGATCGGTCGTGTCCGGGGCATCGGGTATGCCCACCACGTGTCATTCGAACCTGTTTACTATGTGAACTGGGGGCACGGGATTTCAAGGTGAATGTAACCGGGCACAAGGAGATGCTGAACCGAGTTCAGCATGACATGTGCAGAGAGATGCTGAACGACTCTTCGACAGGCTCAGGGCAGGTTCGGCATGCCCTATTCTGTTCGGCAGAGATGCTGAAATCGCAGCTTCATGCCAGTAAACGTGTTCAGCATGACCTATTCTGAGGAGAGGATATGTCCTGAGTGTGGTGCTGTCTGGTGGGATCCTTCGGCTCCGCTTTGCTCCGCTCAGGATGACACGTGTGGTGGGGAGCGAAATACCTGTGGCCTTTATGCGCCGCTCAGTCTATCTCGACAGATGTGCCACTTGTGGAGCGCCGAGACTGATTGGAAGGTTCTCCATCGGTGCTCGCTCGTCATTTCAGCATACCTGATGAGATCCCGAAACGACCCTTCGGCAAACTCAGGGTGACATGGTTCGGGGTGACGACACGGGGCAACGCGTCATCGATTTAGCTTTGACACTCCACTAGCTGCTGCTTTCATTTTTTGACGCGGGCCAGGGTTATGAGGGCGATGACGAAGAAGATGGCGTGGGGGAGGATGGCGGTGGTCAGGGGAGGAAGGGAGCCGGAATAGCCGAAGGGTTCGGTGAGTTTCATGACGGCCAGGTAGCCGAAGGCGACGAACAGGCCGATGCCGATCTGGATGGCCTGGCCGCCGCGGCGGCGCACCGAAGCGAGCGGGACGGCCAGGAGGACGAGGATGAAGTTGGCGAAGGGATACGCGAACTTGGAATAGTAGCTGACCATGATCCGGCCGAGGTTGCCGACGCCCGAGCGTTTGAGCGTGGCGACGTACTCAGAGGCTGTGGTGACGGTCATTTTCTCGACGTCACGTTCATCCCGCATGAGGTCGCGGGGCTGGATGTTCAGGACGGTGTCGGTGGTTGCGATCTGCCGGCGGGTTTCCTTGCCATCCGGTGAGAACGTGCGCTGTACGCCACCGTAAATGCGCCAGATCCGCAGGGAGTCTATCCATTCCATCGACTGCGCATCGATACGGGACACGAGGCGTTTCGAGTCCTCGAAGTCGTGTAGCGAGACGCGGTGGGCGGTCAGATCATCGCGGTCGAAGTATTCGACCAGGAGGATGCTGCCGGGGCGGTTCTGGCGGTGGAGGTCGGCTACATCGACGCGCCGCGTAGCGTCTTTCAGGTATTCCGACTCGAACTCGACGACGACGGCGTTGGTTCGGGGCACGATCCAGCCGTTGAACCAGAACATGAACGCGGTGACGAGCAGGGCGACGAGGAGATAGGGCCGCATGAGGCGGTAGAGCGACACGCCGGCCGTTTCCAGGGCCATGATCTGCAGTTGCTGCGCCAGCCGGCCCGTGACGTACACGCACGCGAGAAAGATGGCCAGGGGAGAGGTGAGGCGGATGATATCCGGAACCATGCTCGGGTAGTACACGAGGAACACCTCGCGCATGGTGGCGCCCCGGTCCATGAAGTCGTCCACATATTCGACGTAGTGGAGGACGACGAAGAAGATGATGAGCGTCAGGACGAGGAGGACGAAGCTGACGAGGGTGCGCCGGATGATATGGAGGTCGAAGATGGTCAGGGGGGCGCGCATGGCAGTAAGAGGCGAACTTGTGGCATGTCAATGGTGATAGGATGAGCGTAGTATGTGGTTACGTGTATCCCGTTCTATATCAACGTGTCTGCCTGAGCGTAGTGCAGTCTACGACACGAGGTGAGGCGGACCGTCGAATACATGCCACAAAACAGCACCGTCGTGCCGGATAAGTGGGATCCCTCGACAAGCTCGGGATGACACATGCTGGGCCTATCAGATGACCGGAATACGCTCGACCTACTCATCCCATGAGCTGTGACACTCCGCTAGCTTCGTTTTATCTGAATGTAGAACATGGTCCTGTTCTGTTTCAATCTGAGAACAAGTGCAGAAGCATGGTGCCGGGGTGCTCTGGAGGTTGGCAGATTGCGACTCTATCCTTAGCTTAGTCCCGCCGTCTTACACCGGTGCGGGCATCATGTTCTTTGGCTACGTGCACGGCTGCCAGCGTACATTAAGTCCGTCGCGGCAAACGGAGCGAGTCACCCCGTGCAACTGCCTGTTGGACGTCAGCCATCGAGGCAGGCTGTTGCGTGCGGTGGCGCTGACCTCAAGAAATTTTTGTGCTCCGACACCTCAATGTCCTTGCAGCGTACGTAGTCCGGTGTGAGGGGTGGAAGCGTACCGATCATCAGACAAGTCTCGGCGATACACATGAAACTCCACGAGTATCAGGCGAAAGAGGTTCTCGAGCAGTACGGCGTGCCCGTGCAGCGCGGCATTGTTGCGACGACGGTGGATGAAGCCGTCGAAGCGGCACGGAAGCTGGAGCAGGAGGGCGCGACGCTCTTCGTAGTGAAGGCGCAGATTCATGCGGGCGGGCGCGGCAAGGGGGGCGGCGTGAAGCTGGCCCGGAGCGTGGACGAGGTGCGCGAGCGCGCGCAGGCCATGCTCGGCATGATGCTCAAGACGCACCAGACGGGTCCGGAGGGCCAGAAGGTGCGTGCGGTTCTGATCGCCGAGGCCGTCGATATCGCGAAGGAGTTCTATGTGGCCGTCACCCTGGACCGTCAGAAGAGCATGAACGTCATCATGGCTTCGACGGAGGGCGGTGTAGAGATCGAGAAGGTGGCGGAAGAGACCCCGGAGAAGATCCTGAAGGTGTGGGTGGATCCTTCGGTCGGATTCCGGCCGTTCCAGGCGCGCCAGCTCGCATTCGGGCTCGGCTTCGAGGGGGAAGCCTTCAAGAAGGCGGTCACGTTCATTACGAACCTGTACCGGGCGTACGAGGCGACGGACAGCTCGATCGCGGAGGTCAACCCGCTCGTGTTGACGGAGCAGGGTGACGTGATCGGTGTGGACGCAAAGATCAACCTGGACTCGAACGCGCTCTACCGCCATGCCGATCTGAGCGCGATGCGCGACGTGTACGAGGAGGATCCGCTGGAGGTCGAAGCCAGCGAGTACGGGCTCAACTATGTGAAGCTCGACGGCAACGTGGGCTGCATGGTGAACGGGGCGGGCCTCGCGATGGCTACGATGGACATCATCAAGCTGGCCGGGGGCGAGCCCGCGAACTTCCTGGACGTCGGTGGCGGCGCGAGTGCAGAGACGGTAGAAGCCGGGTTCCGGATCATCCTCAAGGACCCGAACGTAAAGGCCATCCTCGTCAACATCTTCGGTGGCATCGTGCGATGCGACCGGGTTGCTACGGGCGTGGTAGAGGCGGCCCGGAAGGTGGAGATCAACGTGCCGCTCATCGTACGCCTGCAGGGTACGAATGCGCAGGAGGGTATGGAGATTCTCCGCAACAGCGGCCTGGAGATCGAGTCGGCCATTCTGCTCAAGGAAGCTGCGGAAAAGGTGACGCGGGCCTTGAAAGGCGCAACAGTCGCAGGATGATGGGGCGGCCGGCGTGCAGGTTGCT
Organism: Rhodothermales bacterium; assembly: GCA_041690215.1. Lineage (GTDB taxonomy): Bacteria > Bacteroidota > Rhodothermia > Rhodothermales > DASSAV01 > DASSAV01. The sequence goes on from JAWLHQ010000025.1 coordinate 7,961, forward strand.
CGTGGAACCGCACCCCCGTTGCTGATAGCTACAGTACCCGATTCGCCGGAGAAAGACGAAACAGAGCATCGAGATTAACGATCTAGAACCTCGCCTTAGCGGGGGCAAGCTTTGGAAGTTGGATTGATTCAGGTACGGGGGAACAACATTCCCGGAGCGCAGCAGGAACCGCTTGGGATCCGGCTCGAGGCCGTTTCCAAGCGGTTCGGCTCTTTATGGGCCGTTCGCGACGTATCGTTGACGATAGAGCCGGGTGAATTCTTTTCGCTGCTGGGGCCGAGCGGCTGTGGCAAGACGACGCTGCTGCGGATCATTGCCGGGTTCGAGTTGCCGGATTCGGGGCGTGTGGTCATCGGCGGGCAGGACGTCACCCGGATGCGGCCGCAGGACCGGCCGACGGCGATGGTGTTTCAGAGCTATGCGCTTTTCCCCACGATGACGGTCGGCGAGAATGTGGCGTACGGGCTGCAGGTGCGGAAGACTCCCAAGTCCGTTCAGCAGGAACGGGTGGCCGATGTGCTTGCGCGGGTGGGGCTCTCCGGTCTGGAAGCGCGGCCCGTGACGGCCCTTTCGGGCGGGCAGCAGCAGCGCGTGGCGCTGGCCCGCGCGATGGCGGTATCCCCTTCCGTACTGCTGTTCGACGAGCCGCTTTCGAATCTGGACGTAGCGCTCCGAGAAAAGACGCGGCGTGAGTTGAAGGAGATCCAGCATCAACTCAGGACGACCAGCGTGTACGTGACGCACGATCAGCAGGAGGCGCTCGCGATGTCGGACCGGATCGGGGTCATGCAGGCGGGACGGCTCGTAGAGGTGGGGACGCCCGAGACCCTGTATAACGAGCCGAGGACCGCGTACGTGGCGGCATTTCTTGGAAGCAACGTAATCCAGGACCGGGGAGTAGCCGAGCGGCTTACCGGGGAGGATGCGGGAGATGGCCGGTTGCTTTCGGTGCGACCAGAGCATGTGCGAATTCTACCGGCCGGAGCGCAGGTGGCGGCACGGGTGCTTTCGCGGCATTTCATGGGCACGTATGCCGAATGGTGGCTGGATGTACAGGGGGAGAAGGTACGGGCGTGGGTGGACCCATCTGCTGTGCCGGACGAGGAGGTCGGGATCGAAGTGACGCGATGGAGATGGGTCGAGGGGGAGGCGGATCTGTGAGGTGGTGGGGTGGCGTAGCCGGGGAGAGCAGAGGTAAGGAAAGAGCGATCACGGTTGCCGAATGCCGGAGCCGGGTTATTCACTGAAAAGCTATGGGTGGCGTGCCATGGCGGTCGTTCCCTTTACGATTTCAGACGACCACGGTCATGATATCAGCGGGTTGCTGTCGCTGGAGGAGGAGTTCATCGTTTTCGACGTGCAGGTGAAGAAGTGGGGGATCTTCGATGAACCACCGGAGAAGGTGAAGGCAGAGTTCGGTCTCATCGATACCATCCGCCTGGATCGGGGAATTTTCAAAGACCACATTTTCATCGTTCCGAAGCGGCCTGATCTGTTGAAGGCGGTACCCGGGACTCATAAGGGGGAGCTCAAGCTGAAGGTGGCCAAGCGGTACTGGGAGCAGGCGCAGGAACTGGTGATGGAGGTGATCAGCCGGAAGCAGCGTCGTACAGGAGCATAAGCCAGTGGCTGTGCTCGGCAGGGCCGCTTCTTTGTTAATTTGGGGCTGTTCTACCATACAGGAGAGCGGGGAGCCTTGTTTCGGGGCATATTCTGATGGGTTAGGTACGTTCAGCGGATCGTGCCAGTGGTCTGTTATCGATCTCGTATAGTATTCACGCCCACAGGGTATGGCAGAGGCATCAGGATTGTCCGAGGGCCCGTCGTACGAAGTACGAGTGGATGGCATGTCTGGAGTGTGTTTGACTACGGCGGGCATGATGCGGAGGGGAGGGGGCGTGTGGTACCAGTCGATAACAGTATGAGTGTTTCAGGAGTCTGAGGAGCCGTGGAGAGTCGATTCAAGATCTTTTCGGACCCGGTCCACGGCTTCATTTCGGTGCCGAGGCGGTTGATTCTGGATTTGATCCAGGCACCGGAGGTGCAGCGGTTACGGCGTATCCGGCAACTGGGGGTGGGGTATCTGGTATTTCCGGGAGCGGAGCACACGCGGTTCGGCCACGCCCTGGGGGCGATGGCCCTGATGCAGGATGCCCTTGCGACGCTCTCAGAGAAGGGGACGCCGATCTCTCCGGAGGAGTACACGGCGGCGCTGGCGGCAGCGTTGCTGCACGATGTAGGGCATGGTCCATTTTCGCACACGCTGGAGCACGTGCTGATCTCGGACTTCCATCACGAGGACATGAGCCGGGTCATTCTGCTCCGTCTCAACGAACGGCTCGGGGGGGCGCTCGATCTCGCGATTCACATGTTCGACGGGACTTACGAGCGGCCGTTTTTCCACCAGCTCGTATCCAGCCAGCTCGACATGGACCGGCTGGATTACCTGCGGCGGGACTCCTTCTACACCGGTGTCGTGGAGGGGGAAGTCGGTGTGGACCGCATCATCAAGACCCTGCGGATACATCCGCTGGAGGGGGGATCCGGGTCGCAGATCGTGGTGGAGTCGAAGGGGATTTACGCCGTGGAGAACTTCATCATTTCGCGGCGGCTGATGTACTGGCAGGTGTACCTGCACAAGACGGTTCTGGCAGGGGATCAGTTGCTGCGGGGGATCTTTCAGCGGGTACGGTGGCAACTCGGCCAGGGCAACGAAGAGGTGGAGCGATTGTGCGCGCCCTCGTTGCTCTTCTTTCTGAAGCATCATCTCAGCATCCGGGATATCGAGCGGGAGGAGGTGCTGGAGCACTTTTGCGAACTGGACGACACGGACGTGCTCTACAGCCTCAAGCAGTGGGCGCATGCCAGCGATGCCGTGCTGGCCGACCTGTGCCGCCGGTTCGTCAATCGAGATTTCTTCCGGGTTGTCTTCTTGCCGGAAACACCGTCCGTAGAAGAAGTGGAGGCCTGGACGTACCGGGTGGCCGACTGGCTGCGGCGGGCGGGGCTCTCCTCCAGTGTGACATCCGAAGAAGATGCTACCTTCTATCTTTCCCTCGCCAACCTGCGCCACTCGGCCTATGAGCGGAAGGACGAGGCCATCTGCATTCTCGACCGCACGGGGCGTGTGCGGGAACTCTCGGAAATCGGAGATACGGGGGTGCTGTCGGCGCTCACGCGGTCCGTGGAGAAGCCGTACGTAGCCTATCCGAAGGAGGTGGATCTGGGGCTGGAGATGGGAGATGAGTATTAGGGTGGGGCATTGAGCCGGGGCGGGGCGAGCGGACCGTGTACGGTTTGTTTTTGGCCTTTACTGTGGTGCTTACGCCAGCGGGTAGGTAGTCCTTCAGGTTGTGCTGCCTGGATTTACTTCGTCGGTCGCTCCGCTCGCGTCCATTTTCATGGGAATGACGTTGTTGGGGAGGGTTTTGGTTTGCTCAGGGCATCGGGTATTGCTTTGTGGGGCTGACATCCTCCTGCCTTGCTCCGCTGGACGCGTTCGCAAGGCTGTCCTCCTTCCAAGGAGGATTTTGCTTTGGCGGCTCGTGTCCAAGGAGGGGTTTGTTCAGGCAGGGTCAGATGGGTGGACGTGTGTGCAGGCAGGACCGGATGGGTGGGCATGACCTGCCCGTACGGGAGGAGTGTAATTAAGCCCGGGTCGTGTCGTTCCCTGTGAGGCTTGGGTGCGTTTGGGCAGGTGCCGGGTTGGCGGGGGAGAGGTTTCTACTTTTTACGCGGTCGTAGATGACGAGCGGCTACTGCCTATACCTGTATTCGTGAGCCTCAAAGGGTGTCGGATGGCTGTTGTGCTCGGGGGAGGGCGGTATGGGTTTGAGAAAGGAGGTCAGTCTACCAGGTTGTTTTCCAGGGCGTAGCGGGTGAGCTCGGCGTTGGTTTTCAGGTTCATCTTGTCGAGCAGGCGGGTGCGGTAGGTGCTGATCGTTTTGACGCTGAGGGCGAGGGTATGGGCGATCTCACTGACGGTTTTGCCGGAGGCCAGGAGGCGGAGCACCTGAAATTCGCGGTCGGAGAGGGCTTCATGAGGTTGACCGCCCTCGCTCAGCCGGGCGGCCAGGCGTTCGGCGGTGCACGGTGTGACGAAGGTGCCGCCGGAAGCGACCTTCCGTATAGCGGCGAGGAGGTCGTCGGGCGCAGCATCCTTGCAGAGATAGCCGGCTGCACCGGCGCGCAGGGCACGCAGGGCAAACTGTTCCTCCGGATACATGCTGAGGATCAATACGGGCAGCCCCGGCCGTACGGAGCGGATCTGCGCGAGCGTTTCCAGGCCGCTGCCTTCCGGCATGGAGAGGTCCATCACGACGACGTCCCATTCTCCATCTGCAACGAGCGAGAGGCCGTCTCGCCCATTCGAGGCTTCACCCAGGACCCGGATATCTGAGGTTTCGCTGATGATCTGTTTCAGGCCCTCGCGAAAGATGCTGTGGTCGTCAATGACGAGAACACGCAGGGTCGGGGATGTGAGATCTCCGGTGAACATCGCAACGGGGAGATGGGCTCTTCCAGCCGTTGAGGATAACGGGAGGCCGTTGCGGCAGGCGCAGCGTGCCTATTGGTCCAGAATATAGATGTCGGGGAGGTTGCGGGCTAGCTGGCCGTAGTCGAGCCCATAGCCTATTACAAACAAGTTGGAAATGGGAAAGCCCACGTATTCGAGGGGGATGTCTACACGTGTGGCCTCCTGCTTGTGCAGGAGGGTCGCAACCCTGAGTGAGGCGGGCCGGTATTCCTGGAGCCGGTTCAGGATGAACTGCATGGAGAGTCCGGTATCCACGATGTCTTCTACGACGATGACGTGACGGTTCTCGATGTCAGCATCGATGCGCTTGAGTTCGCGGACATCGCCACTCGTGATTTTGCCGACGCCGTAGGAAGAGAGCTTGAGGAAGTCTATCTCGCAGTCGATCGTGATCGACCGCATGAGGTCGGCGATGAACATGAATGCGCCGTTGAGCACGCCGATGAGGATGGGCGACCGGTCATGGTAATCCTCGCTGATCTGCGCGCCGAGTTCACGAACGCGTCTCTGGATGGTTTCTTTGTCCAGATAGAGGCGAAAGCGTTCGCCATGACACGTGATGGTATGATCAGTATCCAGGGAACGGTGCATGAGTCGTTGAAGTGCAGATGGCGAACGGTTGGCAGGGGGCGTGAAACAGGTCAACCCGCACGGAAAGCACGAGAACGCCCGGATACCGCCTGTGGATTCGCCGTATGTTCTGTATGCTCGATAGGTCAGGTGTGGGGAACGAACGTGAACCGGGCGATGCGGCTGGTTTCTGGCCGGATGCGGGCTTCATGGGCGATGCGCAGTCCGACGACCCAGACGATGCAATCTCCCGAGCATACGACAGAAACCTGTTTTCTCGCGCTGGGAGGCACTTTGGTGTCCGTGAGGAAGTCGCTCAGTTTTTTAGAATGAGACATGCCTAGCGGTTGAAACCGGTCGCCAGGCTGCCAGGGTCGGACTGTCAATTCCGATTCCAGGTACTCGGCATCCAGGTAGATGTGATACGGGCTGCCGGAGTCGAGCGATCCGGGGCGTACCGATAGGAGCTCCGATGACAGTATGCCATGCGGCAGGTTCAGCGAATCTCCCACGCGAAATGAGTACGATGAGGGATGATCCTGTGAGGGGGTGCTCCGGGTAAATAACAACTCATCGCGTTCGCGCCAGATGGAGCCCTGTTTCATTTCGACGCGACGACCGGGCTGGGCAGCAAGCAACTGCTCGATGGTTTCGGTGCTCGTATGGGTGAGGGGGGCGCCGGGTAGCCACCGTTTGAGGGCTTCCAGAATGACGCGTCGCCGGCGAACCGGGGGAAACTCCTGCAGGCCGCAAACTGCAAGTCGTCCTTCTCCTTCAGCTTCTTCACGGGCAACCTGGGACCAGTCGTGTTCGAGTGACGGCTGTAGCGTTTCGGTGACATAGCCACGGACGAGATCAGCGGCCCGGGCGATGTTTTCTTTTGCCGCCCCGCCGAAATACTGTTCCGCCGTGGGGAGGATGAGCGCGCGAACGGCAGCGCGCCGGTAATCGAGGCACTCGTTGCTCAGGTCGGTACGCCATTCAATACCGAGCGATTCGGCGTACTCCAGAATCTCGCGCCGCCACACCGCGAGGAAGGGGCGGACGAGTTCAGCCGGGTTGTCCGGCGCGAGTGGTCGCCGGACCGGCATGCCGGCCAGGCCTTCCGGACCGGTTCCGCGGAGCAGGTTGAGCAGGACGGTTTCAACCTGGTCGTCGCGATGGTGGGCGACCGCGACGATAGGTACGTCGTGCTCGAGCGAGAGGGAGGCAAAGAAGTCGTACCGAAGGTCGCGTGCCACTTCCTGGGTGGATCGTCCCGTTTGTTTTGCCTCTACGCGGGTATCGAATCGCGTTACATGCAGAGGGACCTCCAGTTCGTCGCAGAGCTGCCGGACAAACGCCTCGTCTCCTTCCGATGCCGATCCTCGCAGTTGGTAATTGACGTGTGCCGCACGCACATCATACCCAAGGTGTTTGAGCGTGTGGAGCAACACCACGGAATCAACTCCTCCGCTTACCCCGACGAGTACCCGGGCGTCGGGAGGAAGGAGCGCGTGCTCTTCGATAAAGTCCGCAATACGGCTGGGAAAGGACATGGAGATGGGTGCGTCCTGGTTCGTAGCGTTCGTTCGATGTAGCAAGAAGGGATATGAGCGGACGCACGCGGTGCGCCCGGCCTAGTGCATGAACTGGTTAAACGCAGGAGCGCGAGATCTTTTCCCGGCACTCCGGCGTCGCGTTGTACATACGCACTCGTGTCAAGGAAACGGTGCAGAGCACTGGTATAATTTGGTTTCGGCCTTTACGGAAGTGAACACGCCAGCGGTTAGTTAGCCCTGTAGGTTGTGCTGCCTGGATGCCCGGTCGGGGCCGGGCATGAGGATGGGATTTTTGTGCAGCGGCATGAGCCGAAGTGGCTATTTCAAAACTGTAAGGTATTTCTCTGACAGGTAAGGTCGTACAGACGGGAAGGTTGCCAAAGATCCCCTTTACCTGCCGAACCGCTTGTCCAGTTCTTCGAGGGAAATTTTGATGATGGTCGGGTTGCCGGAGGGATCGACATAGGGCATCTCGCAGAGGAAGAGCTGGTCGATCAGGGCTCGCATCTCGTTGGGTTTGAGCCGGGTACCGGGTGGGATAGCGCTCCGGCGGGCCGTGCTCCGGGCCAGGTTATCACGGGCCTTGAGCTGGAAGGAGTCCCGGTTCTCCTTGAACTGTTCCAGGATTTCTTCGAGGATGGTGCGTTCGTTTCCGGCGCGGATGTCCGCCGGTACACCACGGACGGCTACGGAGCGCCCGCTGAAGAACTCGATATCAAAGCCCAGTGCGCGGAGGTCGGGTACGAGTTCTTTTAGCAGTTCATGGTCGGCGGGACTGACATCGACCGTGTGCGGGAAAAGCAGCTGTTGCGAGAGGCCGAGGCCGCTCTGCATGGTCTGTAGTGCCTTTTCGTACAGGATGCGCTGGTGGGCCGCATTCTGATCCAGCACCATCAGTCCAGTGCGAAGCTGAGTGAGGATATACCGGTCGTGCAGTTGCCAGATGAGCGTGCTCTCGTCGTCTCCTTCATCCTGTTCGACCTGGTCCGGTCGGATACCGGACGGGATGGGCGAGGGAGACGGCGTCTGGGCTTGAGGTACACCGCCATAGAGCAGGTCGGTTACCTCGCCCGGTAAGCGGTCGCCGAACAGGTTCTTCGGCTGCGCGGTACGCGGTTCGAAGGAGGGGGTACGGCCGGGCGTTCGCGGCGCCTGGCGAGCGGGGGCTGCGTCGTCATCCGTCCATGCCGCCACCTGCAACGGGCGGGGGGAAGCAGGGGTGAACGCGGCCGGACGAGGAAGATTGGCGGGTTGGGCAGGTTCCGGTGCAGTACCGAACTGAGGCGACAGGTCGGCCACGCCAAGCGTTTTCTTGATGACGGCACGCAGAAAGCCATACACCCCGCGCTCATCGTCGAATTTGACTTCGGCTTTCGTCGGGTGGACGTTCACGTCTACGTGGCGCGGGTCGATGTCCAGAAAGAGCACATAGAACGGGTGTGCGTCGTCGGGCAGGGTCGCCTCGTAGCCGGACGTGACGGCGTGATCCAGGTAGCGGTTGCGGACGAAGCGTCCGTTGACGAAGATGAATTGCTCGCCTTTGCTTTTGCGGTGGAAGGAAGGCTTGCTGATGAGTCCGTGACAGGATACGTAGCTCGTGACCTCTTCCGTTTCGAGCAGGTTGTCGGCCAGACTTCTGCCCCAGAGCTCCCAGATACGGTGGCGAAGGCGGGCATGGCGGTCCGTTTCGGCTGCTGGTTCGAGCCGGTAGATCTCGTTGTCGTCGTGGATGAGCGTGAAGCCGATGGCCGGGTTCGAGAGGGCGAGGAACTGGAAGGTTTCGACGAGGTGCTTGAATTCCGTGGCGGCCGTCTTGAGGAAGTTGCGCCGCGCCGGGACGTTGTAGAACAGGTTACGAACGGCGATGGAGGTGCCAGTCGGTGCGGCACAGGGTTCCGAACCGACGATCTCGCCGCCGTGGACACGGACGCACGTGCCGCTTGCATCGCCCACGCGCCGGGTGCGGAGTTCGACCTGGGCTACGGAGGCAATGGAGGCCAGGGCCTCGCCCCGGAAACCGAGGGTGTAGATGCGCTCCAGATCTTCGACGGCTTTGATTTTGCTGGTGGCGTGGCGCTGGAAGCAGAGCAAGGCGTCGTTCGCGCTCATGCCGCAACCATCGTCGATGACCTGGATCAACTCACTGCCGGCGGCTTTCACGATGAGCGTGATGTGGGTGGCGCCGGCATCGACGGCATTCTCGATGAGTTCTTTTGCGGCGGAGGCCGGGCGCTGCACGACTTCGCCGGCGGCGATCTTGTTGGCCAGCGTTTCGGGCATCACCCGAATGATATCCTGCGGCTCGAAAGGGGCTTCCGACACGGGTTCTGAGAGATGCGTGCAGAGGGGTGAATGTAGCTGGGCTAGAACAGGCCGGACCTGATCTGCTCGGGGAGCCTGTGGTACTACGGATATACCTTTGGGATTCCGGTGCCGGTGCGGGAATGGCTATCGGTAGGAGTATTCGATGCGCCAGCACGATGCAACCAGCAGTCCGGCTAACCCAGCGATACATATACGAAGAGAACGAGCGCCAATAAGATAATAAAGAAGATGAGCCGTGTGGGCAGGTGTTTTCGGCGAGAGGGGCGAGACATCCGGATACGTGCCTTCAGCCGCTCGTCTTTCGAGGGGTCGTAGAAGCGAGGTTCATAGCTGAAGCGTCGCGGACGGACGCGTTTACCCGGAAAGAAGAGACCCACTTCCGTATCCGTTTGTCAGGTTGACGGTCCGTGTTGTACAAAACGCGGGAGACGGGCGTTCCGGAGGCATGGGAGGGTGAGTGGAAAGAGATGTGAACGCCCGGCGAGGAAGTATCCAGGTCGGGTACCGACATTACCTGGGAGGAGGCGGCAGATGCGTGTGGATGGAGATTGGGAGAAGGATACGGGTCAGGCGCTGTGGAACGGTTTTCAGGCGGCCTGCGGGCTTGTTATTTGGGTGAAAGATGGCGAACTTGGCACGCTTTCCCGGTTCCTCGGAGCCTGTTTCCCATTCATTCTGCGTTTCTAACGTATGTCCTACATCGAAGATATTGTTGCGCGACAGATTCTGGACAGCCGTGGCAACCCGACGGTCGAAGTCGACGTGATCACCACGGATGGTATTCTCGGACGGGCGGCCGTTCCGAGCGGTGCGTCCACCGGAGAACATGAAGCCGTCGAACTGCGCGACAACAAGAAGGATGTCTACCTCGGCAAGAGCGTCTACCAGGCGGTGAAGAACGTCAACGAGGTCATTGCGCCGGAACTGACGGGCTACAGCGTCATCGAGCAGGTCCACGTGGATCGACTCATGCTGGAGCTGGACGGCACGAAGAACAAGAGCAAGCTCGGTGCGAACGCCATTCTGGGCGTATCGATGGCCGTCGCCAAGGCCGCTGCCGAGAGCCTCGGGTTGCCGCTTTACCGGTACATCGGCGGGACGAATGCGCGGACGCTGCCCGTACCGATGATGAACATTCTCAACGGCGGTCGTCACGCGGACAACAGCGTGGACATGCAGGAGTTCATGGTCATGCCGGTCGGTGCGGAGACCTTCTCCGAGTCGCTGCGGATGGGCGTCGAAATCTTTCACCGCCTGAAGGAGGTGCTCAAGAAGGCGGGCCACAATACGGCCGTGGGCGACGAGGGCGGCTTTGCGCCGAACCTGCGCAGCAACGAAGAGGCCGTCGAAGTCGTGCTCCAGGCCATCGAAGCGGCAGGATACAAGGCGGGCGAGGACGTTTATATCGCGCTCGACCCGGCCGTCAGCGAAATGTACAAGGACGGCTCCTACGTATTCTGGAAGAGTGACCCGAACACGAAGCGGTCTTCGCAGGACATGGTGGAGTTCTGGGAACGCTGGGTCAACAACTATCCCATCATCTCCATCGAAGATGCGATGGCGGAAGACGACTGGGAAGGATGGCGGATGCTCACCGAGCGCGTCGGCAAGCGCGTGCAGCTCGTTGGTGACGACCTGTTCGTGACGAACACGGAGCGACTCCAGGAAGGAATCGAGAAGGGGTGCGCCAACTCCATCCTGATCAAGGTGAATCAGATCGGTACGCTGACGGAGACGCTCGAGGCCATCGAACTGGCGCACAAGAACAAGTATACGGCCGTCGTCAGCCATCGCTCGGGTGAGACGGAAGATGCGACGATCGCGGATCTCGCCGTGGCGACGAACGCCGGCCAGATCAAGACCGGTTCGGCCAGCCGGGCAGACCGTACGGCGAAGTACAACCAGCTTCTCCGTATCGAGGAGCAGCTCGATGACACTGCGGAGTTCCCGGGCCTCGGCGCGTTCCGGTTCCGTTGAGCATCCTTCGTCTGGTAAAAGGGACCTTCATAACAGGAGCCTGTGAGCCCGCGCGAGCCCGTGTTTGCGCGGGCTCACAGGTACTTTGTCTCCTGGATTCGTATTCTGGCATCATGGGATTGAATCTGGTCGTCCTTAGAGCTTAGTACGATGGGTATATGAGCCGGTTTTCGCTGGGTACAGGGTTATTGAACCGCAAGACGAAATGGTTGCTCGGGATAGGCGCCATCGTAGCTCTCCTCGTGTGGATTGCTTTCTTCGACAGCCATAGCATCGCCCGGCGTGTACGATGGCATCAGGAGATCGGACGGGTTCGGGCGGAGAATGAACGCCTCATCCGGCAGACGGAAGAACTTCAGGCCATGCTGGAAGAAGCCCGTTCGGACGAAGTCGTGGAGCAGATCGCACGTGAGCAGTACGGGATGCGGAAGGCCGGTGAGCGCGTTTACCGTGTGAAGCCGAAGGAATAGCCGCCAGTCGGATCGTTCTTCGCGTGCGTCGTAGTGGGGTGGTCCGTTCCAGCGCAGGTATACCTCAAGTATCCCCTTCGAGATCGGAGGGGACTTTTGCATGGTGGCAGTGGTGTTTCTGCCGTGCTTCGAGGAGGTATTTGAGTTAAGGGTTGCGCTTCGTTACTTCCCATAGAACCTCAGGGTTTATAGAGTACGAGAGGTCAGAATTCGTATCTTGAACGCTTCCCCCGTTCGATTACTTTCAGCAGTAGAATAATGGCGCAATACGCAGTCGGGATCGATCTTGGCGGCACGATGATCAAGGCCGCACTGGTGGAAAGGGAAGAGGGGCTGGTTCACGAATTGTCCGTCTCCACGGAAGCGGTATTCGGGCCGTCGCATGTGCTGGACCGGATCGCCCAGGCGGTTCGCCAGGTGTCCGAGTTTGCGCCGGGGGGCGATATACAGGGGGTCGGGATCGGGGCGCCGGGTGCCATTAACTGGGAGCGAACGACTGTGCTCTATCCACCCAACCTGCCAGGCTGGGAGGAGGTCAATCTCCAGCAGGAGCTTCGCAACCGGCTGATGACCGATATGCCGATCTTCGTGGAGAACGACGCCAACCTGGCCGGGCTCGGTTCGGCGCATTACGGGGCGGGCCGTCCTTACGATGCCTTCATCATGGTGACGCTCGGTACGGGTGTCGGCGGCGCCATCATCTACGACAACAAGATTTTCCGCGGCACGACCGGGGCGGCCGGCGAAATCGGGCATATGAGCATCGATTATGAGGGGCCGCCAGACCGGTACGGCATCGCGGGGGCTATCGAGGCCTACATCGGGCAGCGGTTTCTCTCGCATTATGCGCGGCATCGATTGTTGTCCTATACGGATAGCCTGGTTCACAATATGGCGGGGGAGGATCTGGTCGACCTCACTCCCCTTATGTTGTTCGAGGCGGCGGATCAGGGGGATATCTATGCGCGCGAGGTGCTCGAGTGGGCGGGGCACAAATTGGGATGCGTACTCGCTTCGGCAGTAAATTTGCTGGATATTCGGAAAATCATTGTTGGGGGTGGCGTTTCCGCGGCGGGTGATTACATCCTCGACCCGGCCCGCAAGGCTATCGTCCGCTCTGTGATGCCGAGCCTGCGGGATGGACTGGCAATTCTGAGGGAAACGCTTGGAAATGAAGTGGGTATGTTAGGTGCGGCCCGACTGGTTTTCGAATTTCTGGATGAGCATTCTCCCTCGCGTACGTCGCTCGCAACCGGCTGAGTTGTTCCTCTCATGTGCGAGGGGTGTCTACGTACGTACACACTCGTGTGTGCTCCATCGTGTTCATCGTACACGCCCCGGTGCGTATGTGCGTACGCCAGTAATCTTGCTGGCACTGGCCATCGTCCTGGCAGGTACGGCGGCGGGGCAGGTCGTGGACTCCACGGCCGTTGATACCGTCGAGGTAGCGCCTTCCCGTGTCGACTCGCTTCGGGCGGCGCCCTCGTTGGGGCCAGGAGCACTTTCCGCTACGGGTACCGATACCAGTGGCTCGCCGGTTGCGCCGCGTGCCGCATCGAATAGCGGTCTGAGAGAGACGGTACAGTTCTCATCGAGAGACTCTACCGTGATCGTGTTCGGAGAGGACGGGGGCGACAAAGGTTCGCTCTTCGGCACGGCACGGGTGCAGTACGGCGATGCGACACTGGAAGCGCACCAGGTCGATATTCTGTTCGATATCGACGAGTTGCGGGCTTCCGGGCTCCCTGCAGATACCGGAATGATAGGCCGCCCATCCTTTCAACAGGGGTCGGACGCGGCTTTTTCGGGTGATCGGCTGGCCTTCAACCTGCGGACGGAGCGCGGGCGCGTGGTGGGCGCGCAGACCGTGATGGAGGACGGTTTCATCCGCGGTCAGGTGGTGAAGGTGACGGAGGATAGCACGCTCTTCATACAGGGAGGGCTGTACACGACGTGCGAATGCGTCGAGGACCCCTCGTACAGCTTGCAGTCGGACCGCATGAAGATCGTGGACGAGAAATGGGTGTATACGGGCCCTATCCAGCTCTACATCTTCAACATCCCGACCCCGCTGTGGCTGCCGTTCGGGTTTCTCCCGGCGACGACGCGGCGTACGAGTGGGCTGCTACCGCCTCGATATGGGGAGGATAGCCGCGGTTTTTATCTGGATAACTGGGGCTGGTATTTCGCCATCAACGACTACCTGGACGCCCAGATTCAGTTCGGGATCTGGACGAGGGGCAGCTGGCGTGTCTCGCCGTCCTTCCGGTACAACAAACGGTACCGGTATAGCGGGTCGCTGGGGCTGGACTATATCCGCAACCGAAATGGGGAGCACGGTGATCCGGACTTTACGGTCGTCAACACGAGTTCGCTGCGTTGGACCCACAACCAGACAATCAGCCCGACGGCACGTTTTTCAAGCAACGTGAACCTGTCGTCATCCAGCTATCTGCGGACGATTTCGCGGGACTATGACGACCGGGTGAGCCAGTCCATCAGTTCCAGCATCAGCTATTCCAAACGGTGGGACCGGAGCAGTCGTGCTTTGAGCCTCAACCTCAGCCAGCAGCAGGTGCTCGCCACCGGACAGACCAGCATCACATTGCCCAACCTGACGTTCAGCCAGGGATCGCGTAAGCCCTTTGCTCGCGATATTCAGGTGGGGCGGGAGCGCTGGTACGAAAAGATCACTTACAGTTACAGCGGGTCGCTGCAGAACCGGTATAACTTTACGCGCCTCCCTGATGCGACCTTGGATGCGTTAGGTTTATCGGATTTGAAGGATCTGGGCTGGTTTGAAGCGATTCGCAATCCCAGTAAGTACAGGCTGGCGACCGGCCGGGATGAGTTGTTCGATTTCAGTGCGCGCCACAGCATCCCTGTGTCCGCCTCGTTCCAGGTCAACCGGATTCCCATCATCAACAAGACGCTCCGGTTGAACTTCTCGACGAGCGTCAGTTACAACGAGGACTGGCATATCAGCACCTTTCGCAAGGGATTCGTCCAGAGGGTCGATACTACAGGCGAGGTTCCGCGTATCGTTAACCGGTTGGAAACGAGACCCGTCCAGGGGTTCTTTTCCGAGCGCAGGTTTTCCAGCAGTATCTCGGCTTCTACTACCGTGTACGGCCTGTTCCCGGTCCGCGTAGGCCCGTTGAGTGGCTTCCGACATACGGTGCGCCCCAGCATCGGTATGTCGTTCGCGCCGGATTTCACGAGTGACTTCTGGGGGTATACACGAACGTACGAGGATACACTCAAGGTAGATGGAAAGCCTGTCATCCGGAAGTACAACATCGTCAACGGCCAGGACATCAGCCCGTATGGCAGCGGGCGGCAGCAGAGCCTGAACTTCTCGCTGGACAACGTCTTCGAGACGAAGGTCGTCCGTCGCGATTCGACGGGAGAGGAGAAATCCGAGGTGTTGAAGCTGCTGGATGTGGATGTGCGCGGATCCTACAATTTTGCGGCGGATTCGCTGAAGTTTTCGTCCATCTCACTGAGCGCACGCACGAACCTGTTCAACAACAGGCTGAATTTGTCCTTCCGGTCTTCGTTCTCGCCGTATGAGGTGACGCCCAACGGCCGTCTCATAGATGATTACGTCTTTTCGCCGCTCAACTTCAAGTTTGCTCGCCTGGAGCGGATGGACATTTCGGCACAGACGTCGTTCCGAAGCAGGGGGGCGCAGGGCGGACGACCGGTATCCTCCTCAAGAGTGGGACAGGGAGGGATGCTCGGGCCGGATCCGTACGGGAATGAGCCCTACGATCCGAATGATCCGTTGAACCTGCGATTCGGGACGGAGCCGGTGAGTTACGCGGACTTTGCCATCCCGTGGTCCATCAGGCTCGACTTCACGTATAGCAAGACGAACCGGTTGGGGACCGTATCCAGAGGACGCTCGATGGCGACCCTCAATGCGGCGTTCGACTTCAACCTGACGCCGAACTGGAAGGTAGAGGGCCGGACGGGGTACGATTTCATGAAGCACGACCTGGTTACGACCAGCATCAACGTGTACCGCGATTTCGAGTGCTGGCAGATGAGCTTCAACTGGTACCCGTTCGGGGAATTTCAGTCGTACGGGTTCGATCTCCACGTGAAGAGCGGCAAGTTGCGGGATCTGCTACGTATCCGATCTCCACGGGCGGATGTCCGGCGGCCGTTCTGATGCGCATTCGTGTCAGGAGGGGGGCTGCCTGGATGCCCGTTCGGGGCCGGGCATAACGTTGGTGGAGGGTTTTGGTTTGCTCGGGGCATCGGGTATTGCTTTGCGTGGCTGACATCCTCCTGCCTTGCTCCGCTGGACGCGTTCGCAAGGCTGTCCTCCTTCGAAGGAGGATTTTATAGCCTGGGGACGTCGTCGTGTGCGATTGCAGGGCCATTGCGTGGAAACGAAGCCGTGCTGCCCGGATCAATGGCCTGTACCTGTGTATACGGGACAGACACATTGTGTGATAATGACTGTTTACAAGAATCGAAACGGAAACGTAACGATGCCGAATGGAGGGATTGGGCGATGAAACCAAACGCTCCGGTTGGTATTGGAAGATGCCGGATCAGGTGAGAGGGAGAACGCGAACGGGATATACCGAGCCACCATGCGACAATGGCGGCGAATGCCGTCAGAACGACATGACACATTCGGGGCCTTTACAGCGCCTTGCGGTACGTCTGTACCGGATGCGCTCGGACAGCAAAAGAGCGACCTTACGGGATCGCATGCTGGCAGGCCGGCTTCGCGCTGCTGTCAACCGAGACCTCACGCACGCCCAGTTGAGCGGCATTCATTTCTACACCTACGAGGGCGTGGTTACCATCTACGGCTCCGTACGGCACGAACTGGATCGAGACCTGCTGGTCACGTTCGTCCGTCAGGT
This sequence comes from Rhodothermales bacterium, assembly GCA_041690215.1. Taxonomy (GTDB): domain Bacteria; phylum Bacteroidota; class Rhodothermia; order Rhodothermales; family DASSAV01; genus DASSAV01. Next base: position 24,267 of record JAWLHQ010000025.1, read on the forward strand.
GCCCGGTGTCAGGAACGTGGTGGAGCACCTCCGTATCGGCGTATAGAGGCGGTTCGGGTGCCTACCGTGCTCTGCCGACCCAGGCGTTCTCGACGCGCTGAAATCCGAGGTGAGCGTAGAAGCCCGCGGAGATATCCGAATCTCGGAGCATGAGATCCGTTCCCTTGCAGCGCTTGAGAACCTCATCGATGAGTTTCTTGCCTACGCCGAGCCGTTGCACGTCCGGTTCCACGGCGAGGTCGCAGAGGTAGCTATAGAGCCCTCCATCCGTGAGGACGCGGGCGATACCTACCAGGTTGCCATCGTTCCAGGCTGTAAGGACGAGCGACGACCGCTCGAACATCTCCCATAGCTTTTTCGGGTTGTCGACCGGGCGCAGGAGAGGGGCACGGCGATAGAGGGTTGCGATGCGCGCCGGAGAGAGGCCTTCAAGCCCTTCTCGGATTGTGAGTTCCTCAATATGTTGCGGTTCCCGATAGGGTAGTGTTCGTGTATCCATCATATAGGTTGCAGGTGAAAGGTCAGGCTGTGGGTAAAGGGAGCGACCGCTCGAATGTATACATCCCACTATGAAAAGGGGAAACACGTCCTGTTGAAAACACTTGTTCCGCACGGGCGTTGGTTGGACTCTGGTTTGCTGGTTTATCCTCGCGAAGTCAACCTGAATGAGCCGTTCTCCGCTCGAGATTCCTTGCTGCGTTGACGTCCCCGACGCGTTCGTGCGCAAGGCGCGCTACGCACTCGACATGCTCCTGCATCCGCTCGGCGTGCAGGCGAGGTGGGTCGAACGGGATGCACTGGAGGGCGGCCTATACTACGGGAGCCGGGCGGCGGGCCTTGCGCCGACCGTGGTACGACTGGCTTTCAGCGAGGATGCCCCCTGCTATTATGCAGGGCGGGAGGTGTATGATGCAGCGCGCGCGACGTGGACGGAATGGGATGGAGAGACCTGGCCTGTTCTGTTCAGGAGTGCTTCGGACGGGCAGCCAGACCTGGTGGCCTCGGCATTTTTCTGGCTTTCCGGGTGGCAGGAGTATACGGTGCGCGAGCGCGACCAGCACGGGCGATTCCCTTTCAAGGCATCCCTGCAGCACCGGTTGAATACGGCTGTGCGGCCCGTCGTGGATGCGTATCGGGAAATCCTGCGGGAGCACCTCGAAGCAGGAGGAATACCGGTGCAGCCGCGCAGGTGGGGTGGCAAGAGGTGGGCATTCTGCCCGACCGTGGACATTGATATGGTACGCAAGTGGCGTGGGAGGCGCCTGATGGGGGAACTGGCACGCAGTATTTTTCCAGGTGAAGGAGATAACTCATCATTCGGAGAGCGGCTGCATGCATTCAGGGAGGCCGTTCAGGCCCGGATGAAGGGCGGTGATCCGTACGTTGCCGCGATGAAGCGCATCGTCGATGAGATCGTCGGGCGCGGGGGTACGGCTACGTTCTTCCTGAAGGGAGGAGCATACAGCCCGTACGATGTCGCGTATCGTCTCTCCGATTCGGTGCTGACGGACCGGGTGGAAGAATTCATCGGGGCGAGATTCGAAATCGGCCTGCACCCCGGCTATCACGCCTACACGCACGCGGGACACCTGCTAACCGAGCGAAAGCGGGTGGAGGCACTGTCGCGCACCCCGCTCGTTTCGGTACGGCAACATTACCTGCGTTACGATGGGCATATCACACCGAAGCTCCACCAGGCGGCAGGATTCCGAATCGATTCGACGCTGGGCTTTTCCGAACACGAGGGCTTTCGAAACGGCACCTGCATTCCGTTTCGGCTTTACGACCCTGTCGCCGACGAGCCCCTTTCGTTGTGGGAGATGCCGGTAGCCGCCATGGACGCCGCGCTCTTCAACCGGAGAATGCTCGACGCGGTGGGGGCGTGCCTTGTTACCGAGGGGCTGTTAGAGACGGTTCGGCGGTTCGGCGGGGTTTGTGTAGTCATCTGGCACAACCTGCTCTGGGATGAGCGCGACCATCCAGGTTGGGGCAAGCATTTTCTGTTCACGCTCGAACAGGCCACAGCCGGGGGGGCATACGTATGCTCTCTGCAGGGTGCGTTGCAGGCGTGGAGCCTGTGAGGCAGTGGTGCTCTGCTATTGCCGGTCGCAGCCGGCTGCCGAGGCTGGTTGGGGCGTTCAGCGGTATCTTGTATGAGACGCTATTTCAGGTAGAGCCGGAGAGGGCGCTTCCTGATTCGTATGTCAGTCTGTTTCTACCGATCACACCGGCAATCTTTCATGAGCGATACACCACTGATTCGGCCCTTTCTAAACGCGCATCCGCGCTTTGACGAGAGCAACTTCATCGCTCCGACAGCGGTGGTCATCGGAGACGTGACACTGGGACCAGGAGCGAGTGTCTGGTTCCACACGACGATTCGAGGCGACGTGAACTGGATCCGGATCGGAGAAGCCTCCAACGTTCAGGACAACTCGGTCATCCACGTGACACACGGGACGGCCCCGACGGACATCGGTGCTCGCGTTACGATCGGGCACCGGGCGATCATTCATGGTTGCACCATCGAAGATCATGTGCTGATCGGGATGGGAGCCGTCGTCATGGATCACGCCGTGGTCGGGCGAGACAGCATTGTCGGAGCCGGTGCCCTGGTGACGACCGGGATGAAGATCCCGCCCCGGTCCATGGTGCTGGGCGTACCAGCCCGCGTGGTGCGGAGCCTGACGGATGAGGAGGTAGCGAGTATCGGGCAGTATGCTACGAACTACCTGCGTTATAGCGCCATCTACCTCGGGAAGGAGCGCCCAGAGAAGAACCCGTTCTATTGAGGTGTTCAGTGCCACGCTGGTTGTTCACGGTGCGTGGCGTGCTGTCCGTTGTTGATAGATCGGGACGCAAGGTCGTGCATGGACTGGCGGGGTGGCGAGGATGGACCGGGGTCGCTCTGGATCTTGGCGTATATGAGCCTTAGGGCAGTTGACTACCTGAACACATGAATACTCGGACACCCGAGCACATCACTCACCTTTTACCCCGGGAGGCGGCGTCTGGATGGAGGATATCTGTGTCATCATGAACCCGCACGCGGGGGCAGCCGGAGCATTGACCGATCTCAGGGCATTGATCGATGGGCAGGCATCCATCGTGCTAAGGATGTCAACCAAAGGCGGGCATGCGCGCGACCTTGCAGCCGGGGCGGTAGAGGAAGGCTTCGAGATCGTAGTCGCGGCGGGAGGCGATGGCACGATCCACGAGGTGGTCAACGGAATCATGGACAGCGGGCGTAGGGACTCTCGATTGGGAATCATCCCACTCGGGACGGGGAATGATCTGGCACGGACGCTGGCCATCCCGACAGATCCACGCGATGCGCTTGCGTTGCTTTTTACCGGCAGGACCGTATCCATCGACCTGATCCGGGCGGATGCCGAGGGAGCGCACCGGTTCATCGTGAACGCCGCGGCAGGTGGTTTCAGCGGGCAGGTAGACGAGGTGCTAAGTTCCGGAATGAAAAGCCAGTGGGGGCCGTTCGCTTATCTCATGGGTGCGGTTTCCGTCCTGCCGGACCTAACGGGTTATCACACGACGATATCCTATGATGGAGGCCCGCACGAGGAGGTAATCATCATCAATGCTATCGTGGCGAATGGCAGGACCGTAGCCGGAGGGAAGCGCGTGGCGCCGCTCGCCAATCCGCAGGACGGATTGCTGGATCTCGTGCTCATCGAATATGCGCCGGTGCTCAAACTGGCGAAAGTGGGCGCGCACCTGCTTTCGGGTAATTACCTCGAGGAGGCCCACGTGCTGCACCGTCAGGTGCGTAGCGTCGAGATCGTATCGGAGCCCGGCATGTGGTTCAACCTGGACGGGGAGTTGTTTACCAAAGAGCCGATCTCCTTCCAGGCCGTTCCCGGGGTGTTGCCTGTCATCGTGGGAGCGGATTATCAGGCCGAACCTTCAATAGACTGAGCATGGGGCTCTGACTCAGAAGGTTCGCTCCTTCCAGCGGGTGCCCGGAGCGATGAGTATGGCGAACGGCATGGCGATCACGTACGAAAACAGGTAGGCTTCGAACAGTGGGAAGGTGAAGCGCAATCCACGCACGCCGAGCCGATGCTTTGCTACGGCGATGAGTGCAAGGTCGGCTCCGCACTTGGCCAGTAGAAGCGGGACGGCCCATACCGGTTGAAGGAAGAGACCGAGGAGCAGGAAAAGGTGTGCCAAGAAGACCGTGAGGTACAAGCCATAGGCCCAGGGACTTGCGCGAAGGCCACCGCGCGCCCATCGCTTACGCTGACTGAATACCTCGCGAAACGAGGCGAGAGGAAGCGTATCATTGCGCAGCGCACGGTCCAGGACGAGTTCGACGCGCCACCTGGACGTCCGGTGGATGGCCTGGAACAGGGCGTAATCCTCGGTGACGCTGAATGGGAGGGCCGGGTAGCCGCCTACTGCCAGGTACGCCTCACGCCGGAAGGCCATGTTGTTGCCCATAGCCGTAAGCGGAAATCCCGCCGAGGAGGCTGCGGAGGCAACGGCAAGTAGGAGAAGCCAGTCCAGCGCCTGGATCCGATCCAGTATCGTTTCGTGTTCGACGGTCGTGATGCCGCAGACCATGCCGAGTGCAGGGTCTGAAAATCGCCCGGCCATCGCACGTGCCCAGCCGGGTGGAGGCGCGCAGTCGGCGTCCGTAGTAAGGAGAATGTTGCTGCGAGCCTGGAGAATCGCCTGGTGCAGAGCATGAGCCTTCCCGCGTAGCGAACCGACGGGGTCGGGCACCTGGATGAGATGGAAACGCGGATCTTCCCGGGAGACTGACAAGACGATACGGGCCGTGGCATCGATAGAGTGGTCGTTTGCGACGATGAATTCGATGCGGTTCGGTGGGTAGTCCTGGTTCCGGAGCGCATCGAGGCAGCGGGGGAGCGTGTCTTCCTCGTTACGTGCAGCGACGAGGACGCTGAGGAACGGCTCCGTTTCGCTTTCGCCCGTTGCTTCCGGAGCAGGGTTAGACATTCCTGATTTACGGAGCAGGATCAGAAGAGCGCCCAGTGCGGCAAGGATGTAGGTCGACGCACAGGCAATAAGGAGCACTGTGAACGTCATGAGTCGCCAGGATGGGCGCCGGGGGCCTGGGGGTGGAGCGGCAGAAAACGCCATCCGTCTGCAGACAGGGTGCGCAGGACGGTCTCAAGGGCAGGCGGCATGGCGACTCGCGCTTTCGGGTTGTCGTGCAGGACGATGATCGAGCCCGGGCGGACACACGAAAGCATGATCCGTTCCAGTTTTGCCTGCCGGATGCCGGGCAGGAAATCGCCGGGCATGATGTCCCACATGGTCATGCGCTGGCGGCGGGACTGGCACCAGAGACGCATGGATTGCGTGAAGCGGCCATAGGGAGGGCGCATGAGCCGAATGGGGCGGCCGAGGAGGTCTTCGAGCGTATACGTCGTTCGATCCAGTTCGGCCACGACGTGCGAGGCGGGTGTCAGCCAGGCGTCGGGGTGCGTGTACGTGTGATTTCCGATCGTGTGACCGGCCGCAGCGATCTCGCGGACGGCATCGGGCAGGAGAGCGGCATGCTTGCCCAAGAGAAAAAAGCTAGCGCGAGCGTTGAAACGATCGAGGAGTTCCAACAGGGGAAGCGTGAGTGCCGTCGTGGGGCCATCATCGAACGTGAGGTATACCGTGCGCGCATCGGTGCGGACACGCCAGAGCAGGTCCGGGAAGAAACGTGCAGCCGCGCGCGGGACGTGGGTTGCCAGCGTGGGGATCATGACCGGGCCGAGAGTCCTTTCCAGGTATAGCGGCCCAGCACACCAGCTGTCGCACAGTACACGACGTACAGCGGATGCAGGAGCTGCGCCGGGATAAAGTAGCGGAGCAGCTTCGATTGCCCGAAATGGCGGCAGGCCCGGTATACGACGGCAAATTCGGGCAGCACTTTGAGTCCCCATGCTGCAATCATTACAGGCCACAGGTACGGAGCAAACGGCAGGGCAATGGTTCCGGCGATGAGGAGCACGTAGAAATAGAAGATGCCGAAGAGAGACAGGAGCAGCAGCGGGTCCGGGAAGCGGGGGACGAGTGAGGCCCACCGCGCACGCTGGTGTACGAAGTCCCGTACCGTGGGGACTGGATCGGTAATCACGGCAGCCTCCGGCGAGTGGCAGAACCGGACTTGCCACAGGGCGCTCCGAGCCACCGTGTGCATCAGGAGTTCCTCCTCGCCGGGGGCGTTCTGAACTTTATCCCCGAATCCGCCGAGGCTTTTATAGACATCTTTACGGTACGCGATGTTGGCACCATTGCAGAGGATCGGGTTGTTCAGTCCGATGGCACCCGCTCCTACGGCAACGAGGGAGAGGAATTCCAGTGCTTGCATGCGATTCCATGCGCCGCCCTCTGTTCGGTACAGCACGGGACCGGATACGAAACCGGTATCTTCCTCGAAGGCTTGCGCCATCGTGCGAATCCATCCACGTGGGACGATGCAGTCGGCGTCTGTAGCCAGAATCAGCGGGCCGCGCGCCGTGCGGATGCCGATCTCGAGGGCAGAGCGTTTCCCGAATGCCGTTCCGTTCTTCCGGGGGCGCAACGTGATGAGGTGGAGGCGCTGATCAACCGGCGCCTCCGGATCGAGGGGTTCGCCGGAGGCGGCAATGCCTGCCTCCGCATAAGCCCTCCGAAGTTTCGTTACGATTTCGGAGGTCTTATCCGTAGAGGCATCATCGATCACGATGACTTCAAAGCGGTCGGTCGGGTAATCGCAGTTCAGAACGCTCTCTACGCAGGCTGCTATACAGCGTTCTTCATTACGCGCCGGGATGATGACGGAGACGAACGGTAACGCTTCTGGAAGCGCTAGTTCCGGAGATGAGGCCGGGGCATCCCGGAGCGTACGCCGGAGTCCAAACGCAAACAGCGTGATGACTACGGCGTAGTGAATGCCGAGCAGAATAAGGATGACGATTCCTGCTGCGATCATTACTTCTCGCCTCGTGATAGACGTATGAAACCAGAATCCGTGGGGTATACGGGATCGGTTTTATACGATCCCGCCAGGGCCGGCGAGGGTTGTTCGTTCCGGTTTTCGCCGCCCACGATCTGGTCGGCAGCAGGGTGAAGGGAATTCGAGCCGTTTTTCTTGGTCGCCCGCAAGCCAAAGACGAACGGCAGGCCGAGGCACGAGGGTATCAGGAGATTCGTGACGTAGACGAGTATGGACGCGTTGAACGCAGACGCGGCGTCTACTGCGATAAGACCAAAAAAGAACACCGATGCGCCCTCGCGTACTCCAAGGTCGGTAAACGTGACCGGTGGAGTGATAAACTTTGCGAACATGACGAGCGCCACGGCCATATAGCCCAGGGTGGCCGGAGCTTGCGGAGCGAATGCGTAGATGAGGATCAGGAACTGGGCGGTGTATACGAAATAACGCAGCCACGCCAGTGAGAGCAAAACCGTGGTCGTCCGTGTATTGAGCTGAAGCAGGAAAGCGATGTGATCCCGAAGCCGTTCCGTCTTCAAGAACTTGCTGAGCCAGCGGTGTGTGTGGCCCGGTAGCAGGAGGATGGCCATCATGAGGATGCTGAGCGCCCCCCCGACGACTGTGAAGACGAGCCACACATGGCCATAGGGGACGTCCACCCACATCCGAAACAAGATGAGACAGATCGTACCCATCACCACGACACACGTGAGATCGATGATGCGGTGCGTGGCGACCATGATTCCGGTCTGCCACTTATTGGCCAGTCCCAGATAGAGTGGCCTTCCGACCAGCTCACCGGCCCGTGCCGGTGTGAAGATGCTCAGCGAGTGGCCCAGCAACAATGAACCGAAGGCCCGACCAAAGCGGATTTTCGTGTTTGTGCTGGCGATGACGAGGCGGTACCATAGGAGGTTCTCCAGTATCAGATTGACCGGCAGGAGCAGGACACCTACAAGGATGAACCAGCCGTTTGCCGAAGATGCTGCTTCGAGGATACGGTCTATATCCACGATGCGTATGATGGCGACCAGAACGATGATCGCCAGCAGCACCTTGAACAGCGAGGTTTTGTCAGACGGGCGAAGCCCCAACGTGCGCACCGTAAGAAGAAAAAACTGGATGCTAGAGAGACACGCATGGAGGCAGGGTCTACCCCGGTACGTGCCGTCACCGGTTACGACCGGCGCAAACCTACCGCCTTAGCATCATCAAAGTCCACGCCAAGTGTGTAAAATTCTGCTGATTATATGGGATTGAGGACTGGACCAGACATGAAAAGCCCGTGACGAGCGCGCGGGAAGGACAGTGATTGTATTTTGGGGCCGACTAGCTTTTTGTCTAAAGTGAACCGGTGCCCACCAGGATTGCGCCGGGTTGGCGATTTTCGAGACTGCATGCGAATTCTGATCGTTGGAAACGGGGGGCGTGAGCACGCGCTGGCGTGGGCGCTCGCGCGGAGTCCAAAGGCCCCCGAGTTGTTCATTGCACCCGGCAACCCCGGAACGGCACAGCTCGGACGAAACGTGGACATCGGTTCATCGCAGATCGACGAACTCCTTCGTTTTGCGAAGTCAGAACAGATCGATCTTACGGTGGTTGGGCCGGAGCAGCCGCTGGTGGATGGCCTGGTGGATGCTTTCGAGGCTGCCGGACTTGCGGTCATGGGACCCTCGGCAGCAGCGGCGCGGCTCGAAGGCAGCAAGGCGTTCGCCAAGGCATTCATGGGTCGCCATGGCATTCCGACGGCGGCGTACCGTGCGTTCCGTTCGGAGGACTATGAGGCGGCGCGGGACTACCTGAAGATGGTGGGAGCGCCGGTGGTGCTGAAGGCAAGCGGACTCGCGGCAGGGAAAGGCGCGGTCGTCTGTGAGACGCTAGCCGATGCCGAGGAGGTATTGCGCAGCATGCTCGTGGAGGATGCTTTTGGAAGCGCCGGGCGGGAAGTGGTGATCGAGGAGTTTATGCGGGGAGAGGAGGTGAGCGTGTTTGCGCTTACGGATGGAGCGCACTACATCCTGCTTCCTCCCGCGCAGGATCACAAACGCGTAGGGGAGGGCGATACGGGGCCGAACACGGGTGGGATGGGCGCTTACGCTCCTGCGCCCATTGCGACGCCGGCGTTGTTGCAGCGGATCTGCCGTGAGATCATCGAGCCGACGATTGCGGGTATGGCTGGCGAGGGATACCCGTATAAAGGCGTGCTGTACTGCGGGCTCATGATCACTGAGGACGGCCCGAAGGTGGTCGAGTACAATTGCCGTTTCGGGGATCCGGAAGCGCAGGTTCTGCTCCCTCTTCTCGATACGGATCTGGTGAGCCTCTTTCAGCGCCTAGTAGAAGGGCGGCTTCAGGAGGTGGCGATACGTACCCGTGCCGGTGCGGCCGCATGTGTCGTGGCAGCGTCGGAAGGCTATCCCGGTTCGTACCCGTCCGGTCGGCCGATTTACGGGTTGGACCAGGCAAGTGAACTGGAGGACGTGGTGATCTTCCAGGCCGGTACGAAACCGGGTGGAGAGACGGGGGTAGTGACCGCGGGTGGGCGTGTTCTGGGTGTGACCGGCATCGGGGATGAATTGTCCGATGCGCTCGACCGGGCCTATAAGGCGCTCGACCGTATACATTTCGATGGCATGCACTTTCGCCGCGACATAGGCTGGCGGGGGCTCGAACGGCTCGCAAGCTCCTGATACCACCGGCGGCCAACTCGGGCATATGCGCCGATTTCTCTGGTTACTCGGGTTAAGTTTCTACCTGTCGTCGCTCCAGTGTGCTGGAGCCCAGGGAACGGGCGGCGGTCTGGCGGTAGATACGGTACTGACGGTAACCGGATCGCCGCTGGCTACATTCATCGATGCGCGTGCGCTGGCCATCGATCCGGCGGGTCTGCTTTACGTGGTGGATGCAGGTATCGATGCCGTACAGGTACTGGCGCCCGACGGAGCCATCGTGCGGACTCTGGGCGGGCCGGGTTCCCGTGAGGGGCAGTTCGACGAGCCAACCGACGTGGACCCAACGAACGGTCTGGTGATTCTGGTTGCCGATGCCGGGAACGCCAGGATCCAGCGATTCTCGGACGAACTGCTTCATCTCGGATCGTTGCCGGTGGGGCGTGGTTTTCAGGAGGACCAAGGCGGGGCTCTGCGTGCTCCGGCCGGAAGTGAACGACGTACGTCCCACGATGCCGATGGGTATCCTGTAGCCGTGGCTACGGGGCAGGCGGGAGAGATCTACGTATTAGACGACGCTCAGAGTGTGATGCTGACCTGGGATGCGTCGGCCCGTCCGGTCCGTGTGACGGGGAGTTCCGGTGCAGGAAGCGGTACCATGGCCGACCCCGTAGACGTTACGGTAGACGACCAGGGTACGGTGTACGTGGCTGACCGAGGGCGGAAGGCCGTGCTGGTCTACGATCGTTTCGGAAACTACATGCGGGCCCTCGGGGAGGGATTGTTGAACGATGTGCGGTCTGTATCGGCAGAGGGCGAACGCCTGTGGGTCGTCTTGCCGGACCAGCTAGTAGAGTACGACCTGACTGGCAGGCTTCTGCGGATATACGGCGTGGACGTCAACGAGACACTCGTTGACGTAGTAGTTGAAGGTGAACGCCGGTACCTCCTGACGCCCAGGCACTTGTACGTGCTGTCTTTGTGAGTCTCGGTGAAAGCAGGGAATTGCGGATCAAGAAGGTTCGGGGGTCCACTGAGCTTCTCGGAGACCTGCCTGGTCATTGGCCCAGCGAGCGAGGACGAAGAGCAGGTCGGATAGACGATTCAGGTATATGATCACGTCGTGATTGAGCTCTTCGCGGCCTGCCGTTTCGACGGCGAGACGTTCGGCGCGGCGGCAGATGGTTCGGGCCAGGTGGAGTGAAGCTGCAGAGGGCGTGCCACCCGGCAAGATGAAGTGTTTCAGCGCAGGAAGTTGTTCATCGAACCGGTCGATCTGTTCTTCCACCCAGCGGACGTGCTCTGCACCGATGCGAGGTACGACGGGTTTTGCTCCCAGGGGCGTGGCGAGATCAGCTCCCACGACAAACAGGTCGTTCTGGATGCGGAGCAGTACGGGAGACAGCTCTTTATAGCCTGGCCCGTCATAGAGATGAGCCAGGGCCAGCCCGACGGCAGAGTTTGTCTCGTCTACCGTCCCGTAGGCCTGTATGCGGGGGTGGTCTTTCCCCACGCGGTCCCCACCGAAGATGCCGGTCGTGCCATTGTCGCCAGTGCGGGTGTAGATCTTCATGTTTGCAGCCGAGAGGAAAACTGGGGGTAGGTGGTTAGCTCACCGATTCAACCATCGTCCGATGGTCTAGCGAGGCTGGGAGATTTCCGGGTGGTAGAGGCCTGTGATAGGTGATGCTGGTCCACCCGTCCGCGGTCGTGTGCACGGATGCTTCCATGTGGAAGATGGACGCGATGAGGTCCGGTGTCAACACCTGAGCGGGGGAGCCATCAGCGACGAGCATTCCGTTTCGCAGGACGAGAAGATGGTCGGCATAACGGCCGGCAAGCTCCAGATCGTGGAAGACGACGATGGCCGAGTACCCTCTATAGATGAGCGCACGGAGCCGCTCCATGAGATCAAACTGGTAGTGAATGTCCAGGTGAGCGGTCGGCTCGTCCAGCAGCAGGAGGCGGGCTTCCTGCGTGAGCGCCTGGGCCAGAAGGGCGCGTTGCAACTCCCCACCGCTGAGGGTCATCACCGAGCGGTTCTCGAAGCCGTGCAAGCCTACATCGGCCAGGATGGCTGCTACACGGTCATGATCGGCGCGTGTGTACGTATCCAGCCAACGTTTGTGCGGCGCGCGACCCAGAAGCACAAGCTCCGCCACGGAAAACTCGAAGGAGAAGGTGGGCATCTGCCTGACGAACGCCAGTTGCCTGGCGAGATCGCGAGGCACCCACGCTCGCACGTCTTTGCCGGCGAGGAGAAGCCTGCCTTCGTAGGGCTGCGTTCCGGCCATACAACGCAGGAGGGTCGTCTTGCCGCTGCCGTTGGGTCCCAGTATGCCGATGAGGGCACCTGTGGGAAGGTTGAAGTTCAGCGACTCAAGGAGCGTCCTGGAGGGGAGCCGGACGGATACATCCTGTGCGGTGAACAGCGTGGGGGGAGTTATGGCTCCGGGAGGCATCGGGCGGCAATGGACATGGGCTCGGTCATTCGGGAAACCTGTATGCCGGAACAAAGCGTTCGTTCCTGCGCATCATGACCGTCTGTGTTATCGCCTGGCTCTACCGCCGTTCTCGAGCATTCACTGTGCTTCTGCGTAAACTGACATCCGGATTATTCTTACTGCTGCTCGTCGGGCTCGTGGCATGCGATTCTACGCGTGACGAACAGGAAGCCTTCGAGCGGGAGGCTCTCGCTCCGCCTCAAGGGATCACAGAAACGGACGGGACCGGGGCGGTTCTCTCAACAGATCCTGACGACTGGCGCCTGGGACCGCGTTTCCCGCCTCCTGCCGTGCACATCAAGCCCGCCTATCCGAATCCGGTTCACTCGGGCGAGATCATCCTGGAGATCAATTTTGGTTTTGATATCGAGTTCCGTGGTCTCTTCCTTGCCCTGTACAATCCCGCAACGGACCAACTTGTGCGTCCTCCCATTGCCAGTTTGCCTGACGCGCGGGGAGTTGGTCCACAGACGTTTACCTTCAGCGCGGGTGCGCTGGGGCGAACGGGGTTGAGTCGGGTTGTAGTCTATACGGGGCAGGGAGAGATTCTTACGTACGGGGACATTCTCGTTCAGCCGTAGGCACGTGTTCCGCCAGTCCGCCTCGGTGGGTGTTGGCGATACCAGAGGAGCACCGGCTTTCATTGCGTTCGGGCAAAAGAATGGCCGGTTTCACGCATCTGGGTCAGGGGCGTTTTGTGCTGGCCTTTGCAGACGTGCTCGCGTCAGCGGATAGGTAGTTCTTCAGGTTGTGGTGCCTGGATTTACTTCGTCGGTTGCTCCGCTCGCGTCCATTTTCATGGGAATGACATTGGTTGGGAGGGTTTTGGTTTGCTCGGGGCATCGGGTATTCCTGACTGGGTGCGAACATCCTCCTGCCTTGCTCCGCTGAACGCGTTCGCAAGGCTGTCCTCTTTACCTTCGGTCAGTCGCCTGCGGCTCGTGTCGAAGGAGGATTTTATGGTCTGGGGACATCGTCGTTGTGTGATTGCAGGGCCGTTGCGTAGAGACGCAGCATGCTGCGTCTCATACGATAGCGTGGTGCCATGTGGGAATGGCATGGTGCCGTGTGGGTATGGAGGGCACCCCGGCGGTGTGTCCGTACAGGTGGCCTCCTGCTCATCGGCTTCATCGCCTGATGGCACAAATGGCACACCGATCACGGGGTTTTCTGCGGGTATGCCGTCGCCGAAGGGAGATGCCGGATCGAGGGTGGAGGGTGAGGGCGCAGCACGCTGCGCCCCTACGACATGGGTGGTCTGTGCGGCATGAGGGGCATGGCTCTGTAGTGGCAGGGGTGGACGGTCGGCTCTGGCCTGGGTCCATCCGGCTCTGTGTTTGAGCCAGAAGAAGAGGGCACGCAGGTAGCGGGGATCGTCTGCTGCTT
>JAWLHQ010000026.1:0-27135 GCA_041690215.1 Rhodothermales bacterium
GATCGTCTCTCGCTCTTCCTGCGGGAGCGCTTTCCAGATCTCGTAGCCTCGCATGAACTCCTCGTACTCTCGCTCAAAGCGCTGGTGGTCTCGGACGAGCTCATCACGGAGGCGAGGTCGCTGGTGTCGATGGGCGGAGCGCCGGGTGAGAGGGAGGGTACGATGTGCGGGGGTGAGTCTGGATCGAGGGTGGAGGGTGAGGGCGCAGCACGCTGCGCCCCTACGACATGGGTGGTCTGTGCGGCATGATCGGCATGGCTCTGTGGTGGCAGGGGTGGACGGTCGGCTCTGGCCTGGGTCCATCCGACTCTGTGTTTGAGCCAGAAGAAGAGGGCACGCAGGTAGCGGGGATCGTCTGCTGCTTTCATGGCGCACGCATAGGCGAGGTCTTCGGCTTGGGCGATGGCTCCGGATTCGGCTTCTTCGACGGCCTGAGCGAAGGTGGGATCGGCCTTGATCCAGTTGTAGAGGGTGCGTCGTCCTACGCGGGCGCTGTGGCAGGCGGCAGTGCGAGAGGTGCCTCGGGCGAGGCTGGCGAGGATGGCCTGTTGCCGGGGAGAGAAGGTGGGTGTTTCCATGGCTGCCGGGGTGGTTTCTTCGTGGTCTGGAGGGGAAGGTAACCGGTGAGAGGCGTCGTGTCGAGGTTATTCTTATAACCTACATATGTGAGGTGGGGCGATCAGCGGTCAGCGGTCGGCAAAAACCAGAAGGCGGTTGGTGGTCAGCCGGGGAGGAGGGGACCCGATGTATCGTGTCTCTACGCGTGCGGGGGGCGCGGTGGGGAGGGTTGGTGTGGGTGGGGGATGTTCGTCTGCGTGTCCCTACGAGTGGGGAGGGGCGTGGCGGGAGAGGCTCTGGGGGCGAAGCCGTCTCGTCAGGAGAAGTTGCATCTGTGCTGACGAGACGGCTTCACTGCTTTCGCAGGATGATGTGCTCGCGACGGAAGGGTTGGAGAGGCCAGGTCCGGGTATCCGGTTGGTCCGGGCTTACTCGCCGGAGAAGTCGCGATGTCCGAAGTAGTGGAGGACGTAACGGAGTTTTTCGGCTTTTTCGGCGCCGAAGCCGGGGAGTTTGCGGACGCGTTTCTGGACGGTGGGGAAGTCTACGCCGTCGTTCCAGAGGTTGGCGGCGTTGCCGCCGTATTCGTTTGTGAGGATGTCCGCGATGCGCTTCGTGTAGTCGGCCATGGTGCCGGTGAAGCGGTGGACGGCGGGGGATATCTTCATCACGTCGACCAGGTCCTGGTGCTCCATGGCGGCGATCTTTGCCATATCCAGGTGGCCCAGGCGCTCGCGGAGGCGGAACGGGCCTTTGAAGGCGGACTCGGCGCGGACGCGCTGGTCGTAGAGGAGGCCCAGGAGGGCAGCGTTGGCATCTTGCGCAAGGTACTCGTCTACTTCGGCGTCGCCGGTGAGGGTGCCACTTTCCTTGTATCGGTTCATCATGCGGACGAGACCGCCTTCGAGGGTGCTGTAGTCGATGTGAGTCGTTGCGAGAGGCATCGTTGGGAACGAGGGAACGGTGAAAGAGAGAACGAGAACTGAAAGCGTGTGAGTGAGAACGGTGGGAAGGTAAACAACGAAGCTTCAACCATTCAACCGCCTAGCCTTCCTGCAGCCACTGGGCGGCTTTGCGGGCGAAGTAGGTGAAGATGATTTCGGCGCCCGCGCGGCGGATGGCGGTGAGGGTTTCCAGAGCGGCGGTGCGCTCGTCCAGCCAGCCGTTAGCAGCGGCGGCCATGAGCATGGCATACTCTCCGCTGACGTGGTAGGCGGCAACGGGTACGTCGGTGGCCTCGTAGAGGCGGCGGATGACATCCAGATAGTGAACGGCAGGCTTTACCATGACGATGTCCGCTCCCTCTTCGATGTCCAGCATCAGCTCTTTGAGGGCTTCGCGGACATTGGCCGGGTCCATCTGGTACGTCTTCTTATCGCGCGGGACGTCGGCGGTGGCGCGGGGGGCGGAGTCGAGTGCATCCCGGAAGGGGCCGTAGAAGGCGGATGCGTACTTGGCGGTATAGGAAAGGATGCCGACGTCGGTGTGCCCTGCGTCGTCGAGGGCTTCGCGGATGGCGCGCACCCGTCCGTCCATCATGTCCGACGGTGCGACGATGTCGGCACCGGCATCGGCGTGGACGACGGCCATGCGGGCCAGGATCTCCAGCGTCTCATCGTTGACGATACGCCCGTTGCGGACGATGCCATCGTGTCCTTCGGAGGAGTAGGGATCGAGGGCCACGTCGGTGATGACGAGCAGATCAGGGACGGCTTCCTTGACGGCGCGGATGGCCCGGGGATACAGGCCATCGGGGGTCAGGCCTTCGTCGCCTCTCGGGTTCTTCAAGTTATCCGCGATCTTCGGAAAGAGATCGATTGCCGGGATGCCGAGGGCAGCCAGCTCCTTTGCTTCCTGCACGAGCAGGTCGATGCTGAGGCGGTACTGGCCGGGCATGGAGGATACTTCCTGGCGGACGCCTTCGCCTTCGACGACGAAGAGAGGCGCAACGAGGTTATCTACGGAAAGCCGCGTTTCGCGCACCATCCGGCGGACGGCGTCCGAGCGGCGGAGGCGGCGGGGGCGGTGAACTATCTCAAAGGACATATTAGATTTGGATTTTGGATTGGCGCTGCTCAAACGGTCAGTTTCTTCCGCCATTTGGTGCCTTCGGGGGTGTCCATGACCTCGACACCGAGGGCATCTATCTCGTCGCGGATGGCATCGGCGCGGGCGAAGTCACGGTTTTTGCGGGCTTCGGCGCGCTGCGCGAGAAGGGCCTCGACCTGTTTGGCGAGCGGATCTTCCTGGCCACCTGAGACGAGCGCTGTACGGGGCGTCGTTTCGTGGTAGATGAAGCCGAGGAGGTCATCCGTCTTGTTGAGCCACGCTTTTGCGCTGCGGGCGGATGCGCCGTTCAACTCGCCGATGCCCTGGAGGAGCTTGACGCCCTTGAGTGCGGCGGCAAGGGCGACGGGCGTGTTGAGGTCGTCCAGCATGGCGTCGAGCGTTTCGGCGTAGAACCCTTCGAGGCGCTGCCCGACGTAGTCGTCACCCTGGCGGTCGGCGCGAAGGGCTTCGTCCACCAGGGTCGAGACCTCCTGATAGCGCCGCACGATTTTGGCGCTATCGAGCAGGTGTTTGAACGTGAAGTTGAATGGCTCGCGGTACTTGCCCGAGATGAGGGCGTAGCGGAGCGCGAGCGGGTCGATGCCGCGGCCTATGGGCTCGGGGGCGATGAGGTCGCGCGCGGTATAGAAGTTGCCCTTGCTCTTGGACATCTTCTCACCTTCGACCTGGAGGAAGCGCGTGTGGACCCAGTAGCGGGCAAACTGTTTGCCGGTGAGGCTCTCTGACTGTGCGATTTCGCACTCGTGGTGCGGGAAGATCAGATCCTCGCCGCCGCCGTGGATGTCGATCTGTTCGCCGAGGTACTCCATGGCCATGACAGAGCATTCGATGTGCCAGCCCGGGTAGCCGCGCCCGAAGGGGCTGTACCACTGCATGAGGTGCTTCGGGTCGATCTTCCAGAGGGCAAAGTCGCGGGGGTCACGCTTCTCCTCATCCGTAACGATATCCCGGACGGCCAGGTCGAGTTGTTCGGCGGCATCGTTGCCGGAGAGCTTGCCGTACGTGGGAAAGCTGGGTACAGAGAAGTAGACGCCCTTTTCGGTCGCATACGCGTGGCCGTTCGCGACCAGCTTTTCGATGGCCTCGATCTGCTGGGTGACGTGCTCGGTGGCGCGGGGGCGGACGTTGGGTTCCTGGAGGTTCAGGGCATGCCAGTCCTGTATGAGTGCATCCGCGTAGTAGCGCGCGAGGTCCCAGATGTTGGCGAACTGTTCGCCCTCCTTCGAGCGGAGGGCTCTCTCCATTTTGTCCTCACCGGCGGCGTCGGCGTAGTCGTCCTGCGTGAGGTGGCCTACGTCCGTGATGTTGGTGACGTAGCGTGTCTTCCAGCCGATGGCTTGCGCTGTGCGGACGATGAGGTCGGCGGTGAGGAACGACCGGAAGTTGCCGATGTGGGCGTAGGAGTAGACGGTGGGGCCGCAGGAGTAGAAGCGGAGGACGCCGGGCTCCAGCGTTTCCACCGGCTCGACCTGACGGGTACGTGTGTTGTAGAGACGGAAGATGGAATCAGATGGCATGAAGCGTCCGGTGAGGGTTTGAGTGGATCGCGGAATTTAATGCCTTAGATCCGTTATGGTGCCTCTCCAGAAAGGGAATTAGGGATGAGGATGCTCGGAGTGGGCTGGGCCGGGTCGGGGCGGATGGTCTGGGAGCATCTCATTCGGGCTGTCGTGCGACTTCCCAGACGAGGTGGGGGAGTTCGGGGATGATGAGCTTGTCCATGGCGAGGCGGACGGCGTTCGTGGAGCCGGGAGTGGAGAAGACGAGGGTGTTACGGTAGACGCCTGCCGTGGCGCGGGAGAGCATGGCGCCGGAGCCGATCTCCTGGTACGACAGCATGCGGAAGAGCTCGCCGAAGCCGGGGAGGGTTTTTTCGAGCTTTGCGGCGACAGCTTCGTAGGTCGTATCGCGGCGGCTGATGCCGGTGCCGCCGTTGAGGAGGACGGCTTCCACGTTTCCAGCGAGTTCGTCGAGCAGGGCGGAAACCTGTGCGGGCTCATCCGGGACGATGCGGTAGTGCGCGACCTCGTGCCCGGCTTCCACGAGGCGGGCTTTCATCAGCGCGCCGCTGCGATCCGTGTCCGCGGTGCGGGTATCGCTGACGGTGATGACGGCGCAGCGGACAGGCGTGTCGCGCGAGAGGTTCTGGTGTTCGGTGTAGGACATGTGGGGCGGTCGGCGGTCAGCGGTCGACTTTGGGCAGCCGGGGAGAAGGGGTTTGGTGTGTACGAGGCTGGGAGGAGGGAATCTACGAGAAAAGAGTGTCTGTGTGGGTGTGGGGGCTATTGAGGCCGGCTACCGGCTTTCGGATGCGGGTGTTTCCGCCGTGCTGCCGACAACGGATTGCCGATCGCTGATTGCTGACTGTTGACCGCCGATCGCTTCTTCCGGTTCGCCGAACCAGCGGGGAGGATCGTAGCCGTGGCCGCCGAAGGGGTGGCAGCGGGAGAGGCGGTAGAGGGTCAGGATACTGCCCTTCACGGCACCGTACTTCCTGAGGGCTTCGATGGCGTATTCGGAGCAACTCGGGGTGTAGCGGCACGTCTTGGGCAGGTGCGGGCCGATCATCAGCTGGTACCCACGCACCAGACCGATGAGCAGGTATTCCGGCAGTCTGATAAGGGTTTTCAGCACGGGATTCGTTTGCATTCCGGTGGGTCTGCGGTTGAATGGGGGGAGGGCGGGGGCGGTTCCATGCGGGGCGCCGCAGATTTTTTTGCGGGCGGGTGTAACTCTGTATGAGCCGTTTCGTAGCTTGGCAGGGCTATGTTGTAGCTCTACGTAGGGGGCACAGCATCTGTCTCCATCATCCATCAATACCGGCATGATTTCGAAAGCACTCGTCGCGGCGTCGATCAAACCGTTCATCCTGTCCATTCTGGCTGAAGGGGAGAGTTACGGGTACGAGATCATCCAGCGTGTGCACGGGCTGACGGGCGGTGCGGTGCGGTGGACGACGGGCACCCTGTATCCGGTACTGCACAGCCTGGAGAACGATGGCCTGCTGGAGTCTTTCTGGCAGGAGGTGGAAAACGCACCCCGGCGGAAGTATTACCGGCTGACGAAGAAGGGATACCGGGCGATGGAAGCGGAAAAGCAGCAGTGGCTGCACATCCACGAGGCCCTTGTGAAGCTCTGGGGGCCATCTCCTGCCCTTTCCCCTGTGTGATCCTCACGAGCAGCAAGCGTCCGGGTGGCACGTCATGTTTGATCTGGAGAAAGCCATAGCTGCGTGGCGGCGGAGCCTTGAGTGTAACCGCACTTTCCGCCGCGAGGACGTGGACGAGCTGGAGCAGCACGTGCGGGACCAGGTGGTGGGGCTGATGCGGTACGGGGTGCCGGAGGAGGAAGCGTTCCGGCGGGCGATGGAGGAGATGGGTGATTACGGGTCTGTTGAGGACGAATACCAGAAGGTGTACTGGGGGAAGATCGGGCGACGGCAGGAACGGATGAACGAATTACGTTGGAGACTCTCTATGCTCACAAACTACCTCAAGATCGCCTTCCGCACGTTGCTCCGGCATAAGGGCCACAGCTTCATCACTATCGCCGGCTTGGCCCTGGGGATGGCGTGTTGCCTACTGCTTTTCCAGTACGTGGTGTACGAGACGAGCTTTGACGAGTTCAACACGAAGAAGGACCGGCTCTACCGCGTTACGTTCCGGTATATGCAGAATGGGGAGCACGGCGGCATCGGGGCCACGGTCGGCCACATCCTCGGGCCGACCATGGCGCAGGAAGTACCGGGCATCGTACGCTATACGCGGATTCATCCCAATTATGGAGGGGCGGTGATCTCCTACCCGGAAGCGAGCGACAGCCGTACGTTCACCGAGGATCATGTGCTTTTCGTAGACACTACGTTCCTCAGCATGTTCGACTACCGGCTCGTGAAGGGTGAACGCTCACGAGTTCTGCGGCAGCCGCAGACCCTGTTGATTTCGGAGTCGATGGCCCGGAAGTATTTCGGCGACGAGGAGCCCGTCGGCAAGACGCTGGAGCTAACGTGGTGGGAAAGCGGGACGTACACTGTGACCGGCGTCTTTGAGGATGTACCCCCCACCTCGCATCTGCAGTTTGACTTTCTATTACCCCTGGAGGATCTGCTCGATAACGAGCGGTTCCAGCAAGCGGGAGCGGCCTGGGGGCCTGAGCAATTCATTACCTACCTGGAGCTGGATGGAAATGTCAACAGCGCGGCTCTAGAGCAGCAGATCACGGAGAGGTATAGGCAGTACCACCTACCCTTCCTGGCCTCCAGAAAAGTCGATGTCAGGTTCCATCTCCAGCCGCTCACAGATGTTCACCTGAACGGGGAGATTTACGCTCCGGCAACCCGAACAGGGGACAGAAGGCTGGTGTACTTCTTCACCCTCATCGGGTTGATCACGCTCGTGATCGCCCTCGTCAACTACGTCAACCTTGCCACGGCTCGCGCGATGGACCGTGCCCGAGAGGTCGGCGTGCGGAAGGTAGTCGGGGCGCACCAGACGCAACTCATGGGGCAGTTCCTGATGGAGTCGGCGCTGATGAACATGGTCGCGCTGGTGCTGGCGATCGGGCTCTCGATGCTGCTCCTGCCGGTGGTGAACCGGGCGGCTGATGTGCAGATGACGTGGGCGTTGTGGGTGGACGGGCGATTCTGGGCGGTGTTTCTGGGCCTCTTCGGGCTGGGCGCGCTGCTCTCGGGGCTGTACCCGGCCTTCATCCTGTCCTCCTTCAAACCGGCCTCGGTGCTGAAGGGGAAGGTGGGTGCGTTCGCCTCTCGGGTGGCGCTGCGGAAGGTGCTGGTCGTGGTGCAGTTCGCGGCGTCGATTGCCTTGCTGGCGGGGACGACCATCGTGTACTCGCAACTCAGCTACATGCGGAGTCTGGATACAGGGCTCGATCTGGAGCAGATTCTGGTGGTGGAGGGGCCCAGCGTGCGCGTGGAGGGGGGCGACCGGGAAGCCGAGATGACCGCTTTCAAGAGCGAACTGCTGAAGATCCCCGCCGTTCAGGCGGTCGGCCTGTCTGCGACCACGCCGGGACGGGGCTTCAACTGGTACACGCAGATGTACAAGGCGACAGATGACCCGTCGAAGAGCCGGGATGCACGGGGTACGGGCATCGACCACGACTTTGCCAGGGTATACGGGCTGGAGCTTGCGGCGGGCCAGTCCTTTTATGAGGGTATGACCGTGCCGGATAGTGGCGCACAGCCGGTGATGATCAATGAAGCGATGGTGCGGGCGGTCGGCTTCGCGTCGGCGGAAGAAGCTATCAACGAGCGGATCGTGGCGGGCGGCGGGCCTGGATTTTTGGTCAGAGGAGTATTCAAGGACTTCCAGTGGTCCTCCGCACATCAGGAAGCCGAAGCGGTCATGTTTTTGTATCAGACCGGAGGCGGCAATCTTTCCTTGAAGGTGCATGGAGGCGATCTGTCAGGCACGATAGCGGCGGTCGAACGGACTTATGAAGCCTTCTTCCCAGGCAATCCGTTCAACTACTATTTCGCTGACGCGGCTTTCGATGAGCAGTACAAGGCGGACCAGAGGTATGCGATGCTGTTCGGGGCATTCGCAGGTATTGCCATCGTGATTGCGTGCCTGGGGCTGTACGGGCTGGCGGCGTTCACGGCGGAGCAGCGGACGAAGGAGATCGGCGTGCGGAAGGTCCTCGGCGCATCGGTAGGCAGCATCGTAGCGCTGCTCTCGAAGGACTTTCTGAAGCTGGTCGGGGTGGCGTTCGCGGTGGCCGTGCCGGTGGCGTACTACTTCATGAACGAGTGGCTGAACGAGTTTGCCTACCACATCACCCTGGGGCCGGGCGTGTTTCTGCTGGCCGGGTTGATCGCGCTCGTCATCGCGCTGGCCACGGTGAGCTACCAGTCGGTCCGCGCGGCCGTGGCCGATCCGGTGAAGAGCCTGAGATACGAATGATGAATGGGTAATGCGTAATGAATAATGAAGAGTGGGTAATGGAGATTAGCCGGATTTTGAGGTAGGTACGATGGCGTTAAGGATGCGAAGTAGTTCGTCGCAGTCGTTGTGGATGGACTGGAACCCTGCCGCATCCAGGTAGCCGGTATCCTTCAGCAAGCAGAGCCAGTAGCTCGTCTCACGTGCTTCTTTGTAGGCAGCTCATCTTTGAGGCAAACTCCTTCTTCGAGAAGCCTCCGATGGCTTATTCGACGTTGGCGCCTATAGAAGTCCCGCTACGGAGTAGCTGTTTGGAGAGGGTGAATTCCTTCTTTTCGGAAGACAGATATTGATACAGACGCACAACCCGGATGGCGAACGCATAGGACCTCTCCTGAACGGGGCTGCCGCCCTGCGTTGCGAGATCAGATCCCTCATTACGCATTACTCATTGCTCATCCCTCTCCTCGGTCGTGTGGGGCGTTTGACTTTGCCGGAGAAGCGAACCGAGCGTGTCCGCGGCGTGGTGCTGCGGATGCGCTCGCGTTGTTTTATGACAGCCTCGTTCGTCAGGCGGGGCGATGTGGGGGAGGAGGCGAGAGAGGCGCCGGACTCGTCGACGGCATCGAAGAATCTGAAACGGTGCGGATCGATGCCGAAGCGTGCGACATCGACCGGCTGAATGCCTTCAGCCCAGTCCGGCGTGGCGCCGCGTTTCATGGATACCGGACTGTAGAAGTGGCGCGTCGTCACGGCGAAGGGGCGGTCCAGGGGACTGGCCAGGTAGACGTCGAGCGCAATGCCGAGGGCCTGTTGCCACAGGGGATTCTGGCTGTACTGATTGAACGCGAGGATCCGGTCGCGCCGGGGCGAGGGTTCGTTGAATGCGCTGAACTGGTACGGGTCGAGGACGACCTCGCGGTAGTCGTTTCCGCGATAACCCGTCTCGACGCGGTTGCGGACGACCCAGGCTACCAGCCGTTGCTCGTTGGCGCGATCTGCTTCAGAGTAGACACAGCGGGCCAGCCACAGCACCTCGTCCATCTGCAGCGGGGTGAGGGCGCGTAGCCTGGCCGGCAGGTTTGCCGTGAGGGAAGAGTCCGGCGGCGTGGCCAGGGCACTCGCGTAGGAGAGCAGGCTCAGGACGATAGCGGTAAAGGCTCGGGTTACTACATTCATGGTGGGGAATCAGGGGACACAACGAATACCACGACGCGCGCAGTTGCAATTGGCATACCTGCCATGGAACCGTGCGATTTTGCGCTATCCGGACCTACACATACCCGCCGGGGCGGCAAGAGCGGCCTCAATGCGGAAAGAATGACCGGATGATGAATCGGCTGTAAATCCTTGGAATCACAGTGCGGAGGCGGCTATTTTGGATGATTCGGCCGATACAGCGGTCAGCACACAGATTCAGGTGTACGGGGTCATGGATACGAACGCTTTGCTGGGCCAGGTGAAATACGGCGATGGGGGCCTGGTTATGGCCATCGCACAGGACTACCAGACGAACGAGATTCTGATGGTAGCCTACATGAACGAGCAGACACTCCGGCAGACGCTGGAGACGGGGACGATGACCTACTGGAGCCGGTCCAGGAAGAAGGTCTGGGTAAAGGGAGAGAGCAGCGGTCACACCCAGGAGGTGAAGGAAGTCCGCATCGACTGCGATGGGGACGCGTTGCTCTTCAAGGTAGAGCAGAAAGGTGAGGCGGCCTGCCACACGGGGCACCGCTCGTGCTTCTACCGGAAACTAGAGGATGGGACGCTGGTCGAGACGGATGAGCCGGTGTTCGATCCAGCCAGCGTGTACGGGAATGGGAGTTGAGGAGTGTTCATGTATTCAAGTATTCAGGTGCTAGCCGGTTTGCATGTCTGGAAGCTGGCAGGTTCGAAGGTTTAGAGACCCAAGGGACACGCAAGCGCCTTTGAAGACGTCACTCTGTCAGCCTGGCCAGATACCTGAACACTTGAACACATTAAAACACGAACATTTCTGGCGGGTGTGAAAAATTTCGCATCGGGTGTAACGTTGGTTGACTCTCAACCGTATTGCATTGGTGTTGATGCGCCCCGATGAGGAAAGAGTCACTCCAGAGCAGTTTGTACGGGTGCATCTCCGTTACGGGTAGCGGCTCTGCGGTAGGGCCGCGCCCTGAACCGAGAGGAATCGAGGTCACCCGATGCAAACGCTCCTTGTGCTCCTCACTTTGTTCCAGACGTCGCACGATGTGGCATCCGTAGTTCAGGCGGCCCCTCGTGCTGGTGGATCCGAATCGAAACGCGTACAGGTGACGGCCGTCCGCCACGCCGGGGGAATCGGGCTGGATGGACGGCTGGACGAAGCGGCCTGGTTGAGCGCACCGCCCATCTCCGGCTTCGTGCAGAGCGATCCTGTGCAGGGGGCTGCGCCCACGGAGCGGACGGAGGTCCGCGTGGTTTTCGACGACGATGCGCTCTATGTTGGCGCGCGCATGTACGACAGCGCGCCGGACTCCATCGTCGCCCGACTGGGCCGGCGGGACGCCCAACTCGAGTCCGACTACTTTACGCTCTATATCGACCCGTATCTCGACCGGCGGAGCGGGTTTTACTTCTCCATCACGGCAGCGGGCACCCTGGCGGACGGCGTGCTGATGAATGATGAATGGAATGACGACACGTGGGACGGCATCTGGCAGGGGAAGGCGAGCATCGACGAGGAAGGGTGGACGGCCGAATTGCGTATTCCTTATTCGCAGCTACGTTTCTACCGGCGTGAGCAGTACGTATGGGGCATCAACTTTCAGCGGTTCATTGCCCGAAAAAACGAACGTGACTATCTCGTCTACACGCCGCGCAACGAGAGCGGGTTCGTCTCACGGTTCGTAGACCTGGTCGGGATTTCGCAGATCAGGCCACGCCGCCAGGTCGAGATCATGCCGTACGTGACTACGCGGGCGGAGTACACGCACCCTGATGTGAACGACCCGTTCAACGATGGTTCCAGCTACGTGCCGGGCGTAGGGGCCGATTTCAAGGTCGGGTTGAGCAGCAATCTCACGCTGGATGCCACGATCAACCCGGATTTCGGGCAGGTTGAAGTAGACCCGGCGGTGGTCAACCTGAGCGACTTCGAGACGTTTTTCGAGGAGCGACGGCCGTTCTTCATCGAAGGGGCTTCCGTCTTCAACTTCGGCAGGGGTGGTTCGCGCAGCAACTGGGGATTCAACTGGGGGAATCCGGACCTGTTTTACACGCGTCGGGTGGGCCGGGCACCGCAGGGCGGGATGCCGGACGAGGCCGAATTCACGGACCGACCAGACGTAACGCGGATTCTCGGTGCCGCCAAGGTGACGGGTAAGCTCGGGCGTGGCCTCAGCGTGGGTACTGTGCACGCGGTAACCGCTCGGGAATCGGGGCAGGTAACCGAGGCAGGCCGGGACTACAGCCTCGAGGTAGAGCCACTGACCTATTACGGGGTGTTTCGCGGGCTGAAGGAGGTGCAGGAGGGGCGGCGTGCACTCGGGTTCATGTCCACGATCACGGCGCGGGATCTTGCGGGGAGCAGGTTGCGGGACGCTCTCAACGGCCAGGCTTTCGTGGCCGGACTGGACGGGTGGATGTTCCTGGACCGAAATAAGAAGTGGGTGGTAACGGGCTGGGGAAGCCTGTCGAACGTGCGGGGCACGGCGGTGCGGATCACCGACCTGCAGCGAAATTCACTGCACTATTTCCAGCGGCCCGATGCGAAGCACATCCGGGTCGATTCCTCTGCTACGTCCCTGACGGGGTTTGCAGGACGCATCATGCTCAATAAGCAGCAAGGCAACGTCATACTGAACTCCGCGATCGGGGTCATTTCTCCGGGGTACGACGTGAACGACCTCGGTTTCCAGTGGCGTACGGACGTGGTCAACGGGCATGTCGGCGTGGGTTACAACTGGTCGGAGCCGGGGCGGTTTACGCGAAACGCTACGGTGATCGGCGCCGCTTTCCGCAGCATCGACTTCGAGGGAAATACGATCTGGACAGGGATCTGGGGGCTGGCCGAGGTGCAGTTACTCAATTACTACTATCTGTCAGTGAACGCCGCGTATAACCCGCAGACCATCAACAACCGTCGGACGCGCGGCGGTCCGCTCATGCTCAATCTGCCCGGTTATGAGGTGAATCTGTCCGTGAACACGGACCGGCGAAAGCCGTGGGTGTTCGGGTTTCAGTTCGGTACCTACCAGGCGGAATCCGGCAGCAGCCTCTATGTTCAGCCGAGCGTAGAGTGGAAGCCGGCGTCGAATGTAGATGTGACCGTTGGCCCCAGCCTGTATCTGAACAACGAGCCGGCGCAGTGGGTGGACGTGTACGATGATCCGCTGGCGACGGCCACATACGGCCAGCGTTACGTGTTCGCTAACCTGGATCAGGTGACGCTCTCCTCCGACATCCGCCTGAACTGGACGTTTACACCACAGCTCAGCTTCCAGCTCTTCGCGCAGCCGCTCATCTCTGCCGGTGCGTATTCCGGGTACAAGGAGTTGGCAAGGCCGAAGAGTTTCGACTTCACCCTGTACGGGCAGGGTGGATCGACCTTCGACGCCGAGACGCTTACGGCGGACCCGGACGGAGCAGGCCCGGCACCGTCCTTCCAGATCGACAACCCCGACTTCAACTTCAAGTCGCTGCGCGGGAATGCGGTGTTACGGTGGGAATACCGGCCCGGTTCGGTGCTGTACCTCGTGTGGACGCAGCTTCGCTCCCTTTCGGACGAGGACGGCTCGTTCCGGTTCAACCGGTCGCTGAACCGGCTGTGGCAAGCCGAACCCGACAACATCTTTATGATCAAATTGACGTACTGGATCGGGTAGCAATTTGGGATTTTTCGATTTTGGATTGCAGGGGCGTGCGACCGCACGCCCCTGCGTCATTGTTAGGGATTACCAGACTTGTGGCGGACGATCGGTTTTCCCACATTGGTACAAGCCGGACCTGTCCCGGCGGCGATCTCGTTGTACAAGCATCCGTGTAGTTGCAGGGGAAGCGGATACCGCTTCGTCGAGATTGGATTTACAATACAGGTATACAGGGTTACCGTATGAAGAATGCTCTCCGGATCGGGCGTGTTGCCGGAATAGGGATCTACCTGCACTGGACGTTCCTGCTGCTCGTGGCAGGGCTGTTCGTGTTTTATCTGTATCAGGGCAATAGCATCGCAGCGGCACTGTTCGGGGTCGCGCTGGTTCTGCTCGTGTTTCTGTGCGTCATCCTGCACGAGCTGGGCCACGCGTTGACAGCACGGCATTTCGGGGTGCCGACCCGGGATATCACGATGTACCCTATCGGAGGTGTCGCGCGGCTCGAGCGGATGCCGGACGAACCCCGGGAGGAATTGCTGATCGCCGTTGCGGGTCCGGCCGTCAATCTTGTGATCGCGGCGCTGCTCTTCGTGTACCTCATGGCGACGGGGCAGGATGCTTCGCCGAGCGCCGTCTTTCGAGGAGGCGAAGGGTTCGTACAGACGCTGATGTGGATCAACATCGTGCTTCTGGGTTTCAATATGCTGCCCGCATTCCCGATGGATGGCGGACGGGTTTTGCGAGCCTTTCTCGCCATGCGCATGGATTACGCGCATGCTACGGAAGTTGCTGCCAATCTGGGACAAGGCATGGCCATCCTGTTCGGCCTGTTCGGAGTCATCAGCTTCAACCCGGTCCTGTTGTTCATCGCGTTGTTCGTCTATATGGGCGCGCAGCAGGAGGCGAGGCAGGCGACCATGCGGGCGCTCACGCAGGGCATTTCCGTACGGGAGGCGATGATGACTCGCTACAGTACACTCTCGCCGGACGATACCCTGGGCACCGCGATAGAAGAGTTGCTGGCCGGATCGGAGCAGGATTTCCCGGTGGTGTCGGATGGGCACGTGGTGGGGGTACTGTTGCGCAAGGACGTGATGCGAGGGCTGGCGGAAGGTGGGCGTGAGGCGCGGGTTGGTGATGTAATCACGTCGGATTGCGTCATCATCGAAGATTCCGCGACGCTGGAGGAGGCGTTTGCCCGGATGCAGGAGAAGAACTGTACGTCGGTGCCCGTCGTGCGGAACAATCAACTCGTGGGGATGCTGACGCTGGAGAACGTGGGCGAGTTGATGATGATTGCATCGGCGCTTCGGAGGGGGACGCCGACCCTTGGACGGGTGCGTTCGTAGGTACAGAGTCCGTGTGTAACGATGCACGGTAAACATGCACTACAACTCAGGTCTATCCACAAACCTGAGTCACGCCATGTCTACCTCGTCCAGACGCATCTATCGCCTCGACACCTTCATCGTGCCGGGTGACGCCATCACCGAATTCGTCCGCCGCATTCGAGAGACCCATGAACTGCTCCGAAAGCAGCCCGGGTTCGTTCAGGATTTCATTCTGGAGCAGCCGGCGGAGGATGGCGCGATCCGAATCGTGACGCTCGCCGAATGGGAGGACGAGGCATCCATCAAAGCGGCTCGTGAGGCGGTGCAGGCGATGCGTAAAACGTCGGGGTTCGATCCCGGTGCGTTCATGAAGCAGGCGGGTATCGAAGCTGACTTTCGCGAATATTATGCGAGCGATCGTTAGCAGGTGCCCGGTTCTGCGCGCTCGATACAGGCGAGCGTCGCCGGTACCGGAGCCACCCGGTTCAGGAACTCTCCGGATCGGATCGTCAGAATCCGCCAGCCTCGCTCTGCTGTGAACCGGTCCCGAAGCTCTGCCTCGGTGACCTTGCGAGGGACATTGGGGATCGGGAAGTCGACGGCGAACTCATGCAGATAGTACCGCCCGCCCGGGCGGAGTGCCAGCGCGAGGTCATCCACGAAGCGTTCGCACTGGTCGGAATCGAAGAGGTGGTAGAAACCGGAGTCGACGACTGCTCCGAAGGACCGTCCGAGGAGGGAAGGGCGGAGTGCGTCGGCCACGCGGAAGTCCAGGCGTTCCGAGACGTCAGGTGGAAGCGCGTCCTTCTTTGCTCGAGCCTGCGTGATGGCTTCTTCTACAAAGTCCACGCCGAGGGCAGAAATCCCACGTTTCGCAATGTGAATGGCGAGGTCGCCGGAGCCACAGCCCACGTCCAGGACAGAACCTTCCGGGGGATACTCCTCGAGCAGGGTGACCGTAGCCGGCTGCGGTCTGCCGATGTCCCATGGAGCTGGCTCCAGGTACACAGTCTGAAAGAAACCGAGGGGATCCGATCCGAATCGACTCATCGAGACGTAATCGCTGAGCGCGGCGCTCTAATACTGCTTTGACAGATAACCGATATTCCAGAAGCCATCTTCTGGCGACATGGCACCAAGGGGAGGCGTGCAGGTTTCTATCTTGCCTTCAGGAGACGCGTATACCGCGTGACAATCTCTGTTCTCGCTACCCTCTTTAGCGTGTGGGGATGCCGCAAACGATTCCTGATTGTTTCGTCTTGCGGAGAGGACGTTCAGAGCGGTGTTCGTTAAGGACGGGTACACGCATTGCTCACCGGAACGGAGTGGCGTAGTTTATGCGTTTTCCAGGCTATTCCTTTCGGGTATAGATGAGACGCAGAACCAAGATTGTTTGTACGATTGGCCCGGCATCATCGGATCGGGCGGTCATTCGTGATCTGATCCGTGCGGGTATGGATGTGGCGCGGCTGAATTTTTCGCACGGTACGCACGAGGACCACTTGCGCGTGATGGAGTTCGTTCGCGCGGAGGCGAAGGCGGCGGGGAAAGTCATCCCGATCCTGCAGGATCTGCAGGGCCCGAAGATTCGCATCGGGAAGGTGAAGAACGGGGGTGTGTTGCTGCACAAGGGACAGCGTCTCGTACTGACGACGGACCCGATCGACGTGGGTGACCGGGACCGTGTTTCCATCGACTACCCGACGCTGGCGCACGATGTCGAGATCGGTCGGCACATCCTGGTGGATGACGGCAACATCGAACTGGGTATCGTTGGTGTGGAGGGGAACGACGTCATCACGGAAGTTGTGGTGGGCGGTCCGCTACGATCGCGAAAGGGTGTCAACCTGCCCCACATCCGTACCTCGACCCCCTCGCTTACGGAGAAGGATCTCCAGGACCTGGAGTTCGGGCTCAGCATGGATGTGGAGATCCTGGCGCTTTCGTTCGTGCGGAGTGAGGCCGACGTGCTGGATCTCGTCCGGCGCGTGCGTGCTTCCGGAAAGCGCGTGAGCGTGATCGCGAAGATCGAAAAGCCGGAAGCGGTGGAGGATATCGACGATATCCTCGTCGAGGCAGACGGGATCATGGTGGCACGTGGCGATCTCGGGATCGAGATGCCGATGGAGCAGGTGCCTGCCACGCAGAAGCTGATCATCAAGAAGTGCCTGGAGGCGGCGAAGCCGGTCATCACGGCGACGCAGATGCTCGAAAGCATGATCGAGAACCCGCGCCCGACGCGCGCAGAGGCGACGGACGTTGCCAACGCCGTGCTAGACGGCAGCGACGCGGTGATGCTTTCGGGCGAGACGGCGGCCGGAAAACATCCGGTGCGCGTGGTGAACGTGATGGCGCAGATCATCGAGCAGGCCGAGGCGTACCGCCGCACGTACCTGGCCAAGCCGGACCTTACACCCAAGATTGCGGCCGGGCAAGAGGGAGTCACGGAGTCGGTGAGCTATACGGCGGTGCAGCTCGCGGAGAACATTGGCGCGGCTGCCATTGCGTGTCTGACCGCTTCGGGTGCAACAGCCCGGTCCATTGCGCGGCACCGGCCCACGATGCCCGTTTATGCGTTCACGGATGATCCGCGCGTCGTAGGGCAACTCGGCATACTCTGGGGAACAAAAGGGTTTGCTATCCCTTTTCAGCCGGATACAGACGAGGGCGTGAACACGGTGCGCCGCGTTCTGAAGGAAGAGGGGCTGGTCAACGCCGGCGATCTCATCGTCATCGTAGCGGGCATGCCGCTACCCGAGAAAGGGCGCACCAACATGATCCACGTCAGTCGTATCGAGTAAACCGTTCTCTCCGGTAGATCGGGCCAACCGTAGCGCATGACGAAACGGATACGAGCGTAAGTTGTCAGTAGCAGGGTCACCGTCGTAGACGGCCGGGTAGGGTGTGCAGGAACTCGGGTGAGTAGACCGGCACGATCAGCGATGGGCTGCTGGCGACGGACTACACACCAACACACTCTCGTAATGCGCCGGAGTACCTTCGCCGTTGTCGTGATTCTGCTGCTCGCGGGTTGCTCGTCCAACTCGATCATCGGGCACAGACTGGATAACTTCACGGCTCGATACAACGCTTTCTACAATGCGGAGCGGGCATTCCGGACCGGCGTGAAGGCCGTCGAGAAGCCGGATGAGCGGATCGACAGGACTACGTACCTCCCCATCTTTCCGAAGGCACAGGGCGGGAGCGTTCCGGATTTCGCGAATGCGATCAAGAAGAGCGCGGATGTGTTGCGCAAGCATCCATCCTCCAAGTGGGTGGACGATGCGCTGCTGCTGATCGGGAAGTCGTATTTCTACCAGCAGAACTACGTTGGCGCCGAGCAGAAATTCCGGGAGGTCATGACGCTGCCTACGCGGCTGGACGGCGAAGCCCGCTTCTGGCTGGCGCGTACGCTGGTTGCGAGTGGTTCGTACGATGCGGCAGCGGAGCACCTCAACGTGAGTCTTGCCAGCGACGATCTGTCCCCCAGATGGGAACCTCTCATGCGCCTCTCCCTCGCTGAGTTGCATGTCAAGCTGGGACAGTGGGACGAAGCCGCGGAGGCGCTGACGCAGGGCCTGGAGCGTGTTCGGGAAAACGACGTGCGGGCTCGCGCGCAGTTCTTGTTGGGGCAGGTCTACGAGACGATGGGCCGCTACGAGGAGGCCGTGCGTGCGTTCGAGACCGTGGAACGGTTCAAGCCGCATTACGAACTGTCGTACGCGGCGCAGTTGAGCGCGGCGCGCGTGATGGGGATGCATGTGAACCCGGATGCGGCGCTGCAACGCCTCCGGCGCATGGAGCGGGACGACAAGCACTACAACAACCTGGCGGAGGTCATCTTCGTGCGAGGGCAGGTGTTACAGGCCGCGGGACGCCCGCAGCATGCCCTGACCACCTACCGCGAGGTACTCTATGGCAATGCCGAGTACAACGTCCAGTTGATTCGGGGGCGCGTCCACTATGCGATGGCGGAGTTGTACCGGGATGCGTACGAAGACTTCATCACGGCGGCCGCGCATTTCGACACCGCATCCACGACGATCGGGCAGGCCGGTACTGACTTTGGATTGGCAGGTACGAATGGAGATGCGTTTGCCTTCACGAAAGAAGCCATTACCGACAGCAAGGAGCAGGCTGAGACCTTCGGCAACTTCGCCAGAGTAATGCGTGAGGTTGTCCGGATGGATTCATTGTTGTGGCTCGGGAGCCTGGACGACGCCGCTTTCGAAGAGGCGGTCCTGGAGATGCGGAAGCGCCGGGCCGAGGAACTGGCCGCGCAGCAGCGAGCGCTGGATCAGCGGGAACTGGAACAGGGGTTCCGGAATGCCGTGACGGATGCCTCGCGCGAGCGAGAGGGAGGAATGCTGTCCACGTCGACCGGCGGGGCGAGTTTTCTGTTCCACCAGGAACCGGCGCGTGTACAGGAGGGCAGGCTGATCTTCATCGAGCGATGGGGGGATCGCCCCCTCGTGCCGAACTGGCGTCGCATGGCGGCGATTACGGCCGTGGCGGTGTCGAGTCCGCAGCAAGGAGGGGATTCAACCGGGACACCTGCGGTTTCGAGGCGGGCCGTGCAGCAGGCGCAGCGCGAGGCCGAATTGCCACAAGTGGATATTTCCGGTGTACCGCGCGATCCCGAATCGCGCCGGCGGGTCATGAAAGATCGCGCCCTGAGCCGGTATGAACTGGGCAACGTCCTCTTCTTATCCATGAACCGTCCGGATTCCGCCGCGACCTGGTACAGGATGGTCGTCGAGGAGGATTCGAGCGAAGCAGTTGCACAGCGTGCCTACTATGCACTGGCCGAGGTGCATCGAGCCCTGGGCGATACGCTGGCAGCGAACCAGATCTACCGTGACATTCTGGCCCGTTATCCGACGTCCGATTTTGCGAATCTCGTCCGCGAGCGGCTCGGGATGGGTGTGGTCGAACATACGGGGTTGGACTCGCTGGCGATCGCGGATGCGGCCTATGCCCGCGCGTACGAGGCGTGGAAAGCAGGCCGGCATCTGGAGAGCATACGGGACATGATGGATGTAGCGGCGCGGTATGCGGCAACTCCCGTCGCCCCCCGCGCTTTGTTTGCAGCCGCCTCGGCTTATACGGAATGGGTCCGGCGCAGGGATGCCGATCTGCTCGGTGCCATGCCGGTTCAGATTCCCGATTCCACACTCGATGCCCTCGGCATCGTGCCGCAGGTCATGCCGGGCAGAGGAACCACCGTTCTTACGCCGGACGCGCTGATTGCCCCGGATTCCATTCGGCAGATGATCGCCGATAGCCTGGAGGCTCAGGAGCATCTGGACGTCGCTGCGCAGGATTCTCTGGCTGCCCCGGCTGGAGAAGTCGTTCCGGTTTCTGGAACGATCCCGGATGCTCGTCCTGAGCCTACGGTTGGCGTAGCGCTGGATGCTATTTATGCAGCCATCACACAACGGTATCCTGAGTCTCCGTATGCGGATCCGGCGCAGCGAGTGCTGAACGTACTGGATGAGCGGCGCAAGGAGCGTGCGGCAGCCGATTCCGCTGAGGCCGCGGCACGCGCGGTGCCGAACGGTACGGTTCTACCAGATTCGGCGGCGGCGGCCGTGGGTGCTGTGCCTGTAGCCGGCGGAGAGGCTGCCGATGCCGTAGAAGCTGCCGGTGACGGCGTAGGCACACAGGCAGCAAGCGGTGCGACTCCGGAAGACGCGGAGATTCCGGTTGTCATCCCGTCTCCGACCGGTGTCGACTCCGTGCGCGTCGATTCCACACACGTCAATCCACCCCCGAATGAAGCCCCGGCTCCTGAGGGCACCGTTCCCAGGGTGCTCGTCAAGTAGACGCCGCAAGCGGCGGTAGCCGGACCCGATTCGCGACATCAGGCGCCCCGGACCGCAGTGGTTCCGGCTGTCAGCCAGTTCAAGATTGCGTTAGGCTACACGCGTCTGGAAGCATTTCGGCGCTTGATGCGTTAACCATTCGTGTATCATATCCGGTGATCTTCGGGTCCAATCTGTAGTGCATCGCAATCCATTCCCCTCTGATTGCACGTCACTCGCCACATTTCCTGTGGGAATTCGGATCTGCGTCCGGGCGAGCCCGATCGAAGCGTATGCAATGCTGGGTTGTATCCGAAGGGAATCGTACCTTGTAGGCCGTGTTCGTGCCTTCCGGCCGTGAAGGATCGGCACGTTTCATGCTCGGATGGGACCGACCTGCATGCTGCACGTGTCAACCCCTCCTGGTTAACGATTTAAACGGAACCAAAGGGGGCCGGCAGGGTTCGGCTTGGACTATTCTTTCGATTATTATCTCATACAATTTATAGATTATGGCGCAAAACGAGCGCGATACGATGAATCCCAGGCAGGGCGACAATCCTGGAAGCCGCCCGCGTTTCCCGGACCGGCGCCCGAAGTTTTCGCTCTGGATCTACATCGCCATATTTCTAGCGCTGCTCGTGCACTTCTTCATTTTCATGGGAGGCACCGAGCCGAATACGATTAGCTACAGTCAATTTCTTGACTACGTAGAGCAGGGCTACGTCGAAAACGTTCAACTCGTAAACAATACCCGGATCGAAGGGGAGTACACCGAAGAGGCCGTAGAGCGCCGGCTCGTCAAAGTCGGTGAGGTCCCCGAGAATCTTTTGACGGGCGCTCAGACCCGGACGTCGGCCCACTTCACAACGATCAAGCCCCAGGATCACGACCTTACGGATTTTCTTCGGTCGTACAACAAAGAGGCAGAAGAGGCGGGCAATACGCCCGTGCAGTTCAGTGCCCGGCAGGAGGAGAACTGGTTCGGAGGAATTCTGACCTGGATTTTCCCGCTCGTTCTCATCGTGGCGCTCTGGATGTTCCTGCTGCGCCGGATGAATCCCGGTTCGCAGGTGCTCAACATCGGCAAGAACAAGGCGGTTCTGTTCGATGCGATGAGCGAGCAGAAGCTGACGTTCAAGGATGTCGCCGGTCTGGATGAGGCGAAGGAGGAGGTCGTAGAGATCGTCGAATTCCTCAAGAACCCGAAGAAGTTTACGAAGCTGGGCGGCAAGCTGCCCAAGGGCGTGTTGCTCGTCGGGCCTCCTGGAACGGGTAAGACGCTCCTGGCCAAAGCCGTGGCCGGGGAGGCTGGCACACCGTTCTTCTCGCTTTCGGGATCGGACTTCGTGGAGATGTTCGTAGGCGTCGGTGCGGCGCGTGTACGCGACCTGTTCCGGCAGGCGAAGGAGAAAGCGCCCTGTATCATCTTTATCGATGAGATCGACGCCATCGGCCGGTCGCGTGGTAAGGGTATGATGATGGGGGCCAACGATGAGCGGGAGAACACGCTCAACCAGCTCCTGGTGGAGATGGACGGCTTCAATACCGACAAGGGCGTCATCATCATGGCGGCCACGAACCGTCCGGACGTGCTCGATTCCGCGTTGCTGCGGCCCGGTCGTTTCGATCGCCAGATTCTCATCGACAAGCCGGACCGGCACGAGCGCGAGCAGGTGTTCAAAGTCCACACGCGTAATCTCATTCTCGCGCCGGATGTGAACATGGAAGTGCTCGCGAGCCAGACGCCTGGATTTGCTGGAGCCGAGATTGCCAACGTATGCAATGAGGCCGCACTGCTCGCCGCCCGTCAGGACAAGGAGGCCGTGGAGATGGTCGATTTCGAGCATGCGATCGACCGGGTCATTGCGGGCCTCGAGAAGAAGAACAAGCTTATCTCGCCCGAGGAGCGCAAGATTGTCGCCTACCACGAAGCAGGGCACGCCATTGCAGGCTGGTTCCTGGAAAACACGGATCCGGTCGTGAAGGTGTCCATTGTGCCGCGTGGTCTGGCCGCGCTGGGTTATGCACAGTACCTCCCGGAGGAGCGCTATCTCTACTCGAAGGAGGCGCTCATGGACCGGATGACAATGGCCATGGGCGGACGCGTGGCCGAAGAAATCATCTTCGGGCGTATCTCTACCGGCGCGCAGAACGACCTGGAGCGGATCACGAAGATGGCATATGCCATGGTCGTGGACTACGGCATGAGCGAGCGGATCGGCTACGTCAGTTACAACCTGTCCGGTAGAGACGGCGAGACGGCGATGTTCGACAAGCCCTACTCGGACCAGACCGCCCGCCTCATCGACGAGGAAGTGAAGGCCATTATCGAGGAGGTGCGCCAGCGGGCGCGGCAGCTGCTCGAAGAAAAGCGTGACAAGCTCGAAGAGATGGCGCAGGCGCTGCTCCAGAAGGAGGTGCTCGGGCCGAAAGATCTCGTTGAGATCCTGGGCGAACGTCCTCACGGAGAGTATGTCCCTGTTGGAGATCAGGATGGAAATGGCCAGGAAGAGCCGGTAGCTGAACCGCCCGCGTTGGAACCCGTAGGCGATGGGGAGGCGATCGCGGAATCAGGCGGCGATGGTTTCCCGGAGAAGGGACTCGATGCGTCGGCCTGACCGGGATTCTGCCCGCACCGGCGCACTTCCTGACAGAACGTATCCAGGATGGGGGATCGGTCGAGCACCGGTTCCCCATCTGTCGTTTAGTGGGACTTCAAGAGTGATGTCGGTGGTTGAAAGATGAGACGGGGGCGATCTCTCGTAGATGTGCGGCAGCCGTTTGCTGGTTTTCCCGTGGTTACCTCGAGCCT
This sequence comes from Rhodothermales bacterium, assembly GCA_041690215.1. GTDB lineage: Bacteria > Bacteroidota > Rhodothermia > Rhodothermales > DASSAV01 > DASSAV01. Next base: position 23,314 of record JAWLHQ010000026.1, read on the forward strand.
TGTCTCCGGATGCGGTAATCCGGGATCCACCGGGATCTTAGCTAGCCTGTCATTGAAATATCCTCCTGCGGTGTGATGCCTGTATCGCGTCCTGCGTTCGGCATGATGCGCACTGAGAGCCGTGCTGGCGCAAGTTGCTCTGTCAATATGTCGCCCAGGTACACGGAATAGCGCGGCCAGCAGAAAGGTGTGCTCACTGCATCTCGCGAACAGTGGTAGAAATACAGTTGCCGGTCAAGAGGATCTGCGGAATACTGATATATATCAATGCTCGGGATCAGGGGTGCATAAAAGGTGCCAGGATAGGCAGATCGGAGGGTCTTTGCTGTTTCTTAAAGCGAAAAGTTGAACTTATTAGCCTTTCGTGACTATATTGACAAGCTCAGCCAACGTGGGGGTGTGCCCAATTCAAACCTGAGATCAGGCGTGTCATGCAGTGCGGTGGCTGAGTGGGTTCGAGAAGATAATCACTGGATTCGAGTATAGTAGGGAGATAAGCGTGCCTACCATTCAACAGCTTGTGCGCAAGGGGCGGACCTCCAAGAGGAGAGTGACGAAATCGCCGGCCCTGATGTCCAGCCCGCAGCGGCGTGGCGTCTGCACGCGTGTGTATACGACGACGCCGAAGAAGCCGAACTCGGCGCTTCGCAAGGTTGCCAAAGTGAAGTTGACCAACCAGGTCGAGGTGATCGCCTATATCGGTGGTGAGGGGCATAACCTGCAGGAGCACTCCATCGTGCTTGTTCGTGGCGGTCGTGTAAAGGACCTTCCGGGTGTGAAGTATCACATCGTGCGCGGTGCGCTCGACTCGGCAGGTGTTCAGGATCGTCATAAGAGCCGCTCGAAGTACGGCACGAAGCGTCCTAAGAAGTAAGAATTTGGTTCTTTGTCCGTCGCTCGTCGTCGGTTATCGATGCCTGGTAGTGGTTGTTCAGGTGTGATAGCTGGCTGCTGGCTACCGGTCACTGACAAAAGCTTAACATGCGTAGAAAAAGAGCAGAACGTCGCATTGTAGCGCCTGATCCGGTATACGGAGATCAGCTCGTGTCTCGCTTCGTGAACAGTGTCATGCAGAGCGGGAAGAAGAGTGTCGCGCAGAATATTGTCTATGATGCGTTCGACGTGATCGAGGAGCGGAGTGGCGAGCAGGGTATCGAGGTGTTCAAGAAGGCGGTCAACAATGTTGCGCCCCTCGTCGAGGTGCGCAGCCGCCGTGTCGGTGGTGCTACGTACCAGGTGCCTGTGGAGGTTCGGCCGGATCGCCGCCTCGCGCTGGCATTTCGGTGGATCATCACCTATGCCCGGCAGCGCAATGATAAGAGTATGGCGCTGCGCCTGGCGAATGAATTGATGGGAGCTGCCCGGGGTGAGGGCGGTGCGGTTCGCAAGAAAGACGATACGCACCGTATGGCTGAGGCCAACAAGGCCTTTGCGCACTTTCGGTTCTAATTGTGCGCGATTGGTTGTCTGCGGACAGCTTCGATGAGGCTGGAGGCATGGCTGCCGGGTGATGGATCAGGAGGGTGTTAACAGCAAATGTGCTGAAGGCTGCCGGCCGACAGCTAAACGCTGAGAGATTATGAGTACAAACGGACAAGTTTTTCCGCTGGAGCGGACTCGGAATATTGGTATCTCGGCACACATCGATGCCGGAAAGACTACGACAACCGAGCGCATCCTGTATTATACCGGGCGCCTGCATCGCATGGGTGAGACCCACGAGGGGGGCGCAACGATGGACTGGATGGAGCAGGAGAAGGAGCGCGGTATTACGATTACGTCCGCTGCTACGACGTGCTTCTGGAAGGACCATCGCATCAATATCATCGACACGCCGGGGCACGTCGACTTTACGGTCGAGGTGGAGCGTTCGCTGCGCGTGCTCGACGGCGCCGTCGCGCTGTTCTGTGCGGTAGGTGGCGTGGAGCCGCAGTCCGAGACGGTATGGCGTCAGATGAACAAGTATCACGTGCCGCGAATCGCGTTCGTCAACAAGATGGACCGGACGGGTGCGGACTTCGTTAACGTCGTCGGTATGATGAAGGAGCGTCTCGGCGCCAATGCGGTGCCGGTGCAGGTCCCGGTTGGCGAAGGTGACATGTTCCGCGGCGTGATTGACCTCGTTCTGAACAAGGCGATCATCTGGCACGAAGAGACCCAGGGTGCAACATGGGACGAGATTGATATTCCCAACGACCTGGAGAGCTACGCCCGCCACTGGCGCATCAACCTCCTGGAAGCTGTTGCGGAGCACAATGATGAGCTCCTCATGAAGTACCTGGAGGGTGAAGAGATTCTGCCGGAGGAGATCCGGGAGACGGTTCGTAAGGCTACGCTGAGCATGGACATTACGCCTGTGTTCTGTGGTTCTGCCTTCAAGAACAAGGGTGTTCAGCGCCTGCTCGACGGCGTGCTGGACTACCTGCCCAGTCCGCTGGATATCCCCCCTGTGACGGGGTTGGTTCCGCGTACCGAGACCGAAGTGGTTCGTAAGGCGGATCCGAATGAGCCGCTCGCCGCGGTTGCATTCAAGATCATGACAGACCCCTACGTAGGTAAGCTGACCTTCTTCCGTGTGTACAGCGGCACGCTGGAAAAGGGTACGGCTGTCCTGAACTCGACGACCGAGAAGAAGGAGCGCGTTGGCCGTATTCTCTACATGCACGCGAACAGCCGGGAGGATGTCGATTTCGTCCGCGCCGGAGACATTGCGGCGGCCGTGGGTCTGAAGGATGTGAAGACCGGCGACACGCTTTGTGATCCGGATCATCCGGTCCAGCTCGAGTCGATGGAGTTTCCTGAGCCGGTTATCCGTATCGCGATCGAGCCCAAGACGAAAGCCGACCTCGATAAGCTCGGCACGGGTCTCAGCAAGCTCGCGGAGGAGGATCCGACGTTCAAGGTCAGCACGGACGAAGAGACGGGGCAGACGATCATCGCCGGCATGGGCGAGTTGCACCTGGAGGTCATCGTAGACCGTCTCAAGCGCGAGTTCAAGGTCGAAGCCAACGTCGGCAAGCCGCAGGTGGCCTACCGTGAGGCGCTTCGGGCGACGGTTGACGAGCACTATACGCACAAGAAGCAGACGGGTGGACGCGGCCAGTTCGCGGAAGTCTACATCGAGATTGGTCCCAGCGAGAGCGGGATTGGCTTCGAGTTCGAGAATGCCATCGTGGGTGGCGCCATCCCGAAGGAGTTCATTCCTTCCGTAGAGAAGGGCCTCAAGAGTGCGCTCGAGCGTGGGCCGCTCGCCGGCTACCCGGTCGAAGGCGTCAAGGCGCGTCTGTACGACGGCAAGTTCCACGCCGTCGACTCCGACCAGCTTTCCTTCGAGATTGCAGGCCGTATGGCATTCAGGGAGGCGGCGCGGCGTGCCAACCCGGTTCTAATGGAGCCGATCATGGCGGTCGAAGTCGTGACGCCTGAAGAATACATGGGTGATGTCATCGGTGACCTGAACAGCCGCCGTGGTCGCATCCAGAGTATGGGCCAGCGCGGTAACGCGCAGGTGATCAAGGCGCAGGTGCCGCTTTCCGAGATGTTCGGATATTCGACGGACATGCGTTCGATCACGCAGGGCCGCGCGCTGTACAGTATGCAGTTTGATCACTACGAGGAAGTGCCGAAGTCGGTTGCCGAGGAGATCATCTCCACGGCCAGTGCGGCTGCCTGATCTACTCGACTTTCAATCAGAGATTATAGACTAGACTAAGACTCACCACAATGGCAAAGGAGACCTTTCAGCGGAATAAGCCGCACGTGAACGTGGGTACGATCGGGCACGTGGACCACGGCAAGACGACGCTCACGGCGGCCATCACG
>JAWLHQ010000027.1:0-23349 GCA_041690215.1 Rhodothermales bacterium
CAGGTCGCCCTCTCCCACGGAACCACACGGCCCCCGTACCCCACACCCCCGAGAACCCCGCCGATCCTGGACCGGGGCATGGCCCGCCATGCCCCTACATCACGTTTTTACCCTTCTCGAACCCCCTTCGCGCCCACAAAACACACCCCGACGCCCCTGAACACCCACCCGTCCAACCTCCCACACCGCATCATGCGCTCTCCAATCCGCAATCCGCAATTCCCTTTACCCGATTCGTCCATTCCGTTACAATTCCCCACCACCGACCCCCCATTCCCTATATTCCTCGCAAAAAAAGCCAGAGACCGCCATGCCCTCGTTCGATATCGTCAGCCAGGTAGACATGCAGGCCGTGGATGACGCGGTGAACAACACCCACAAACAGATCGCCACCCGGTACGACCTGAGGGGCACCTCCGCCGAGATCAGCCTGGACCGCAAAGCTAAAGTGATCACGATCACAGCCCCGGACGACATGAAGTTGGAGGCCCTCCGCCAGATGTTCATGACGAACGCGGCCAAACGTGGCGTGGACCTCAAGAGCTTCAAGGCCGAATCCCCCGAACCTGCCGCCGGAGCCGCCGTTCGCCGGAAGATCCTCATCCGGGAAGGCATCGAGAAGGAAGTCGCGAAACAGATCGTCCGGATCATTAAAGACATGAAGCTCAAAGTCCAGCCCGCCATTCAGGGCGACGAACTGCGCGTGACGGGCAAGCAGATCGACGATCTGCAGGCTGTCATCCGCACTCTCAAAGCACAGGAACTGGACGTCGCCCTCCAGTTCGTCAACATGCGGAGTTGAGCACAGGCGCCTGCGATAGCCTCGGAGGTGTATACCCCGGGTTGGCAGGAACGAGCGGGCAGCCCAACGCCGCAGGCACTCGCCTCACGATGAATCGGCCGGAAAAGAGGGACCGTTTCTACAGAAGCATCAGGGAAGCATCCTCTGCCACGAGTGTGCCGTCCTCGGCAAACGCTCCGAGCCGGACATGCTCTATCCGACCCTCAAAAGCCGGATCGAACGGGCGTTGCACCTTGATGTAGTTATCCGTGTAGCCGTGCATGACGCCGTCGTGTGCGCTGCCTTCCCAGAGCACCGGCCGTACCTCGCCTTGATGCGCGGCGTAATGGGCGTGCCGCTTCTTTTCGGACAGGATGCGAAGCATGCGGTTGCGGCGGGAACGCTCGCCCTTCGGAACAGGCTTGCCGCCCATGATCTCGAGTCGTTCCACCGCCGTCGTATCGGGCCGCTCGGAGTAGGTAAAGACGTGGAGGTACGAAACCGGCAGTTCGCTCAGAAACGTGTAGGTATTCTCGAACCGGGCCTCATCCTCCGCCGGAAATCCCACGATCACGTCCACCCCGATGCACGCGTGCGGCATGATCTCCCGTATCGTGCGCACCCGGTCCGCGTAAACCTCCCGCCGGTAGCGCCGGCGCATCTTGCCCAGTACAAAGTTGTCGCCGCTCTGGAGAGGGATATGGAAGTGAGGCTGGAACTTGGACGATGAGGCCACGAATGAAATGATCTCGTCCGTCAGCAGATTCGGCTCGATGGAGGAAATGCGGATACGTTCCACACCCTCGATCCCATCGAGCGCCTGGATGAGATCGAGCAGGGTTTCCCCGTGCTCCTGGCCGTAAAGGCCGATATTGACGCCGCTCAGAACGATCTCCTTGTACCCCAGGGCCGCTACGTCACGAGCCTGCGCTACCGTCTGCTCGATCCGCTGGGAACGGCTGCGGCCCCGCGCAAACGGGATCGTACAGAAGGAGCAGGAGTAGTCGCAGCCATCCTGCACCTTTAGGAAGGCCCGCGTGCGATCCCCGGACGAGAAGGCCGGACCGTACTCCGTGACGTCGTCGATACACGAAACCGATACCTGTGTCTCCTCACCCTTCTCGAACGTCTGGATGAGGTCGAACAGCCGGAACTTCTCCTGCGCCCCGAGCACCACATCGACGCCCGGAATCTGTGCGATCTCTTCCGGCTGGAGCTGCGCATAACACCCCGTGACGATGATGAACGCATCCGGGTTGGCCTTCAATGCCCGGCGGATCGTCTGGCGGCACTGGCGGTCGGCCTCCGACGTTACAGAACATGTGTTGATGACCGTCACGTCGGCAGGACTGCCGAAGTCCACGACCTCGAATGCATGGCGCTCGAAGTCGCGGGAAAGCGTGCTGGTCTCAGCAAAGTTGAGCTTGCAGCCGAGGGTATAGAACGAAACGCGGGGCATGTTGTACGGAATCGTTGCTAAATCGTCGGATCAAGAGACGTTTCCGGGAGTGGCAGGATCCCGGGCGTCGCATCCGGTCACTTAGTTTGCGATATTACGCTCCGAAGGAGCGGGCAGGAGTCGCAGCTTCGGCGAAGGCTGCAACGGGATGGAGGCAGGCTGGTTTCTCAAAAATCGTATGCATCTGTGATCGCGCGAGAAGGCTACATTATCATTGGTATCACGTTCGTCATCGCTCTGGTGCTGGCAGCGGTAGGGTTTTTGATGCCTCCGGGATGGGGATGGCTATTGTTCGTTCTCGCGGCGCTCGTGCTGGGCTTCACCCTGTACTTCTTCCGCGATCCACACCGGCAGCCGCCTGCTGAGGCCGCCGAAGGCAACCTGCTGCTCGCTCCTGCCGATGGCAAGGTCGTTGTTGTGGTCGATGTCGAACGGGAGCCGCTCTACCTGAAAGGGCCGGCCAAACAGATCTCCATATTTCTGTCGCCCCTGAACGTGCACGTCAACCGTGTTCCGGCGGATGGAATCGTGGAGTACGAGAACTATGTGCCCGGCGATTACCTCGTGGCATGGCATCCGAAGGCCAGTGAAAAAAACGAGCGCTCAGAATTGGGCATCCGGCACCCGAGCGGCACGAAGATCCTCTTCAAGCAGATCGCTGGCGCCGTTGCGCGGCGTATCGTGTACTATCCGAAAGTGGGCGATCAGTTGAAGGCCGGAGAGCGCTTCGGGATTGTAAAATTCGGCTCGCGTATGGATGTCCTCGTTCCGCCGCACGTGCGGGTAGATGTTAAAGTGGGGGACCGCGTAACGGCAGGGCTCACCATCATGGGGTATATTTCGCCACCGGAGCCGGTGGCAGACCCTGGCCGCGTACATACAGAATCGGTATCCTCCTGATGGCAGAGCCCCGCTACTCACGTTCGCGTTTCACGCGCCAGGCCCCCGGCGGTAAACAACGTCGCTTCCGGGAACGGCTGAGTGCCTATCGCGCCGCGCGGGCAGGGACGGCACGGCGGCGCATTCCCCGGGAGGCGGTGCCGTCGTTTTTTACGCTCATGAACCTGTTCAGCGGGTTTCTGGCGATTACGCAGGTATATGCCGGTCGATTTGAGTGGGCCTGCTGGCTCATCGTGCTGGCAGCCTTCTTCGACGTGTTGGACGGCATGATGGCCCGGCTCACGAACAGCCATAGTCTCTTCGGGACAGAGCTGGACTCACTCGCCGATATCGTGTCGTTCGGGACCGCGCCATCCTTCCTGGTTTACGGGTTCGGACTGAACGAATTCGGTCCTCTCGGATTGATCACGGCATCGCTGCCCGCCGTTTGCGGCGCCGTACGTTTGGCCCGGTTCAACGTTACGTTCGATGGGACGAAGAAAGATTATTTCAGCGGGCTGCCCATTCCCGGACAGGCGATCATCCTCTGTGCGCTTATTCTCAATTTCAACAACGCAGACTGGTTCAGCCGATACAGCCTGAACAACCTGTCCGTGCTGATCCCGATCGTATTTGTGCTCTCGTTCCTCATGGTTTCGACCATTCCGTTCGACGCCGTACCGAAACCGTCTCCCGGTTATATCCGCGCGCATCCGAAGAAGTCGGCTGCCTACGGCATCGCGGTTCTGCTCATCATCTTCCTGCAGCAGATCGGGTTGTTGATTGTGCTGACGGTCTATCTCCTCTTCAACATTGGGAGAGCCGTCTATCGCATCGTACAGGACATTCTGAATGCCGACCCGGAGAGCGCAGAAAGTGTCCCTGAAGAGGACCCATTGAGGGGATGAGGGGCCATCGGCTTATGTGAGGCGTAGTCGAAATAATCGAGTCCGGTGAAAACCACCGGGTTCGGTTGCTATTTTCACGTGTCCTCACGGCTTTGATGCCCACTTTCGGCTGAGGCCATCACATAAAATCCACTTCTCACGCAACATAGCATGTATAAGGCCAGCATCGTCGTTACACTCCGTCCGTCCATTTTAGACCCGCAGGGAAAAGCCACGAAACATGCGCTGCAGAGCATCGGTTTCGATGGAGTAGAGCAGGTGCGTATGGGCAAATTTATCGAGTTGTGGATCGATGCCGATAGTGAGGAAAAAGCGCGCCAGACGGCCGAAGATGCCTGCCGCCGGGTTCTGGCGAACGAGGTCATGGAGGACTTCCGCGTGGAAATTGAGCCGGTAGCCCAGGAGTCTAAGGCCCGGTGAGATGGTCCGGACCACGTTCGTTTCGGGTCGTATTGTCCCCCCTCGAATGGGCAACCGGCTACTCGGAACGCTGAGCATACAACGGAACAACGCATTCAGGGCACGAGATGTACACTGAACGCCGTCGCCGATGGACTGAGAACTTACCTGTGGCAACTGCCGAAACGGAGTTGCCTGACGTGGAGGTAGTGGAAGAGAAGGAGATCGAGGAACGCTTGGACTCTCCCTGGCGTGTCGTTCTGTATAACGACGACATTCATACCTTCGACGAGGTGATTCTGCAGCTGGTGAAAGCTACAGGATGCACGACGGCACAGGCCGAGGCCTATGCGTGGGAGGTCCATACGAACGGGAAGGCGGCTGTTTTCGAGGGTAGCTTCGAGGAGTGCTTCCGCGTTCAGGGTGTGCTGCGCGAAATCCAGCTTGTGACGGAGATTGAGGGGTGAACCTCCCGGGCGAGCCCTTTGGTATTGGCCTGCCAGGATTCCAGAGACTTGGCAGGCCTTTTTGGATCACGTCACCCCGTGCTCTGGACACCCGCGGCAATACCGTTGATGCTGAGAAAGATGGCCTGGCGTAGCGGTTCGCGCTTATCCTCCGGCGCCGCCCGGTATCGTTTGATGAGTTCGACCTGGAGCAGATTCAGAACGTCGGTGTAGGGGTTGCGAAGGGCAATGGACTTCTGGATGATTGGATTGTTGTCCAGGAGTGCGTCCTGTCCCGTGATCCGGAGAATGGCCGTACGAGCCAGTTCAAAGTCCTGAGCAATCCGGTCGTGGAAGCCGGAGCCGTCGTTTGCCAGGCGGGCGTAATGGCGGGCGATCTCGAAACGCGCGCGGGCCATCTCGCGCTGAGCATTGTTGACGACTGCTCGGAAGAAGTGCCAGGAACGGTACATTTCGGCAAGCAGGTCGGCCGCCTCAGGGTTCTCGGATAGGATGCTCGAGAGCGCATGGCCGAGTCCATACCAGCCGGGCACCATGTAGCGGGTCTGCGTCCACGCAAAGTTCCAGGGAATCGCCCGGAGGCTGTTGAAGTCCACCTCCTGTGCGGATTTGCGTGAGACCGGACGGGAGGCGATGGGGAGACGGCTGATTTGCTCGATCGGGGTCACCAGGGTATACCACTGCCAGAGCCCTTCGTCGTCGATGAGGTCGCGGTAGGCACGCATAGAGCGTTCGGCGATTTCATCCATGAGGCGGCTTTGCTCCGTGCCGATCACGGGCATGGCCTCTCCGTTCTGGCGCGCCGGGTGGCCGGTGCTCTGGAGCATGGCATTGACGATCTGTTCCAGGTGTCGCCGTGCGATTTCGGTTAGCGCATATCGAAACGAGATGACCTCGCCCTGCTCGGTAAAGCGGATCCGGCCGTTGTGAACGCTCTTCGGCATGGCGAGGATGGCCTGATTGGCACGCCCGCCGCCACGTCCCACCGTTCCTCCGCGCCCGTGGAAGAGACGGAAGTCTACCCCGTGGTTCTGGCAGACCCGGCCGAGGGCGGCTATGGCACGGTGGAGAGCCCAGTTCGCCATCCAGTAGCCGCCGTCCTTGTTGCTGTCCGAATACCCCAGCATGATCTCCTGGAAGTTGTTCCGGGCGATCAATTGCTTGCGATAGATCTCGTTGGAGAAGAGAGCCTGCATGCGGGGCTCTGCCTCATTGAGATCCTCGATGGTCTCGAATAGGGGAACGACGTCCAGCGGACAGGAGACCGTACCGTTATCCATCCGCCAGAGTCCGGTCTCTTTGGCGATGAGCAACACCTCGAGCACGTCGCTGACGGTGTGCGTCATACTGATGATATAGCTCCCTATGGCATCGGGATCGATACGGATGATCTCTCCGATTACGCCGAAGGTATCTAGAAGCTGGCGGGCGCTCTCGGGGAGTTTGGCGCCGGGAGGCAGGAGCGGGCGGGGGTTGGCGAGCTCGCCATTGAGAATGCGGAGGCGGTCCTCTTCGGAGCATGCGGCATAGTCATGTTCTACGCCGGCCAGACGCAGCATGGCCGCGACCGTTTGCTCGTGCACGTTGCTGTGCTGCCGGACGTCCAGCGCCGCCATATTGAATCCAAACGCCCGGGCATGGACGAGCAAGCGAAAGAGGCGACCTTCACGGGCCATGTCGGAGAACCCGGTGCTTTCCAGGCACCGGTGCATCAGGCGAAGATCTTCAATGAACTGCTTGCTGGTGTACGTTGCCGTCAGTTTTGACCAGGACTGCTCTTCCGTTTCCTGAAGCAGTTTCTGGATACGGACGACCATATAGCTCACCTTGAGGCGATACGGCTCGTATTGATACTGCCGCAATCGGCCTTCGTCCAGAGCAATTTCGTGGGCATCATCCCGAATAGAGTCATACAACTCGGGGGGAATGGTAGCCTGTCGCTCCGAGATGCTAAGCTCGCGGCGAAGTTCGAGAAGCTCTTTAAGGAGAAGCTGAAGCGCCGTTGCACGCTGGTGCAGGAACGTCGCCCACGTCACGTCAGCCGTGATCTTTGGATTGCCGTCGCGGTCACTTCCGATCCAGGAACGAAAGCGGAGCAGGGTAGGGAGCTCTGGCATGTCGCCATAATAGCGCTGCACGGCGCGGGCAAGATCCAGGTAGATTTGCGGCAACGTCTCCCATATCGTGTTCCGTAGGAAATACAGGCCGTGCTCCACCTCGTCTTCGACCGTCATACGCTCCGCTCGGACCTCATCCGTGGCCAGGAGCAGTGCGATCTGGCTATGGATATCGGCGAGTGCGTGGTCGGTCTCCTCCGGCGTAAGGACGCACTGACGCATGTTCGTCAGTGTAGCGGCAAGGTGTTGTTGCTTGAAGAGAATACTCCGCCGACGTGCCTCGGTAGGATGGGCGGTGAGCGTGGGCTGGATATCGAGACGGCCTATGATATCCAGCACTTCCTCCATGGAGTAGCCCTGCTTCTTCAGCAGAAATATGGCTTCATCGATGGACTCCGTTCGCGGAGCTTCCCGGGTGCTATTACGAGCTCGCTCCCTGTTGATACGAGTGATCTCTTGTTGCTCGGCCTGGTTTACGAGGTGGAAGAACACCGTATAGGCACGAAGCAGCCAGGTGATTTCGTCCTGATCGAGATCTGCGATTCGCCGGGCAGCCTCATCTAGGAGGGCATCGTCGCCCGTCTGAGATGCTTTCTTGCAGAGCAGGCGAAGTTCTTCTGTCAGGTCGAACATATGCTGCCCGGCCTGTTCCTGGATCACGTGCCCGAGAAGCGAGCCAAGCAGGTTGACCTGCTCGCTCAACGGGGCGGAGATGCCGGTTCCTTCGGTTGCTATCTGGAGGTAGTCCAGGCGATGCATAGAACTCGTGAGTAGTCGGTGGTGAGTAGTCAGCTACTGGTGTTATTGATGGGATAAGAGCCTGTTATTAGACTGCAACTCAGCCGTGAAATCCTGCGGGTGCTTAACGTGCTACGGACAGCCGGCCATAAAAAAGCGCCGGTCCCTCCGAAAGGCCGGCGCTTCGCTCCAGGTTGCTTTCGCAGAATCTGTACGAGGCCGATCAGAGGGAGGCAATCGGTATGACTGTCTTCGTTCGATCCCACATCATGCTCAGGTGTTTACCCGTCTCGTCGAAGCTGATCGTAAACGCATCATAGATCTCGGACGTCGTAACAACAGGTACGTCGAAGCGGAAAACATCGTTCGCCTGGTTGTATTCATAGGCGCCCCACAGGCCGAGATCCCGGTTCACGATGATCGTCCATGTATCCGGATTCGGAATCGCAAAGAGCGAGTACGTGCCTGCCGGAAGCTGTTGCCCCCCGATAAGGATGTCGCCCGTCGTAGTAAGTTCGGTCGCCTCGTTGGCACCGAGGCGCCAGACCTCTCCGTAGGGCAGTAATGCTCCGAAGATCTGCCGGGGCTGCCCGGTTCTCGGATCACGCCGACGAGGAGAACTATAGGTGATCTTGATGTACGTGCCATCCTCCAGCTTCGTCTGAGCCAGAGCGAGCGGGCTGGGCCGGACCTCCGGGGCGGGAACGACTTCCTGGGCGAACGCTCCGGTGGCATTCAGAAGCGCGGCAATGAAGAGAGCCGCGCAGGTAAGTACCCGGCGCCGAAGACGGGAAACGTGCATACGGGGAACGAAAGTGATTGATGATGAACTCAGATTGATAGAAGATAAGCCAAAAGGAGCGGTATTCGAGCAGGAAGAGTCCTTCATCATTCGTTCAACGGGCGGACTTGCACGTTTTCCACGATGATTTCTGAAACGAGCTCGAGATCGCCTGACGCTAGAAGCCGGTCATACGTCTCGATGCTGTCTCCAACCACTGGAGAGGTGTAGTTGAGGTGGTCCGTGAAACGCACGCCGGAAATGGTGCGAGGATTGACGGTCTGGCGGAAGCGTGTCCCACCGCCACTCGTGTAGTAGAGGTAGGCAAAGTAGTCCATCAGGTTCGTCTCCTGGTTGATCCAGTAGACGTACCGGTCCTCGTGATCTTTGCCGCCGCCTTCCTGGGCGAAGGTGACCTCTATCTCGTGATACGGCGTGCCGGAAATGGATGCTTCGCCGAGATACCGCGTGCGGACGGCGGGATCCTTGAGGTTGTACGGTAGAAGCGCAAAGTAAACGACCGAATTGAGCGCCGATTCGACCGCAGCCAGCTGGAGCGAGTCGAGTTGCACACGCTGGCCGTTGACCTCCCGGTAGAGCGAATCATTGCTGAGAACCTCCCGTACGGCAGCGCCTGTCGAGTCGGTATACGTCTGCTGATACCGAAATAGCCCGCCGTCACGTGTCACGGTATAGTGCCGCCCTCGGTAGTCGAACTCCACGATAGCATGGTCGAGCACATCACCTCCATGCGCCTTTATGGCGCGATCTACGATGGCTCGTGCGTCTGGTTCTCGGTTACAGGCGGCAAGAAACGTGCATGCAAGGAGAAGAAGGACGGCCGGTAGTCGAAAGCACTTCATGTTAGCGTACGGCAGCAAGTATCCATCAGGAATATCGATCCGATCAGGTAAGGTACTACATAAAATCTGCCAGGTGTGAAAGGTCACCTATGCGTCAGGAAAAGAGCCCCCGCGTAAGCGTGGGGCTCTTCGACGCGCCCGGTAATGCAGGATGGCGGGATACGATCCATGGCGGACTTGATTACCGGGTACTTGAAGGCTTCTGGCTCAGGTGGTACTCGAAATCGGCCTTACGGCTCCGAATTCCTCGCCCGGTACGCTCGCCGTATGCGGATCTTCTGGATCTGACGTTCGATGAGCAGGTCGGCGACCTCGACCGGGATCTGTGAGGGTTCGGAGTAATCGAGTATGTTCTGCACGTCCGCTTCAGCTACGTCGATCCGATACAGGATGCTCATGAGCAGAGCGGGATTGTCGCTCAGGAGTTTTCGTACCTGCTCCGTGACGAAACGCCGCAGATCCTCCATGGTCATTCCGGTCGTCTGGAGCGAGTACGCTGCATCCTCGTCAATATCGAACTGCCGGGTGAGGAGTGCCGCGGCCTCACGGGCCAGATCTGGCTCTGATGCCATGATAGGAAGAGGGAAGTTGTACGTGCTGGGGATGTTGACTGTAGTTTTCACTCGTAAGATCGTACCTTCTGGCGTCCAGAGAAAGTGCGAGCGGAAGCAAAGACGGGTGCCCGGCTCCACGGTAACAGAATCAGGTGGCAGGTAGTCAATGAAACCGATTGTTCAAGTGTCCCTCGACCTGACCAGCGTGAGTGATGCGCTGGAGATGGCAGAAACGGCCATTCGAGCGGGTGTGGACTGGTTGGAAGCCGGTACACCGCTCATCATAGCCGAAGGTATGCACGGTGTTCGCGCATTGCGGAAGCGGTTTCCAGATGTCCCCATCGTAGCGGACCTGAAGACGATGGACGGTGGCTGGCTCGAAGCGGAGATGATGATGAAGGCGGGAGCCACGCACGTGGTCGTAATGGGGCAGGCGCATCGTGAGACGATCGAGGTCGTCGTGCGTGCCGGAAAGGATTTCGGTGTCAAGGTCATGGGCGACAACATGGCCATGCCGGACCCCGTCGAGGGAGCTCGTATCCTGGCAGACATGGGCTGTGACTATATCATTCACCACATCGGGTATGACTACCGCAACGTCCGCAAGGATAAAGGGCAGCACTTCGAATCGCCGCTCGACCGGCTGCGCGAGGTGGTGCAGGCAGTGGACGTGCCCGTGCAGGCCGTGGGCGGACTGACACTCGAGCAGGCCATTCGGACGCCTGAATACGGGGCGCCTCTTGTGGTAATCGGTGCTCCGCTGGCGATCGATGCACATTCGTTCAACGCTGCCTCCGGCGACGTTGAGGCGGTGTTGCGGACGATTTGTGAGCGCGTACACGGCTATGGCGACGTTCCAGTAGGGCGGGAGGCCGTACACCATGGCTGAGTTGATGCCCGCTCTCGTCAATTTTGCGCCGGACAGAGGCAGTGTCGAATTGCGCGACGTGCCGGTTCCTGAAATCGGAGAAGAGGATGTGCTGCTCCGGGTTGAGGCGGTGGGTGTATGTGGCAGCGACCTGCATCAGTGGCATGGCACCCATAGCTGGCGGGTAAACTACCCCTGTATTCTGGGACACGAGTTCGGCGGAACGGTCGTACGTAGCGGAGCGCGGGTACGGAAGTTTCGAGAAGGAGACCGGGTCGTTAGCGAGACGGCCGCCGTGGTGGATGCCTATTCACCGTATACGCGGCAGGGGATGTACAACCTGGACCCCTCCCGGCTCGGGTTCGGCTACGGCGTAGATGGGGCCATGACACGATACGTGCGGGTTCCCGAACGCTGTCTGCATAGCCTCCCCGATAGTGTGCCGTTCGAGTATGCGGCACTCACAGAGCCCTGCTGTGTGGCCTACAACGCCGTATGTGTGAATGCCCGTATCCGACCGGGCGATCACGTGCTGGTCATCGGGCCCGGGCCGATAGGGCTGCTTTGTGCCCTCATGGCCAGACTGAGCGGGGCCGGGCACCTCATCGTGGCTGGCTTACCAGCCGATGCGAAACGCCTTGCCCTTGCGAAGCAGATCGGGGCAGACGCCACACTGGATGGCAATGTGATCGAATATGTGCGCTCGCTCGGCGACGGGATGGGGGTGGATGTGGTGATCGACGCAGCGGGGGTATCTGCTACGCTCAAACTGGCAATGGAGGCCGTGCGCCCGGCAGGGCAGATCTCGAAAGTAGGCTGGGGACCGCAGCCGATCAACTTCAGCCTCGATCCCATCGTGCAAAAGAACGTCGCCATCCAGGGCTCGTTCTCGCATAACTGGCCCATCTGGGAGCGAGTGATCCGGATGCTGGCTTCGGGGCAGATCGATCTGAAGCCGATCGTCAGCCGCATTGCAGGGCTGGATGAGTGGCAGGCCTGCTTCGAAGGAATGCTCCACGGCGAATATTGCAAGGCCGTACTCCGGCCGAATGCATGAGAAAGCGTTCAGCCATTTCCGAAATTGCAACAAGTTATTACATTAATATACCGGTCGCCGGTACGCGCCTGTTCTGGCATACAAGACGGCGGCATGATCCATTTTCTACTTTCAACCTGACGAGACGCATGAAGCGCTTTGCAACCGCCGCAGTGACAGCGGCTTTCGGATTCTCAGCATTTGCAATCACGGGCTGCCAGGGTGACGCACCCGAAGCGGCTACGGAGCCGCTTGCCGAAGAGGCCCCTCTGAATACCCTCACCGAAGCAGAGAAGGCCGAAGGCTGGCAACTCCTGTTCAACGGGCAGGATTTCGAGGGCTGGCGTGGATTCGGACAGGATGACATCCCGTCTGCCTGGGTCATCGATGATGGCGCGCTCCACATGACGGGCGATTCCACGGCCCAGGGCGGCGACATCATGACGGTGGGTACGTACGGCAACTTCGAGCTGACCCTGGAATACCGGATCTCTGAGTGCGGTAACAGCGGCATCATGTACCGCGTCGGCACCGAGGGGGGCGCGCCCTTTATGACGGGCCCTGAGTATCAGGTATTGGATAATACCTGCCATCCAGACGCGCAGAACGGTCTGAATCGTACGGCTGGAGCGAACTACGATGTGAACGAGCCCACGAAGGACGTCACGAAGCCGGCTGGCGAATGGAACCAGGTCCGCATCGTCGCCAACGGCAACAAAGTCGAACACTGGCTCAACGGCGAGAAGGTCGTCGAATATGAGATTGGCAGCGATGACTGGAAGCAGCGCGTTGCCGCTAGCAAGTGGGCAGACGTGAAAACCTATGCTAGCCTTGCAGAGGGGCATATCGATCTCCAGGATCATAACGATCCTGTCTGGTATCGCAACATCAAGATCCGCCCCCTGAACTGAGCAGGGTTGGTTTCTCTATCGGAAGCGGCCCCCGGTGGATCATTGCGCCGGGGGCCTTTCTGTTGATACGGAAAGGAAGAGCCGCTTCCAATCCTGGTTCTTTACGGCAGAATAGAGAGGAACGTTAGAGTCATCGGCTCTCTTGTTTGCCTTGATTCCCACACCTCGGACCCATTGCTCCCGGTCCCGGGGAATGAGACAACGAATCATTTATGGCTGAGGCATTGCTTTCCGGAAAGGTCATTCTGGTTACAGGATCTGTCAGGGGAATCGGAGAAGCCATTGCGCGGCGGGCCGTGGAGGAGGGGGCCCGTGTGATGATACACGGCCCGGAAGAACAGGAAGCCCGGCGAATAGCCGCGACGTTCGGGGAAATGGCCGGGTACGTTGGCGCTAACCTCGAGGAGGACGCGGCGCCAGCGCGGATCATCGCGGCAACCATGGAGCGGTTCGGTCGCATCGACGGCCTTGTGAACAACGCAGCCCTGACGAGCAGGAGCAACCTGGACACAACGAACGAAGCCCTGTTCGATCAATTGATGCGGGTGAATGTTCGAGCGCCGCTCTTCCTCATCAAGTCCGCCCTGCCGCATTTTCGGAAGCAGGGGGGTGGCGTGGTGCTGAATATCGGTTCAGTCAACGCCTACTGTGGAGAGCCTAACCTGCTCGTCTACTCCATGACGAAAGGGGCACTCATGACGATGACGCGTAACCTGGCCGATGCCCATGCAGCGGAAGGCATCCGGGTCAACCAGCTGAATGTAGGCTGGACGCTCACGGAGAACGAGCGGAGGCAGAAGGAGATCGATGGGCTCGGTCCCGATTGGGAAGCGAGCCTGCCAGAGTTGTTCGCGCCTGCCGGTCGCATCTTTCGCCCGCATGAGATCGCTGCGCACGCCGTGTTCTGGCTCTCTGATGCCACCGGACCCGTCACCGGTAGCGTGTACGAAATTGAGCAGCATCCCTTCATAGGAAGAAACCCGGATAAGAGATTGTTTCAGGAGCATAGCGCGTAGGGCAGTGCGTGCTGAGGGTATCTCACCATGCTCCATGCGCTACGCGCTCCGTCCCCATCTTCCTCTTTCATAACGCTATATCCGTGAGATACGTATGCCTTTAGCCGCATTCCCCAAGTGTTATCTCGACCACCTGTGCGTGACGGGTGAGATGACGGTTGAAGAGTGGATCGATCGTTCCGGACAGTTGGACGTAGATGGGCTGGAGTTCTACTGGGGATTTACACCCTGGCAGGATCGCGTACGCATGCGCGAGATTCGGCGGCGCGTGGAAGATCAGGGCCGATCCATTCCGATGATGTGCTTCTCTCCGGACTTTACGAAACCAGAGCGAGGAAATCGAAAGCTGGAACTTGATAAGCAGCGACGGGCGATTGAGGCTACAGCATTGCTGGGTGGGCGCTATTGCCGTGTACTTTCTGGGCAGCGCAGGCCCGAGGTATCGCGTGAGGACGGGCTGTCCTGGGTGGCGGAGTGCATCCAGGAAATTTTGCCTGAGGCGGAAGCGCACGGAGTAACGCTCATCCTGGAGAATCACTACAAGGACGGCTACTGGCAGTATCCCGAGTTCGCACAGCACATGGATGTGTTTCTGGATCTATTGGATCGCATTCCGGAACACCCGTACTTCGGCGTCAACTACGATCCGTCAAATACGCTCATTGCCGGCGAGGACCCGATCGACTTGCTGGAACGGGTGAAGGACCGGGTGGTGACGATGCATGCGAGTGATCGGTTCTTGCAGGACGGTACGTTCGAGGACTTGCGCGCCATGGATGCGCACCCGGTTACCGGTTACGCACCGGTATTGCAGCACGGGATCATCGGCCAGGGATTGAACGACTACGACCGCATTTTTTCCATCTTGAAGGACGCAGGCTTCAACGGGTGGATCTCCATCGAAGATGGCCAGGATCCAAATGTCGGCATGGAGCACCTTGTAGAGTCAGCTCGATTCCTGCGCAAGAAGATGGCGGAATACGGATTCTCCTAAAGGTTTTCTTCAGGCACCTCGATGGTCGGGATGAGCACGTCCGCTAGTACCGGCGCATGGTCCGAAGGATAGCTGCCGTTTGACCGATCGAGGACCGTGGTGTGGGTCAGCGTTTCGACGCCGTTGCGGGTGAAGATGTAGTCGATGCAGGGGCCGCGCTCATTAGAAGCGTCGAAGCCAAAGAACGTGCCTTCCGGTCCGGTGTGGCCGGCAACCGCACTCGTTCGGGCATCCTGGAAGAACTGCACCAGGATGTGGTATCCTTCGAACGTATTCGTCAGGTTGAAGTCCCCTGTGATGACGACGGGTGCATCGCCTGCAAGTTTGTCTACACGGGTGGCAAGTAGCCGGGCGCTTTCGATACGAGCTTGCGTGCCCACGTGGTCGAAGTGGGTGTTGAAGTGGAACAGGAAGTTTCCAGTTGTCTTGTCTCGGAAACAGCCCCACGTGCAGACGCGCGGCAGATCGGCATCCCATCCTTTGCTGCCGGGTACATGCGGAGTAGGCGAGAGCCAGAAGGTGCCGCTATCCGTCGCATCCAGGCGAGATGTATCATAAAAGATGGGGGAGAACTCGCCCTTTAGTTTGCCGTCCCCACGCCCGGAACCAATCCAGGCGAAGTTCGGCAGGCGTTCCATGAGGTCGTCGAGCTGGTCTTTGAGTACCTCCTGGAGACCGAGAAGGTCGGGCAGGCATCGAAGGATGAGCCCGGCAACACGATCCTTGCGGTAGGGCCACGCGTTCTCGCCGTCAAACGACGTATTCAGCCGGATGTTGTAGGTCATCACGCGGAGCGGGCGGTCTCCGGAGGACATGAGCACGGACGGCATCAGGTTTAGGCTTCGCGTAGTGGCCCTACTTACGCCGTTAGCTCATGCGGGGTCCCATCCGGATCCGGCATTGCGATCATGATACCGCGGAGCTTCGTGGCAATGTTGTGTGGGCCGACAACGACGCGGATGATGTCCCGGAGCCGGACGATGCGTCCGTCCGCAGTGAGGGCTCGTAACGTGAAATCGCAGGCGGCACGCCGCGCTATGGCTACGGCGCACTCAGAAAGTGCCGTATCGACGTCGTCCGTATGGACGACTTTGTTCGGCCAGAAATTCGGATCGTTCGTCCATCGTTCGACGGGATGGCCGAGTAGTTCTTCAGCCGAGCGACTGATGAAACGGGACTGGAAGGTGGCTGCATCGGCCTCCCATACGATGACCTTGTGTTCAGGAAGCAGCTCCTGCGCGCGTTGCTCGATGAGGGGCATCGGGTCCGATGCCTGACCGAAGATGAGGTCGATTCGGTCGGAAAGAGGCGAATTGGAGTGGGCGTCAGGGTGCATGACATCTGGGGAGGCTTCCGGGACGCGGGCTGAATCGTATGAGGAATGCGTTTGTTCACGAGGGCGCGCTAAGACATCCAGCGATACAATCAGCCTTGTGAGCAATATAGCTGCGCATGGAATCGTTCGCTGCTTCGGGTGTAACGGTATAGTGATTTGAGGAGACTCGCTGGCCAGTTTCTATCACGTTATCCGGTAATTGGCTGCCAGCAAACGACAACAGGGCTGTACACGCTTTTGCAGAGTAGTAATGGATGGCGGAGGAGGGGACGTGTATTTTTAATTGACAACGGGCGGTTCATGCCGTACAGGTGTAGGTTGGGTCTGGTATGGATGATGAAGACTGCCGGGCCAGGCTGATCCGCTCGTAACCTGATCTTGTAAATCGATAGCTATTTCACCCATATGCCCACCGCCGAACAGCAGACAACGTCCCGCGACACCACGACTGACCCCTCACACGATCTGTTCGCGACGCGCAGGCAGCCGCTGGATGTGATGTTCAACCCGAGGACGGTAGCCGTCATCGGAGCCAGTGAGCGTGCCGGAAGCGTAGGCCGTACGATCCTCTGGAACCTTATCAGTAATCCATTCGGTGGGACGGTTTACCCGGTCAACGCAAAACGGTCCAACGTACTTGGAATCAAGGCCTACCCTGACGTTGCTGCGATCCCGGATGAAATCGACCTTGCAGTCATCGTGACGCCTGCACCCACGGTACCTGGCGTTGTGCGGGAGTGTGTAGAGGCAGGCGTGAAAGGAGCGATCATCATTTCGGCTGGATTCAAGGAGATCGGAGCCGAAGGGGTGAAGCTGGAAGAAGAAATTCTGGTAGAAGCCCGCCGGGGCGGTATGCGGATCATCGGGCCGAACTGTCTGGGCATCATGCGCCCGACAACCGGCCTGAATGCGACGTTTGCAGGAGCGATTGCGCGACCCGGTAATGTCGCATTCATCAGCCAGAGCGGTGCCCTCCTGACTGCCATCCTCGACTGGAGCTTTCGGGAAAGCGTCGGGTTCAGCGCATTCGTTTCAGTCGGGTCGATGCTCGACGTGAACTGGGGCGACCTCATCCACTACCTCGGCGATGACCCCAAGACGAAAAGCATCCTCCTGTACATGGAGTCGGTGGGAGATGCACGGTCGTTCCTGTCCGCAGCGCGGGAGGTAGGGCTCCAGAAGCCCGTCATCGTCATCAAGGCGGGGCGCACGGAGCAGGCCGCGCAGGCTGCAGCCTCGCATACCGGCACACTGGCCGGCAGCGACGAGGTGCTGAGCGCTGCCTTCCGGCGTACGGGTGTCCTGAGGGTGGACTCCATCTCTGACCTGTTTTACATGGCCGAGGTGCTTTCGAAGCAGCCGCGCCCGCGCGGACCGCGCCTGACGATTCTCACGAATGCCGGTGGGCCGGGGGTGCTGGCGACGGACGCGCTCATCAACGGAGGTGGGCAGCTGACGAATATCTCGACCGAAGCCATGGAGGAGTTCAACGCGATTCTGCCGTCTCCCTGGAGTCATGGCAATCCGGTAGACATCCTGGGGGATGCCGGTCCCGATCGATATGCAAAGGCCCTGGAGATCGCCGTCAAGGACGAAAATAGCGATGGGCTGCTCGTCATACTGACGCCTCAAGCGATGACCGAGCCGACTAAAACGGCAGAGATGCTGGTACCCTACGCGAAGTCGAGCCGGAAGCCGATTCTGGCAAGCTGGATGGGAGGATCCGACGTACGCGAAGGCGAGCGTGTCCTGAATGATGCGGGGATCCCCACCTTTGGCTATCCGGACACGGCCGCCCGGCTGTTCAACTACATGTGGCGATACAGCTACAATGTCCGGGGACTCTATGAGACGCCCAGTCTGCCCGAAGCCGAAGTCACGTCACAGCGTCGCGAGCATGCACGCCGCATCATCGACGACGCCCGGGAGAAGAGGCGCACGATCCTGACGGAGTACGAATCGAAACAACTCCTGACGGCATATGGGATCTCAACCGTCGAGACGCGAGTGGCAAAAACCGTCGAAGAGGCGGTGCTCCACGCTGGAGAAATCGGTTATCCGGTCGTGCTGAAACTGCACTCGTACACCATCACGCACAAGACCGACGTTGGAGGTGTACAGCTCAACCTGCGGAATGAGGATGCGGTTCGGGATGCGTACCGGGCCATCGAGGAAGGGGTGGCTGCCGTCGGTCAGCCGGAAGCGTTCGACGGAGTCACGGTGCAGCCAATGGTGAAGCTGGATGGATACGAGCTCATCATCGGTAGCAGCCTCGATCCGCAATTCGGACCGGTCTTGTTATTCGGCTCGGGGGGCACGCTCGTGGAAGTCTATAAGGACCGGGCTCTCGGCCTGCCGCCGCTCAATACGACACTGGCACGCCGCATGATGGAGCAGACGAAGATCTACACGGCCCTGAAGGGTGTGAGAGGTCGGAGTGCCGTGGATCTCGATGGGCTCGAGAAACTGATGGTGCTGTTCAGCCAGCTTGTCGTCGAGCAGCGGTTTATCAAGGAGATCGACATCAATCCGCTGCTGGCCTCGCCCGACCATCTGCTCGCGCTCGATGCCCGGATCGTGCTTCACGACCAATCGGTACAGGAGGATGAGCTTCCCCAGCTTGCGATTCGGCCCTATCCGATTCAGTATGTCGGGACATGGACCATGAGAGATGGGCGGCAGGTGACGATCCGCCCCATCCGGCCCGAAGATGAACCGGCGATGGTCCGCTTCCATAAAGTTCTGTCCGAACAGAGCGTCTATCTACGCTACGCCAACCTGATGAAGCTCAGCCAGCGTGTAGCCCACGAACGACTGGCGCGCATTTGCTTCAATGATTACGACCGAGAGATGGCGCTCGTCGTGGAATACGACGATCCGGATACCGGGATGCAAGAGATCATCGGTGTAGGACGCCTCACGAAACGCGTCGGCACGGGCGACGCCGAGTGGGCGATGCTCGTGAGCGACCCATACCAGCGGCAGGGGATCGGGACGGAATTGTTGCGGCGGCTCGAAGAGGTCGCGCGCGACGAGCACGTGGACCGGATGGTGGCCGACATCCTGGTTCAGAACGATGCCATGCAGCACGTCGCCCGGAAGCTCGGTTATACGATCCTGCGCAGTAATGACCCCTCAGACGAGATGGTGCGGGCTGTGAAGCTACTGCGGTGAGCGGGATGCTGGATAGAATGTCGATGTTTCAAACGTGGAAAGATTGGAATGTCTGGAGGTATTCCACGGCCGGGCGGGTATGGGGCGTGGAATGCACGTGACTTTGAGTCGCCTTAGCCCGGCTATGAACGTGAAAGCGTAACCTTGTTGTGGGCGCTTGATATTCAGTTACTTTCAGGTTACTTAATAAGTCTGTTTGTACATTGGCAATTCAAAGAGAAGTGACCTGGTAATCTCGTACCCAGTTCTTTTAGCGGCGTCTCAATTTCCATGGCCATACGCGGCATACAGACCGAGGCAGGCATCGATTTTATGTGCGACGGGAATCGTAGCGAAGCTGACCTGGCGGCGGAAGTGGATCGGCTTCGGTCCTTGTTGGCAGAGCGTGAAAAGGCAGAGGGTCTGTTGCGCTCACGAGAGGAGGCCTATAAAAAGCTGCTGGGGCACGCAAGCAGGGACGGCTTCGTGTTCGATATCGAGGTGGTAGAAGCATCACCTGATCGGCCTTCGGTACTACGGTTTCCGAACGAGGAGCTACACTTTCTATCTCAGGACCGCATCCGCACGAAGGCGGAGCGAGTCATCGAATCGGGCCGGGGACTCTGGTACCGGGAGATGGAGAGTAATGGCGAAATGCGACGGTGGTGGCGGGTACGTCTCGTGCCATTGAAGGATCAGGAAGGACGCGTACGTTCCATTCTGGGCCGCGTCTCACGTGGAGGGGGCCATCCTGCAGAGGTAAGGCGTACGAGGAAGTCGGACCAGCTTTCGCAGGAACTCTTCAAACTTCTGCCGGACGCTGTCATCATCACGGACGTTGCCGGCCGGCTCTTGCATGTGAATTCTGCGGGTGTGCACCTGCTCGGCGCTACGGATGCCTCTCAGGTCCTGGGCAAGGCGATCTGGGATATGATCCATCCCGAGGACGTACACCGCGCGCGTGCGCGCGGACGCTTGGTCCAGCGCGGCGAACACGTAGATCTCGTCGAGCACACGCTGGTGCGGCTCGATGGAAGCACGGTTCCGATCGAAACACTTTCCATACCGATTCGCTACGGTGGTAAAAATGCCGTCCTGAGCACTGCGCGGGATATAAGCGGGCGCAAGCTGCTGGAAGAGGCACTCTCGGAGTCGAAGGAACTGTTTTACAAAGCATTCCAGTCAGGGCCGGCTGCCTATAGCATCCTGCGTGTTTCGGATGGCCGCATACTGGATGCCAATGACGTTTATGCCGATCTGACGGGTTACAGCCGAAAGGAGATTATCGGCAGGACGGCAAATGAATTGGGACTCTGGGTTACCCCCGCTCAATCTCGCCGCGTCCTCGATGAGGTGGTGGCAAAGGGGTACCTGCAGCAGCGGATTTTTTCTCTGCAGCGAAAGGATGGGGAGACGCGCTCCGTTCTGGCCTCACTTCAGCGTGTCGAGATCGGCGATGATATGTGCGTCATGAGTATCCTGGTCGATGTTACGGACCGGGAAGAGGCGGCTGCTTCTGAACGCGAGAGCCGTGAGTTGCTCTATCGGGTCTTCCACGCCAGTCCTGCCGCCATTGGCATTTTGCGCCGTGCCGATGGTCGTTTCATTGAGGTGAACGAGTATTTCTGCAAACTTACCGGATATGACCTGGAGGAAATCACGGATAAGACGGCCGAAGAGCTGGCGCTTCTGGGAAAGGATGATGCTACAGCCCTCCTGAAACAGCAGATTCGAGATGAGGATACGGTGCAGGACTTTGAAGCAAAACTCTTCACGAAGTCCGGCGCACCACGGACGGTTCTCGTTTCGTCGCAGCAAATCCAGGTACGTGGAGAACCGTGCCTGCTGATCGTTGCGGTTGATATTACGGAACGGAAGCACGTCGAGATGGAACTGGTACGCTCCAGGGATCGGGCGGAGGAGATGTCGCGCATCAAGACGGCCTTCCTCACCAACATGACACACGAGGTGCGTACCCCGCTTACGGTAATCCTTGGTTTTACCTCCATGTTGCGGCAGGGGGTGCGGGAGGAGTACCAGCGCTTCGTACGGGTGATTGAGCGGAGCGGACGGCGGCTCCTGCTCATGCTGGACTCGATCCTGGACCTGGCTCAGTTGGAAGCAGGCACACTTTCGGTAGAGCAGCAGGTATTCAACGTATCGGACGTCGTGCAGAACGAGGCCGAACTCTTCGAGCAGATTGCCACAGAGAAGAAGCTGAAACTGGAGATTTACCTTCCCGATGAAAGAGCACATGCGCGAGCGGATCATAAAATCTTCGTCCGGGTG
Source organism: Rhodothermales bacterium (assembly GCA_041690215.1). GTDB lineage: Bacteria > Bacteroidota > Rhodothermia > Rhodothermales > DASSAV01 > DASSAV01. The sequence continues at coordinate 21,550 of JAWLHQ010000027.1, forward strand.
CTCAATAACCTGTTCGATAATGCCGTTAAGTTTACCGATGAAGGGACCATTACGATGCGGGTCGAGCCAGGCGACGGCATGATAGAGGTCGTCGTCGAGGATACGGGTGTCGGGATCGATACGGCGTTTCTGCCACGGGTTTTCGATGAGTTCACGCAGGAGAGCACGGGACTGGAGCGCACCCACCAGGGGAGCGGGCTGGGCCTGGCTGTTTCGAAGCGCCTTCTGGAAATGATGGGTGGCTCAATCTCCGCAGAGAGCGCAAAAGGAAAGGGCAGCCGGTTTGTCATTTCGATTCCCCGTGCATAGAGCCGGGAATGGAGCCTGTCTGCTCCCGAGCGGTGGGAAAGCCCTCCCTCGGGCTGAGGAGCGATGTAACACAGACCTGTCTGGCCTCTCAAAACCGTTTGCGTGGGTTAGGCGTAAGGGTATAATAAACCTCATCTTCCATCAAACCCCGTTGTAAATCACCTCAGTCTGATAAGACATGGCCGAACACGCCAATATGGAAAGCCAGTTGAGGAGTCTCGCTTTTCTGTACCTGGCAATGGGCCATGGCACGGACAACTATCTCAGCGGGGCAGAGTTGGAGGCGATTACCGATCGCCTGCATGGCCGCTATCCTGGCCTGGATCGGGCGGCAGTCCAGGATGTTGTCGGAGAAGCCATGGCCGTCTACATGGAGTCCGAGGACTTTGTCGGTACAGCGATGGATATGATCACCTCGCTACGCGATAGCCTCCGATCCCGGCAGCGAAAGGCTGTCCTTGACGACTTGCTGGCCGTCGCTGAAGCGGACGGGGTCGTACTGAAGAACGAACGCCTGCTGCTCACGAGCCTCGCGGAGTCGTGGGGGTTTGAGATTGCTTCTCCTGATGAGAATGGCGTCGAGCAAAAACAGGCGACCTGGAACGTGTTGCACCACCTGGCTCTGATCTACCTCATTCTGGCCCACGGCACCGACAATGAACTGAGTGAGCAGGAACGCAACGTCATGCTCCGCAAGCTGATGGAGTGGGAGCCCGGTTACAGTGAAGATGAGATCCGGGAGATCCTTAAGACGGCCCTCGACCAGTACGAACAGGGAATCAGTGAAGAGCAGTTCAGCGCTTCTATTCATGCTGTTCGGAAGGACATGCCAGCGAACAAGCGCATGGCGGCTCTGAATGACCTGGTCAAGATCGCCAATGCGGACGGCGTCTTCCTGGATCGCGAAGAGGACCTCATCAACCAGCTCCTCGTCGCCTGGGAAATCGAGCCGTACGCCAACTACGGAAAGCACGGAAGTAAGGAGTAGGGCCGATCCTGGCTGAGCGCGCGCCACCCGAATTCCCGTTCGATAGAAAAACAAAGGGGCTGCTCCGGCGAGCAGCCCCTTTGTGGACAGGCTTGACCGTGTGCGGCCGGACTTAGAAGTCCATGCCACCCATGCCGCCCGGAGGCATGCCGGGGGCACCGGCGGCGCCTTCCTTCTCCGGCTTGTCCGCAATCACGCTCTCTGTCGTGAGGAGGAGGCTGGATACGGACGCGGCGTTCTGAAGAGCCGTACGCGTCACCTTCGTCGGGTCGATGACACCCTGCTCCAGAAGGTTGCCGTACTCTTCGGTCTGTGCGTTGAAACCGAAGTCGCCCTGGCCCTCGCGGACCTTCTGGACCACGATGCTGCCCTCGATACCCGCGTTCGCGGCGATCTGGCGCATCGGCTCTTCGAGGGCGCGGCGGATGATCTGGACCCCGATCTGCTGGTCCTCGTTGTCCAGCTTGAGGTTCTCCAGGGCAGAAAGCGCACGGATGTAGGCT
>JAWLHQ010000028.1:0-23060 GCA_041690215.1 Rhodothermales bacterium
GTGCTCTTCGACGAGGGTGGCGATGCGGCGAGCCACCTGGAGGGCCACCTCCGAGGGCTGCTCGAAGATGTACACCGGGACACGCTCCAACTGCGTGCCCTCTCCGCCGGGACCGCCGAAAAGCTCTCGGGCGGTATCAGTAAGCGTTTCACGCACAGATAACATGGTTACTCCTGTCTTGATTATCCGGAGAATCTGCCTGGCCGATCTCTCTTCACTCTTCTGGGAGGCCCTTCAGATGTACCCGGCAACCCTTCATCCGTTCACACGAGATTCCACATCATCCAGAAAATATGTAACCCTCATGCCTCATCGTCGCAGGTCTTTGCCCCGATAGAACCGAGTTCGTGGCCGTAACCAAGCGATCAAGAAATGTGTTATCTTTTTTGCATTCCCGGCATTTCCGGCCCTGCACCAGCTAATTTCAACGCCAACTGTGAACAGAACAGACATCGCAATCGTCGGCGGCGGCATCGTCGGGCTGGCAACCGCTTACCAGCTCTCGCAGCGTTTCCCTGATCTTGCCGTTACCGTGCTGGAGAAGGAGTCGAGACTAGCGGAACACCAGACCGGCCATAACTCAGGTGTCCTCCACTCGGGCATATACTACAAGCCGGGATCACTGAAGGCGATCAACTGTCGTGACGGCAAAAAAGCCATGGAGGCCTTTTGCGCCGCCGAGAATATTCCCTACGAAATCTGCGGCAAGGTAATCGTCGCAACACGCGAGGCAGAACTGCCCGCCCTCGAGCGGATCTTCGAACGAGGCCAGGCAAATGGGGTCGCCTGCGAGATGATCGGACCCGACCGGCTGCACGAGTTAGAACCGCACGTGGCAGGCATCCGCGCGATTCACGTACCCGAGGCGGGAATCGTCAACTACCGGCGCGTATGTGAACGCCTCGCCGAGATCGTCCAGGAGCGAAATGGGCGCGTCCTTACGGGTGCTAAAGTGGAGCACATACACCGCTCGAATGGCCACCTCGTCATCTCCTCTCACACAGGAGAGATAGAAGCTCGATACCTGGTGAACTGTGCCGGGCTGCAATCGGATCGAATAACGGCATTGAGCGGAGAACATCCCAGTGTCAAGATCATTCCCTTTCGGGGCGAATACTATGAGGTCAAGCATCAGGCGCAGCATCTCTGCCGCAATCTGATCTACCCGGTACCCGACCCGAACTTTCCTTTCCTTGGCGTTCACTTCACCAGGATGATCACGGGCGGCGTCGAATGCGGTCCGAATGCCGTGCTCGCTTTCGCACGAGAAGGCTACACGAAGAAAGACGTCAATCTCCGGGATCTCGCTGAAACCCTCGGCTATTCAGGCTTCCGTACGATCGCGGCAAAGTACTGGAAAACAGGCCTCGGCGAAATGTGGCGCTCGTTCAGCAAATCGGCCTTCGTCAAGGCGCTCCAGCGGCTCGTCCCCGAAATCGAGGAAGATGACCTCGAACCTGCACCCGCAGGCATCCGCGCGCAAGCCGTAGCACCCGACGGGACCATCATCGACGATTTCCTCATTCAGGAAACAGAACGGATTGTAAACGTCTGCAACGCGCCGTCACCGGCAGCCACCGCATCTCTGAACATCGGCCGTTTGATCGTGGACAAGCTAGCAACCCGTTTCTAGCTCGCCAGCCACCTCGGTCCGATTCTTTCGCGACGTATCGACACATCTTTAGCACCCCGGCATGAGCCAGTTGAATACAGAAACCCCTGTCGACGTACTCATCTACCCCATAGAACAACTCAGGGAGTTCTCAGAGCGCGTATTTCTCCACTTCGGCGTTCCGCAGGATGACGCGCGGCTCGCCTCGGAGGTCCTTGCAACGGCCGACCTCCGGGGGATCGACTCTCACGGCGTGGCTCGACTCCACACCTATTTTGACCTCTTGTCAATTGGTCAGATCAACCCCAGACCGGTTATCTCGATTGTCCGGGAAAATGCAAGTACCGCCACGGTGGATGGTGATAATGGTCTTGGACTCGTGGTCGGCCCGAAGGCAAACGAGATCGCAATGGATAAGGCCGATGCCGTCGGTTCCGGATGGGTCAGCGTTCGCAATACGAACCACTACGGCATTGCCGGTTACTACGTGTTGCAAGCGCTCAAACGTGACCAGATCGGGTGGGCCATGACGAACGCCACAAAAATCGTGGCGCCGCTCTGGGGAGCAGAACGTATGCTCGGCACGAACCCCATTGCCATAGCATTCCCCGGCAAAAAAGAACCGCCCATCGTCATCGACATGGCTACGAGTGCCGTTGCCTATGGAAAAATCGAGATTGCGCGACGCAAGCGGGAGCCGATCCCTTACGGCTGGGCCATCGACAAGGATGGGAATGTGACGGTGGACCCCGGCAAAATGATCGACGGTGGCGCACTCATGCCGCTTGGACTCGACCGAGAGACCGGCGGCCACAAAGGCTTTGCGCTTGCCTCAATGGTGGATATCCTTTGCTGCGTGCTCAGCGGTGCGAACTGGGGCCCCTTCGCTCCCCCCTTTGCACTCCGCCAGGAACTCCCCAGTCGCAGTGTCGGCAAAGGTATCGGCCATTTCTTCGGTGCCATGCGTATTGACGGATTCATCGATCCTGATGAGTTCAAAAGCCAGATCGACGAATGGCGCCGGGTGTTCAAAGCGACGAAACCCGTACCCGGTACCCCCGGCGTCATCATTCCGGGCGACCCGGAACGCGAAGCGGAGGCGATCCGAGCCAGGGAAGGTGTCCCTGTCGTAATGCCCGTCGTAGAAGACCTCCGCGATATCTCCAGCAAGACGGGAATTCCGTTCGACTGAGGCAGCGATCACTTCGCAGGCTCCTTTCGGCCACACCCTGTAAATGATATTCAGGGCTTGATTAATCCACACTCCGGCGGTATATAACGGTATTTGCTAATCCTGTCTCGACATCCAGGAGCTTCGCCATGACTACGTCACATCCTGATTCAAACCTTTCCCGTCGCGACTTCGTAAAGACCGGCGCCCTTGCAACAGCAGGAGCATCGTTGCTCATGGCCAGCGGCAACTTCGCCTATGCGGCTGGCTCGGACACCATCAAGGTGGGCCTCATCGGCTGCGGCGGTCGTGGCACTGGCGCGGCTCGCGACTGTGTCGAATCCGCCCCCGGCGTGCAGATAACAGCACTCGGCGACCTCTTCGAGGATCAGGCCGATAGAAGCCGTGAATTGCTCAAGGAAGCCATCGGAGATGCGCTCAAGGTCACCGATGCCACTGTCTTCTCCGGCTTCGATGCCTACCAGCACGTCATCAACAGTGGCGTCGACATGGTCATCCTGGCCACCCCGCCCGGCTTTCGGCCCCAGCACCTCAAGGCTGCCGTCGAAGCAGGCAAGCATGTCTTCATGGAGAAGCCCTCCAATGTCGACCCTGTCGGTGCTCACTCGGTGATCGCCTCTGGCGAACTCGCCCGCCAGAAAGGGCTCTCCATCGTAGCGGGAACCCAGTACCGCCGCCAACCCAGCTTCGTCGAAGCGATCAAGCGCATCCACGACGGCATGATCGGTGACCTCGTCGGAGCCGAAGAGTACTATCTAACCGGAACGCTCTGGCTGCGCGAGCGCAAGCCGGGCATGTCGGACATGGAGTGGCAGACACGCAACTGGTACTACTTCACGTGGCTCTCCGGAGACCACATCGTCGAGCAGTTCGTCCACAACATCGACACGATCAACTGGGTCTTCGGAGCCGTTCCCGAAAAGGCTCTCGGCATGGGAGGACGGCTGGTGAGAACGGATCCTTCCTTCGGCCACATCTACGACCACTTCAGCGTCGAGTACGTCTATCCGGGAGGCGTTCGTGTGGAAGCCAAGTGCCGCCAGATGGACGGCACGACCAAGCGCGTCACCAACCGTATCGTGGGCACCAAAGGTATTGCAGAACTTCACCCGGACAACTCCGTCATCATGTCGCACTCGGGAGAAGTGCTCTACCGCCACCCCGAGCGGGGCAACAACCCCTACGTGCAGGAGCACACGGATCTCATCGAGAGCATCCGCAACAACAAACCGATCAACGAAGCACGTCAGGTGGCTGAAAGCACGATGACGGCCATCATGGGACGCGAGAGCGCCTATACGGGACAGGAGATCACGTGGGAGGAGATCATGGCTTCCGAACTGAACCTTGCGCCGGAGACGCTGGCCTTTGGTCCCTTACCTACGCCGCCGGTTCCGATTCCGGGTGTGACGAAACTGGCCCGCCCCGCTTTCGCACACGCGATGTAAGACTGGCGAGCTGCAGCTGACTGATTGTTCCGGGCCGGGTGCCGACTAGCGCCCGGCCCGAAGCATACACCCCGGAGTACCTTGCTATGAACCGACGCACGTTCGTTACGTTGACGGCCTCCGCCCTCGTGACCTCTGCGCTTCCCGGCAGCGCCTCCTCTCTGCAGGCGTATGCCGCACCGGCCGCCCCCCGTCTGAAAAAAGCTGTCAAGTTCGGCATGATCCGGGAGGATCTCTCCATCCTGGACAAGTTCAAGCTGCTAAAATCCCTCGGCTTCGACGGCGTCGAACTCGACGCCCCTTCGGATCTCGACCGCAATGAGGTCATACGTGCCCGTGACGCTACGGGGCTTCCCATCCACGGCGTCGTCGACTCCGTCCACTGGCAACAAACCCTGGGCGACCCCGATCCTGCGGTCCGTGCAGCCGGACTCCAGGGACTACGGGCCGCGCTCCAGGACGCGCACGCCTACGGTGCAACGACTGTTCTGCTCGTCCCGGCCGTCGTAAAGAAAGAGATCTCCTATGCTGACGCCTACCGCCGCTCACAAGAAGAAATCCGGAAAGCGCTCCCTCTAGCCGAAGAACTGGGTGTGCGTATAGCGCTTGAAAACGTCTGGAACCAGTTCTTGCTCAGCCCACTCGAATACGCCCGCTACATCGACGAGTTCGAGAGTCCCTGGATCGGCGCATATTTCGATATCGGCAACATCGTCAACTACGGCTGGCCCGAACACTGGATCCGTACGCTCGGTCCGCGCATTCTGAAACTGGACATTAAGGAGTTCAGCCGGAAGAAGCGTGACGACGAAGGATTGTGGAAGGGATTCGATGTCGAAATCGGAGACGGCGATTGCGACTGGCCCGCCGTACGGCAGGCACTGGCCGATATCGGCTACGAAGGCTGGGCCACGGCTGAGGTACCGGGTGGCGACCGGAATCGCCTGGCCGAAATCGCCAGCCGTATGGACCGGCACGTGCTGGCTACGACAACGTGATATACTCCTGCAGGTAGGCGATGACCGCTTCCGGGCCGGGCAGCCGGTATCGAGCGGCTGTTTCACCTGCGCCGACCTTGATCGTGACGGCATCCCCATCCAGCTCGCGAAAGGCATCCTCGTCTGTCGTATCATCACCGATGTAAATCGGTGTATGCCTGCCGTACTTCAGGACGATGCGACGTACGGCAATGCCCTTGTCGATCCCACGCGGCCGGGGCTCTACGATGTCTTTTCCCCAGATCGCATGCAACGTCTCGGGGAGTTCCGACAGCCATGCCCCCAATAGTTCACGGACTTTCGCCTTTTCCACGGCATCTCGATAATGCACCGTGAACGTGTGCTCCTTGTCTTCCACCCACGTCCCCTCGATTTCCGGCACGGTTTGCTTAAGCACCTCAACGGCAGCACGCGCCTCCCCGGGCATCCGGCTCACGATCTCTCCTCCGATTCGCGCCTCCTGAACTCCATGCAACCCAATCGCCGGCAACGGTAGGCCGAGGAGTACCGCAAGATCACGCAGGTGCCGCCCTGTTACGATCCAGAGTGGATACCGCTCGTGAAGTCCGGTCAACAGATCCCGTACCCCCGGGTACGGATAAGCCGTCATCGGATGATCCGTGATGGGCGCAAGTGTTCCATCGTAGTCCAGGAAGAAGAGTGGGTTATGTACGACGGGGGGATGCTCTATAGCCATTCAGTTGTGTCTGAAGTATTCCATTCCTCCGGCCGGAACAGCGCAGGATGACGTGAGCCTCACACAAGGTTATCCGATAAAACGTATTATCCAGAACAGAAATCCACAAACTCGATGCTGGCCGGGAATCCACCCTGGGTTCGCACACCCCGGCACGCATACTTCGTCACAGGGAGTTAAGCTACCATATCCATCAAGGCTTCTCCTCATCCGGCCGTTCGATGTAGATCTCAGTTACGACACTGGCATAGCTCCCGAATACACCCGTTCCCCCCTGAATGTGCTCCAGCACATTTGGAATTTCGCCGGGAGCCAGTGTAGAGCCCCCCTGCTGAATATCCGCGGTGCGCCGGAAGTCATAATAGTTCTCGTCTACCGCCGATATGGAGAGCCTGTTCGGTCCGTAAAATGCGATGGCGATCCAGGGCAAGCGGATTCGGATCATCCCGTTCTCTGATACCTCGTAGTTGGCCTCATTCAGCAGTGGAGAACTGCCAGTGCTCAGATCTTCGAGTTCGAGGTCACTCTCTTTCAGCACAGCAGCTGCCAGTGGCGTCAGGTTTTCCCTCCGCACATCCAGGGCTCGTGCCGTGAACGCAAAAACACGTTGGCGAGTACTCGCATCCGGAGCGATTTCTATTTCGAGTTGTTCAGGGCCTTGATACGTGAGCGTATCCGTACTTACGCGGAGCAGTTCCAACAAGGCTGGCACGGTCGTCCGGGATGTTATCGGGGCTCTCTGCCCTTCCACTGAAACCTCCAACCTGTAGGTGCGCATCGGCCGCACGGTATCATCGGTGAGTGGAATGTATATGCCCGAACGGTTCCCGCTCTCGGCGAAACGGTATGTCCGTTCGATCGTACCGTCGGTCTTGAGCAAGTGAATCTTCACCTCCGCCCCGCTGACCGCCAGCTTTTCAAAGTCGTATGAGGAATTGAGCGGCGCCGTGCGACTGACCCGTATCGCAGCCAGTTCCTCTCCGGCTTCCAGATAACCTTCTACGACGATCTGCTCCTCGAAATCCACCGGCTCATAGCCATCACAGCCGACTAGCGAAATGAGAAGCGGAAGTACGGCTAGCAGATAGCGCGCAGACATCAGAAGGGGCATTCAAAAGGTCAACGAAAACGAGACGTTCGGAATCGGTACGGGGATCTGCGGTATTTCCGTTCGCTCTACCGTATCGCCGTCTTCCACGTCCAGATAGTAGAACCAGATATTGCGCCGGTTATAGGCATTGATCACCTGGAGCTGCACCTCATAATCTGCCAGCTTAAATAGGCGTCCCGACTTGGAGATTCCCAGATCAAGGCGATGGTAGACGGGAAGTCGCCGATTGTTGAAGCCTTTGATATCGAACACGGTCTGGAGGCGACCCTGAATGGGGTCGCCGTTCAGCTTGTAGAATCCAACAGGGACGGTATAGGTCTGGCCCGTCGCATACGTCCACACTCCGGTGACACGCCACTGGCGCCCGAGTTCAAAGATTCCAACGGCTTTGATGTCGTGCGTCCGGTCGTATTTAGGAGGATAGAACGCACCCTCGTTTAATTGCTCGTACTGCCGTTCCGTCCTGCCCAGTGTATATCCAATGAACCCATTCAAACGTCCCCGAGGGCGTTCCAGCTGAAGCTCCACCCCATACGCCCGGCCCCGGCCAACGTGGAAAATCTCGTCGTAATCGAGTCCGGAGACGTCGGGCAGAAACGGATCAAGTTCGAAGAGTTGCTCCATCGTACGGAAGTATGTCTCTACATCCAGGTTCACATTACCTGCCAACCGGGTCTTGGCGCCCAGTATGTACTGATCCCCGTAAGACGGATCGACGCCTTCCGCCGTCGTGAGCCAGATATCGAATGCCGATAGAAACTGGCTCGTGATAAGACTCAGAAACTGATAATAGCGGCCGTATCCTGCCTGCAAGCGTACATCTTCGGTAGGCTGATACTCGACCGTCAACCGGGGTTCGAGCCGCAAATGGTTTCCTTGCTTGAAATAGTTGGCCCGGACACCCCCACGCAACAGTACCAGTGAACCCGGACGGTATGCATCCTCCAGGTAGACCGACGCATACGGACTTCTAATCCGGCTCCGTAATCCTTCTTGATCGTCGAACGTATCCCGCAACCGCATGGTGAAGTTGCCGGCCCAGAAACCGGCCTTCACCTGATGGCGCTCGTTCGGGATATACTCGAACTCTCCCTTGGCCGACAGGTCGTATACGTTGTTCGACCGGCGGAAAACCGTTCCACCGACATAAAAGTCTGGCAGACTGAAATAGTGGGAAGCCGTCACGGTAAAGTTCGAGAACACCCGGTCCGAAAAGAGGTGGGTCCAGTTCGCACTGAGCGTCCTGTTACCTAGCGCGACTGCGATCTCCGCGTCATCGAGGAACGGGATCACGAGCCTGTCCTTGCCGGAGTACACGGATAGGGAAAACCGATCATCGCGGCTCGCATCGAAATTGACTTTCGCATTGATGTCGTAGAAATAGAACAGATCGGGAATGCCTTCGACGTCCGCATCGCGCAACGCGGACAGCAGAGGGTCGATGGTGGAACGGCGTACGGCGAACATCCACGACCCCTTCGAGTAGGGCCCTTCCACGTAGGCCCGCGAGGCCAGCATCCCGATACTCAGTCCGCCCTCGACTTCATTCCGGTTGCCGTCTTTGTTGTAGATATCCAGCACGGAACCGAGCCTCCCCCCGTAGGAAGCCGGATACCCACCCTTGTACAGCCGCACGTCCTTGATGGCGTCGGGGTTGAATGGTGAGAAGAAGCCGAAGAAGTGGCTCGGGTTATAGACCGTGTTCCGGTCGAGCAGGATCAATGTCTGATCCGGGCTGCCCCCCCGGATATAGAGCCCACTGGAATAATCGGACGCGGCTTTGATTCCGGGAAGAAGTTGCAGCGCACGGAACAGATCGGGTTCCAGAATGGCGGGTAGCTGTTTGACGGATTCCACTTCCATCATAGCCACGCCGAGATCCCGCTGATCCTCACCCTCTCGATCGGTGGTGACCACCACCTCATTAATCTCGATGCTGGCCGGCTGCATCTCGATATCGAGACGCAGCTTCTCTCCCGGCTCGAGCGTGACCTCCTGCAGGAAGTCACTGTATCCCAGGTAGGAGGCAACGACCGTGTAGCGTCCCGGAGGAATGCCGGTAATCCGGTAATAACCGGAGGTATTCGTCGCCGCTGCGCTGCTCGTCCCGGCCACACGTACCGTCGCAAGAAGCAAGGTCTCACCGGAAGTGGCATCGATCACAAAACCACTTATGGACGCCCGCTCCTGCGCCCATACGATAGGATTCGTACCCAGGCAGAGTATGAAAAAAAGTACATACCTCATGGGTCGTCATCCCTGATCCGATCACAGTGATGGTGCTCAGTGATAACGACTATCCCGGCCCGAGGTTACAGAAGAACCCCTGTGTACTCCGCTGCGAGGCCATCCATGACGCCGGATTCGGTGCTAATACCGAACACTGCTAACAGAATGTTACGTTTGGACCTGGCCCCTACTCCGGTGCGCAGGTAGAGTCGGTTGCAAGTGTGTCAGCAGCGGCAGAAGCCTGCAACTCCGGCGAGTCCGCCGCTTGCAATGCGGTGAGACGCTCTCGGGCCATGTCCTGTAACTGCGGCATCTCGTCTTCGGACACACTGCTCAGGAATTCCGAATAGTAGCTTCTGGCCTCCTCCGTAATCCCTCGTTTGTCGTATAACCGAGCAAGGTAGAATAGCGCATCCCTTTCCTTCTCATCAAGACGCAAAGAGAGATCAAAAGCCTCCACGGCTTCGCCGGTCCGGTCGAGCGCATCCAGCGCAACTCCCATCTGTGTAGCGATGTCGGCAAGCGCTGCCGCACCCATTAACGCTTTCGCTTGCTCGAAATAGAAAAAGGCCTCCTCATACGCTCCGAGACGTTGATGCGTCATCGCGAGGTAGAAGGTGTTCAACTTGTCCGTACTGTCTGTTGCATAGGCTTGCTCGAAATACCCGACCGCTTCCCAATACGCCTGCGTCAGGTACAGCGCCAGTCCGAGGTTACGCAGATCGACCAGGGTCGTATCACCCAGCGCCAGCGCATTTCGGTAGGCCTCCACAGCCCATGTAAAATCCTCTTCTTTCATTCCGACGTCACCGGCTCGCCCCCAGAAAAGAGGTTCATCAGGCATGAGCGGCAACGTTGCGTTTACCACCTGCCGGGTCGACGAAGGATACCCGTTGTTCAGGTACACGGCCGTAAGTTGCAACACGACATTAAAGGATTTCCAGGCCGTGCACTCGACAAAATCGCAGCGCCAGGATTTACACGCAGGATCGGCTTCCTCCAGAGGGGTCGTCACCCGCTCCTGACCCTTCCGCAACCGGCAACGTTACCTGTTGCCCACATCCGCCGGTGTACGTGTGCGTCTTTCCTGTGCTCCGGAGTGGATTTCAGGTGCATTTCGTCAGCCTCACACCGAATCAATACTTGTCACCAAGCGTATACAAATCAATATTTTACGCGACACAAGACACACCTCGCGGCAGTGGCAGGTCACCCAATTTTTTCGTATCCTGAAGGGTTTCGCAGGCCGTATGCCGACTATTTCTCTTCAGGTCTCCCCTCCTGCAAGAAGAATGGTTTTTGCCCTGCACGCAGGCTTTTGTACTCGATAGAACAACTGGATGGAACAGCAGCAAAACCGGATCATCCCGATCAACATTACGGAGGAGATGAAATCCTCCTACATCGACTACTCGATGTCGGTGATCGTGGGGCGTGCGCTCCCGGATGTACGGGATGGTCTCAAGCCGGTACACCGGCGCGTCCTCTACGGCATGAGCGAGTTGGGCGTGTCCGCCGGATCGGCGCACAAGAAGAGCGCTCGTATCGTCGGTGAAGTGCTTGGTAAATACCACCCTCACGGCGATGCGTCCGTGTACGACACGATGGTCCGTATGGCGCAGGATTTTTCCATGCGCTACCTCCTCGTGGACGGCCAGGGCAACTTCGGTTCGGTCGACGGCGACTCCGCCGCGGCTATGCGCTATACGGAGGCGCGTCTCACCCGGATCGCCGAGGAACTGCTCCGCGACATCGATAAGGAGACGGTCGACTTCGGCGAGAACTTCGACGGTTCCCTCATGGAACCGCTCGTCCTTCCGGCGGCTATTCCGAACCTGCTGGTAAACGGTGCGGATGGCATTGCCGTCGGTATGGCGACGAAGATCCCGCCTCACAACCTGGGAGAGGTCGTAGATGGTATCGTTGCCTACATCGACAACCCGCAGATCAGCGTAAAAGAGCTCATGGAGCTCATACCTGCGCCGGACTTCCCGACAGGCGGCATCATCTACGGCTATGCAGGTGTCCACGAAGCGTACTCGACCGGCCGCGGCCGCGTGGTCATCCGCGCGAAAGTAAAGCTGGAAGAAATCCGCCCGGGTCGCGAAGCGCTCATCATTACGGAAATCCCATACCAGGTCAACAAGGCTGCCCTCATCGAAAAGATCGCCGGACTCGTCCGTGACAAGAAGATCGACGGGATCTCCGACCTGCGTGATGAGAGCGACCGCGAAGGGATGCGCATCGTGATCGAGCTAAAAAAAGATGCCGTCCCGCTCGTCATCGAGAACCAGCTCTATAAGTTCACGCAGCTCCAGCAGACGTTCGGCGTCAACATGGTGGCGCTCGTAAATGGCCGCCCAAAGACGCTGACCCTCGCCGATGCCATTCACCACTATGTGGATCACCGGCACGAGGTCGTCACGCGCCGCACGCAATACGAGCTGCGCAAAGCGGAGGAACGCGCCCACATCCTGGAAGGCCTTACCCTTGCGCTCGACCACCTCGACGCGATCATCACGATCATCCGTCATTCTGAGGATACCGATGCCGCCCGGCTCAACCTGATGCGCGGCGTGTATCCTGAGCGGCTCACGCCGGAGCAACTTCAGCGTATGGGGCTACCCCTGCAGAATCCGGTCGAGATCACCGGACAACTGCCGGAAAGCGTGAACGATCTCGCCCGCACACTCGGCGAGGAAAAGTACGAACGGCGCCCCTGGCTCTCCGAAGCCCAGGCAGATGCTATCCTCGCGCTGCGCCTCAGCCGCCTCACCGGCCTCGAGCGCCAGAAGATCGAGGACGAGTACCGCGACGTGCTCATGGAGATCGAGCGTTTGCGGAGCATCCTCGCCAGCGAGCATCTCCGTATGGAGATCATCAAGCAGGAACTGCTCGAGATCAAGGACAAGTACGCCGACGCGCGCCGGACGGAGATCGACTACACCGGCGGCGGCGACATCGTCATCGAGGATCTCATCGAACCCGAACAGGTCGTAGTAAGCATTACGCACCAGGGGCTCATCAAGCGTACCAGCACCGCCGAGTACCGCCAGCAGAGCCGTGGCGGCGTGGGTATGCGCGGCACCGGTATGCGTGACGAGGACTATATCGAGCATTTGTTCGTCTCGAACAACCACGATTACCTCCTCTTCTTCACGGACCACGGCCGGTGTTACTGGCTCCGCGTATACGAAATACCAGAAGGAAACCGCGTAAGCAAGGGGCGCTCTATCCGCAACCTGATCCAGATCGACACCGAAGACCGGATCCGGGCTGTGGTCCCCGTAAGCAAGCACAACTTCGAAGACCCGAACTTCCTGGCCACGCACTACGTGATGATGGCGACGAAGAACGGGCTCATCAAGAAGACGCCGCTGGAGGCATTCAGCCGCCCCCGCGCGGATGGCATCATAGCCATCTCCATCCTCGATGGAGATCAGCTGCTTGAGGCCCACCTCACGAGCGGCAACGCCGATGTGATCCTGGCCTCTTCCGCCGGCCTCGCCGTGCGCTTCCACGAGCGTGACGCTCGTCCGATGGGACGCAACACGCAGGGTGTACGCGGGATTTCTCTCGGCGAAGGCCAGCACGTCGTGAGCATGGTCGTCGTCGAAGGCGAGGCGAAGGATATTCTTGCCATCAGTGCCAACGGCTACGGTAAACGCAGCCCCTATGAGGAATACCGCCTGATTTCCCGTGGCGGCAAAGGGGTACGCACCATGAACATTACCGAGAAGACCGGGCCGCTGGTAGCGATCAAAGGGGTCAACGAAGCCGACGACCTGATGATCGTAACGCAGAACGGCATCATGATCCGGATGAACGTTGCCGGGATCAGTTCGCTCGGGCGTAACACGCAGGGCGTGCGCCTCATCAGCCTGAAGGACGGCGATGCCATCGCAGACGTCACACGCGTTGCCAACGAGGAGAGCGACCCTGCCGTCTCCACCAACGGACAGGCCGACGCGAAGGCTTCCGATACGATAATCGGATCGGACGGGGCGGACACCCCGGAGCCTCCAGAAATCGCCTGACACCGGCACCGATAGCGGGTTCATAAAAGGCCTGACGGGTTTCGACGCCTGTCAGGCCTTTTCTATTGCTCACGCAAACCGTCTATCGAACGAATACGACGGGCTGTGTCTTCGAGAACGTCTCTCCCATGATCCGCACGAAGTAGACGCCGGATGCCCACGCACGATCCCCCAGGAGCACGATGCGGACGGGTTGCTGTGCCGCGACATTCTGATCCAGCAGCGTTGCCAGAAGACGGCCTGTAACGTCGAACACCTCTACCCGCACCGTCTGCTGGCTATCCACCGTCAGGGTTGCCTCGGCTTTATCAGAGAACGGATTGGGACCGAACCCTTCCAGTGTGAACAGTTCGCCGGGCTCCAGCGGGTCCGTGCCGACCAGCAGCATACAATCCGGTCCCAGCGACCACCCCATGTCCTGCATGATCCCACAGGTCACCGGGCCCGGACTTCTGATGACCTCTCCCCTGCCGAACTCGGGCGTCATCAACCGGTTTGGATTGTCATCAAACCAAGAAAACGTAGCCTCATCGAGATGCGAATAGCTGGAACCGGATTCGAAGGTGGCCGGGGCAAACAAGCGGACCCGTCCATTGAAATTGATGGCCTTAGAAGCGGAGCCGTTAAAGTAAATCGTACCACTCTGCAGTGCTGAAGCGATGGCCGTCGAGGGATTCGGATACGTCGTGGCATTCAACAAGGCAACTTCGTTCCCGTCCTCAGTGAATCGGTCGTAAATGAAGGGAAACAGCCTGCCGTCACTGGTGGTGGGCAGCCCCCAACAGCCGAGGCCCGCTGTATCTGTATTCGGGCAGTCCCGAGAGGACGCATCGCCGTCGCCATCTTCGATGTCGAACGAGCCGGTAAAACCGAGTCCGTGGCCCAGCTCGTGCATCACGACGCTAACGAAGTCGTACTTGTTTGGCGGCACGTTGCCGTCCAGCCCGAAGTACCAGTTCGGGAAGCTACTGTTGAACGTGGATTCGATGTCCGGAACGGGATTTCCCTGGTCATCTACTCCTGTGAAATCCTGGTTCTCCATGGATTCGGCAATGGCCGTCGGATACCAGGTATTTCGCCATTGCATGTTCGTTCGCCAGTTTGCGACCAGGCGGGGACCGGCTGTGCCCAGCACATTGTCGCCCAGAGCCTCCCACTTTACCAGCACGTGAATGGGCACCGAGGACTGCAGGTGCCTGCCCCAGATTTCCCCTGCATGCTCGAAGGCTGCGCGGGCCTCCTGGGGAACGAGGCCTTCGTAGTGGAACACGAAGGTCGCCGTGATCTCCGATTGTTGCTTCCCGAGAGCCGGCCCCTGCCAGATCGCTGGCAATACTTCATAATCTCCGGCGTAGAGCGTGTCTTTGACGAAGGGACCGCTCAGGATCTGCGCGGAAGCCAAGGGCTGAATCGAGAGCCACAGTATGCCGGCGGCGAGTATAGAACAAGCGGTCCGCAGCCCACGGCTGGCGTCCGCAACCGTACACGCCGACCTGCGCCGTGCCGGAGCTGCATCCCGTATCGATGTTTCCATTCATTTCCAGTGAAGATGATACAACCCGCCGCAGCACCCGCTTCCGAGATTAAAGCGAGCCTGACCGGAATGGGGATATAATACGTCCCTGGCTGCTCAAAAACAGCCGGGGACGTCCCAAAGGGTTGCAGGTCTCATCCAGAGTCCTGCAACTATGTAGTTACCCTGCCTCAGCCGCGCTCCAGTTCGCGGACCACCTCTCGAATGATCTCCAGGCCCAGATCGATCTCGGCTTCCGTGATGATCAGCGGCGAGCGGAACCGGACGCTGCGTACGCCGCAACCGAGGAGGACGAGGCCTTTTTCGTAGCACATCTTGATGAACCGATTCCGCATTTCGGTCGATGGCAGGTCGAACGCGCACATCAGACCTGTGCCTCGTACTGCCGTCACGAGCGAAGAATCGGCGGCCAGTTCGAGCAGGCGTTGCTGTAGATGCTCTCCGACGCGGGCTGCGTGATCTACGAGATGCTCCTCTTCGATCACTTCCAGGATCCGGTCGAACCGGACCATGTCCACGAGGCTTCCGCCCCAGGTCGAATTGATCCGGCTCGTGACTTGAAATACGTGGCCCTCCACCTCGTCCAACTTGTGCCCGGCGAGTATGCCGCACACCTGCGTCTTCTTCCCGAAGGCCAAGATGTCCGGTTCTACCCCCAGTGCCTGGTGTGCCCAGAAGCGACCCGTTATTCCCACGCCCGTCTGCACCTCGTCGAAGATGAGGAGTGCATCGTTCTCATGGGCCAGCAGCTTCAGTTCCCGGAGAAACTCGGGTCTGAAATGATTGTCGCCCCCTTCTCCCTGGATCGGCTCGATGATGATGCAGGCGATGTCGTCCCGGTGTTCCCGGAAATACATCTTGGCCTGCTCCAAGGCCAAGCGTTCGTCTCGTTCCGTTAGTTCTTCGTTCTCCGGCGTCCGCGGAAAGCGAATTTTTGGGTTCAGAACGCGCGGCCAGTTGAACTTTGGGAAGTGGGCCGTTTTGCGTGGGTCGGCCGTGTTGGTGAGCGAAAGCGTATAGCCACTCCGCCCGTGGAAAGCCTGGTCGAAGTGCATGACCTGGTGGCCGACCTCACGCCGATATCCCTTGGCGAAGTTCTTCCGTACCTTCCAGTCGAATGCCGCCTTCAACGCATTCTCCACGGCAAGGGACCCGCCGGAGATGAAGAACGCATACGGCAGGTAATCGGGAATCCCGACCCGGCTGAACGTATCCACGAACCGCGCCATGTGCTCCGTCATGACGTCGGAGTTGGTCACTTTGTTGATCGCCGCCTGCATCAGGCGGTTCAAGAAATCCGCATCCCCTGTCAGTTTCGGGTGGTTGACCCCCAGCGCGTTGGAGGCATAGAACCCGAAGAAATCGTAATAGCGGCGTCCGGTGACTTTATCGTACAGCTCGATGCCCTGGCTCTTTTCCAGATCGAGCACCATAGGCATCACATCTTTTACGAGCAGATGCCTGCTGATCGTGCGATGTACATCCTCCGGCTTGATATGTGTACTGACTGGTGTTTCCATCTTATCCACTCCAATTCATCCGTGCGAGAAAAGTGAGAAGCGACTGCCCGAGACCGGCTCCGACCGGCTCACACCCGTGTCGGGTCGCGGCTCTCTTCTCTCCCCACGCGGAACTTCCCTGCGCCGCCTCCTATGGCGGCGCGCCCTGTGCACAACCCGTCCTGTATGGTAGATGGATTCATTGCTAAGTTCCTTCCGTGTGACGAACCCGGGGATCAATCCGGCTCGTCTATCGTAGCGAGGTCTGTTCACCCGAGTTCTGTCGCCGCGACGCAGGCGCCGTGGTGTCAGTCCGGTACAGATCGTCTCCGTAAACCCGTTGTATGGTGCTCGGCATGTCCCAGCCCTCCTCCATAGATTCCCCCCGTCCTCGTTATCAGCCCGGAGAGATTACGCTAAAGCGTAAGAAGAAGGAGGATCTCATACCTACCGGCGAGGGGGACGGCGGTTTCTTCGAGCTTCCCGTCGTCGAACCGCCGCAGGGCGTCAACGCCCGCGGCAAACGCCCCGACTGGCTCCGCGTCCGTCTCCCCTACGGCGAGACGTACCGTGCGGTGCAAGACATCATCGATACGCATCAGCTACACACGGTGTGCCAGAGTGCCCGCTGCCCGAACATGGGCGAGTGCTGGAGCGCCGGGACGGCGACGTTCATGATCCTCGGCAATGTCTGTACGCGTTCGTGTGGATTCTGTGCGGTCATGACGGGACGCCCGGCTCCAGACCTCGACTGGGACGAGCCGCGCCGCGTGGCTGACGCCGTCCGCCTCATGGGTCTGCGCCACGCCGTCGTGACCAGCGTGAACCGGGACGAGCGGAAGGATGGCGGTGCCCCGATCTTTGCTGAAACGATCCGCAAGATCCGCGAGGTGCAGCCCGGTTGCACCGTCGAGGTGCTCATTCCCGACTTCCGGGGCAACTGGGATGCGCTCCAGCTCGTCCTCGACGCTCGCCCCGAGCTGCTCAACCACAACGTCGAGACCGTACCGCGCCTCTACAGGCGTGTACGGCCCCAGGCGAACTACCAGCGCTCGCTGGACGTCCTCCGTATTGCAAAGGAACAGGGGCTCCGTACCAAGAGCGGCATCATGGTCGGCCTCGGCGAAACGAAAGAGGAAGTGCTGGCCTTGATGGACGACTTCGTCAAGATCGGCCTGGACGTCATGACCATCGGCCAGTACCTTCAGCCGACGAAGATGCACCTGCCCGTCGAGGAGTACATCCATCCGGACGTGTTCCGCTGGTACAAGGAAGTGGGCGAGGCCAAGGGGATCGGCCACGTAGAGAGCGGTCCGCTCGTCCGCTCCTCCTACCACGCTGAACGGCACGTGTAAGCGCATCATTCGTTCATTCCGATTCGGCTTCAGACCTGTCGGGGTGTACAAACCTGACAGGTCTTTTTCGTGTGGAGCCCTGTCAGGCCACGGGCGGCTGGTGCTCCTGCGTGGCGGCCCCGCCTACTTGCAGGCAGAATGCCCCCACCACGACGAGCATACCGGCCGTCAACTCGATGAGTGACGATCCCGAGCCGATGGTGGCCCAGCCGATGAGGATGGTCGCCAGTGGTACCAGATTGCCGTACACGACGATCTGCGTCGGCCCGATGGCCCGCAGCGCCCGTACCTTCACCCATTGCCCCATGCCGACCCCAACCGTGCCTCCCAGGATGATCGCGGTCCACGTCCAGAAGCTCAGGCCGAGCCAGTCTTGCTGCACGACGGATGGTGTGGCAATGAACATGTACAGCACCCACCCGATGATGGTCCGCAGTGTCACAATGGGAATAGCGCCGTAACGGATTGCCAGCGGCTTGATGAGGTGTAGTTCCGCCACAGCAAGAACGAGGGCCGCCACGAGCACCGCATCACCAAGCTGATATCCCAGATCGGATTGGATGCCATCGATGGCGAGTCCCGCCGTCCCCACGCCCGCGACGAGGATGCCGATGCGTCCCATCCGGCCGATCTGCTCGGTTCCGAGACCGTACCCGAGCACAGCACTTACGACCGGCGCCAGGGCGAGCCAGAATGCGGCACGGCCCGCGTGGGTCAGCGCCAGCCCTTCGATTCCCAACCAGGGCGCCAGCGTCGCTCCAAACAGGGATACGAGGATGAGCCGCGGCCACTCCGACACTCGGATTCTGGGTATATGCAGGCGGCTTCCATTCAAGCGTGTGGGTCCATAGCCGTAGAATAGCAGGACCATCCCTATCCCGCCCATGAAAAAACGCGCCACGCTGAAGGTGATCGGCGTCATCTCCCGTAGTGCAACCTCGGCCAGTACGAAGTTACCTCCCCAGAGCAACGTGAATAGCGCCAGTAGGACATGGTAATGCCACACTCCACGCAACGGGAGGACACTCCTGAGTTCGCGACGCCTCAGAACATGAAGCAAAAAACGATGCTGTGCCGGAGCGCCCGACATATCCTCGAAATCGGCCTCTTGCACCTCGGCGTCAGATCGATCGTTCATCGGAGAACATCAGGTTAACGCGGTTCCTGAATCGCTGCGACCTTCTGCTATTCTGCCTCCCTGTGTAGCTGCCCTGACCAACTGTACACGTCTCCCCCATCCTGTTCGACAAATCCCTTCTATCGACGAGCCTCTATCTCTTCGAGACGGTCCGGTAGTATTGAAACGGATCTGCTCCTCACGTTGAGGGGATGGCCTGCCAGAGCCGGTGGGTGTTTCTCGGGCCGCCCCCATCACCGAGAGGGTACCCGGCCGGCGCGACTGGCCCCGCGAGGAAGCAGTCGGACGCTCACCAGACAGTGTCTTTTTCCTTTAACACGGTTTTCCAACTTAAACAATACCGATTACGTATTTTGCGCGCCTCGAATGCCCATTATGACAACCTATACTGAAGCAAGATCATGGCTGTAGAACGTACGCTCGCTATTTGCAAACCTGACTGCGTCCGCCGCAACCTCGTTGGAGAGGTCATCAAGCGCATTCAAGATGCCGGATTCAAGATCCTGGCCATGAAGATGGTCCGCCTCTCCAAGCAGGAGGCAGAGGGCTTCTACGCCGTCCACCGCGGGCGCCCGTTCTTTGAGGAACTGACCACGTTCATGTCTAGCGGTCCGTGCGTCCCCCTCGTTCTCGAAAAGGAAAATGCCGTCGCGGATTTCCGCGCCCTCATCGGTGCTACCGACCCGGCTGAAGCCGCGGAGGGCACGATCCGCCGCGACCTCGCCGAGTCCAAGGGACAGAATATCGTCCACGGATCGGATTCTCCAGAGAACGGACGCCTGGAAGCGAATTATTTCTTTCCGGAGCACGAGATTGTCGCGAACAGCTAAACGCGCGGTTCCCCGGTTCTCGTCTGAGGGGTGGTTCGCATCGGACCACCCCTTTTTCGTATCGTAACGGAACGTAAACCGAGTAGGGGTTCGAGGCGCGGGAACGATTGCCTCCCTTCGGCTTCATACCCGGCGCCTCGTACAGGTATTACGTAGAAGCTCCCCTTTTCTGCCATCCAGTGAGCCGGTCTGGTTATGAAGCATCTGGTCCTCTTGCTTGCGGTCATGCTCTTCGGCTGTACGGCGTCTCCGGAAATGAACGGCGCCGCTCCGGAATCCGCCCTTCCCTCGCCGGACTCACTCGTCGCCCGGGGTCCGGTGAAGACCGGCGCGCACGTCCTTGCCGAGAACGGGTTCAGCCTACTCTCCGGTAAGCGAGTCGGCCTGATTGTGAACCATACGGCCCGGGTCGATTCCGTTCACCTGATCGACCTCGTCGACCGCGCTCCGGGCGTCGAACTGGTCGCTCTGTTCGGTCCGGAACACGGTATCCGGGGAGAGGCCGCCGCCGGCGAGAGGGTCAGCAGCGGAAAAGACGAGAAGACGGGCGTGCCAATTCACAGTCTATATGGCCGGACGCGGAAGCCCACCCAGGAGATGCTCAAGGACGTCGACGTCCTGGTTTTCGACATCCAGGACATCGGCGCGCGCTTCTACACCTACATTTCCACGATGGGCTATTCCATGCAGGCCGCCGCCGAGGTGGGGATTCCGTTCGTCGTACTGGACCGGCCCAACCCGCTCGGCGGCATCCACATCGCCGGTCCGATCCTCGAACCCGAATACGCGTCCTTCGTGGGGCTTTACCCTATTCCTATCGTCCATGGCATGACCGTAGGCGAACTCGCTCGCATGATCCAGGGCGAGCGGATGTTGCCCGGCCTGGAGCGTCTCGACCTGCAGGTCATCGAAGCGACCGGCTGGAGGCGCGACATGCTCTGGCCGGAGACCGGCCTGGCATGGATCCCGCCCAGCCCGAATATTCCGAATTTCGAAACGGCCCTCGTGTATCCCGGCGCCGGCTTCTTCGAAGCGACATCGGGCAGTGAGGGACGCGGTACGGATGCGCCTTTCCTTCTGGTCGGTGCGGCGTGGGCCGACGGTGAGCAACTTGCCACCGAACTGAATGGCCGCAACCTTCCCGGCGTGCGCTTCGAACCGGCCAGCTTCACGCCACGCGACATCCCCGGTGTAGCTGTCGACCCCAAACTGGAGGGCAACACCGTGGAAGGCATCCGCTACCGTGTTACGGACCCGGACGTGTTCGAGCCTGTCAGCGCGGGCGTTCATGTCCTCCATGCCTTTTACCACCAGGCCCCTCCCTCTCAACGGGACGATTTCATCAACCGGCCGGACTGGCTCGGTAAACTCACCGGCACCAACGCTCTGTACGAGATGCTCACGCGTGGTGCCACGCCCGAAGAGATCCTGGCCTCATGGCAACCTGACACGGCTGCCTTCCGCCGCGACCGGGCACCGTATCTCTTGTATGAGTAGGCGATAGCGGGCAGGCTTTGGGTGAAGTGCGAAATACGAATGGTGCATGGCCTCGGTTTGATCTGTTTTCGGCCTTTACGGACATGCTCACGCCGGCGAGTAGTTAGTCCTGAATGACGTGCTGCCTGGATGCCCGGTCGGGGCCAGGCATGATGTTGATGGGGAGGACATGCTTTCGTGTAGGCTGTCCGGTATTGCTTGCCGTGCCGGAGAGGCTCGTGGCGTATTTGGAGCGTAGCGGTAGTGCTGACCGTTGTAAACATCCCCCTGCCATGCTCCGCTGGACGCGTTCGCAAGGCTGTCCTCTTTACCTTCGGTCAGTCGCCTGGCGGCTCGTGTCAAAGGAGGATTTTATGGTCTGGGGACATCGTCGTTGTGCGATTGCAGGGTCGTGTACGATTGCAGAGTCGTTGCGTGGAGACGCGGCATGCTGCGTCTCTACGATGGCGTGGTGCCATGTTGTTATGGAGAACACACCGGCGGTATGTCCTTACACGGGCGGGCTGGGATGTAGGGCATCGGTGCTCGTGGCAGGCTTCGTAGGAGCCGGTCAGGTTGTACTGCCTGGATGCCCGGTCGGGGCCGGACATGACGTTGATGGGGGCATGAGGTTGAAAGGGAGCCGTATCGCCCTGTTTGTAAGGAGCTAACGGGCTTCCTTGACGTGCATGCGCCTTCGCGAGGACAGGCTCTTATCCAGGGAGGGGATCTCGATTCCCAACCCGTTGCCGGATTAATGTATCCAGGCACTATTATCGTGCCCCTGGGGATGTTCTCGGGGGTATGGCTTAGCGAACATCCCAGCCGCGAAGAGGGAAATCGCTTGACGCTGCCCGGAACTCAAAGCTATTTTATTCGCTCACGGCAACCAGAGGCGGTTAGCCGGGTTTTATGAGGGTCCCATTTCGATGGACCCGTCGGCCTTGTCAACGGCTGAACCATCGACGTTATTCGCTTCATCGGCCCTCGTAGCTCAGGGGATAGAGCACAGGTTTCCTAAACCTGGTGTCGAACGTTCGAATCGTTCCGAGGGCACTCTTCTTACCCGTGTTTCTGATCAGAAACACGGGTTTTTTGTTTTCTAGCGTCCGATGAGGAGTTATCGACGTTTTTTCTTTTTGAATGGTGGCCGGCGCATTCGGTCACGTTTTCGGGATGGCACAGATGGCACACCGATTACGGGGTTTTCTCTTGAGACCGGCTCCGGGGGAGGGCACCCCGGCGGTGTGTCCCTACAGGTGGCCTCCTGCTCATCGGCTTTGTCGCCTGATGGCACAAATGGCACACCGATCCCGGGGTTTTCTGCGGGTATGCCGTCGCCGAAGGGAGATGCCGGATCGAGGGTGGAGGGTGAGGGCGCAGCACGCTGCGCCCCTACGACATGGGTGGCCTGTGCGGCATGAGCGGCATGGCTCTGTGGTGGCAGGGGTGGACGGTCGGCTCTGGCCTGGGTCCATCCGGCTCTGTGTTTGAGCCAGAAGAAGAGGGCACGCAGGTAGCGGGGATCGTCTGCTGCTTTCATGGCGCATGCATAGGCGAGGTCTTCGGCTTGGGCGATGGCTCCGGATTCGGCTTCTTCGACGGCCTGGGCGAAGGTGGGATCGGCCTTGATCCAGTTGTAGAGGGTGCGTCGGCTTACGCGGGCGCTGTGGCAGGCGGCAGTGCGAGAGGTGCCTCGGGCGAGGCTGGCGAGGATGGCCTGTTGCCGGGGAGAGAAGGTGGGTGTTTCCATGGCTGCCGGGGTGGTTTCTTCGTGGTCTGGAGGGGAAGGTAACCGGTGAGGGGCAGCGTGTCGAGGTTATTCTTATAACCTACATATGTGGGGTGGGGCGGTCAGAAGAGCAGGCTGATGGGTTAGAGAACACCCTCAGTCGCTGCGCGAC
>JAWLHQ010000029.1:0-21959 GCA_041690215.1 Rhodothermales bacterium
CAACACGAGCTTCAAGGTGAAGCTGATCCAGCCGGTAGCGATGGAGCAGGGGTTGCGCTTTGCTATTCGCGAGGGTGGTCGCACGGTAGGAGCAGGGGTGGTCACCAAGATCATTGATTGAGAAACGAACTGTCGGTGATAGGCTGTCGGCGGCCGGCTTCCGCTTGGAAGGCTCGCCGCCGGTAGCTGAATGCTGGCAGTTTTTACGGGCGTAGCTCAATTGGCAGAGCAGCGGTCTCCAAAACCGCAGGCTGCAGGTTCGAGTCCTGCCGCCCGTGCTAATCGGCGTCAAATGCACGCCGGGGGAGCCGAGCATACACCTCGGCTCTACGTGTTCGCAAAACTGTCGAGAACGTATGAACAAGGTCCGAGCCTACCTTGAGGATGTCTTCAAGGAGATGCGGAAGGTGAATTGGCCCAAACGGAATGAGCTTGTCGACAATACGGTCGTCACGCTCGTGGGCACCATTCTCATTTCGCTCTACATCTACGTTGCCGACCGCGTCATCAGCTTCATCCTTGATTTCATCTACGTGTAACCTTTTGGGGTACGTAGGCGGCGGCTACACGCGACATGGTTACTAGCAAGAAGAGAGACGACATTCGGAAGTGGTATGTGCTGCGTACCTTCTCGGGTCACGAGAAGAAGGTGAAGCAGTACCTCGAAACCGAATCGGAACGGCTCGGTATCGCCGATAAGCTGGGCGACATTGTTATTCCGACAGAAACTGTCTTTGAGATGCGTAGCGGTAAAAAACGCACGCGTGAGAAGACGTTTTTCCCCGGGTATATCCTCATTCATGCCGTCCTGGATAGAGATGTGCAGCATGCCATCTCGAGTGTGCCGTCTGTTGTCGGTTTTCTGGCCACGGGTGATCAGCCGACGCCGCTTCGGCCCGATGAGGTCAACCGGATCATGGGCAAGATCGATGAGGCCCGTGAAGCCGGTGAGCAGCCAGAGATACCATTCAAGCCCGGTGATGCTGTAAAAGTGACGGACGGCCCCTTCAATAACTTTACCGGATTTGTCGAGGAGGTCTATCCGGATAAGATGAAGGTGAAGGTGATGGTTTCCATCTTCGGGCGAAAGACTCCTCTCGAACTTGATTATTTGCAGGTAGAGCACGAAAGCTGACGTCTTTTTTCGGAGGGTTCCGGGTATCTGCGCCTGTTGCATGGCTTGTCGGGAACCAGGTCCGGTCTGATGCGTGCTACTACGCTTTTTGTTTGCGGCAATACATAATTGATTAAGCGCGGGAGCCCGGTTCGGGCGTTTGCACCGCAGAATGCATCATGGCAAAGAAGATAGACGGCTACATCAAGCTGCAAATTAAAGCCGGACAGGCCAATCCGGCGCCGCCAATCGGGCCTGCACTCGGTCAGAAGGGCGTGAACATCATGGAGTTTTGCAAGCAGTTCAATGCTGCTACGCAGGACCGGATGGGGCTCGTGTTGCCCGTGGTCATCACGGTGTTCTCGGATAAGTCCTTCACCTTTATTGTCAAGAGCCCGCCAGCACCTGTTCTGCTGAAGAAGGCGGCGAAGATCGAGAGCGGTTCCGCAGATCCTCTTCGTAATAAGGTGGGTAAGGTGACGTGGGAACAGTGTCTGGAGATTGGCCGGACAAAGATGCAGGATCTTAACTGCCACACGGAAGAAGCTGCTGCATCGATGATTGCCGGTACGGCCCGCTCGATGGGTATCACAGTTGAGGGAGAGCCTCGGTAATTGTGGTTTTTGGATGTGCGATTTGGCCGGAGTGCTGAGATTGCAGTTGTACGCCTTTCTCGTTCTGGTTATTTATCGCCATCCAGGATTGAATTAATCAGCGGGAGCATGCTATGCGGACGCATGCGCTAGAACCGCAAAGCTTGCTAAATGCAATGCCTAAACACGGAAAACGCTACAGACAAGCTCTGGAGCAGATTAAGCAGGCGGGAGGCGGCCCGTTCACGCTGGGAGAGGCTTCCGAGCTTCTCAAGAAAGTCGCCAGCGCCAAGTTTGATGAGTCCGTCGATATCGATGTCCGGCTCGGAGTAGATCCGCGTCATGCCGATCAGATGGTACGGGGCACCGTAGCGCTGCCTCACGGCACGGGTAAGACGGTGCGCGTGCTTGTGCTTGCGAATGAGGGCAAGCATGCGGAAGCCCGGGAAGCCGGTGCTGACTACGTTGGTCTGAACGATCTCGTGGATCGGATTCAGAACGAAGGTTGGTCGGATTTCGACGTGGTCATTGCTACGCCGGATGTGATGGGACTCGTTGGCCGGTTGGGTCGTTTTCTCGGCCCCCGTGGTCTCATGCCGAACCCGAAGAGCGGCACAGTTACGATGGACGTGGGTGAAGCGGTTCGGCAGGTAAAGGCGGGTAAAATCGATTTTCGCGTCGACAAGAACGGTAACTTGCATGCGGCCATCGGCAAGGCCTCCTTCGGTGCCGATCAGATTCGCGACAATGCAGATGCTTTCTTGAAAGAGGTCATGCGCCTGCGCCCCTCTTCGGCAAAGGGCGTCTATGTCCGCTCGATCACGCTGTCCACAACGATGAGCCCGGCTATTGAGGTCGACCGGAACGTCGTGTTGACTAACGTGCGATAATCGACGGATACACACGCGAGCATAAGCTGTAGAGCGAGGTAGCGCTATGTCACTTACAAGAGATCAAAAGGCTGAGATCCTCGAAGAGATTGTCAGCAAGCTGCAGGAGAACTCGACGGTTTACCTTGCAGATGCCTCCGGCCTGACGGTGGCCCAGTCTAACGAGCTGCGCCGTCGATTCCGTGCCGAGAATGTTGAGTTCAAGGTTCTCAAGAATACGCTCGTCCGCCTTGCGATGGAGCGTATCGGGGGATACGATGGCGTATATGGTGCGCTCAACGGTCCCACGGGTGTCGCGTTCAGCGAGGAGCCTGCGGCTCCCGCGCGCGTCATCAAGAAGTTTCTCACGGATAACCCGACACTCGAGCGTCCCGAGTTGAAGGCAGCGTACATTGATGGCGCTGTCTACGGAGAGGGCACGCTGGATGTGCTTACGAAGCTAAAGTCCAAGCAGGACATTCTCGGCGATATCGTCGGTCTGCTCCTTTCGCCAGCTGCCAACATCGTTGGTGCAATTTCTGCACCGGGCGCGACGCTGGCTGGTGCGCTTCAGACCATAGCTGAAAAAGAAGACTGAGTTACTGGGGTTGGTTGTCGGCGGTAGCAGGTTATGGCTTACTGCGACGTCCGGCTAGCAGTAGCAACAGTCACGTCCTTAACGAATCATCACTAACCCTTAATATGCAGCGTAGCTCCGGATGGAGCAGAGACCGTTGCAGGAGAAAACTACGATCATGGCAGACATCAACGCACTTGCGGAGCAGCTCGTCAACCTGACGATCAAGGAAGCCAGCGAACTGGCCAAGGTTCTCGAAGAGCAGTACGGAATCAAGCCGGCAGCAGCGGCCGTTGCGGTTGCGGCGCCGGGCGCGGCTGGCGGTGACGGTGCTGCTGCGGCTGCTGAGGAGCAGACGGAGTTCGACGTCATCCTCAAGTCCGCAGGCGGCAACAAGATTGCCGTCATCAAGGAAGTTCGCGGCATCACGGGCCTGGGCCTCAAGGAGGCGAAGGATCTCGTGGATGGTGCCCCGAGCCCCATCAAGTCGGGCGTCTCGAAGGACGAGGCCAATTCGATCAAGGAAAAGCTGGAAGGCGCAGGCGCCGAAGTAGAGCTGAAGTAAACGACTTGAAGCTCAGAAATCCCCGTGGCCGGGGGCTCGCGCTCAAGGCGCAAACGGCCACACTGTATTAGAAATGCAGGAGCCGACCTCCGATTGCGGGGGTCGGCTTCAGCGGCTTCTGGTAAGTGACATGAGCCGCACCTGGACAGGCTGGCGGTTCAGAAACAACGCAACAGGGCCATCGTAATGTACCTGTTGCACTTTGCCCTTTTTCAATGACAGGGGAAGGGCGGTCATTCAACGATAACGGCAAAAGCCACCAAACTACGGTAGCCCATCAGCTTATGCCGAATCTTAACGGTCATTCTTTAGACGGCAACGGCCGCATATCCTTTGCGCGAACCGTTCCCGTTCAGGACTACCCTGACTTTCTCGACGTACAACTTAAATCCTTCCGCGACTTTGTTCAAGACGATGTCCCGCCGGAAGAGCGTGAAGACATCGGGCTGCAGGCTGTCTTCAAGGAGCATTTCCCGATCCAGGATAGCCGCGAGCGCTACATGCTGGAGTTCATCTACTATGGTCTGGATGCTCCCAAGCATTCGGTAGAGGAATGCATAGCGCAGGGACTCACGTACTCTGTGCCCCTCAAGGCCAAGCTGCGTCTTTCCAGCCGCGAGGATGAGGATGAGGATGAGGCAGAAGAGGCCGTCGAGCAGGAGGTTTATCTGGGCAACCTGCCCTACATGACGGAGCGCGGCACGTTTGTGATCAATGGTGCCGAGCGCGTCGTCGTATCCCAGCTTCACCGCAGCCCGGGCGTATTCTTCGGTCAGAGCGTCCATCCGAACGGGACGGAGTTGTTCTCCGCTCGTATCATTCCGTTTCGCGGATCGTGGATCGAGTTCTCCACGGACGTGAACAACGTGATGTGGGCGTACATCGACCGCAAGAAGAAACTCCCGGTCACGACACTCTTGCGAGCACTCGGCTTTTCGTCGAATGAGGAACTGGTTCGTACGTTCGACCTGGCGGACTCTTTCGACGTGAAGGACGAAGCGGAATTCAGCAAGGTAGTCGGGCGCAAGCTGGCCGCTAGCGTAACGGTTGAGCGGACGGCAGAGGTGATAGATGAAGATACGGGCGAAGTGATCGAGGAGCGCAAAGAGCGCGAGGTCGTATTGCCTGCGGATCACGAACTGAAGCCTGAAGATTTTGCTTTGCTGCAGGATGCGGGGATCACGAAGATCTTCCTCATCCGAGAAGACGAGGAGGAAGAGGAACTCGACAAGAGCACGCTCCTCAACACGATTCGCAAGGACCCGACGAACTCGGAAGCGGAAGCCCTGGAGTACCTTTATTTCCAGCTTCGCGGCAGTGAAGCGCCTGATCTCGAGACGGCGCGAGGCGTTCTCGACCGGCTGTTCTTCAGCGAGAAGCGCTACGACCTGGGCGAGGTGGGGCGTTACCGGCTCAACAAGCGCCTGCGCATCGATGAGTCTTTGGAAACGCTGACGTTGACTCAGGGTGACATCATTGCGATCATCCGTGAGCTTGTCAACCTGCAGAATGGCAAGAGCGTGGTGGACGATATCGACCACCTCGGCAACCGCCGTGTACGTACGGTCGGAGAGCAGCTTGCTGCACAGTTTTCGCTCGGATTGGCGCGCATGGCGCGTACCATCAAGGAGCGCATGAACCTGCGCGATGCGGAGAACTTCACTCCGCAGGACCTCGTCAACGCACGTACGGTTTCCAGCGTAATCAATACGTTCTTCGGGACCAACCAACTCAGCCAGTTCATGGACCAGACGAACCCGCTGGCCGAACTGACACATAAGCGCCGTATGTCGGCGCTTGGTCCGGGTGGTCTTACACGGGAACGTGCAGGATTCGAAGTGCGCGACGTGCACTACACGCACTACGGACGTCTTTGCCCGATCGAGACGCCGGAGGGCCCGAACATCGGTCTGATTTCGTCCCTCTGCGTTCATGCAAAGATCAATGACTTCGGATTCATCGAGACGCCGTACCTCGTGGTTCGGGATGGCGTGGTCACGAAAGAGATTCAATACCTCTCTGCTGAAGAGGAAGACAACGTGATCATCGCGCAGGCGAACGCGCAGGTCGACGAGAACGGCAACTTCAAGACTGAGTATGTGAAGTGCCGTTTCCGGGGTGACTTCCCGATCGTCGAGCCGAAGAAGGTGCAGTACATGGATATTGCACCCAACCAGATCGTTTCGCCTGCGGCCAGCCTCATTCCCTTCCTTGAGCACGACGACGCTAACCGTGCGCTCATGGGTTCGAACATGCAGCGCCAGGCCGTTCCGCTTCTTCGGGCCGAGGCTCCGATCGTAGGGACAGGTCTTGAAGCACGAGTGGCCCGGGATTCTCGCGCCAACATTGTCGCCGAAGGGCCGGGCGTGGTCGAATACGTGGATGCCACGAAAGTGGTTATTCGTTACGACCAGTCGGCTGAAGATGCCGACGTGACGTTCGAGGAGCCCATCAAGACATACCACCTTACGAAGTTCCGTCGTACGAACCAGGACACCAGTGTCAACCAGAAGCCGATCGTTAAGGTCGGACAACGAGTTGAAGAGGGCACGGTTCTAACCGACGGGTTCTCCACGGACAAGGGCGATCTTGCGCTCGGCAAGAACGTGCTTGTGGCATTTATGCCGTGGCGTGGGTACAACTTCGAGGATGCCATTATCCTGTCGGAGCGCCTCGTGGCGGAGGATGTATACACCTCCGTACACATCGAGGAGTTCGAACTTCAGGTACGCGATACCAAGCGCGGCGAGGAAGAACTCACGCGTGAAATCCCGAACGTCTCGGAGGAAGCTACGAAGGACCTTGATGAACGAGGTATCATTCGTATTGGCGCTGACGTGAAGGCGGGAGACATTATCGTCGGTAAGATCACGCCGAAGGGTGAGACGGATCCGACACCGGAAGAGAAGCTCCTGCGCGCTATCTTCGGTGATAAGGCCGGTGACGTTAAGGACGCCTCGATGAAGGCGCCTCCAGGCATGAAGGGCGTCGTCATCGATACGAAGCTGTTCAGCCGTCGCAAGCTCGACCCTGCTTCCAAGAAGCAAGAGCAGCAGCGTCTTGCTGAGATCGAGAGCAAGCTGGAGACGGATATCGCGGATCTCAACCGGAAGTTCTGGGAGAAGTTTTTCCGGATCACAGACGGCCAAGTGTCGGCAGGTGTAGAGGACCGCGAGGGCCGCGTCATTCTATCCGAAGGTGCGAAGTTCACGCGAGAGGCGTTCACGGATGTGGCGCCGACCTCCCTCAACCCCGCGTATGATTTCGTACAGGACAAAGATGCAAACCGCCGTGTGAAACGGCTGCTGCGCAACTACGGAATCATCTTCAACCGCATCCAGGGTGAGGCCAAACGGCTGAAGCACCAGGTGCAGATGGGCGACGAACTCCCGCCAGGCATCGTACAGCTCGCCAAGGTCTACATTGCGCGTAAGCGCAAGATTCAGGTGGGTGATAAGATGGCGGGCCGTCACGGCAACAAGGGTGTCGTGGCGCGGATCGTCCCGGTCGAGGACATGCCGTTCCTCGAAGATGGAACGCCGGTCGATATCGTGCTCAACCCGCTGGGTGTGCCTTCGCGTATGAACCTGGGGCAGATCTATGAAACGCTGCTCGGGTGGGCAGGCAAGAAGCTCGGACGCAAGTTCGCAACACCGATCTTCGATGGGGCTACGATGGAGGATATCACCGCGGCGCTCGAAGAAGCCGGGCTCCCAACTGACGGGCGTGCTCAGTTGTACGACGGGCGTACGGGTGAACCGTTCGATCAGAAGACGACGGTCGGCTACATCTACATGCTCAAGCTGAGCCACCTCGTGGAGGATAAGATCCACGCACGGAGCATCGGGCCCTACAGCCTCATCACCCAGCAGCCGCTGGGCGGAAAGGCACAGTTCGGTGGGCAGCGTCTCGGTGAGATGGAAGTGTGGGCGCTGTATGCGTACGGCGCGGCCCATACGCTCCAGGAGATGCTCACGTACAAGTCTGACGACGTGCAGGGCCGTTCAAAGGCCTACGAAGCCATCGTCAAGGGCGAGAACATGCCGGAGCCGAACGTACCCGAGAGCTTCCATGTGCTCGTACGAGAGCTGCAGGGTCTGGGGCTCGAGGTGAAGCTCGAGTAATTTTGGATTTTAGATTTTGGATTTTGGACTGGTTGGGCTGCGAGGTTCAGCCAGTCCAGAACCCTAATCCAGAATCCCCGAATCCAAAATCGACAATCCAAAATCCAAAATAGGATTATGGCTTACGTAAAGACGCAGAAAGCAAAAAAGACCTTTGAGGGGATGACCGTTAGTCTGGCCTCTCCAGAGAGTATTCTGGAGCGGTCCTACGGCGAGGTGCTGAAGCCGGAGACGATCAATTACCGGTCGTTCAAACCGGAGAAGGACGGCCTGTTCTGCGAGAAGATATTTGGTCCTGTAAAGGACTGGGAGTGCCATTGCGGCAAGTATAAGCGGATCCGCTACAAGGGGATCATCTGCGACCGATGCGGTGTCGAGGTGACGCAGAAGTCGGTGCGTCGCGAGCGCATGGGGCACATTACGCTGAGCGTACCCGTCGTTCACATCTGGTATTTCAAGACGCTGCCGAACAAAATCGGTCATCTCCTCGGGATTAAGTCGAAGGATCTCGAGAAGATCATCTACTACGAGAGCTACGTCGTTATCCAGCCTGGGAGTGCTGCGGCGCTCGGCGTGGAAGCAAACCAGTTGCTCACGGAGGATGAGTACTTCAATATCCTTTACCAGATTCGCGAGGATAATAACCGCCTCGATGACTCCGATCCGGAGAAATTCGTCGCGAAGATCGGTGGTGAGGCCATCGAAGATCTGTTGAAGCGGATCGATCTGGAGGAGCTCTCGATCAGCCTGCGCGATCAGGTTCGTACGGAAACAAGCCAGCAGCGGAAGCAGGAAGCGCTCAAGCGGCTCCAGGTCGTCGAAGCATTCCGTGATGCCAACCGCCGTATGGAGAATCGTCCGGAGTGGATGGTATTGCGTGTCATTCCGGTCATTCCTCCGGAATTGCGCCCGCTCGTTCCGCTCGAAGGAGGACGCTTCGCTACGAGTGATCTGAACGACCTTTATCGCCGCGTTATCATCCGCAACAACCGCCTCAAGCGCCTTATCGACATCAAGGCACCGGAGGTAATTCTGCGGAACGAGAAGCGCATGCTTCAGGAGGCGGTCGATTCGCTGTTCGACAATAGCCGCAAGGCAAATGCCGTCCGTTCTGATTCGAACCGCGCGCTCAAGTCCCTTTCGGATATGCTGAAGGGCAAGCAGGGCCGGTTCCGTCAGAACCTGCTCGGTAAGCGTGTGGACTACTCGGGTCGTTCGGTAATCGTCGTCGGTCCCGAACTGGAACTGCACCAGTGCGGCCTCCCGAAAGAGATGGCCGTCGAGCTGTTCAAGCCGTTCATCATCCGAAAGCTCATCGAGCGCGGAATCGTAAAGACGGTAAAGAGCGCGAAGAAAGTGGTCGACCGGCGGACAGCCGATGTCTGGGATATTCTGGAAAAGGTGATCGACGGACGCCCGGTGCTTCTGAACCGTGCACCGACGCTGCACCGCCTCGGTATCCAGGCATTCCAGCCGGTCCTCATTGAGGGCAAAGCGATCCAGCTGCACCCGCTCGTCACGACGGCGTTCAACGCCGACTTTGACGGCGACCAGATGGCGGTGCACGTGCCGCTCAGCCATGAGGCGTGCCTGGAGGCTATGGTCCTCATGCTGGCAAGCCACAATATCCTGAGCCCTGCGCACGGCGGCCCTATCGCTGTTCCGAGCCAGGACATGGTTCTAGGCCTGTATTATATAACGAAGGCCATGAACGGGGTGAAGGGCGAGGGAATGCGGTTCTCCAGCCCCACGGAAGTACGCCAGGCATTCGATCAGGGTGTGGTGGATGTCCACGCGAAGATCACCGTTCGTCTGAACTCCGGTGAGGTCATAGAGACCACAGTCGGGCGCGTGCTCTTCAATGAGATCGTGCCCGAAGAGGCCGGGTTCATCAACGAGGTGCTTACCAAGAAGAACCTCCGCCCGATCATCCTGAGAGTGTTCAAGTCGGCGGGTATGGCGGCGACGGCCAGGTTCCTGGACGACATCAAGAACATGGGCTTCGAGTACGCCACAAGAGGCGGACTCACGTTCTCCCTGTCAGACATCGTCATTCCCGATGCCAAGGAGAAGCTGATCGAGGAAGCGAGCAAGGAAGTCGAAAGGGCTCGTACGAACTACGCAATGGGCTTCATCACGGAGAACGAGCGTTATAACCAGGTCATTGATATCTGGACGCGCACGAACAACCGTGTCTCCGAGGTGCTTTTCGAGACGCTCAAGAACGACCGGGATGGCTTCAACGCCATCTACATGATGGCCGATTCGGGTGCTCGTGGTTCGAAGGAGCAGATCCGGCAGCTCGGCGGCATGCGTGGCCTCATGGCAAAGCCACAGAAGAGCCTCATTGGCAGCGCCGGTGAAATCATCGAGAACCCGATCCTTTCGAACTTTAAGGAGGGGCTCTCGGTCCTCGAGTACTTCATCTCGACGCACGGCGCCCGAAAAGGTCTTGCTGATACAGCTTTGAAGACGGCAGACGCCGGTTACCTGACGCGTCGTCTCGTAGACGTAGCCCAGGATGTGACGGTCGTGCAGCACGATTGCGGCACGCTTCGCGGTATCAAGATCGGTGCCCTTAAGGACAACGAGGATATTGTAGAGCCGCTTGCAGACCGTATTCTCGGTCGAGTATCGGTACACGACGTATATGACCCGCTCACGGGCGAACTGATCGTTGCGGCCAACGAGTTGATCGATGAGGAAAAGGCCCGCCAGATCACCGAGACATCCATCGAGGAGGTGGAAATTCGGTCGGTGCTTGCGTGTGAGGCGCGCCGTGGAGTTTGCGCTCTGTGCTACGGCCGGAATCTCGCAACGGGGCGTCTCGTGGAGCCCGGTGAGGCAGTCGGTGTCGTAGCTGCTCAGTCTATCGGTGAGCCGGGCACGCAGCTTACGCTCCGGACCTTCCACATCGGTGGTGCCGCGAGCCGTATCTCGGCGGAAAGCACGATCCAGACGAAGTTTGCTGGTGTCGTCCAGTTCGAGAACCTGCGTACGGTAACGTATGAGAGCGAAGATGGCGAGCGAGAAATCGTGCTTTCCCGCCAGGGTGAGGTGCGAATCATAGATCCGGAGGAACGTGGGCGCGTGCTCGTCTCCTACATCATCCCCTACGGTGCTGAATTGCTTGCCCCGGAGGGTTCAAGTGTCGAAAAGGGACAGGTAATTGCTGCCTGGGATCCGTATAACAGCGTCATCCTCTCAGAAGTATCCGGTACGGTCAGCTTCCAAGACATCATCGAGGGTACGACGTACCGCGAAGAGTCGGACGAGCAGACCGGGTACAAGGAGAAGGTGATCGTGGAGAGCCGTGAGCGCTCCCTGACACCTGCTGTCATCGTCACCAACGAACTGGGCGGAAGCCGCGAGTACCCGCTACCGGTGCGTGCCCGTATCCAGGTGGACGCTGGAGAACTGGTGCAGGCCGGACAGGTCATTGCCAAGATGCCGCGCCAGTCGGCCAAGACGCGTGACATTACGGGTGGTCTGCCGCGCGTGACCGAACTCTTTGAGGCACGCACCCCCTCTGATCCTGCGGTGGTAAGCGAGATCGATGGTATCGTGACGTTCGGCGGTCGTAAGCGCGGTGCGCAGGAAGTCATCGTTACGAGCCGTGATGGTGCAGTATCGAAGACATACCTGGTTCCGCTTGCGAAACACATGCTGGTCCACCACAATGACTTCGTTCGTGCGGGTGAACCGCTCTCGGACGGTATGGTGTCCCCACAGGACATCCTCGCCATTCTGGGTCCGAAGGCCGTTCAGGAGTACCTCGTGAACGAAGTGCAGGAGGTCTATCGCCTACAGGGCGTGACGATCAACGACAAGCACATCGAGGTAATCGTCCGTCAGATGATGCAGAAGGTGCGCATCACGGATCCTGGCGATACGACTTTGCTGGAAGACGACCTCATCGACCGCTTTGTGCTGGAAGAGTTGAACGACAACCTGTATGATCGATTCGTAGTCACGGATGCAGGTGATTCCAACCTGCGTGTAGGCTCGATCATCGATCGCCGGCGCCTGCGCGAGATTAACTCGGAAATGAAGCGCCGGGATCTCCAGCAGGTACAGGTACGTGAGGCACAGCCTGCCGTTGCCGAGCCTATCCTGCTCGGTATTACACAGGCAGCGCTCTCGACGGAGTCGTTTGTATCGGCAGCTTCCTTCCAGGAGACCACGAAGGTGCTCACGGATGCCGCGATCAATGCTAGGGTCGACCCTCTGTACGGTCTCAAAGAGAACGTCATTGTCGGCCATCTCATCCCGGCTGGTACGGGGCAGCGGCGCTATCGCGATATCGTGGTCGGTTCGAAGAAGGAGCTGCAGGAACTGCAGGCGGCCCTCGGAACGGGCATGGAGTCGATTTCGGCGGGAGACGGATCGGGAGACGGCCGTTCTCGCACATCCGTCGAACTACCATGACGTCAACTCACCTTAACAGGTGTTAAGAATGCAAAGCCCCGATCGAGTCCGCTCGATCGGGGCTTTGCATTTTATGTAACCACACAGTCTTCGCTTCAACAAAGCTAACCTGCTCGCGTTCTTTGAGCAGAATCTCCCAGTAAGAGGCTCGGCCGTAATTGAAGTGTCCATCCACCTACACCCCAAACCCGGTAGTTGTTACTGTGATCGTACGATTCCGAGCAATGCTCAAGGTGGTGTGCCTGGCAGGAGTGGTTCTACTATCCACGGCATGTAGAACAGACAAAGAAGCAGAGCAGACTTCTGATCATGCCGGTGAGGCCGTTACGGGAGATGAAGTGAATGTACTTGCGATGCCGGATACGGGGCTCGTTCTCGTGGATTACATGCTTGATCGGCAGCAGGATCGTATCTCAGGCTCTGTTCTAAACAACTCCTCTACTTCTTTTGTGAACGTGTGGGTTACTTTCAATGCCTTCGATGTGAGAGGGCAGGTGGTCGGCACTGTACGAGATTCCACGAGTGAGGTACAGCCGGGTGGTGTCTGGCAGTTTGGCATTCCACTGAAACCGGGGGGAACCATCAGCCGCGTGCAGCCAGTCAACGTGCAGGGTACACCGCGGCACATACTAGGGGGCGAGGATGTCGAGATCGGCAATCAGGAGGATGCAGGTAATCCCACTACACCGCAAGAGGAGACCCGTACGCCGATTGCTCCTCATTGATGGAGCGCCATCTGGGTAGAGACCCCGGAGCAGTACAGTATGAGCGATGCCGTTTGAAACTTACGATATGAGTTTACGTAGCGCCAGATCAGGATCCGATCAGTCGCTACGCCCATGAGAAGGCACCACATTGTAGTTCAGCATCTCGTATTCATTCTGGCAGCACTCGTTTCGATCGTTTCAGGTGTTTGCTATGCACAAGATGTACGAGATACAGTCAAGGAAACGTTTAAAGTCCGGCCCGGAGGCACGCTCTTTCTCGATATTGACCACGGTGATGTCGAGATAATTTCAGCACGAGGGAGCGAGGTGCTCATTGAGGTTGAGCGTATAGCGAAAACCAGTAATCGTTCCGCTGCGAGCGATATGTTCAAGCGACACGATCTCTCGTTCGAACAACAGGGGGGCGACGTATACGTAAAGGGGCGTTACGAGGAAGCGGGTTTCCCCTGGAGTCGATGGCGCGACCGTGGGAAGCTGCGCACACGCGTATTCGTTCGTGTTCCAGAGCGCTTTAATGTTGATTTCAGAAGCGGAGCTGGCAACATCGAGATCTCGTCGCTAAGTGGCTCCATTCAAGGTAGTACGGGTGCCGGTAATATGAAGATCACATCTGTCCAGGGTGTCCTGGATTTATCGTCAGGTGCCGGCAACGTTGAGATAAGGGAGGCAGCCGGACAGATCGGGGTTAGTACCGGGGCTGGAAATGTGGAGCTTCGCGGCGTTCAGGGGGCTCTAGAGATTCGCACCGGTGCAGGCGACGTCACGGCTCATTTAACGAGGCAGCCGGAAGGTGATTCAAGCCTTGAATCCGGGGCCGGAAATCTCACTGTTTTTGTCAGCCAACAGGTTGGCGTCAATGTAGACGCCGTGGCTGGCATGGGGTCTATACAGACGGATTTCCCGTTGCGTGTGGAAGGCTCCTGGATGAAGAAGTCTTCCACAGGTAGTATAAATGGCGGCGGACCAGCCCTTCACATGCGCACTGGCGTGGGCAGCGTGGCTGTACGGAAACTCTGAACGTGCCGGTTTGCCGGGAAAAGCCGAAGTCTATTGGAGCGGGCATGCTTAGACGGGCCCGCTTTTTTAGTTGGTTCATGTTCACAGTCCTCCCTGCAGTATTGCGATCAGCGGCTCGTACAGAAAGGTTCAATACAACGTAAGGCTGGGGCGAGAGAGGGGCTGCTATAAACAGGTGCTGCTCTGTTCTGTATGCAACATGCTACACTCCGCATCCGGGCGCGCAAATAACATCATCTTCTAATTTGGAAAAGAAACGTCCCACACTGGTTTGGCATGGAATTATCATGAATATGGTAGTACAAGGATAGAAACCTTACATATAGACTCGACGAAAGCCATGAGTGGACTGCGCTTCGACCTATTCTTGGCAGCGGGACAGGATTACGAGAGCACGCAGTATCGGATACTCGGTAGTCTGCAAGAGGTGCGAAGGGCATTCTCGAACAACATGATCTATCCCCATCTGGGTGAACTCGTAAGCCTGCATAATTCCCTGCAACAGATGCTGCAGCAGCTTGAATCCTTCAAGGATGTGCTTCCGAAGAGAATTACTCAGATTGACCTGGAAGCCGGGCAGGTGACTTACGAGCGGGCAGATATTGGTGGTGGACAGGTGAACTTCATTGGGGACATCATCGAGTGGGCTCTTCCACGCATTCAGGCTGCGATCGAAGAGGGACGGGCCATTTTCGAGTTTGTCGAAGAAAGTCTACACCTGGAGGAGGTTGGCATCGTACCGTCCTTCGTAGAGGAGGGATACCTGCTCATCCCGGATTACCTCAACCGGCAGCTTCACGTGCTTCGCTACGATCTATCCATTTTCACGCAGGCTGACGAGCGGTTCCGCACTCTCAAGACCGCACACGTTAAGAGTATTCCAGTTGGAGACGTGATCCCCTCGCCTCAGAGCATCAAACTGGATCTCCTGGAGGAAGAACGCTCGTTACCGAATCCGGCAACATACTACTTTAGCACGGATCTGGACTTTCCATTCGAGCAGACAATGTTGCCGGTAGCGAAACGAATGTTGATGCGACATCTATTTCAGCACGGCGGCATAGCCTAGCCCGTGAAAAGACCGAGTCAATAGGATGCCTCGATGATGCGCTGCGCCGCGGCTATAGCCGTGGCGGTTGTATCGCTAACAGATATACCGTTTCGGAAGTTGCCCGCCAGGTACAAACCACGATGTTCTTGCTCCAGGCGCTCGATAGTCTGTTTCACTGCGCCGTATCCCTTTCGGTACTGTGGAATGGCACGTTCCCACCGGACGATGTTTGTGAATTCGGGCTCGCCGCGAATGCCTAGCAGTTTTCCGAGGTTCTGTTGCGCCGTTTGGATCAGGTGTTCATCGGACAGGCGAACGAGATGTGGATGCCGCTGTCCGCCCAGAAACGTTGTGAGCAGTACACATCCTTCGGGAGCACGATCTGGAAAGAGCGTAGAGGAGAAAAGGGCGCCCAGAATGTGAAATCCCTCCTCGCGTTCCGGTACGAGTACACCAAAGCCGTCGAGCGGGTGTGCTACATTATTAGCCTCGTAACCGAGCGCTACGATACTCACAGGCGCATAAACGACTTCACGTAGCGGAGAGAGGTCAATCCATGTTTGGACGTCTACATCCGACAGGCCGTGAAGTGGCGCTGCCCAGAGAATCGCATGGGTTATGAGTTCCTCTTCCCGGCCTTCATGTGTGTAGATCACGTTCCACATGCCGTTTACCTGGCTGATGGATGTGACGACACTATTCAGGTTCAGCTTGCCCGTGAAGTGGGAACAAAGGGCGTTCGGGAGTGCCTGGATCCCGTCTCGAAAGGAGAACATCCGGCGCTTCTGACCAGGTGGTGCGTTATTGCGAGCCGCTCGCATTTGTTTGATCTGGCCTCCGAGAAGTGAGCCGTGCTGCTGTTCCAATGCGTACAGGGTTGGGAATGCGTGCTGGATGGAAAGCTCTTCCGGATCGCCAGCGTAAATACCTGCTATGAATGGATTGACGGCGTAATCCAGAAACTCCTGTCCTAGCCGGCGTCGCACGAAGTCCGCTACGGTTTCCTCATCTGCAGACGCCACTTTGGGGAGGAACGGCTCGCGCAAGAGGCGCAGCTTCGCTGACATGGAGAAAAGCCGGGACGTCAGGAGGGCAGGGGGGCTGGAGGGAACAGGGTGGAGCGTGCTATTGCGGACTACATAGCGTTTTTTTGCGGCAGGGCTTGCTTCTATGACCTCATCATCCAATTCCAGCGCATCGATGAGCCGGTTCAGCGCATCTCCGCGATTCTGGATCGTGTTAGGACCGTACTCCACGAGGTAGCCATCCTTGCGCACGGACTGTATGACTCCGCCGACACGACCGGAGGCTTCCAGCATTGTCACGTCAAAACCCTGCTTGGATAACTCGTATGCGGCAACCAGGCCGGCAAGGCCGGCGCCAACGATAGCGACGGAAGGCATAGTAGATCGGGAATGGAGCGGTCTGCGTACTGAAAGTGAACAATATCGCTGTTGCCAGGAACGGGAGGCAACGTGGATGTCCTGTTGTTGAGAATAATGAGCACGGTTCCTGTTCTATCGGATCGCAACGAGTAGGTTGCATTCGGCCTCTTCATTCCAGCTTTCTTTTCGCTCTAATGCAGGGTAACTTGCCTCGAAAAGCCGCCCACGTCTTCACTCCGGTTTCGAGTCGTTGGCAAACGATCGAGGGTATAACGATCTGAGTAAATCATGGAGATAGGCACCCCGGTTGAGCAGGATCGCTCATCTTTTCAGCAGCGCATGGCCAGGTATCGTGAGTTGCTGGAACAACTGGAGGCCCGTGCGCAGAAAATCCGGCAGGGGGGCGGCGCCAAGCGGATAGCGCGTGAGCATGAGCGAGGAAAGCTGACCGCGCGTGAGCGGATACAGCAGCTCATCGATGAGTCATCCTCCTTCATGGAAATCGGTCTGTTTGCCGGGTATGGGATGTATGAGGAGGAGGGCGGATGCCCGAGCGGCGGTACCGTGATGGGATTGGGGCGGGTAAGTGGACGGCTGTGCATGATCGTGGCAAACGACGCCACGGTGAAAGCGGGAGCTTGGTTCCCGATCACGGCTAAGAAGAACCTGCGTGCGCAGGAAATCGCGCTAGAGAACCACGTCCCTATCATCTACCTCGTCGACTCTGCAGGCGTCTACCTCCCGATGCAGGACGAGATCTTCCCTGACAAGGAGCATTTCGGGCGCATCTTTCGCAATAATGCGATCTTGTCCAGCCGAGGTATTCCGCAGATTGCCGCCATTATGGGAAGTTGCGTGGCGGGAGGCGCTTACTTGCCGATCATGAGCGACGAGGCTCTAATTGTAGATGGCACCGGGTCGGTATTTCTCGCGGGCCCGTTCCTGGTGAAGGCTGCTATCGGAGAAGATGTGGATGCGGAAACGCTCGGTGGAGCTGCAACACATTCCACCATCTCTGGTGTTACCGACTACCAGATGCCCGATGACCAGACATGCCTCCGGACGATTCGGGAACTGATCTCTCACCTCAGGGAGCGTGCGCGTGCCGGATTCCACCGTGGGGAGCCGCAAGCGCCGGCCTATTCGCCGGAGGAGATCTATGGCTTGATCCCTGAAACGGGGAATCAGCCCTACGATATGCGCAACGTTCTGGCTCGCATCATAGATCGAGGCTCATGGACGGAGTATAAAGCAGGGTACGGCCAGACTCTTCTGACCGGATATGCCCGGATTGAAGGGTGGAGTGTGGGCATCGTAGCGAACCAGCGCCTGGTCGTCAGGAGTAAGACAGGGGAGATGCAGGTCGGGGGCGTTATTTATTCGGACTCGGCAGATAAAGCCGCTCGGTTTATCATGAACTGCAACCAGAAGCATATACCGCTCGTGTTCTTTCAGGATGTGACGGGCTTCATGGTTGGGACGCGTGCCGAACACGGGGGAATCATCAAGGACGGCGCCAAGATGGTCAATGCCGTGTCGAATTCCGTCGTGCCGAAATTCACCATCATTGTCGGTAATTCATTCGGGGCTGGCAACTATGCCATGTGCGGGAGGGCCTATGATCCGCGCCTGATTTGTGCATGGCCGACTGCTCGGATCGCTGTTATGGGAGGCTCTCAGGCGGCAAAGACGTTGCTGCAAATTCAGCTTTCCAAATTCGAACGGCAGGGCCAGAGTCTTACCGAACACGAGAAGGCAGCGCTGTTGTCATCCATCGAGGCACGTTACGAGGAGCAGATGGAGCCGTATTATGCAGCGGCCCGGCTCTGGGTGGATGAGATCATCGATCCGGCATCGACCCGTTCCTGGCTGAGCCGAGGCATCGAGATGGCAGATCATAATCCACATATCCCTGCCTTCAATCCCGGCGTGATCCAGACTTGAAGTGCGGCACCTCGTTTCTGGATAATTGTTTACGCCGAAACTGCCGCAGGTGGTACGTCCAGCCGATACGAGTGATGCCGGATTCGCTGGTCGTCTTTAAATCCACGCGAATCAGCGTTCATCCAGGACCCCGATCGGCAACGGGGCGTAGGATGCGGCACGTTCCACCATTCCTTGAAGAGCGATGTCTACGGCGCCTTTCGTACCGGAATACAACAAGCCTGATTCTCCCGGTATCTGGATGAACTTCGACAATACGATCTCCCTGTATCATATCGTCGGAGAACAGGACACGTTCGAGCAAGCTGCCCAGGACCTCTTCTCTCTGCTTAAAGAAGCCCAGACTCGCTTTCCCGATTGGCCTCGTGTGCTTTATCTAGACATCCTGGGTCACCTGGATGAACATGGCCGTTTCGAGCCCGATTTCGTGGAGTTACAGCAAGAGTTCCTTATTGCCACGATGGGGCAGTTCTTCACGGCGCTGGATATGCCACTCGTATCCGTACTCAATCCGAATCCGCAGAACAACGCTTTACCGGACGTATTGCGGATAGGCCCGCCTGTTGAAAGTGCGAATCCCGGGCCGGTGTGCAGCAACTAGGGGCAATAACGCGTGTCGGTGCTGTGCAGATATGAAGGAGGCGGCCTTCAGGCCGCCTCTGATCTGGCGCTCTTCTCTTCGAGCGGAGGTTTCACGCGTCCACCGTTGAATTCTCCCTCATCCAGATGGGGCTCCTGCTGGATGATCTGGTGATACGCTCTCGAGAACATCTTGTGCACATCCAGTGAGGGATCGCCTTTTTCCCGCTGGAGACGAACGCAAGCATTCCAGACAGCCCGGCGCAGTCCCCACTTGTCGACGGAATATGAGGCGCTCTTTCGCTGTCCTGACGGTGTAAGCCAGCTCAACTGGATGTACGGTTTCCGTTTTCCGCTTCCGTCATCCTTGTTGCAGAAGTTCAGGCCGATTACACCCGTTTTGGAGCGGGCTTTTGCCGATTCCAGGACGGAATCGGCAGGTTCGGGAAGTTCTGCGAGCAACTCGTCTCGGTACGCGATGGCCTTTTGCAGGGCCTGCTCACGCCCGCCGCAGCGTTCGTCAGAGAAGAACTTGGTATGCTGCTCACCCTGTCGCCGGATGCGTACCTGCCAGCCATGTGTTGGGTGGCGGTCCGGATAAGCAGGGGTAGCTTCGATGTCGATCCGGTAGACGTTGCTGTGCTTTTTCATTGAGGCTGTTCTACTTGGTCATATCTGTCCGGCCGGACA
Source organism: Rhodothermales bacterium (assembly GCA_041690215.1). Taxonomy (GTDB): domain Bacteria; phylum Bacteroidota; class Rhodothermia; order Rhodothermales; family DASSAV01; genus DASSAV01. The sequence goes on from JAWLHQ010000029.1 coordinate 19,665, forward strand.
GAGTGCGGTGGTTCCACTGGCGCGCCTGCTCAAGTTAGAGAACGCGAGGCGCGTTTTTCTGACGTGCTAAGGCGAAGCACGTCCTGAAGATCGAGGGGCTGTATGCCGTACGAATTACTCATGCGTGCAGCAAATATCATCCCAGCATGACCGTGGTAAGTCATTCCGGTCTCCGAACATAATCTAACCACACTGCAGCCGACACACCTCGCACAATGTGGTTGAGGCTAAAACATGTGTGTGGTTCTTGGTCCGGTGACCAATTAAATATAATACTCTTTTTGCGGATAGTAACAGTGCATCAGTTTGGGTAACTGAGGTGCCGTTTATTTACAGAGAAATGTAATGCTAATGGGGGTATGGTCAGGCATTACAGATGTTACAACCATGGTTCAAAACCCTGGCAGTTTCGGGATTGGACGCTGTAAATACCACAATAAATCAGGGTTTAGGCAGCATATCTGAGGAGATGCTTCCCGCGATTAAACGAATCCTTTGTTACAGGTTCCAGTCTGATTCGTCATTCTGCCGAACCATTATTCGTGTTAAAAGATCTCCACTGCGTAGACATGCCTTGGACGGAAAGCATATGTGTAATCCTTTCAGGAATCCGGCTGCGCCGTCTGTGAGTGGACGGGGTAGAGGAGCCGAATAAGACAAGGAAGCGAGTTCAGGTTTGCCTGACCGTGTGCCCACCGAATTGGTTTCGCATAGCGGCTACGAGCCGATCGGCATAGGAATTTTCTGTTCGTGACCGGAGTCGTTGGATCAGTGAGAGGGTAATGACAGGGGCCGGTACGTTGAGGTCGATTGCTTCGGATACCGTCCAGCGGCCTTCGCCGGAGTCGTTCACCCATGGCGCAATGGCCTCCAGGTCCTGGTCTTCAGCGAGGGCACGTTCCGTCAGGTCGAGAAGCCAGGAACGGATGACGCTGCCGTGCTGCCAGATGCGTGCAATCTGATGGAGATCCAGGCCGAATGTCTCTTTCTCTTTCATAATGGCGAAGCCTTCTGCATATGCCTGCATCAGTCCGTATTCAATGCCGTTATGTACCATCTTGGCGAAATGCCCGGCACCGTGTTCGCCCACGTGCCCCCAACCCTTGTCCGGGGCGGGCGCCAGTGTTTCGAAAATGGGCCGCAACTGCGCGACAATCTCGGCCTCTCCTCCGATCATGAGGCTGTAGCCTTCCGTGAGTCCCCATACACCACCGCTCGTCCCTACATCAACGAAATGGATGCCATTCTGCTTTAGGGTCTGCGCAAGCCGCATGGTGTCACGATAGTTGCTGTTGCCGCCATCGATAATGATGTCACCCGGTTCCATGAGGGCGCCGAGGTTTAGGACGGCGTGCTCGGTTATTTGACCTGCAGGAACCATGACCCAGGCGACTCGTGGTTTCTCTAGCTTCAGGACGAGATCTTCGATGGAGGCAGCTCCCGTAGCGCCGCTTTTCACCGCCTCCTCGATTGGCCCGGGTGTATTGTTGTACCCGACTACGGAATGACCGCCTCTGAGCAGCCGTTTCGTCATGTTAAGGCCCATCTTCCCCAAACCGACCATGCCAAGCGTTGCCATCAGCTTCCTCGTTGTCCGTTGATGTTGTGGTTCGATGTGTGGAGAGCTTCCAGCGTGCTTACCATAAGTTGCTTCATAGGTTCGAGTGCGGCAGCCACGTCAGGAAGCTGTTGCCGGAAGATTTCTGCAGCACTCCACGTGGGTGCAAGCGCATAAGCGGGGAGGGTTGACTGGGAGTAACCGCTCCATTCCATCCATGAGGACAATTGAGTTGTTGTGTGGCGCAGGGGTAGTCTTCCAGTGAAGAGAATGCGAATCGAGGCAGGTGTGGAAACTGCCTCAGGGTGATGCGGTATCATCGGCCGTTTCGAAATTGAGGAGCGTTGGTAATTAAAAAACAGCGCATCTCGTTGATAAAAAGGGTGCTCTTCGAAGGTGTTGTGAATCGAGTGGGGCCTTGGAACAAGGTTGTTACGCTTGGCGTGTAAAGATTCTGTGTTCGGCCTGCAGGGTGTATAGGTCGAGGCACTGAAGAGCTGTTCTTTTGTATTGTTGGGGATCCTGTTTTGTGCTGGTTTTAAGTCTTTGTGAATGGGTTCGATAGCGGAACCGCAGCGGCTTAAGACTAGTGCAAGTGCTCCCTCCGCCCGAGAGGCCTGGTCCGGTGGGGTCGGGGCGCTCGGAGGAGTAGGGCTGGATTCTTTGAGGCGCACTTCTTGTTTGAGTCACGTCCTCCCTTTGGAAGGTTGTGTGAATCGGCATGGGTGGTGGAACCC
>JAWLHQ010000030.1:0-19137 GCA_041690215.1 Rhodothermales bacterium
GACTTCCTTGACCATCTGGGCACCGACGTTCTCGAGCTTGTCTTCGAGCTCGATCTCCTTGGCGACGGTCACGCCGTCCTTGGTGACCGTGGGAGCACCAAATTTCTTCTCGATGATGACGTTGCGACCCTTCGGACCAAGGGTGACTTTAACGGCATTTGCAAGCGCATCAACTCCACGCTTGAGTGAGGCGCGTGCATCCGTGTCGAAAATGATTTGCTTTCCAGACATGATTTTCCCTCGCGGGTGATAAGTGTTCGTACGTGTTGCTGTGAAGGGACCGTAGGCGGTCAGCTTCGGCTACATGTCTACCGCATACGCCGAAACTGATCGTGGCGGGGTTCCTTACTTTCCTACGATGCCGAGGATATCGGCCTCACGCATGATGAGGTACTCCTCGCCTTCGAGGGTGATTTCCGTACCGGCGTACTTGCCATAGAGGACGGTGTCTCCCTCTTTCACGGTCATGTTGATCTTCGTCCCGTTCTCGTAGCGGCCTTCGCCTACAGCCACTACGGTGCCCTTCTGCGGCTTCTCCTTCGCCGTGTCCGGGATGTAGAGCCCGGACGAGGTTTTCTCTTCAGCCGGTTCGGGTTTGATGACCACGCGGTCGGCCAGCGGCTTGATGCTTGGCATAGCGGATATCCTCCAATTGCCTGTTATACGAAATGGAATGAATGCGAAGTGTGCGGTGTTAGCACTCACGGGGTGTGAGTGCTAACGGGCGGAATGTAGGGATAACCGTAAACACGGGTCAAGCTAGGCGTATTTTGATTATGTGAAGAGGCGGTACCGGGTCCGGATCGGGATCGTACCCTCTGCGTGTAAGTTTCCGAAAAGCAGATCCTCAAAGGTGGAAGGATGCGTGTATCCGTTATATCGGACGAAAGAATGGGCCGGATGGGGTGGGCAGTGGCAATCGCCCTTACCCTGCTCGTGCTTGCCCTGGCCACATTGCCGCCATTCGTGCCCGAGTTTTGGCGGGCCGTTCTGATGGTGGCTTTCGATCCGGTATGCCACCAGATGCCGGACCGATCCTTCCTTGTGCACGGAGAGCAGTTCGCCGTATGCCATCGTTGCTACGGAACCTTTGCGGGCATGCTGCTCGGATCCGTATTGCTTCCGCTCGCAAGGGCCTGTGACGCGGTACTTTACAGGCGTGCGGGTATCGTGATCCTGATTGCCCTCGGGATTCCCGGCGTGGATTGGTTGGGAGGTATCACCGGAATCTGGTCCAACACGGCGCTGAGCCGGTTGCTGACTGGAATAGTATTCGGGCTGGCCGCAGGATACTATTTTGCCCGCGCGCTGTCGCAGGCCTTCACACCCCGTTCAGCAGGTACGACGCCATCGGGGGAACTGGCGGGCTAAGCCACACCCTCGATGTCAGGTTCTTAACCGCTGCTTTCCTTTTACCAGTGCTAAAACGTATACTGGCGCAATTCGGGCGACAGGGATACGGTACGGAGGGAGGCGCCCACAGAACTCACCCGGTCAAGGAGAACGTAGATCATGCCCAGTCGTACGCAATCCATCCTCATCGCCGGCTTCGCTATTGGCGTTATCGGAATCGTTGTCTCGTTCCTTTCGGAGAGTGCTATGATGTCGCCTGTGGGCGGCATCGTCGTCTGCTTCGTCTCGTGCTTGTTGAGCATTTCCGTTGGCCTGCTCGCTACGTGGCATTACACGAACACGTACGAACTGACCATTCCCGGCGGGACCGGGGCGGCAATGGGGGCACTGGCCGGACTCGTGGCCGGTGCCGTCTCGTCACTTAAGGCGATTTTCGACTTCGTATCGGGGCGCTCCGCGGCCATGCAGGAAGAGGTGATCCGCAATCTGGAAGCCCAGGGGGTGAACCCCGATCAGATGGGTCCCTGGTTGGAATTTGGGACGTCTCCGACCTGGGTCGCCACATCTGTGCTCATGGCCATCGTAATCTCCGCCATCCTGGGTGCCGCAGGCGGAGCAATTGGCGCTTCCCTTTTCAAGCGAGGCGGTGAGACTCCGGTAGAATCCCGCGATGCATTCTGACCCGGAGGCAGAATAGACGGTTTTCACCAGCGCGGATTTCGGGCGCGTGGTGGCCCGAGAATCTCGCCGAGGATGATGGCGTTCCTCGCCGTTTCTGGCTCATTCAGGGCCTCGAGAACAGGGCTACGTTGCCGCGATGGTGCGGGGGTATTCTTGCGGACAGGGGGCGCGGGTACCGGTACGGAAGGCGAGACGGGTACAACCTGAGCCGGTTTCTTCACCGGAGCGCGTCGTTCGAAGAAATTTTCAGAGCGCCACTCCTCGAAATGTGGTGACTCGAAAGAATCCTCGGCCCGTGGGATCGGGGTATGTTTTGCTGCCGGAGCGGTTTTCGGCGCAGAAGGTGGGCGTTCATGCTGCTGCGGAACGGGACGGGGAACTGGCGTGGGCCGTGGCGGCTCGGGCTCGGGTTCCACATCTCCCAGAGCTGTTCGGATCTCTCGGAGCGCGCGCTCCCATTCGTCCATGCCGTCATCCGGATCGGAGGTGTGCTGCGGAAACGGTGTACGTTGTGGTGCGGGCACCGGGCGTTGCTGCCGCCCCTTTTTATTCCGTCCTGCAGCCTGGAGGATGAAATAAAGGATGACGAGCAGGATGGAAAGAAGGGCTTGTATATCCATAGACAACCGGCGGAATGGCGTATATCCGGCTCAAGATAGTAATTCCTAACGGACGTGAACCATGCGATGGGTGATAACGTGCCCGTCGGCAGTAACGCGTGCGAAATACAGGCCTGCCGCCCAGTTGGAAGCATCGACCGGCAACTCGTGCCGCCCTGCAGCAAGCTGTTCATCCACGAGGACGGCTACCCGTCGGCCCAGCGCATCGTGGATTTCTAACCGTACGCTTTGCCGGTAGGGAAGGTCCAGAATCAGGTTGGTCCGGTCGGTAAATGGATTCGGGTAGCTGTAGAGAACACCGAGCTCGCTCGGTGGGAGCACTTGCGTTTCGACCTCTGCAGCCAGGTACTGAATTTCCGGAGACTCGTAGTAGATCCGGTGCAGGTATTTCCCGGCCAACAGCCGCTCATCGCTGAATTCATAGGACCGCCCTTCCTGCGGGGTACCCTCTGTGGCAATACGGGCTACGACTTCCGGTGCGCTGAGTACAGTGTTGCCCCGCGGATCGATCGTGACGGCGATCCGCTCGATACGGAACTGCCCCGGACTCCTCTCGATGGACGTTTGCCACTGCACCTTGACCTCGTCTACACTCGCTTCGGTTCCACTCTGGAACACGATGACGGGTAGTGTCGCATCCGTGGCTCCGGTGACGATGAGTGAGAACGGCTGGGGAATGTTGCCGGCCAGGCGGCCCTTGTGGGTCACTTCGATGGAATAGGAGCCCGCGGGTGCGTCCGGCAGGAAAATCTGCTCGATCGGATCGACGGTGTTATCACCGACACTCGCAGGCTGTGAGGGGTTCCGCGGATCCAGCGTGTACGGACGATACACGTCACCCGTGCGCTGGTTTACGAGGCGCACGTCGAGATCGTTGACCAGCTGTGGTGTGGGATCGTCCAGAATAGCTGAGTTTTGCCGCTTAGCGGGATCAGTCCACGATAACGTGACGCGTACGGGCCCGCCGGCTGATACCGTGGCCGTGCGGGAGAAGCGTTCTCCATCGGCAAGCTCGCTTTCCAGTACGGCAAGAGGATTGGCTCTCACGTCTGAAAGAACGCGCGCTGCGGCTTCCATATCCAGGAGGCCCCAGCCGGTCTTGTAGTCGGGGCCCGGGGTGTCCAGGTCGCGTGCAGTGTGCAGGACGAGGCCCTTGAGGCTTGCAGCCGTCATGTACCGGCCCGTCAGCAGAAAGTGGTACTGCTGAAGGAGCAGGAGCGAGCCGGTAATGTTGGGGGTAGCCATGGACGTGCCGGACTTGGTTCCATAGCTATCGGAGCTGAGTGAGCGGGTAGAGTACACCCTTTCGCCGTACCCGACGATGTCCGGTTTGATGCGCCCGTCATCAGTCGGCCCATAACTACTGAACGAGCTTGGAACGGGGTTGCCGTTTCGGTCCAGTCCGACGGACCCTACGGTGAGGATGTTCTTCGCTGTCGCTGAGCCGGCTATCGTATCGAAGCCGTCCGTGCCTCCATCCGGAGGAGGGCGTGATGTTACATCGTAGGTCTGCCAGTTTCCCTGCGCATCGAGGCCACGGTAGGAGGTGACGAGGCCGTAGGGCTCGCCTCTGTCGTTGCCGGCTGCAACGACAGGAAGGTAGTGAGGATGAGAATAGGCGACTCCGTCATAGAGAAAAGCGTACTCGCCGTATCGCCCGAATACGTGATCCTCGGTCCGGCTGATCGTGGGATCGCTGAGCCAGTACCATTGATCCACCCCCGTATCTTCCAGGTCGCCGTAGTACCACCCGGCGATCTCGCCATACGAGTGATTAGAGAGCAAGAGACCGTTTCTCGCTTCTCGCTCCATCTCCGTCACGTCCGCATCCCAATCGTAAGACGAAAGGTTCGCCTCGTAGGCCATACCCCGGGCGTCGAAAGAGAGGCCGGAGGCAATGAGGGTGCCGGCGACGTGGGTGGCGTGGTCGTCGGAAGTCGGTGAGGAAGAATCGCCGATGCGGACGCGTCCTGTAAACTCACGATGCTCGGCGAGCACGTGGCCGCCGTCCCAGATGCCGAGGAGCAGCCCTTTTCCTGTCAGGTTCAGCCCGAGACGTTCGCCCGGAAAGACATGCTGGGTCCCTGTCAGGAGAGCCGCCTGGCGGTTATGCGTGGTGATGTAGGTCGGACGGAGACCGTATGTGCCGGTGATCTGCACCACGCTGCCATCTCGCTGCCGGAGCCGGGTCGGAAAGCCGCGGCGGGAAGCCCAGGCACGCGCCTCCTCTGACCGCTGCCGGTCGATACGGCGTACGGTCTCCACGGTCTCGCGAACGCGATCTCCGCGCGTGCTGTCACCGGGCACGGTCCGGCGCTGCGCGGAGGAGGGCGCCGCGTGCAAAGAAATGGACAGCGTGATTAGCAGCGCTGCTGCAAGACGGTACAGCATGGCCTCAGATGTGAAGCGAGCGAGATCTCATAGCGCGTGGCAGCGCCATCAGTCATATCTGCGCTCAAATAGCAAATGTAAGGCCGAAAAGGCTTTAGACGCCATTGACGGCAGAACGCCGGTTCCGGTTAAAGGGCAGATGGCCTGTAACTTTCTATACCCACCCGGCAGGGATCCGCCCCTCCTCTCGGCACTCGTCGTCGGTGCGGAATACATGCGGCCTCTATACGCCGCTCAGCCTGTCACGTGGGACATACCCGTGGCGGAGCATCGAGTCGAACGCGATGAATGGACGAGGTCACGTTCATACCGATCCGTTTCCCTCAGTTCATGTCATGCCCTTCCGGTGAGGCTTGACATGCCGGCGCGTATCACTACCCGGATTCGCTGCGGCTTTCAGATGGTGAGGCTACCGTTGGGGACGAGAAGAGTGACGGCGTGCGCTGCTCGTTCAGCAGGATGTCGATGAGGCGCCGGTTCGCGCGAGGAAAGGCGAACTCGGAAAGCTGCGCAGGTGGAACCCATCGTATCGGGGTGCCGTCCGGGGCGATGGGGGTGCCGGAGATCAGGCGGCAGCGGTATGCATACAGGGTGATTTTGAAGTGAGAGTAGGCGTGGGCGATACGGCAAATGGGCTGTTCTACGGATACTTCGATCTGTAGCTCTTCCTGAAGCTCCCGGCGGCACGTCTCTTCGAGGGATTCGCCCGGTTCTCGTTTGCCGCCGGGAAACTCCCACAATCCACCCAGCATGGCGTTTTCGGGCCGGCGCTGAATGAGGACTTCACCGGCTTCGTTGAAGACGACGCCGACGACGATGTCGTGATGGGGGATGGGAGGCTTCGATGCAGTGATCGGATAGCGCTCCTGAACGCCTCCTTGCCTGGCGCGGCAGATGGAGTGGAGCGGGCATGCCGGGCAGCTTGGAGAACGGGGCGTACATACGGTAGCCCCCACCTCCATGAGCGCTTGATTGTATGCGCTCGGATCTGCCGGGGTCAGTAGTTCACTCGCGAGCGCCTGTAAGAGACGGCGCGTGCGGGCATTCTTGACATCCTCTTCCACCCGGAATGTGCGAGCCAGAACGCGCGCCACGTTGCCGTCGAGAACGGCGTGGGGTTGTCCGTAGGCGATGGAGAGCACCGCGGCAGCCGTATAGGGACCCACGCCGGGAAGAGAACGAAAAGCATCATACGTGGCCGGGACTACGCCGCCGAAACGTTCGACGACCTCACGGGCGGCCCGGTGGAGATTTCGGGCACGCGCATAGTAGCCCAGTCCCTCCCAGAGGCGCAGCACGTCATCCAGAGGCGCCTCTGCCAGCGCTTCGACAGTAGGGAATGCCTCCACGAAGCGTTCGTAGTAGTCCCATGCCTGGTCTACCCGCGTCTGCTGGAGCATTACTTCTGAGATCCAGATCCGGTAGGGGTCGTTCGTCTGTCGCCACGGCATGACGCGGGCCTCGCGGCGAAACCACTCGATCAGATCGTGTTCGAATACGGCTCGGTCTGTGCCGGTAGGGCGGTATTTACGTTCCAGGTCGTTCAGGGCAGCAGGCGGTATCGGGTCAACAGGAAAGGGCGGTACTGTAATCCGACTCACGGGTCTGGGTTTCACGCCACCCCGATGTTCTTCCCGGCGTCATTATCGCCGAAGCAGTCTCACCATGGCATCAGTGCAAGCCACCCAGGCAAATGCGTTCTCCGCCATACCCCTCCATGACATGATGCCACGTCATCAGCAACGCAGCGGAGCAATCACTCCACCCTGTCATTTCCAGCCCCGGAAGTAGGCCCGGCAAACCTCATACGGAATAGCCGAATCCGACCGACTGCTTCCCCGCTTTCGCAAGGACCACCTTCGACTCCCCGCAAAGACACCTCCCTGTTATCCAACCGCCATAGGTCCAACTGCCATAGGGAGCGTGGCTGTGCCACACTCCACCAAAAAATCCTCCTTTGAAGGAGGACAGCCTTGCGAACGCGTCCAGCGGAGCAAGGCAGGAGGATGTCCGCACCCGGTCAGGAATACCAAACGGCCTGAATCAATCAGAATCCTCCCCTTAACGTCATTCCCGCGAAGGCGCATGCGCGTCAAGGAAGCCCGTTAGTTCCTTCAAACAGAGCGATACGGCGTACTTCAAAGCTCAAGCTTCCTCTTAACGTCATTCCCGCGAAAGCAGACGCGAGCGGAGCGACTGACGAAGTAAATCCAGTCAACACAACCTTCAGGATTTACTATCATCCGAGCCAGGAGAAAATCCCCCTTCGAAGGGGGACAGCCTTGCGAACGCGTCCAGCCGAGCAAGGCAGGGGGATGTTTACAGCGGTCAGGACTACCGCTACGCTCCAAATACGCCACGAGTCTCTCCGGCACCGCAAGAAATACCAGACAAGAACGAAGTGACTGACCGAAGGTAAATCCAGGCAGCACAACCTGAAGGACTACCTACCCGCTGGCGTGAGCACTCCCGTAAAGGCCGATATCAGATCAAGCCAGGGCTTTGGGCCATTTCTTTGACGCCAATGCGGCCCCAACCGGGCATCCAGGCACCACAACCCACAGAGCTAACGATCTCCCGGCACAAGCACTTCCGTGAGGTCCGAAACCAGCCAGCCCACGCAGCATTTCCTGGACGCGATTGCAGCCCGCACCAGCCCCTGCCGGAACGGTGCAGATAAGGCGGCGTTGACGTGCGTAGCAGAACCGCCGGGGAGGTTGGGAATAGCATCGGCCCGGTGTAGATCTGCTCTTACGAAGGTCTCCTCGTGCGAAACGCCTTTTCATTACGCTCCGGTATGGTCCCGCTTTACTCGGCTACAGCGCTTCTGCTCGCGCTGATGCCGGGCGTGGCGTTCGGGCAGGCCGAGTCCTTCGTCGTACCGTTTGCTTCGGATCAACCCGCGGTCTGGACGCTGTACGTGGATGGCAGCGTTCAGGACTGGAATCCGGGTTCGGGCACGCTGTCGGCAATCGACGACATCACGGATGATCTCCTGGCCAGGCTGCGTCATGAAGGATACCCGTTTGCAACGGTCGATTCCGTTCACGTCGACTCGACGGCACAGCCGGACAGGGTCACGTTGTACGTATCACGAGGGGCGGCGGTCGAGGTGGACAGGGTCGATCTGACGGGTAATCAGGCCATCAGCGAAGGCGACCTGCGTTCGTTGATGGAGACACGGTCCGGGCGTCGGTTCAGCCCCGCTCAGCTGGAAGCCGACCTTGAAGCGCTGTTGCACGCCTATGAACGGCGGGGCTACCTGCTTTCCGAGATCCAGGTCCTGGATGTCGAACTCACGCCGGACATGCCCTTTCGCGCCAGCATCAGCTTGCTCATTCGCGAAGGCCCCCGGTCTCCTTTGAAGGGAATCGAGCTTGCCGGCGCGGAGCGAACACGCACGGGCTATGCCGCACGTGTGGCAGGTATCCGTCCGGGAGAGCCGCTCTCAACCTACGAACCGGAGCAGATTCGACAGCGCCTGCTGGATACGGGGCACTTTCAGCAGGTAGGCACGCCTGAAGTTCGGGTCGAGGAAGATAGCGCTGCTGTGCTGGTGATCCCTGTCGAAGAAGCGCCGCCGGGCCTGTTTGACGTAGTGCTCGGGTACCAGCCCGGGAATGGCTCTCGCGGCAGACGTATCGTTGGAACAGGGCACCTTGTTATGAGCAACCTGTTCGGAGCAGGGCTGGGGGCGTCCCTCCGGCTCAACCGCTTGCCCGGCCAGGTCAGCCGGGTGGAGACCGAATTCAGCGATCCGCTCCTTCCGTACGTGCCCTTCGGGGTAAGCGTGCGCTTTGAAGGGCTTCAGGACTCCACCTTTTATAGCCGGCAACGCTATCGCGGGGAGGTTTCCTATCGGCTCTCGCGCGGCGTTGAGGCACGGGCAAGTCTCAGCAGGGAGCGGACAAGGCCCGGACAGGCTGGGACGGAATTGCTGGCTGGACGCCAGCGCGTACCCCGTGCTCATGCGCTATTCTGGGGGCTCGGATTCGTATACCGCAGGGTGGACCGCTTGCAGAACCCACGGCGAGGTGCTTGGTTCGAAATCGGCTTCGAGCAGGGGAGTAAGGAGCGCCGGTTTCGCACCCGCTCGGTCTCGGGCGATACGACCGTAGAGCGGACTCATGAGCGGCAGGCACGGTTCAGTGGACGTGGCCGGCTGTTCATTCCGACCTTTCCGAGGCATGTGCTTGTGCTGGGCATGGACGCGAACCTCCTTCAGAGCGACACGTACGATCCGAGCGACCTGTACCGGTTCGGCGGAGCGACAACGCTCCGTGGGTACGATGAAGATCGTTTCCTGGGACGGCTCGTTTCGAGGACGCTGCTCGAATATCGATACCAGCTCGACGCCGAGTCGTTTGCCTTCGTGTTCACAGACATCGGGTATGTCGAATTGCCGGATAGGGGAGGGAGCGGCGTAGAACGGGGCATGTACCCCGGCTTCGGATTCGGGATGCAGTTCGATACAGCGATCGGCATGGTCAATACGAGCTACGCCGCTAATCGTGAAGGAGGGCAGTTCAGCGGGCGCATCCACGTCGGACTTTCGTTCGGGCTCTAGCGGTGTGTCAAGGCTAAATCGATGACGCATTGCCCCCGTGTCGTCATCCCGAACCATGTCACTCTGAGTTTGCCGAAGAGTCGTTTCGGGCTCTCTGTTCACGTGTCATCCCGAACTTGTTTTGCGATCTCTGTTCACCTGTCATCCCGAACTTGTTTCGGGATCTCATCAGGTATGCTGAGATGCCGAGCAGGCACCGATGGAGAACCTTCCAATCAGTCTTGACGCTCCACTACAGAAATGTCCAGCCTCATGCGATGAGTAACTCAGGTGTGTTCGGGTCATCGGGTATGCCCACTAGGTGCCATCCCGAGCGTAGTCGAGGGATCCCATATAGGAGCACAGCGGTATTGTTTTATGGGATCTTCGACGCCGCTACGCTCCGCTCAGAATGCCATATGCGATGAGGAGCGGTAGATTGCGACCTCTATACTCCGCTCGGCCCATCACCATGGACATGCCGCTAGTCGATGGGCTCATCATAGCGGAGTGCAGCCGCGATCTGTAACTTCGTTCTTACCGATTGTCTGCCGGGCTCTGCGCGTGCTGAAACGTGCAGCCGGCGGTATGCCGATTGTCTCATCACAACGTATGGCAACGACGTGACGACCAGCTACTACGTTCCTCCGGAGAATATTCGCGGTAATACGCTTGTGTTGCCAGATGAGGAGGCGCACCACGCAATACGCGTGCTACGAGCAAAAGCGGGCGACGAGATCGTGGTTGTGGATGGGGAGGGGGGATGGTACCGCGTGCAACTCGAAACCGTGGAGCGGCGCGCGGTTACTGGCCGGATCCTGAACGAAGTGCGGGAAGTGGGTGAGCCCCCATACCACCTCACGGTGGGCATGGCGCTCCTCAAGAACCCGGGCCGCTTCGAGATCTTCCTGGAAAAAGCCGTCGAACTGGGCGTAGGGCGGATCGTGCCGTTGCAGACCGAGCGGACGGAGAAGGAGAATTTCAAGGCTTCACGCGCGAAGAACATCTTGATTGCGGCGATGAAGCAGTCCGGGCGCAGTCGGCTCGTCCAACTCGACGAACCTCTGCCCTTTCATGCGCTCGTTTCCGAGTCGGTAGACGGTTTGCGGCTGCTCTGTAGTGAGCAAACCGGCATGGAACACTTGATCACGACCGTACTGGAACGAGACCGCCTGGCGCGGAAAATCACGGTATTGATCGGACCAGAGGGCGGGTTTTCGGATGCCGAAGTGGAGCGAGCCGAACAGGCGGGGTTCGAGGTGGTTTCGCTCGGATCGAGGCGCCTGCGGGCGGAAACGGCAGCGTTGACCGCAGTCACTGCGGTAATGCTGACGTGCTCGTGAAAGCTTCCGTGAAAAGTGTTCGCTGTGCGGAAAGCGGTGGACCCGTAACCGCTCCTTTCACGTTGGCATCCATTCTGTCAGGCACACATCTCGACCACTAGCTCATGCATAACCTGAACGAAGAGCGGCTGCGTTCGGAACAGCTCGTCGATGGAAAGCTGTTGAAAGTCTACCGGGACTACGTGCGCGTCCCCAGCGGGGAGGAGTCCGTACGTGAGTGGATCGATCACCCGGGCGCCTCGGCTGTGGTGCCGCTCTTTGAAGACGGTACGACCATCCTCGTGCGGCAATTCCGGTATCCTCCCCGGCGCGTATTCTACGAGGTGCCAGCCGGTAAGCTGGATGTAAAGGGGGAATCTCCGGAAGAGGTCGCGAAGAGAGAGCTAGAGGAGGAGACGGGGTGGATTCCGGGCACGTTGACCCACCTCGGATCGTTTTATCCCTGCATCGGCTACAGCAACGAAGTGATCCACTTCTATGTGGGCGAGGAACTTACAGAGAGCAAACAGGCGCTGTCTGACGGCGAGTTCATCGAGGTCGTTCGGCTCCCGTTCGAGGAGGCGCTCGCCATGGTGAAGAGGCGGGAGATTCTCGACATGAAGTCTGTTACCGCCCTTATGTATGCGGAATCCTACGTGCGTGAACGCTCCGGCGTGCGGATGGACGGCTGAGGTCTGCGCTCCATTTGAAAATGCCCGTTGCCCATCGTAAATTAGTCGGCTTCTTATTTTATCCGGACCGAAATATCCATGTTCACATTCATCATCATTCTCATCGCGCTCATTGCGCTCCTTCTCGTCCTGGTCGTCCTTCTACAGAGTGGCAAGGGCGGCGGTCTCGCCGGAATCGCTGCCGGTGGGGCAACGACGCAGATCCTGGGTGCCAGGCAGGCGCCGGATGTGTTGGAGCGCGCGACATGGATTCTGGCGTCCCTGTTCATCGTCCTCTGCATCCTGAGTAACTTCGCTATCGACCGGAGCGAGACGCAGGAAAGCGTCATTCAGCAGCGTGCCGCCGGTGAACAGACGGGGCAGCCCGTGCTCCCCCCGTCTGGTGCCGAACCCGCACCCGCACCCACCCAGCCGGCACCTGAAGGCTCCGCTACGACCCCGGATCAGCAGACGGCTCCGCCGGCCGAAGGCCAGGGGCAGTGACCCTCCCGACCGGCTGAGGCGGTTCTGTGACCCCGTCCGACACCCCCGGGCGGGGTTTTTTGCTACCGGTATGAAATGGCGAAGGCAGCCCCTCGGGGCTGCCTTCCTGTTTGTGGCACGTGCCGGTCTGTAAGCCGAATTCTGTCTGCCCTCCGGCGCCACGAACCGAAGGGGAGATCATCATTTATCTGGGACCGCCGTCACCGACGGCCTCTAGCAGCCTACCCGCTCCCTTCGACGGGCCGCCTTATGTCCCGGCTTGCCGGGACGCGGGAGCTGTTTGGCCTTGCACCCCGTGAGGTTTGCCCAGCCGGCCCGGTCACCCGAACCGCTGGTGGGCTCTTACCCCACCATTTCACCCATCACCGGCGCTCCGAAAAGCACAGGCTGGTTTGCTTTCTGTTGCACTTGCTGTCACCACCCCGCTTGGCGAGGCGGTGCCTTCCTGTTAGGAAGCACGGTGCCCTGTGGTGTTCGGACTTTCCTCGCCGCTCTAGGCGACGCGATGATCCGACCGGCACGGTATTCAATGTGTAATGGATAATGCGTAATGAGTAATGAATTGCGGGCAGTACCCGTTTCCATTACTCATCACGCATTACGCATTTCCCCTTATTTCCCTTCTTCTTCGCGGATGGTCTCGTCGAAAAGCTCGCTGTCCACAATCACGCGGCCCGTATGCTCACAGGCCACGATCCGGTTGCGCTGGCGAATTTCTACCTGACGCTGCGGCGGGACGGCAAAGCCTGCGGCCGCTCCGCGCTCCAGCGGCACGACGGCGCGTCCATCTCTCAGACGGCTGCGGAGGCGGTCATACGCGCGGAGGTAGCGCTTATCCACGGCTTGAGCCGCCTGACGGCGTCGCTCCTCCAGTTCCGCCTGCTCCTGCTGGGTGTCCTGAAGCACTTCGTCGAGCTCGGCCCGCTTGCTCTTCAGGATATCCGCCAGTTCTGCGAGGCGCTGCTCCGCCTCCATGATTGTGGTAGCCAGAACCGGGCCATTTGTTTCGATCTCTTCGATCCGTGCCTGCGCCTCTGCGATCCGCTGCTTCTGCACTTCGATCTCTTTCGTCAGTGCGTCGTACTCGCGGTTGTTGCGGACCTGAAGCTGCTGCTCTTCGTAGCGCTTGATGAGGCTCTCGCTCTCCTTGATGTCTCGTTCGGCTTTGCCGCGGGCCGTGACGTTGTCTTCCTGCTCCTGACGGAGATTACGGATGCGGGTCTCCAGACCGGCCCGCTCGTCTTCCAGGTCGCGGATCTCGTCCGGAAGATCGCCGCGAAGTTTGCGGACCTGGTCAATCTTGCTGTCAATGTGCTGCAAGCGCACGAGCGCTTTGAGTTGCTCGCCGATGCTGGTCGTTTCCTGGACGGTTGGCATTTCTACTCTCTATGTGGGCGAAGTTCTGCTGAGTGCAATCACGTACTACGCGTGAGAAAATATGAAGTTCGGTCCAGCATAAACCCCTTTCCCCGGTGAATGCGAAGAATCGTCGAAGTTAGTGTGGGGGCGTGGCCGGGCGGACGTAGGTATGGATTGGGCTGGTGCGTGAGGCGGTACGAAGCCACGTCACGTCCGGGAAATGCTCCGCCAGGTTCCTCCGGAGAAGCTCTTCCACAATACGTTCCGTCTCGAAGTGACCCGCATCGATGAGGGCCATGCGAGGGGTCCCGCCGGGAGCAAGGACGTCGAAGAACTTGTGGTAGGTGATGTCTGCCGTCACGTAGGCGTCCGCGCCCGCGGCAAGCGCATCGCCGGTAAGGTCGCTGCCGGAGCCGCCGCAGACGGCGACGCGCTCGACGGTGCTGGATGGATCGCCGGTGTAGCGCAGCGCTTCGGCGTCCAGTCGTTCCGCCACGCGGTGCAGGAATGCGGGCAGCGGCTCTGGTTTCGGAAGGCGGCCCACCGCACCGAAACCGGCGCGCGTGTTCGGCTGGTGCACGGGATACACGTCGTAGGCGACTTCCTCATAGGGGTGCGCCTGCCGGAGTGCGTTCAGGACATGGTCGAGGTGCCAGCGGGGCACCTCGACTTCGATACGCAGTTCCTGTACGGCTTCCAGCTGACCTCCCGGAGTCCCTATGAAAGGCGAGGCGGACTCGGTCGGCCGGAAATAGCCGATTCCTTCTGTCGCGAAGGCGCACGCTTCATACGCCCCGATGCGCCCCGCTCCGGCCTGTGCCAGCGCCTCCCGGACCGCATCGGCGTGGGAGGCCGGAACGAAAGTCGCGAGCTTGTACAGGGTCTCGGGGAAGGGCTTCAGGAAACGGACCTCCTGCAGGCCTAGCTGCTCCGCCAGCGCAAACGAAACTCCGCCCGGAGCCGCATCGAGGTTCGTGTGGGCAGCGTAGAGGGCAATTCCGGCCTGGGCGAGACGGAAAACCAGCCCCGCAGGTCCGCTTCCGGCCGTCACGCTGCGCAGTGGTTTGAAGATGGTCGGATGGTGCGTGATGATCAGGTTTGCGTTCTCGCGGATCGCCTCCTCGATGACGTGTGCCGTCAGGTCGAGAGCGATGAGTACGCGCTGAACGGGAAGGTCGGGGTCGCCTACCTGAAGGCCGACATTGTCGTAGGACTGCGCGGAGCCACGGGGCGCCCATGTTTCGAGCGCCTGGGCCACGTCACGAATGGTCGGGTAGCTCATCGTTTCACGTGTACGTCTTTGTGCCGGAGTACAGCCGGCCCATGAATTATGCTTCCGGTTTTACCAGCAATGCCGGTTCGTCCGGAACGCGCCGGGCGAGGCGAAAGCCCTCCGTCTCATCTACGCGGAGAAGCAACAGCCCCCCGGTTACGAAGAAGACCAGCAGGGCGGCCAGTCCCAGGCGTTGCGTTCCGGTGAGCATGGTCAACACGCCGAACAGGAGCGGCCCCAGGAATGAGGTGGCCTTACCAGAAAAGGAGTAAAACCCGAAGAACTCGCCTTCCTTTTCGGGGGGTGTCAGCCTTCCCATGAGAGAACGGCTGGCCGACTGGTTGGGGCCGACGAGCAGGCCGATGCCGACCGCTGCAATCCAGAAGATGGTTCTGCTCTCCGCAAGGATCGCCAGGAGGGTGAAGGCGCTGAGCCCCACGATGCTCACCAGAACCGTGGTCCTGCCGCCCCATCTGTCATCCATGAAGCCGAACAGGTAGGCTCCCAGCCCGGCAGCGACGTTCAAGGCGATGCCGAGAATGATCGTGTCCTCCACCGTAAAGCCGAACGTGCTGGCCGCATACGGACCGCCCAGGGCAAAGACCGTAACCAGGCCGTCGTTATAGATGAGGTGGGCAAGGAGAAACCAGAAAACGTGCCGGTATTGCCGGACGGAGTGGAACGTCCGGATCAACTCGCGCGTGGCGGTGCGGAAGACGTTCCCGGCAGCTCGTGGCTGTACCGGGGGAGGATTCCGCAGTACGAAGAGGGCAGGGAGGGAGAACACCAGGAACCACCCGGCCACCAGCAGATTGGTCGCACGGACGTTCAGGCCGTTCTCGTCCGATATTCCGAACAGAGGGGCTCCGCCGACACCGACGAATCCTGCCAGCGCAATGGCCAGGCAGAGGAGCCCGCCCACGTAACCCAGCGCCCATCCATATCCCGATATCCGGCCGATCTTGTCCGGGGGCGCGATGTCAGGCAGGTAGGCGTTGTAGAAGACATATCCGAGTTCGAACGCGACGTTTGCCACGATGAAGGCCGACAGCGCAAACCAGGCCTGCCCGGGAACCGGAAAGAAGAGCAGGGCCGTGCCGAGAATACAGACGAGACTCGTTCCGACCAGCAGGTGTTTTCGGTGCCCGCCACGGTCGGCCAGGGCGCCGGCATACGGAGACAGGAGGGCTACCGCAATGGCCGAGATCGTAATGGCAAACGACCAGCGGGCTGCACCCGTCGTCGCATCCTCCGCCATCGTCAGCGTAAAGTAGGTGCTGTAGATGAACGTGACGACGAGGGTCGTGAAGGCGGAATTGGCAAAGTCGTACATCGACCAGGCCGCGACGGTCCGCCTGCTATACGGAAGTGATCGTTGGTTCACGCGGTGGATGGGTAGACGGGACGAGGTGCTATGCCGCCAAATTAGCGAAAAACACTGTTCCGCGCTCGGGCTTCCGTCGAAGTGCCGGCACGAAAACGAAAGAAGTAAGGTCCGAATGCCTTAGCCCTTCTGGGGGTGCGCGCTGACGGCGACATCCAGGAAGTCGTCGATGACGTCGAAGAGTTCCTGAGAAGCCTCCCACTGGGGTAGCAGGCCGGAGTGGATCTTGCGGATCTGGATGTACTCCTTGTTCGCTGCCGCAATCTCATCGGCGCGGGCGAAGTCCTGCACCATTTCTGGATCCGACTCGGGGATGATGAGCAGCGTCGGCGCATGGACGTGCATGTACGTGCGCGGCGCATACTCTTTCATAGACAGACTGCCCTGAATGAATCGGCGTGGCGCATGGTGAGCACCTCGCACGTGTGACGTGAGATACGCGTACTCGACGAGGTCGGCCGGGACGTTGTCCGGATTCAGGAACACGTGCTCGGCGTAAAAGCGGCGCAGAGAAGCACGCTGCGTGAGCCGGGCAAAGAACACCTCGAACGCGCCGACACTGCTCGCCACACCTATCACCGCCTGTTGGAACAGCGATTCCTGCAACGTGGGGCCGAGCCCGGTGGGGGAGATGAAGACGAGACGCTTGACCAGCACCGGAAATGCGTGGGCGATGGTGGCGGCGTACTCACTCGCCAGGGAAAGGGCTATGATGTCCGCCGACGAGCGTACCCGCTCGCTGAGGAAACGGCGGAGCTGGCGCTGGTACAGACCGGGTGTGTAGCGGGCGTTCGGGCGATCCGAGATGCCGAAACCAAGCCAGTCCATCGCATAAATGGGCCGATCCGTGTGCGAGGCTAGATGGTCGAAGATCGGCTTCATTTCATAACTGGAGGCAGCGGCATTGATGCTGTGCAGGAGGACGATGGGAATTCCCGATCCCGGTCGCTTGTAGTAACGTACCCGGCCCTCCATGATCTCCAGTTCTTCGACGTCCGCATCGATCGCCTTCGGAAGCTGCCAGGCACGGGGGAGCCGGTCCCGCCGGGTCTTCTCCAGGACAGCCCCCGTCACGAGTGCGCCGATGGCCACGGAGCCGGTGACGATGGTTCTCATCCGGGTGGAACCATCCCGCGACGGCACGCTGCTTGTAGACTTGCGGAAGAGGTTCTGGGTGAGTTGGGAGAGCGAGAACGGCATGGGGGTGAAGACGATGTTACGGGCGTGGTGGTTATACCTGCCTGTGTGGGGCATAGTTCATTAATACGCGCTGCTATGTGAAAGTCGACATCCGTTTCTTGTAATTAATCGGCTCTCACGGCTCGGAGAATAGAGCACGCACCTCCGGCCTGGCCTATTTCTCCTGAAATCAACGTGGTTGCTCTACATCGGCCGGCGGAACACTCACCTTGCCCGGTTACCGCAACACGACCGCATCGGTAAACCTGTGCGCTCCCGGCTTCTACCCCGATCGGGCATCCAGGCGTCACCAGGAGCAGCCACCCCCTATAGCCCGGCTGTTTTGTACGAGCAGGGCGTGTCATGCTCTGCATCTACAAATCCTCCCTCCCAATCGCGCGTCACAGACGACTGACCGAAAGTAAAGCGGACAGTCTTGCCAGCGCGTTCGGTCGAGCAGGGCAGGAGGATGGGAGACTGCTTGAGAACGGCCAACCAGCTGAAACAGAGGATGGCCTTCTCCATTCCCGCCCCGGGCCCCCTCGGAAATACGCTCCGCCCTCTGAATGCCGCCCGCATACACGACCGATACAAATGTGTAACTCTCGAAACCGCGACACATCCCGTCCCATACACATCTACACATCAGGACGGAATGGTCGCCACAGAGATCGACTCGGGGCAGTCCCTTTTCGAATGGCAGGATCCCTTAACTAACTTTTAGATGGAGGTAAGCTTATGGCCATGCTGACGCGGTATTCGCCTGCCGAGTCATTCGGCTTGCTACGCCGGGAATTGAACCGGCTCTTCGATGAAGTAACTCAGGTCACGGAAGGCAACGGTCATGGAACGGTCTGGTCGCCGTATACCGACATCTCCGAAACCGATGACCGCTACATCCTGCGCATGGATATGCCCGGCATTCCCAAAGAGAACGTCAAAGTCGAATTGCAGGATGGTGTGCTGAGCATAAGCGGGGATCGGAAGTCGGAACACGAGGAGCGAAAAGAGAACGTTCACCGTATAGAGCGTTCGTACGGCCACTTTTTCCGCGCTTTCCCGCTCCCCAACGCCGGCTCACCCGAAGACGTGAAAGCCCAGATGCGCGATGGCGTACTGACCATCGAAGTGCCGAAACGACAAGAATCCAAGCCACGCAAGATCAGCATCTCCTGACATCGGACACGACAGCGCTTCAACATACGCGTGCCGCCCTGTCCACTCGGACAGGGCGGCACGCTCATTTTCTCCAACACCACACTCCGCAGCTCACAGCCTGCACCCGCTCTTCTCAAGAACCCATCGACAGGCAAATCCTCCAACCACCCCGACCAAACACCCAGCCAGCCCACCCCGACCGGCCCCCAGCCAGCACAACCCAAAAGACTTCTACCACGGCACCATCCGGCACACATCCAACCGCTCCCTCGAGGAAGCGGTCGCGCAAGCGACTGAGGGTGTCCTCCAACCCACTAGCCTGAAAACCACCCTACCAATCACTGCCTCTTTCTGGTTTTGCTGACCGCCGACCACTGATCGCTGATAGCTGACAGCTGATCGCTGACCGCCCAAACACACATATGTAGGTTATCAAAATAACCTCGACACGCCGCCTCCCATCACCTACCTTCCCCTCATCATTCTTCATTACCCATTACACATTCTACATTCATTCCAGTGGAGGGGAGCATGGCAGCGAAGCGAAAGAAATCCAACCTCAAGCAAGCCAGACGCCGGAAGATCATATCGAACATCCTCAGTGGCCTGGCCGAAGGCCTCTCCGTAACAGAGGTCTGCGCCTGCAACGAGATCTCACGCCAGACCTACTACCACTGGAAGGAGACCGACCCTGTC
>JAWLHQ010000031.1:0-11821 GCA_041690215.1 Rhodothermales bacterium
CACCAGACCACGTAGGGGCGTGTGGCCGCACGCCCCTACACAACCCCACTACGAGCACCAATGTCCCCGAACCTCCGAACACACCCGCCCCATCGTAGAGGCGCAGCGCGCTGCGCCCACTCCGCCCCACACCCCGTTCAATTTTGTAAACTACGTTACACCTCCGTCACAATCAGCTCCAAATCCTCATTCCGCGATCCAGAATCCGCAACGCCCCACACGGTCCAGTTTGCAAGTTTCGTTACAGTTTATTCCCCTCTTCGTTGGTGCACGCCACGCTGTGCTCACTATCCGTCCGGAACGATGTCTTCACCGACGCGTCAGACAGCCACCGTTTCGATTTCCCCAAAAAGGGGGTTGCGCAGACGGTACCCGCGCCCGTAGCCTTAGAGCCTCCGGCACGTCTCTCGTCACCCTGCATCCCGCCGGGCGTTCATCCCTGAATTCGAAGCTCTCTTGTTGATATGAAACGGCTTGTCGTCGTAGAGTCGCCGACCAAGGCTAGAACCATTCGTCGCTTCCTCCCGAAGGACTACCGCGTGGAGGCCAGCATGGGCCATGTCCGGGACCTTCCGTCATCGGCGTCCGAGATCCCCGCGAACGTCAAGGATACCCCCTGGGCAAAACTCGGCGTCAATGTAGACGATGCATTCCAGCCCCTCTATATCGTGCCGTCCGACAAGCGCAAGGTTGTCCAGGAGCTGAAGTCCGCCCTCAAAGACGCCGACGAACTCTATATAGCGACGGACGAAGACCGCGAGGGGGAGAGCATAGGCTGGCATCTCGTGCAGGTGCTTAATCCGAAGGTGCCGATCCGCCGGATGGTGTTCCACGAGATCACCGAAGAAGCCATCCACAATGCCCTCCAGCGTACCCGGGATATCGACTACAACCTCGTCGATGCGCAGGAAACCCGCCGTGTACTGGATCGTCTCGTCGGCTATACGATCTCGCCGCTCCTCTGGAAAAAGATTGCGCCGAAGCTCTCTGCCGGACGCGTCCAGAGCGTTGCGGTACGCCTCCTCGTCCTTCGCGAAAAGGAGCGCATGGCCTTCGTTCCGGCTTCCTACTGGGATCTCAAGGCCCAACTGGCAAAGAACGGCAGTGCCTTTGAGGCGACGATGACGCACCTCGGCGGCATCCGCCTCGCTACGGGGCGCGACTTCGACGACGAGACCGGAAAGCTCAAAAAGAATCTGGTCGCCGGGCGCGATGTGCTTCTCCTGCAGGAAAGTGAGGCCCGAACCCTCGCGAAACGCCTCCCGGGCGAGCCTTGGCGTGTGGCGAATGTCGAAGAAAAGCTCCAGACCCGCTCTCCCTACCCGCCGTTCATCACATCGACGCTCCAGCAGGAAGCCAGCCGTAAGCTCGGCTTCTCTGCCCGGCAAACCATGCAGATAGCCCAGCGCCTCTACGAGCAGGGCTACATCACCTACATGCGTACCGACTCGACCAACCTTTCGAAGGAGGCCATCGAAGCCAGCCGCAGGTCGGTCGCCGAGCGGTATGGTAAGGAGTATCTCAGCCCGCAGCCGCGCCAGTTCAAAAGCAAAGTCGCCAACGCGCAGGAAGCACACGAGGCCATCCGTCCTGCAGGTACGGAGATGCGCACGCGAGACGAACTCGGGCTGACGGGGCAGGAGGGGGCGCTGTACGACCTCATCTGGAAGCGTACCGTCGCTACGCAGATGGCGGACGCGCGCCTGCGCTTCGTTACGGCTACCATCGAGGCCGGGGATCCGGCTGGCCAGGGAGGCAACGGTCAGGCTGGTGCGCTCAGTGGTGTGGCGACGTTCCGGGCCACGGGCCGCATGGTCGTCTTCCCCGGCTTCTTCCGCGCCTACGTGGAGGGGGCCGACGATCCCGATGCCGCCTTGGAAGACCGTGACCAGCCACTCCCGGACCTGGCGGTGGATGACCGGCTCAACTGTCGCCGCGTCGATCCGGTCGGGCATGAGACGAAGCCCCCCGCCCGTTACACGGAAGCCTCGCTCATCAAGACGCTTGAAAGCGAAGGCATAGGTCGCCCGAGCACCTACGCCTCTATTATCGATACGATCATACACCGGGGCTACGTGTCGAAACACGGCACTCAACTCGTCCCGACCTTCACGGCCTTCGCTACGAATAACCTCTTGGAGGAACAGTTCGAGCAACTGGTGGACGTCGGCTTCACGGCCGACATCGAGCAGGTGCTGGATGACATCGCGGCGGGGCAACGAGAGGCCACCCCGTACCTGAAGAGTTTCTATCGGGGAGAGGATGGCCTCGAAACCAGAGTCGCGCGGGCGCTCGACGTGGTGGATGCCCGTTCCGTGTCTACCATCACCTCGCCGAAATGGAACGACTACGTAGTCCGTGTCGGCAAATACGGACCCTACGTCGAAGGGACCATCGACGGCGAACACGTTACGACCTCGCTGCCGGAGGGGATTGCTCCTGCTGATCTCGACGCCGAAGATCTGGAGCGCTTCCTGCGCGAAGGCAACGCCGAGGACCATCTCCTGGGCGTTCACCCGGAAGCCGACCAGCCCGTGTTCCTCAAGAAAGGTCCCTACGGCCCGTACGTTCAACTCGGCGACGATGAACAGGGCGGCAAACCGAAACGTATGTCCCTGCCTAAAGGCATGGAGCCCGGCGATGTGGACTTGGGGGTTGCCGTCGATCTGCTCTCGCTCCCGCGCACGCTCGGCACACACCCCGAGACGGGGCTACCGATCAAGGCCAACATCGGTCGTTTTGGTCCCTACGTGCAGCACGGAAGCACTTTCGCCTCGCTGACCGCGCAGGACGACGTGCTGTCCATCGATCTCGACCGTGCCCTCGAACTCCTCGCGAAGAAGGAGTCCAAAAACAGGCCGCTCCGCACGCTCGGCCAGCACCCCGAAACCGGAGAGGCGGTCGAGATCTTCGAAGGTCGCTACGGCCCCTACATCAAGCACCAGAAAACCAACGCTTCGCTACCCAGGGACCGTGCTCCCGAAACGGTCACCATGGAGGAGGCCCTCCAGTTGCTCGCCGAAAAGGGGAATGGCAAAGCTGGCAAGAGCAAACGGTCATCTACCGCGAAGCAAGCCACAAAGAAGAAAGCCACCACTACGAAAGCCGCCTCGGTGACAACCCGAACAGCGAAGAAAGGGGTCGCGAAGAAGTAAGCCGCTGGTTATGCTCAGAGCTATTGCTCTGCAACCGGGACCGTGAGTTGCGGTGCCGCGCCACTGGCGGTAACACCTTCGCCCGTACGGTTTTCCAGAACCACGGCGGGAGCCAGCGGCCGGACCGATACGAGGTCGCCCGGTTGGTACGGAACCAGGTTGTCCGTGTGGACGAGGTATTCCGCACCGTTCAGTTCGACACGGAAGGTGATGTCGTGGCCTTTGAACTCGCGGCCCACGACTCGTCCGCGGCACCCGCTCGCCGAATCGGGAGCTTCCAGGGTGAGGTGTTCGGGACGCAAGGCAAGCAGCACGTCGCCCGCTGCCGGACGGTTCAACCCGATACGGCCCAGCGGCGTCTCAGCAGTATCTCCGGCAGCCCGCGACAGGATCAGATTGGTGCGCCCGAGGAACTGGGCTACGAAGAGCGTACGGGGCTGGTAATAGACTTCCTCTGGCGTGCCCACCTGCTCGATGCGGCCCGCCCGCATGACACCCACCCGGTCTGCGAACGAGAGGGCTTCCTCCTGGTCGTGGGTAACCAACAGCGCGCTGAGGCCGGCCTCTTTGAGCACCGTGCGGATCTCCTGCCGGGTAGCCTGCCTGAGCAGGGCGTCCAGATTGGAGAATGGCTCGTCGAGGAGGACCAGCTGCGGCATGGGAGCAAGCGTCCGGGCAATGGCTACGCGCTGTTGCTGGCCGCCGGAGAGTTCATGTGGCTTGCGGTTTTCGTATCCGGAGAGGCCCACCAGTTTGAGGGCCTCCCGCGCGCGTGCAACCCGCTGGGAGCGCGGCAGGCGCTGCAGGCCGAACAGCACGTTCTCCAGGACGCTCAGGTGCGGAAAGAGTGCGTAATCCTGGAATACCACACCGACTCCACGCGCCTCCGGGGGTACATGAATGGACGGTCCGGTAAGCAGTCTGCCGCCTACCGTGACCGTGCCTGCGTCGGCGTGCTCGAAGCCCGCTATGAGGCGCAGCGTAGTCGTTTTGCCGCACCCGCTCGGTCCCAGCAGGGCCACGATCTCTCCGTTGCCTACCGTAAAACTCACCTCGTCAACGACGGGCGGGGCTCCGGCGACGAAACGCTTGGTTAATCCTTGTATGGAGAGGATGTTGCTCATGAGTACCGTTCTACGCTCCAGTGTGTCGCTCGTTCACGAGGAGGAGCGCCGTGAATGCGCCGGAGAAGAGCATGGTCAACAACGCATAGGGGGCGGCGGCGCCAAACAAACCTTCATTCGCGAAGCCCCACGTGCCCATGGCCAGCGTCTCAAAGCCGATGGGCGAAAGGAGAAACGTCAGGGGCAGTTCCTTCATAGCAGAGAGAAACACGAACGCCATGCTGACGACCAACCCCCGCCGCAGCAATGGGAAAGTGGCCTTGAAGAAGGCTCGTAGCGGCGTCCACCCGAGTGACCTCGCCGCCTCTTGCAGTCTCGGCGAGGTCTGGTACAGGGCACTCCGTACCGGTCCGATGGCCTCTGCCAGGTAATGAAGAGTATAGGCCGTAATAAGGAGCAGAAGCGTCTGGTATAATGCTGGAATGGCCTTCAGAGTGAAGAAGATGAGCGCCAGTGCGAACGCCAGCGGAGGCGTCGCGTAGCCGAGATAGGAAATGCGCTCCAACCCGCGGGCAATGGGAGAGGGTTTGCGTACACCGAGATAGGCCAGCGGCAGTGCGAGCGTGGCTGCCAGCAGTGCTGCCGGAGCCGAAGCGGAAAAGGATGACCAGAGTGCGGCTCCCAGATCGCTCCAGCCTTCGTTGATGTTACGGCGGGTCATCCAGTGGGCGAGTGTCAGGAGGGGCATGATGAGGGAGACCACGCCGATCGCTGCCGCAAACGCATAGGCTGGGAAGCGCCAGCGTCCGAGATGGGTCGGACGCGCACGCCGCCGCATCCCGGTTCCGGCCCGGTGGTAGAGTCTCCCACGCAGTAACCGCGCCTCAGCCACGAGCAGGCATAGTGTTACACCGATCAGCATGAGTGCCAGCCATGCCGCGTAGATCCGGTCGTAGGCCGCCGTGTACTGGAGGTACAGCGCGTAGCTGAACGTCTCGAATCGCATGAGGGAGACCACCCCGAAATCCCCCAGAACATGCAGGCCAACGAGAAGCGCGCCGGACAGGAAGGCCGGGCGAAGTTGTGGCAGAACGACCCGCCGGAAGACCTGACCTTCCGTGCAGCCGAGCGAGCGAGCCGACTCTTCCAGCGATGGGTCGAGTCCCAGTAGCGCAGCGCGGAGGTTCAGGAAGAGGTACGGATAAGTCGTGAGACTCATTGCGGCAAGTGCTCCGGTGAAGCCACTCAAGCGGGGCAGGTTCAGGTCGAATAGTAGCGCCAGGGTGCCGCGAAGGCCTGTCGTGGCAAGCAGAACATACGCCATCACGTAACCCGGTACCGCCAGTGGGAGCACTCCGACGAGCGTGAGCAGCCGCTTACCCGCAATGTCGGACCGGGTGGTCAGCCAGGCTAGCGGGAAGGCAACCAGCGAACCCACCACCAACACGCCGCCCGCCAGGAGCAGTGTGTTGCCTAACAGGCGAAGGTTGCGTGCCCGAAAGACCAGGGTGTTCAACTGATCGAGGTCAGCCTCGAAGGCTCGCACGAACAGGTAGGCGAGAGGAACGAGCACTCCGCATACCACGATGAGCGCCGGGACTAGAAAGTACCAGGCCATCTGGAAACGCCACCGGCGGCGCTCCAGGATGGAGCCACCGCCGGTGGTCGGGTTGCTGATACTCACTGGAGAGATGGCCATCTACCGATCCTGCATTGCAGTCCCTGAGTGTCCGGTTTTTCTGCTTTTACGTGTCATAGTGGAATCACTCGAATAGGGACCTGCCGGTCAGAGTAGTCCCTCCTCCCGCAGTATCTGGAGTGTGCCTTCCAGATCACGCAGGGAGTCAAGGTCGATCTTCGGCTGAATAGCTGAGATTGCCTCCAGGGAAGCGAGCTGTGCCGAAGGTGTGACGTCCGTAATGATCGGATACTCGTACGTCTCGTTGGCGAAATACGTCTGGGCTTGCTGCGACAGCAGAAAGTCAATGAGACGGAGGGCGGCTTCCTGCTGGTCGCTTACTTTCAGCACACCGATACCGGCCACGTTTACCAGTGCACCGGGATCACCGGTCCGGAAGAAGGTCTGCTCGACCGGGTAAGCTGGGTCTTCGCTCTTGAAGCGGTGGAGGTAGTAGTGGTTGGGCAACCCGAGATCGATTTCGCCGTTGGCGATGCCTTCAATGATGGCTGTATTGTTGTTATAGCTCTTCGTGCCATTGGCCTTCATGTCCCGGAGCCACGTCCGGGTACGTTCGTCTCCCTCGAGTTTACGCATGGCTGTGACGAATGACTGGAAGGAGGCATTAGTCGGCGCCCAGCCTACCCGGCCCCGGTACTTCGGATCGGTCAGGTCGAAGACGCTCGACGGGAGAGCCGTGGTGTCTACGCGGTCAGGAGCATAGGCCAGCGTGCGGGCGCGGGCGCTCGTCGGTATCCAGGTACCGGCTGTATTGCGGAAGGACGTCGGGATCTGCTGCAGGAGCGTGTCGGGGAGCGGGAGGAGCATGCCGGACTCATGAATGGCTCCGAGCCCGCCTGCATCCTGGCCCCAGAATACGTCGGCACCGGTCTGTTCGCCTTCTTCCTGGAGGGCAGTAGCGAGCTGAGAGGTGCTGCCGTAGCGAACGTTCACTTGAATGCCTGTCTCCTGCTCGAACTGTTCGATGATGGGCTTCACCAGTGCTTCGCTGCGTCCGGAGTAGACAGAGAGAACCGGAGCTTCGGATGCAGGAGTATCTGAGGGTTGTTCCTGGCAGGCTGCGAGAGCGAACAGCCCGAGCAATACAATCCTGGATAGGTTTTTCATAGGACCGGTTTTAATGGGTGTGTTTAGACTTAATCTAAACTATGGTATGTACCGAAATGGTGAAGAAAGCCGTTCTCCTGTTTGAAGATGTATCAAAATCTTGTACCTGCACGAGGGAGGCTATCTCCCGACGTCTTTTTCACCGGCTCGGACCGACTCCAGGATGTTGAGATAGCTGTAATAGCGGATATCCGAAATCTCGCCACGCTCGAGGGCTTCCTTAACGGCGCAGCCCGGTTCGTGGTCGTGCGTGCAGTTGGGGAAACGGCAAAGGGGGATATATGGACGGAATTCGATAAAGTAGTAGGAGAGTTCTTCCGGCTCCAGATCGATGATGCCGAACTCGCGGATGCCGGGGGTGTCGACGACGTAGCCGCCCGTGGAGAGGGGATAGAGGGAAGCGTAGGTAGTCGTGTGCTTACCTTTGCTGGTCTTTTCGCTGACCTCTCCAGTAATCAGACCCAATCCGGGTTCTACCGCGTTCAGGAGGGAGGACTTGCCAACACCTGAGGGGCCGGCTACGACAGATATGTTGCCGCTAAGCCACTCTCGGAAATCCTGGACGCCTTCGCCGGTCACGACACTCGTCATGAGCAGGGGATAACCGAGCCCGGCATAGAGATCATGCAATTCCAGGACGGCCTCGCGATCCGAGTCTCTCATCAGGTCCGTCTTGTTGAAGACTATTCCTGCTGGAATCTCATTGGATTCCGCCATGACGAGGAAGCGGTCGATCAGGCCGGGGTTAATCTTTGGCATTCGAATGGACTGGATGAGCCACGCGCGGTCGATGTTGGCCGCGATCACGTGCTCCATGCCTACGCGGCGTCCTGCGGCTCTGCGGCTGAGGCGATTGCGACGCTCGTGGATCTCCGTAATCAGTCCAGTGCCATCCTCTACGGTTCGAAGGGTTACCCGATCTCCGACGGCCACCGGGTTGGTTACTTCCTCTTCGGCCAGCCGGAATTTGCCTCGGATTTTGGATCGAATGATCCGGTCATCGACCTGGACGTCGTACCAGCTACCTGTGGAGCGGATGACGGTGCCCTCCAGGTAGGTTTCTTCCGGTTCGGGCAGGTGCCCGCTTGTATCCATCTCACTACTCATGCGGTCGCCTTGGGGCCGAGTGGTGAAACTTGCGCATGAAACACTCGTCTACGATGTTCACAGTGCAGGTAGTTGTTGTTAAAGCGCAGGAAGGCGCTCAGATCCGGCGAATAGCATGAGAAAGGAGTCCCATAGCGAAGAATACGAACGGGCGAGGAGCGCGTTCGATGATTTGAAGCTCGAAGATCGAGCTGTTTTCCTCATCGAGGCTACGGTTTCCACGATCGCACGCGGAGTGGACAAGGTCGGCCGTGTACTCGCCGACGAGCTGGACCGGCTCTTTCGTACGCGCCCTGGGGCGGCTGAGGAAGGAGCGGCAGCCAGCTCCGCACAGGAGGCTTCGAATCCGCCCAGCGAGGAACGCCGCCCCGGCGACACGCCCGGTGTCGACACCCACGTTGAAACCTGATTTTCGATCATGATGCAAGAACCTGAACGTCGCATCGCTCGGTTTGAGGATCTCAACTTACTGGGTAAGGCCGTTTTTGCCGGAGGGGCGGCCGTGCGCATTACCGCCAATCTTATCGATAAGGTAATCGACCGGGCTGTAGACATGGTGATCGATGTGGAGAAGGCCTTTAAGGAGGGGCTTGATCCAAACGTGGAGGATGCGAAAGTACTAGATGAGCGCATAGACCGGTAGCGTGTCGTGCGCCATGGTATGATGAGGGGCTGTGCACCGGAACGGTGCACAGCCCCTTTGTTGTTCTGGAAGCCGGGACTTCCGTGGCCTGCTCCTCGTTTACATCACGATGGCTTGCTCCACGGTGCCATTGCCATTGGCCGCAGGGACACGGTTCTTCTCGCTTTCGGGGATTTTGAAGAAGACCTCGGGAGGCACTACGGGTTCGTCTTCCATGACAATGGCAAGGACATCTTCCATGCGCTTGGCGTAGAGGATCTCCAGACCGTCCAGGGCATTATCTCGAATTTCTTCGATATCCTTCCGGTTCTTTTCCGGAAGAACGACTGTCTTGATACCGGCGCGCTTGGCGGCAAGCACCTTCTCCTTGATGCCGCCCACAGGCAGGACGAGTCCGCGCAAGGTGATCTCGCCCGTCATGGCGACGGTGTGTTTGATACGCCGTTGCGTATAGATCGAGACGAGCGCGGAGAGCAAGGCCGTGCCAGCGGATGGACCATCTTTGGGGACGGCGCCTGCCGGGACGTGGACATGCAGGTCGAAATAGCGGAAAGCATCTTGAGGGATGTTCAGTTCGGCCGCATGGGACTTGACGTAGGAGAAGGCTGCCTGGGCGGACTCCTTCATGATGTCGCCAAGCTGGCCTGTCAGGACCAAACGCCCCGATCCTCGTGACACAGACGCCTCGATGAAGAGGATATCGCCGCCTACCGGGGTCCAGGCGAGGCCGGTTGCCACGCCGGGTACTTCGGTCCGTTCGGCCACTTCGGAGAAGAACTTCCGCTTGCCCAGGTATTCCTCTACATCACCCACATCGACGGCGGCGGATTGCAGTTCACCGACTGCGATCTTCTTGGCTACGCCGCGCGCGACGCCGCCGATGGTGCGTTCGAGCTGGCGGACACCCGATTCCCGCGTATAGCCGTCGATGAGGAAAAAGAGCGCCTCGTCGGTGATGGAGAACTGCTCCGGTTGGAGGCCGTTGCGTTCCGTCTGGCGCGGGACGAGGTACTTCTTCGCGATCTCCAGCTTTTCTTCCTGCGTGTACCCGGTGATCTCGATCATCTCCATGCGGTCGCGAAGCGGGCCGGGTATCTGTTCATAGTAGTTTGCCGTAGCGATGAACAGCACCTTGGAGAGGTCGTAGTCGAGTTCCAGGTAGTGGTCGTTGAAGGCGAAGTTCTGTTCGGGGTCCAGGACTTCGAGCATTGCGCTGGAAGGGTCGCCCCGGTAGTCGCTGCCGAGCTTGTCGATCTCGTCCAGCATGAAGACCGGATTGTTCTTGCCGGCTTTCTTCATGCCCTGGATAATGCGTCCCGGCAGGGCACCGACGTAGGTGCGGCGGTGGCCTCGGATCTCTGCTTCATCCCGCACGCCGCCGAGGCTCATGCGCACGAACTCCCGACCCATCGCGCGGGCGATGCTTTTGCCGAGGCTCGTCTTACCGACGCCGGGCGGGCCGTAGAAGCAGAGGATCGGCGCCTTCATGTCGCCTTTCAGTTTGAGCACGGCGAGGTGCTCGACAATACGCTTTTTGACCTGCTGGAGGCCATAGTGGTCCTCGTCGAGGATTTCCTCGGCGCGTTTGACGTCCAGGTGATCCTCGGAATACTCCTCCCAGGGGAGGTCGAGTATCCAGTCGATGTAGTTGCGGGTAACGGCGTAATCCGGCGCGGCCGGGTTGGTGCGGCTGAGCTTGGATAGTTCTTTTTCCAGCGTTTTCTGCGCGTGCTCCGGCAGCTTTTTCTTCTCGGCGCGTTCGCGGAGTTCATTGATCTCGCCGTTGGCGCCTTCGCCTTCGCCAAGCTCGTCCTGAATCGCCTTCATCTGCTGGCGCAGGAGGTACTCGCGTTGCTGCTTGTCTACATCCGTCTTCACGCGGGTACGGATTTCCTCCGAGAGCTGGAGCACCTGCAACTCGCGGTTGAGGTGGCCCATAACCAGATCTGCGCGTTCGACCAGCGGAATGGTTTCGAGGAGCCGCTGCTTATCCTCGACGCTGATCTGGAGGTTGGATGCGATGAAGTGGATGAGGAACGTGGGCGACTCGATGTTCTGGATGGCGTAGGCGGCCTCACTGGGGAGGTTCGGCGACATGTTGACGATCTGGATCGCCAAGTCCTTGATGGACCGGATGCGCGCCTGGAGTTCTACGAGGTTATCGCTTCGCTCTTCATCGACCGTCTTGACGGCTGCTTTGAAGTAGGGCTCGCGCTGGACATACTCTAACGTCTCGAAGCGTCTCTTACCCTGGATGACGATGGATTTCGATCCATCGGGCATCTTGATGAGCTTCAGGATGGTCGCGACGGTACCGACCGTGTAGAGGTCTTCGGGGCCAGGATCTTCGACTTCACTGCTGCGCTGGGCGATGACGCCGATGAGGCGATCGCCCCCGAAAGCATCTTTAACGAGTTTGAGGGAGGCGTCGCGTCCTACGGTTATGGGGAGGACGACGCCGGGGAAGAGAACGGTATTTCGGAGCGCCAGAATCGGAAGCGTCTCCGGCACCTCGAAGGTGTTCATTTCCTTCTCTTCGTCTGCCGTCGGCAGAGGAATGCTCTGTTCCGGATCCTCTTCGGGCGCGGCGTTGATCAAATAATCGAGCATGAGTGTATTCTAACGATTAAGGGTCGTTGCTTCAGTTCTGGTGTGAGTCACTCCCATACTATCGATTTTCAGCATTCGTCCCCTACTCGTCACGGGCTGCCTCACCCTGGCGGGATGACGAATGTATGATGGTGTATCGGATCGAGCCGGTTTACACCAAAGTGTCCCCGTTTCGGGACGTCTGCTCAAAACGTCATACCCACGGTGGTAACGCACGGTGGGCACGATGTTTCGCGCTACGTTATATGTTGCTCAAAATGCACACCAATCCGTGTGCTCTGCCATTTTGGCGGACCCTGGTGGTTGCGGAATCGAGGGGTGGTGTGGATTGTGACGGAGGTGTAACGAATCTTACAAAATTGAACGGGGTGTGGGGTGGAGAGGGCGCAGCGCGCTGCGCCCCTACGGCGGGGCGGGTGTTGGCGGGGTTGGGGCG
>JAWLHQ010000032.1:0-11127 GCA_041690215.1 Rhodothermales bacterium
ACACAGTAAATCCAGGCAGCACAACCTTCAGGACTTACTATCATCCGAGCCAGGAGAAAATCCCCCTTCGAAGGGGGACAGCCTTGCGACGCGTCCAGCCGAGCAAGGCAGGGGGATGTTTACAACGGTCAGCACTACCGCTACGCTCCAAATACGCCACGAGTCTCTCCGCACACGACAAGAAATACCGGACAAGAACGAGGTGACTGACCGAAGTAAATCCAGGCAGCACAACCTGAAAGACTACCTACCCGCTGGCGTGAGCTCTCCCGTAAAGGCCGAAATCAGATCAAACCAGCGCTCTGCATCACCTCCCTGACGCACCCCCAATCAGTGACATGGAAACGAATAACACCGCCGCTATCAACGGCCTTCCTGAGCGAAGGCCCCGCCTGAACAACACCACGATCAGGATAGCGCCTCCTCCTGCGCATGCCCTCCGGTACCCTGTCCCGAACCTGTTACGCGACCCTTCAGCATCGCGCAACGAAAGGGGCTTGCCATCCCGAAACGACCACCCACAATCCCGGAACGCAGCCGGATCAACAAAAACCTCCCGGAGGTTTCGAACCTCCGGGAGGTCATGGCCGGATAACGGATCCCGATTGACGGCGCTCCGATTCTGCCGGACCCGTTCGTACCGTCAACGCGCCGGGTACTGCATGGCCAGTTCCTCAGCGGGATTCCACATCTGCATGGCCTGCTTAAACACTGAATCGATCTCGTGGTAGATGGGGTACTGTACGGATCGGTCAAACATCCGCATACCCAGTTGCGCCTTCAACCGCGTCTTGATGATGTCCAGATCCTTCTCGACTTCCGCACGCGTGAAGTAATGCGCGCCCCCCTGCCCCTCGGCAGCTTCCGCCGGCTTGGGCCCGTCCACCACCTGTATGTTATAGCCAGCGATGAAATCCAGAAAGGCGTCCACCATCTCATCCGAGACGGTGTACTCCCGGATGAACGCCTGGGGCTTGCCGCTCCACTGAGCGCGAAATTCCTTGCCATGCCGGTCCAGCCAGGTACGGGCAAAAGCCGGCTCGACCTGTAGGCTGAAGATCGTCCGGATGAGCGCCGAAGCAGAATCAAGCGGTACGATATAGTCCGGCAGAATGCCGCCACCGCCCAGTACGGTGCGCCCGCCGTCGGTACGGTACTTCAGGGAGTCCGGCACTTCATTCAGGATCTCTTCCAGCGTCATACCCTGGTCATGCCGCAGAAACGCCCGCTTGGACGCATAGTAATCCTCCCTGGCGCCGTTCTCATATGCGGTCTGGATGAGACGACCCGAAGGCGTGTAATAACGGGAAATCGTCAGCCGAAGCGCACTCCCGTCCGGCATCGTGTACTGGCGCTGAACGAGGCCCTTCCCGAATGTGCGCCGGCCGACCACAAGGGCCCGGTCGTGGTCCTGCAACGCACCGGCCACGATCTCACTGGCCGACGCCGAATTCTCATCGACGAGTAGAATGACGGGCTCGTTTTCAAAGGAGCCGCCTCCCCGTGCGACAAACTCCTGGTTGAACTCGGCCTGGCGCCCTTTCGCGGAAACGATCACCTGCCCTTTGCCCAGGAACTCATCGCTGATCTTCACGGCCATATCCATATAGCCGCCCGCATTCCCGCGCAGATCGAAGATGAGGCGCTTCATACCCTGTTCTTTGAGTTCGCTCACCGCCTCCATGAACTCGGCGTAGGTCGTCCGCGCAAAGCGATCGAGCTTGATATAGCCCGTCTGCTCATCCACCATGTACGCCGACAGCACTGTTTCGAGTGGAATACGGTCGCGCGTGATCGTGTACTCGAGCAGCTGCGGGAAACCAGGACGTTTCACCTCGACCTTCACCTTCGTACCACGCGGCCCTTTCAGGTTCTTCTGAACGTCCTCGTTGGTCCAGCCAATGGCCGAGCTATCGTTCACACTGATGATCCGATCGCCGGTCATCAAGCCGACCTCCTCACTCGGTCCGCCCGGAATGACGCTGATGACCGTAACGGTATCCTGGTCCGCTTCGCCGTCGATGATCTCAAACGAAATTCCGATGCCCTCGAAGGACGCATCGAACTGCTCGTTGACCTGCTTCATGTCCTCCGCACTGATATACACCGAGTGCGGATCCATCCCCCGCAGCATACCGGTAATGGCATCCTCGACGAGCTTGCCCGAATCCACCTCATCCACGTAACCCTGCTGGATCAGCGTGAACGCATGCTCCAGCTTCTTGAGGTGCTCGAAGGAATCCAGAGGCACCGAAGCCCCGATTGTCATTCCGAGAACGATGCCTGCAACGAGCAGACCTGCTCCTAGCGGGAGATACTTCTTTTTTTGCATGCCAAGCCGCTGTTTGATGCAATAACGGGCAATACGGACCTGACGGCCCCGTGGAAGGATAGAATAATCAGCAATATTAAAATCGAGACAAGATCATTGAAAACACACCTTTAAACACAATGATCCCGAAAGCCTTCGCTCTCCCTCCATCCCCCATGCACACACTGACCATCCTCCGTAGATGGGGAGGGGCGGTCTTCACCCTATCTTTAATCCCACACCGCCGGAACGTTCAGGTTCCTGATACCCCGAGCCGGTACCCGATACGTTTCACCCGGAAACACGCTGTCGGCCCGTCGCACGGATTGTCTGGCCCGGCTAGGCGTGTTGTTGATGCAAAGTACCCTATTTTATCCAGGATCTCTACACCTCTCGCCCAACGCACTTAGATCGATCACGACGTTCGAATGACCAATAAGCAAATCGCCCGGCTTCTCAAACAGACCGCCTCACTCATCGAAATCACAGGGGGTAACACGTTTCGCGCTCGCGCCTTCGAAAACGCAGGCCGCACCATCGAACGGCTGGAAGTACCGCTTGCGGAGGTGGCGGCCACGGGCGAACTGACGAGTCTGAAAGGCATCGGTGCAGGACTCGCGGCTCAGATCAAGGAAATCCTAGAACGCGGTTCCTTCGCTGCCCGCGATGAACTGCTGGAACAGGTCCCTGCGGGCGTACTCGATCTCCTTCGGATAAAAGGCCTCGGAGCGAAAAAGGCATACCTGCTCTGGCACGAGGTAGGCGTCACGTCCGTCGAAGAACTGGAAGAAGCCGCCGCTGCAGGCCGGCTTTCGACCCTGGACGGGTTCGGCCCCAAAACGGTC
The DNA here is from genome assembly GCA_041690215.1 of Rhodothermales bacterium. Lineage (GTDB taxonomy): Bacteria > Bacteroidota > Rhodothermia > Rhodothermales > DASSAV01 > DASSAV01. The sequence goes on from JAWLHQ010000032.1 coordinate 3,157, forward strand.
CAGAAGCTCCTCGATGAGATCGAACGGTACAAAAAGTACCGGGTCCGTCGCCGCTACGCCGAAGCCGTAGCGGATGCCCGTCCGATGCTGGATGCCCTGGACGCCCTACCGGGCGTTCAGGCGGTGGATGTGGCCGGCGAGATGCGACGCAAGATGGAAACGGTTGACGCCGTTGAACTCGTCGTCGCCACGCAAGACGGTAGCAACATCCCCGGAGCACTGGCGGCCTTCGGCGTGAAGGTCACACCGGCGCAAAACGAGGATGGTACGTTGGAAGGCTCCTTGCCGGACGGCTTTCCGCTCCGTGTCTATCTCGCTCCACCCGCTCGCTATGGAACGGCGCTCTGGCACCACACCGGCTCCGAAAACCACGTAGCCGCGTTCGTGACCCGATACGGTGAACCCGAACCGGCGCAGGATGAAAAGGAAATCTATACCCGCGCGGGCATCGAGTACGTCCCCCCCGAACTACGCGAAAACACGGGCGAGCTCGAGGCCGCTGCCGAGCACAGGCTCCCGCGCTTGATCGAACCCTCCGACCTCAAAGGCAACCTGCATAACCACTCCACCTTCAGCGATGGGACGAACACGATCGCCGAAATGGCCGAAGCTGCCCGGGCCATGGGCTACTCATACTTCGGACTCTGCGACCATAGCCGCTCCCTCGCCATCGCGAACGGCCTGTCCATCGAACGCGTTTTGGAGCAACAGGCAGAGATCCGGCGGTTGAATGAATCCTATGCCGCCTCCGGCAAGGATCGGTTCCGCATCTTCAGCGGCACTGAAAGTGACATCCTGACCGATGGCTCGCTCGATTACCCGGATGACGTACTGGCCACGTTCGACTTTGTCGTGGCGAGCGTCCACCAGGGTTTCAATATGACGGTGGAAGAAGCGACCCGGCGCCTCATCCGGGCGATCGAAAACCCGTACACGACGATCCTCGGCCATGCAACCGGCAGGCTCCTCCTCTCCCGCGAGGGATACCCGATCGACCACGAGCGTGTCATCGACGCATGCGCCGAAAACGAGGTGTCGATCGAGTTGAACGCGAACCCGTGGCGACTGGATATGGACTGGCGCTGGATCCGGTATGCCACCGAACGGGGCGTGCTCATTTCCATCAACCCCGACGCGCACTCTGTCGAGGAACTTGCAAACACCTACTGGGGTGTGCAAGTCGCCCGCAAAGGGTGGCTGACTCCCGAGCAGTGCCTGAATGCAAAGTCGCTGGACGCCTTTGAAGAATGGCTGAATGCCCGCCGCAAACGCAGAATCGCATAGTACATTCGCCGCCTCCCGGAAATGGCCGGTCCGGATGCCTGTGGGTTCGGGTGTCAGCGGGCTAATACCGATTCGGTTCAGTTCGATACCCGTGGCATCGCTCGTTGGGTTCTTGAAACCTGTCTGGTGTGTGCCAAAACACGGATGGATGAGCGTCCAACTGCCCCCTAGTAGGGCTGTCGCGCCGGCTCTGCCAGACAGTCCCAAGCCGCTCTCCCCTATGTGCAACCACGACCGGCCACCGGCAACTGGCAACTAACAACCAGCAACAGACAACAAACCACGGCCCCTCAAACCTGAACACATGTCCTTTCGAAAACGTTTATACCCGGCCCCGATGCCCTCGGAACACTCCAGCCCGGTAACCTGATTCTATGACGAACACGCGCCGTACCTGGCGGCGGATATATTCTTTTACCTAGCACCACGCCGGCTGGCTCTCAGGAAAACCTGAAGCACCGCTGCGCAACGTACGAACCCACTGAAATACTTTGAGTCGCTGGATATCCCTCCTGGTTCTCGTTCTCGTGCTTACCATCTCCGGCGCTTGGCTGGCCTGGTATCTGGCGTACGAAGTCAATGACGAACGCCCACAGCGCACGACGCTCGCAGGCTTGAGCGGACCGGTTGAGATCAACTGGCACGACGAGGATTTCCCCATCGTGAAAGCATCGTCTGAGCTGGATGCCTACGCGGCCCTGGGATACGTGCAGGGCATCGAGCGAGCCTGGACAATGCTCCTCCTCCGGCAAACCGCCCTGGGGCGGCAGGCGGAGTGGTTCGGAGATAACCTGCTGGAACTGGACCGCTTCACACGCCAGCTGGAACTGGCGCACCTTGCGCAGGAGGCCTATGACAGCCTCTCCACGGACGACCAGGCCCTGCTCGCGGCCTATACGAACGGCGTGAACGCCGCCCTGCAGAGCCGCTACGTGCGGCTCTCCGACGAACTGGCCATGCTGGACCTCGACCCGGAACCCTGGGAGCCGTGGCACGCTCTCGCCATAGAACGCCTCTATGCCTGGCTCGCCACGACGCCCCCGGCCGATGATACCCTGAGCCTCGCAGGGCCCGCTGTACAGGCCTTCTTCAAGTCGGATGCCCTGCTCCGCGACTGGCTCCACCTGCATGGTTTCGGCAATAGCATCGCGTGGGCCTATGCCGATTCATCCGCAGCGCACATCTTCCAGCGTCAGGTATACGGCTCCTCTGCCCTGCCCTTCTTCGCCGAAATCGTCCTCCAGTGGCCCGGCCAGTCCCTCATGGGAGGATCCATCCCCGGCACGCCGTTCTTCCTGGCCGGCAAAACGGAAGAACACGCCTGGGCTCTTCTTCCCCGTGGCACAGCCCGCCTCGTCCATACCCTTGAAGACACCACGCGTACCGCCCTACGCTACGAACGGCTACACAGCATCGACGGCTCCGAACGCTTGATCGCTCTGAACCGCCAGGGCAACACGATCTACTTCCCCCGCCCTCCGAAACCGCGCCGCCCCGACTCACTGGCCGTCGCTCCTGATTCTGTACAGTCCGACTCGCTCGGGGCCGCTACCACCCTCGGACAGTCGGGCACACCCGCCGACACCACATCCTACCGGCCCGATAGCACGTGGGCCCTGACGTGGACGGGATTTAGCAACGTATCGGACTGGCCGGCCTGGAGGGCCGTCCACACCAGAGAACCGGCCGCCTTCCGCCTCCTGGACACCTCTGGCCTCACCCTCACGCAGGATGGATCGTGGCAGGTCATCGGCGCCCCACTGGTCGTCGTCCCGCTCACCCGGGGCGTGCTCGTAGGCAACACCGACTGGTCCCGCTACGTAGCGCTGGACCTGGATTCCCTCCTCGCCGCAGGTGACGAAGCCACGACGGCCGCCAGCATCACGATCGACTACCACAGCGAGTGGGCAGCCGGACTCGCCCCTGCGCTCGTAGCATCGATGGATTCCATTCCCGAACGTACGGAGTTGATGAACGAAGCGCTGACGTACCTCCGCAACTGGGATTACGCCTACGACCGGGCGAGCATCGCGGCGTCTATCTTTGACACCTGGATTTCCCTGTACCGCGATCAGACCGGGCGACTCCCCACGGCCCAGATTGCCGATACACTCTACTTCGAGAACCTCATCCGTTACCAGACGCTGGGACAGGCCCTCTCCCGCCTGCGAAGCCGGTTCGGCGCTGACATGAGTCAGTGGCGCTGGGAAAACGCCTACCCCGACCGCCGCCTGTTCCCGGTCTGGTCCGCCGATAGCCTGCTCTCTCGGAGCGTCGGCTACTTCGCCGAATCACGCTTCGCCCCCATTGACTTGCCTGGACGAGGTCACCCGACCACCGTATTCTGGGGCCCCTCACCGGTCCAGGGACAACGGCTCAGCCAGTCGACCTGGACTGCGTGGACGAGCACCGATACGTGGGATAGTTTCTTCGTCCGCCGCTACCGGCTGGATCTGCGGTCGCCACTCGGCCGCTACCGGACTTCGGACCGGATCCCGACACCAGTACCCCTGTCGATCTCCGCAGAACCGGTCCATACCACCATCCTTTCACCCCCCGCACGCTGATTGACTCCCATGCTCTACATCGGCATCGACGCAGGGGGATCCAAGTCCAGGCTCGTGGCCCGCAGCGCGGGCCGCGAGGACCTGGTGCTCGAAGGTCCGGCTGCCAATGTTCAGACGGCCGGCATTGACGGCGCGGCACGCGTTTTCACCGGCCTCATCAACGAAGCCCTGCAACTCCGTCCGGGTATTCCGCTCGTATCGGTTTGTGCCGGGGCAGCGGGCGCGGGCCGCGCCGACGACCGCACGGCCCTCGAAGCGGCCTGGCGTGAACACCTCGGTCCCGCCGCGCCGCCTCATCTCCGCGTGGTCCATGACGCCGTCATCGCCATCGAGGCCGCGTTCGAGGGTGCGAGCGGCATCATCATCATCGTCGGAACGGGCTCTATCGCCTTCGCGAAAGCCATGGATGGCGCCTTCCACCGCGTAGGCGGGTGGGGCTACTTACTCGGGGACGAGGGAAGTGGCTTCGCCATCGGACTGGATGGGTTGCGCGCCGTCGCCGCCGCCATCGATGGCGGCCCTGCTACACGGATCCAGCCCCTCGTTGCCGAACGCCTCGGGATTCAGACCGCCGATGCGCTCATCCACAACGTCTACCGGAAACACCTCCACATCCCCGATGTCGCCCCGCTCGTCATCGAAGCCGCCGAAGAAGGCGATGCAGCCGCCCGGTACATCATCGAGGACCAGTTGAGGCGGCTCGCGCAGCAGGTACGATGGCTCGTCGATCGCTGCAGGGATATCGAACCCCAGATCGCGCTGATGGGAGGACTGACCCGGAATGCCCCCATCCGGGATGCGCTGGAACGCAACCTGCGCACCCTCCTGCCGGGTTGGGTTATCATGGATCCGAAACACGACCCGGTTGAAGGTGCCGTCCGGCTCGCTATGCAGGCAAACTGCCGCCCGTAGCGTTACGGGCCCTCTGGCGATCGATCGCCCGCCTGCTGCTCCAGAAACGCCTTCGACAAGGCGTAAACGTGGAGGAAGTCGTCCCATTCCAGCGTCTCCGGGCGGTCGTCCACGTGATGGTACGGCTGCGTGCCCCGGTTCGTGTAGAGAAAGAACCCCGGTATGCCGCGCTGCAGAAAGAGGAAGTGATCGCTGTTGGGCGCGTTCGATCGCTTACCCAGCGGCACCGATCCCAACGAGGCATTCACCTCAGCCAGGTCCGCGAACAAATCCGGGTAATCCACGCCCCCTACCGCCATGACCCCGGCTTCCCCGGAGGCCACCATGTCGAAATTGAGCAATAGCACCGTGCGGGCCAGATCTACCGGTGGATGCGTAATGAAATGGTGCGATCCGATCAGTCCGAGTTCCTCGCCTGAAAACGCTGCAAACAGAATCGAATACCGCAACGGGTTCGCGCCGAAATGATCGGCCAGCGCCAGCAAGAGGGCCACGCCGCTCGCGTTGTCGTTCGCACCGGGAAAATACAGAGCCTCCCCATGCGCGCCGTGATGGTCATAGTGCGCCATGAGCACGATGAAGGAATCCGGCTGTGCCGTTCCCGGTAGCCATCCGAGCACGTTCTGCGTCTGTACGCCACGGTCTTGCTCACCCCGCACGCGATACGAAACCTGATTCACTGTTTCCGGCCAGGCCTCTCGCTTCACCTGAAACACGGGGATCGACGCGTTATGAAACGCCCCGCCGAACATCAGCCTGTCCGTGAGGAAGATCACCGCCTGCGCGCCCAGTTCGGCAGCCACTTCCACTCGGGCCTCCACGGAAAGCAAGCCCTGCATCTCACCGGTGGCCATGGCCCGCAACGAATCCGGTACGACTTCCTCCAGCACCACCACAGCGTCCCGCACGCTGCTCCCGGCCTCCCCGTACGCATTGATCCTCCTGGGCAGCACGACCCCGCTCCCCGCCTGCAGCACGCGTTCGATGGCCTCGGCTTCTCCCGACCCACTCGACGCATACACCAGGAAATCCGCGCCGGGCGAAAGCGCCTCTCTGTTCACGGAAAGCTCCGGCGTCTCGGGAAACACGTCGACCGTCAGGATAAACGGCTGGTAGTAGCTATCACCGACGGGTTGGAGCCCCGCCTCGCGGAACCGCTCCTGAATATACCGGGCCGCCTTCGTATGCCCGTCATAAAGGTATCCCCGCCCCTTCAGTGAATCGGACGCGAGCACTTCGACGTCGGCTCTGGCTTGCTCCAGAACGGCGGCGCCTCGCTCCAGCATGCCCTGCGCCGAAGCAGGTCGAGCGCTCGTCATGCCGCAACCGGCCGCAAAAATGCAGAAAGCCACCAGGAACGGGAATCGTGTCGGACGGGACATAGGCAGGAGCCGTAAGGACGTGCAGTACCCTCTGCACACGCCGAGAACCGAGCTCTTGATCCCCGATACAAAAAAACAAACGAGCCGTCCCTGCATCATCCTCCTGACCGCCCCACCTCACCAACATCTCATACCGGAACCCACACGCCCGGCCCCGATCGCACGCGCGCCAAGGGAGCATGTTAACTCCTTCAAACAAAGTGATACGGCTCTCTTTCAGCCCCATACCCTCCCCACAAACGTCATTCCCGCGAAAGCGGACGCGAGCGGAGCGGCCGACGCAGTAAATCCAGGCAGCACAACCTTCAGGACTTACTATCATCCGAGCCAAGAGAAAATCCCCCTTCGAAGGGGGACAGCCTTGCAAACGCATCCAGCGGAGCAAGGCAGGGGGATGTTTACAGCGGTCAGGACTACCGCTACGCTCCAAATACGCCACGAGTCTCTCCGGCACCGCAAGAAATACCAGACAAGAACGAAGTAACTGACCGAAGGTAAATCCAGGCAGCACAACCTGAAGGGCTTCTACAAAGCCCTTCGCGAGCACCACATACAAACACCCCAACCCACCCGCCGCTCCCGCGAGGCCGTATCAGGAACGCGGCGCCCGCTGGGCAGCAGCCTGCGCAAGCAACATCCGGCTCGCCATAGAGAGTGCCGACGACACAGCCGCGTGATCGGGACGGCGCTCATCCAGGACGCGCAAAAGGTCCACGGCCTCCGCATACCGGCCTGACTGTGCCAGCGACCACCCCAGCGCAAAGGTCACCTGATCGTTCTGCGGCGCCAGTTCCCGTGCATGCTCGAGCATCTTGACACGATCGTGCAGGGGCTTCGTCATGGCCGTGTGGTACACATCCCACGCCATCGTCTCAGGCCGCCGGGTCGTGTATACGGCCAGCACGAGCGTTATGGAAAACAGAACCGATGTGACGGCAGGCTCGAAGGCGTACATCGCCACGCCCGCAATAGCCGTAAAAACCATCGCGATACTACCGTGGTGGGTCTCCTCCTCCTCCAGAACCGGCAACCCCGGCGCGACATGCTTCCGGCCGCCTTTCATCAGCCCTACAGGCTGGAGAACACCCCTGACGAGATCCTGTACACCCATTGCATCATCCGATAAGCTGATCCATTCGACACGCGTCCCGCAGCCATTCCCCCCCACGAGACGGCTCCCCGCACCGAAACTGCTATTGCGACGCACATGCGCGAAGAGCCGTACGCCGCTATCCCATAACGTGTAATCCTTACCGAGCGATTACGTTTTTACAGGCCCTCCCCCACCTATCGACGCAAATTCGGCCTCGGGACATCTTGCCCTGCATCCGGCAAGCTCCATGCCGCATCCCGCCCCCCCGAAACATCCGCACCAACCCACACCCACCCATCCAACCATACCAACCGCCTCCGTCGTCCCCCAGAGCCTCCCTCGCCACGTCCCTCTACACCCTTCGGGACGCGCTGACAAACATCCCCCGCCCACACTAACCCTCCCCACCACGCCCCTCCCCACGCGTAGGGACACGATACATCGTGTCCCCATCCTCCCCAACCAACCGCTGCTCATATCTGGTTTTGCCGACCGCTGACAGCTAACAGCCGACCGCTGATCGCTGACCGCCCCACCTCACATATGTAGGTTATAAGAATAACCTCGACACGCTGCCCCTCACCGGTTACCTTCCCCTCCAGACCACAAAGGAACCACCCCGGCAGCCATGGAAACACCCACCTTCTCTCCCCGGCAACAGGCCATCCTCGCCAGCCTCGCCCGAGGCACCTCTCGCACTGCCGCCTGCCACAGCGCACGCGTAAGCCGACGC
>JAWLHQ010000033.1:0-5581 GCA_041690215.1 Rhodothermales bacterium
GGGTTCCACCACCCATGCCGATTCACACAACCTTCCAAAGGGAGGACGTGACTCAAACAAGAAGTGCGCCTCAAAGAATCCAGCCCTACTCCTCCGAGCACCCGACCTCACCGGACCAGGCCTCTCGGACGGAGGGAGCACTTGCACTAGCCTTAAGCCGCTGCGGTTCCGCTATCGAACCCATTCACAAAGACTTAAAACCAGCACAAAACAGGATCCCCAACAATACAAAAGAACAACCGCCCCAACAATCTCGCTTTGACGCAGACCATTTTTGGCGCGGACCGGTAACATACGGCAAACGGCACCAATCTGTCAAGTGGGCGGAGTCGAATGATACCCTGGCGCGCATCAAGTGTTTCCTCTGTATCTCCGGTGCCTGGAAGAACTGGCGCACCGTTTGCAGGAAACAGGGAGCACGTTCGTGTGTTGAGAGCATGTGCTCTGCGCTACCATTCATCCACCTCCTGTATCATTAGTCAGGAGTCGATGTATCCTTTCTAAGACTGAATATGGCGAAACGTTCCAAAGGCACGCGATTCGTGCTGGCAAACAAGTACTTCTGGATTGGCCTGGCTTTCCTTGCCGCCATAGGGCTTGGCCTTTACCTGGTTTTGAACAACGTGCTGATGCCTTCCTATACGCGCCAAGGCCTTACTGTGACCGTTCCAGATGTGCGAAACAAGTCATACGAAGAAGCGGCCCGGGTGCTAGCGGCACACGATCTCAAAGCCGAGCGTATCGTGGAACGGTTCAATCCCCGCCTCGCACGCGATATCGTATACGAGCAGACGCCGGAGCCCAACGTCACGGTCAAACCAGGACGGCACGTTTTCGTGACAGTCAATTCCGGCCAGGCGCTCATGGTGACGGTACCACGTGTCGGGGATCTCTCCCTCCGCGAAGCCGAAAATCGGCTCAAAGCGGTGGGCCTGAAAGTAGAAGACTTGCTCCCGGATACCATCCCATCGCCATACCCCAATACCATTACACGCCAGGATCCCATACCGGGCGATTCACTTCCCCAGGGCGCAGGAGTGCGGCTATGGTACAGTACCGGCCTAGGACAGACGTACGTTCAGGTACCGGACCTGATCGGTATGAGCGTCAGGGATGCCAGCCAGCGGTTACTCGACCTGAAACTACGCCCCGTAGTAGTCGGCGAGACCGAGGAACAAGCCGCGCTCGATGAGCAGGAAGTCCGGCGCCAGAGCCGCGAACCCGGCACGGAGATCCGAGCTGGCTCTGAAGTCCGCATCTTCACGGAAGAGGCCGAAGAAGTCGACATCCCACCGATCCTTGAGCAACAAGAGCAAGGGCTAGGATTCTAATACAGGCCGCCCCCGCTTTTACTCCTCTATATAAATAGCAAACCCCTCGTCTACCGAAACAACCACGCGTTCACGGTGCTTGGTCGGGAGCACGCGGCCTACGTAGTCAGGCTGAATCGGATACTCCCGGTGTCCTCGATCCACCAACACGGCAAGTTGAATGGTTCTCGGGCGACCATAGCGCACGATGGCGTCGAGCGCGGCACGAACCGTTCGCCCGGTAAAAAGCACGTCATCTACAAGGATCACATCACGGTCGGTCACATCTACCTGAACGGAAGAGTGATCTTCCAGCGGGATCGAAGGATCACGGTCATCCCGATACGCAGAAACGTCCAGCCGGCTCACGCTGAAGTGGCGCGGTTCGATCTCGCTGATCTGCTTCGCCAGCACTTGTGCCAGCGCCGTGCCCCGGCTCCGGATGCCCACGATTTCCAGCGTCGCGGCGCCCCGGTTCCGCTCTATCACTTCGTAGGCCATGCGATTAATGGTCCTGTGGACGCGCGCGGCTGAAAGTATGAGCGTTCTTCCCATGGTGTGATTCCGCTAAGATTCGGTAGCCCGGAAACGAGTCCACCCAATTTACTGCACTGCAACGAAGGGACTACGAACAAATAAAGAAGCCTCCATCGCCAAGCAATGGAGGCTCACCAGTATCCATTCCTGAACGCTCTCGTTTACCGAAGGGAATCCAGAGGTGACGTACCTGAAACCGTTCACGCAGATTCTTGCACGCGCTCCCCTGTCCGGTTGGGACACTCCTGCCTAATGCAGTGGCCGTACATGTTCAGGGAGTGGTGCTTGATATCGAACTTGTAGATGTCGGCCACCATTTCCTGTATGCCCTGAAGGCGCGGGTCACAGAACTCGAAGAGCTCGTTGCAGTCCAGGCAGATCAGGTGATCGTGCTGCCGGTAACTGAAAGCCCGTTCATACTTCGCCTGATTCTTTCCGAATTGATGGCGTACGACGAGGTCGCATTCGAGAAGCAGATCCAGGGTATTGTATACCGTCGCGCGACTCACACGACTCCCCTTCTGCTTCATATGGAAGTAGATCTCATCTGCGTCCAGGTGACCATCGTGGGTATAGATCTCTTCGAGAACGGCGAATCGTTCCGGCGTTTGCCGCTGGTTCCGCTTCTGCAGGAAAGAGCTGAAGATGCCTTTGACCTCTTCGAGTTTTTTCTGCGGTAACGGCATTGGGGGAAGCGCCCTGTGGCGCAGACTAACGAAAGATACGGGAAAACGTGAAAAAGCTTGCTCTTAGCGCGCTTCTCTTGTGCAAGAACAACGAGCAGGCGGGGGTGTTCCTCGAACCCTGACCAATAGCGCCTGGACATCATTCCAGATCTGCTCATGAATGATCTCGAGAGGCTGACTCCCGTCGAGGCGCATGATCCGATCGGGCTCTGCACGAGCGAGCCGGTCATAGGCGGCCGCAACGCGCTCGTAAAAGGCCTGCCCTGCAGCTTCCATACGATCTTCTGTAGCCGGCATGCCAGCCGGAGCACGACGTGCACGCCGCAAAGCCGCCGTTGCGACGTCTACTTCCACGAGGTAGGTCCGCCCGGGGACCAGACCGCCCGTCACCTTGAGGTTGAAGTCTCTCAACCAATCAAACTCGCCCAGATTACGCCCCCCACCCTGGTAGGCCACCGTCGAATCGAAGAAGCGATCGCAAAGGATGATCTGGCCGTTTTCCAGGGCAGGTCGGATTCGTTCGGATACGAGTTGGGCCCGTGCTGCTGAGAATAGCAGCAGTTCAGCGAATGACGTGATATGCAACTCCGGATCCAACAAGAGTTCACGTACTCGCTCCGACAGTTCGGTGCCTCCCGGCTCCCGATAGAGCACGGCATCGTATCCCTCCGCCTTCAGCCGGTCCAGAAGGAGCTGCGCCTGGGTGCTCTTGCCACTGCCGTCTATACCTTCAAATGAAATGAACATGATTGACTGATTATCTGCGAACGCTCCGTTATCCTTTACAGGAGCCTCCGTGTGTGCTCACCGGTGCGATTGAGGTTCCCGCAACCCTGGTTGTAATGCAAAATTTACCCTTTGCCAGGAGGAAAGCAGACCTCTCTTGTGTATAACTCCTTGCAAAAAGGGGGAGCCCCGTTTAATATTAGGCGAACCTTTTCGTCATTTCGGCTTAACAGAGGCCCTAGACCGGAGACTCCTCCGGACAGCGCTGTCCTGAAATGAATTGCCACCCGGCGCCTAACTAGTATGTTCAACTTCGAGTTTGACGACTTCGAAGAACCGGCTAACGAGGATCGACTCAACGACCTCGTCGCATCTTTCGAGCAGCAAGGTACGACTGCCTACTTTGACTCCGACGCGCTGGAAGACATAGCCACCTACTACTTTGAGCGCGGCCGCTTCGATAGCGCCCTTGCAGCTATCGAGAGAATGATCGAGATGCAGCCATATTCCTCGGACGCATGGTTGCGCCGGGGAATTCTGCTGAACAACCTGAATCGGCACGAGGAAGCGCTCGAAGCCTATGAGCAGGCACTGTCGCTCAATCCGATGGATGCCGAAACCATGGTGAATCGAGGTATCACCCTCGACAACCTGGGCAGAAGTGAGGAGGCGCTTGCCGCGTACGAAGCAGCGCTAGAATTCGATGCGCTCAATGAGGAAGCCCTCTTCAACTACGGAGTCACCCTGGAACGCCTGGACCGGTTGGATGAAGCGATTGCAGCCTTCGAGCGATGCGGAGAAATCAACCCGCAACACCCGGAAGCCTGGTACGAACTCGGTTATTGCTACGACCGGCTCGGTAATGACGAGAAGAGCATCGCTTGCTACGATCGGCACATCGATAACGACCCCTATTCTCAGGACGCCTGGTACAACCGGGGAATCGTCCTGAACCGGATGGCGCGTTTCCGTGAAGCGATCGAGTCCTACGACATGGCAATCGCCATCCAGGACGACTTCGCTTCGGCCCACTACAACAGGGGCAATGCGCTGGCCAACCTGGGCGACTTGAATGGCGCCATCGAGAGCTACATGTATGTACTCTCGCTGGAAGGCGGCGATGCGGCTACCTATTACAACATCGCCCTCGCGTACGAAGAACTGCAGGCATACGACCTCGCGATTTCGTACTTCGAACGTGCCATAGAAGAAGACAACACCTACGCTGAGGCGTGGTATGGCCTGGGTTGTTGTTACGATGCGCTCGAGCGTTTCGAGGAGGCACTCGCATTCTTCGAGCGAGCTGTCGACCTGAACCCCGAGGTGGATGAGTTCTGGTACGCTAAGGCGGACTGTGAATACAACGCCGGCCGGCTGTCGCAGGCACTCGAATCCTACCGCACGGTGGTAAAAGTCGCGCCAGAAAACAGAGAAGCCTGGCTCGATTACGCAGAGACGCTATTTGAAGCGCAGATGCTGGAAGACGCCCTCAACGCCTACCGCCAGGCCCTCAACCTCCAGCCCGATAGCGCCGGAGCCTACTTCCAGCAAGCCAAAGCACTGTTCGCTCTCGGGCGTTCCGATGAAAGCATCCGCTCGCTAAAGACGGCTTTCCGCCTGGATCCCCGCACCAAGGAAGAGTTTCAGCATACCTACCCAGACCTGTATCGCGATGCACAGGTTAGACGCCTGCTCGGTCTGGACGGCTGATCTGTCACGGAATCCAGCACAATCACTTGAAACGTAAGGGCAGACGTGGGCCGTCTGCCCTTTTGCATTCATGCAACTACAGAACCTGTCAATACGCCCGAGCTACCGCACGATCGTGATGAACTGTGTCGCCGTTTGCTGATTACTGACCGCCCGAACCACATACCTGCCACTCGGCAGCGCCGATACCGAAAATGAGAACGGGTGCGCTCCAGCAGCGAGTTGTCCTTCAAAGATCAGCTTAACCTCGCGACCCAGCATATCATATACCGCGACACGAACGGCCTGTACAGTGGGTACGTCCAGCGTAAGCGTCGTTTCTTCGGTAGCGGGATTCGGTATTGCTCCTGAGAGACCAAATGTGGTCGGCACTTCAGGCGCATCGGGTTCCTCAGGCCGGTTTCCAGGATTCATGGGACTTGAGGGAGGCTTTAGTACGAAAAGCCCTTCCTCGATGCTGCTTACCAGGACGATACCGCTGCTAAAGAACGGATAATTACTCCATGCCCCATTGAATCCCGGTCCGTTTCCACCTATGGGCGTGGTATCGAAATAGCCCACCTCGACCGGGTTCTCCGGATCACTGATGTCGTGGATGCGCAGACCACTGCC
>JAWLHQ010000034.1:0-3341 GCA_041690215.1 Rhodothermales bacterium
GCAGGCGCAGACCTCTGTTACGGAGAGGCCTTCGGCCAGGCCACTGAGGATGTTCGATATGATCTTCCGGCGTTTGGCTTGCTTGAGGTTGGATTTCTTTCGCTTCGCTGCCATGTCTCCCCTCCACTCGAATGTAGAATGCGTAATGAAGAATGATGAGGGGGAAGGTAGGTGATGAGAGGCGGCGTGTCGAGGTTATTTTGATAACCTACATATGTGGGATGGGGCGGTCGGCTGTCAGCGATCAGTGGTCGGCGGTCAGCAAAACCAGAAAGGGGCAGCGGTTGGTAGGGTGGTTTCAGGCTGGTGGGTTGGAGGACACCCTCAGTCGCTTGCGCGACCGCTCCCTCGAGGGAGCGGTTGGATGTGTGCCGGATGGTGTCGTGGTAGAAGTCTTTCGGGTTGTGCTGCCTGGGGGCCGGTCGGGGCGCATAGGCGTCAAGCAACCGTATCAGGATCCTCAATAGCAGCAATCCGGCTCACTTTCACTCCAACCCTCCCCATCAACGTCATTCCCAACTCGATTGGACGCGAGCGGAGCGACCGAGGAAGTAAATCCAGGCAGCAGACTTACAGGGCTACCTACCCGCTGTCGTGAGCACTCCCCAAAGGCCGAAATCAGATTAAACCAGTCTCTGCACCGTTTCCTTGACGCCTGTGCGGTCGGGGGCGGGCATGGCGGTAATGGAGGCTGCGGTAAGAAGAAGCCGCGCTGCACGATTTAAGCGCCTGTACACGTTTATCTGACAGGTATACGCTTTCAGAGGGAATTACTAATGCGGGGCTTGCCCCAACCCACTCAAATCCAAAATAAAAGAGGCCCGCTCCGGCGTGGAACCGGGGCGGGCCTCTGGATGCGAGCGAGGTCCTGCTTACTTGATGAACAGGATATCGCGGTATGTGGGCAGCGGCCAGTAGTCGGCAGGCACGACGTGCTCCAGTTTATCGGCCACCTCGCGGACAGTCTTCATGGCCGGGATCACGTTGTTCTTCATGTGGAGCGCCTTACTGTGCGCCGTATCGCCACCGAGTTCCCTGTTCTGCCGACTAAGCTCGACAATAGCGACCCGGAACTGGTTGACCAGATCGGCTACTTCCTTCGCCGTGTCGAGGACGCCGGAAAGCTCGAGATCCACATCTTCGGCATGCTCCAGCGTCGCGGTGAGATCGCCGAGGTACCGGATGGCAGCCGGGAGGAGCATCGTGCGGGCAATGGACTCAGTCGTTTCACCCTCGATGTTGATCGTCTTGAAGTACTGCTCGACGAAGATCTCGTAGCGGCTCTCCAGTTCGCGTTCGGAGAGGACACCGTAGGTTTCGAACAGCTTTTTGTTCTCCTCCGACGGCAGAAACTCCAGCGCATCCATGGTGGTGCGGAGGTTGAGAAGGCCGCGCTTTTCGGCCTCTTCGTGCCATCCATTGGAGTAACCGTCCCCGTTGAAGATGATCGGCTTCACCTCGCGGATGACCTCGCCCAGCAGTTCACCCACGGCTTCCTCGAGCGCCTTCTTGCCGCGCTTGCCCTTCATCTTCTCTTCGAGCTTCGTCGCCATGTAGTCCAGCGACTCGGCCACGATGGTGTTGAGCACCGTGTTCGGGAACGAGGGCGACTGCGACGAACCGACGGCGCGGAACTCGAACTTGTTGCCGGTGAAGGCGAACGGCGAGGTCCGGTTGCGGTCACCCGCATGGCGAGGCAGGTGCGGCAGCGTGGAGACGCCCAGCCCCAGCAGGCCGCCCTGCTTGCTGGACTGCGCCCTGCCGTTCGAGAGCTGGTTGATGACGTCCTCGAGCTGATCGCCGAGGAAGACACTCATGATGGCGGGCGGAGCCTCGTTGGCACCGAGGCGATGGTCGTTCCCCGCGCTGGCCACAGAGATGCGGAGCAGGTCCTGATGCTTGTAGACGGCCCGGAGGACTGCCGTGCAGAAGAACAGGAATTGCATGTTTTCGTGCGGCGTGTCGCCCGGATCCAGCAGGTTCATGCCCGTATCGGTGGACATGGACCAGTTGTTGTGCTTACCGGATCCGTTGACACCTGCGAACGGCTTCTCATGCAAGAGGCAGACCAGACCGTAGCGCGGGGCGACCCGGCGCAGGGTCATCATGAGCAGCTGCTGGTGATCCATCGCCAGGTTCGTGCTCTCGAAGATCGGAGCAATCTCATACTGGCTGGGGGCCACCTCGTTGTGGCGAGTCTTTACCGGAATGCCCAGCCGGTACAGTTCCTTCTCGACCTCGAGCATGCACGAGAGCACGCGGTCCGGTATGGCGCCGAAATAGTGATCTTCGAGTTCCTGACCACGCGGCGGCTTCGCCCCGAAGAGCGTCCGGCCCGTGGTGTAGAGATCGGGCCGGGCATAGTAGAATTCCTCGGCGATGAGGAAGTACTCCTGCTCGACACCCACCGTGGTATACACGCGCTGGACGTCCACCCCGAAGAGCTTCAGGGCACGACGGGCCTGCTTGTCCAGCGCATCGATCGAGCGAAGGAGCGGGATCTTATGGTCGAGCGCGTCCCCCGTCCAGGACGCGAACGCTGTCGGGATGGAAAGGTAGGAGCCCTTTTCAGTCTCGATGATGAACGCCGGGGAGGTCGGGTCCCACGCCGTGTAGCCGCGGGCTTCGAACGTGGCGCGAAGGCCGCCGTTCGGGAAGCTGGAGGCATCCGGCTCGCCCTGGATGAGGTCCTTTCCGGAGAACTCAGCGATGGCGCCGCCACCCCGGTTCGGTGTGATGAAGCTGTCGTGCTTCTCGGCGGTCTGCCCGGTAAGCGGCTGGAACCAGTGGGTGTAGTGGGTAACGCCCCGCTCCCAGGCCCACTCTTTCATGGCCAGCGCGACCGCGTCGGCTACGCTGGGATCCAGCGGCTGGCCGTTCTCAATCGTGGCGAGAAGGCTCCGGTACGCCGTCTTGGGCAGACGGGACTTCATCTGCTCCAGGCCGAACGTGTTCTCTCCGAAAATCTTCTCAATGTCCATCGGCGCAGGCGTAGCCTTACCGTTCCCGTTGCTCGTGTACTTGGTCGCCGAGAGAATCAGAGGGTCTACCTTTGTGTTTACCATTGTTGTTTGAGGCTATCGACAGCCAACCTTCAGCTGTCAGCGTTATGTTCTTCCCAACGTATGTCCTGCCGCGTGCTGACAGCCTTCACTGCCAGCCACTACACAGCCGCTGTTTCGTAGCTAGCGAGTTCCATAGGGCCGACGGGGAGCTCGCGTGTTTCTTTGAAGGTGCTCAAAACGATGGAGGTGGAGGTGCCACGAACTTTCGGCCAGCCCTGAATCCGCGATAGCAGCGCCTCCAGCGTCGTCGTATTCCGCGTCCGAACCTTCAGCATG